>NZ_JASBRE010000053.1 GCF_029960815.1 Pseudomonas sp. AL03
TTTCGACTGCGCCGGAAGTGGGGCGAATTATAGACTTCCAGAATCTGCCGTCAACACCTAATTACGCTTTTCTATCAATCACTTGTAGAAAGCCGGAAACAGCCCGTTTCCCTCTATATCGGAGAGCAAAACCAATCCTTCTATATAGAAGGGATTCTCAGAGCACCCCAGCCTCTTTGAAAGCCGCCACGACCCCAGCATCCAGACCCAACACTCGCTGCAGAACCTCCAATGTGTGCTCACCCAATAAAGGGGGCGCATTGCGGTACTCCACAGGCGTTTCGGACAGACGAATCGGACTCGCCACCTGCGGCACCATCCCTGCCAGCACATGAGGCAACTCAATCGCCAACCCACGCGCCTTAACCTGAGGATCGGAAAACACCTGAGCCAGATCATTGATCGGGCCGCATGGCACGCCTGCTTGCTCAAGCTGCAGCACCCACTCAGCAGTCGTCTTGAACACCGTCGCCTGGCGTATGAGCGGAATCAACACCGCACGATTCGCCACCCGCAACTTGTTGGTCGCAAAACGTGGATCATCCGCCCACTGCGGCTGACCTGCTACTTCAGCAAACTTGCGAAACTGCCCGTCATTACCGACGGTGAGGATGAAGTCTCCATCCGCCGTAGGAAAGTCCTGATAAGGCACGATATTCGGATGAGCATTACCCAGGCGCGTCGGAGCATTACCTGTAGTCAGGTAATTCATTGCCTGGTTAGCCAGACAGGCCACCTGAACATCCAGCAGCGCCATATCAATATGCTGACCGCCGCCGTCGTGATCCCTATGAGCCAGTGCCGCCAGGATAGCCACCGTCGAGTAGAGACCGGTCAAGATGTCCGTCAGCGCCACGCCGACTTTTACCGGGCCAGCACCTTCGTCGCCTTCGGGACGCCCAGTCAGGCTCATCAGACCGCCAAGCCCCTGGATCATGAAGTCATAACCCGCGCGTTTGGCGTATGGGCCGGTCTGGCCAAAACCGGTAATCGAGCAATAGATCAGATTCGGATTGATCGCCTTTAGCGACTCATAGTCCAGCCCATAAGCCGCCAGACCACCCACCTTAAAGTTCTCGATGAGGATGTCCGACTTGGCCGCCAACTCACGCACCAGCTTTTGCCCCTCTGGGCGCGTGAAGTCGATGGTGACCGATTGCTTGTTACGATTGGCCGACAAGTAATAAGCAGCTTCGCTGGTGTTCTCGCCATAAGCGTCTTTAAGGAAGGGAGGCCCCCAGGCACGCGTGTCATCGCCATTGCCCGGTCGCTCGACCTTGATCACCTCGGCACCGAGGTCAGCAAGAATCTGTCCAGCCCAGGGCCCGGCCAGCACCCGCGATAAATCCAGTACCCGTAGATGCGAAAGCGCGCCCATGACCGTTCTCCTATTAATAGAACGCCTGGATGCCAGTCTGTGCACGACCGAGGATCAGTGCGTGGACGTCATGCGTACCTTCATAGGTATTCACCACTTCCAGGTTGACCAAATGGCGAGCCACACCGAACTCATCGGAAATACCGTTACCACCCAGCATGTCGCGCGCCATGCGAGCAATGTCCAGGGACTTGCCGCAGGAGTTGCGCTTCATCATCGAAGTGATCTCGACCGCCGCAGTACCCTCATCTTTCATACGACCCAGACGCAGGCAGCCTTGCAACGCCATCGTGATCTCGGTTTGCATGTCGGCCAGCTTCTTCTGGATCAGCTGAGTGGCGGCCAGTGGGCGTCCGAACTGCTGACGATCCAGGGTGTACTGGCGAGCGGTGTGCCAGCAGAACTCGGCAGCACCCAGCGCGCCCCAGGAAATGCCATAACGTGCCGAGTTGAGGCACGTAAAAGGACCTTTCAAACCACGGACATCCGGGAAGATGTTCTCTTCAGGGACAAACACGTTGTCCATGACGATCTCGCCGGTGATGGATGCACGCAGACCAACCTTGCCGTGAATCACAGGAGCACTCAGGCCTTTCCAACCCTTCTCTAAAACGAAGCCACGGATATCGCCAGCGTCGTCCTTACCCCAGACCACGAACACATCAGCGATCGGACTGTTGGTGATCCACATTTTGTTGCCGGTCAGGCTGTAGCCGCCTTCCACTTTGCGTGCACGAGTGATCATCGCGCCCGGGTCGGAACCGTGGTCAGGCTCGGTCAGACCGAAGCAGCCAATCCATTCGCCTGATGCCAGCTTCGGCAGATACTTCTGTTTCTGGGCTTCGGTACCGAATTCATTGATCGGCACCATCACCAGCGAAGACTGCACACTCATCATCGAGCGATAGCCGGAGTCGACACGCTCGACTTCACGGGCGATCAAGCCGTAGCTGACGTAGTTCAGGCCGCTGCCACCATACTGCTCGGGGATGGTCGCGCCCAGCAGGCCAACCTCACCCATCTCGCGGAAGATCGCTGGGTCGGTCTTTTCATGGCGGAAAGCTTCGAGAACACGCGGCGCAAGCTTCTGTTGAGCGAATTGCTCAGCGGTGTCGCGGATCATGCGTTCTTCTTCGGTGAGCTGTTGATCCAACAGCAGGGGATCGATCCAGTTGAAGCTAGCTTTACCACCCATGAGTGTGTCCTCTCGAATCGGGTCAAATAACGTGGACTGATCCTAGGCCGGGTTCGGCGTCACGGCAAACGAGGATTTTGCATACTGTTGTGCTAATTTCTCACTCCGTAACATCGCAGAATAGCTTTTATGCGATGTATTAGTGAGGTTGACGTACATGCGCAGGAAAATCCCCAGTACAACTGCCCTGATCAGCTTTGAAGCGGCAGCTCGCCACGAAAGCTTTACCAAGGCAGCCCAGGAGCTCTCGCTCACTCAGGGCGCAATTTGCCGACAGATCGCCAGTCTTGAGGAGTTCCTCAGCGTAGAACTGTTCCGACGCTCGCGACGCGGGGTCAAGCTGACGGAGGCCGGCCTTTCCTACAGCCGACGGGTAGCGACTCAACTGGATGCAGTTGAGCGGGACACGTTGTCAGTGATGGGTCAGCAAGGCGCCAACGTGATCGAACTGGCGGTGGTTCCAACCTTTGGCACTCAATGGCTGCTGCCACGACTCAAGGACTTTCAGCAAAAGCACCCGGAAGTGACGGTCAACCTCACCAACCGAACACGCCCCTTCCTGTTTGCCGACACCGACTTCGATGCCGCAATTTATTTTGGCGACGCGGACTGGTCGGGTACCGAATCCCACAGGCTGATGGGCGAAAATCCGATGCCGGTGTGTAGCCCCAATCTCTTGGGGAAAAGGGCAAATCTGTCTCCCGGCGAAATCGCCGAATTGCCCCTGTTGCAGCAGACCACCCGCCCTTATGCCTGGCGCCAGTGGTTCGACTCCCAGAACCTTAATATCCCACGAGACATGACAGGGCCGCGCTACGAGCTATTCTCCATGCTTGCCCAAGCAGCCATGCACGATATGGGAATAGCGCTGATTCCACCGTTCCTGATTCAACGCGAACTGGCCGAGAAGCGCTTGGTCATTGCCAACGCCCAGGCGCTATCAAGCATCAAGGCGTATTACCTGATGATTCCTGAGCGAAAGGTAGAATCGGCCTCTTTACGGGCATTTCGCGATTGGTTGGTCAACCAGGCACAGAGTTACAGCCTAGAAGGATAAAGGCTCAGCCTTATTAGCTGACCCCGTAGTCAGCAAAATTGAAGCACTACAGATATAAGTATTTGTCGCATATTCGAATACTGTACCGACAAGCAGTACAAACGTCCTAGAAGTGCCCGATTCCGTGGCCTTGAGCCTCTATTGGGAAGCAATAACGACTCATTCACCTGACCAATACGTAAATTCTTCAATTTTAAAGGAACCCTTACAAGGCACGGCCTGCAAGGAATTCAACCGGTTAGTTGCGACATTCGGTCACGGGGTGACTTGTAGTTAATTTTCCGTCACCCGTCATAATCCCTTGAAGGGCACTAAGTTCGCCTGCAAAATGCCGCGCCCCGCCCTGATTTGGCGGGATCGTGCTGATCGGCCGCCCCAGCCGCACCATCCGAAGTGCCTGGGTTTACTCACTAAGATCACGCAGGAGATTTGACGTGCACATTGGTGTTCCTCTCGAAACCCAGACGGGTGAAACACGGGTTGCTGCAACCCCGGAAACCATCAAGAAGCTGATCGGCCAGGGTCATAAGGTCACTGTGCAAAGCGGCGCCGGCATTAACGCCAGCGTTGTCGACAGTGCTTATGAAGCGGCAGGCGCAATGATTGGCAGCGCCAACGATGCGTTGGGTGCCGAGCTGATTCTCAAGGTGGTCGCCCCCAGCGACAGCGAACTGACGCTGATAAAAAGCGGCACCGTTGTGGTGGGCATGCTCAATCCGTTCAGCAATGAAACCATTGCCAAGCTGGCTGAGTGCGGCATTACCGCTTTCGCACTGGAGGCCGCGCCGCGCACCTCTCGGGCTCAAAGCCTGGATGTGCTGTCCTCCCAGGCCAACATCGCCGGTTATAAAGCCGTGTTGTTGGCTGCTCACCACTATCCTCGCTTCATGCCGATGTTGATGACCGCTGCGGGGACCGTGAAAGCGGCGCGCGTGCTGATTCTCGGCGCGGGTGTGGCCGGTTTGCAGGCGATCGCTACGGCGAAACGTCTGGGTGCAGTGATCGAAGCGTCTGACGTACGCCCTGCAGTAAAGGAGCAGATCGAGTCCCTCGGCGCCAAGTTCGTCGACGTGCCTTATGAGACCGATGAAGAGCGCGAATGCGCCGTTGGTGTCGGCGGTTACGCGCGACCAATGCCCGCCAGCTGGATGCAACGTCAGGCCCTGGCCGTGCACGAACGCGCCAAGCAGGCTGACATTGTCATCACCACCGCACTGATCCCGGGCCGTAAGGCGCCAACGTTGTTGAGCGCGGAGACCGTGGCGCAGATGAAGCCAGGCTCGGTGGTCATCGACCTCGCGGCAGCTCAGGGTGGTAACTGCCCGCTGACCGTGGCTGACCAGATCGTCGTCGAGAATGGCGTGACCATTTGCGGCCCGACCAACCTGGCCGGCGCAGTCGCGGCAGACGCTTCGGCCCTGTACGCGCGCAACCTGCTGGACTTCCTGAAGCTGGTCTTCAACAAAGAAGGCCAGTTCGAAGTAAACCTAGAAGACGACATCGTCGCCGCGTGCCTGATGTGCCGCGACGGCCAAGTCATCCGAAAAAACGCCTAAGCAGGGATTCAGACGATGGAAGAGCTTATCTCCCCCGGTATCTACAACCTGATCATCTTCGTGCTGGCGATTTATGTCGGTTATCACGTGGTCTGGAACGTTACACCTGCACTGCACACGCCTTTGATGGCGGTAACCAACGCAATCTCGGCGATTGTAATCGTCGGCGCCATGCTGGCCGCAGCTTTGACCGTGACGCCACTGGGCAAGACCATGGGCACCTTGGCCGTGGCTTTGGCGGCAGTGAACGTGTTTGGTGGCTTCCTGGTGACCCGCAGGATGCTTGATATGTTCAAGAAAAAAGCCCCGAAAGCAGTAAAAGAAGAGGCGTCCAAGTAATGAGCATGAATCTCGTCACGACGCTCTACTTGATCGCGTCGATCTGCTTCATCCAGGCCCTCAAAGGCCTGTCGCACCCGACGACGTCGCGGCGCGGCAACCTGTTCGGCATGCTCGGCATGGCGCTGGCAATCATCACGACTGTCGGTCTGGTCTACAAACTCGGCGCAGAACTCGCTACAGCGGGCATTGGCTACGTCATCGTCGGTCTGTTGGTCGGCGGCACCGCCGGTTCGATCATGGCCAAACGCGTTGAAATGACCAAGATGCCGGAACTGGTCGCCTTCATGCACAGCATGATCGGTCTGGCCGCAGTGTTCATCGCCATTGCGGCGGTGGTCGAGCCGCAATCCCTAGGCATCGTTAAGCAGTTGGGTGATTCGATTCCGGCCGGTAACCGCATGGAGCTGTTCCTTGGCGCAGCGATTGGTGCCATCACCTTCTCCGGTTCGGTAATTGCCTTCGGTAAGCTCTCGGGCAAGTACAAGTTCCGCCTGTTCCAGGGCGCACCGGTACAGTTCAGCGGCCAACACAAGTTGAACCTTGTGTTGGGCCTGGCGACGCTCGGCCTGGGCATCACCTTCATGCTGACCGGCAACCTCGGTGCTTTCGCCCTGATGTTGGCCCTGGCCTTCGTGATGGGCGTGCTTATCATCATCCCGATCGGTGGTGCCGACATGCCGGTGGTGGTGTCAATGCTCAACAGCTATTCCGGTTGGGCAGCCGCGGGCATCGGCTTCTCGCTGAACAACTCGATGCTGATCATCGCCGGTTCACTGGTGGGTTCGTCTGGTGCGATCCTCTCGTACATCATGTGCAAAGCGATGAACCGCTCGTTCTTCAACGTCCTGCTCGGCGGTTTCGGCGGTGCAACGGATACCGCAGGTCCAGCTGGCGCCAAGGAAGCTCGTCCGGTGAAATCCGGCTCGTCCGACGACGCCGCGTTCCTGCTGACCAACGCCGACACCGTGATCATCGTGCCGGGCTACGGCCTGGCGGTGGCACGTGCCCAGCACTCACTGATGGAACTGGCGGAGAAGTTGACTCACCGTGGTGTCACTGTGAAGTTTGCGATCCACCCGGTCGCCGGGCGGATGCCAGGGCACATGAACGTCCTGCTGGCCGAGGCCGAAGTACCTTACGAGCAAGTGTTCGAGATGGAAGACATCAACTCCGAGTTCGGTCAGACCGACGTGGTGTTGGTGCTTGGCGCCAACGACGTGGTCAACCCGGCGGCGAAGAACGATCCGAAATCGCCGATTGCCGGCATGCCGATCCTCGAAGCCTATAAAGCCAAGACCGTGATCGTCAACAAACGCTCGATGGCCAGCGGCTATGCCGGTCTGGACAACGAACTGTTCTATCTGGACAAAACCATGATGGTGTTTGGCGACGCCAAGAAAGTCATCGAAGACATGGTCAAAGCCGTCGACTAAAGACTGCTCCAGCGCAATACCCAAAACCCCGGCCTCTAGTAGGCTGGGGTTTTTTATTACCCGCTAAAAACCGACCAAAGGCTCTAAATCAGGGCTCTGCATTCGACCATGGTAGCGGGAGGAATTTTTTTTTAATCACTAGACTGCACACCTTGCTTTCGTTGCCCGAGATAACAATCCATGTACCGTGATCGTATTCGCTTGCCTTCGTTGTTGGATAAGGTGATGAGCGCCGCTGACGCTGCCGCTCTGATTCAGGACGGCATGACCGTCGGCATGAGTGGTTTCACTCGCGCCGGCGAAGCCAAAGCCGTGCCCCACGCACTGGCCGAACGCGCCAAAATCACCCCGCTGAAAATCACGCTGATGACCGGCGCCAGCCTGGGCAACGACCTCGATAAACAGCTCACCGAAGCCGGCGTATTGTCGCGACGCATGCCATTCCAGGTCGACAGCACCCTGCGCAAGGCCATTAACGCCGGCGAAGTGATGTTCATTGATCAGCACCTTTCGGAAACCGTTGAGCAATTGCGCAACCAGCAGCTCAAACTGCCAGACATCGCGGTGATTGAGGCCGTGGCCATCACCGAGCAGGGCCATATCGTGCCGACCACTTCGGTGGGTAATTCGGCCAGCTTCGCGATTTTCGCCAAACAGGTGATCGTCGAGATCAACCTGGCGCACAACCCAAATCTCGAAGGCCTGCACGACATCTATATCCCGACCTATCGGCCGACTCGCACCCCGATTCCGCTGGTCAAGGTTGATGATCGCATTGGCAGCACGGCCATCCCGATCCCGCCGGAAAAGATCGTCGCGATCGTGATCACCAATCAATCCGACTCGCCGTCCACCGTGTTGCCGCCAGACGTCGACACTCAGGCCATTGCCGACCACCTGATCGACTTCCTCAAGCAGGAAGTGGCCGCCGGGCGCATGACCAACAAGCTCGGCCCGCTGCAAGCCGGGATTGGCAACATCGCCAACTCGGTGATGTGTGGCCTGATCGACTCGCCGTTCGAAGACCTCACTATGTATTCGGAAGTGTTGCAGGATTCGACGTTCGATCTGATTGACGCCGGCAAGCTGAGTTTCGCTTCCGGCAGTTCGATCACCTTGTCAAGCCGTCGCAATACCGATGTTTTCGGCAACCTTGAGCGCTACAAGGACAAACTGGTGCTGCGCCCGCAAGAAATTTCCAACCACCCGGAAGTGGTACGTCGGCTCGGAATCATCGGCATCAACACGGCGCTTGAATTCGACCTGTATGGCAACGTCAACTCCACCCACATCTGCGGCACGCGGATGATGAACGGCATCGGCGGCTCGGGCGACTTTGCGCGCAACGCGCATTTGGCGATTTTCGTGACCAAGTCGATTGCCAAGGATGGCGCAATTTCCAGCGTGGTACCGATGGTCAGCCACGTCGATCACACTGAGCATGACGTTGACATCCTTGTCACGGAGATCGGTCTGGCGGACTTGCGTGGCCTGGCGCCGCGAGAGCGCGCTCGAGTCATCATCGATAACTGCGTGCACCCGGACTATCGCCAAGCCCTCGATGACTACTTCACAGCTGCTTGTGCACTCGGCGGGCACACGCCGCATATTCTGCGTGATGCCCTGAGCTGGCACATTAACCTTGAAGAAACCGGGCGAATGCTGGCGGTGTAATTGATACAGATGGCCGCTGACGTAAACACAGTTTCGTCAGCTTGCTGTTGCCAAGCAGAAATGCGTTTAAAACTGTACTGCTGTACCGGTCATTTCCTACCGAAATAACCCACCTTTTTCAGTAAAATCATCAGAAACGCACCATATTAGTGCTGACAAGTACAGTTACCTCAATTTAGACCAGTACACCACCCATTAACAGTTAACTGGTCCCTCACAATACAGGTGAACTGTATCTACAGAGACTGGCCAAACGAGAGGATCATTGGCATCAGTTAAACCACTACCTAATCCCGCCACAAGCGGAAGGATGTCAACCATGGAACGTACACTCAGTTCCGAGCTGTTTTTCGAAGACAACGCTGTAAAAACCCAGGCTTCCACGCCTCTTCGCGTTCTCGCCAACCTGATGTTGTGGCAGCGCCGCATCTCCAGCCGCCATCAACTGGCTCGTCTGGATTCGCGTCTGCTGGCTGATGCCGGGATTAGCGAAGCACAACGCTACGAAGAGCTGAGCAAGCCTTTCTGGCGCTAAGTTAGCGTCGCTGGCTCTGACCCACCGGGTCCACCGCCAGCATCCAAATTGAAAAAACAAAGCCCGTCGTGGGAAACCACGACGGGCTTTGTCGTTCTGGAGGATCAATTCAGGTCATACAGTGGAGGGATCTCTTAACAGGTACAGTTTTAGTATTCAACAAACTGAACCATTACAATTTCAGCATAGTGTGTCTGTTGCGGTAGGCAGGAAGGGATCACCCTGAAATCCCGAACTACCAGCAAAAGGACCGCGCCATGAATCACTTACTGGATGTTTCCATTTCCACGCCTCAATCAACGCCTCGCCCCCATTGGTTTCGTAGATTACTGAGGAGCTTCGCGAACAGCTTGGAAAGGGCCCGAACCCGGCGTTTACTGGGCCAACTCAATGACCGGCAGCTCTCAGACCTGTGCATCAGCCACGCGGATCGTCTCAACGAATTGGATAAACCGTTCTGGCGCTAGTTTCCCACTTGAACAGACGGGACTGTTCGAACCGATACTCACAGGACTAATATCCAAATAGAACGTGGCGAACGCTGCATGACTGGCGTCTGAATCAACAGACACTGCGCCACCTCTCAATCGGTTTTCCAAAGGAGTTTCACCATGTCCCGACTTCGTCTGCTCAGCGCTGCAGCCCTGCTTGCCGTGGCTGCCAATTCCCACGCCACCAGCTTTATCGTGACCACCGATGCCGTCGTCGGCGCGCTCAAGGCAACGTCCGATGCGACCTCCGATGTCACTTCTTCCTTTCGCGATGACAAAATCGTGCGCGCCGCCCGTGACGACGCCGCCAGCTTCGTTGCCAGCGAAGGCGCCATTCGTGGCGTGAAACTGGAAAGCGCACTTGACCATATTCGCCACCAGGCACCTCAGCTGAACGCGACTGATGCACAACTGGCGCAAGCCATACTGACTATCTAAGCGGCATCACTGACGTGGGACACGCCCGCCGTGTCCCAATGTTTCGACGCTGGCTCTAGACCGGGCGTTGCGCTAGCCTTGCGACTCGCCTTCAGCTATCGAGTCTCATGCGTTTTCTTTCACATCTATCGATCACTCCGGTTTTCGTGGCAGCCTTTTGGATGGGCTCGGTCCATGCCTTTGACCTGTCAACACAAGGCATTGTGGCTACCGGCTACGCCACAAGCATGGTGACCTCCGCCCCCTTCGACCCAGAGTGTGTCAAAACACCCAAGCAAACCCTTGCTATGATTCCCCAGGAT
>NZ_JASBRE010000054.1 GCF_029960815.1 Pseudomonas sp. AL03
CAGGTGCCTTGACGGTGACGGAGCCGCTGGTAGCGTTGGCGGCGATGGTGATCACTGCGCCGTTCGAAAGAGTCACGGTGACCGGTGTGCCGGCGGCGTTGGTCAGCGTCGCGGAGTAGACAATCGAACCGCCTTCCGCTACCGAATCCGTAGCGCTCAGGCTCAGGGTGGTGGTGTCTTTAACGTCGGTCACCGAAGTGACTGCCGGGGTTTGATTCGCCACCAGGTTTTCGTAGTTGCCACCGGTGGTGCCGTCGATTTTCACGCTCAGCGAACCGCCGCCAGCCAGTGCGTCGTTCGGTGCGGTGAATTTCACGCTGGCGCTGCTGGCGCCGACCGGAATGGTAATGGTTTGGCCGTTGGACAAGGCCACGACAACCGGCGAACCGGTCACTGGCGCGTTGACCGAAGCGGTGTACACCACGGTGCCGCCTTCAGCCACAGTGCTGTTGGCCGTCAGACTGACTGTCGACGTATTGAGGGTGTCGGTCACGTCGGTAACCGCTGGGGTCTTGTCGGCCACCAGGTTTTCGAAGTTGCCGCCGGTGGTCTTGGTGATGCTGGCTTCAACTTTTCCGGCGTCTTTGTAGACGTCATCCTTGGGTGCGGCGAAGTTCACCGAACCGGTGGTGGCGCCCTTGGCAATGTGGATCACCGCACCGTTGTTCAACGTCACGGTCATGGCGGTGCCAGCGGCATTGGTCAGGGTCGCGGTGTAGACGATCGAACCACCCTCGGCGACCGAACCGGTGGCGCTCAGGCTCAGGCCAGTGGTGTCGGCAGAATCGGTGACCGTGGTGACCGCCGGCGAATGATTGACGACGACTTTTTCGAAGTTGCCGCCGCTCTGGCTGGCGATCGTAGCCTGAACTTTGCCGCCGTCGATGTACGGGCTGTTCGCCGGAGCGGCGAAGTTGACCGAACCGGTGGTGGCGCCAGCGGCGATGTTGATCGCTGCGCCATTGCTCAACTTCACGGTCATGGCCGTGTCTGTCGGGTTGTTCAGGGTGGCGGTGTAGGTGATCTGGCCACCTTCGCTGACGGTGTGGCTGGCCGACAGGGACAGGGACGTCGTGTCGACCGTGTCTTTGACGGTGGTGCTTACTGACGCCTTGCTGATGTCGAGTTTTTCGAAGTTGCCACCGCTGGCATCAGTCATTTTTACGGTGAGTTTGCCGGCATCTTTGTAGACGTCATCGCTTGGCGCCGCGATGGTGACCGAACCGCTGGTTTTGCCGGCGTCGATGGTGATGGTCTCGCCGTTGCTCAGCTTGACGGTCACCGGCGTTTGCGCGGCGTTGGTGAGGGTCGCGGTGTAGGTGATGTGCGAGCCTTCAAGTACAGTTTTTTCAGCGCTGAGCGTCAGGTGCGTCGTGTTGATTGTGTCGGCGACGTTGGTCACGGCCGGGGTCGGGCTGGTGACCAGGTTTTCAAAGTTGCCGCCCGCGGCGTCCTTGATGGTGACTTCCAGTTTGCCGGCGTCCTTGTAGACGTCGTCTTTCGGTGCGTCGACTTTCACGGTGCCGGTGGTTTTACCGGCATCGATGGTGATGGTCGCGCCGTTGCTCAACGTCACGGTCACTGGGGTGCCGGCCGCATGGGTCAGGGTGGCGGTGTAGGTGATCTGGCCACCTTCTTTGACGTTGCCAGTGGCGCTAAGCGACAGGGTGGTGGTGTCGACGGTGTCGGTCACGCTGGTGCTGACCGAGGTTTTATCGGCGACCAGGTTTTCGTAGTTGCCGCCGCTGACTTTCGTGATCGAATTGGTCAACGGCGCATGGCCGCTGAGCACATCGTTAGAGACCACGGCATTGACCGTGCCGCTGCTTTTGCCAATGCCAATGGTGATGGTCTGACCGTTGGACAAGGTCACAACAACCGGCGAGCCGGTGACCGGTGCGCCGACAGAGGCGGTGTAAACCACGGTGCCGCCTTCGGCCACGCTGCTGGTGGCGGTCAGGGTGACCGCCGAAGTGTCGAGGGTGTCGGTGACGGTGGTGACGGCCGCAGCCGGGTCTTTGACCAGGTTTTCAAAGTTGCCGCCCGTGGCGTCCTTGATGGTGGCTTGGACTTTTCCGGCGTCTTTGTAGACGTCATCGGCGGGGGCGGCGACGGTCACGGAACCGCTGTTGGCGCCGGCGGCGATGGTGATCACCGCGCCGTTGCTCAGGGTGACGGTCACTGGCGTGCCAGCAGCGTTTGTCAGGTTCGCGGTGTAAACAATCGAACCGCCTTCGGCGACCGACTCAGTCGCGCTGAGGCTGATAGTCGTGGTGTCGGCAGAATCCGTCACCGAGGTATTCGCAGGCTTGCCGTCGACTTCCAGCTTCTCGTAATTGCCACCCTTGGCGTCGTTGATTTTGACGCTCAAAGAGCCGCCGCCGGCGAGGGCATCGTTTGGCGCAACAAAGTTCACGCTGGCGCTGCTCGAACCCACCGCAATGGTGATGGTTTGACCGTTGGACAAGGTCACGACAACCGGCGAACCGGTCACTGGCGCGGTGACGGACGCGGTGTAAACCACGGTGCCGCCTTCGGCCACAGTGATATTGGCCGTCAGGCTGACTGTCGACGTATTGATCGTGTCAGTCACTTCGGTGACCGCAGCCGCCGGGTTGGTGACCAGGTTCTCAAAGTTGCCGCCCGTGGCGTCCTTGATGGTCGCTTCAACTTTGCCGGCGTCCTTGTAGACGTCATCGGCCGGTGCCGGGACGCTCACGCTGCCAGTGGTCGCGTCGGCAGCAATGGTGATGACCGCGCCGTTCGAAAGGGTCACGGTGACTGGCGTGCCGGCCGGATTGGTCAGGGTCGCGGTGTATACAATCTGACCGCCCTCGGCCACTTCGGTGGACGCCGACAGGCTCAGGCCGGTCTCATCCTTGGAGTCGGTAATGGTGGTCAGCGCCGGCTCGGTGCTCGGGGTCAACTGCTCGAAATTACCGCCGGTGGTTCCGGTGATGGTGGTGCTGACGGTGCTGCCATTGTTGTAAACGTCATTGGCTGCGGTGTCGACGGTCACGCTGCCAGTGGTCGCGTCGGCAGCAATGGTGATGACTGCGCCGTTCGAAAGGGTCACGGTGACTGGCGTGCCCGCCGGGTTGGTCAGTGTCGCGGTATAGGTGATCTGGCCGCCTTCGACGACGGTGCCGGTGGCGGTAAGGCTCAGGCCAGTGTTGTCTTTCGAATCGGTGATAGTGGTCTGCGCCGGCTCGATGCTCGGGGTGAGCTGCTCGAAATTGCCGCCGCTGGTTCCGGTGATGGTGGTGCTGACGGTGCTGCCATTGTTGTAGACGTCATTGGCGGCGGTATCGACGGTCACACTGCCGGTGGTCTTGCCCGCTTCGATGGTGATGACCGAGCCATTGCTCAAGGTCACAGTCATCGGCGTGCCCGCCGGGTTGGTCAGTGTCGCGGTATAGGTGATCTGGCCGCCTTCGACGACGGTACCCGTGGCAGTCAGGCTCAAGCCAGTGTTGTCGGCCGAGTCGGTAATGGTGGTGACCGCTGGCGCGGTGCTCGGCACCAGGTTCTCGAAATTGCCGCCGGTGGCGCCGGTGATCGTGGTGCTAACGGTGCTGCCGTTCTGATAAACGTCATTGGCCGGGGTGTCGACGTTCACGGTGCCGGTGGTTTTGCCGGCTTCGATGGTGATGGTCGAGCCGTTGGACAGGGTGACAGTGACCGGTGTTTGAGACGGGTTGGTCAGGGTGGCGGTGTAAGTGATCTGGCCGCCTTCGGTGACCGTCGAACCCGCCGTCAGCGTGACGGTGGTGGTGTCCGGCGAATCGGTAATGGTGGTCACGGCCGGGGCCGGGTTTGGCACCAGGTTTTCAAAGTTGCCGCCGGTGGCACCGGTAATGGTGGTGGTGACCGTGCTGCCGTTGTTATAGGCATCGTTGACCGGTGTCGGCACGTTCACGCTGCCGGTTGTGTTACCGGCGTCGATGGTGATGATCGAGCCGTTGGACAACGTAATGGTGACCGGCGTCTGGGCCGGGTTGGTCAAGGTCGCGGTGTAGGTGATCTGGCCGCTTTCGGTAACGTTGGCGCCGGCGGTCAAGGTGACCGTGGAGGTATCAACGGTGTCAGTGACCTGGGTCACGGCCGGGGTCGTCGGCGGGGTGACGATGATGCCGCTGCCACCCGTGGTGCCGGTGACGGTCACGTCGATCTGGGTCGGATCGTTATAGACGGTGTCGTTTGGCGCGAGCGGGACGTTGACGGTACCGGTCAACTGACCGGCCTGGATCACGATCACCGAGCCGTTGGATAACGTGATGATCAGGTCCGTCAGCGGAGCCTGGCTCAGCGTCGCGGTGTAAACCAGCACACCACCGGCCTCGGTGATGGTCGGCGTGGCGCTCAAGGCCAGGGTCGACTCGCGCTGCACGTTGGCGCTGGTATCGGCAGTCTGGCCGCCGATGGTGTTCTGTGCAGCCAAAGCGGCAGTGCCGATGCCCGCAGTCGGGAAACCAATGGTCGGGTCGACCCGGCCAGCGGTTGCGTCCAGCATCACAACGCTGTGGCCGCCACCTGCCGCGCCGCCCGTGCCGGCAGCCGTCGGGCCGGCCGCGGTGGCTTCAAGATCGGTGGTCGGGTCGGCGCCGGCAACGATGGCTTGCTGCAGCTCTTCAACCGATGGCGCGGCTTGTGCAGTGGCTTGTGCAAGGTCAGTGCTGGAATCCGAATCGCTGCCGCTCCATTGAGTGTCGCGGCCCAGGTCCAGGGTCCGGCCGTCAGCCAGTTCGAGCGTAATGGCGCCAGCCGCACCGGTGTCTACCTGATCGCCGACAAACAACCGATCGCCTTCAACGAGTACGCGGCGCACGCCCTCTGGGGACACAGCGAAAACCTGACCGACAATGCTTTTGACGATGGCCACAACACTGCTCATTGAAGACTCTCCGGGTGTCACATTCAGTAGACGTCCATGGACCTGAGAGCGGTTGATCGCGTTCAGTCTGGATGTACTTTCAAGATATTAGAGGCACAACTTTGACGCGGTTATTCGTCAATAAATTGGCTGTATTTTTTCGCTATAAACTTTATGCCAAACTATTGACCTTGCGCCTGTCATCCTAAACACTCGCCTCTGTAATGTCACATTGATATTTCGGCGCCGACCGCTCTCGCAGAGTGTGATTCAGTTCCAACATTCAACTTTCCGACATACGGTCATTCCAGTTGTCATCATCCGATGCAGCGGCACCATCTGCAGTGATTCAAGACAAGCAATTCCGGGAAACTTCAATAATGCGCTTGCACCTGCTCAAGGCTTTACCCTTCGCCGTAGCCGCCAGTTTTGTTCAGGCGCAGACCCTTCCGGAGGCCATGCAACAGGCACTGGATGTCCATCCGGAAATCCAGGCAGGCGTTAACAGTCGATTGGCCGCGGATTATCAGTTAAAGGCAGCAAAAGGTGGATACCTGCCACGGGTCGATCTGCTGGGCGGTTATGGTCGCGAAGGCACTGACAGCGTCACCACGCGTGCTGCCGGCAACAACAATCACTGGGAAACCCTGAACCGCAGCGAGTCGAGTGTGCGGTTGTCGCAAATGGTTTTTGACGGTTTTGCGACGTCGAGTGAAGTGGGGCGTCAACAAGCCACCGTTAACTCCCGCGCTTATTCTTTGTTGGGCACGTCCGAACGCACTGCGCTCACCGTCGCGCAGGTGTATCTCGATGTACTGACCCGCCGTGAGTTCGTGCGCCTGGCGACCGACAACCTGAAGAGCCACGAACGGATTTTCGACCAGATCAAACTGCGCACCCAGCGCGGCGTGGGCAGCGGCGCCGACCTCGATCAGGCCGAAGCGCGTATGGCTCAGGCCCGCAACAACCTGATCACCGAGCAGACCAACCTGGCCGACGCCGAGACCAACTTCCTCAGCGCCGTCGGCCAGATGCCCGATCAGCTGGAGCGTCCTGCCGATTTCATGGCGCTGTTGCCGGCCAACCTCAATGAAGCCCGGGCGCAGATGCTGGAAAACAGCCCGATCCTGCGTTCCGCCGAGTCTGACATTGCCGCTGCCGAGAAACAGTACGCAGCCGCCAAGTCGAGCTTCTACCCGCGCTTCGATGCCGAATTGGGTCGCAGTGCCGACAACGATCTCGACGGCCAGAACGGTCACAGCAATGAATGGCAGGCCATGTTGCGCATGCGCTTCAATCTGTATGCCGGCGGCAGTAACAAGGCTGATCTGGAATCCAAGTCCTACCTGTCCAACCAGGCACTGGATATTCGCAACAACGCCTTGCGCGTGTTGAACGAAGAGCTGGGTCTGGCCTGGAACGCCTTGAACAACGCCAATGCCCAAGTGCCGATCGCCCAGCAATATGTCGATCACAGCACCCGCGTGCGCACCGCCTATCAGAAGCAGTTCGGTCTCGGCGAGCGCACGTTGCTCGACCTGCTCGACAGCGAAAACGAGCTGTTCTCGGCTTCTCGTCGCCTGGCGGAGATCAAAAACATTCAGTTATTTACTCAGTACCGAATCAAGGCGACCATGGGCGAGTTGCTCAAGAGCCAGGGAGTGGTCGCACCGTTGGCATCCGTTGTGCAAAACGACGTGAAGCCGAAGGTTCAACTGCCCGGTATGAATTGAGCAGAACCTTCATTGTTCAATTGTTAGCCAAGAGTGCCGAGCGTGGAATCAGAAGTCAGTCGAGTTCAACTCAGTCATGATCCACGCGCGCTGCACGACGATCCGTTACTGGACGGCTTGCTGGCCCTCTGCACCCTGCATCAGAAACCGGCCAGCGCCGCGATGTTGACCACCGGCCTGCCGTTGCCCAAGCAGCGTCTGAGTGTTGAACTGCTACCCCGCGCGGCCGCTCGCGCCGGTCTGCAAGGGCGGGTGCTGGTACGCAAACTGGAGCAGATCCCGGCGATTGCCATGCCGGCACTGTTGCTGCTCAAGGATGGCCGCAGTGCCGTCCTGCTCGGTTGGCTAGGTGACGACCAGGCGCGGCTGCTGCTCAGCGAAAGCGATGGCGGCGAAAGCGTTGTCAGCCGCGAGCTGCTGGCCGATGACTACATCGGCAAAGTGTTCTTCGCTCAACCCCAGCACAAATTCGACGTCAATCACGGCACGCTGATCCCGCGTGCGCGCTCGTGGTTCCGCGACACCCTCAAGCGTTCGCGCTGGCTGTACGCCGACGCCATCGCCGCCAGCTTCCTGATCAACATCATTGCCATGGCCGCGCCGCTGTTCGTGATGAACGTTTACGACCGCGTCGTGCCGAACCAGGCCGAATCGACCCTGTGGGTGTTGGCCATCGGTATCACCGGGGCTTACCTGTTCGACCTGATCCTCAAGAGCCTGCGCAGCCTCTGTCTGGACTTGGCGGGGAAGAAAACCGACCTGATCATCTCGGCCACGTTGTTCGAGCGCATCGTCGGTATGGCCATGAAGTACCGCCCGGCACGGGTCGGCAGCTTTGCCCAGAACATCCATGAGTTTCAGAGCCTGCGGGACTTCCTCGCCTCACTGACCCTCACCAGCCTGATCGACCTGCCTTTTACGCTGCTGATCTTCATGGTCATCGCGATTCTCGGCGGGCATCTGGTGTGGATTCCGGTGCTGGCGTTCCCGATTGCCTTGCTGATTGGCTATGCGCTGCAGAAACCGCTGGTGGCGACCATGGAACGGACCATGGCCCTGGGCGCCGAGCGTCAGTCGAGCCTGATCGAAACCCTCGCCGGCCTTGATGCAGTGAAGGTCAACAATGCCGAAAGCGAACGCCAGTATCAGTGGGAGCAGACCATCGGCACCCTCAGCCGCCTCGAGTTGCGGGTGAAAATGCTCTCCGGTCTGGCGATGAACATCACCTTGCTGATCCAGCAACTGGCCGGGGTGATCATGATCGTCTTCGGCGTGTACCAGATCATCGACGGTCACCTGAGCATGGGCGGTTTGATCGCCTGCTACATGCTCAGCGGCCGCGCCCTCAGCCCGCTGGCCTCGCTGTCTGGCCTGCTGACCCGCTACCAGCAAGCGCGGGTGACCATGACCTCGGTCGATCAGATGATGGAGCTGCCGCAAGAGCGCAACTTCGAGGAGCGTCCACTGAGCCGCAAGGTCCTGCAAGGCGCCATTGAGTGCCGGCAGATGAACTTCACTTACCCGAACCAACAGAACGCAGCGCTGAAGAACATCAACCTGATCATCAAGCCTGGCGAGAAGATCGGCATTATCGGTCGCAGCGGCTCGGGTAAAAGCTCCCTGGCCAAATTGCTCGTAGGCCTCTACCAGCCGGACGACGGCGCGCTGTTGGTGGATGGCGTCGACATCCGCCAGATCGACGTCAGCGAATTGCGCCACAACATCGGTTACGTGGCTCAGGACATCCAGCTGCTCGCCGGGACCCTGCGCGACAACCTGGTGTCGGGTGCGCGCTATGTAGAAGACGAAATGGTGCTGCAAGCTGCCGAGTTGGCCGGCGTCCACGAATTTGTCCGTCTGCACCCGCAAGGTTATGAGCTGCAAGTCGGCGAGCGTGGGCAGAACCTGTCTGGCGGTCAGCGCCAGAACGTTGCCCTGGCCCGTGCGTTGCTGCTCAACCCGCCGATCCTGCTGCTCGACGAACCGACCAGCGCCATGGACAACACGGGTGAAGAACGCCTCAAGCAACGCCTCGCGGCGGTGATTGAAAACAAGACCGTGGTGCTGGTGACGCACCGGGCTTCGCTGTTGTCGCTGGTGGATCGGCTGATCGTCATCGACCGCGGGCAGATTCTCGCCGACGGCCCGAAAGCCGCTGTAATGGAAGCGTTGAAGAAGGGGCAGATCAGTGTTGCTTAAGTCGGGTTTCAAGAATTCGATCGGCCGTTATTTCAAAGGCTCCGAGTCGCTGCATGGCCAGCCACTTCCCGAGGTCAATAAAGCGCTGATCGAAGACGCCCCACGCGTGGTGCGGCTGACCATCTGGGCAATCATCGGCTTCTTCGTGTTCCTGATGCTCTGGGCCAACTTCGCCGTGATCGACGAAGTCACCAAGGGCGACGGCAAGGCGATTCCGTCGTCGAAGATCCAGAAAATCCAGAACCTTGAGGGCGGTATCGTCTCCGAGTTGTTCGTGACCGAAGGGCAGATCGTCGAGGCCGGCGCGCCGCTGATTCGCCTGGACGACACGCGATTCGCCTCCAACGTCGGCGAAACCGAAGCCGATCGGCTGTCGATGCTACTGCGAGTAGAGCGCTTGAGCGCGGAAGTCGATGACCGTCCGCTGAATTTCCCCGCTGACGTGCTGAAGGCCGTACCTGGTCAGGCGGCCAGCGAGGAGTCGCTGTACATCAGTCGCCGTCAGCAACTGCACGATGAGATTGGTGGTTTGGCGGAGCAGTTGATCCAGCGTCAGCAAGAGCTGCGCGAGTTCACCTCCAAGCAGTCGCAGTACCGTAACGGCCTCGCGTTGCAGCGTCAGGAAATCGACATGTCCGAGCCGTTGGTGGCCCAGGGCGCGGTATCGCCGGTTGAAGTGCTGCGACTCAAGCGCGCCGAGGTTGAAACCCGCGGGCAACTGGACGCGACCACCCTGGCCATTCCTCGCGCCCAATCGGCGATCAAGGAAGTGCAGCGCAAGATCGACGAGACTCGCGGCAAGTTCCGCAGCGAAGCACTGACTCAACTCAATGAAGCACGCACTGATCTGAACAAGGCCCAGGCCACTGGCAAGGCGCTGGAAGACCGGGTCAGCCGGACGCTGGTGACATCGCCGGTGCGCGGTATCGTCAACAAATTGCTGGTGAACACCATTGGTGGCGTGATCCAGCCGGGCAGCGACCTGGTGGAAATCGTGCCGCTGGACGACACCTTGCTGGTAGAGGCGAAAGTTCGCCCGCAAGACATCGCGTTCCTGCATCCGGGGCAAGAAGCGACGGTGAAGTTCACGGCGTATGACTACACCATTTATGGTGGGCTCAAAGCCAGGCTTGAGCAGATTGGTGCCGACACCCTCACCGACGAAGACAAGAAAACCACCTACTACATCATCAAACTGCGTACTGATCGCAGCCACTTGGGGACGGATGAAAAGCCGTTGCTGATCATCCCGGGGATGGTGGCTTCGGTAGACATCATCACCGGCAAAAAGACCGTGCTGAGCTATTTGCTGAAACCGATTATTCGGGCGCGGGCTGAAGCGCTGCACGAGCGGTAGTTCTCGAGCGCGGCTGATGGCCTCTTCGCGGGCAAGCCTCGCTCCTTGTATGTTGACCCTGATTCCAACGAGAGAGG
>NZ_JASBRE010000055.1 GCF_029960815.1 Pseudomonas sp. AL03
GAATCCTTGAGCGTAACCTCTCTCGTTGGAATCAGGGTCAACATACAAGGAGCGATGCTTGCTCGCGAAGGCCACGCCGCTATCTGTCTGACGGATCGCGTTATCGTTCTTCGCGAGCAAGCTTCGCTCCTACAGGGACGGTGTTTGGCCTTGCGATATTTAAGAGCTTTCGCACCCAGGCCACTGGCGTTATCCTTGATTTCATCTTAATTGCCCCAGGGCGGCTAAATACGACCTTGAACGCACCCATAGAACCACATCGTTTTATCCTCGAGCCCTTTGAGGCTCGCCGCTTCGCCAATCTGTGCGGGCAATTCGACGAGCATTTGCGCTTGATCGAACAGCGCCTGACCATCGAGATCCGCAACCGCGGAAACCAGTTCGAACTGATCGGTGAACCCAAACACACCACCTCCGCGGAAAACCTCCTGCGCCGCCTGTACCGGGAAACCAAGGGTACTGAGCTGTCGCCGGACATCGTTCACCTGTTCCTGCAGGAATCGGCCGTCGAAGAGATGGACAACGTCTCCCCCGGCGAACCCTCCGTGGCCCTGCGCACCAAGAAAGGCATGATTCGCCCTCGCGGCTTGAATCAGTTGCGCTACGTGAAGGAAATCCTCGGCAACGACATCAACTTCGGCATCGGCCCGGCCGGTACCGGCAAGACCTATCTGGCCGTTGCCTGCGCGGTAGACGCGCTGGAACGCGAGCAGATTCGCCGCATCCTGCTGGTGCGTCCGGCGGTTGAAGCGGGCGAAAAGCTCGGCTTCCTGCCCGGCGACCTGTCGCAGAAGATCGACCCATACCTGCGCCCGCTCTACGACGCCCTCTATGAAATGCTCGGCTTCGAACACGTCGCCAAGTTGATCGAGCGTCAGGTGATCGAAGTTGCGCCGCTGGCCTACATGCGCGGTCGTACCCTGAACAACAGTTTCATCATCCTCGACGAAAGCCAGAACACCACCGTCGAGCAAATGAAGATGTTCCTGACCCGGATCGGCTTCGGCTCCACGGCGGTCATCACTGGTGACATCACCCAGGTCGATCTGCCAAAAGGCACCAAGTCCGGGCTGCACCATGTGATCGAGGTACTTAAAGACGTGCCGGGCATCAGCTTCACCCATTTCAAGCCCAAGGACGTAGTGCGCCATCCACTGGTGCAACGCATCGTCGAAGCCTATGAGCGCTTCGAAAATCGCGTGGCCGATGATGCCCCGAAGGATAGCCGCCGCGATGCTTGAGCTTGATCTGCAACTGGCTACCGAAGCGTCTGCCCCAAGCGAAGCCGAGTTCCGCCAATGGTGCGAACTGGCTCTGCGTCAGCGCACAGCTGACTCCGAAATGACCATCCGTTTGGTCGATGAAGAGGAAGGTCGCGAGCTGAACCACACCTGGCGGCAAAAGGATTACGCCACTAACGTTCTTTCGTTCCCCGCCGACGTTCCGGACGAATTTCTGGATATCCCGCTGCTGGGCGATCTGGTGATCTGCGTGGCGGTGGTCGAGCGCGAAGCTGCCGAACAAGGCAAGGAACTCAAGGCCCATTGGGCGCATCTGGTGATTCACGGCTGCTTGCATCTGCTGGGTTACGACCATATAGATGACGACGAAGCCGAAGAAATGGAAGCACTGGAACGAACGTTGCTTGCTGAGTTGGGCCATCCCGACCCTTATGCGGACGACGAAACAGACGCATCCCCTATCGTTACAACAAAGGATTCAGAGTAATCGCTATGAGCGAAGATCGATCGAGCAACGGGCAAAAGTCATGGTTGGGTAAACTCACCCAAGCTTTTGCCCACGAGCCGAAGAACCGCCAGGAGCTGCTGGAGCTGCTGCGCGATGCACACCAAAACAAGTTGCTGGACAGCGAAGCGCTGGCCATCGTCGAAGGCGCCATCCAGGTCGCTGACCTGCAAGTACGGGACATCATGGTCCCGCGCTCGCAGATGATCAGCATCAAGGCGACCCAGACACCCCGCGAGTTCCTGCCTGCCGTGGTCGACTCGGCCCACTCCCGCTACCCGGTGATCGGCGAAAGCCACGATGACGTGATGGGCGTATTGCTGGCCAAGGACTTGCTGCCGTTGATCCTAAAAGAGAACGGCGACAGCTTCAACATCAAGGACCTGCTGCGCCCGGCCACTTTCGTGCCCGAGTCCAAGCGCCTGAATGTGCTGCTGCGCGAGTTCCGCGCCAACCACAACCACATGGCCATCGTCATTGACGAATATGGCGGTGTGGCGGGCCTGGTGACCATCGAAGACGTGCTGGAACAAATCGTCGGCGACATCGAAGACGAGCATGACGTCGAAGAAGACAGCTACATCAAGCCGCTGCCCAGCGGTGACTTCCTGATCAAGGCCCTGACGCCGATCGAGAACTTCAACGAGTTCTTCGACAGCCAATTCTCCGACGACGAATTCGACACCGTCGGCGGCCTGGTGATGAGCGCGTTCGGACACCTGCCAAAACGCAACGAAATCACTGAAATCGGCCCTTATCGCTTCCGCATTCTGAACGCCGACAGCCGTCGGATTCACTTGCTTCGCCTGACGCCCATTGCCCGTTAAGGATTGACATGCTCCGCGTAACCCGCCCCGGCTGGCCCGGTAATCTGCTGGCCGTGGCGGCCGGTGCAATCACCACTCTGGCCCTGGCGCCGTTCGATATCTGGCCGTTGGCGTTGCTGGCGGTCGGATTCTTCTATGCCGGCTTGCGAGAACTGAACCCCCGCCAGGCTCTCGGACGTGGCTGGTGTTTCGGTTTCGGCCTGTTTGGCGCCGGTACCAGCTGGATCTACTACAGCATTCACCACTTCGGCGGCGCTTCAGTGCTGCTGGCCGGTTTCCTGATGTTGATCTTCACGGCGGCGATTGCCTGGTTCTTCGCCCTGCCCGCCTGGATCTGGGCGCGCTGGCTGCGCCGTAACGAAGCGCCGCTGGCCGACGCCCTGGCGTTCGCGGCGTTGTGGGTCGGTCAGGAAGCCTTTCGCGGCTGGTTCCTGACCGGTTTCCCCTGGCTCTATTCCGGCTACAGTCAGCTCAACGGCCCGCTGGCCGGGCTCGCGCCAGTTGGCGGAATGTGGCTGATTTCCTTCACTCTGGCCCTGACGGCCGCGCTGATCTATAACGCCTTGCGCCTGGTTCGCACGGGGCGCAAAGGTTTCATCGCCGCCGGTGTGTTGCTGCTGGTCGGCCCTTGGGTGGCCGGCGTGGCGCTCAAGGAGCATGCCTGGACCAGCCCGGCGGGCGCACCGCTGAGTGTCGCGGCGATTCAGGGCAATATCGAACAGAGCATGAAGTGGGACCCGGCGCAGCTCAACGCGCAACTGGCGCTGTACCGCGACATGAGCTTTAGCTCGAAGCCGGTCGACTTGCTGATCTGGCCGGAAACGGCCATCCCGGTGCTCAAGGAGTCCGCCGAGGGCTACCTGAACATGATGGGAAACTTCGCTGCAGAGCGTAAGTCCGCGCTGATCACCGGCGTACCAATCCGCCAGGAAGTCCATCACGAGAAGCGCTTCTTCAACGGTATCACCGTGGCGGGTGAAGGCGATGGCACTTACCTCAAGCAGAAACTGGTGCCGTTTGGCGAATACGTTCCGTTGCAGGAAGTGTTGCGGGGGCTGATCGCTTTCTTCGACCTGCCGATGTCGGACTTTGCCCGTGGCCCTGCCGATCAGCCGATGCTGCAAGCCAAGGGTTATCAGATTGCACCGTTCATCTGCTACGAAGTGGTTTACCCGGAATTCGCCGCCAGCCTCGCGGCGCGTAGCGATTTGCTGCTGACCATCAGCAATGACACCTGGTTCGGCACCTCCATCGGCCCGCTGCAACACTTGCAGATGGCGCAGATGCGCGCGCTTGAGGCCGGTCGCTGGATGATCCGCGCCACCAACAACGGCGTAACCGGTTTGATCAACCCGTTCGGCCAGATCACCGTGCAGATCCCGCAATTCGAACGCGGCATTCTGTACGGTGAAGTGGTGCCCATGCACAACCTGACGCCCTATCTGGAATGGCGCTCGTGGCCGCTGATCATTGTTTGCGTGCTGTTGTTTGGCTGGGCGCTCGTGGCGAGCCGGATGGCCAAGACTGTCTGAGAATGTACGGTGTAAGCCAAAAGATCGGGCCGCGTTCGGACGATCTTTTGCTTTTCAGCGGTAAAACACCGAATACCCGATCTGCCCCACCGCCTCATTCATCAGCTGCCCACTCTGCCAGATAGACTTGAATTCCGGCATCCAGCCGCCCAGTGGCCGGGCGTGATCCACGCCTAAAAATCCTACTGGCGCTGGCACCACTTCAAATCCTGCCTTCTTGAAACTCCAGACCGCTCGCGGCATGTGCCAGGCCTGAGTCACGACGACCACGCGCTTGATTCCTTGCGGCAACAACACCTCGGCGCTGAACTGCGCGTTCTCCCAGGTCGTGCGGCTGCGCCCTTCCTGCCAACGCACAGTCACGCCGAAATCATCGAGCAAAGAGTCTGCCATCAACTTGGCTTCGGTCGGCGGTGTGCCGTAATGCAGGCCGCCACTGGTCAGGATCGGCAGGCCCGACGCCTTGGCCAATCGCGCCGCATAACGCTGGCGCTGCAGCGCCACACCCGTCGGCTGGTCGCCACCCCAGGCCAGATCACCACGTTCACGCCCCGCACCCAGCACCACAATCGCGTCAGCGTGCTGAGCCAACGTCGCCCATTCGTCGCGAGCCAACGGTGCTTCTCGCTCCAGCGCCTTGGCGCCCCACTGCACCACCACCGGCAGGCTCATCAGCCAGAAGCCGCCCACGCCCAGCGCAAAGCACCATCCGGCAAGGCGCGGTCTTGAGCGGCGGAACCACCAGGCAAGCCCCAATAGCAGCAAAAGAATGCCGGGAGGCAACAGAAGTTGTTTAACGAAATATCGAAAAGGCATCGAGCATCTCCAAAAGATGCTCGAAGCCTAAGTGGGTTGACGCAATGCGACAACAAATGCGGAAGGACTATGCTTCAAAAAACCGTACGTCATGGCTTCAAGTGCCCTTACTTGAATTGCAGAGACCGGACCTTTACCGCGTCCCTGCCGGGTGTTTTGTCCTTGAGCCAGATGATCTTGGCCGAACGTGGTGCGTCGAGTTGCTTCACTGCTTCTGACAGGCATCCGTGTGTCTCACGTTCACTGCGATCGAGATACGCCTTGACCAGTGCAAACTCTGCGGGGCTCAAGCCTCGCAATTCCAGTTCCAGCGGACGCTCATCGCGTAACCGGCCAGCGGTTTTGGCCGCGTCCAGGGCCATTCCCAGACGATCGATCAATCTTTCGTACAGCTCCGGTTTTGTAACTTTTTGCCGTGACTCAACCATCCCTCACCTCATTGAAGATAAGACTCACTCCCCATTTAGAGCTTAGCTTCCATGAACAAACCGGCTGAGTGCTGCGACCAACGGCCCTCGCAGCGGTTTTTGGGAGGCCCGCAGCAGTAATCAGGGTTTCCCTCGGTAGAGTGCGGTCATGTATGCTACGGCGCTTCCTGTAACTCCACTTCCAGCTCGCCTGGACACCGAAACGTCGATTTGACGTGCTCACCGTCCAGCGTTGCATTGAAGAGGATTAGGCCACCCCTATTCAGTTCAAAAGTAGCCATGCACGAACAATATCAGCCCCGTGAAATCGAAGCCGCCGCCCAGTCGTTCTGGGACGAGCAAAAGTCCTTTGAAGTCAGTGAACAGCCAGGCAAGGAGACCTTCTACTGCCTGTCGATGTTCCCTTACCCCAGCGGCAAGCTACACATGGGGCACGTGCGCAACTACACCATCGGCGACGTAATCTCCCGCTACCAGCGCATGCAAGGCAAAAACGTCCTGCAACCCATGGGTTGGGACGCCTTCGGCATGCCGGCGGAAAACGCCGCGATGAAGAACAACGTAGCGCCCGCCAAATGGACCTACGAAAACATCGCCTACATGAAAACCCAGCTGCGCAGCCTGGGCCTGGCGGTGGACTGGTCCCGCGAAATCACCACCTGCAAGCCTGATTACTACCGCTGGGAACAATGGCTGTTCACTCGCTTGTTCGAAAAAGGCGTGATCTACCGTAAAAACGGCACCGTGAACTGGGACCCGGTCGATCAGACCGTTCTGGCCAACGAACAGGTGATCGACGGTCGCGGCTGGCGTTCCGGCGCGCTGATCGAAAAACGCGAAATTCCGATGTACTACTTCAAGATCACCGCTTACGCGGATGAGTTGCTGTCGAGCCTCGACGAACTGACGGGCTGGCCTGAACAGGTCAAGACCATGCAGCGCAACTGGATCGGCAAGTCCCGAGGCATGGAAGTGCAGTTCCCGTACAACGTCGATTCCATCGGCGAAGCCGGCGTACTGAAAGTCTTCACGACCCGTCCGGACACCCTGATGGGCGCGACCTACGTCGCAGTAGCCGCCGAACACCCTCTGGCGACCCTGGCCGCGCAGAACAACCCTGAGCTGCAAGCGTTCATCGCTGAATGCAAGGGCGGCAGCGTCGCAGAAGCCGACGTCGCCACTCAAGAGAAAAAAGGCCTGCCGACCTCGCTGTTCGTCGAGCACCCGCTGACCGGTGAGAAACTCCCGGTGTGGGTCGCCAACTATGTGCTGATGCACTACGGCGATGGCGCGGTAATGGCCGTCCCGGCGCACGACGAACGTGATTTCGAGTTCGCCACCCAGTACAACCTGCCGATCAAATCGGTAGTACGTACCAGCTCCGGCAGCACTAACCCGTCGCCATGGCAGGACGCCTACGGTGAACACGGCACGCTGATCAATTCCGGCGAGTTCGACGGCCTCGACTTCGAAGGTGCCTTCGACGCCATCGAAGTCGCGCTGATCAAGAAAAACCTCGGTGCCTCTCGCACCCAGTTCCGCCTGCGCGACTGGGGCATCAGCCGCCAGCGCTACTGGGGCTGCCCGATTCCGATCATCCACTGCGACACCTGCGGTGATGTGCCGGTCCCGGAAGATCAGTTGCCCGTTGTGTTGCCGGAAGACGTTGTACCGGACGGCGCGGGTTCGCCGCTGGCGCGCATGCCGCAGTTCTACGAGTGCGAGTGCCCGAAATGCGGCGCACCGGCCAAGCGTGAAACCGACACCATGGACACCTTCGTCGAGTCCTCGTGGTACTACGCCCGCTACGCCTCGCCGCACTATGAAGGCGGCCTGGTGGAAAAAGCCGCGGCCGACCACTGGCTGCCGGTGGATCAGTACATTGGCGGTATCGAACACGCCATTCTTCACCTGCTGTACGCGCGCTTCTTCCACAAGCTGATGCGCGACGAAGGCCTGGTGAGTTCCAACGAGCCGTTCAAGAACCTGCTGACCCAAGGCATGGTGATCGCCGAGACTTACTACCGTCGCGAAGCCAACGGCAGTTACACCTGGTTCAACCCGGCGGACGTCGAACTCGAGCGCGACAGCAAGGCCAAGATCATTGGCGCCAAACTGATTTCGGACGGCCTGCCGGTGGAAATCGGTGGCACCGAGAAAATGGCCAAGTCCAAGAACAACGGCGTTGACCCGCAGTCGATGATCGACCAGTACGGTGCAGACACCTGCCGCCTGTTCATGATGTTCGCCTCGCCGCCTGACATGAGCCTGGAATGGTCCGACTCCGGCGTCGAAGGTTCGCACCGCTTCCTCAAGCGCGTCTGGCGTCTGGCTCAGGCCCACGTCGGCCAAGGCTTGCCGGGGAAACTGGACATCGCCTCGCTGAACGACGAACAGAAAGTCATTCGTCGCTCGATCCATCTGGCCATCAAGCAAGCCAGCCAGGACGTCGGCCAGCACCACAAATTCAACACCGCCATCGCCCAGGTGATGACGCTGATGAACGTGCTGGAAAAAGCCCCGCAAGGCACCGCGCAGGATCGCGCACTGATTCACGAAGGTCTGGAAACCGTGGCCCTGCTGCTGGCACCGATCACTCCGCACATCAGCCATGAACTGTGGCATCACCTGGGTCACGCCGAACCAGTGATCGATGCAGGTTGGCCGGTACTGGACGAGAGCGCTCTGGTGCAAGACAGTCTGCAGCTTGTCATTCAAGTGAATGGCAAACTGCGCGGCCACATTGAAATGCCCGCCAGTGCCAGTCGCGAAGAAGTCGAAGCCGCTGCACGGGCCAACGAGAACGTACTGCGCTTTGTCGACGGCCTGACTATTCGTAAAGTGATCGTAGTGCCCGGGAAACTGGTCAATATCGTCGCCAGCTAATTGGATCAGGCGCCAGGTGAGCCTGGCGCCGCGTAAAACCTTTCGGGCCGCATGATCGGCCCACCTGGTTTCAAGGGGAGCAACAAGATGATCAAACGCAATTTGCTGGTGATGGGCCTTGCGGTCCTGTTGAGCGCCTGCGGTTTCCAGCTGCGCGGCACCGGCACCACTGAACTGGCGATCAAGGAACTCGACCTGAGTGCCCGCAATGCCTACGGCGAAATCGTGACGCAACTGCGTCAGGTGCTGCAAAGCAGCGGCGTCAAGGTCTACAGCGGAGCACCTTACAAACTGGTGCTGACCGACGAGCAGGAAAGCCAGCGCATCTTGAGCTATGCCGGTGCCGGTCGTACTGGCGAGTATCAGGTGAGCACAGTGTTGAACTACGACATCCGTGGTGAGAGCAACCTGACGCTGCTGAGCGACAAACTCGAAGTACAAAAAATCTTTATCCACGACGGTAGCAACCTGGTGGGTTCCGACCAGGAAGCCAACGACGCCCGCAAGGAAACCCGTCGTGAACTGGTTCAACGCATGATGCTGCGCCTGCAACAGCTCACTCCGGTTCAGTTGGATCAGCTGCAACAGACCGCTAACGCCAAAGCCAAGGCTGAAGCCGATGCACTGGAAGCGGCGCAGAAGGCTGAAGCGGCAACCCCGCGCCAGTCGCCTATCGAACTGCCGCAGCAGTAAGACTTACGGGGCGCGCAGGCGCCCCGTTCGCCCTCTCCTATGAAACTCGCCCCCGCCCAACTCGCTAAACACCTGCAAGGCGCCCTCGCGCCGGTCTACATCATCAGTGGCGATGACCCACTGCTGTGTCAGGAAGCCGCCGACGCCATTCGTGCCGCCGCCCGCCAACAGGGATTCGACGAGCGCCAGGTCTTCGCCGCCGACGCCAGTTTCGACTGGGGTACGTTGCTGCAGGCCGGAGCGAGCATGTCGCTGTTCGCCGAAAAGCGTCTGCTGGAACTGCGTCTACCGTCCGGCAAACCCGGTGACAAAGGTGCCGCCGCGTTCATTGAGTACTGCTCGCGACCGGCCGAAGACACGGTGCTGTTGATCAGCCTGCCCAAGCTTGATGGCAGCGCGCAGAAAACCAAGTGGGGCAAGGCGCTGATCGAAGGTCAGCAGACCCAGTTCGTGCAAATCTGGCCGGTAGAGGCCAACCAGTTGCCGAGCTGGATCCGTCAACGGCTGTCCCAGGCCGGCCTTTCCGCCAGCCAGGACGCCGTCGAATTGATCGCCGCACGGGTCGAGGGCAATTTGCTGGCTGCCGCCCAGGAAATCGAAAAGCTCAAACTGATGGCCGAAGGCGGTCAGATCACCGTTGAAACCGTGCAAGCGGCCGTTGCTGACAGTGCGCGCTTCGATGTCTTTGGACTGACCGATGCGATTCTTAACGGCGAAGCGGCTCATGCCCTGCGCATGCTCGAAGGGCTGCGTGGCGAAGGCGTCGAACCACCCGTGATTCTCTGGGCGCTGGCTCGGGAGCTGCGTCTGCTGGCCAGCTTGTCGCTGCAATACAGCCAGGGTGTGCCGCTGGACAAAGCCTTCAGCTCTGCCCGACCGCCGGTCTGGGACAAACGCAAACCGCTGATGAGCAAAGCCCTGCAACGCTACTCGGCGCAACGCTGGGCGCAGTTATTGCTGGAGGCGCAGCGCATCGATGCACAGATCAAAGGCCAGGCCGCCGGCTCACCGTGGATGAGTTTGAGTCGGTTGTCGTTGTTGATGGCCGGCCAAAGATTGTCGTTACCCGCCGAGTAAACACGCCCTCTGTAGCAGCTGGCGAAGCCTGCGTTCGGCTGCGAAGCAGTCGCAAAATCAGGCGACGCGGCGTGTCAGATGATCCCGGATTCAGGGTTTACGACTGCTTCGCAGCCGAACGCAGGCTTCGCCAGCTGCTATGTATGGACTCG
>NZ_JASBRE010000056.1 GCF_029960815.1 Pseudomonas sp. AL03
ACCTCTCTCGTTGGAATCAGGGTCAACATACAAGGAGCGAGGCTTGCCCGCGAAGGCGTCTTCAAACTGTACGGATAACTCTGCGCCTATCTGTAACAGCAGCAGACGCCGAGTTTATGGCTAGATGAAGACTCTCTCCGTCGCCCTCGATTCTGGTTGCCATCATGTCCTCGCGCGAAAACACCGGCATGGCCCTCGGCCTGCTCGGCGTTGTGATTTTCAGCCTCACCCTGCCCTTCACACGGATCGTCGTGCAGGAACTCCATCCGCTGCTCAACGGCCTGGGCCGTGCGCTGTTCGCGGCGGTTCCGGCAGCGTTGTTGTTGCTGTGGCGCCGGGAAAAATGGCCGACCTGGAAACAAGTCAAAGGCCTGACCCTGGTCATTGCCGGGGTGATCCTCGGCTTTCCGGTACTCTCGGCCTGGGCCATGCAAACCTTGCCGGCGTCTCACGGCGCACTGGTCAACGGCCTGCAACCGCTGTGCGTTGCGCTGTATGCCACGTGGTTGTCCCACGAGCGACCGTCGAAAGCGTTCTGGGCCTGCGCCGCACTGGGCAGTGCGCTGGTGCTCGGTTATGCGCTGATCAGCGGTGCCGGCAGCATTCAGGCCGGTGATTTGCTGATGCTAGGGGCAATTGCAGTGGGTGGCCTGGGTTATGCCGAGGGCGGCCGTTTGGCCAAGGAGATGGGCGGCTGGCAGGTGATCTGCTGGGCGCTGGTGCTGTCGACGCCGTTGCTGATCGGTCCGGTGGTGTACCTGGCGTTGCAACATCAGGGCGAAATTTCGGCCAAGACCTGGTGGGCCTTCGGTTACGTCTCGCTGTTTTCGCAGTTCATCGGCTTCTTTGCCTGGTACGCTGGGTTAGCGATGGGCGGCATTGCCCGGGTCAGTCAGATCCAGCTGTTGCAGATTTTCTTCACCATCGCCTTTTCGGCGCTGTTCTTCGGTGAGCACATCGAGCCGATCACCTGGCTGTTTGCCGGCGGGGTGATCGTGACCGTGATGTTGGGACGCAAGACATCGGTCAAGCCCGCGCGGGTCGCCACGGCGTAATCTTGTAGGAGCCAGGCTTGCCGGCGAAGGCGATCGTGAGGACGCTTTCGCCGGCAAGCCTGGCTCCTACAGGATCAGAGGTAGCCGTCGGCTCGGAGCAGGGTTTCGAGGCAATGTTCGCTGATGTGGTAGAAATCCTTCAGTTCCTGAATCTTCACCAACAGCTGAGTCGGGTCTACCGGCTCGGCGCGTTTGACCGCCAGGATCATCTTGTTCTTGTTGGTGTGGTCCAGTGAAATGAACTCGAACACCTTGGTCTCGTAACCGCAGGCTTCCAGGAACAACGCACGCAAACTGTCGGTGACCATTTCCGCCTGCTGCCCCAAATGCAGACCGTATTGCAGCATCGGTTTGAGCAGCGCCGGGCTCTGGATTTGCAGGCGGATCTGTTTGTGGCAGCACGGCGAGCACATGATGATCGAGGCGCCGGAACGAATGCCGGTGTGAATCGCATAGTCAGTGGCGATGTCGCAGGCATGCAGCGCGATCATCACGTCCAGCTCGCTCGGCGCCACGCTGCGCACATCACCGCACTTGAACACCAGTCCCGGATGCTCGAGCTTTGCGGCTGCGGCATTACACAGGTTGACCATTTCTTCGCGCAGCTCGACACCCGTCACCACGCCTTCGGCCTTCAAGGTGTTGCGCAGATAGTCGTGGATCGCGAACGTCAGGTAACCCTTGCCCGAACCGAAGTCCGCTACCTGAACCGGCTTGTCCAGCGCCAGCGGTGACGTGGTCAGCGCGTGGCTGAAGACTTCGATGAATTTGTTGATCTGCTTCCACTTGCGCGACATCGCCGGGATCAGCTCATGCTGCTTGTTGGTCACGCCGAGGTCGGCAAGGAACGGTCGGCTCAGGTCAAGGAAGCGGTTCTTCTCGCGGTTGTGCTCGGCGGACGGCACCTCGCGCAATTGCTGAGGTTTGCTCTTGAACAGCGAAGACTTGCCCTTTTTGCTGTATTCGAGCTGGGCTTCGTCAGTCAGCGACAGTAAATGCGCATTTTTGAACGACGCCGGCAGCAGCGCAGCGATAGTCGCTACGCCCTCGGCAATCGGCAGATTCTTGGTGATGTCGCGGGTCTTGAAACGGTAGACGAAGGACAGGCAGGGCTGATCCTTGACCGTCAGCTGTTTGATGATCAGCCGCTGCAGGTCCGCCTCAGTGCCGACGTACTTGGCCAGCACCAGTTTGATGAAGGCGTTGTCGTCGAGGCTGGCTTGCAGCAGGTCGATGAACTGGGCGTGATGATCCGGCGCGAGGCTGGCGGGAGTGGCGGTGACAGACATGGGAAAACGGCCTCGGGCGGTGCGGATCGGGGGATGGCGGGTATTTTAGGGGGGATGGGGGTTTGGGACACGCAGTTATTTACCGAACGGTGCGATCTGTAGCAGCTGGCGAAGCCTGCGTTCGGCTGCGTAGCAGTCGTAAAATCAGCACACGCGGTGCATCAGGAAGACCGTGAATAGCGGATTTACGACTGCTTCGCAGCCGAACGCAGGCTTCGCCAGCTGCTACAGGGGGATGCGTCGTTGCTGAGATTCAGCCTAGAACCACCAACCGATTCGGTAACTCATTCCTCACATGCGTCACCGGCACATGCACCTTAAGCAACTCGCCGCACGCCTCTACGCAGGACACAAATCCCTGCAACGTCTGCCCCTGTTTCACCTGTTGAGTAAACGCGGCAACTATCACGTCCCAGTTCTTGTTATCCAGGCGCGTGGAGATCCCCTCATCCACCAGAATCTCCACATAGCGCTCAGCCTCGGAGACGAAAATCAGCATGCCAGTGCTACCCACCGTGTGGTGCAGGTTTTGCTCCAGAAACTGCCGGCGCGCCAGGTTCGAGGCGCGCCAGTGACGCACCGAGCGCGGGATCAGGTGCGTGGTGATTTTCGGCATCCGGAACACCAGGCACAGCACGATGAAGGTGATCCATTGCACCAACAGCAAACTGTGCAGGGTCATCCAGCCCGTCAGGTAATGCACGATACCCGGCACCACCAGCGCCAGCAGGCTGGCCCAGAGCAGCGGGATGTACGCGTAGTCGTCGGCGCGGGCTGCGAGCACGGTCACCAGTTCGGCGTCGGTGTCGCGCTCGACTCGGGCAATCGCCTCGGCGACCTTGCGTTGTTCGTGTTCAGTCAGTGATGCCATGTTTAAGAATGCCCACTCGCTATTGTTGTTACCTGCAGTCATACACCGTGGACGGTTCATCCAGCGGATTGCCGCCCAGACGATCTTCCAGGCCATACCGACTTCAATCCGCCGCTTGCGATCGTCACGCGCAACGATCAGTAGCGCGCCGGTGTTTTTGTCCTTCTGGCCGATGCCCCAATAGCGCCCAGCTGCTCGCCGGTGGCTTTTTCATGGGCGTGAAGCGGTTGCGTCAACTGCTCGCGCACCGCAGGCTCGATCATCTGGGCGGTATCCACCACCCGCTCATCCGTGGTGATGCTTAAAACCCGTCCCGGCGCTTGCTGGAACTTCACTTGAGGCGCTTTTTCCGCATCAGGGCTGGTGGCCTCGAAGGTTTCGCGGTTCGGCAAATCGCTGTACATCACCGTGCGCCACAAGCGACCGGGGTAGGTACGGATTTCCGTGTTGTATCTCTGCACGGCGAAGATGAAATCACGACGCTCTGATTGACGCTCCCTTGCACATTCCGTTGAAAAACAACCTTCGAACTTTGAACCCGGCTCTTCGGGCATAATCTGCTGCCGCCACTGGATTGCATCGCGCCAATGGGCTAAAAGATGCCCCAGCGCTAAAACACTGCACAAGTGTGCCTGCATTTACCTGAACAACAATAGTCGCTCCCTAAATTTTGGCTGACCGGCGCGTATTCACTGCCGTTTAGGCTTTTGAGAAAACTATTCATGAAGAAGCTGTGTTTGCTGGGCCTGTTCGTCAGCCTGGCCAGTCATACCGTATTGGCCGCCACGACGCCCGCACCTCTGGAAAACAAGGACGCGTTCATCAGCAACCTGATGAAGCAAATGACCCTCGATGAAAAGATCGGCCAGTTGCGCCTGATCAGCATCGGCCCGGAGATGCCTCGAGAGATGATCCGCAAGGAGATCGCGGCCGGCAACATCGGCGGCACGTTCAACTCGATCACGCGCCCGGAAAACCGTCCGATGCAGGACGCGGCCATGCGCAGCCGGTTGAAGATCCCGATGTTCTTCGCCTATGACGTGATCCACGGTCATCGGACCATTTTCCCGATCCCGATAGCCCTGGCCTCGAGCTGGGACATGAATGCCATCGGCCTGTCCGGGCGCATCGCCGCCAAGGAAGCCGCGTCGGACGGCCTAGACATCACCTTCGCGCCGATGGTCGACATCTCCCGCGACCCGCGTTGGGGCCGGACTTCCGAAGGCTTCGGCGAAGACACGTATCTGGTTTCGCGCATCGCCGGCGTCATGGTCAAAGCTTTCCAGGGCACAGGCGCGAACGCGGCCGACAGCATCATGGCCAGCGTCAAGCACTTTGCCCTGTACGGCGCGGTCGAGGGCGGTCGTGACTACAACGTCGTCGACATGAGCCCGGTCAAGATGTTCCAGGACTACCTGCCACCGTACCGTGCGGCAATCGACGCCGGTGCTGGCGGGGTGATGGTCGCGCTGAACTCGATCAACGGCGTGCCAGCCACTGCCAACACCTGGCTGATGAACGACCTGTTGCGCAAGCAATGGGGCTTCAAAGGCCTGGCCGTCAGCGACCACGGGGCGATTTTCGAGCTGATCAAACACGGTGTTGCTCGCGATGGACGCGAAGCCGCGAAGCTGGCGATCAAGGCCGGCATCCACATGAGCATGAACGACACGCTCTACGGCAAAGAACTGCCAGGGCTGCTGAAGGCGGGAGAGATCCAGCAGAGCGACATCGACAACGCCGTGCGTGCGGTGCTCGACGCCAAGTACGACATGGGCCTGTTCAAAGACCCGTACCTGCGCATTGGCAAGGCTGAAGATGATCCGGCCGACACGAACGCCGACAGCCGCCTGCACCGTGCCGAGGCCCGCGACGTTGCGCGCCGCAGCATGGTGTTGCTGAAGAACCAGGGCGAAACCCTGCCGCTGAAGAAAACTGCGAAAATCGTCCTGGTCGGTCCATTGGCCAAGGCACCGATCGACATGATGGGCAGTTGGGCCGCCAACGGTCGTCCTGCGCAATCGGTGACGCTGCTCGACGGTATGACCAACGCACTGGGCGCGCAATCGACGCTGATCTACGCCCGTGGCGCCAACATCACCAGCGACAAGAAAGTCCTCGATTATCTAAACTTCCTCAACTTCGACGCACCGGAAGTGGTGGATGATCCGCGTTCGGCCCAAGAGCTGATCGACGAAGCGGTGAAAGCCGCCAAGGACGCTGATGTAGTGGTCGCTGCGGTCGGCGAGTCCCGTGGCATGTCCCACGAATCCTCGAGCCGCACCGACCTGAACATCCCGGCCAACCAGCGCGATTTGATCAAGGCCCTGAAGGCCACCGGCAAACCGCTGGTGCTGGTGTTGATGAACGGCCGTCCGCTGTCGATTCTCGAAGAGAAAGATCAGGCTGACGCGATTCTGGAAACCTGGTTCACAGGTACCGAAGGCGGCAACGCCATCGCCGACGTACTGTTCGGCGACTACAACCCGTCGGGCAAATTGCCGATCACCTTCCCGCGCTCGGTGGGTCAGATTCCGACCTACTACAACCACCTGAGCATTGGCCGGCCGTTCACCCCAGGCAAACCGGGCAACTACACCTCACAGTATTTCGATGACACCACCGGCCCGCTGTTCCCGTTCGGTTTCGGTCTGAGCTATACCGATTTCAGCCTGAGCGACATGGCTCTGTCATCCACCACACTGAACAAAACCGGCAAGCTTGACGCCAGCGTCATGCTGAAAAACACCGGCAAGCGCGACGGCGAAACCGTGGTGCAGTTGTACATCCAGGACGTGACCGGCTCGATGATCCGGCCGATCAAGGAACTGAAGAACTTCCAGAAAATCATGCTCAAGGCCGGCGAACAGAAAGTCGTGCACTTCACCATCACTGAGGACGACCTGAAGTTCTTCAATGCCCAGCTCAAGTACGCTGCGGAACCGGGCCAGTTCAACGTGCAGATCGGCCTGGATTCCCAGGACGTGACGCAGCAGAGCTTTGAATTGCTGTAACCCTGCGCGCAATGATCGTTCCCACGCTCCGCGTGGGAATGCCTCAAGGGACGCTCCGCGTCCAGTGACGCGGAGCGTCACGGGCTGCATTCCCACGCGGAGCGTGGGAACGATCTGGCGTCACTATCCCCGTCGATCCAGCAGATTCACCACCAGCCGATCCACCCATCCCCACACCCGTTGCTTCACCCGCCGCCACAGCGGTCGGCGTTTCCATACCTCCAGGCTGACTTCCTGGCTCTGCGCAAAGTCCTTCTCAAAACTCGCCGCCACCGCCCGCGTCAGCCCAGGGTCCAGCGCCTCAAGGTTGGCTTCCAGGTTGAAACGCAAATTCCAGTGATCGAAATTGCACGAGCCGATGCTTACCCAGTCGTCGATCAGGACCATTTTCAGATGCAGGAAACACGGCTGGTATTCGAAGATCTTCACCCCGGCCCTGAGCAATCGCGGGTAGTAGCGATGCCCTGCATAACGCACCGACGGGTGATCGGTGCGCGGCCCGGTCAGCAGCAGTCGCACGTCAACACCGCGCGCAGCCGCCCGGCGCAATGAACGACGGACTTTCCAGGTCGGCAGGAAGTACGGGGTCGCCAGCCAGACCCGCCGCTGGCCGCTGTTCAGCGCGCGAGTCAGCGATTGCAGGATGTCCCGGTGCTGGCGGGCGTCGGCATAGGCGACCCGGCCCATGCCCTCGCCCATGGACGGCACGCGCGGCAGACGCGGCAAGCCAAAATGCGAAGCGGGTTTCCAGGCACGCCGATGCCGGTTGGCGATCCATTGGCGGTCGAACAGCAACTGCCAGTCGATGACCAATGGGCCGGTGATTTCCACCATCACTTCGTGCCATTCGCTGGTGTCTTCGCCCGGCGTCCAGAACTCATCAGTCACCCCGGTGCCGCCCACCACGGCCATGCTCTGATCGACCAGCAACAGCTTGCGGTGATCGCGGTAGAAGTTGCCGACCCAGCGCCGCCAGCTCAGGCGATTGTAGAAACGCAGCTCCACACCCGCCGCCATCAAACGTCGACGCAAGGTCAGGGTGAACGCGAGGCTGCCGTAATCATCGAACAGGCAGCGCACGCGCACGCCACGTTCGGCAGCCTGGACCAACGCCTGAACCATCGCCTCGGCACAGGCACCCGCCTCCACCAGGTACAGCTCCAGCTCGACCTGTTCTTCGGCACGGGCAATCGCGACCAACATCCGAGGGAAAAACTGTGGACCGTCGATCAGCAGTTCAAAACGGTTGCCTTCACGCCAGGGGAAAATTGCGCCGGCCATGTCAGCGCGCCGTGAAAATCAGTACCGCGCTCACCGGCACCGACAAACTGATGGCCGACAAACCGGCGACCTTGCGCAAGTTTTCCAGGCCGGGGGCCAGGTCGAAATCCGCGGCGTTGATGATCAGCGGTTCGAGGGTCACCACCTGGAAGCGTCGGTCATCGAGACGGGTTGCCAACAGTTCGGCGGTGTATTCGTGTTGTTTGCCATGGAGGTTGACGGTCAGCGGCAGGCGCAATTCAAGTTGCGCACCGGGCGCCAGATCATTGATCGGCCGCAGATCGATTTGCGCGGTGATCAGCGCTTCGGGGAAGGCCTGGATGTCAAACAAGTCCTTGCGCATGCGCTCATCGCGCAGCGGGATGCCGCTGTTGACCGAGTCCACCTCGACTTCGACCTCGGCCAGGCCTTTGGGGCTGACCTTGCCGTGCAGCACCAGAAAGCGCTGCACTTCGGAGGTGTTGGTGTTTTTGGTGCTGATGAAAGACAGCCGCGAGGACTCGCCGTCCAGATACCAATCGGCATGGGCCGACAGGGCGGCACCGGCCAGCAGCAGGAAGGCGAGGGTTTTGCAGAGGGAGCGGTTGAACATAGAGACTCGTGGGGCAAATAAACCTGCACGAACCTTAACCGCCCGGGAGCCAATTGCAAACTTGTGTAGCAGCTGCCGGAGGCTGCGTTCGGCTGCGAAGCAGTCGCCAATCCTGCCACCTCGTTTTTACTGAAACACCGCGGTGCCCGGTTTTACGACTGCTTCGCAGCCGAACGCAGGCTTCGCCAGCTGCTATGTATGGACTC
>NZ_JASBRE010000057.1 GCF_029960815.1 Pseudomonas sp. AL03
GATACCAAAGGGCAGACCGTTGCCGTATTAGCTGCCATAGAAAGTGCACTGAAGGACCTTGGATTGACGCTTGGCGATGTAATCAAGATGCAGGTTTTCCTGGTTGGTGATCCGGCACTGGATAATAAGATGGATTTGGCGGGTTTTACGGAGGGATATGCAATGTTCTTCGGCACTCAAGCGCAACCTATGTTGCCTGCGAGAACACTCATGCAGGTATCTGGACTGGCTAACAGGGCGTTTTTTGTTGAGATAGATGTGATAGCAGCACGGCGCAACTAAAGAACTTTGCCGCAACCTGACAGGCCGAATGCTTAGCGTACGATTTTTTCCGTTTTCTCTATCGTCCCCTACCAGCACACCACCGGCAGGGATTCTGCCGATCCCGGCGCCGTTGTATGTCCTCAGCACGGGCACTGGACTCATTTGTTGAGGGGGAAGATGTAACCTGCGGTTGCGAGTTCTTATTGACGGAGTCGTCACGTTTTCCTAACATGGACATGCGACTGAGTCGTGTACCACAGGGTGGTTACAGGGATCCGAAAGGATCGCACCCCGTTACTGGGAAACCAGTTTGCCGAGTGCAACGCAAGAACGACCTGCCCCATCGAACGCATGCAATCGATGGCTGAGAATCCCTCCTAGAGAGGGATTCGCCGTTTCTGGGCCTAGCGTTTTAGGTTTTGTGCCGGTTTCGGACTTCCTTCGGGCACTGCCCCTTCGGTTTTTTCTGGGTGTCCGCAGCCACTTTAAAGATGCTGAAACCCTTCTTGTTGACCGGTACGCCCGGTGAGCCTTCGCCTGTTCGTGCAAAAAAAGCGCTGGTGACGTGGATCCGCAACACCCGGTTTTCCCGAAAGATGGCCATGCAGATCTTGAAGGGCTCAACGACCCCGCTGTCGTTGTTCATCACGTCCAGGGTGAAAAAGCTCTCGCCTTGGGTCAGGTAGATCCAGGCGCCGGCGCCGAGTTTTTCCAGCATGCCCTTCAGCTGTTTTGAGGCTTCATAGCGCTCAAGGCAGATCAACTGGCTCTCACGGCCATCGGCGTACTTCAGCGGAATATTGTGCTCGGTGTCGTCTTTGGTGAAGCAATGCAAACCATAGGTGACGACGAAGCGGATGGGCTCCCCTTCTTTCTGAAAGATGACTTCATGGCAGTCCAGGTGGCCAAGATCGTAAGGCACTCCCTCGTGCTCGAACGGCTCCCAGTGCTGGATAGAATCAACGTGAAAAGCTGGCAAGCTCGTTCCTCGAGCAGGGGGTAAACGCCCATTTTACCTGAAAAAATCAGCGCCATTATGGACAGCCAGGGCTTCCCACGGACTGCCACGTTATGCGCACTGCGCAAGTTCACAGGCGTAGTGGCTCACTCCGCACACTGCCTGCGGGCTTCGTCTTGCCCAGCACGTAGGTCACGCCATTGGCACCAGGTGCAACGGCCAATAATTTCCAGCCTTCTTGCACCGCCGTATTGGCGCTGCTCACCGAATACGCTTCTTTCAACTCAACCGCTTCATGCAACTGCATACCTGCTCCTTGTGATGGGACCGTGATGACTAGGTGCGCTCGCTCACTAAATTCCAGTGGTACTTATCTATTTCACGGCTAACATCGCGGAGCTTTGTATCTAGCTCACCGTATGTTTCTCTGACCGCCTGAATGCCGCTAGAAGAGGTTTTGAGAAGTTCAGCAAGCTTAGCTTGGTGGTTCATTAACTCGAGGTAGTGTTGGCGTAACGCTAGCAAGGCATTTAGGCGACCAATGTCATTTGCTTTCTTGGCTTCGTTGGCTGACCAACGTGCGTAAAGTGCAGCGAGGCTGGCAATTAAAACTGCACCGATGGCGATTAATTCTTCCGTGGTCATTGTGGACTACCTTGAGTACCTAACGTTTGATCAGAGTTATCTCCTTGCTGCTCGGGACCGAAGATCCATAACGATTTTAGCCGGAAGCTTACGTAAACCGTTATTGTGAAAAATCAGGTGCGCTCGATGCGCTTTGGTTTCCTCGTCCCACAGCTGCAAATCCTCCATTCGAAACTGATGCTTGCCCTGGTACGTAGCAGCCAGGTCAGCTGCCAAGTTGCGCGCGGCTTCGCCAGGCGTAGCTATGGCCCAATCAACGATGTCGGCTGTCTGTTCGGCTGGTGATCGCTGTGTAACGCCCTGGGCAGCGGCGCAGGCAAATTCGTTGTAGAGCTGCGCGCCCAGCTCGGGATCATCCGCAGGATTTCCCGGGCACAACCGCGGCTCCCAAGGAAGCACGTAGGTCGATTGGCCGAGAACTTCTTGCCGGACGTAGTCCGAAGGTTTTGCTAAACGCTGCATGAGGCTGCTCCCAGGCGAAAATCGCATGGTAGCGCACCCAGAGCGGCCAAAAGCCGCTCTGATAAACCGACGGCGAAGACGGCGGAAAACAGCCGGACAGACATCACCCGAGCCCACGAGGGGGATGAGTAAAAATGGCCCCCAGGCCAAATTTTACGTTCTGCCCTGGTGCAGCCCGTCCAGGGCGAAACCAGGGTGCGAAGCATCAGGCCGCACCGCTTGCGTGCGCGTCAGGTGAAGCCGGACCAACCTGGATTCGCGATGTAGCAGTCGAGAAAGGGACACCGGACCGCAACGAGACGTCGCGCAATAGCAGAATGCAGGTTGGTCCGGCTTTGCCGGGCGCGCACGCGGGTGAATTTTCGAGACAAGCCCGTCCAGGGCGCAGGGGAGGAAAGAGGGTGGAGGCTCGCGCAGCGAGTCGGAACCCTGAAAGCCTGACGGGGCGCTCCCCCGGAAGGTTTGGGCGTCCCGTAGGGCGGCCACGACAGACCGAAGGGATGGCGCGCTGTTGCTCTGCTTTTATCTTGGATTATCTATGTGGCGTTCTATTGGTCGTTCTATTGCTGCGGCTATGGCCTCCGTAATAGGAAGCCCATAGGAAGAGTACAAAGGTGAAAAGGTACAAAAGGGCAAAAATCCAAGAACATTCACGCTGCGCGCTCACCATCTCGACCCCCTAAAGGGGGACCCCCACTCGCTGGAGAAGAGCCAAAGCGGGTTATGACCCTGAGGGAAAGAGCCGGAGCAATGATGGCTGACGCCAGTTTTAGGCGGCCCATAGGCGGCACAGATGAGGGCTGCGCGACGCTCTTGATGGCTCCCACTGGCGTGGGAGCCCCTACGATCGGCTTTTAAAAAAAGCGTCTCGCATGACTCCACGCAGTGAGGATTTTGTTCCAGGTGCAGCCACCCGGCTCCCACTCCCAACAGGCGTTCCAGACTTTCGGGAGTGGGTTACAACGGCGCTCCCTGCCCTCTTCGGCGTCTGGCGGTCGGTGGGTTTTAGGACAGTGACAGCGCCCGTGGTTGGGGTTTTACGCTGCCCTGCCATTGCCTTCTCGCCCTTGCGGGTCGCACCTGACCGGCTATACCGGCTACCGTGAAGAGATCCCCTTGATCGGTAGCTATTACTTCCCCAAGCCCAAAGCATCTTGAGTCCAAGCGTCGGGGAGAGGAGTCGGGGAGAGGCTGGAAGCTAGACAGACGAGGGTTTTCTCGCCAGAATTGTGCTTACCAGGTCTCGTATCCCGCCCTTGCAAGCAGAGATTCCCCCGAGACCTTGGCCAGAGCGATTGCCGTCGCCGCTGGCCCGAATGAAACCCTGCCTTGGCAGGGTTTTTTCGTTTTGATTCTATGTATCTGATGCCCAAAGATATTGCCTTTGACGGCACAGTGCAAACCTTGCCTGTTTCGCGAGCTGCCACGTGGCTTCGGCAGCTTCGCTGCCAAGCTGCGCGGCAGCCAACAAGGTCCCCTGGACCGCGTTAGTTTGCAGCCGGTTGAGTCGCATAAATGGCGGTAGACTGTAGGGCACCCTACAGACAGAACCCGACACTGCCCTACATGGCAAAATTAACCATTGGCCGCATGGCAAAACTCTACGGTTTGCACCGTTCAACCTTGCATGAAGCCGTGGCTAAAGGCCGCGTAACTGCTAGCCTGAACGGGAAAAGCGAGAAGGTTATAGACCTCTCTGAAATGATCCGTGTCTATGGCGAACCGCAGGGGTTCACCCTACACCGCCCTACACTTGACCCTACACCCTCGCCCTACACCTCCCCTACACCTGAAATGAACGCCCTACACCCCCTCATCGAGGAGGTCCGTCTACTGCGGGAAGAGATACGAGAACTGCGAGAGTCGCTTCGACTGATTGAACACAAGCCAGACCCAAAACCTGCTTCGATTCCTAAAACGAAGTCAGGGGAAGCCGCCACCTGGGCAAATTTGCTCGACGCTCTCGATGACTGACTGTCATCGCCAGTTTCGCGGGCGCGAAACTACCCCTTGAGCCGCAGGCGAATGGGCAAGACGTGAAGGGGCCGGTAGGCCCACTTCACCTATCTTGCCCGCCTCTGCAATCGTCACAGGCCGTTTACACCCCGTGTCCCGCCCGTTGCTGAGCCGTTGTTAGGGCGTTTTTCTGGCGTTGTTTTACGCTTGCTCAACCGTTGTTTAAGGCGTCTGTCTGCTGCTGCAGCACAGCCGCTGCCAACAGTCGCTTGCGCGCCTCCTGAGCTCGACGGGTCTCATCATCCACCTGACGGCTGACGTAGAGCGGCAGCGCCAGGCAATCGTCCTGGTCGTCGCCCGGCTCAATAAATCGCGGTACCGAATCCGTGCTGTTCATCCTGTAGCCCCACAAGTGTCAGTGCCCCCTCAAGTTTTAGTAGGGGAGCCCGCAGAATTCAGGAAAAATCTTACGCTACAGTTTTCCGAGCAGCCGCATAGGGCACGTCTTAGTATTGGGAGAGTGTGTGACGACAGCAGGCCACGGTAAGCAGTAGGATTTGGGTGACACACAAAGAAGAACAACATGAAATCGAGCAGATGGTTAACCAGAGGCGTGCGGCATGCCAACCAGTGACGAATGGACGGAGTGGCACCTAACGCCCAGAGGCTGGAAGGGTGGCACTGAGCAGACGGATTATCGGCGGGTGGACCGCACGCCTCCAGCAGACCGAGTACTAACCAGCAAATATAGGCTGTACCTGAAATCATCGAACTCTATGCTGGACAAAAGCAACGAAGAGATCTGGCGATCTCCTGATAGCGATACGGTGGAAGAACTTCTTAAGCTATATGGCAATCCGCCAGAACACCTCTAGAAGGGGCGAATAGAGAAAACGGAAATTTTTGTACGCTAAGGCCATGGCGCATATGCTGAAGCTAGGGGACCTATGGGAGTCCCTTGTAAGAGACTTTGAGCCGCTCTCACAGCTCCACCGCAAAGCCCTTCACCCCCTGGGCTTCGGCAAAACGCCCCACCGCGGTCAAGCTGGCCCAGGTGCGCAGCGCTTCGCGCCGCGAGCGCACCGGCAGCCAACGGCTGCCGGCACCGCCCAGACGAATCGCCAGACCCCATTTTTCGCCGTGGCGGCTGACCAGCACCTCGCGCACCGCGCCGCCCTCGAGCATGGCACGCAACGTCTCCTCCTGAATCCCAGCGCGCATCAAAACAGCCCCAATTGGATTTTCTGTTGCAGCAACGCGGCCAGTTCGTGACTGGGGTATTGCGCTTCCAAGGTGCGGGCTTTGCAGCTGAGTGCATGACAGAAGGCGCCGGCCTGCGTCAGGTCCTGGACGTGACCACAAAGTTTGCAGCGCACCTGGGCGCCGTCGAGGGCCCAGCGTTTATTCCAAGCTTCCAGCGGTAAATAGGGCACGGACATTAAAAAGCAGGCCTCTGGAAAGGAAGGACAGGGGTCGAATGCGCGTAAAACCCCTCACAGAAGGAATGGTAGGCCAGACCCCACCCCTCTGGTGTCCAGCGGCCACAAAAAAGCCCACCGCAGTGGGCTTGGATGACGGGTGCCATTTAACGAAAACGCCGTTATGCGCACTCAGGCAGACCAGATGAGAGTTTTTCGCATTTGACCTATTCACAGGCTTTTTAGCGGAATCGGAAACCTGCGAAAAAGTGCGGTTTTTTGAGTGGGGATGATTGACCGAGCCGCTGTCGTGACACCCACCCGTGCCGTGGAAAACCCACCAGAGGACGGACTGGGCGTCGTGACGGCATGCTCAGCGCATTCATTCGGAGGGAACCCCCATGTTCGACCGCATCATTCAACTGCTCATGCTCAGTGTCGCAGTCGCGACACTGATTGTGGCCATGCCTACCAGGGGACGATAGAGAAAACGGAATCTAGACATTGGGAGTAACAGTAATGTTTGCGGTTGCATGGCGGTTTTATTTTATAATTTTCGATGATTTCTTCTGAATAAGTGATTTTTTAATGACTAAGATGCGCATTTCATGGCTAGCGGTCTGCTTTGCTTTTTTTTCGGGGGCGGCATTGGCTGATGCCGACAGAGACGAGGTTGAAGTTGCAGGCTGGAAGAGTATTTTCGACAAATACAATACTAATGGAACGATTGTGGTTAGAGATGACCGCGGTTCCAGCGGCAAGACGTATGTCTACAACAAAGATCGCTCAATAGTGCGTTATACACCTGCCTCAACTTTCAAAATTCCACACACGTTGTTCGCTTTAGATTCGGGCGTAATTAATGACGAGTTTCAAGTATTCAAATGGAATGGGGAAATCAACGAGATACCCTCCCATAACCAAAATCAGACACTTCGCTCGGCGATGCGGTATTCAGCACTATGGGTCTATCGCGGCTTTGCCAAGGAGATCGGCGAGCGCGGGGCAGCTGATTACTTGCAGAAGATTAACTACGGCAACCAAAGCGCAGCTATCAAAGTGCGCGATTATTGGGTAAATGGCGGGCTTGAGGTGTCAGCTTTTGAACAGGTTGAATTCCTCCGAAAGCTCTACAGAAACGAGCTTCCCTTCAAGCTCGAACACCAACAGCTGACAAAGGACATCATGGTCACCGGGGCGGGCCCGGATTGGGTCATACGCTCCAAAACGGGTCTGGGCCAGCAGGTCGGCTGGTGGGTGGGCTGGGTTGAGCTGCCTACTGGGCCGGTGTTCTTCGCGGTAAACATTGACACCCCCAATCGCATGGCTGATGCACACAAGCGCGAGGCAATTGGTCGGGAAGTTCTGAAAACTGTTGGTGCATTACCTGCCATTTGAATGATGCATTGATTATCTTTTATATGTGCTCAGGTGATATTTCCTGAGTACATATCAAAAGGACGGGAGATTTTCTATATGTTTAACATCCGAAACGTCTTAACTGGCGTGGTTGCCATATTTGCAATCAACGCGGCCGTGAGTGTAGCTCAGGCCAATGAACGGAGCATTATTCGCTACCCCGTTGCCAACTCGAATGTTCCTGTTTCTGCTGCAATTGAAGTTCCTGCGTCAGCCTCTCTCGTCTACCTATCTGGAAAACTGCCTCCTTTAAAGGATGCCTCAAAACCAAGCGATAGTCCCCTTGCTTATGGCGGAGATACCAAAGGGCAGACCGTTGCCGTATTAGCTGCCATAGAAAGTGCACTGAAGG
>NZ_JASBRE010000059.1 GCF_029960815.1 Pseudomonas sp. AL03
GTTGGGCCGGGGAAAATTTTGGTTCGGTGACCATCCCGCGCATCGGCATGGAAGTCGTCGTCACCTACCTGGAAGGCGACCCCGACCAACCGTTGATCACCGGGTGTGTGGCCAACACCGTCACCTCAGTACCGTATTCGTTGCCCGAGCACAAAACCAAAACCGTATTGCGCAGCCACAGCTCCCCGCACACCGGTGGTTACAACGAACTGTCGCTTGAAGACCGCGCCGGGCAGGAAAAAATCTACCTGCGCGCCCAGCGCGATATCGAGCAACTGATCCTCAACGACAGCGACACCCAGATCGGCAACGACCGTCGCGAACAGATCACTCGGGACAGCCACAGCCTGATCAGCAACGACCGTTTCGAACAGGTGGGCAACCACAGCGCCAGCCTGATCAAGGGCGACGAGTTGCACACCACCCAAGGCGCGCGCAATACAGTGATCGGCGGCAACGAGCTGATCTCCGTTGCCGGAAACAGCAGCACCACGGCAGGCGGCACGTGGGTGATTCAGGCCGGTTCACAAGCCCACGTCACCGCTGTCAACGTGGTGATTGATGCGGGGATGAGCCTGACGCTCAAGGCTGGCGGTCACCACGTCGTGATCAGCTCGGGCGGGATCTTCAGCAGCGTGGCCATTGTCGAGGGTGGGGCGCCGGTGTCCGGTGCGCCTGTTCAACCCGCGCTTTCATTGGTTCCGGTGGCTGCGCAGGCGCTGATTGCGCCATCCCTGGCTGCGCAAAAACTGGCATTGGCTCAGGCAGCACAACAGGCCGCACCGATCTGCGTCGTGTGTCAAAAACTGACGGAGACATCGGCATGAGTCAGGCTTTCCTGCTGTTGGATCGCGCCCAGATTGAACATCTGCCTGAGCGTCTGTTTGAGCTGGGGAGCACAACGTTTCAATCGCTTTACCTCAACACCGCTTATGGGCCATTGGAGGAAGTCGGGCCGGTCTTGGTGCCTGTTGCTACCAATAGCCCGCTGGCCCAGACCTTTTTTCGGGACTGGAGCGCGATGTGTGGCATCTGGCTGGAGTCAGAGGCGCAAGAAGCTGTGGTGCTTGAGCATTTACGTAGCCTGATTCACGTGCGTGTCGAGGGGGATATCACGGTCTTGTTCCGTTACCACGACCCGCGTATCGCGGCATTGTGGCTAGCGCAGTTGCCCGCCTGCGAGCGTGATCGCCTGATGGGGCCGGTGCGACTGATCCGGCTCCCGGAACTGGATATCCACCAAGAACATCCGGATCAACCCGCTGCACCGTATGCGCATGAGCCTTGGTTGTTCCTGTCTGCGGAGCAACTGGAGTACTTGGGCACCGCCCAACGGCAGCGCTTCGCCCAACGGTTGATCGAACACTGCCAGCAGTACTTTTCCGAATACCTGCAAGGACTGGACGCCTTTGCACTGCAACAGTGGGCGTCTCACTGCCAGCACCGTGCCGGGCGTCACGGGTACAGCGCCATCGATGAAGTCCTGCTCTGGGCTCGCTTCCACGCGGTGCTGGGCACCGACTTCCCCGATGCACCTGATCACGCCGCTTACCGGAGGATGTTGGCCGAGCCCGGTGTATCGCTCGAGCAACGGCTGGATAACCTGAATGCCGAACTGACGCGTCAGCAGCTCACCGACAAGGAGTCCGGCGTATGAGCGCAGAAAAACTGGCGATGATCGACCGAGCCGCTCAGGCCGAACGCGCCGCCAAGGCACAGCCTCACGTCGACATCAACAGTACCCTTACGCCGTGCCCGGCCAGCCAGGCCGAAATTTTCGTCGTGCCCGTGCGTTATGCCTTGGCTGAAGAAAAGGCCGCCAATCCTTGCTGCGCTCCCGGCGTGACCACGCAAAGCCGGCCCATGGCGGCACGTCGGCTACGGGTCGGGTTTGTTTACCTGTGGCAGGACAAAGGCCCCCTTAAACGGTATGCCGTTTCGCCGAATGGCCAGCTCAAAGAACAGGCGCTGGAAGCCGACGCGACCCTGGTACTTGACGCCACCCTGACGGGCCTGGCCCTGGAAAAAATCCACGACGCGTGGATGCTCTACAGCGAGTTCCCACTGAACCCCGAGCACTGCCAATTGCTGAGCGACAGCAGCGCCAAACGCCGTGCGCACATGCGCCATGTGGTCTTGCGCACCGTGGCCAATGAACTGCAAGCCGAGCATTGCCCGCCGCTGGAAAAAGCCGTTGAGGTCATGGCCGAACTCATCCCCAGCACCTTCGCCCAGTCCATGAAAGCTGACCCGCAATGGGGCGCTGAGGATACCGGCGCGCTGGGCGAAACCGTGATGAAAGACCCGACGCCGGTCAACATCAAGGCCTACACCGACGCCATGCACCGCGTGCGTGAGCGCGAGAAAGCCATCGCCCAATATCCCGGCGCCCGCGACCAGCTGCCAGGCGAGTGGAGCGCCGAGCCGTGGGACGGTCAGGGCACTCAGGATTGGCTGGACAGCGCCAAGGCACAGGCCAAGGGATTATTTCCCGTGTTCGCCTGCCTGGATGACGATCTGGGCGTGCTGCGTGACATCAATCACGAGCAGGAATGGGTCGAGGCGGGTCACGAAAAATGGTTGGGCGAGAATAATGTTCGGCTGAGCATCGGCGGGTTTGTGCGCAGCCTGATCAGTGAAGATGGCGCCGAACTGGCCGGGTCCATCAGCTACCGCTACAAGGCTCGCGAAATCACCCTCACGCCCGAACAGGGCCAAGTCATGCTCGACACCCAGCATCGGCTGGATGAAGAACTCAAGGCTGAAACCCGGGCCCGTCAATACGGCGGTCAGCCCACTCAGACTGAAGCCGCCGCCCGCGATGCACGAATCGCAGCCATCGTCACCCCGGTACGGGCCTTTATTCCGGCGGACTTGTACAACGAAGTGGAATTCGTCGTCCGTGAATACCGCGCCGAAAAACACGCCAACCTCAACAACCATTTCTTCAGCGCCAAGGTCGGCGAATACATCGACCTCGAGGCGATGAATACCTGGTTCGCGCAGACCGCAGCGGCGCACTACCAGCAGATCGAACAGCGTCACACCGCGTTGTTTGCCGACCGGGGCGTGTACCTCAACCGCTCGCTCAGCAGCACCTGGTTTGTCGATTACTCCGACCTGGAAACGCGCCACTGGCTGACCGAACTGGCCACCGGCTGCCTGACCGCCCAATGCCTGCGCGCCCAGGGCGCCGAGCAATACGCCGACTACGTGCGAGCCGCCGACGGCGGCGCGCTGAAACAACTGTTCAACGCCTGGACGCCCTCGATTGATGCGGCCGTTAACAACACCTCTCGCCTGGGCGAGTTGATGGCGGCACTGGCTTCCGACAACATTAGCGCCACCTATCAGGTATTGGCGCCGTTGAGCGCAGCGGTTCTGGAAGACATCGCGGCCATGGCGCGGGACGTCAGCAACCAATGGAGTGTATTGGTCAACCGTCTGGCGGCTTCGCTGTTGTTGCTCAAGGGGGACGGCGCCTTCAGCCGCTCCTGGATGGGCGTCTTCATCGCCGCGCGGCTGGGCAGCGACACGCGTTTGCAGTTCGTGACCGAGGCCGGCCGGCAGGTGTGGAAGTTGTTGGGGCAACAGGCCGAAGCGCTGGGCGACTGGGCGAAGGCGACCGGGAAGGCGATTGGTGCGGGGCGGGTTGGGCGGATAGTTAACTCGCCTGTTGTGGCCAATAGTGGCGGGGTGGTGCCGTTGGCGGCGTTGTTGTTGAACGTGCTGAATGCGCATAACTATTTGAATCAGGCCGGGGTGGTGGAGGGGATGGACAGTCGGCGGGTGAATGACACGGTGTCGGCGACGTTGTATGCGGCGGCGGCTTTGGTGGCAGTGGTTGATAATCAGGTGCGGAAGGGGTTGGGGAAGGATCGGTTCTTTATTCGCTCATCTGCCGCGCCAACACTTACGCTGTTTGGTGGGGTGATTGGTGGATTGTCATTTGCCGCCGCAGTGAACGAATACAGATCTCTGCAAACTCAGCTAGAGCGAGCCCATACTCATGTCGATCCGTGGCTGGAGATGCGTCAGAACGTGGTCGCTGGGCAGGTCGGTGCTTTTGGTGCTCAGGCACTGTTGGGGATGGCCCAAACCGGCAGAGCCTTGGCGGGATTAGTCGAGGTCGAAGTCGCCATCTTGCGTTACACGCTGTACATGGGACCGTTGAACTGGATCATTGCCGTGTTGGGCGTGCTGTACCTGACTACCTGGTTCTTTGAGCGGACGCCTCTGCAAAACTTCCTGAGCTTCTGCTGCTGGTCAAAATTACGAGCTATTGATCTGGAACCTATCTCGCCTAAAGCCCAACAGGACGAGCTCGACCGGCTGTACCTCATTCTTTATACGCCTCGGGTCAGCATGCAAAGCAGCTCGGAGTCGACCGCTGGTAATGGCCCTTCAGGCCTCGCTTTCGTCAGTTCCATCAATGCCCTGACCATCGACTTGCCAGGTGCCGAGCCCGGCAGTGTCTACCTGGAACTAAGCATGGTCGGTGACCCGGAGGATACCCAAGGCTACCGCCATCTGATCAAAAACAGCCCGACCAGTAACTTCAAGCCACCTCGTCCTTGGCGAGATATGACACCTCATTGGCTGTCCAGCAGCGTCTGTCAGTGGATACCGTTTAAGGAAGGTCAGGGCTTACGCTTGAGCGGCCCCTTCAAAGAGCTGGAAAACGTATTGAGGACAAAACCCAGCACTGTTTCGCTACGTTTGCGATATCGCACGCCATTGACCGCGATACTCGGCGCCCGCACCTTTATCGGCGGCGAGCGAGGGCTTGCCTTTACTCTGAATGACTCAACTGGCGTGATAGAACTGCGGGCCGACCCGACACCCCAACTGGATCGTGTGCCCAATTACCCGCTCGGCGAGGACCACCCCGGCGCTATTTACCTGCAACCCAAGGACAAACGATGAGCACCCCACCGGCAGGCACCACGAAAAAACGGACTTTTTCGCGCAATGACTACCTGGCGCCATTACCCATCCCTACGGGTAGAAAACCCTCAGATGTGCTCAACACCATCTGGCGCAAGAACGAGGTGTTTCTCGATATTGGTAGCTACAGCATCGGTTCGGCGGTGATGGTTCTGTGGCCGATGGTATTGCTGTTTGCGCTTTTGAACTACATCACTCCCGATCCTCTGATATGGGGCGGAGGGCTAATCATCGTGGGCATCCCTATTTTGCTTGTGGTCTATGGCCTATTCCGCGAAGTGCCCTTACCCGTGCGCTTCAATCGCCAGCGCCGAGAAGTCTGCGTACCCCGCGACGATGGCGAGTACTGGATCGTGCCATGGGAGACCGTCACGGCAGCGGCCACACAGCACTCGTCGGTCAGTCAGGCCGGTAAAGCCACGATGGGCTTATTAATCATCGGTTTCGAAAACCCGGACCCGCAGGCCAAAGAAGACGACAAGCATTTCTCCCTAGGCTTCAACTGTGGGGGCGGCACCACGGCGATGGCGCTGTGGGAGTGCATGCGCAGCTACATGGAGATTGGTCCGGAGGCTGTTGAGGATCAGACGGCACGTTTCGACAGGTCTAAAGGGATATGGGCGACCTATCTGGACGATCTTGTAAAAGCTGCAAAATTGAGAGGTTGGCCTTTAACCATCTTGTGGGAAGGTTTCTGCGGGATCTTCATTTTCAA
>NZ_JASBRE010000005.1 GCF_029960815.1 Pseudomonas sp. AL03
GGTAGACAGTGGGGGCGAGTCCATACATAGCAGCTGGCGAAGCCTGCGTTCGGCTGCGAAGCAGTCGTAATGTCAGCGAACGCGGTACGTCAGATAGACCGCTTTAACAGGATTTGCGACTGCTGCGTCCGAACGCGGCCCGAACCGAACGCAGGCTTCGCCAGCTGCTACAGGTGATTTTCGCCAGACCTGGCTGGCGAAGTTTGGTTTAGCGGTCCTGCGCATCCTTGGCATCCGCTTCCGCGTTGCGTTCAGCGACGCGTTTGCGTTGCTCATCGGTCAGTTCGACCTTGTTGGCGGTGTCACGCAACATCATCAAACCACCAACGATCGAGCCGATTGCAACGATCAGAATTAACCAGGCATACCAAGGCATAGGGCTCTCCTTAAGGGCAGGCCGATTGGCGGGTTTCGCCAATCGATCGTGCATACCACTTTGAGCGATGGATTTTCGCACTGGTTCCATCGCAGTCATTCCATTCTATGCCTGTTATGACAGCAACACTTCGCCTGTTTAAAGTCCGGTCAGCATCGCGTCAGCCGGTGCATCGGCACGCAGTTGCGCCGTGAGCATGAAGTACACGAACCCCACCGCCATGAAGCCCAGGAAGATCAACCCGATCAAGGTGTTGAACCAGGCCATCGCCACCAGGCAGACCACCGCCAGCACCAGCGCAATCATCGGCACCAATGGGTAGCAAGGCGCGCGAAAGGTGCGCTCCAGATTCGGTTCGGTTTTGCGCAGTTTGAACAGGCTGAGCATGCTCATGATGTACATCACAATCGCCCCGAATACCGCCATCGTGATCATCGCTGCCGTCAGCGTCATGCCGCCCAGGTTGATCAAACCATCGCTGTAGATCGCGGCAATGCCGATCACGCCGCCGGCGATGATTGCCCGGTGCGGGGTCTGAAAACGTGACAACTTGGCCAGGGACGCCGGCAAGTAACCGGCACGGGCGAGAGCGAAGAACTGCCGCGAGTAGCCCAGGATGATGCCGTGGAAACTCGCCACCAGACCGAACAGGCCAATCCACACCAGCATGTGCAACCAGCCCGAGCTTTCGCCCACCACGGTTTTCATCGCTTGCGGCAGCGGATCGTTGATGTTCGACAGGGTGCGCCAGTCACCGACGCCGCCGGCAAAGAACATCACGCCCATGGCCAGCAGCACTACCAAACACATCGGAACCGGCCCAGCCGTTAAGCGCGAAATTGCCGAAGCTGAACGCCGGGGCGACCACGCCCATGAACACCAGCAGTTCGGCCACGGCCAAGACGCAGACGATCAACTCGAACGTCGCGGCCAGTTTCACCCCGAGGATGTTCAGGCCCATGAACACGATGTAGGCGCCGACTGCTGCGTGCTTCGGGTCGAGCGCGGGAAACTGCACGTTGAGGTAGGCACCGATTGCCAAGGCAATGGCCGGCGGGGCGAAGACGAATTCGATCAGCGTCGCCAGCCCGGCGATCAATCCGCCTTTCTCGCCAAAGGCGCGACGGCTGTAGGCAAAGGGACCGCCGGCATGGGGAATCGCCGTGGTCAGCTCGGTGAAACTGAAGATGAAGCAGGTGTACAGGGTGGCGACCATAAAGGACGTCACCAGAAAACCGAGCGTGCCCGCCACGCCCCAGCCGTAACTCCAGCCGAAGTATTCGCCGGATATCACCAGCCCGACCGCAATGCCCCACAGGTGCAGCGTGCCCAGCGTGGGTTTGAGTTGTGTGTTCATGCTGCCTTCGCGAGCAAGCCCGCTCCCACATTTGAAATGCGTTTACCCAGACAACGACGATCCCTGTGGGAGCGAGCTTGCTCGCGATGAGGCCCGCCCGGACACCGCTGTAACGCCGGCATAAACCCACTCTTTACGTTTTCTTTATGAACAGCCAACACCCTCGATCTCGTTCCTTTACAGCCTCCCTGCCGACAATGGCTCCACACGCGGCAATACGCCGTAACACGGAGAATTTCCATGAGCGTTCTGGACGGGGTGTCACTGCTTTTGGCAGTGGGGCTGTTCATTTATCTGTTGGTTGCGCTGTTGCGCGCGGACCGGAACTAGGAGCGGCTATGCACAGTTATGACTATTGGCTGATCCTCGCCTTCTTCGCCGTGGTGCTGATTCCGGCACCGTTCCTGGGGCGCTTTTACTACAAGGTGATGGAAGGTCAGCGCACGTGGCTTTCACCGATCCTCGGACCGGTGGAACGTGGCTGTTATCGGGTGGCCGGCGTTGATCCGCAGGCCGAACAGAGCTGGCAGAAGTACACCCTGGCCTTGCTCGCCTTCAACCTCGCGGGCTTTTTGCTGTTGTTCGCGATTCTGTTGTTCCAGGACCACTTGCCACTGAACCCGCAGAACCTGCCGGGTCAAGAGTGGACGCAAGCGTTCAATACCGCCGTCAGCTTTATGACCAATACCAACTGGCAGTCGTACAGTGGCGAAGCGACCCTGAGCTACCTGAGTCAGATGGTCGGCCTCACCGTGCAGAACTTCGTCAGCGCCGCCACCGGCCTCGCCGTGTTGGTTGCCCTGTGTCGCGGGATTGGTCGCAAGTCGAGCAAGACCCTCGGCAACTTCTGGGTCGACATGACCCGCGCCACCCTCTACGGCTTGTTGCCGCTGTGCCTGCTGCTGGCGCTGTATCTGGTCTGGCAGGGCGTACCGCAAACCTTCGCGCACTACGTGAATGCCGTGACGATGCAAGGCGTCGATCAGGTGATCCCGCTTGGCCCGGCCGCCAGTCAGATTGCGATCAAGCAACTGGGCACCAACGGCGGTGGTTTCTTCGGCGTCAACTCGGCGCACCCGTTCGAGAACCCAACGGCGTGGAGCAACCTGTTTGAAGTCGGCTCGATCATTCTGATCCCGGTGGCGTTGGTGTTCACCTTCGGCCACTACGTGAAAGACCTGCGTCAGAGCCGCGCGATCATCGCCTGCATGCTGGCGTTGTTCCTGATCGGCGGCGCCACGTCGCTGTGGGCTGAATACCAGCCGAACCCGACCCTGAACAATGTCGCCGTCGAACAGACCGCGCCGCTGGAAGGCAAGGAAGCGCGCTTCGGCACCACCGCCACGGTGCTGTGGTCGGTGACTACCACCGCGGCGTCCAACGGTTCGGTCAACGGCATGCACGACAGCCTTAACCCGCTGAGTGGCATGGTCGCGATGGTCAACATGATGGTCGGCGAAGTGATCTTCGGCGGTGTCGGTGCCGGGCTCTACGGCATGTTGTTGAACGTGTTGATCGCCGTGTTTCTCGCCGGCCTGATGATCGGCCGCACCCCGGAATACCTCGGCAAGAAACTGCAGGCCAAGGAGGTCCAGTTGCTGGTGGTGACCTTGCTGGTGATGCCGGTCGGCGTGCTGGTGCTCGGCGCGATTGCCGCGAGCCTGCCCGGTCCGGTCGCAGCCGTCAGCAACCCCGGCGCTCACGGTTTCAGCCAGTTGCTGTACGCCTACACCTCGGCCAGTGCCAACAACGGTTCGGCGTTCGGCGGCTTCGGTGCCAACACCGCGTTCCACAACTTGATGCTCGGCCTGGGCATGTTGATCGGTCGCTTCGGTTACATCCTCCCGGTTCTGGCCCTGGCCGGCAGCCTGGCGATGAAGAAAACCGCGCCGATCGGCCAGAACAGCTTCCCGACTCATGGCCCGCTGTTCGTGACCCTGTTGACCGTGACCATTTTGCTGGTGGGTGGTTTGACCTTCCTGCCGACATTGGCGCTGGGTCCTATTGCTGAACATTTGAGTTTGGCTGCTTTTGGGTTAAAGAGCTGAGGATTGAATGATGAATATGCCCGTAACTAAAACCGCCACCGTCAAGGTGCCAGAACAACCGAAAACCGCGATCTCGGCCCTCTGGCGCCCGGCGCTGGTGCAAGCCTTCGTCAAGCTCGACCCACGGCAATTGCAGCGTGCGCCGGTGATGCTGGTGGTCGAACTGACCGCGGTCCTGACCACCGTGCTGTGCTTCATTCCCGACGCGGCGGTGCCGACCTTTGTCGCCGCGCAAATCGCCTTGTGGTTGTGGTTCACCGTGCTCTTCGCCAACTTCGCCGAAGCCCTGGCCGAAGGTCGCGGCAAGGCCCGCGCCGACAGCCTCAAGGCCGGCAGCGAAGGCTTGAGCGCTCGACGCAAAACCAGTAACGGTGCCTTTCAAGTGGTGCCGGCCACCAGCCTGCGCAAGGGCGATGTGGTGCGCGTTGAAGTCGGGGAAATGATCCCCGGTGACGGTGAGGTGATTGAAGGCATCGCGGCGGTCAACGAAGCGGCGATTACCGGTGAATCGGCGCCGGTGATTCGCGAATCCGGTGGCGACCGCTCGGCCGTCACCGGCAACACCCGCCTGGTCTCCGACTGGCTGCTGGTGCGGATCACGGCCAACCCTGGCGAGTCGACACTGGACCGCATGATCGCCCTGGTCGAAGGCGCCAAACGCCAGAAAACCCCGAACGAAGTGGCGCTCGACATCCTGCTGATCGGCCTGACCCTGATCTTCCTGCTGGTGGTCGTTACCCTGCAACCGTTCGCCCACTTCGCCAACGGCAGCCTGCCGTTGGTGTTCCTGGTGGCGTTGTTGGTCACGCTGATTCCGACCACCATTGGCGGTTTGCTGTCGGCCATTGGTATCGCCGGGATGGACCGTCTGGTGCGCCTGAATGTGATCGCCAAATCCGGTCGCGCCGTGGAAGCGGCGGGGGACGTACACGTCCTGCTGCTGGACAAGACCGGCACCATCACCTTCGGTAACCGTCGTTGCACCGCGGTTTACGCGGCACCTTGCGTCACCGCCAAGGAACTCGCCGAGGGTGCGTTGTTCGCCTCGTTGGCCGATGACACGGCTGAAGGTAAATCCATCGTCGAGTACCTGCGCGGCACTCAGCCACAGCCTGAGCCGTCCACCGAACTGCTGACCGTTGTACCGTTCAGTGCCGAGACGCGCCTGTCCGGTGTCGACTATCAGGGCCGCGTGTATCGCAAAGGTGCGGTGGACTCGTTGCTGGCCTTCGTCGGCCTGAAACGCGCCGACCTTGCAGCGCCGCTGTCCCGGGAAATCGACAAGATCGCCCAGAGCGGCGGCACGCCGTTGCTGGTCTGCGCCGACGGTAAATTGCTCGGCGCGATCCACCTCAAGGACGTGGTCAAGCCCGGCATCCGCGAGCGTTTCGCCGAGCTGCGCAAACTGGGGATTCGCACGGTCATGGTGACCGGCGACAACCCGCTGACCGCCGCCGCGATTGCGGCCGAGGCGGGCGTGGATGACGTGCTGGCCGAAGCCACACCGGAGAAGAAGCTGGCGCGCATTCGCCACGAGCAGAACGACGGTCGCCTGGTCGCCATGTGCGGCGACGGCGCCAACGACGCCCCGGCCCTGGCCCAGGCGGACGTGGGCATGGCGATGAACGACGGGACGCAAGCGGCGCGCGAGGCGGCGAACATGGTCGACCTCGACAGCGACCCGACCAAGCTGCTGGACGTGGTGCAGATTGGTAAAGAACTGCTGGTGACCCGCGGTGCGCTGACGACGTTTTCCATCGCCAACGACGTGGCCAAGTACTTCGCCATCCTGCCGGCGCTGTTCGCCTCGATCTACCCGCAACTGGGCGTGCTGAACGTCATGCACCTGAGCAGTCCGCAGAGCGCGATTCTGTCGGCGATTGTGTTCAACGCCTTGATCATTGTGGTGCTGATTCCGCTGGCGCTGCGCGGTGTGCGGGTGCAAGCGGCGAGTGCGGCGGCGTTGCTGCGTCGCAATTTATTGATCTATGGGTTGGGCGGGCTATTGGTGCCGTTTGTGGGGATCAAGGCGATCGACATGCTGCTCACTGCATTGCATTTGGTTTGACCCTGGCGAGCGCTTCGCGCTCGATCGCGGGCAAGCCTCGCTCCTACAGGGTTTGAGGTGTTCGCAAAGCTCGTGTACGACGCCAACCCGTAGGAGCAAAGCTTGCTCGCGATGAATGCACCACGGTGCAGCTGAATGAACGCTGACTTGTTCACCGAATTCGAGGATTTTGAAATGTCCACAATGATACGCCCGGCCCTGAGCCTGCTCGTCCTGATGACCCTGATCACCGGCGTCGCTTACCCCTTGGTAGTCACCGGTGTCGCCCAGGTCGCATTCCCCGATCAAGCCAACGGCAGCCTGGTCCACGACGCCGATGGCAAGGTCCGCGGCTCGTCCCTGATTGCCCAGGATTTCGTCGGTGACGCCTGGTTCCATCCACGGCCATCGGCCGGTGCCTTTGCCACCGTGTCGAGCAGTGCCAGTAACCTCTCGCCGAGCAACCCGGCCCTGGCCACTCGGGTGATCGACGATGCCAATAAACTGCTGGTGCCGGGCCAGGGTCCGGTGCCATTGGCCCTGTTGACCACCTCGGGCAGCGGTCTCGATCCACACTTGCCACCGGCAGCGATTACCTATCAACTGGCGCGTGTTGCGGCCGCGCGCAATCTGCCGGTGGCGACCCTTCAGCAACTGCTGGAGGCGCACATTGAACAGCCACTCGTTGGCCCGCCAGTGGTGAATGTTTTGGCGTTGAACCTGGCGCTGGAAAACCTGTGGTAGACGATCGTTCCCACGCTCCGCGTGGGAATGCATCAATGGACGCTCTGCGTCCGCTTGGATGGGACGCGGAGCGTCCCGGGCTGCATTCCCACGCAGAGCGTGGGAACGATCAATCTGAAAAAAGAGAACTTCAAGCATGAGTGACTCCGGCCGCGCCGACGCGTTGTTAGCAGACCTGCCCCGGGATGGCCGTGGCCGGCTCAAGGTTTTTCTCGGCGCCGCGCCCGGTGTCGGCAAAACCTACGCCATGCTGCAAGCGGCCCACACCCAACTGCGCCAGGGTGTGAAAGTCATTGCCGGCGTGGTCGAAACCCATGGCCGCGCCGAAACCGAAGCGCTGCTCGGCGGCTTGCCGCAGCAGCCGTTGGTGCGCTCGGAATACCGTGGCGTGATGCTCGAAGAAATGGACCTCGACGGCTTGCTCGCGGCCAAACCGAAACTGGTGCTGGTGGACGAACTGGCCCACAGCAACGCGCCCGGCAGTCGCCACACCAAACGCTGGCAAGACATTCAGGAATTGCTCGCTGCAGGCATTGACGTGTTCACCACGGTCAACGTCCAGCACCTGGAAAGTCTTAACGACAAAGTGCGTGGCATCACCGGTGTGCAGGTCCGCGAAACCCTGCCGGACTGGGTGCTGCAAGAGGCCTACGAACTGCTGCTGATCGACCTGCCGCCGCGCGAGCTGCTCGAGCGTCTGCGCGATGGCAAGGTCTACGTGCCGGAGCAGGCGAGGGCGGCCATCGATGCTTTCTTCACCCAGACCAACCTCACGGCCCTGCGTGAGCTGGCGATGCAAACCGCCGCCGCTCAAGTCGATGATGATTTGGCCCAGGGCTATCGCCAGCTCGGCCAAGCGGCGCCGGCGGTACGCGGTCGCCTGTTGGTTGGTGTCGATGGCGATGCTCAGGCCGAGCGCCTGGTGCGTCACGCCAGTCGCGTCGCCCAGCGTCGGCATTTGCCGTGGAGCCTGGTGCATGTGGACAACGGCAGCGTGCGTGACGAGCAGTCGCGCCTGCGTCTGCAAAGTGCCCAGCAATTGGCCGAACGCCTCGGCGGCGAAGTGGTGTTGTTGCGCGCCGGAGAGGTGGCGAAAACCTTGATCCAGCACGCCGCCGAACGTCGCGCGAGCCTAGTGTTGGTGGGGCAGTCCCGGCAGCGGTTGCGTCGGCGATTGTTCGGCGGCGGTCTGGCGTCACGTTTGCTGCGCGATGCGCGCGGGTTGGAAATCAACGTCCTCGACAGCGACCACGAACAGCATCAGCCGCGTCAGCGTTCGGCGCAGACGCTGGTGTGGTTCGACTACGCGCTGGCGCTGATGGCGACGGTGCTCGCCAGCGCCTTGGCCTGGGCGGTGGCGAGTGTCTTGCCGCTGCCCAATATCTCGCTGGTGTTTCTCGCCGCGGTGTTGCTGGTGGCGGTGCGCAGCAGCCTCGGCCCGGCGCTGGCCTGTGCGGCGTTGTCGTTTCTGACCTACGACTTTTTGTTCATTCCGCCGACTTTCTCTTTCAGCATCCAGCGCGAAGAAGACGTGCTGACCTTGCTGTTCTTCCTGCTGATGGCGGCGCTCACCGGTAACCTCGCGGCCCGACAGCGGCGGCAGTTACAAGCCCTGCGCGACACTCAGGAAGAAACCACCGAACTGCTCGACCTGTCACGCAAACTCACTGCCGCCACCGACCGTCAGGCGGTGGTCAGCGCAGCGGCCCAGCACCTCAACGGCTGGAGTGATCTGCAACTGTGCCTGCTCAATCAAGACGGGCAGGGCGGCTGGAAAGTCGAAACCGGTGGGCCGCTGGAGTTTTCCGAAGCCGAGCGCGCTGCCGCTGATTGGGCCTGGCAACATGATCAACCGGCCGGCGCGGGCACCGGCACGCTGCCGTTCGGACGCTGGTGGTGGTGGCCGTTGTCGGTGGAAGACGGGCCGCTGGCATTGCTCGGTGTGTGTGCCAAAGAGGGCCAGACCCTGAGCGGGCAGCGTCGCCGTTTGTTGACCGCGTTGAGCCAGCCGCTGGCCCAGGCGCTGGCGCGTGCGCAATTGGCCGAGGACCTGGAAGCCGCTCGGTTGCACGGCGAAACCGAGCAACTGCGCAGTGCCTTGCTGGCCTCGGTGTCCCACGATTTGCGCACGCCGCTGACCTCCATGCGCGGCAGCATCGACAGCCTGTTGGCCCTCGGTGAAGCGATCCCGCTGGAGGATCGCCGCGAACTGCTCGAAGGCACTCGCGATGAAGCCGAACGCCTCGATCGCTACATCCAAAACCTGCTGGACATGACCCGCCTCGGGCACGGCGCCCTGAAGCTGGCGCGGGACTGGGTGTCACCGGCCGACATCGTCGGCAGTTCGCTCAATCGTCTGCGCGCCGTGCTGGCGCCGTTGCAGGTGACCACCGAAGTGCCGCCGCAGTTGCCGCTGCTTTACGTCCACGCCGCGCTGATCGAACAGGCGCTGGTCAACGTGCTCGAAAACGCCGCGCGGTTTTCACCGCCTCACGGTCGCCTGCAATTGCGCGCCGGAGCCGATGACAGCGAGCTGTTTTTTTCAGTGAGCGATGAAGGGCCGGGGATTCCGCAGGAAGAACGGGCGAAGATTTTCGACATGTTCTACACCGCTGCGCGCGGTGATCGTGGTGGACAGGGCACCGGACTGGGGCTGGCGATCTGTCAGGGCATGGTCGGTGCCCATGGCGGGCGGATCAGCGTCGCCGATGGCATCGAAGGGCGGGGCACCTGCATCACGGTGCACCTGCCGTTGCAGGCTCAGCCGGCCTTTGAAAATTAAGAGCCGAAAGTGAAGCCTGATCGTGCTTGCGTTACTCTCTTGCCACTTCTTTGTGTTGATGTGAATTCATGAGCCAGACCGCGACCATTTTGGTCATTGATGACGAACCACAGATCCGCAAATTCCTGCGCATCAGCCTCGCCTCCCAGGGCTATAAAGTGCTCGAAGCCGGTACCGGAACCGAAGGCCTGGCCCACGCTGCGCTGAATAAACCGGACCTGCTAGTGCTTGACCTCGGCTTGCCGGACATGGACGGCCAGCAAGTGCTGCGCGAGTTTCGCGAGTGGTCTAAGGTGCCAGTGCTGGTGCTCTCGGTGCGTGCCAGTGAAGGGCAGAAAGTCGAAGCCCTCGATGGTGGTGCCAACGACTACGTGACCAAGCCGTTTGGTATTCAGGAGTTTCTGGCCCGGGTTCGTGCGTTGTTGCGTCAGGCACCCGCGGGAGAAGCTCAATCGGCGGCGCTGACGTTCGGCCCGTTGACCGTCGATCTGGCTTATCGCCGGGTACTGCTCGATGGCACCGAAGTCGCGCTGACCCGCAAGGAATACGCGGTGCTGGCGCAACTGGCGCGGCATCCGGGGCGGGTGATCACCCAGCAGCAACTGCTCAAGGACATCTGGGGGCCGACCCATACCGAGGACACTCACTATTTGCGGATTGTGGTCGGGCACTTGCGCCAGAAACTGGCAGACGACCCGACGCAGCCGCGGTTCATCGTCACCGAAGCCGGGGTTGGGTATCGGTTGTTGAGTGAGGGCAGCCTTTAGTTTTAGTGTTGAATGATCCGGCGCCATCGCGGGCAAGCCCAATCAACGCAAACCTCAGCTCAAACCGCCATAAAACTCCACCACTGGCATCTGCCGTTTCATCAACACCTTGCCATCACGCACCGAATACAGCGGCAGGCCCTGGCTGCGGATCACCTCGTAATCGCTGTCCGCCGACAGAATCAGCAAATTCGCCGGCCGCCCGCGTTCCAGTCCATACCGATCACCGAGGTTCATGGCCTTGGCGCTGTTGTCGGTGACCAGGTCCAGCGCGCTTTGCAGGTTGCGGTAACCGAGCATGTGGCAGATGTGCAGACCCGCTTCGAGCACTCGCAAGATGTTGCCGTTGCCCAGCGGATACCACGGGTCGACGATCGAATCCTGGCCGAAACACACGTTCATCCCCGCTTCCAGCAATTCATTCACTCGGGTCACGCCCCGGCGTTTCGGGAAGTTGTCGAAGCGCCCTTGCAGGTGAATGCTTTCGGTGGGGCAGGAGACAAAACTGATCCCCGAATGCCCGAGCAGGCGAAACAGTTTGGCGCAGTAAGCGTTGTCGTAAGAGCCCATGGCCGTGGTGTGGCTGGCGGTGACCCGCGAGCCCATATCGCGGCTGCGGGCTTCTTCGGCCAGCACCTCCAGAAAGCGTGAGTGCGGATCGTCGGTTTCATCGCAATGCACATCCACCAGGCAACCGGTGCGCTCGGCCAGGTCCATCAGGAATTTCACGGAGCTCACGCCTTGATCGCGGGTGTACTCGAAATGCGGAATGCCGCCGACCACATCGGCGCCCATGCGGATCGCTTCTTCCATTAACGCCCGACCGTTGCGGTACGACTCGATGCCTTCTTGCGGGAACGCAACGATCTGCATGTCGATCAGGTGACGGCTTTCCTCGCGTACTTCGAGCATCGCCTTCAGCGCAGTGAGCTGCGGGTCGGTGACGTCGACGTGGGTGCGTACGTGCTGGATACCGTGGGCGGCGAGGGTCTGGATGGTTTTCTTGGCACGGGTTTTGGTGTCTTCCTCGGTGATCGTCACCTTGCGCTCGCCCCAGCACTCGATGCCTTCGAACAGCGTGCCACTCATGTTCCAGCGCGGCTCGCCGGCAGTGAGCGTTGCGTCGAGATGGATGTGCGGCTCGACGAAGGGCGGCACCACCAGGTTGCCGCCGGCGTCCAGATCATCGGGGCCCAGGGTGGGTGCTTCGGTCTGTCGGGCGATGCTGCTGATCAGGCCGTTTTCCAGGTGCAATTCATGCAGGTCATCTTGGTTGCGCAGGCGGGCGTTGATGATGTGCATCAGGCGAATCCTTTTATAGATCTTGTAATGGTGCGTTGGCAGTACGGGCACCCAGCACGCCGGCAACGTACTGATCACCGCGCCGGGGAGTGTTGCAGGGGTCGTGCCAAACGTGGATTGGAGTAGTTATTTTAGTCGAGCAGGGAGACTTGGCCCGGGGAGGGCTCGAAAGCGGTGCCGCTGACGGAACACAGGACCCATGTGGGAGCGAGCTTGCTCCCACAGTGGATTTTGTTTCGTCAAGAGGATTTGTGTTGCAGCAAAAACCGCAGCAACGCCGCGACGATCGCTTCCGGTGCATCTTCCTGAACCAAATGCCCGGCATTGGGAATGGGGTGAAATTGCGACCCTGGAATCATTTGATGCAACGCCCGCCCACGCTCGATGGGAATCCACTGATCGTCTTCCCCCCAAAGAATCTGCACCGGGCAGCGAATCGTCGGGTACAGCCCTTCGGCCTCACGGGTATAACGCTCATCCATCTGCGCGATCTGCCGATAGAACGCCGCTTGCCCCGGATCGCCCAGCCACGGCTGCACGTAAGGCGCGAGTTCGTCGTCCGGGATTTCACGCTTGATCGCCCCGCGAAGATAGGCCGGCACGATCGCCTGTTGAATGTCATCAGGCAGGCCACTGAACGCCGCCTCATGCTGACGCACATGCTGCACAAACGGCGAACCCCAGGGCGTCAGCGCCACAGGATCAATCAACGTCAGGCTGCGGTAGTCCTTGCCGTTCAGCAGGTGAGCACGCAGGGCGGTGGCGCCGCCGAAGTCGTGAGCGACGACGTCTGGTCGCCCAAGCCCCCAGTGATCCAGCAAGTGAGCCAACAGGTCGTTTTGCACACCCAGCGACACATCGCCCTCGATTTTCTCCGATTGCCCATAGCCCAGCAGGTCGAAGTAATGCACCCGGTGCGTGGCGATGAAGTGCGGCGCAATTCGGTGCCACACATAAGAAGAGAAGGGCGTGCCATGTACGAACACCAACGACGGACCGTCGCCCCGTACGGCGTAGCGAATGGAGTGCCTGTTGAAGCGATAGGTCTGAGCCAGCGGCCAGTCAGTCATGCGCGTGTCCTCTTGGCGTGTTCGAGCCAAAAGCATAGGCATAAAAAAACCACCGGTCTCGGTGGTTTTTTTGATCTATTGGCTTACTCGCCGTGATAGATACAGCCGCTGGTGCACGTCTCGTGGATACGGATCGCGCTGAGTTCCGGCAGCAGAGGCTTCAATTCACTCCAGATGAATTTGGCCAGGACTTCACTGGTCGGGTTTTCCAGGCCGGGAATGTCGTTCAGGTAGTTATGGTCCAGGCGCTCATAGAGCGGCTTGAAGATCGCCTTGATTTCCGAGAAGTCGCGGATCCAGCCCGTGTGCGGATCGAGGTCGCCGCTAAGGTGAATCGCCACTTTGAACGAGTGACCGTGCAAGCGGCCGCATTTGTGGCCTTCCGGCACGTGGGGCAGGCGGTGGGCGGATTCGAAGGTAAATTCTTTGAAGATTTCCAAGGGGTTTGAGCTCTGTCAGGTGGCGATCGCCGCAGCGATTTGGGCAGGCGGCGAGTTTAACAGTTTGCGTTTGGCATTGCGGGAAAACACTGACTAAAGGGTCAGCAAGCGCTCCCCGAGGCGACCGCTGGCGGCCAGTTCGAGGAATTCGTCACCGAGCCTGCGGCTTTCATCCATCGTCGTGCGCCAGTATTTCTGCCGGCTCGGGGCATCGCCCATGAAGCGCTTGAAGTCGTTACGGTCCGGGAGTTTGCCGTAGGGCAGGCGCGCCAGGTATTCTTTCGACGGTGACAGCAACAGGACATCCTGCAAACGCGCAGGACAAGCGCGGCGCCACGGCAGGGTCTTGTCGAACCAGCCGGGAATGACCCGGTCGGTGAAATGCGGGTAGAGCACGATGTCGTTGCCGCTGTAGGGCAGGTCGAGGTGATAGTCCAGCAGACCGCCATCGCGAAATGTCCCTATACCTGCGCCCGGCAGGTCACGCACGCCTTCCATCACCATCGGGATCGAGCCCGAGGCGAGCAAGGCCTGGCGCAGGTTGCCGACCTGCAGCGCAACGAAGCGCGAGGGGAAATCGTTCAGTGCATTGACCGGCGGTGCCCGGCGCGGATCGTGGATGATCAGCCGCTCGAAATGCCGCGACAACCGCGCACGCCCCCGCAGGTTGTCGGCGATCACCGCTGACAGGCCCAGCCCCAGTCGGCCGCGATGATCGTCCGCCAACAAGCCGTGGCTTTTGACCAGCATGATGTTCAGTCGGTAATGAGCGTTGTCCAGAATCGAGGCGTCGCGGCCATCGAGCAGGTCATCGAGCATGCGCCGGGAGCTCTGGCTGATCTGCGCCATGGTCACGCCCTTGGCGAAGTTTTGCTCGGTGTAGAGGTGACCGAGGCGGCGGATGCCTTCGGCGGCATCCGGTAGACAAGCGCTGGCGAAGCGCCAGGAACCCACCGACGCACCGATCAGCGAACGTTCCCGGGGCGCCGCCGGTAGCCATTCACCGAACAACGCCAGGTCCAGACCTTGAATCCCCAACGCCTTGGGACCACCGGCGGCACCTGGCAGTGTGCCGACATCGGCGGCGCTCAAACCGTTTTCACGGATGCGCGCGAAGGCGCGAGGGCCGGCCTTGAGGGTCAGGGAGGGGAACTTGATGTGGATGGCGGTCATGCCGGTCTCAATAGTTGGCGAACGTGCGGATTATAAACGCGTCGCACCCGATCAATGTAGCTGCCTGATATTGATGTCAGGTTGTCATGACCAATGATGGCAATTCAGTTTCAGTTAAGTTCAGATCGCTAAGGTGGCTTACACCGGCAACACACAAAAAAAACGGAGACACCCCATGAAAACCCTGACTGCCCTGTTCACCGCGTCCATCATTGGCATGACCGCCAGCATTGCCCACGCTCGCGACCTCGGCCCCGACGAAGCCCTGAGACTGCGTGACGCGGGTACCATTGTGTCTTTCGAGAAGCTCAACGCCACCGCTCTGGCCAAACATTCCGACGCCAAGGTCACCGCAACCGAGCTGGAGGAAGAGTATGGCAAGTACATCTATCAGGTGGAATTGCGCGACCCACAGGGCCTTGAGTGGGACCTGGAATTGGACGCTGTCAGCGGGCAGGTTCTCAAGGATCATCAGGATACGTAATGAAGGTGTCTTCTTTTTCACATCGGTGCGCGAGCGGTCGAATGGCCCTGGCGCTTCTGGCTTTTTGCTCGGTGGTCATGGCCCGCGACCTGGATCAGGACGAGGCCCTGCGCCTGCGTCAACAGGGCGTGATCCTGCCCCTGGAGCAGCTGTTGCAGCAAGCGCTGGACCGCTATCCCGGGGCCAAATTGCTGGAAGCCGAGCTTGAAGAGAAACACGACGTCTACGTTTATGAAGTCGAGCTGCTGACCACCGACGGCGTGGTCCGCGAACTGGACCTCGACGCCACCACTGGCCAGTTATTGAAAGACAAGGAAGATTGATCGATGCGTTTGCTTCTGGTGGAAGACCATGTGCCGCTGGCCGACGAATTGATGGCCGGCCTCAATCGGCAGGGGTACGCCGTGGACTGGCTGGCCGACGGTCGCGATGCGGTGTATCAGGGCAGCAGCGAGCCTTATGACCTGATCATCCTTGACCTCGGTCTGCCAGGTTTGCCAGGACTCGACGTGCTGAGCCAATGGCGGGCCGGTGGCTTGGCCACCCCCGTGCTGATCCTCACCGCCCGTGATTCCTGGGCCGAACGGATCGAAGGCCTCAAGGCTGGCGCTGACGACTATCTGACCAAACCCTTCCACCCCGAAGAGCTGCATTTGCGGGTCCAGGCGCTGTTGCGCCGCTCCCATGGCCATGCCAACCAGCCGACACTCAAGGCTGCCGGACTGCACCTGGACGAAGGCCGTCAATGCGTGACCCGCGACGGCGCCGACATTCAGCTCACCGCCGCTGAATTCCGTCTGCTGCGTTATTTCATGCTGCACCCCGAGCAGATTCTTTCCAAAAGCCACCTCGCCGAACACCTCTACGATGGTGAAACCGAGCGCGACTCCAACGTGCTCGAAGTCCACGTCAACCACCTGCGGCGCAAACTCGGGCGCAGCGTTATCGAAACCCGTCGTGGCCAGGGTTACCTGTTCGGCGGGCAAGCCCAGTGAGGTCGATCCAGCGCCGCTTGAGTCTGGGGCTGATCAGCGTGATGGTGATCGTCGGCCTGGTGCTGGCGCAGACCAGCCTGTGGCTGTTTGAAATGGGTTTGCAGCGCTACCTCGAAGCCGGCCTGCGCAACGACAGCGAAAACCTGCTGGTGGCGCTGGTGCGTGGGCCGCAGGGGTTGCAGCTGGATGAGCGGCACCTGTCACCGGCCTATCAGCGACCGTTTTCCGGGCATTACTTCCGCATCGACTTCGCCGACAGCCATTGGCGCTCCCGTTCGCTATGGGATCAGGACATGCCGCGCCTCGACCATGCCGGCCTGCACAGCAACCTGCAATTGGGGCCGGAAGGGCAGCAATTGCTGGTGCTGCGGTCGGACTATCGACGGCTCGGCCAATCAATTTCGATCAGCGTGGCCCAGGATTACACGCCGGTTCGCGAGAGCTTCCTGCGTATGCAACAGGTGGGTCTCGGTCTGGGATTGGCGGGGTTGCTGCTGATTCTGCTGCTGCAACGGATTACCGTGCGCCGCGCCTTGCGCCCACTGGAAAAGGCTCGTGAGCAGATCGCCCAGTTGCAGCAGGGCCAGCGCTCGCAACTCGATGATCAGGTGCCGGTAGAGCTTGAACCGCTGGTGGCGCAGATCAACCATTTGCTCGCTCACACCGAAGACAGCCTCAAGCGCTCGCGCAATGCGCTGGGCAATCTCGGCCACGCCTTGAAAACCCCGCTGGCGGTGTTGTTGAGCCTGGCCTCAAGCGAGAAGCTCGACGCGCATCCGGAACTGCGCAAGGTGATTCAGGCACAACTGGAGCAGGTCCAGCAACGACTCAATCGTGAACTCAATCGCGCACGGTTATCCGGCGATGCGCTGCCGGGGGCGTTATTTGATTGCGATGCGCAATTGCCGGGGTTGTTGGCGACGTTGAACATGATCCATGGTGAGCATCTTGAACTCAGCTACCGTGCACCGGCCGGTTTGCAACTGCCGTGGGACCGTGAGGATTTGCTCGAACTGCTCGGTAACCTGCTGGACAACGCCTGCAAGTGGGCGGATGCCGAGGTTCGGTTGAGCGTGGTCGAGACGGCCGAAGGGTATGAGTTAAGCGTGGAAGACGATGGGCCGGGGATTCCCGAACACCAGCGCGATCAGGTGTTCAGCCGGGGGACTCGGCTTGATGAACAGACGGATGGGCATGGGTTGGGGTTGGGGATCGTGCGGGATATCGTTGATACGTGGGGCGGGGTGTTGCGGTTGGAGGAGAGTGAGTGGGGCGGGTTGAAGGTGATGATCGAGTTGCCCAAGCGCTGATCGTTCCCACGCTCTGCGTGGGAATGCATCCCGTGACGCTCTGCGTCACCTCCAGAAGCGGAACGCGGAGCGTCCCGGGCGGCATTCCCACGCGGAGCGTGGGAACGATCATTTGAGGGGGTTAAACGCGAAATTGATCCATCAAACTCTGCTGCTGATTCGCCAGGCTATTGAGCGACTGACTCACCCGCGCCGACTCATTGGCCTGCTCCGACAGCGACTCCGTCACATCCCGAATGGTCGCCACATTGTTGTTGATTTCCTCAGCCACCGCGCTCTGCTCTTCCGCAGCAGAAGCAATCTGTAAGTTCATGTCGCTGATCACCGTCACCGCCTCACCAATCTGCCGCAGCGCGGTCACCGCCTGACCCACCTGCTCGACACTGCCCTGAGCCTGGCGGTGGCTGTTGTTCATCGAGCCGACCACGTCCTGCGTGCCGCTCTGCAACTGCTCGATCACCAGACGGGTTTCTTCGACAGACTCCTGGGTCCGGCGTGCCAGGTTGCGCACTTCATCGGCCACTACGGCAAAACCGCGTCCGGCTTCACCGGCACGAGCGGCCTCGATGGCGGCGTTAAGCGCCAGCAGGTTGGTCTGTTCGGCGATGGCCCGAATCACTTCCAGCACCGAGCCGATCTTCTCGCTGTTGGCCGCCAGGCCTTCGACTTGAACCATCGCCGCGCTCATGTCGGCGGCGAGGTTGTCGATGCTGGTGGTGGTGCGGTCGATCACGGTCAAACCGCGACGGGTTGCCTGATCCGCATCCCGCGCCGCCTGTGCTGCTTGCGCTGCGCTGCGAGCGACGTCTTGAGACGTGGCGCTCATTTCGTGGGACGCGGTCGCGACCTGATCCACCTGACGGTATTGCTGTTCCATGCCGGCGCTGGTCTGCGTGGCGATGGCGGACGACTGATCCGCCGTGCTGCGCGCATCCTGCACCGAGCGTTTAACCTCGGCGATGATCGGTTGCAGCTTGTCGAGGAAGCGGTTGAACCAGCCGGCCAATTGGCCCAGTTCGTCTTGTTTGTCGTAGGCCAGGCGCCGGGTCAGATCGCCTTCGCCGCTGGCAATGTCTTCGAGCATGTGTGCCACACCCAGGATCGGTTTGGTCACGCTGCGGGCCATCAGCCACACCAGCAACAGGCCAATCAACGCGGCCAGCACACCCAGGCCGAGTTCGACCAGGGTGCCGGCGGTGTTGCTGTCATCAAGTTGTTTTTTCAGCGCTTCGGCTGGGCCGACCAGGACTTTCTCCGGCACATCGAGCAGCACGCCCCAGGACTTGCCACCGGGAATTGGCTGGAACGGCGACAGCACTTTGAGCTGTTGATTATTGTGCAGGCTTTCGGTCTTGCTGCTGGCGGCGAGCAGGCGGATCAGCTCGGCACCGTTGGTTTTGTCCACGGCATCCAGGCGCTGGCTGAGCTTGCTGGCGTCCGGGCTGTAGCCGGCCAGCAAACCGACCGGGCTAACAATGCTGACGTTGGTCTGGCCGTCATAGAGCTTCTTGCTCGCGCTCTGGCTGATGGCTTGCAGGCTGTTGAGGTTGATGTCCACCGACAGCGAAGCGATGACTTTACCGTTGACCATCAGCGGGAAAACGATGCTGGTCATTAGCACATTCTGGCCATCGATCACATAGAAGTAAGGTTCGATCACGCAGGGCTTGAGGGTCGTGCGCGGGCAGGTGAACCAGGCGTTGGCCGGTTCGCCGCTGGGGCCGGTGCGGGTGTCGGCCATGTCGCTTTCGGGCAGCGCCATGGACGTCACCTTGCCCGGAGTCGGTTGCGACCAATAAAGGGCGAAACGGCCCTTGTCGTTGCTGCCCAGCTCCGTTTGACCAGCGAACAGATCGTCCTTGCCATCCAACGCATTGGCTTCGAACACCAGCGACAGACCGAGCAGTTCCGGGTTGGCTTGCAGGGCCGACTTGACCTGGCGAGTCAGGTCTTCACGCAGGTCAAAGGCATCGAGGAAGCGCTTCTCGGCCTGGTCGCGCAGGAACAGCACCTGACGCGAAAAGCCGTGGCCATATTGATAGGCATCCATGAACTGCTGGCGAATCCCCAGCGCCTGGTTTTCACCCTGGGATTCGATCCGGGCCTGGGCGGCTTCGGTGAGCATCTCCATGCTCGAGGCTTTCACCAGCGCGGAGCTGTGCTCCATGCGATACAGCGAAAGACCCACCAGCAGGGTCACGATACCCGCCAGGCAAAGCCCGGCCAGCAGGGTGATTTTCCATTGAATGGAAAGTTGTCTGAGCGACATGGAGACGTCCTTTATTCGGTAAATATCTGAGACTTTGCACTGTAGCGGCGGCAAATCGGCTTTCTTGAGGCTTGCAGCTTGCGGCTGCTTCCTTCAAAGTGCGCGCCCTCTAATAAAACCCTCTCTTTAATCCGCTGGCGGCTCTTTGCAGACTGCCGGCCGGGCTCATTCCGTTTGCCTTGAGGTAACAATGATTAATGCAGTAATTGCCGCGGTTGGCGTCATGCTGATCCTCAGCCTGTCCCGCGTGCACGTAGTAATCGCGCTGATCGTAGGCGCGCTGGTGGGTGGTTTGACCGGTGGCCTGGGCATCGACGCGACACTGAAAGCCTTCAACAGCGGCCTCGGTGGCGGCGCGACGGTCGCGTTGTCCTACGCTTTGCTCGGCGCTTTCGCCGTGGCCATTGCCAAGTCCGGCCTGGCCCATGCCCTGGCAGACAAAGCCTTGCTGATGGTCGACCGTCAGCACGCCAGCGGTGGCCGTCAGGTCAAATGGCTGTTGATCGGTTTGTTGTGGGTGGTGGCCATCGCGTCCCAGAACATCTTGCCGATACATATCGCCTTTATTCCGTTGCTGGTACCGCCACTGTTGTATGTCCTGACCAAGCTGCAGCTGGACCGCCGGCTGATTGCCTGTGTCATAACGTTCGGTTTGATTACGCCGTACATGTTCCTGCCCGTGGGTTTCGGCAACATCTTCCTTAATGAAATCCTGCTGGCCAACGTCGCCCGTAGCGGTGTGGACATCAGCGGCATCAACGTCACCCATGCCATGGGTATTCCGGCATTGGGCATGGTCGTCGGGCTCGCGGCGGCGTTTATCAGCTACCGCAAGAAGCGCGTCTACGACCTGGAAAAGATCGAGCAAGTCGAACAGGTCGCGGTGCAGTACAACCCGCTGAGCCTGATGGTGGCCGGTCTGGCTATCGCAGCAGCGTTCATCATTCAGCTGCTGCTGGACTCGATGATCATCGGCGCGCTGACGGGTTTCCTGATCTTCTCGGTATCGGGCATTGTGAAGTGGCGCGACACCGATGACCTGTTCACCGAAGGCATGAAAATGATGGCGATGATCGGCTTCATCATGATCGCCGCGTCCGGGTTTGGCGAAGTGATTAAAGCCACCGGGCAAGTGCAAACGCTGGTCGAAACATCGGCTTCATGGATCGGCCACAGCAAAGCCATTGGCGCGTTGCTGATGTTGTTGGTGGGCCTGTTAGTGACCATGGGCATCGGCTCGTCGTTTTCCACCGTACCGATTCTGGCGGTGATTTTCGTGCCGTTGTGCGTGCAACTGGGCTTCAGCCCATTGGCGATCGTTAGCATCGTCGGCACCGCCGGCGCGTTGGGCGATGCCGGTTCGCCAGCTTCGGATTCGACCCTCGGCCCGACCTCCGGTCTGAATATCGACGGCCAGCATCACCACATCTGGGACACCGTGGTGCCGACCTTCCTGCACTACAACCTGCCGCTGCTGGCGTTTGGTTGGGTGGCTGCGATGGTCCTGTAACCGCATTCAACTTTTGATCCGGCATGCCGTTAAAGCCTTTAACCACGCCAATAAAATCAAAAGAGTGAACCGTATGCGCATGAGCCTGAAGGCTAAAGTCCTGTCCCTTGCCATCCTCCCGGTGTTGCTCTTTGCGCTGGTCATCAGCCTGACCACGCTGTTCATTCTGCAGGAGCAGGCCCGCAAGGAAGTCGAGGAAACTCGCCAGCGCCTGCTCAGCGATGCCAAGGCGACGCTGCAAAGCTACGTCGCCGTGGCCATGACCACGATCAAACCGCTCTACGATGCGGCCGCCCCCGGTGATGACGCAGCGCGGGCCCAGGTGGTCAAGCTGCTGTCGAGCATCACCTACGGCAAGGACGGCTACTTCTTCGGCTACGACTCCAACACCGTGCGCCTGTTCAAGGCCAGCAGCCCGGAAGGCGTGGGCCAGAGCTTCAAGGACAACCGCGATCCGAACGGCGTCTACGTCAACCGCGACCTGGTGAAAGTCGCCAAGGATGGCACTCACTACCTGCAATACAGCTCGCCACTGCCCGGCAACACCCAAGTGCTGGTGCCTAAACTGGGCTACACCGAATACCTGCCGAAGTGGGACATGGCGGTCGGTACTTCGGTGAACCTTGACGGTATCGAAGCACAAGTCGCGCTGGTTGAGGCCAAGGTTCAGGAGCGCATGCAAGGCGTGGTGCTGAGCATCGTCGGGATTGCCGTGGTGGTGCTGTTGGTGATCGCCGCCGCCGGGCTGCTGCTGGCCAACACCATCCTGCGTCCGCTGAACCTGATGAAAGACAACCTTGATGACATCGCGGCGGGCGAGGGCGATCTGACGCGTCGCCTGACCATCACCAGCCAGGACGAACTCGGCGAACTGGCCGGCTCGTTCAACCGCTTCGTCGACAAGATCCACGGCCTGGTGCGCCAGATCACCGAAATGACCTCGCAACTGACCGGGCTGGTGAATCAGGTCTCCGACCAGGCCCAGCGTTCGGATCAGGCGATGGAACGTCAACGTCACGAGACCGATCAGGTCGCCACGGCGATCAACCAAATGTCGGCGGCGGCCCAGGAAGTGGCGAAGAGTGCGCAAAACGCGGCGGTGGCTGCCCAGCAGACCGACGAAGAAGGCCAGGCGGCCAAGCGCGTGGTCGCCGGCAGCATTGTGAAGATTCATGCGTTGGTGGACGACATTCGCAGCAGCGGCGTGTCCCTCGACAGCCTGCAAAAAGACGTGTCGTCGATTGTCAGCGTGCTCGGCGTGATCCGTTCGATTGCCGAACAGACCAACCTGCTGGCACTCAACGCCGCCATTGAAGCCGCCCGCGCCGGTGAGGCCGGTCGTGGTTTTGCCGTGGTCGCTGACGAGGTCCGAGCGCTGGCCAGTCGCACGCAAATCAGTACTCAGGAAATCCAGGGCATGATCGACCGCTTGCAGGCCGGTACCCAATCGGCCGTGGAAGCGATGCGCCGCTCCAGCGAGGCTGGCGACGGCACATCCGCTCAGGCCAACGAAGCGGGTGCGTCGCTGGATACCATGGCCCAACTGATCGGTACCATTAATTCGATGAACGCGCAGATCGCCAGCGCTGCCGAAGAGCAAACCGCCGTGGCCGAAGAGATCAACCGCAGCGTGCATCAGATCGCCGTGGCCGTGGACAGCGTGGCCGATGAAACCCAACTCGGCGCCCAGACCTCCCGCAGCCTCGCCGACCTCGGTCAACGCCTGGGCAAACTGGTGGGTCAGTTCCGCATCTGAGCCGCGACGCATCACTTGTAGCAGCTGACGCAGCCTGCGTTCGGCTGCGCAGCAGTCGTAAACCCTGTGCTCGCGGTTTACCTGATACACCGCGCTGCCTGATTTCACGACTGCTGCGCAGCCGAACGCAGGCTGCGCCAGCTGCTACAGGGGGTTACAGCCTGTCCCAATACGGTACGGCCCCAAAACACTCAACATAGAAATCGATCACCGTCCGCACCTTCACCGACAACCGTCGGCTGCCGGGCCAGAGCACGGCAATCTGCGGTTCAAGGCTGTTGGACACCTGATACGCCCCGAGCACCGGCACCAGCGTGCCGTTGCGCACCGCTTCACCCATCAGCCACGATGGAAACATCACCAACCCCAAGCCTTGTTCGGCGGCTTGAGTCAGGGTGTCGGCGTGGTTGCCGGTGATCGGTCCCTTCACCGAGTAGGGCGTCCAGTCCTGCTGATCCTTGCGGAAAAACCAGCGTTGCTGGCCGGTCACGCCTTTGTAGGCTAGGCACTGATGCGCTGCCAGCTCTTCGGGATGTTGCGGTGTGCCGTGACGCTCCAAATAGGCCGGGCTCGCGGTGACTTGAAAGCGATGGGGCGCCAGAATGCGCGCCATTGTTTACTTCAGGCAGGTTTTCTCTATGCACACTTCTTCAATCGACGACGTTGGCGTTGTCGCCTCGCCGACCACCCGGCCAGGGTTGCGGCTGTTGCTGCTGCCGCTGGTGATTCTGGCCGGTATGGGCCTTTCCGTGGAGGCCGGTTTGCTCGGGCCGATGTACGTGATCGTGCTGACCCTGGCCACGCCGCACATCGGCATTGCCATGACGATGATCGCGATCCTTTCCGGGCAGGTCGGCAAAAGCGTGTTGATCGACCACTTCGGCTGGTTCGGCGCCACACGCAAAAAGGTCAACGGTGAACGTTGGCTGGCTTTGTTGCTGATTGTCGTGGCACTTGTTCTGATCGCTTGGGTTGATGATGAATCTGATTATTTTGTTGGCGGGGGTCGTGGCCGCCGGTGCGGTGTTGAGTGTCCAGGCGGCGATCAATGGGCGGCTGGGCGAAACGGTCGGCGTGTTGCGCAGCAGTTTGCTGACCTTCGTGGTCGGTGCAGTGACCACCGGGCTGCTGATCGTGTTTTTCGAGCCGGCCCATGCCGTGAGTTTGCTGGACGTGCCGAAATGGCAGCTCAGCGGCGCGCTGTTCGGGGTGGTGTACATGATGGTGATGGTCGGCGCGGTGCCACGGGTCGGCACGGCGGTGGCGGCGATCGTCGGGCAACTGGGGATGGGGATGTTGATTGATAACTTCGGCTGGCTGGGGAACCCGGCGATCGAGTTGTCGAGTAGCCGGATGCTGGCGATGGTGTGTCTCGCGTTGGCGTTGGTGTTCATGTATCGCAGCAGTACGCGGCAGGGCTGACGCAAGCTCCTACACTGGTGGTACGGGTCGTATTTGCGAGACCCGGACGACCACAACCCTGGAGTCAGACACATGATCAACAGTGACAGTAAATGCGACTGCCCCAAATGCTCCTGCAAACTGGGCGAGCACCCGATCGCACGCCACGGCAAGCACTATTGCTGTGAAGCTTGCGCCAAGCACCACGAACATGGCGAAGAATGTGCCAGCAAGGGCTGCAAGTGCGCCAAAGGCTGACATCAGCCACGCACAGAACGTGGAGCCTATTCGGGCTCCACTTCCAGTTTCAGACTTTGATCTTCCAGCCGTTCGGTATGGCGGATGATTCCATTGAGTCGTCGTCCATCCACCTTCACCAACACCGTCTTTGCCTGTTCCAGATCTTGCGGTATAGGGGACTGGATGCGTAGTGCGAAGCGGGTCGGGTCATGCTCGACTTGTTCAAGGCCGACCTGACACTCGGCACTTTTGGTGATTCGACCGAACAGCGTATCGAGGCCGTAGTCGAGGTGTGCCGTGCGAGTGAGTTGCGTGGTTTTCATGCGCCGATCCCTCCAACTATCCAAAGCTGCGCCATCCGTTAATTCGCCGGCCGCCACTTGACGTTTTCCACGCCGAATTTTTCCGCCATCGGCTTGCTGGTTTTTTGCACCTTCTCTCGACCGAAGCGAGGGATTCTTCCGACCCCCGCGTCGCAACTCGCCCAATGCCAGGCCTCCGCGTTATCCATCTTGTCCAGGCGGATGATGAAAGACTTGGGCGCGCCATGAAGGGTGTATTCAATGACGAAAAGTTTTGCGTTGTTCATAGAGCCCGTATTCCTCCCTGTGGTAATACAAGGATCGTCTGGGTTACCGAAAATTCACTCGGATTGTCAGATGAATGCCGCCAGTAGCGACAAGGTTGGTGGCTCGTTACCCTGCAATCTCTGAAACCCCCAATGATTGCGGTCCATGGCCTTGCCGCCCACCCAGACCTGAGTGACACCGATGCAGATGCGCAATATCTACCTTCGGTCGTCATTCCATCCCTGTAGATACTCTGTTCACAGTCAAGCCTCGGGAACGCCTGTCTCCCACGCCGACCAGTTCTTCAAAATCTCCTGCACCAACGGATTCCCCGTCAAGCCTGGTCCAGAGCCTCGTGCACCGAAGTATTAACGTATTAATGTAATTAAACCGTTGGGTTTGCGAGGGTCAACTAACGTGTATCGGGAGTGATACGGTTTTTTTTAACCGTCGCAGTCTTGATTCGCGTGTGGATCGGTACTAGGCCATGATGGCCGTTGTGGCACGCCCTTCAAGGAAGAAAGGTTTAACCAAGTAAAGGAATTACCCGTGGATCTTAGATCCGTCATTGTTCCGATTTCGCGTACTTCCCCTCTTTTTTTCGCTGCTCGCCTCGGTATCGTCGGGGTGGTTGTCACCCTTGCCAGTCCCCAAGTGATGGCGTCCTGTTTACCGGGCAGCCCGGCGACGGGCGGGACGGTGACCTGTAGCGGTGTGCCGTCGCTGCCGCTGTTCCTCAACGACTTTTCCAGTGGGGTGAATGACCTGACCATCAACGTCGGGTCCGCCGCGCAACTGAACGCCACGCTGGGCGGGCAGGTGCTGAACCTCACGGGTAACAACATCACGCTGAACAACGCCGGGCTGATAGACCCTGCCTTGCTGGGCGCAGTGACTTTGCTGAGCGCGGGCGCGGTGATCGGCAATGCCGGCGCTTCGGTGGTCAACATCACCAACGCCTCGACGGGCATTATCCGCGGTACCGCCGACTTGCTCGGCGTGAACCTGGCCAGCCTGAACGGCATGGCGTTGAACATCAACAACAGCGCTGGCGGCAGCACCCACATCGTCAACAACGGCACCCTTGATTCGACTGCCTTGTTGAACGTGACGCTGTTCTCGGCCGACACCCCGATTGTGGCGGCACGTGGCGGCGCCCAGGTCAATGTGATCAACGCCGGCACAATAAACGGCCGGGTGGCTTTCGAATCGTCGGCCAGCGGCAATACGTTTATCAACTCCGGCACCCTCACCGGCAGCGTATCGATGGGCGACGGCAGCACCAACACCTTCACCGCGATTACCGGTTCGACCATTTCCACCGGCGGCGGCATTGGCCTGGCGCTGGGCGGGTTGATCAACGTCAACCTGACTTTTGCGCCGACGGGCCAGATTGATGGCGGGGCCGGGGGCATCAACTCGCTGATCCTGCAAAACCCGATCGGCATCGGCGGCGGCACCTCTGGCGCCGGCACGGTTTCCAGTCTCAATTACGTCAATTTCAACAACCTGACGGTCAACAGCGGTACCTGGACCCTGCAAGGTCCGTTGATCTCCGGCAGCACCACGCTCAATGGCGGTATCGCCCAGTTCAACAACAGCTCGACCTTCGGCAGCGGCGTGCTGACTTCCAATGGCGGCGGGTTGCAGGCCAGTAGCGGCGGTTTGTCGTTGAGCAACCTGATCACTCTGGGCGTCAGCGGTTTGCAGTTGCTCGGCACCAACGCCATCACCCTAGGCAACGTGGTGAGCGGCAGTGGCGGCATCACCAAAAACGGCACCGGCCAACTCATTCTCAACGGCGCCAACACCTATTTGGGCGGCACCACCCTCAATGACGGCTCGGTGCAACTGGGCAACAACCTGGCGTTCAGCACCGGCACGGTGACCGTGGACGGTTCGACCGTACTGCAGGCGCCGGGCACCATTACACTGAACAACGCCATTGTGCTCAACAGCGCCGTCGGCACTTCAGGTGTCGGGAACCTGACCCTGGCGGGGCTGATCAGTGGCGCGGGCGGTATTTCGAAAGACGGCAGCGGCACCCTGGCGCTGACCGGCAACAATGCCGGCTACACCGGCAGCACCGACCTGAACGCCGGCACCTTGAGCCTGGGCAACAGCAATGCCATCGGCAGCGGCGCGCTGAACGTCAACGCGGCGGCGAGCCTCAACACCACCACCGGCGTCACCCTGAACAACGCCATATCACTGAATGGCAGCCTGACCGTAGTGGGCAGCAACGCGCTGACCCTCAATGGCCTGATTTCCGGCTCCAGCGGCTTGATCAAGAATGGCCTGTCGACCCTGACCCTGGGCGGCAACAACAACTATCTCGGCCCGACCGCGCTAAATGCCGGCGCGCTGATTCTGGCGTCCAACACGGCGCTGGGAACCGGTGCGTTGAACACCGCAGCCGGCACGTCCCTCGACACTAGCGTTGCCGTTACTTTGGCTAACGCGGTCAACCTCGGCGCCGACCTCACCATTGGCGGCACCCAGGCGTTGAACCTGGCCGGCGTGGTCAATGGCGCGGGTGGGTTGATCAAGAATGGCAGCGCCGCGTTGACCCTTGGCGGCACCAACGGCTACGGCGGCGACACCGCACTGAACGCCGGCACGCTGATACTCGGCTCCAACTCCGCATTGGGCCTGGGCACCCTGAACACCGCCGCCGGTACCACACTAGATGCTAGCACCGGCGTTGCGGTGACCAACGCGGTGAACACCACCGGTAACCTGAACATCGGCGGTACCGCCAACCTGACCCTCAGCGGTGCGGTCGGCGGCAGCGGCGGCCTGACCAAAAACGGCACCGCCAACCTTACGCTCAACGGCGCCAATACCTTCCTCGGCGGCACCACCCTGAATGCGGGCGGCCTGACCGTCGGCAACGCCAGTGCCTTGAGCAGCGGCGCGCTGACTGTCGACGGCGCATCGACGCTGGACAGCAGCACCGGTGTCGCTATCGCCAATGACATTGCCGTGAACGCAGACCTGACGGTCGGCGGCACCAATACCCTGATCCTCGACGGCGTGCTCAGCGGCACCAGCCAGTTGATCAAGAACGGCGCGGCCGACCTGAGCCTCAACGGCATCAACACCTTCCAGGGCGGCGCCACGCTCAATGACGGCAGCATCACCGTCGGCAACACCAACGCGCTGGGCACCGGGGCCCTGACCGTGGGCGGCGCCAGCACGCTTACTGGCAGCTCGGCCCTGAGCCTGAGCAACGCAATCAACCTCAACGCCAACCTGACCACCGGCGGCGCCAGCGCGCTGACTCTCGACGGCATCATCGGCGGCGCGGGCGGGCTGATCAAGACTGGCGCGTCCAACCTGACCCTCACCGGCGCTAACACGTATGTGGGCACCACCGCTCTGAATGCCGGTTCACTGATCGTCGGGTCCAATACCGCGTTGGGCGCCGGCGCATTGAACGTTGCCGGTGGCACCACCCTTGATGCCAGCACCGCGACAACCCTGGCCAACGCGGTCAACCTGGGCGGCAACCTGACGCTCGGTGGCAGTAATGCGCTGATCCTTAATGGCGCCGTCAGCGGTATTGGCGGGCTGATCAAAAGCGGCGCGGCCGACCTGACCCTCAACCACGCCAACAACTACCTCGGCGCCACCGCGCTGAACAGCGGCAAGCTGATCGTCGGTGCCAGCGGTGCCTTGGGCAGCGGCGCGTTGGACGCGGCGGCCAACACCACGCTGGACAGCAACACCGCCGTCAGCCTCCTCAATCAGGTGAACCTGGCCGGTGCTTTGAACATCGGCGGCACGGCTGACCTGACCCTGACCGGGCTGGTCAACGGCGCCGGCAGTCTGGTGAAAAACGGCACGGCGAATCTAGTCCTCAACGGCGCCAACGGCTTCCTCGGCGGCACCACCCTGAACGCCGGCACCCTGACCGTCGGCAACGGCTCGGCACTGGGCTTGGGCAACCTGACCGTTGGCGGTGCGGCAACACTCGACAGCAACGCCCCGGTCAACCTGGGCAGCAACGTTGCACTGAGTGCCGACCTGACCGTCGGCGGCACCCAGGGCCTGACCTTGGGCGGCGTGATCAGCGGTACCAATCAGTTGATCAAGAATGGCGCGGCCAACCTGACTCTCAATGGCGTCAATACCTACCTGGGCGGCACCACCCTGAACGCCGGTACCCTGACGTTGGGCAGTGGCGGGGCGCTGGGCTCCGGCGCACTGACCGTGGCCGGTACTTCAACGCTGGACAACAGCGCCACCTTCACCCTGGCCAACGCCCTGACGCTGAATGCCGATCTGAGTGTGGCCGGCAACAACAATATGAACCTGGGCGGCGTCATCGACGGCGCGGGTGCGCTGAACAAAAACGGCCTGGCCGACCTGACCCTGAGCGGCAACAACACCTTCACCGGGGCCTTGAACATTTTATCCGGCAGCGTCACCGCCGCCAGCACCGGCGCATTGGGCAACTCCTCCGGCGCGACCATCAGCGCCGGCGCCAGCCTCAACCTGGGCAGCGATGCCAGCCTCGCAGGCCTTAGCGGCAGCGGTGGTGTACTGATCGGCTCGGGCAGCACCTTGTCGGTGGGCGGCGTCAGTACCACCAGCACCTTCGACGGTGGCCTGGCCGGCGCTGGCGGCTTGACCAAAGTCGGCACCGGCACCCTCAACCTCACCGGCATCAATGGCATCACCGGCGACACCCTGGTCAGCGGCGGCACCCTGGACCTCAGCGGTTCGCTGGGCAGTGCCAACGTTGGCGTCAGCAGTGGCGCGACCCTGACCGGCACCGGTTCGTTGTTGGGCGCATTGAGCGTGGCCAACGGTGGTCATCTGGACCTGATTAGCGGCAACACCTTGTCGGTCGGTTCGCTGGCCTTGGGCAGCACCTCCAATATGGACGTCGCCCTCGGCGCACCGTCCACCAATTCGCTGCTGAACATCGGCGGCAACCTGACCCTGGACGGCATACTCAACGTCACCGACGCCGGTGGTTTTGGTATCGGTGTGTATCGCTTGATCAACTACACCGGCAGCCTGCTGAACCTGGGTATGAACGTGGGCGCCATCCCGGTCGGCTTCAGCCTGGCGGACCTGGCGGTGCAAACGTCGGTCGGCAACCAGATCAACTTGCTGGTGACGGCGCCAAACCTGAACCTGCGTTTCTGGGACGGCAGCCAAACCTCGCCAAACGGTACGGTGGACGGCGGCACCGGGACCTGGAGTTCCGGCAGCACCAACTGGACCTCGGTCAATGGTTTGCTGAACCAGACCTGGGCCAGCGACTTCGCAATCTTTCAGGGCACGGCGGGTAACGTGACGGTGAACGGCACGCAGACCTTTAACGGCATGCAGTTCGTCACCGACGGCTACAACCTGTTGACCGGCGCGGCGGGGCAGTTGACTGCGGTGAACGGCACCGGCGGCAATACAGCGATCCGGGTTGATCCGGGCTCCACAGCGACCATCGGCGTCGGTATCGACGGCGTCGGCACCCTGGCCAAACTCGACAGCGGCACCCTGGTACTCAACGGCGCCAACAGTTATACCGGCGGCACCTTGCTTAATGGCGGCATGATAGTGGTTGGCAGCAACACGGCGCTGGGCAGCGGTCTTCTCACTACCGCTTCGGGCGTCACCCTTGACAGCAACAACGCCGTCACCCTCAGCAATACCGTCGATCTGGCCGGCAACTTGAACGTCGGTGGTTCGAATGCATTGACCCTCAACGGGGCAATCGGCGGTGTGGGCGGTTTGATCAAAGCCGGCGCGGCTAACCTGACCCTCGGTGGCAACAACAGCTTCCTCGGCCCGGTCGCGTTGAACGCTGGCGGGTTGATTCTGGCTTCCAATTCGGCGCTGGGCGCAGGTGCGCTGAATGCCGCCAACGGCACCACCCTCGACGCCGCCTCTGCGGTCACCGTCAACAACGTGGTCAACCTGGCCGGTAACCTCGCCGTCGCTGGCACCGCAGACCTGACCCTTAACGGTGCCGTCAACGGCGCGGGCAGCCTGAGCAAAAACGGCGCGGCCAACCTGACCCTGAATGGCTTCAACGGCTTTCTCGGCGGTGTCACCCTGAATGCCGGGACCCTGACGGTCGGTAATGCCTCGGGCCTTGGCCTGGGTAACCTGACAGTCGTTGGCGCCTCGACGCTGGATACCAACACGGCGCTGAACCTGGCCAATAACATCGGGCTGAACGCCAACCTCGCGGTGAGCGGCAGCAATGACCTGACCCTCGGCGGTGTGCTCAGCGGCACCGCTGGCCTGACCAAGAATGGCGCGGCCAACCTGATCCTCAACGGCGTCAACACCCAGGGTGACACCACCCTGAACGCCGGCACCCTGACCCTCGGCAACGCCGCAGCGCTGGGCACTGGGGCGTTGACCGTCGCTGGCGCTTCCACGCTGGATAACAGCGCGGCGTTGAGCGTGGCCAACAACCTCAACGTCAATGCTGCGTTGAATCTGGCCGGCACCCATAACCTGGCCTTGTCCGGTGTTGTTGCCGGTGTCGGGACCCTGACGAAAAATGGCGCGGCGGACCTGACCCTCAGCGGCACCAACACCTTCAGCGGCACCTTCAACGTACTGGGCGGCAGCTTGAGCACCACCATCGCCACGGCCTTGGGCAACAACGCCGGAGTCAATCTGGGGGCGGGAACCCACCTCAACCTCGGCGCTTCCTCCCGCCTCGCCAGCCTCACTGGCAGCGGTGCGGCGCTTATTGGTGCTGGCAACACGCTAAGCATCGGCGGCAACAATTCGAGCAGCACTTTTGACGGAGATCTCACCGGCAGCGGTTTGCTGGACAAACTCGGCAGCGGCACTTTCACCCTCACGGGCATCAATTCCCTGACCGGCGACACCCGCATCAACGGCGGCACCCTGAATGTCAGCGGTTCGCTGGACAGTGCCAACGTTGCGGTCAACAGCGGCGGCACCCTCGCCGGCAGCGGCCGCCTCAACGGCGCGGTGAATGTCACCGATGGCGGCCGCGTTGCACTGGCCACCGGCAGCACGTTGTCAGTGGGTTCACTGGCCTTGAGTGGCAACTCCAACCTTGACGTCGGGCTCGGTGTGCCGGTGTCCGGTGGCGGCAATGCGCTGATCAATGTCGGCGGCAACCTGACCCTCGACGGCACCTTGAACGTCAGCGACATCGGCGGCTTCGGCAGCGGCGTGTATCGCATCATCAACTACACCGGCGCCTTGACCGACAACGGTCTGGTGGTCGGCAGCGTGCCGGGCAGTGTAGTGCCGGGTGACCTGCAAGTGCAGACGGCCGTGGGCAGCCAAGTCAACCTGCTGGTCACCGCACCGAACACCACCGTGCAGTTCTGGGACGGCGCGCAACTGGTCGGCAACGGCGCGATTAATGGCGGCAGCGGCGCCTGGGGCAGCGGCACCACTAACTGGACCAATGTCGACGGTACCCTCAATCAGGCCTGGGCTTCCAGCTTTGCGGTGTTCCAGGGCACGGCGGGCAACGTCACTGTCAACGGTGCGCAAACCATCACCGGCATGCAGTTCGTCACTGACGGCTACACCCTGTTGAATGGTACGGCGGGCCAATTGACGCTGGCCAATGGCGCATTGGGCAACGCGACCGTTCGGGTCGATCCGAACGCCACTGCCACGATCGGCGTGGCCATCAACGGTGCCGGCACCCTCGGCAAATACGACACCGGCACCCTGGTGCTCAACGCGGCCAACGGCTACACCGGCGGCACGACGCTGAACGGCGGCAAACTGGTCGTGGGCCACAACGGCGCCCTGGGCAGCGGTGTATTGACCGCCGCCAACGGCACTGCGCTGGACAGCAACATCGCGGTCAGCCTCGCTAACGCGGTGGTGCTGAACGGCGGGATGCGCGTGGCGGGCTCCAACGCGCTGACCCTCGGCGGCGTCGTCAGCGGCGCCGGCAGCTTGATCAAAAATGGCGCTTCAAGCCTGACCCTCAATGGCAGCAACACTTACGCAGGCGGCACGCAGTTGAACGCCGGTTCGTTGATGCTTGGCAACAACAGCGCCATCGGTACCGGTGCGCTCGGCGTCGGTGGCAGTGCTCAACTGGACAGCGCAGCCGCCCTGCAATTGGCGAACGCCATCAACCTCGCTGGCCAGTTGAACCTGGTCGGCACCCAGGACACCACGCTCAGTGGCGTAATCGCCGGCATCGGCAGTCTGGTGAAAAACGGCAATGGTGTGCTGTTGCTCAGCGGCGCCAGTACCTACAGCGGCGGCACCACCCTCAACGGCGGCAGTACCCGCGGGAACACCAGCAGCCTGCAAGGCGCGATCCTCAACAACGCCGCACTGACCTTCGAGCAAACCAGCAACGGCAGCTACACCGGCAACCTCACCGGCAGCGGTACGCTGAGCAAAAACGGCGCGGGCGACTTGTTGTTGACCGGCACCAGCGGCTTCACGGGTAACACCAACGTCCAGGCCGGCTCGTTGCTAGTCAATGGCACCCTCGACAGTGCCAACGTGAACGTGGCGAGCGGGGCAAAGATCGGTGGTAGCGGTCAACTCGGCGGCGCGGTGCAACTGGCCAGCGGTGCGACCCTGATCGGTGGCAGCCGTGCAACGCCGCTGTCGGTCGGTTCCCTGGCGTTGTCTTCGGGTACTAACCTGGACTTCAGTCTCGGCTCGGCCAGCAGCTCGACCACTGTGGTCGACGTCGCCGGTAACCTGACTCTCGACGGTACGCTGAACATCAGCAATGCCGGCAGCTTCGGCACCGGTGTCTATCAACTGTTCCGCTACGGCGGCAGCCTGGCCGACAACGGCCTGGCCTATGGCACGTTGCCGGGTGGGGTGTCGGCAGCAAGCCTGACCCTGCAAACGGCGCTGGCCAATCAGGTCAACCTGCTGGTGCAAAGTGCCGCGGGTGAAGTGCAGTTCTGGAACGGTGGCAAAACCAATGCCGATGGCAGCATCGTTGGCGGCAGCGGCATATGGGGCCCGAGCACTAACTGGACTAACGCCAGCGGCACCGCGAGCCTGGGTTCGAACCGCCGGTTCGCGGTGTTTGGTGGGCGGGGCGGTACCGTCACCGTGCTTGGTAATCAGGGCTTCACCGGGTTGCAGGTCCTCGACAATGGTTACAGCCTGGTTCAAGGCCCGGGCGGCAGTCTGACGCCGATCAACGCGACCGATGGCAGCCTGGCCGCTGTGCGGATCAATGGCGGCGTCACCACGGAAATCTCCGCGCCTGTGGTGGGCAGCGGCGGGATCGAGAAGCTGGATTCCGGCATCCTGGTGCTGAGCGGTGCCAACACCTACAGCGGCGGCACGACGGTCAGTGGCGGTACGTTGGTCGGTAACACCACCAGCCTGCGGGGGCGTTTCCTGAACAAAGCGCGGATGTTGTTTGCGCAGAACACCAACGGTCGTTTCAACGGAGTACTCAGCGGCACCGGCAACGTGGTCAAACAAGGCGCCGGGGTCTTGCTGCTGACGGGGGATCAGCCGTTCAGTGGCACTGTTGAAGTGGAGCAAGGCGTGTTGCAGGTGGGCGATGCTGCGACGCCGAGTACTTTTGGTGGTCAGGTCACCGTGGCCAATGGCGCCGGGTTGAGTGGTAACGGCAGCGTCGGTTCGGTGGACAACCATGGTCTGGTGGTGTCTGGTGCAAGCCAGGGCAACCTGCGCATCGCCGGTAACTTCACCAACGAAGCGGAGGGTGTGTTGGCGCTGACACTCACGTCAGCAACCGTCACGCCACTGGTGGTGGGCGGCACGGCGACCCTCAATGGAAGCCTTGTAGTGAGCAACCTCGTGCCATTTACCGGTAACACCACTTATGCGTTGATTACGGCGGGCGGAGGCGTCAACGGCACGTTTAGCACCATCAATCTGCCGGACACAGCATTCCTCGACACCTCGCTGGTGTACAACGCCAACGGAGTCGACCTGGCCGTCAGCCGCAACCAGACATCCTTCGTTGATGTCGCGGCCACCGGTAACCAGCGCAGCACGGCCTCGGCCCTGACCCGCAATGGCGTCGCCGGTGCGGCGCTGCAGAACGAAATCGTCAACCTTAGTAGCGCCGGTGCCCGTGCTGCGTTCGACAGCTTGTCCGGGGAAATTCACGCCAGCACCGCCAGCGCGATACTTGAAGACTCGCGTTACATCCGTGACGCCGTCAACGACCGCATGCGCCAACCGTCCTGCAGTGGGCGGGATGATCCACGCCGGACCCTGGCCCCGAGCGAGAATCGCCTGACCAGCGGCGGTTGCCACGGCGAAATGGTCGGCTGGATGCGTGCACTTGGCGCCTGGGGCGAGATGGATGGCGACAGCAACAGCGCCAAGCTTGATCGCAACCTCAGTGGCTTCATGCTCGGCACCGACAAACAGATCGACGATCAATGGCGGGCGGGGATGGCCGCCGGTTACACCCGCAGCGATCTGGACGCGCAGGACCGACGTTCCGACGCCACGGTCGAGAGCTACCACCTGGCGGCGTATCTAAACTCGCAGTTCGATGCATTGGCCGTGCGCCTGGGTGCGGCTTACAGCTGGCACGATATCGAAAGCAAACGCGACGTCAGCGTCGGCGCCTATAACGATCGGTTGGAGGCCCATTACGACGCGCGTAGTGCACAAGTGTTCGGTGAAGTGGGATACACCGTCGAAGCGGCCGGCATTGCACTGGAACCGTTTGCCGGTCTGTCCTACGTCAACTACGACAGCGAGACCGCCCATGAAAAAGGTGGAGTGGGGCGCCTGAAGGCCGACGCCGAACAGGACATCACCTTCTCCACCCTCGGGCTACGCGCCGGCAAAGTCATCACCCTGGCCAACGGCGGGCAATTCACCCCCCGTGCCGCCCTCGGCTGGCGCCATGCTTTCGACGATACCGAACCGGACGCCGACCTGAGCTTCATCGATGGCGGCGCCTCGTTCAGCATCCAGGGTGTGCCGATTGCCAAGGACAGCGCACTGCTGGAAGCGGGCATCGACTTCCAGATCAGCCCGACCGGCAAACTCGGCCTCGGTTATTCGGGGCAGGTGTCGGGTAAAAACGAGGACCACGCAATGACGATCAGCTTCAGCCTTGGATTCTGATCGGCATTGAAGTGTTTTAGCCGCCCGTAAGGGCGGTGATCGTTCCCACGCTCTGCGCGGAGCGTGGGAACGATCAGTTGGCCCCTCAGAATGCTAGACTCGCTCGGATCGACCCCCACAAGGTGCCCCCATGAGCGAACCGATTCGTCTGACCCAGTACAGCCACGGCGCAGGTTGCGGCTGCAAGATTTCTCCCCAGGTGCTGGAGGTGATTCTGGCCGGCAGCGGGGCGCAGAACCTTGACCCGAATCTCTGGGTCGGCAACGCCTCGCGCGATGACGCAGCGGTGTATGCCATCGATGAAGAACGCGGCGTGGTATCGACCACCGACTTCTTCATGCCGATCGTCGACGACCCGTTCGATTTCGGCCGCATCGCCGCCACCAATGCCATCAGCGACATCTACGCCATGGGGGGCGATCCGTTGATGGCGATTGCGATCCTTGGCTGGCCGGTCAACGTACTGGCGCCGGAGATTGCCCGGGAGGTGATTCGCGGCGGGCGTTCGGTCTGCGATGAAGCGGGGATCCCGCTGGCCGGTGGGCATTCCATCGACGCACCGGAACCGATATTCGGCCTCGCCGTGACTGGTTTGGTGCAAAAGCGCCACATGAAACGCAACGACACCGCCACCGCCGGTAGCCTGCTCTACCTCACCAAACCGCTGGGCATCGGCATCCTCACCACCGCCGAAAAGAAGGGCAAGTTGCGCCATGCCGACATCGGCCTGGCCCGCGACTGGATGTGCACCCTGAACAAACCCGGCAGCCGCTTCGGCAAACTCGAGTGCGTCACCGCGATGACCGACGTCACCGGTTTTGGTCTGCTGGGGCATTTGGTGGAAATGGCCGACGGCAGCAACGTGACCGCTCGCATCGAGTACGACCGTGTGCCGCGTCTGCCGGGTGTCGAGTATTACCTCGACCAAGGCTGCGTGCCGGGCGGGACGCTGCGTAACTTCGACAGCTACGCCAGCAAGCTTGGACGTCTTCAGGAAATGCACAAACGCGTGCTCTGCGATCCGCAGACCAGCGGAGGCCTGCTGGTTGCGGTCACCCCCGAGGGCAATGAGCAATTCCTCAACGTGGCTGCCGAACTGGGCCTGACGCTTGAGCCGATCGGTGAGCTGATCGAGCGACAGACCAACGCGGTTGAGGTGTTTTGATGTCTATGGAATTCACCGATTACCGCGACATCTTCCTCAACGACCGGCCGATGATGGATGCCCGCGCGCCGGTCGAGTTTCTCAAAGGCTCATTCCCCGGCGTCATCAACCTGCCGCTGATGAATGACCTCGAGCGGCAACAGGTCGGCACTTGCTACAAGCAGCACGGTCAGCAAGCCGCCATCACGCTGGGGCACCAGTTGGTGTCCGGCGAGATAAAAACCGCTCGCATCCAGGCCTGGGCCGATTTTGCCCGGGCGCATCCTGATGGGTATTTGTATTGTTTTCGTGGTGGTTTGCGTTCGCAGATCGTTCAGCAATGGCTCAAGGACGAGGCGGGCATCGACTATCCGCGAGTCGCTGGCGGTTACAAGGCTATGCGCACCTTCTTGCTCGACACGGTCGATCAGGCGCTTGCCCAGTGTGATTTTGTCTTGCTGGGCGGCATGACCGGCACTGGCAAAACCGAAGTGCTCACGCAGTTGAGCAACGGGCTGGACCTTGAAGGTCACGCCAATCATCGCGGCTCCAGTTTCGGTAAACGCGCCACCGGCCAACCCTCCAACATCGATTTTGAGAACCACCTGGCGGTGGACGTGCTGAAGAAGCGCGCCCACGGCATCGAGCAGTTTGTGCTGGAAGACGAGAGCCGTATGGTCGGCAGTTGCGCCTTGTCGCTGCCACTGTTTCAGGGCATGCAACAGTTTCCGATGGTCTGGCTTGAAGACAGCCTGGAAGGGCGGGTCGAACGGATCCTGCGCGATTACGTGGTGGACTTGTGTGCCGAGTTCATCGGCGTGCATGGCGATGAAGGCTTTGCGCTGTTTTCCGAGCGCCTGCTGGAGAGCCTGAACAATGTGCAGAAACGTTTGGGCGGTGAACGCCATCGGCGGATGTTGATTTTGATGGAAGACGCGCTGGCGGCGCAGGCGAGCAGTGGGGCAGTGGACCTGCATCGGGGTTGGATTGAAGGGTTGCTTCGCGAGTATTACGACCCGATGTATGCGTTTCAGCGGGAGAAGAAGGGGGGGCGCATTGAGTTCGCCGGGGAGCGGGCTGCCGTGCTCGACTACCTGCGAGCGCGTAGCAGCCAGAGGGCTGAGGGTTAAGCAGCGCCGCCCCGATCAACCCGCTGCAGCCGACACTTACGTCGGGCAGGTCTCGCGCCCGTTATCCAGGCCTTGCTTGTAGGCGTGGCTCTGCACGCTGGCCTTGCCGTTGTGCCAGGTCAGGGTGAGCACGTACAGCGAGTCGTAGTCGCTGGACTCCCAGTCATCGGTGATGTTCTGTTTCTTGCCGACGGCTTCTCCAGCGACCTTGTTGATCAACTCGGGCAGGTAACCGTGGGACCAGGCGGTGTAGATGACCGAGTTGTGATACTTGTCGTGGAGCAATTCATCCGCCAGGTCGCTGGTGTCGTTGGCCGAGAAATTGATGTTCACCGGCAAGCCGAGCTTGATCGCGCTGGGGCTGATGGTCATCAGGGGGCGGATGTAGCTGTAGGAATTGTCCAGTTCGCCTTCCTCGACATTGCGTGTCGGGTTGGCGGCAAACACGTAGTTGGCCTTGCCGAATTTTTCCGGCAGCAAGGTGGCCAGGTCGATGGCGCGATTCAGACCCTGGCAGTTGAGCTGGCCGAGGCCACCTTCGGGTTTTTCCGCGTGACGCAGGAACACCAGCGTCTGGGTGCCGTCTGCCGGTTGAGCGCGGCTTTCGCTGGACTCAAGGAACAGGAACAGCGCGCTGGCCGCCAACAGGGAGGGCAGGACGACATACGCGCAATGTTTGAAGCGTTTGACGAGTTTCAAAGGGTTCATCATTTGAATAGGTGATCTTCAGCGCATTCGGTTAAGGCTGACAAACCTTTACACCGCGAGCTCCCAGCTTCGGGTGTTTTCCATGTCGTTGGGCCGGTCCGTTTCCGAAAGGGCAATCTTCAGAGTCCTCTGAAGCCCATTTGGTTCGATCCGAGCGAGTGCGCAGCACTGTAGCGGCAACCTTAGATGGGTTGGAGCAGGTTATCGATAAGATGTTGCGGATTTATGGACACAGTACACGTGAGGCGCCGCTGAAAGGCTGCAATCTTTTGATCTTGCTCATCAGCAATATTGATAACGCCAAAAGATCGCAGTCTACGGCAGCGCCTACATTATGATTAGCGTCTACTTTTCCGCGTGGATGCTCCCCATGACCGATTTGTCCGCATTCCCCATCACTCAAAAATGGCCCGCCCAGTACCCTGAGTGGATCCAGCTTTACTCCTTGCCAACACCCAACGGCGTCAAGGTGTCGATCATGCTCGAAGAGATCGGGCTGCCCTATGAACCGCATCGGGTGGGCTTCGATACCAATGATCAGATGTCCCCCGAATTTCTTTCGCTGAACCCCAACAACAAGATCCCGGCGATCCTCGACCCCCACGGTCCGGGAGACAAACCCCTGGCGTTGTTCGAGTCCGGGGCGATTCTGATCTACCTGGCCGACAAGAGCGGGCAATTGTTGGATCAGGAATCGGCAGCGCGTTACGAAACCATTCAGTGGCTGATGTTTCAGATGGGAGGCATCGGGCCGATGTTCGGTCAGCTCGGGTTTTTCAACAAATTTGCCGGCAAGGACTACGAGGACAAACGTCCGCGCGACCGCTACGTTGATGAAAGCAAACGCCTGCTCAACGTCCTCAACAACCGTCTGGAAGGTCGCGACTGGATCATGGGCGAGCGTTACACCATCGCGGACATCGCGACCTTCCCCTGGGTGCGCAACCTGATTGGCTTCTATGAGGCCGGCGAGCGGGTGGGCATCAAGGACTTCGCGAACGTCACGCGGGTGCTGGAGCGCTTTCTGGCGCGGCCGGCGGTGATGCGCGGGCTGGAATCCCCAAGTAAAACGCTTCGATTTGATCAAGACCAAGGCAGGCCATGCACTCATTCGATTTCAAGCAAGTAGATGTCTTCAGCCGCGTTGCACTCAAGGGCAATCCGCTGGCGGTAGTGTTCGGCGCCGATGAGCTCAGCGATGAGCGCATGGCGGCGTTTGCCAGCTGGACCAACCTCAGCGAAACCACATTCATACTCGAACCGCGCGACCCTCGTGCCGACTACCGGGTACGGATCTTCACCACGCTGAACGAATTGCCGTTCGCCGGTCATCCGACACTGGGTACCTGCCATGCCTGGCTCGAGGCCGGTGGCGTGCCCAAGGGCGAAGACATCATTCAGGAGTGCGGGGTGGGGCTGGTGCGGGTCCGTCGACAGGGCACGGAGCTGGCCTTTCTCGCGCCGCCTCTGATAAAAACCGGGCCGGTGGACGCCGACTTGATGGCGCGTTTGCGGTCAGGGCTCGGGCTGGAGCAGGGCGCGATAGTCAGGGCCCAGTGGGTCGATAACGGCGCCGGATGGTTGGCGGTAATGGTCGAGGATCGCCAGCAGGTGCTGAACCTGCAACCGGATCATTCGCAAATGCTCGGCCTGGCCGTTGGTGTCATCGCGCCCTGGCATCCCGAGCGCGATGGCGATGGCGCACAGTTCGAAGTGCGGGCGTTCATCTCTGGCGACGGCATGCCGGAAGACCCCGCCACCGGCAGCCTGAACGCCGGGATTGCCCAATGGCTGCTCAGCGAAGGACTGGCGCCTGCGTCCTATGTGGTCAGCCAGGGCCTGACGATGGGCCGTGCCGGGCGCATTCAGGTCGAGCAAGTGGGCGACGAGATCTGGATCGGCGGCGCGGTGGTGACCTGTATCAGCGGAACCTTGACGCTGTAGGAGGCATGTAGCAGCTGCCGAGCCTGCGAGGCTGCGTTCGGCTCGGTCCGCGCTCGGGCGAAGCGGTCGTGTCCGGTGAACGCGAACTGCCTGAAAGAACACGGTTGCAGGTTTTACGACCGCTTCGCCCGAGCGCGGACCGAGCCGAACGCAGCCTCGCAGGCTCGACAGCTGCTACAAGGCTCGTATCTCAGTGATTATTGCCGAACCGGTAAGGGCTTATTCCGCGCCTGAGGTTTGTGCCCTGCGCCTTGCAGGGCATAAGCTTTGTCCCCTACGACTTTCGTCTCGTCCTCCGTTTTTCAGGAACCCCTCATGTCCAGTCAGTTCCCCGAAGCACGTCCCCGCCGTCTGCGCCGCAATGCGAGCCTGCGCAGCCTGTTCCAGGAAACCGAGTTCAGCTTGAACGATCTGGTGCTGCCGATTTTCGTCGAGGAAGAAATCGACGACTTCGTCCCCATCAACAGCATGCCCGGGGTGATGCGTATTCCGGAGTCGAAATTGGCGGGTGAGATCGAGCGTTATGCCCGGGCCGGGATCAAGTCGGTGATGACGTTCGGCGTGTCGCACCATTTGGACGGCAACGGCAGCGACACCTGGAGCGACAACGGTCTGGTGTCGCGCATGTCGCGCATCGCCAAGGATGCAGTGCCGGACATGATCGTGATGTCCGACACCTGTTTCTGTGAGTACACCGACCACGGCCATTGCGGCGTGCTGCACCACCATGAAGTCGACAACGACCAGACCCTGATCAACCTCGGCAAACAAGCGGTAGCTGCGGCTCGTGCCGGCGCCGATGTGATCGCTCCGTCGGCAGCCATGGACGGGCAGGTTCAGGCCATTCGCCGGGCGCTCGATGAAGCGGGATTGAGCCAGACCGCGATCATGGCCTATTCGACCAAGTTTGCCTCGGCGCTCTACGGTCCGTTCCGTGAAGCTGGCGGCAGCGCGCTCAAGGGCGACCGTAAAAGCTATCAGATGAACCCGATGAACCGCCGTGAAGCCGTGCGCGAATCACTGATGGATGAGCAGGAAGGCGCCGACGCGCTGATGGTCAAACCGGCCGGCGCGTACCTGGACATCATCCGCGACATCCGTGAAGCCTCGCGTTTGCCGCTGTCGGCGTATCAGGTGAGCGGCGAGTACGCGATGATCAAATTCGCGGCGCAGGCCGGGGCGATCGATGAAGATCGCGTGGTGCGTGAGAGCCTTGGCGCGATCAAGCGGGCAGGGGCGGATCTGATCTTTACCTACTTTGCGATGGATCTCGCCCTGGCCGGGATCTGATCAAAACCAAAAGATCGCAGCCTGCGGCAGCTCACAGGAGTACTCAATTCCCTGTAGGAGCTGCCGCAGGCTGCGATCTTTTGATTCTCAACCGAAAAACGGCCGAATCCCGTGATCCCGGAAGTACCGCTCGATCACCTTGGGATCGGCAGAGTTGTCGGCGATCGCCACGTACGTATCCGGCCGCAACAGATAAAACCCGTTACGCCCCAGGCCAGCCGCTTCAAACGCCGGCCGCCAGTCAAACACATGCAACGGCAAATGATGTTCGTGGCACCAGGCGATCATTTCGTCGCTGGTGTCGCCATACACATGCACCTGCCAGGTCGGACACTTCAGTGATTCGAAATTGTCCCCCTCACCGTCGTGAGCCCAAGGCAGGCGGTCGCCACCGTGAACATGACCGGCAGCGCCCATGCTCAAAGGCATCCCGCGATAATTCAGGGTGATCTGCGACACCGTCCGAAACAGGAACTCGCGGGATGCCTCAAACGATGCCATTTTCGGAATCACGAACGGCGCCAGGCGCGTGCGCAGCAAATCGGCCATACGCCCTTCGGCCGTGACGAAACTGAACACCCGATCGGTGGTGGCGACCAGTTTGCGGGCAAACGCGATGCGTTCGGTTTCGTAAGTGTCGAGGAGTTTGGCCTCAGCGCCGCCGCTCAACACCGCCGCGAGTTTCCAGGCAAGGTTGATGGCATCGCCAATTCCGGTGTTCATGCCCTGACCACCGGCGGGGCTGTGGACGTGGGCGGCGTCACCCAAAAGAAACGCGCGCCCGGTGCGAAAATGATCCGCCACCCGATGATGCACGCGGTAGGTTGAGAACCAGTTCAGTTGCTCGATCTTTACTTTCATATGCTCGATGGCCCTGCTGCTGACGTCTTCAAACTGGAGGGTTTCGGCATGATCGGCGCGCTCGTCGCGTACGGTGCCGATCAGGCGGGCGCGGCCTTCACCGGCCAAGGGAAACACCGCGAGAAAATCCGCTTCATCGAGATCCACGTGCAGTTCGCCGTTGAACGTCGGCCCGCTGGCTTGCACGTCGGCGACGTAGAAAACCTGCTGGTAGGTGCCCCCCGGGAAACCGGTGTCCAGGGTCTTGCGCACAATCGATCGGGCACCGTCGCAACCTGCCAGATAACAGGCCTGACAGGTTTCCTGCTGACCATCGGGCAGGCGCAGATGGGCGGTGATGCCGTCGCCGGTTTCCTCGAAACTTTCCAGTTCGGTGTTGCGCTCCACCTTGATACCAAAGGCTTCGAGGCGGTCTATCAGCAGCCGTTCGTGCTCATCCTGAGGAAAGATTTCGAGAAACGCATAGGGCGTCAGGCCCTCGCCGATGCGGGTCAGCGGCAAGTGCGCTACGGGTTCGCCCTTGACCCAGAAGTTCGCCGCGCCCACTCGATGACCGTTCTGCACAATGGCAGTGCTGAGGTCGAGCTGGCGATACAGCTCCAGCGTCCGCGCCTGGACGGCCAGCGCCCGCGACGTGGTGCCGGGTGCCGACGTCTTGTCGATGATGCGCACTTGCACGCCAAGCTTGCTCAGCCACAACGCCAGCACCAACCCGGTCGGGCCGGCGCCGATGATCAGTACGTCGCTACGATTCATGAGCTGTCCTCCTCGGTGTGTGGCTCAAGTATGGTTCAGCCCAGGCGTGAGGTCAGGCAGGCTGCCCAACGGAACAGGGGGCGGCAGCCACAGTCATAGCCTGCGCCATGCCATTGATCGTATGGTTAACTCGGCTCAACGGATTTGATGGAGCAACATGCAAGCCAATCGATTGATGATGAGCGTCGCCGCGCTGCTGGTTCTGGCCGGTTGCGGCACTCAGCGAACGCAGGAACCACCGGCGCGCAAGCCCGCGGAGGTCAAGGCCGAGATCGTGCGCCTGCTGCCGGTCAAAGCCACTGATCGCCGAGGCTGGGCCACCGATATTTACGCAGCATTTGCTGTTCAAAACATTTATCCGTCCACCCAAAACCTGTGCGCGGTACTGGCGGTCACCGAGCAGGAGTCGACCTTTCAGGTTGATCCACCCGTGCCGGGCCTGGGCAAGATCGCCCGCGAAGAGATCGACCGCCGCGCCGCCAAAGCCCATATCCCCGGCCTGCTGGTGAGCGGTGCGCTGCAGGTGAGTTCATCCACCGGAAAGAGCTACAGCGACCGACTCAATGCGGCGCGCAGCGAAAAGGAGCTCAGCGCGATCTTCGATGATTTCATCGGCATGGTGCCGATGGGCCGGACGCTGTTCGGTGGCTTCAACCCGGTGCACACCGGTGGGCCGATGCAGGTCAGCATCGATTTCGCCGAGCAACAGGCGAAGGCGTATCCGTACCCGGTGAACGGTTCGATCCGGCATGAAGTGTTCAGTCGTCGCGGTGGCATGTATTTCGGTATCGCCCACTTGCTCGGTTATCCGGTGACCTACAAACAACCGCTGTATCGCTTCGCCGATTTTAATGCCGGTTGGTACGCCAGTCGCAATGCCGCGTTTCAGAACGCGGTGAGTCGCGCTTCGGGCATACCGCTGGCGCTGGATGGGGACCTGGTCCGCTACGATTCGATCATGCCTGGCACCACGGAATTGGCAGTGCGCACCCTCGGCAAGCAGCTGGGCATGCGCAATCCGACCATTCGCGATCAATTGGAGGAGGGCAAAAACGTCGAGTTCGAGGACACCCAGCTCTATGCGCGGGTTTTCGCCCTGGCCGAGCAGGCAGAAGGTCGGCCATTACCGCGTGCGGTGTTGCCAGGGATCGTGCTGCAAAGCCCGAAAATCACCCGCAAACTCACCACGGCGTGGTTCGCCAAACGGGTCGATGAACGTTATCAGCGCTGCATGGCGCGTGCGGGCAAGTGACCGACCGCAACAAACAAGCGTAAAAAAACCCGGCTGATGAGGACGGGTTTTTCATTGAGTACCGCGGTAAAACCATTCATTTATGCAGCGCCTATCAACAAGGCGCCAGTCGTGCTCAGGTGTTTGCCGCCGGAACCTGGGGCGGGGGGATCGCGGCACTTGGGTGATCGCCGTCAGATCACTTTCACCGCTCGACCGATGAACTGAATCGGCCCCGTAGGTTTGCCGGTCGGCGAGCCGTTGGGGTTTTCCAGGGTCAGCTCGAACAGCTGGTCGGGTTGCAGTGGCGGCAACTTGTCCAGCGGCACCGAGAGCATCTGCCCCGGTTTGACCAAGCCCAGGGACACCGGTCCTTGCCAGCCTTCAGCCTTGGTCCAGAACTCCAGTGCCTTGTCGGCCGGAACTTGCGCCACGCCCAGTGGGATCAACTGGATTTCCCTTGGATTGCTGGCCTGAATCACCCAACCCGGCGCTTTGTCCTGAGGGGCGACCAGTACCACCAGATAGGTCGGTTTGACCGTGGTTTGCGTCAACATCAAGGCGCCGAGCAACAAGGTCGCCGCCAGCCCCGCCCCCGCGAGCCCGCGCCACAGTGGCAGCAGGTTCCACCAGGATGACGACGCAACTGCCGCCCCTGCTGGTTGCCGGTTCAAGGCATGCACACTGCGCTCGATGCGTTGCCACAGGTGTGGGGAGGGTGCCAGGGGTTCGGCGAAGTCAGTCAGGTCGAGCAAGCGGCGTTCCCAGGTGTCGACCGCCGTGCGCAGTTCGACATCGTCGCGCAGGCGCTGTTGCACCTCGGTACGTCGCTGCGCCGGGAGCGTGCCCAGCACATATTCGCTGGCCAGCTCGTTGAGCTCTTCCGGGGTTTCATTCGCAGGTCTGGTGATCATCCCATGCACTCCCGCAATGCCGTCAGGCTCCGTTTGATCCAGGCTTTGACGGTGCCCAGCGGGGTGCCGAGTTTGTGTGATATTTCAGCGTGGGAAAAACCGTCGACGTAGGCGTGCAGAATGCAGCTGCGCCGCGCAGGTTCCAGTTGTTCCAGGCACAGATGAATGCGTGACGAGTGGACCTGAGCGTCGAAGGTTTCAGCGTTGTCCTGCATGTCGATCTCGCCCTGAACCTCGCGGCTGTTGTCACGGATGAAATTGAGCGCCAGATGCCGGGTCACGCTAAACATCCAGCCTCGCGCCGAACCCCGCGCCGGGTCGAACCGCGCGGCGCCGGCCCAGATCTTGAGGAACGCATCGTGGACAATATCCTCGGCCAGCGCAGTGTCGCGCACCAGGCGTTTGGCAACCCCCAGCAGGCGCGGACTTTCCTGCACATACAAATCCCGCAGGGCCTGACGGTCGCCGCGAGCGCAGGCGGCCAGATGGGCTTCGTAATCGAAAAGGGGTTGGGGCAAGGACACAGTGCTCAGCCGTCAAAGTGGGCAATAGCCCCGGACCAGAGGGCCGGGGCATGTGCAGAGCAGCGTAGACCAATTTCCCGCAGAACAGGTTTCAGTTGGCCGCCCAGAAAATATAGTCCGCCTGATACTTCACCGTTTCCTGCTTGCCCTTGTTGGCGGCCGTGCACTCGGTGTCTGGGGCCACGCCACCCTTGAGGGCTACGCGCTGGATGTAACTCACGCCGCTCATCGCGCCTTTGCCCTCGGCCGGGTTGGCCTTGACCAATTGGTAGGGGAGATTGCCCGGGCTCGACGGTGCGACGGCCAATTGGGTGCCGGTGACTTTCGAGCCATCTTTCGCCTGCCAGGTAGCGGGGGGGCCGAAGTAGGTGCCGACCTGTTTGCCGCTGCGATCGTTGAGCACCGCTTTAGGCCCGACAAAAACCCATTCGGTCTGGCCGGCTGCATTGGCCTTGTCACGGCATTCGTAGGTGATCTCGCCGACCCCGGTGGTTTCCATGGCGACCTTGTGCCCCTCCGGCACCTTGATGCTGTCGGGCAGACCCGTCTGGGCATAAGCTGCAGGTAGGGCAGCGAGTAAACCGGCAAGGCAAATCAGGTGTTTGGCGTTCATGAATTTCTCTCCGAAAATGAGTAACCCGCTCGGCAGCATCAGGGCTGCTACAGGTACTACCCATCGGAAAGCGAATTGGATGCAGTGGGTAAAAGAAATTTTCTAACATTGCCAGCGTCAGCTGCTACAAAGAGACAATCGCAAGGAGGTGTTTATGTACCAGCTCTACGGACACAAGAACTCTGGAGCTGCGGCGATAGAAGCCGCCCTTGAGCTCTGCGAGATTGCTTACCGTTTCATCGACGTTGAATCCTCTCCTGAAGCGACCCAGGCGCTGGAGAAACTCAATCCGCTCAAGCAGATTCCGACACTGCAATTGCCCGACGGCAGCGTTCTCACCGAGAGCGCGGCGATTCTGATTCATCTGGGGCTCACCTTTCCCGAGTCGAACCTGCTGCCGAAAAACGCCCCCGCGCGGGATCAGGCCATTCGCGGCCTGGTGTACATCGTCAGTAATTGCTATTCGGCGATTGGCATCATCGATTACCCGGAGCGCTGGTTGGCCGAGGCGGATGAATCGTCCAGGCAAAACCTCATGGCCGGCACCCGCGCGCGACTGCACTGGAGTTGGGAGGTGTTTGCCGATCAGTTTTCGGGCGATTTGTACCTGGGCGATGAAACGCCGGGGGCGCTGGATGTGCTGGCGGCGGTGGTTTCCAGGTGGGCGGGCAGTCGGGAGCATTTACGCAGTGCCCGCCCCGGGTTTTTCGCCTGGCTGGAACGCATCGACCGGCACCCGACATTGGCACCGGTCTTTGCGCGGCATTGGCCAGCCTGAAAAGGTCTGCTCTTATTCGCCGCGGATGTACTGTTCCAACTGACGAATCAGTTCAGCCTGTTCGGCGATGGCCTCCTTGACCAGGTCGCCGATCGACAGCAAGCCGATCAATGTGCCGTTTTCCACCACTGGCAAATGGCGCAGGCGTTTGTCGGACATGATGCCCATGCAGGTTTCGACGGTTTGATGGGTGTCCACGGTGATGACCGGCGAGACCATGATGTCTCCGACCGGCGTACCGACGGAGGAGCGGCCCTTGAGCACGAGTTTGCGCGCATAGTCGCGCTCGCTGATGATGCCGACGACCTCGCCATTCTTCACGACCGGCAATGCGCCGACGTTTTTCGCGGCCATGACCATCAGCGCTTCCAGCACCATTTGATGCGGCGCGATGGTGTGGACTTCATGATTCTGTTCAGCCTTTAACTTCAGCAGTTGGGCGACGGTTTTCATGGCGGTTTCTCAGGTGTTGTCGTTGTCCTTGAAGAATCGTAGACCCAGGCGCTGAGGGCAAGGGAGAAAGCGGCAGATAACACGCAAAAAACGCCATTCAGTGGTTTTTCTTCTGAAAACCTCACGTACCAGATCGATAAACGCCCGCAATTCGGCAGCAACTTCAAGAGCCACAGGCTGCCAAATCCTTAAGCCTCCACGCTATCCATCCCGATCCCGCGTAGAATCCCCTTCTGAATAAGATTCGAGGTTGCAGTGGTGGATTTACAGCAGGGCTTCGTCCTGACCCGGCATTGGCGCGATACCCCGGCCGGCACGGAAGTCGAGTTCTGGCTGGCGACCGATGCCGGTCCCCAGCGGATACGCCTGCCTCATCAACCGTCGGTGGCGTTTATCCCCGCAGTGCAACGGGAGCAGGCTGAAGCGCTGCTGCGCGGCGAAAAGAACGTCGAGCTGCGGCCGTTGGCGTTGCTGGATTTCGAGCACCGTCCGGTGCTTGGCTTGTATTGCCGGCAGCACCGTCAGCTGATGCGCCTGGAAACCGCGCTGCGCAAGGCCGGCGTCGACATGTTCGAAGCCGACGTACGTCCGCCGGAACGCTACATGATGGAGCGTTTTATCACCGCGCCGGTCCTGTTCAATGGCACGCCGAATACCGAGGGCCTGCTGCTCGATGCGCAGATGAAACCCGACCCCGATTACCGACCGAGCCTCAAGCTGGTCTCCCTGGACATCGAAACCACCGCTCAGGGCGAGTTGTACTCCATCGCCCTGGAAGGCTGTGGTGAGCGCCAGGTCTACATGCTCGGCCCGCCCAACGGTGATGACAGCGAGGTGGATTTCCAGCTCGAATACTGCGACTCCCGAACCCTGCTGCTGAAAAAACTCAACGAGTGGTTCGCCCGCCACGACCCCGACGCGATCATCGGCTGGAACGTTGTGCAGTTCGACCTGCGCGTACTCCATGAACACGCCCGGCGCCTGGCGGTGCCGCTGAAGCTGGGCCGTGGTGGCGAGGAAATGCAATGGCGCGAACACGGTAGCCGCAACCATTACTTCGCCTCGGCCGCCGGCCGGCTGATCATCGACGGCATCGAGTCCCTGCGCTCGGCGACCTGGAGTTTCCCCTCGTTCAGCCTGGAAAACGTCGCGCAAACCCTGCTCGGCGAGGGCAAGTCGATCGACAATCCGTACCAGCGCATGGACGAAATCAACCGCATGTTCGCCGAGGACAAACCGGCCCTGGCCAAGTACAACCTCAAGGACTGCGAGCTGGTGACGCGGATTTTCGCCAAGACCGAGCTGCTGACCTTCTTGTTGGAACGGGCTAGCGTCACCGGGTTGCCGGCTGATCGCAGCGGCGGCTCGGTGGCGGCGTTCACTCACCTTTACATGCCGCTGATGCACCGCCAGGGTTTCGTTGCGCCGAACCTCGGGAACAAGCCTGCGCAAGCCAGCCCCGGCGGTTTTGTCATGGACTCGCAACCGGGCCTGTACGAGTCGGTGCTGGTGCTCGACTACAAAAGCCTCTATCCATCGATCATCCGTACCTTCCTCATCGACCCGGTGGGCTTGATCGAGGGGCTTAAACATCCCGATGACAGCGAGTCGGTGCCGGGTTTTCGCGGTGCGCGATTTTCAAGAACCCGGCATTGCCTGCCCGCTATCGTTGCCCGGGTTGCTGAAGGTCGCGAAACCGCCAAGCGCGTACACAACGCGCCGCTGTCCCAGGCCCTGAAGATCATCATGAACGCCTTTTACGGCGTGCTCGGTTCCAGCGGTTGCCGCTTCTTCGATACACGCCTGGCGTCGTCCATTACCTTGCGCGGCCACGAGATCATGCTGCGTACCCGACAGCTGATCGAAGCCCAGGGCCACACGGTGATTTACGGCGACACTGACTCGACCTTCGTCTGGCTGCGCCGCGCGCACGGTCAGCAGGAAGCCGCACAGATTGGCCGCGCGCTGGTGGATCACGTCAACCAGTGGTGGCGCGAGCATGTGCAGCAGGAATACGGTCTGGACAGTGCGCTGGAGTTGCAGTTCGAAACCCACTACAAGCGCTTTCTGATGCCGACCATTCGTGGTGCCGAGGAGGGCAGCAAGAAGCGCTATGCGGGGCTTGTGACCCGCGCCGATGGCACCGATGAAATGATCTACAAAGGCCTGGAAACCGTGCGCACCGACTGGTCGCCGCTGGCCCGGCAGTTCCAGCAGGAGCTGTACCTGCGCATCTTCAATCGCAAACCCTATCAGGACTATGTACGCGACTACGTGCGCAAGACGTTGGCGGGAGAATTCGACGACCGCCTGATCTACCGCAAGCGCCTGCGCCGCACCCTCGATGACTATCAGCGCAACGTGCCGCCCCACGTGCGGGCCGCGCGGATTGCCGATGATTACAACGACCAGCAGGGTCGCCCGCGGCAATATCAGAACGGTGGCTGGATCAGTTACGTGATCACCGTCGCCGGGCCCGAACCGCTGGAAATTCGCAGCGCGCCCATCGACTACGACCACTACGTCACCCGGCAACTGCAACCGGTAGCGGACGCGATTCTGCCGTTCGTGGACGACGACTTTTCAACCTTGATTGGTGGGCAGTTGGGCCTGTTTTGAATCCAGCAGCAACAACGTCCAGTCATCCAGGATGCCGTGGAAATACCGGCCCAGTGCTTGATGAAAGTCGCTGTTAGCGCCGGCAACCTGGGCAAACAGCGTCATGGAAGAGTGAAACTTGAGATCGTCGGGGTGGCCGAAGATGGCGGCAATCGAGCTCTTTTCGATGTTCAGCACCAACTGAGTGCAGGTGCGCAATCGTGAACCCAGCAGCGGATGATTCAGGTACGCCGCCGCTTCCTCTTTGGAACGAATGGCAAAGTGGCGGGACATCTCGCTGCCGCCTAACCCTGCGAATTGCGGAAAGATGAACCACATCCAGTGGCTACGCTTGTGACCCTCCTTCAGCTCGGTCTGGACCCGTTTAAACACCGGGTCCTGGGCCAGGATAAAGCGTTGCAGATTAAAGGAATCGAGCTGATCGGTGCTTCTCATGCAGAAGCCCTCTGACAAAACCGCGATGGCTCAGACCATGGCCAACCGCTGTTTGTGTTGTGGCGCGCGAAACGCGTGGTCCAGCGCCTCCAGATCCCCAGCTTCGAGCCGTAATTGCGCCGCTTGCGCATTCAGTTGCACATGTTCAGGTTTGACCGCTTTGGGGATGGCGATCACACCTTCCTGTCGCAGAATCCATGCCAGCGATACTTGGGCAGGCGTCACCCCGTGACGGGCGGCAACCTGCTTGAGGGTTGAATTGACCAGCATATGCCCACCCTGGCCAATCGGACAGTAGGCCATGACTGGCAGGTGTTGCTGCTGGCACCAGGGCAGCAAGTCGAAATCGATGCCGCGTTCCTCCAGGTTGTAGAGCACCTGATTGGTAGCACAGGCCGGGGAGGCCAGTTCTTCCAGGTCGTCGACGTCGAAATTGGACACTCCCCAGCGACCAATCTTGCCTTCTTCGCGCAAACGTTCAAAGGCCTCGACCGTTTCTTCGAGGGGATACTGGCCGCGCCAGTGCAGCAGGTAGAGATCGATGTAATCGGTATCCAGTCGCCGCAAACTGCGCTCGCACGCTTGGGGGATGCCTTTGCGGCTGGCGTTGTGCGGGTAGACCTTGCTGACGAGAAAGACTTCGTCACGCAAGCCCGCGATGGCTTCACCGACCACGTCCTCAGCACCGCCCTCGCCGTACATTTCAGCGGTGTCGATGAGGGTCATGCCCAATTCGATCCCCAGGCGCAATGCAGCCACTTCTTGAGTGTGTCGGGAGCGGTCTTCGCCCATGCGCCAAGTGCCTTGGCCGATGACCGGTACATTGACGCCAGCCAACGCTAGGGTCCGCATCAAAACCTCCTTTCTGAATTTCGTTCGATACTTTAGTGGGCAGCAGAATAGCCCGGTGGTTCCGTCGAGCACCAGAAAGGAGGTCACAGCAAACGCGTCGGCGTCGCAGGTTTATTGGGCAGAGAACTTCAGGACAGTGCTCTGGGTATAGGTCTTGCCGGGGTCCAGTCGCGTGGACGGAAAGGTCGGCTGATTCGGTGAGTCTGGATAATGCTGGGTCTCCAGCGTGAACGCTCCCCAGTGCGGATAGACCTTGCCAGCCTTGCCCTTGACCGAGCCGTCGAGGAAGTTGCTGGTGTAGAACTGCACCCCGGGCTCGGTGGTGTAGAGCTGCAATCGACGGCCGGATTGCGCATCGCTGACTTCGGCAGCAAGTTGGCCCAGATCACCCATGGCGTTCAGCACCCAGTTGAAATCGAAGCCACCCTGTTTCGGTTCGGCAAACTTCAACTGTGGGTGATCGGCTTTTATGTGCTTGCCAATGGCGGTCGGTTGGGTGAAATCCATCGGTGTGCCGGCCACCGGGGCCAGTTCACCGGTAGGGATCAGCTTGCCCGTGACCGGCGTGTAATGGCTGGCGTGCAAGGTGGCGAGCTGTTTCAGCACATCACCGTTACCGGCGCCGGCCAGGTTGAAATAGCTGTGATTGGTCAGGTTCAACACCGTGGGTTTATCGCTGGAAGCCTTGTAGTCGATGTGCAGCTCGTTGTCCTCGTTGAGGCTGTAGGTGAGCTCGGTTTTCAGGTTGCCGGGGAAGCCCATTTCACCGTCCACCGACAGATACGTCAGGGTCACGCCCACCGAATCCTTGCCTGTTCTCGGTTGAGCTTTCCAGACGTGTTTGTCAAAACCCTGAGGGCCGCCGTGCAGCGAATTGGAACCATCGTTAAGCGGCACCTGATAGCGCTTGCCGTCCAGTTCGAAAGCACCGTTGGCCAGACGATTGCCGAAGCGCCCGATGGTCGCACCGAAGTACGCCGTGCCGCTTTGATAACCCTGCACGTCATCGAAACCGAGCACCACATCCTCGAACTTACCGTTTTTGTCCGGCACTTTCAGCGACTGCAGGATGCCGCCGTAGGTAATGATCGTGGCAGTCAGGCCATGGCTGTTGCGCAAGATGTATTGCTCGACGGGTGTGCCGTCATTGGTTTTGCCGAAGGCCTTGTGTTCGCTGGACAGGCGCGCAGCCTGGGCGGAGAGGGTGGCGATCATCAGGGACAGTCCGAGGGCGCAGAGTAAAGGATTTATAGCTTATGTATGGGCTGTTGCAATTATAAAGTATGACTAATGTGATGATCCTCTTAACGGCGGCCAACGCTTACGGACCGTCGGCACTGCACTTTTTCAGGATTCACGGCTCTATCCTTGGCCAGCCTGCGGCGATCCCCACCGCCGGCAGATACCCAAGTTCGAGAACCCATGGCTCGAGTTTTACCCCTCACCACCACGCCAATCCGCCGCCATTGCCTGCTGTTGGCCTGCTTGTCGATGCTCGCAGCCTCCGGGTGCAGTCAGCAGCAGGGCAGCGACATCGTCAGCCAGTTCCGCGAAGGCAAACCCCAGGAGTTTCTCCAGACCAGCGTCGACCGCATGGCGACCCTGGCGATGCGTGACAACCTCGACAGCCTCTACCTGCTGATGAGCAAGCTCTACCTGCGCAACCCGGACGAGCTGAAAAAATCCGGCTTCCTCGATGCCCGCACCGCTGGCAAGCAAGTGCGCATGGCCATCGAACAGCAACAGCCGCTGCCGACCCTGGGTGGCAAAAAAGACCTGGCCGCGCTGAGTTACGCCATGAGCCCGGAATTTCTCGGCGACCGGGTCGGTGCTTTCATCTATGCCATCGGTAGCATGCTCGTCACCGCCCACGGCAATCGGCTCGAGTTCTACATGACGGATGCGATCAACCCGACGTTCGTCAGCAACGCTGCCCGCAACATCGAGAAAGCCACCTGGATACTCAGCCAGCGGCAAAACAAGCACGGCGAGCCTTTGCTGTTCTCCAACGAAATATCGGAGGAGGGCAGCAACCTGAGTTTTGCCGTGGAGTTCGGCAAGATCGTCGCGCGGCTGGACTTGCTGACGCAGTTGCTCGACGAACGCTACCGCCGGATCGGTTTGAATTACGCGCAGAGTTTGTTGTTTTTGAATTTCTTGCCGGTGCAGTAAGCAAGGAAGTGCATAAAGATAGATCGCATCGATATAAGTGGTTATAAGAAAAATCGCTATGCTGCGGGCCAGATTTTTATGCGTTTTTTGTGGGCGTGTTAATGGAATTCGGTAATTTCGGTTTAGTCGTTGCAGGTCTGGTAGTCGGCTTTATTGTCGGGATGACTGGCGTGGGTGGCGGTTCGTTGATGACCCCCATTCTGTTGTGGTTCGGCGTCAATCCGGCCACTGCAGTGGGCACGGATTTGCTGTACGCAGCGATTACCAAGTCCAGTGGCGTGCTGGTTCACAGAAAGAACAAGAACATCGACTGGGCAATTACCGGTTGGTTGACCCTCGGCAGTGTGCCGGCGGTGGCGCTGACGCTGTGGTTCCTGAGCACCTTGCAGACATCGCCCGAGGCGATGAACGCTGTTATCAAACAGGCGTTGGGCTTTGTATTGTTTGCAACGGCGCTGGCGATTTTCTTCAAGAAACGCCTGCTCGATTTCGCCCATAAGCGTGCGGGTGGCAATTACAACCCCAGCGGCAACCGCTTGAATGTACTGACCGTGATCACCGGCCTGGTCCTCGGCACCATGGTTGCCCTGACCTCCATCGGCGCTGGCGCCCTGGGCACCGTGGCATTGTTCATTCTTTATCCGCTGCTGCCGACCCGCCGTCTGGTGGGCACGGAAATCGCGCACGCCGTACCGCTGACCTTGGTTGCAGGCCTCGGCCATGCGAGCATGGGCAACATGGATTGGCACGTGCTGGGTTACTTGCTGGTCGGTTCGCTGCCGGGGATTTACCTGGGCAGCCACCTGACGGGCCGCATCTCCGATGAAGTGTTGCGTCCTTGCCTGGCCACGATGCTGGTGCTGATCGGTTACAAGCTGGCCTTTTAGCCGACACAGGTTCCAGAAACAAACCACCTCCTGCAACGTATAGGTGCTACGGTGGAAAGCCCGCCTTCATTTACCCGTGAATGACCTGTCGGCATTTCCCCGTGATCGACAAGAGGTGGCACGTGTACACGCTAATTGCTGAATATCAAAGCCGCGAAGCCGGGTATTGCTTCGACAGACTGTCGTGACCGCCCCGCCCAAAAGCCTGCCGCTGATTCTCAGTGAGCTGCGCACCGCCACGACCCGGCAGCATCAAGTGCTGGAAAAACGCATTCCGTTTTTCACCGCCGATTTATTGCTCTACACCCGCCTGATCGAGGCCTACTACGGTTTTTATCGGCCGCTGGAAAACCTGCTGTTCCCGGTGGCGATGACCATTCCCGGTCTGGACTGGCTGATTCGTAGCAAAACCCCGTCGCTTGAAGCCGATCTGTATGCCTTGGGGCTGGACGCTGGCGCCATCGATGCCATCCCCCTCTGCCAGTTTTCCTTTCAGCCCCGCTCCATTGCCGATGTGCTGGGTGTGTTGTACGTCCTTGAAGGGGCGACGCTGGGCGGGCAATCGCTGCACAACGGCTTGCACTCGCGCCTCGGTGTCGACGAACACACGGGCGGCCGTTTTTTTGCGGTGTACGGCACGTCGACCTTGCTGATGTGGCGCGGTTTCCTGAAGTGCCTGTATGAGGTGTGCGACCCCGCTGAACGGGCGGCGTCGGTGACCGCAGCCCAGGCGACGTTCGAGGCCTTCGAAGGTTGGCTTGAGCGCTGCGAGGTATTGGTATGAATCGCCTCACTGATGAGCAACTCGACGCCGCGCTCGCCGAATGCGCCCGCGAGGCGATCCGGATTCCGGGGTCGATCCAGCCCCATGGCGTTCTGCTGGTCCTGAGTGAGCCTGAGTTGATCATCCAGCAGATCAGCCGCAATTGTGCGTCGTTGCTCGGTCAGACGGCGGCGGCTTTATTGCAGCAACCGTTGACGATGCTGTCGGGTGCCACGGCGGCAGAGCAGGTCCGTCAGGCGCTGTTGTTGGATGACCTGGAGGAAGCCAATCCGTTGTTGCTGGAGATGGCAGGGCGGGGATTCAACGGATCGCTCAACCGACATGACGGCGTGATTATTCTTGAGCTGGAGCCGTTGCACGACGTTGCGTCGGACAACACCGGCATGCTGCTTCGGGCCTTGCGGCGGATGCAGGCCGCCAGTACGCTGGACGACTTGTACACCGTCAGTGTCGATGAAATTCGCCGCCTGACCGGCTTCGACCGGGTGATGATTTATCGCTTCCAGCCGGCGGGGCATGGGCAAGTCATCAGCGAGGCGCTGGGCGGGGTTCTGCCCGGTTACCGGGGCAATGTTTCCCCGCCTCGGACATTCCCCCGCAGGCGCGTGAGCTGTATCGCCTGAACTGGATTCGGGTGATCCCGGATGCGCGTTATGTGCCGGTGCCGATTCTTCCGGTGTTGCGCCCTGACACCGGACAGCCGCTGGACCTGGGTTTTTCGGTCCTGCGCAGCGTGTCGCCGGTGCACTGCCAGTACCTGGAAAACATGGGCGTGCGGGCCTCCATGAGCTTGTCTTTGCTTGCGAACGATCAGCTTTGGGGGCTGATCACGTGTGCCCATCCTGAACCGTTGCTGGTGAGCCATTCGGTGCGCACGATGTGCGCCGCGATCGCCCAGTTGCTCAGCGTGCAGATCACGGCACTGCACACCCGGGACGAACAGCGCCAGCGTGAACAGAAATCCCGGCTGCTCAATGAACTGACCGCAGCGATGCGCCTGGCTGACCGCGATGTGCTGGAGGGGTTGCTCAACCACCCGGAGCCATTGCAAGCCCTGACCGGGGCCAGTGGCGTCGCCGTATTGATCGAAGACCGCTTGCAGCTGTTCGGTGAGTGCCCGACGGTTGAGCAGGTACGCGCGCTTTACCTGTGGGTGCGCGAGCAGTGCCTGAAAAGCGGCGAGCCGCTGTTGACCGACCACCTGCAAGGCCTGCACGGTGCCAGCGCCCTCTACAGTGACGTGGCCAGCGGTCTGCTGGCGTTCGTGCTGCCCAAACCGGTGGACAACGGCGTCCTGTGGTTCCGCCCGCAACTGCGCTCCAGCCGGAAGTGGAGCGGCAATCCTGATGAGCATTTCAGTGCCGGAGACGACAACCGTTTGCAACCGCGTACTTCCTTTGCGCTGTGGGAACAGCAAGTGGAGGGCAGGGCGCGCGAATGGAGCGCGGCGGATACTTATGCGGTCAAAGAGCTACGCCGCAGTGCCATCGAAAACGACCTCGCCCGTCAGGTGCTCCGCGAGCATGAAGCCGTCCGCAAGCGTGATGAGTTGGTGGCGGTGGTATCCCATGACCTGCGCAATCCCATGACCATTATCATCATGCAATGCGGAATGATGCAGCGCCTGGTTGCCAGGGACGAAGGCAAGCATACCGTGCGCCTGAGCGCGGCCCTGGGCACCATGGAGCAAGCCACCGCAAGGATGAACACCCTGATTGCCGATTTGCTGGACAAGTCGAAACTCGATGCAGGCAAGTACCCACTCGAGTGCAAGCCGCTGGATGTGGTCAAACTGCTTCAAGAGGTCTGTGGGTTGCTGGTGACCCTCACGTCCCACAAAAACATCGAGCTCAACTGCAGCAGTTCTGAAGGATTGAGCATCGACGCCGATCCCCAACGGTTGTTCCAGGTGCTGTCGAACCTGTTGGGCAACGCGGTTAAATTCACCCCCTCGGGCGGACGTATTGACCTCAGCGCCCGCCAGGTAGACGGCAAGGTACTGATCTCGGTGCGCGACAATGGCGGTGGTATCCACGCCGTGCATTTGCCGCACATCTTCGAGCGCTACTGGTCGGTTCGTGACGGTAATCCCAACGGCAGTGGCCTGGGGTTGTACATCTGCCGCAGCATCGTGCAGGCCCATGGCGGAGAGCTTTGGGCCGAGAGCGAACCGGGGATTGGCAGCGTGTTTACCTTTTCCATTCCGGCGTTAGTGGCTGACGCGGCTTAGGGGCGGGTCAGAATCTCCAGCAGATGCCCGTCCGGGTCATCGAAATAAACCCGCCGGCCACCGCCGTAATCGTTGATCTCGTTCGGTCGTTGCTTGCCGGGGTCGGCCCACCAGGGTTGTTTTCGTGCTTGCAGGCGGGCGAAGGCCGCATCGAAATCGTCGTCACCGATCAAAAACGCGTAGTGCTGGGAGGCAATCGGCGGGTCATTGTCGTAGAAGTCCAGTGACACACCGTTGTCGAACGTGACGATCAGCATCGGGCCGAAGGGTTCGGGGCTGGGCAGGCCGAGGATTTCTGCCAGGTAGTTTGCTGATGTCTGCTGGTCGCGGCACCAGACAATGGTGTGGTTCAGCTGAGCGCTCATTCACAGGTCCTCACGGCGGATCAGGGCGTTGTTGTTGCGCGATGAGATTAGCTCAGCCTGTTGCGCAATGACCGCCCTGACCTAAGCTTGGGGCAAGGCGAGAGACAATTGCGGTGCGTCACCCGGAACGAACGCCGCGATGCGCAATCATTAGAGCGTGGATATCAAAAGGAGATGCGCATGCTCATCAGGTCATTGACCCTGACTACCCTGCTGGCTTTCGCCGGCCCCTTGTTCGCTGCCGACAGCGACTCACCTCTGGATATGGACAAGGGCAGGTCCCGGCCACTGATTGTCATCGCTCCGAGCACGGTCGACCCCACGTGGGTCAGCCTTAAAAAGTCGCTGGATGAGCCGGCCAACCGCAAGGGTTTCACCGAGCGAAACATGGTCCTGTACACCGTGCTCAATTTGATGGGCCAGCGCGACGGCAAAGACTTGGGTCCACAAGACACGGCGGCATTGATCCGCTCGCTCAAGTTGGGGGCCGGCGCTAAGAGCAAAGTCATCCTGGTGGGCAAGGACGGGGAAAAGAAATTCGAGAGTTCGGGGGATGAATCAAAATCGGTCGATTTGAAGAAAATTTTCGAGACCATCGACGCGTTGCCAGTGACCGAGAAAGAAACTGCTGCACCGACGGTCGCGACGCCCGTTGTAGCCGAACCGGCCACCAAGGGTGCCAAAGGCGCAAAACCGGGCAAACCAGCCAAGCCCCCTGAAATGCCGGACGATTAAACGCAGACTTTTGTAGCAGCTGGCGCAGCCTGCGCCAGCTGCTACAACAATGAAAAATGGGCGACCTCTGGAGGTCGCCCATTTTTTTGCTCGGCTGTTGCTAAAAAACCGGGTGTTCCAGGGAGAGATGTATTGGCTTCTATTGGTCTCGGAAATGTCCTTCAAGTCCTGTCGGACTTCATGAACTGGTATCTGTCAGAGCGCACCGCTAGCCTTCGACAGCCACCGCAAAATCGCGGTCGGACGTGGGAGTCCGCGACACTGAGGGATCCAGGGACGAAAAACACCGATGGCACAAAAGGAGCCTTGTCTGTGAAAAAATTCAGCCAGAATCAACCGCAAACCCTAACCGACGCCGATCATTTCGGTCCCGCGAAGCTGTGTGAAACCTCAAAAGACGCAGTCATTCGAAGTCCCAGGCGTACCGCCACGACCAAGCAGATCTTCACTGTTGCCCCCGGTGTCGACACACTAGCCCTGCTAAATCAGGCCTGTGAAACCCTTGCCTCCCTGAATGTCCTGATTGCGAATTTTACCGGCAAACTGGAAGGCTCGAACCGCAATGTGCTGCTGTCGATTCAGCCATTGGCGTCGGTCGCCGAGTTGTTGGTGAATCAGGCACGGGAAAATCTTGATCCGAGAAGCGATGCGCCTGACGCTCAGCCGCCGACTCGGCATTGAGCTGACGCAGTATCGACAAGGGGCGACCTCAAAGGGGGCGGACATTTTTCTGCCCGCTAGAGATCTGTAGCAGCTGCCGAGCCTGCGAGGCTGCGTTCGGCTCGGCTCGGTCCGCGCTCGGGCGAAGCAGTCGTAAAACATGCAACCGCGTTCTTTCAGGAAAACCCATTAGCCGGATGGCGACCGCTCCGCGCTCGAACGCAGCCTCGCAGGCTCGGCAGCTGCTACGAGAAATCGCGCTTCTCGGCTACTTGGCCAGTGCGCTCAATATTTTGTGTGCGATCTTGATTCGCTCAGGGATCGGGTAGTTTTTGTTGGCCAGGATTACGATGCCGATGTCTTTCGACGGTACGTACGCCACGTAGGCACCGAAGCCGCTCGTTGAACCGGTTTTGTTGATCAGCACGCTTTTCGGTTGAGGTTGCGGCGGGTTCAGCCACTGGACTTCGTGAGCCTCCATCGCCATCTGCGTCGAGTTACCCGCCAGCAATGTATCGAGGGTGACCGGGTAGTTGTAGAACTCCCAGCCCAACCCCTGAGTCATCTCGCCCACCTTGTAGTAACCGGAATGCGTCGTGGCGACTGCCCGCTGCAGCGGATCTTCAAGGCTGGTCGGTTTCATGTTCGCTTCAACATAACGAATCAGGTCCGCGGCGCTGGTTTTCACGCCATAAGCCTCCGAATCCAGTGTCCCCGGCCCAACCCGCACAGGTTTGTCATCCTTGTTGTAACCCTGAGCGTAAAGTCCCATTTGAGCCTGTGGCACCTTGAGGTAGGTGTGCTTTAGCCCGAGTTTCGGCAGCAGGGACGTCTCCATCAGCTCATCAAACGGCTGGCCCATGCTTTTGGCCGCCAGATAACCGAACAACCCCAGACTCGGGTTTGAATACTGTCGATGGGTGCCGGCGGCATAGGTCGGTTTCCACTGCTTGAAATAGCCGAGCATCTTGTCCGGTGCATCGTCATCCTCGGGGAATTGCAGCGGCAGTCCGCCAGCGCTGTAGGTGCCCAGTTGCAGCACGCTGATGTTATCGAACGCGCTGCCACGCAGTTCCGGCAGAACGCTGCTGGCCTTGTCGGACAGGGACAGTTTGCCAGTGGCCTGAGCGTAGGCGGCGAGGGTAGCGGTGAAGGTTTTGCTCACCGAACCGATCTCGAACAGGGTGTTTTCAGTGACGGGTTGTGCGCTCTCTTTCGAAGCCACGCCGTAGTTAAAGTAATACGGCTTTCCGTTGACGGTCACGGCCACGGCTATTCCGGGAACGGCCTGGGCTTGCATGACCGGTCGTACGGCGGCATTCACCACCGTCTCGATTTGATCCTGTGCGACACATTGGCCGGTGGCGAGTACCGCCACGCAAACGGCGAGAGTCTTCAGCCTATCCATGTTGGTTTTGTCCGTCATTGATTCGATTGCGCGCCATTTTAGGGTGTTAAACGCTCCGCTCCGAGCGTTTTTTAAACCCGGCCGCCCATAGGCGGGCCGGGCTGATTGTTAACAGGCCAGGCGCGACCGCTGATTCAGCGCACCAGACACGGCCGCTTGTTATCGAACGTCCATCCCGGTATCAGAAACTGCATCGCCACGCTGTCATCCCGTGCGCCCAATCCCATGCCTTTGTACAGCTCATGGGCCTTGGCCAGCTGATCCATGTCCAGTTCGACGCCCAACCCGGGTTTCTTCGGCACCTGCACGCAGCCGCCGACGATTTGCAGCGGCGCTTTGGTCAGGCGTTGACCGTCCTGCCAGATCCAGTGGGTGTCGATGGCGGTGATTTCTCCCGGTGCCGCCGCCGCGACGTGGGTGAACATGGCCAGGGAAATATCGAAGTGGTTGTTGGAATGCGAGCCCCAGGTCAGGCCCCATTCATGGCACATCTGCGCCACGCGGACCGAGCCCTGCAGGGTCCAGAAGTGCGGGTCGGCCAACGGGATATCCACCGATTGCAACTGGATCGCGTGGCCCATTTCCCGCCAGTCGGTGGCGATCATGTTGGTGGCGGTTTTCAGACCCGTGGCACGACGGAACTCAGCCATGACTTCACGTCCGGAATAACCGTTCTCTGCGCCGCACGGATCTTCGGCGTAAGCCAACACATGATGCTGATCCCGGCACAGGCGAATGGCTTCTTTGAGTGACCACGCGCCGTTCGGATCAAGGGTAATGCGCGCGTCGGGGAAGCGTTCGGCCAGGGCGGTGACGGCTTCGATTTCTTCATCACCGCTGAGCACGCCGCCCTTGAGTTTGAAGTCCTTGAACCCGTAACGGGCGTGGGCGGCTTCGGCCAGGCGGACGACGGCGTCGGCGGTCATGGCCTTTTCGTGACGCACGCGAAACCAGTCGTTGTCGGCGTCCGGTTCGCTGCGGTAGGCCAGATCGGTTTCGTTGCGATCACCGACATAAAACAGGTAACCGAGCATCTTCACTTCGTCGCGTTGCTGGCCTTCACCGAGCAGGGCGGCCACCGGCACGTCCAGGTGCTGACCCAAGAGATCAAGCAGCGCAGCTTCAAGGCCAGTGACGGCGTGGATGGTGATGCGCAAATCGAACGTCTGTAGACCGCGACCGCCGACGTCGCGATCAGCGAAAGTCTGGCGCACCTGATTGAGGATCTTTTGGTAAGTGCCAATCGGACTGCCGACCACCCACTCACGAGCGTCTTCGAGGGTCTGGCGAATGCGCTCGCCGCCCGGTACTTCACCGACGCCAGTGTGACCGGCGTTGTCCTTGAGGATCACGATGTTGCGGGTGAAAAACGGCCCGTGAGCGCCGCTCAGGTTGAGCAGCATGCCATCGTGGCCGGCCACCGGGACAACCTGCATGCTGATGATGATCGGGGCTTTTGCGGCTTCTTGTGCGTTCATTTTCATGTCCTTCAAAACTGTGCTCTCGCATGAGTGTTCAGGCGTGCTTGGGCGCTGGTTTGCCCAGAGCAACAGCCGGTGCGGGTTTCGGTTTATTGCGTGCGGCGAAGACGATGATCGCGGCAATGATCGAGGTCGCGGCCAGGCCGTACAGCCCACCCTGAATCGAGCCGGTGCGTTCTTCCAGCAGACCGAACGTGGTCGGTGCGACGAAGCCGCCGAGGTTGCCCACCGAGTTGATCAGCGCGATCACGCCTGCAGCGATCCGTGCATCCAGATAGGCCTGGGGAATCGGCCAGAACAGCGACGACGCCGATTTGAAACCCAACGCAGCAAAGCAGATCGCAACGAAAGCGAAGATCGGCCCGCCGGTGGTGGACATGAACATTCCGGCCGCCGCGATCAGGAGGGCAGCGGCGACCCAGGCTTGTTGATGCTTCCATTTGGCCGACAGCGAAGCGAAGGCGTACATGCCGACGATCGACAGCAACCACGGGATCGAATTGAACAGCCCGACCTGAATGTCGCTCAGATCGCCCATCTTTTTGATGATGCTCGGCAGCCAGAAGGTCGCGGCATAGATGGTCAATTGGATGAAGAAGTAGATCAGACAGAACAGGATGATCTGGCGATCCTTGAGCAGTTTGCTTAAGGAAGGTTTGATCGGCGTCGCGGCTTCGCGGGCCAGTTGTTCGTCGTCGATGGCTTTGACCAGAGCGTCCTGTTCTTCACGGCTCAGCCATTTTGCGTCGTGGGGTTTGGAGTCCAGCCAGAACCAGACGAACACGCACAGCCCGACTGAGAACATCCCTTCAATGAAGTACATCCATTGCCAGCCGTGCAGGCCGAATCCGCTGATTTGTAACAGCAGCCCGGACAGCGGACCGGAGATCAGCGAAGCAATGGCCGAGCCACTGAGGAAGATGGCAATCGCCTTGCCGCGTTCCACGCCGGGCAACCAGCGGGTGAAGTAATAAATCACTCCGGGGAAGAAGCCGGCTTCGGCCACGCCCAGCAAGAATCGCAGGATGTAGAAGTGGGTTTCGTTCTGGATGAACGCCATGCAAGCGGCAACCAGGCCCCAGGTCAGCATGATGCGGGTCAGCCAGATTCGCGCGCCGACTTTTTGCAGGAGGATGTTGGAGGGGACTTCAAACAGCGCGTAACCGATGAAGAACAGCCCGGCACCGAAGCCGTAGGCGGCAGCGCCGATCCCCAGGTCATGTTCCATGTGGGCACGGACGAAGCCGATGTTCACGCGGTCGATGTAGTTGACGATGAACATGATCACGAACAGCGGCAAGACATGGCGTTTCACTTTCGAGATGGCGGACTTCAGGACCGAATCGGCGCCATCGTTCATCCCGGATATGGATGTATTCACTGCGTTATCTCCCACTGATTATTTTTATGCGGGGTGTGGCTGAATGTTGCGATGTTGCTAGACATCATACAACTACATTTTTTCTTCCTGCAAGCGTCGCAGTCCAACAATCTGGCGTTGTTTAAGAGGTTTATTATTCTTTTTGCGGTTATGCGGCGCCTTCTTAGTGGTAAAAATGCCGTTGTTCTTAAGTGTTATCATACAAGTTGTTGGCGTTTTCCTGAGATTCCCGTCGAGCGCAGTGCTACGATTCCGGTAGCCCTGCTTTCGGATGATTGCCATGCAAGAAGACCTCGACGCGCCTGCCCGCAAGCGCACCCATAACCTGGCCTATGACCTGGTCGCCAAACTGACCCAGCGCATCTTGCTCGGCCAAATGCTGCCCGGAGACAAGCTGCCGTCCGAGAACACGATTGTTCAGGAGCATGGGGTCAGTCGCACGGTGGTGCGCGAGGCGATCTCGAAGCTGCAGGCGTCCGGGTTAGTGGAGACCCGGCACGGTATTGGCACCTTTGTTATTGAACGAGCACCGGAGCAGGGGCTTCGGTTGAACGTCGATACCGCGCTGGGGGTGCGCAGCATTCTGGAGTTGCGCATGGGCCTGGAAACCCAGGCCGCCGCACTGGCTGCAACCCGTCGCACGGATCATCAATTGGCGCAGATGCGCGATGCGCTGGACGACTATCAGCGCCTGCTGGCCAACAACGACAGCTGCGTCGAAGCCGACAAGCGCTTCCATCTGCTGATCGCCGAAGCCACCGGCAACGTGTGCTTCACCGAAATCATGCAGCACCTGGGCAGCGCCATGATCCCGCGAACCCGCGTCAATGCCGCCGAGCGCGGCGCAGTGGACTTGAGCAAGCTCGGGCAACTGGCCAACCTTGAGCACGAGGCGATTCTCAACGCCATCAAGCGCCAGGATCCGGATGCAGCGCGGGCGGCCATGTGGCTGCACCTGAGCAACAGTCGCGACCGGTTTTCGGCCGATCGCTGACCACCGTTTGTCTACTCGATAGCACCTCATACGCGACCCTGCTTCCAATGAGTACGGCCCAGAGTTGCTGGACCTCATCAGTGAGGTGCGTCATGGCTAACGATTCGATGTTCCAGGGTGGAACGCCCAATACCGACCCTACCAGACCCATGCCCGGCACTGACGAGCCGACCCTGGATCATGACGCGCCACCCGGCATGGACCCTTCGCGGGACCCGGCCGAGGCGGACGCAGATCGACCTGAAGACTGGATGGATCCTGAGGCGGCCGAGGACGTTCCTCCGGCAGATGAGCCAACACCGCTGTCCGATGACAGGCGATAAACAGAACCCGGCCAGTGCGCCGGGGTGTTATGCCGTGCAGTTCAACCGCGTCATCGTTCATCGCCGGCAAGCCCGCTCCCACAGGTTTCGAGTCGGATGAGAATAATGTGATCGCCACAGACACTGTGGGCGCTGCCTGCGAAAGCGTCGGAGGCATCGCTAAAAATGCCCCATCAGACACCGACTCCTCGAATCGCCACCGGCCGACGCAAGATTTATGGCGAACACACTGACCAACACAACCAGCGCCAGGTGCACATGAATCTAAACTGTGCCCACATCCCGCATTAACAACCCAAACCGCAAATCCACTGCATCCGGAGTCGGCAGGTACACGGTGTGCCCATCCCCCAGAGCCACCTCGATCGGCTCGCCTTTGACGTTTTGCAGCTGATGCAAGTCGAATTGGAAGTTGCCCTTGGGCGTCATCAGTTCCATGTGATCGCCCAGGCCAAATCGATTCTTCACCTTGACTTCCGCCATCCGGTCACGCCGCTCACCGGTCAGCTCGCCGACAAACTGCTGCCGCTCGGACACCGAACTGCCGTGTTGGTAGTTCTGGTACTCGTCATGCACATGCCGCCGCAAAAAACCTTCGGTGTAGCCGCGCTGAGCGAGGGATTCCAGGTCCGTCATCAGGCTGCGGTCGAACGCGCGACCGGCCACCGCGTCGTCGATCGCCCGGCGATAAACCTGAGTGGTCCGCGCGCAGTAAAAGTGGGATTTGGTCCGGCCCTCTATTTTCAATGAGTGCACACCCATCTGCGTCAGGCGCTCGACGTGCTGCACCGCGCGCAGATCCTTGGCATTCATGATGTAGGTGCCGTGTTCGTCTTCAAAGGCCGGCATCAGTTCGTCGGGCCGGTTGGCTTCCTGCAACAGGAACACCTGATCGGTCGGGGCGCCGATGCCCAGGGTGGGTTCTGGCTGGAAGGTCTGCACGATCTCGCCAAGCTGATTTTCCGTGGCCGGCTGCGCCGAATATTTCCAGCGACAGGCGTTGGTGCAACTGCCCTGATTGGCGTCGCGCTTGTTCATGTAACCCGACAACAGGCAGCGACCGGAATAGGCCATGCACAAGGCGCCGTGGACGAACACCTCCAGTTCCATCGCCGGGACCTGCTCGCGGATTTCGGCGATTTCTTCCAGGGACAGTTCCCGCGACAGGATGATCCGGCTCAAGCCTTGTTGCTGCCAGAATTCGACACTGGCCCAGTTCACCGTGTTGGCCTGTACCGAAAGGTGAATCGGCATCTGCGGATAATGCCGGCGGACCAGCATAATCAGGCCCGGGTCGGACATGATCAGCGCGTCCGGCGCCATGGCAATCACCGGTGCCAGATCCTTGAGGAAGGTTTTCAGCTTGGCGTTGTGCGGGGCGATGTTCACTACCACATAGAAACGCTTGCCCTGAGCCTGGGCCTCGTGAATGCCGAGGGCGAGATTGGCGTGATCGAATTCGTTATTGCGCACCCGCAGGCTGTAGCGCGGCTGACCGGCGTACACCGCATCGGCGCCATAGGCGAAGGCATAACGCATGTTTTTCAGCGTGCCAGCGGGGGCGAGCAGTTCCGGGGGGAGCAGGGTCATGGCAGTGTCGATCGCAAAAGCTGCCGAGAGTAAGCGGCTTGCCCTCGGGGTTCATTGATCTGGATCTATGCTTGATGAACAAACGGATGGCACTCGCGCGAACCGTGGCGGACTAAGCATCAGGACGGCTCTTCATTACAAGAGCCTGCGCCCCTGCAGACTGACATGGATCGGACATGAACGAAGAGACAGTACAAAATAAATCACTGGTGATCTTGCTAGGGCTGGTCACCGCCGCTTTCATCTGGATTTTGCTGCCGTTTTACGGCGCGGTGTTCTGGGCAGTCATCCTCGGCATCCTCTTCGCGCCCCTGCAGCGTCGACTGCAACTGAAGTTCGGCTGGGAGCGCAACGTGACGTCGCTGCTCACCCTGAGCATCTGCCTGGTGATCGCGATCTTGCCGGTGATCATCCTCAGTATCTTGCTGGTTCAAGAAGGGGCCGCGCTGTACAAGAGCATCGAAAGCGGCGAACTGGACATCGCCGGGTATGTGACGCATTTCAAACACAGCCTGCCGCCGTACTTTCAGCACGTGCTCGATCGGGCCGGGGTTGGCGAGCTGGACGGGTTGCGGGAGAAAATCATCAAGAGTGCAGTAACGGGTAATGAGTTCATCGCCAACAAAGCCTTCAGTTTTGGTCAGGGTACGTTCGAGTTTGTGGTGGGGTTTTTCATCATGCTGTACCTGCTGTTCTTCTTTCTGCGGGACGGCGCCGAACTGGCGCGAAAAGTTCGCGCTGCCGTGCCGCTGGATGAACACCAGAAACGCCGTCTGCAGCTCAAATTCAATCGCGTGGTGCGGGCGACAGTGAAGGGCAACCTGCTGGTGGCGATCACACAGGGCGCATTGGGCGGTTTGATTTTCTGGTTTCTGGACGTCCCGAGCGCGTTGCTCTGGGCGGTATTGATGGCGTTTCTATCCCTGTTGCCAGCGGTGGGGGCAGGGATCGTCTGGGCGCCGGTGGCGGCGTTTTTCCTGTTCGCCGGGGCGATCTGGCAGGGCGTGGTGCTGGGGCTGTTCGGGATTTTTGTGATCGGTCTGGTGGATAACGTGCTGCGACCGATCCTGGTGGGCAAGGATACAAAGATGCCGGACTATCTGATCCTCATTTCGACCCTTGGCGGTCTGGCGGTCTTCGGCCTCAATGGCTTTGTGATCGGGCCGCTGATCGCCGCGCTGTTTATGTCGAGCTGGGCCATCTTCATCGAAACCAAGCCGCGGGTGCAGCTGCCTTAGGCGCTGAGTTGGCCTTGGCCGATTTGTTGCGACAGTGCCTGGGCGGCTGGCAGCGAGGTGAGCGGGCCGCTGATCGGTTCGCCGTCCTGCACCAGATACCAACAGGCGAGCAATCCTAGCTCTCTAAGCGGTGCGGGAACGGCGCTGCCGATAACGGACATAATCTGAACCTGGGACATAAGTACCTCCATCAATCTAAGGAGCTACCTTACGGACCCGACGCCTGGACGGACAATCAACGCTTTCGATAGTCGTCATTGACGCCAATGAGCCTTCGGTTCAGTCGACCACCAGATCAAGCATATGGACCACTTCCTGCTCGTTGAGCAAGCCTTTACGCACCAGGTTTTCTGCCAGCAGCGAAAGAAATTTGGCGCTGCGATGGCCTTCCAGGTGCTTGAGTTCGGTCAGTGCGTTGTACACCTTGCTGGAAGTGCACAAGCCGACAATGCGGTGCGGGTTTTGCGTGGGCATGAGGTCGTCCTTGTTTTTATCAACCTGTTGTTAACGGACAGGTCCAAGATTGCGGACCTGACATGACATAAATATGACCGTTTTCCCCAAAGCGGGGGAAGGGGGGCGAGTCAATCTTGCCAACTTGAACCGCAAAGACTGTCCCGACAGCGACCTTGGCGAGATTTATTCAGACTTCTACCGACGGACGGTCACAAAAAAGGCCCCGCTGTTGAGGCGGGGCCTGATGATTCTGTTACCAGCGGCCATAACCGTGGGGAGGGCCGTAGTAACCGCGTGGTGGACCGTAATAACCACGTGGCGGGCCGTAGTAAACCGGCGGCGGGCCGTAATAGACCGGTTGTTGCACGTACACCGGTGCCGGCTGGTAATAAACCGGTGGAGGTTGTTGTATGTAAACCGGCTGAGGCTGAGCGTAAACCGGTTGCTGTACATAGACCGGGCGGTTGCTGTTGATGATGGCCGAACCGACGATGGCCGAGCCAACGATCGCGCCAAATACCGCAGGCCCTTGCCAACCGTGACCGCCGCCAGCCGCTGCCTGCCCTGCGATAGCAAAAGCACCGATCAGCAAGGCAACTGTGGGGATTTTACGGATCATGATAATTCCTCGGTTCTTCGACCCGGCGCTTGCGTCTGCAATAGACCCAAGGATTGTCGCGGGGATAATTCTAAGACAGCTTTTTTTTTTAAATCAGCACAGCCGTTGGGTAAATTTTGTGTAAGGTCTGTACTAGGTTCTTTACGCATCCCTTGATGCCGCGCGCAGGTACGCGGTTATGATCGATCAGACCCGATGGAGTGGCTAATCCCGTCCATCTGAAAGTGCTATTGAAGGAGATATTTCATGCAGATGAACCCCAACAGAGACACCCAGCTGTGCATGTCGCTTTCCGGGCGCCCCGGCAATTTTGGCCTGCGGTTTCACAATCATCTGTATGAGCAACTGGACCTGAATTTTTACTACAAGGCCTTCAGCAGCCAGGACCTGCCAGGCGCCGTTGGCGGCATTCGCGCCCTGGGGATTCGTGGTTGCGGCGTGTCGATGCCGTTCAAGGAGGCGTGCATTGCGCTGGTCGATGAACTGGACGCCTCCGCGGCGGCCATTCAATCGATCAATACCATCGTCAACACTAACGGCCATCTCAAGGCTTACAACACCGACTACATCGCGATCGCCCAGTTGCTTGAAACCCACGAGGTGCCGAAGGAATCGACCTTTGCCCTGCGCGGCAGCGGCGGCATGGCCAAGGCAGTGGCCAGTGCCTTGCGCGATGGTGGCTACAAAAATGGCCTGATCGTTGCCCGTAACGAGCGTGCCGGACGTGCGTTGGCCGAATCGCTGGGCTATCAATGGCAAGCGGAGCTGGGCTCGGAGCGGCCGCAGATGCTGATCAACGTCACACCGATTGGCATGACCGGCGGCCCCGAGGTCGATCAGCTGGCGTTTGATGCTGACACCATAGCTGCTGCCGAGACTGTCTTCGACGTAGTGGCAGTCCCCTCGGAAACACCGTTGATTGTGCACGGTCGTGCTGAAGGTAAGCGAGTGATCACCGGGCTGGAAGTGATCGCGATCCAGGCGCTGGAGCAGTTCGTGCTGTACACCGGCGTGCGGCCGACCGATGAGCAGTTTCACAACGCCGTGGAATTTGCCCGCAGTAGCCTTGGCTATCCTGGTGCCCAGCAAGCGAAACCGACTGAGGTAATTCATGCATCCTGCCATTCTTAATCTGGATCAAGCCGAACTTGAGGCGCTGCCCGAAGCGTTTGCCCCTACAGGAGACACCGCCGGCCGCTATCAGCAGCGGCAGGCGCGCATCGGCCAGCAACTCGGCGCGCAGAAATTGGGTTATCGCCTGTACGCGCTGGAACCGGGGATGCGTGGCAGCCCGTTTCACAGTCATAGGGTCAACGAGGAGATGTTTTACATCGTGGCCGGGGAAGGGGAGATTCGCTTGGGTGGCGAACGCTTTCCCGTTCGCGCCGGGGATGTCATTGCCTGCCCGCCGGGCGGCCCTGAAACCGCACACCAGATCATCAACACCAGCAACGCTGAGCTGCGCTACCTGGCAGTCAGCACCCAGCAATCACCCGAGATTTGCGAGTACCCGGATTCCGGCAAGTACGTGGTGATGGACGACTTCAAGGTCGACGCCGAGGGCAATGCCTCGGGCTTCGTCGCCGTCGCCAGGCCGGCTGACGGCGTGGATTATTGGGACGGCGAGTAGCGCAGGGTTATTCGAGGCGGGCCAAGCGCTCTTCCAGCGCCGCAATCCGCGTCTCAAGTTCTTCGATCCGCTCAACCGATACGCCGCTGCCCGTGCCACGTTCAACCGGGTTCTGCCGTGCCGCAAGGATCACTTCGATGTCCGTCGGGTCACCCAAGGCGTGCATGTAGCGGTCTTCACGCTGACCGGCCTGGCGCGCAATCAACAGCGCCAGACCTCGAGCAATCAAGCGTTCCAGTTGATGCACGACCTGTTCGGCATCCTCGAAGTCATGCATGCGGCCGCTGCGGGTCAGCAGTTCATTGACCGTTTGCGGACCGCGCAGGAACAGCAGCCCCGCAAGAATGACCTGCGCCGGCACCAGTTCCAGTGCCTTGTCGACCTTATGTTCCCAGCGGTCGGCACGACTGCCCATCACCAGTTTGGTAAAACCGCGTCCTTCGAGGGCGCGCAGACTCTGGCCGACCTGACCTTGGGTAAGGTTCATCACCGGCTCGCGGCTGGTTTTCTGGTTGCAGGCAATCACCAGCGCATTGAGGGTCAGTGGATAGGTTTCCGGGCTGGTGGCCTGTTTTTCGATCAACGAACCCAGAATGCGGATTTCCGTGCTGTTGAGTCGCGGCTCGTCGAAGGTCGTTTCTTGCTCAGTGCTCATGATTCTGCATCCTTCCCGGGTTCATGTTTTTCTCCTGCTGGCATGCACTTTAGATTGACGTGTGCCAATGGCAACTGAATTCGTCGCAGCACCTTGGTAATGGTCACAAAACCTAAATCAACCCGTCACGCCATCTTAACAATCAGACGTGCACCGTATGCATGGCCGCAGACGACTGCGGCTCATTAACGGGTACGGCGAAAATCCCTATCGACGACGTCACCGGCCTTATTAATTGTGCAGTGGAGCAAGGCATGAAGCTGACGTGGGTATCGACCCGCAATAATGCGCTGTTCGGCGCCCGCCCGCTATGACCGTACTGGTCACCGGCGCCGCCGGTTTCATCGGGTATCACACGGTGAAGCGCTTGTGTCAGGAAGGTCTTGAGGTCGTAGGTATTGATAATCTCAACGACTACTACAGCGTGGAACTCAAACACGCGCGACTCAAGGAACTGAAGTCCTTGTCGGGCTTTCAGTTCCAGGCACTGGACATCGTCGACAAACCGGCCCTGATGGCGTTGTTCAAGGATCACGGCTTCACAGAGGTTATCCATCTGGCTGCCCAGGCGGGCGTTCGCTACTCGCTGGACAACCCGGACGTGTATGCGCAATCGAACCTGGTGGGTTTTCTGAATGTGCTGGAAGCCTGCCGGCACCATCGACCCGAGCATCTGATTTATGCATCGAGCAGCTCGGTGTACGGCACCAACAGCAAAATGCCGTTCAGCGTCGAAGACGCGGTCGATCATCCAATTTCGCTGTATGCCGCCAGCAAACGTGCCAATGAGCTGATGGCCCACAGCTACTGCCATCTGTATGGACTGAAGGCCAGCGGCCTGCGTTTTTTTACCGTTTACGGACCTTGGGGGCGCCCCGACATGGCGCTGTTCAAATTTACCGAAGCGATCCTCAACGGCCGGCCGATCGACCTCTACAACCAAGGCCAGATGTCGCGCGACTTCACCTACATCGACGACATCGTCGAAGGCATCGCACGCCTGCGCCCACGACCACCGCTGGCGGACGGACCTGGCGATGGCGCCAACCGAATCTTCAACATCGGACGCGGCACGCCGGTGGCGCTGCTGGATTTCGTCGATTGCCTGGAGTCGGCCCTGGACAGGGAAGCCCGGCGCAACTTCCTGCCGCTGCAGGCTGGCGATGTGGTCAAGACCTGGGCGGATGTGTCGGCATTGGCGCAGTGGGTCGATTTCCATCCTCAAGTGACGGTTGAAGCCGGCGTAACGGAATTTGTGAAGTGGTACCGCCACTTTTATCAGAGATGAAACGTTGGCCCTCGATAAAAAATCCAGGGTAATAGGGGCCTCTATGAGCCAAGACATATTTGTATCTGTACTGATCCCGGCAAAGAACGAGGCGAGCAATCTCAAATCGCTGCTCGAAGAAATCCGTATCGCACTGGCCGATGAGGCGTATGAAATCATCGTCGTGGACGATGGCAGTACTGACGCCTCCTTGCAGGAACTGCGGCAAACCAGGCACAGCGGCCTGAACACATTGCGCATCCTGCGCCATGAACGTTCGCTGGGGCAGAGCACTTCGCTCTACCATGCGGCGCTCGTCGCCCGAGGCCAATGGCTGGCCACGCTCGATGGCGACGGTCAGAACGATCCGGCGGATATCCCCGGCATGCTGGCATTAGTGCGCAGTGAGCAAGGTCGCGTCGACCTTCAGTTGGTAGCCGGCCACCGGGTCAACCGTCGCGATACCGCGAGCAAGCGCTGGGCCTCGCGTTTTGCCAACGGGTTACGCAGCCGGATGCTCAAGGACCAGACGCCGGACACCGGCTGCGGGTTGAAACTGATCCAGCGGGCGGCATTTCTGCGCTTGCCGTACTTCGACCACATGCACCGGTTCATTCCTGCGCTGATCCAGCGGCATAACGGTCAAATGATCACCCATCCGGTCAACCATCGGCCCCGCACGGCCGGCGTATCCAACTACGGAAACATCGACCGCGCCCTGGTGGGCATTCTCGATCTGATCGGCGTTTGGTGGCTGATCAGGCGCACGCGTCTGCATGCCCATGCGCAGGAAATCGAAGGATGAACCTCTCCCGCGAAACCCTGTGGCTGGTCGTCGGTTTCAGCGGCCAGATCGCCTTCACCGGTCGCTTTGTCCTGCAGTGGCTGTACAGCGAATACAAGAAACGCAGCGTGATTCCGGTGAGCTTCTGGTACCTGAGCATCGTCGGCAGTGCGCTGCTGTTCGCTTACGCCATTTACCGACAGGACCCGGTTTTCATCGCCGGTCAGGCGTTCGGCTCCATCGTCTATTTGCGCAACCTGCAATTGATCGCCCGCAACAAAACCTTGAAGGACTGACCCGTGCGCCGAACCCTGTCACCCAGCGTCGAATGCCTGGGGCTGATGTTGCTTGCTCTTTTATTGGTCGGCGCCGGGTTTGGGCTGCGTCAGCCGCAGAATGTCGACGAGGAGCGATTCCTCGGCGTTGCGCTGGAGATGCTGCACAACGGTTCCTGGCTGATTCCGCACCGAGCCGCCGAGATATACGGCGATAAACCACCGATTTTCATGTGGACGGTGGCGTTTTTCACCTGGATCACCGGGATGCCCGCCATTGCCCTTTATATTCCTGGGCTTTTGTCTGCCACATCGGTCACGGCCATGCTCTACGACCTGGGTCGCCGGTTATGGAATCAGCGTACCGGACGAACAGCAGCGCTTTTGTACCTGGCCACCTATCAGACCTACAGCATCCTGCGGACCGGTCAGATCGACAGTTTTCTGATTCTGTTCACCTCTCTGGGCCTGTACGGCCTGGCCCGTCACCTGCTGCTCGGGCCCGCCTGGCGGTGGTTTTATGCAGGGTGCGCGGCCATGGGCATTGGCGTGATCACCAAAGGGGTCGGCTTCGTCCCGGCGTTGATGCTGATTCCGTATGCCTACGCGGTGCGCAAAGGCTGGCCCGGTGTGGTGGCCATGCCGGGCGAGGCGCGCAAGTGGTGCCTGGGTTTTTTGGTGGTACTGGGCGCCATCGCGATCTGGTTGCTGCCCTTGGCGGTGTCCATCGCATTCAATGGCGCCGCTGATGAAATCGCCTACGCACGGGAAATTCTTCTGCGCCAGACGGCGGGGCGCTATGCCGCCGCGTGGGATCACCGAGAACCATTCTGGTACTTCTTCGTCAATGTCATCCCGCAATACTGGATGCCGTTGGTACTGGCCTTGCCGTGGCTCGTGCCCGCCTGGCGTAGGCAACTACGCAAGCGCGACGGTCGAGTGCTGGTGCTGCTGGGCTGGGTCGTACTGGTCGTACTGTTCTTTTGTCTGAGCAGTGGCAAACGCAAGCTGTACATTTATCCGGCGTTGCCAGGGCTGGTGCTGGTCGCCGCGCCGCTGATCCCATGGCTGCTCAATCGTTGGTTCGGCAAGCGTCCGAGCGGTCGGCGGGCATTCCAGGTGTTGGCCGTCACGTGGTTCACGTTGTGGTTCGCTCGCGGTTTCATTGAGCCGGTCAAGGACGGACCCAATCCCCACGAGGCGCTGATGGCGCAGGCGGCGGCGATGACTAAAGGGGCGGACCTGGTGCTGGTTAACTGGCGCGAGGGCCATTGGTTGTTCGCCCGACAGCCGATTGTGCATTTCGGGATGATCGGCTCCACGGTCGAGCAGGCGGCTCAATGGCTGCGCGAACACCGCCAGGCGTACGCCTTGGTGCCGGATGAACTGCTGAGCCGGTGTTTTAATCCACAGGCCGCCCGTGAACTGGGTGAAACCTCGCGCGCGCAGTGGTCTATCGTCGGAGCCGATGCCGATAACGGCCGTTGTCATCCCGCACAGCCAGCCACTATCTATCGCTTCACCTGGGACCGCGCATCGCTATAATCGGCCCACGTTTTCCTCCTGTCACAACATGAGACTGCCATGACTATTTCCCTGTACGCCGCTTCCGTCCCGGTTTTCAAACAAATGCTCAACGCCCTGAGCGACGTTTTGAACAAGGCCGAAGCCCACGCCACCGCCAAGAACATCGACCCAAATGCTTTCCTGCAAGCCCGTCTGTACCCGGACATGTTCCCGCTGGTCCGTCAGGTGCAGATCGCCGTTGATTTCGCCAAGGGCGTTTCGGCGCGTCTGGCCGAAGTTGAACTGCCGAAATACGACGACACCGAAACCACCTTCGCCGAGCTGCAAGCGTTGATCGCCAAGGTGCTGGCCTTCATCGGCGAGATCAAACCAGAACAAATCGACGGTAAGGAAGGCATCGAGATCATCACCCGTCAGGGCACGCCGAAAGAGAAGCGCTTCACCGGCCAGGCTTACCTGCTGAGCTACGGCCTGCCGCAATTCTTCTTCCACGTCACCACCACCTACGCACTGCTGCGTCACAACGGTGTGGAAGTGGGCAAGCGCGATTACATGGGCGCGTTCTAAACCTCCCGGCGTAAAAAAGCCCGCCAAGGTGTGAACCTTGGCGGGCTTTTTTGCGCGTGTAGTAACGCCGGTCTGCCTCGTCACTGGCGCGGCTGTGGGCAGTGAAGTCGGGTGTGGCGCCCTGGTACTTGGCGAGTTTGAACGCTTCGGCATGCGCTTCTTTGCGCGCTTGTTCCAGTGCCGGGGGCACGGGAGCGTCTAGCGGCTCGACCTTGCCGCCCTTGTTCAGGTAGTCGAGCAAGGATTTGCGGGTCTGTTGCCGATCCGGTTCGGGCAACTGTTGCAGATCGACAGGTTGGCTCAGGGACGCGATGTGGGCGCGGACATTGGAAAACAACTCATGCGCGGCGTTTGTCGGTCGGATTCAAGCGCTGCACTTCAGCAAAGATCTCGGTAATCGCTCGGCGAGGTTGGCGTTTATGCAGGGCGCGGACCTGTGCGCTCAGGCGCAGCAGTTCTTCACTCGGTTTGCCCCATTGTCCCTTCGGCAACGGCTCGGACCATTGGCGCATCGATTCGGGCATGGCCTGCGGGGCCATTTTCTGAAGGCGGCGGATTTCCCATTCCGTCAGGTAGTTGGGAATCCTCCACAACGTCATGACGTGGTACAGGTACCAGAAGAAGCCGGACACTCGACCACGTTGGCCGTCGCGGATTTGCTGGTGCAGGCGCGCACGGGCGTTGTGGAAGGTGTGCAGGCCTTCGTGGGGCGGGTCGTTCGGGCCTTGCAAGTCTTGCGGGTCCTGAATGGATTTGAGGTCGTGGATTTCGTATTCCATGTAACAGCGGATGGCTTCCCAGTGGCTGATGGCCAGGGAAAGGCCGAAGCAGGGGAATTCGACACTGGTCAGGGTCTCGCCGTGCTGGAAGCCGATGCCCATGCCGTACTGGCGGTGGATGCCGTATTGGGTGGCGCCTTGGGCTTCGATGACCCAGGCCGAGAGGGATTCCCAAGGGACGAAGAGAGGTTCGGTGGCGTCTTCGGGCATGAAGCAGACTTCGCGGCGTTGGCGGTTGAAGCGGGTGGGGATGATGTGGAGGCGTTTTTTGTGGTTGTAGTGCCAGACGCCGAGGCCGATCGCCAGCATGGAAAATCCGGTAACCAAGGCATATCCATAGATGGCGAAGAATAAATCAATGACAAATTCCCATGTGTATGCGAAGTCATATCCGAACAAAAGGCCCATGCAGCCAATTGCTGGCGGGATTAGGAACGTGATCATGAAGGCAACACTGAATGGTCCTCCCAATATGGTTTGCCATGAAAATATCTGCGGCGATCCCAGTCCGAAGTCCATGTACACCTCATTGAGCTCCCCGATATGGGGACCATGCGGTGGCAACGCTGTCGGTAATGGCAACGGCGCGAGATAAGTGATTCTCCCACTTGGAAACGGCTCAACATCTCCGGCTTTTCGGGATTGCTCAAGGTGCTGGGGCGGCAGAGGCACATCAATCTTGGTGGGCATGGTCGGCCAGCTCCAGCAGATGGGTTTCAACCAGCAACAACGGTGGATGCTCGGTAACGGATTGACGAGGTAACGCAGGGAAATGACCCTTACCGCGCGGGTTGAGGTGAATAACGTCAGTGAGCGATTCCCACACCCCCTTGGCGCTCAAGGTCTGGATGCAGACGGCCAGCTCCAGTGTTTCGGACATCGGAGCAAATACATTGAAAAAACAACTCATGCGCGACGTTTGTCGGTCGGATTCAAACGCTGTACCTCGGCAAAAATCTCGGTGATCGGGCGTCGCGGCTGACGTTTGTGCAGGGCGCGAACGTGCGCGCTCAGGCGCAGCAGTTCTTCGCTCGGCTTCGCCCATTGTCCCTTCGGAAGCGGTTCCGACCATTGGCGCATCACTTCGGGCAAGGCGTGCGGGGCCATCTTCTGGAGGCGGCGGACTTCCCATTCGGTCAGGTGGTTGGGAATCGTCCACAGCGTCATCACGTGGTACAGGTACCAGAAGAAGCCGGACACTCGACCACGTTGGCCGTCGCGGATTTGCTGATGCATACGCGCGCGGGCGTTGTGGAAGGTGTGCAGGCCTTCGTGGGGCGGGTCGTTCGGGCCTTGCAAGTCTTGCGGGTCCTGAATGGATTTGAGGTCGTGGATTTCGTATTCCATGTAACAGCGGATGGCTTCCCAGTGGCTGATGGCCAGGGAAAGGCCGAAGCAGGGGAATTCGACACTGGTCAGGGTCTCGCCGTGCTGGAAGCCGATGCCCATGCCGTACTGGCGGTGGATGCCGTATTGGGTGGCGCCTTGGGCTTCGATGACCCAGGCCGAGAGGGATTCCCAAGGGACGAAGAGAGGTTCGGTGGCGTCTTCGGGCATGAAGCAGACTTCGCGGCGTTGGCGGTTGAAGCGGGTGGGGATGATGGCGGCGCGTTTGTTGTGGGTGTGGCGCCAAGTGCAGAGGAGGATGATCAAGGCAGAGAAGCCGGATATCAGGGCTATTCCGTAGGCCTCATTGAAAACCCCTTCTATGGCATGAGAAACATCGTCCCAACCCATCCCGAACACAAAGAACATAAAGCCGACAAATAGAGGTATCAAAAATGCGATCAAGAGGGCACCACTGAAGGGCCCGCCCAGTATGAGCTGCCATGAAAACACCTGGGGTGATCCCAAGCCGAAGTCCATGTACACGTCATTCAGATTCCCGATATGAGGGCCATGCGGCGGTAGCGCTGTCGGCAATGGCAACGGCGCGAGATAAGTGATTTTCCCGCTGGGAAACGGCTCGACATCGCCGGCTTTGCGGGATTGCTCAAGGTGCGGGGAAGGCAGAGGCATATCAATCTTGGTGGGCATGGTCGGCCAGCTCCAGCAGATGGGTTTCAACCAGCAACAACGGTGGATGCTCGGTAACGGATTGACGAGGTAACGCAGGGAAATGACCCTTACCGCGCGGGTTGAGGTGAATAACGTCAGTCAGCGATTCCCACACCCCCTTGGCGTTCAAGGTCTGTACGCAGACGGCCAGCTCCAGTGTTTCGGACGCTGGGGTAAATTCGGCATCAGGATCCACGGGATATTGCAGGCATAACACAAACCGGTCGGGTCCTGTTTGTACGATGCGCAGGCTGTTTGCGACTTCCTCACTGATGATGTCCTTGCGCTCGCGCGGTACACCACGACTGTGGAGGGGAACGGAAAGACGGTGGGCGCCAATCCCCAGGCGATGAGCCGGTTGTCCACTCAACGGTGGCTGGAAATCACTGAGCTTGAGCCTTGGCAGCACCAAGTGAATGTCGCTGGGCTTGGCTTTTAGCAGGAAGTTTTTCAGCCACGAGTCATGCTCGTTCAGGCCGAGTTGCCTGTACGGAGCGTTCAGCAAATAGCCCAGATAGCGCTGATATTCATCCAGGGTATGATCGCCGCGATGATCGGTGTCCAAGCTCCACGGCGTGGTTTTCAGCCATTTATCATGGGCACTGATGTTGTAACGGTTGTACAGCCAAGTGCCACCCAGTTCCAGCACGGTGAATAAGGCGCCGGCCAGGTTGAAGCGGAAAAATACGGTTGAGAGACGGGTACCCGCAGCGGCCCAGGCGGCGGTCCTTGCGGCAGTGTTTTTTGCGATCAACACGTTAAACGCGGCACGACCTGTGTGACTCAATCCATAGGTATTGACGGTCGTCATGCCGGTCGCACCCGCTGTGGCAAGCGCGGCACTACTTTGAGCGGCCTGATTTCCGCTACGCGTCGCCTGTTGCCAATTCTGGTGGTGGTTGATGAGGCTGACCATTGAAGACGCAAAACCTAAAAGGTAGGTAAAGAAACCCAATCCAACATGCATTTTCCCCATTTGCACATGCACATTTTGCAAGGCGTGGCGTTGAAGACCCGTGACGAGAGCAGCGCTACGTGCCTTCAACGCGGTATCAGCCAGACTCTGCGCCGCAGTGAATCCCGCCGCCCCGGTAGCCATCACTGCATTAAAAACGGGCATCCAGACTCGCTTGTTCCTGGATTGGTTGGTCAGTTCCCTTATGACCGAAACCAAATTCACCCCCTGCACCAAAAACACCAACAACCCCATCCCCTCGCTCCGAATCAACTTCGCATTCGGCACCGAGCTAACCCCCAACCGAATGTCCTTCAACAAACTCCGCACCTCCAACTGCTGCGCCGGTGGAAACACCACCGTCACCCCCGCCCGAGCCGGCGTCGCGCCGTACAGGCGCGCCGACTGATCCGGCAGCTCCGCAATCGGGCTCAGCGCCCCGGCCAACCGGCCTTCGAGCTGCGTCAACTGCCCACGCACCCGCACGATCTCGCCCTGCAACTCCACCGCCCGTGGCGTCTTGTGCCCCTGGCGGTTTTTGTTGTGGGTGAGCTGGTTGCGTTCACGGGTCAGGGTTTTCAGGTAGTCGCGTTCCCTGAGCAGTTCCTTGAGGTTGGTTTGCAGCGCCGCATGTTCCGCCGGGCTGGCAACAGTAAAGGTCACGCCGGTGGTTTTCGCCGCATCGAGTATCCGCCCCGACAAGGCTTTGGGCAGGCACCGGAACAGTTCGTCGAGATCGGGGATTTTCTCTCCCGCCAGATCGAACCCTTCCAGCGCCCGGCTCAGCCCCATGTTCAGCGCGGGACTGAGGCTGTGCTGGGCCGCGTCAGCGACGGCGCGGGTGTGTTCGGGCAGGTCGTCGAGCACCGGCAAGTGCGGCTGTTCGATTTTCTGTAACTCACCCAGCCAGTGCGGCAGGTTGTTGAACACCCCCATGCCGGCGTTGAACAACGTGGCGTATTGCGCGGCCCGTTCCGGCTGGAGGCGCAGGGGCAAGGTGTAGAACAGTGGCCGGGTCAGTTCGGGGTGTTTCTCCAGATAACCGAGGAGGTTTTCGCTCGCGTGGTCGCTGCGGCAGATGTCCTTGAGGCAGGCGTATTCGGCGGTGAAGGCCTGGTGGAGTTGCTGTTGATCCTGCGCGTCGTAATACCAGGCCGAGCGATGGAAGCGGCCGGCACCCACCAGCATCGTGCGGTCAGCGGTGATGCGCTCGAGCAGGCGGTTCCAGCGCCCGAGGTCGTCGCGATGTTGAAACAACGCGTCGTCCATGGCCGGCCGGTCGATGAAATCGTTGACCCCGCGTTTGCCACTGAAACTGGAGCCTTCGAGCACCTCCACGATGCGTTTGTTTTGCTCTTGGCCGAGTTTTATCAAGGTATCGAGGTGACGTTCGACGAATTCGTCGGGGGCGACCTTGAAATGTTGGCGCGCGTAATAACGCCGGTCTGTCTCGTCACTGGCGCGGCTGTGGGCGGTGAAATCGGGTGTGGCGCCCTGGTACTTGGCGAATTTGAACGCTTCGGCATGCGCTTCTTTGCGCGCCCGCTCCAGTTCCGGAGGCGCGGAAGCGTCCAGCGGCTCGACCTTGCCGCCCTTGTTCAGGTAGTCGAGCAAGGCTTTGCGGGTGTGCTTGCGATCCGGTTCCGGCAACTGTTCCAGATCGCCAAAAAGCGCCTGGACTCGCGGATCGTCGCTGGCGTCAGCCAGATTGCCGATATCCATGGGACTGAGCTGGCTCAGGGATTCGATGTAACTGGCCAGCAAGTAATCGCGTTCGTTGTTATCGGCGTTGCTCCAGTCGTCGACCCAACCCACCACGGTGTCTTGATACTCGGCCAGATCACGCAGCACGCCGAGGTCGTCGTGTACCACGAGGAACAGCGTGTCGTCCTGATAAGCCGGGCGGACCCGCCCGAGTAACTCGCCGATGTGCGCCTCGCGAAAGCGCGACGGCTTTTGCCATAAATAAGGTTCACGTTCGTGCTCGGGGGCATCGCTGACGTGCAACGTCGGCAACAGAACGGCGTCCGGCGGCGACTCGGCATCCTGCTCTTCGCGGTCTTGTGCGACTTGTGCCTGCTGGGCCGGTACGGTCGCAATCTCCGCCAGCCACTGTTTGCCTTGCGCGACCGTCAACAGATGCTCGCCACCGGTTTGGCAATGCACCGGGCCGAGGTCGACGGCTTGCATGAAGTGTTCGCGTTCCTCGCGGCTGTCGAGCACTTGCGCGCATTTGGCCGCTGTCCATTGCACTTCGGCAAAGCTCACATGCAGGGTGCTGCGTCTTGAAAACACCAGCGCCGGATGCTCCTCGATGGGCGTGCGCTGATCGCTGTCGACCTTGGCGCCCTTGTGCAGCAAGGCGCTGACCAGTCCGTTGAGTACTTGGTATTCGTGCAAGTGGCCGGTCACGCTGTCGATGATGTACAACCAGGCCATCGCGCAGCATGCGAATGCCCAGCGGGCGGGTCGTCAGGGCATAGGGCAGCTTCAGTTTGGCACTCGGGTCGAGGGGCTTTTCCACCAGTCCATAGCGCAAGGGCAATAACTGCACATGGGTTTGGCGCAAGGGGCAGGCACCCAGAGAGCCGATGGGGGATTTGGATGCCGCCGCTGCGGCGAGGTTGGCGGGTGAAGTCATGGGCGCCCCCGTTGGCTGGCCCAGTGCTGGGCCAGGTCAGCGGCCAGCGCCATGCGCTCGCCGGGGGATTGCAGCGATGGTGTATGGAGCGTTGGGGTGATGCGCGTGGGCTGATTGAGTACCTGAATGTCGCAGGAAAAATCAGCGGTGCATCTGAAAATGACTCGGTTGGCGGCACTGTGCATCCACAAATCCCTGTGTCTTTTAAAGGACACGGGACTTTGCGTGGATCTACCAATTGACGCAGTCAGACGAATCGATATTTAGCGTAGGACGCATCCGTTAAGCCGAATGGTTGTCGAATATCGTTTCCCGCCAACATTTCCGGAATGTTAAACACCGCTCGACAGCACGTGTTGAAAACGGCTCAAGGTTACTTCCTGCAAGCTACAACACCTTGCGCCGTTGCCTACGGCTACGCCAGAATCCGCCGGCTTGTGCGTCTTGGGGCTGGTCGGTAACTTGATTCGTGTCACTGATCGTCAGTGGCCGGGTTTAGTCGCCCGCTGGTAATTGAAGATGCACGAGCATTCGTCAGACAGGTATTCGTACCTGAGTTTGATGGTGGCTGTGCGTAGGGCACCTTCGGGTGCGCCGGCTTCTTCAATTCCCCGGTCCGACTAACCTGCGTACAGCTGCCACCCCTTCGTTTAGTCGGCGAAGTATTGTCAGCATCATTCAAGGAATTGAAGATCATGTTCAAGGTCACACCAAATCCGCCAGACACCGACCCGGTCTCCCCCTACGAAAGCCCCGACTCAAACAAACTCAACGAAGCCGCCGAGCGCGCCCTCGACCATCACTTCCCGCCAGCCGACCCCAAACCACCAAAACGCAACGGCCAGCTCTTCAGCGTCTGCCCGGGTATCAACCCTGAAACCCTTCTCGCCAATGCCTCGGAAGATTTGCTGTCCATCAGTGCCATCGCCGCCAACCTCGCCGATGATGTGGACGGCTCGCGCCGCTCCGTAGCCTTGGCGCTCAGCCGCATGGCTGACGGGGTGCATTTGTTGGTGGAGAGAATGTTGGATCATCTGGATGAGCCGGAAATGGCAGCGATTTTCGCCAAGCAACAAAACCGCGTCATCTAATCCGCTACCCATAAAAAATGGGCACCCAACCAAGTTGGCGTGCCCTTTGTTAATGCGTCGGATTTAAGCCAGGCGTTGTGCTTTCTCGTCTTCGCCCAGGCACGCCGCCGCGGTGAACAGTACGTCGGTGGAGGAATTCAGCGCGGTTTCCGCCGAGTCCTGCAACACACCGATGATGAAACCGACCGCCACCACCTGCATGGCGATTTCACTTGGAATGCCAAACAGGCTGCATGCCAGTGGAATCAACAGCAACGAGCCGCCAGCCACACCCGAAGCACCACAGGCACAAATCGCTGCGACGACGCTCAGCAGGATGGCCGTCGGAATGTCGACGGCGATGCCCAGCGTATGCACGGCTGCCAGGGTCAGCACGGTAATGGTGATCGCCGCGCCGGCCATGTTGATGGTCGCGCCCAATGGGATCGACACCGAATAAGTGTCTTCGTGCAGGCCCAGGCGCTTGCTCAATGCCAGATTGACCGGAATGTTCGCCGCCGAACTGCGGGTGAAAAACGCGGTGATGCCGCTTTCCCGCAGGCACATCAGCACCAGCGGATACGGGTTGCGACGCAGTTTCCAGAACACAATCACCGGGTTCATCACCAGTGCAACGAACAGCATGCAGCCCAGCAGCACCGCCAGCAGATGCACGTAGCCGATCAAGGCGCCGAAACCGGATGTGGCGAGGGTCGAAGCGACCAGGCCGAAGATCCCCAATGGGGCGAAGCGGATCACCAAACGCACGATCAAGGTCACGCCATTGGACAGATCACCGAGCACTTCGCGCGTCGTGTCACCGGCATGGCGAATCGCAATGCCCATGCCGATCGCCCACGCCAGAATGCCGATGAAGTTGGCATTCATCAGCGCGCTGACCGGGTTGTCGACCACGCTCAGCAACAGACTTTGCAACACTTCACTGATACCGCCCGGCGCGGTGACCGCAATGTCGTGAGTCGCCAATACCAGGCTCGACGGGAACAACGTACTGGCGACAACGGCCACCACCGCCGCCGCAAAAGTCCCCAGCAGATACAGAAACAGAATCGGCCGGATGTGGGTTTCCTGGCCGTGCTTATGGTTGGCGATCGACGCCATGACCAGCACGAACACCAGAATCGGCGCGACAGCTTTAAGCGCCGATACGAAGACTTTGCCGATAAACGCAGTGGACTTCGCCACTTCCGGCGCAACCAGCGCCAAGGCAATCCCGGCGATCAGGCCGATGACTATCTGCGTAACCAGGCTCAAGCGTTTCAAGCGTTGCAATAACGAAGGGGATGAAACAGTCATAAAACGACATCTCTAATTTTATTAGGTGCGGGGTGTCGCGACATCGAGGCCACCAAACGGCTGATGAACAGGGTGTACGAATCGCAGGGCGCGGACTTTATCACAGCGTCGTCTTTATCCTTCAGACCTGTGACGATCTGCCGCCAGCCGGTTCAACGCGATATGCAGGTTCGTGCAACCCTGATTGGAAACACTCTGTTAAGATTCGCCATCCTCATTTTCAAGTCATGCCAGTGGGCCTTCCGGCTATCGCTGGTGTCGTCGTTTTCTGGAGTTGTGCATGTTGTTGCCCATCCTTCTGTTGTCTGCTGCCGGTTTCACGGTGCTGACCACGGAATTCATCATCGTCGGCCTGTTGCCGGCCATCGCTCGAGACCTTGAAGTCACTATCCCCCAGGCGGGTTTGCTGGTGACCTTGTTCGCCTTCACGGTCGCCGCATTCGGGCCGTTCCTGACGGCGTATTTCGCCCGGTTCGAGCGGCGCAAGTTGTTCATCTCGGTGCTGATCATGTTCGGCCTGGCCAACACCCTCGCAGCGTTTGCGCCGAACATCTGGGTGATGGCCATTGCCCGGTTGATTCCGGCGCTGGGCTTGCCGGTGTTCTGGGCGCTGGCCAGTGAGACGGCGGTGGGTATTGTCGGCCCGGACTACGCCGGCCGCGCCATCGCCAAGATCGGTTTCGGCATTGTCTGCGCCACGGTGTTCGGCATTCCTGTGGGCACACTGATCTCCGATGCATTCGGTTGGCGCAGTGCCTTTGGCATTCTGGCGGTGATCGCGTTTGCCAAGGCGTTGCTGCTATTTATCTACCTGCCGAAAACCAATCTGCATCAGCATCAAGTGAGTTTCCGCTCGCAGTTAAAGATCCTGCGCAGCCCGCTGATGGTGGGGCATGTGCTGCTGTCGATCCTGGTGTTCAGCGGCATGTTCACCGCGTACACCTACCTGGCGGACATTCTTGAGCGCTTGGCCGGTTTCAACGGCACAGTGGTCGGCTGGTGCCTGATGGGCTTCGGCGCGGTCGGGTTGATCGGCAACTCACTGGGCGGCCGCGCGGTGGATCGTCATCCGTTGATCGCCTCAATGATGTTCTGCGCGTTCATGATCGCGGGCATGGTGGCATTGGTGCCAAACATTCATTCGCCCCTCGGTCTGGCGGCGGCAATGGGCATTTGGGGCGTGACTCAGGCCGCGTTGTTCCTGGTCAGTCATGTGCGTTTGATGAAGGCGGCGCCCGAAGCGCCGGCCTTTGCTGCGTCGCTGAACATCGCCGGGGCCAACTTGGGAATCGGCTTGGGCGCGATGGTGGGCGGGCGAGTGATCGACAGCGTTGGCCTGGGTGGCCTAGGTTTCGCGGCCGCCGGTTTTATCCTTGTCTCGATCCTCTTGGCAATCGCGCTGATGACCTTCAAACCCCGCGAAGTCTGCGCCTGACACTTCAAAGCTCGGTGAACAGCTCGCGTCGGGCACCTTCGGTAATGGCAACAATGCCGGGGTGCTTGACCTTGCGTTCCACCGAAATGGCGTAGAACGATTCGGTGACCGCGTCGGTCTGGCCAATCAACTCCACGCCGTATTGGCGCTTCACTTCATCGGCAATCACGCTTGGGCCGATGAAAATCCCGCTGCCGGATTGACCGAAAGCCTGCATCAAGGCGCTGTCGTCGAACTCGCCGACGATGCGCGGCTGGATCTGCTGCTCGGCAAACCAGCGCTGCAAGCGACTGCGCACCACGGTCTCTGGCCCGGGAATCAATAGGGGGGCGCCGTGCAGGCTGCGGGGGAAGTCCTGACCGTAGCGCGCCGCCAATTCAGCGGTGGCAAAGAAGCTGATCCCGCATTCCCCGAGTTTCTGGCTGTAGCCCTTGATGTCCAGGTGCGACGGCATCGGGCTGTCGGAGATGACCAGATCCAGGCGCTGGATCGCCAGGTCGGCGAGCAGGCGTTCGAGTTTGTCTTCGCGACAGGTGATGCGCAGCGGCTCGCTCAATTCCATGGTCGGGGCAATCAGCCGATAGACGATGGATTTGGGTACCACGTCGGCCACCCCCACCCGGAACAGAATCTGCTGCTCATTGGGCTGCGCTCGCAACATCAACTCCAGTTCACCTCCCAGCTGAAACATTTGCTCGGCGTAGGGCAGGGTCTGACGTCCGGCTTCCGTCAGCTCAAGCTGTCGGCCGACCCGGCGAAACAGCTCGATGCCATAGGTTTGTTCGAGCAGGGAAATCTGCCCGCTGATGGTCTGTGGCGTCAGGTTCAGCTGCTCGCAGGCGCGCACGATGCTGCCGGTTTTGGCCACTACCCAGAAGTAATGCAATTGCCGATAATTGAGCATGACGACCTACAGTTCGTAAAAAACGAAGTATAACCGCTAAAAATACGAATTTTCCTGAAGTGTTTGCCTCCCTAGAATGCCCGGCTATCGACGGGTGGCCTTTTCGGCCCTGTCTGTTCTATCGAGGAAAGCATCATGAAGCTCAAAATGACGGCGCTGTTGATCACGTCTTTACTGGTATTGGCCGGTTGCGACCAAGCCGAGAAAAGCGCTCAGCAATTGATGGGCAAGGCTGCCGAAACCGCCAAGCAAGCGATCGATGACACCCACAAAGCCGCCGAGCAAGCAATCAGCGACGCCACCGGCGGCCTGATCAGCAAGAAAGAATCATCAAACGAAGATAAAGACAAAACCGAATCTTCGTCCCAGGAAATCTAAACCGTTTAAAACGAGTCAGGACTGACCCATGGAATACCTTTTAGAACTTGCTGCAAGCCCCACCGCCTGGGTCGCCCTGGCCACGTTGATCGTCATGGAAATCGTGCTCGGCATCGATAACCTGATCTTCATTTCGATCCTGACCAACAAGCTGCCCGAGCAGCATCGGCAGAAGGCGCGGCGCATCGGTATCGGCATGGCGCTGATCCTGCGACTGGCGCTGTTGAGCACCATCGCGTTCATCGTCCAGTTGACTGAGCCTGTGATCGACATTCTCGGCCATGCGTTCTCCTGGAAGGACATGATCCTGATCGCCGGTGGCCTGTTCCTGTTGTGGAAGGCGACCACCGAGATCCATCACAGCATGGACCCGGCACCGGATGATCCGAAGTCGGCTACTTCGGCCGTGACGCTTGGCTTCGCTGCTGCCATCGGTCAGATCCTGATGCTGGACATGGTGTTCTCCATCGACAGCATCATTACCGCTGTCGGCATGACCGAGCATTTGCCGATCATGGTCATCGCAGTGGTGGTGTCGGTGCTGGTGATGTTGCTGGCGGCTGATCCTCTGGCCAAGTTCATCAACGACAACCCGACGGTGGTGATGCTGGCGCTGGGCTTCCTGATCATGATCGGCATGACGCTGATTGCCGAAGGCTTCGGTGCCCATGTACCGAAAGGCTACGTTTATGCGGCCATGGCGTTCTCGGCGACGATCGAGGGTTTGAACATGATGTCGCGGCGGTCAAAGCAAAAGCGTGTAGCTACTGAAGCTTAACGGGCGATAAACGAAACGGCCGCCTGCGCTCGAAAGAGGCAGGCGGCCGTTTTTTTTGCTGTTAAAAAAAGTGCCAGTCAGTGCGCGCTGGCGTGGTGTGCAGTGGTTTCATCCGTTTTCACCACCGGCGCCGATTGAGCAGGGTGGTGATGGTGCCGGCGGGTAATGCGCAGGACTCCCCATAACATGGCGGCGGCAACGGTCAGCCAGCCAAAAATCAACATCACAATGGTCATTGTCAGGCTCATCAGTGCCTCCTCTTCGCCCTGCTGCGGGCACACACTCTTTGCAAATGACAGTCTAGTCGCTGCTGTGTTTCAGGCTATTGACCAAAGGTCGGCTGTCACCAATCAGTTCGCTCTATCGAATCCAATCATCTGCCGGTTAAGGCTATACCGCCGTCGCTCGGCGTCCTATGATCGACGGCCAAGCCGGGAGCGCGAATGCCTGGCGTCTAAATCAAGAGAGTGATGATGGTGCGGGTATTTTCTCGAATTCGATCTTTAGTGCTGGTCGTTGGCTGCGTTGCAGGTCTGGCTGGCTGCGCGGGGAGTGTGGCGCCTGAAATCAAGCGCCTGCCGGAGCGTGTCGAACTCAGTGGCACGTTCTACCGTGGCGTGGCGAATCAAAGCGGGCCCCAAGTGCTGGCCAGTATGTTGTCCCAGCAAGGCATTGTGATTACCCCAGGTTTGCTCGAAAAGCCGTTGCATTTGCCGGGTGCCGAAGCCCAGTTGCAGCAGAACATGCAGAACCTCGCTCGCGAGTACGGCATGGTCGTCTATCCCGTCGACAGCAATCTGCCAGCGCTGTTGACCCAGGTCGCGGCTGGGTATCCGGTGATGGTGCGCTTTACTGAAGGCTCGGCGTTCTGGGCTGAACCCCGTTACGCCATTCTTGCCGGGTACAACCGCCAAAAGCGCACTGTGCTGCTGCGCTCGGGCATGAATCGTCGGGAGTTGATGGGCTTCGGTTCGTTTGAATCGGCGCTCAAGGATGCCGGTGGCTGGGCCGTGCTGATCCAGAAGCCTAATCAGCTGCCGGCCAATGTCGATCCACAGCGATGGCTCAAGGCTGCGAGCGATCTTGCCCAGGCAGGTCAGGAGCAAGCGGCAGCCAGGGCGAAGAAAGCGCTGAACGCGCAGTAAGTCCGTTCGTCATCTCTCGGGCACCCCTGCAATTTGCCGACTTCTAAGGTGTAGGGCCCGGATTTCTTCGGGCTGTGACCAGGAGGCGCCCATGGCACATTCCAATACCCCCGTCGGCCCGCACTCGTCCGAGCATTCGTCGGGCGATGAGTTGGGGTTCGATCCCGATTCACCGGACCTCGCCGACCCTCAGGTCGACCCCATCGGACCCGCCAAGGCCCCCCGGGATGTGAATCCGGGCAACGATCCCAAGGCGCCTGCGAAGCCTTACGATCCACTCGCCGATCTGAAAACCTGAGCCTTAGTGAGGTGCATATGTCTACCGATTCGAGTTTCAACGACAAACGTCCGGACAGTGTTCCAACCACCCCAGAAAACGATATGGACCCTGTGCTGGATCCGGACAGTCCTTTAAGGGATCCGCTGGCCAGACCTATGGTCGTGTCGACGGAGCACCCACAGGGCTGGAAAGACCCGAGTGCCGGGGACGGCATTCCGAATGACGATCAGATGCCGCTGCCCAATGATTAACGCTGAACGAAATAAAGCCCCGAATGATCGGGGCTTTCTTTTGGTGTCGCTTACTTACTTTGACGCTTCAACAACGCCGCTCTGACGATGCTTGAGGTTCTTGTCGGATTTGTACTGCAAGGCTACCGACGGCACGTTCGTGCCCTTGCCGGTTTCCACCCAGCTGCGAATACGGCTTGCATCGGCAAAGTGCGTGTACTTGCCAAAGGCGTCGAGGATGACCAGTGCAACAGGGCGATTGCCCATGCTGGTGACCAGCACCAGGCAGTGGCCGGCCTCGTTGGTGAAGCCGGTTTTCGTCAGCGTGATGTCCCAGTTCGGCTTTCTGACCAGATGGTCGGTATTACGGAATCCCAAGCTGTAGTTGGGTTTACGGAACGAGACGGTTTTTTCCTTGGTGGTACTTAGCTCTGTCAACAGTGGGTACTTGTGCGCGGCGATCAGCAGTTTGCTCAGATCGCGAGCCGTGGACACGTTGCGAGGTGAAAGACCTGTCGGTTCGACGAAGTGGGTACTGGTCATGCCCAGTGCCTTGGCTTTGGCATTCATCGCTGCAATAAATGCAACATAGCCACCCCGGTAGTGATGGGCGAGGCTGGCGGCAGCGCGGTTTTCCGAGGACATCAGGGCAATCAGCAGCATTTCCCGGCGCGGCAATTCGCTTTTGAGTTTGACTCGGGAAAATACGCCTTTCATTTCCGGCGTGTCGCTGATGTTGATGGAAAGGTATTCGTCCATGTTCTGATTGGCTTCGACCACGATCAGGCCAGTCATCAGTTTGCTGACGGAAGCGATCGGCACAACCACGTCAGGGTTGCTGGCATAGATGACTTTGTTGGTCTGCATATCCATCAGCAATGCGCTGCCGGAAGCGATCTTCAGTTGTGAGGTGTCGCGGGGCGCCGAGGTGGTTTCGGCGGCGTTGGCTATTGGCGTGATGAACGTCCCTGTAAATGCAAAAAATAGGCTCAGGATGGAAAGACGGATTTTCACGCTGGCAGACTCATTAGGTGTGGATTAGCCGTTCTGTAACGGGTTGCTTCTTCAAACCGACGCATTTTAGGAGTATGGCTGAAGAACTGTCGATGGTTGTTCGAAGAACAGGTGAAAGGCCTTGAAAACCTGCACTAAACGGGGAGTTTCCGGCGAGTGGTAGCGGTTTTTGGTCAGGCAAAAAGAACCCCGCCATTGGCGAGGTTCTTTTGTTTGCCGCGGCTGTAAAAACAGTGAATCAGCTGTGCAGGGTTTCGGCTGCATACAGCGTATTTTCAAGCAGGCAGGCACGAGTCATCGGACCAACGCCACCCGGGACTGGAGTGATCCAGCCGGCGCGGGGCAGGGCGGTTTCGTAGATCACGTCACCGACCAGTTTGCCGTCTTCCTGGCGGTTGATGCCGACGTCGATCACGATCGCGCCTTCCTTGATCCATTCCCCCTTGACCAGCCCCGGCTTGCCGGCGGCGACCACCACCAGGTCGGCACGGCCGACATGGCCCGCCAGATCCTTGGTGAAACGGTGGGTGACAGTCACGGTGCAGCCGGCCAGCAGCAATTCCATCGCCATCGGGCGGCCAACAATGTTGGAGGCCCCGACAACCACGGCGTCCATCCCGTAAAGATCGACACCGGTGCTTTCCAGCAACGTCATGATGCCTTTAGGGGTGCACGGACGCAGCAGCGGAATACGCTGGGCCAGGCGGCCGACGTTATAAGGGTGGAAACCGTCGACGTCTTTGTCTGGACGAATACGCTCCAGCAGTTTGGAGGCGTCCAGGTGTTCAGGTAATGGAAGCTGAAGGAGAACGCCATCAATCGCCGGGTCGTCGTTCAAACGATCAATCAGATCGGTCAGCGCTTCTTGAGTGGTTTCGGAAGGCAGGTCATAGGCTTGGGAAATGAAGCCGACCTCTTCACAGTCTTTACGCTTGTGCGAGACATAAACCTGAGAGGCAGGATCGCTGCCGACCAGGATCACCGCGAGGCCGGGCGTGCGCAGGCCTTGCTGGCGACGCTCATTGACGCGTTTGGCGATCTGCTGGCGCAGGCTGGCGGCGATCGATTTGCCGTCGATTAGTTGTGCAGTCATTGCGCGTGATTAACCATCGAGAGGGGAAAAAAAGAGAACGCATTCTCGCATGTCATGAGGTGAGGGCAAAGGCGCTTGGTCTGCAAATTCCCCTAACCCCTTTAATTAAATGAATTTTTTATAAAAAAGAGTTGACGACCTTCAGGGTCACCTATAACATTCGTCGCACTTGTCGGGCACAGCCTAGCACTGGTTAAGAAGGTCGAGCAGGGTTGATGTTTAACTCGGTAAGACTGAAAGCACTTAGTTTGTAATCGTCCAAGAATACAGATTAACAAGGCGCCCGTAGCTCAGCTGGATAGAGCATCCGCCTTCTAAGCGGATGGTCGCAGGTTCGAGTCCTGCCGGGTGCGCCATTAGGCAGCTTTGGCACAAGTAACGCAACATGGCAATATGGTGGGCGTAGCTCAGTTGGTAGAGCACGGGATTGTGACTCCCGTTGTCGAGGGTTCGATCCCCTTCGTCCACCCCATATTTAGAAAGGCGCCAGATTAACAGTCTGGCGCCTTTGCTTTAAAAGCTTGATGCGGATGTGGTGGAATTGGTAGACACACTGGATTTAGGTTCCAGCGCCGCAAGGTGTGAGAGTTCGAGTCTCTCCGTCCGCACCATTACAAGTAGCTATTTATTAGCAGAAAACGGCGCAGCACCTGAAAAGGGCTGCGCCGTTTTTGTTTTAGAACTCTGAATTTTCAAAACGACCGCAGGTTCTGGGTTGAGAGGGCAGGTCGGGTCGTCGGATTTATGTTTCGCGATGATGCTGATTCGCCCATTGGTCCCCTCGTGGGGTCGACTGTCAGGGATGGATTGCCGATGGCTTCTATATATAGAAGGATTGGTGCAGAGCCCTGGCATGATTGGCTGTATTTGCTAACAGGGCGAGGCACAACCGTTTGTCCCCGCCTATAAATTGCCTGCTGCTTTTTTACCCGTTTTCAGTAGGGTGACTTCTTGAGTTTGACCCACTAGAATGCATGCCCTTGATTCTGGGGTCGGAAACGGCCGGCTAACGTCTGTGCAACGAGGAATATCCATGCAAGTTTCTGTTGAAAATACTTCTGCTCTTGAGCGCCGCATGAGCATCACCGTGCCGGCTGAGCGCATCGAGACTCAGGTCAACAAGCGTCTGCAGCAGACTGCCCAAAAGGCCAAGATTGCTGGCTTCCGTCCAGGCAAAGTGCCAATGAGTGAAATCAAGCGCCGTTTTGGTGCTGATGCACGTCAGGAAGCCGTGGGCGATGTGATCCAGTCTTCGTTCTACGAAGCTGTTGTCGAGCAAAAGCTGAACCCGGCTGGCGCTCCTTCGATCGAGCCTAAATCGATGGAAGCCGGCAAAGATCTGGAATACGTCGCAATCTTCGAAGTGTTCCCTGAGTTCACCGTTGCCGGTTTCGAAGGTATCACTGTCGAGCGTCAGAGCGCTGACGTGGCTGATGCCGATCTGGACAAAATGCTGGAAGTCCTGCGCAAGCAGAACACCCGTTTTGAAGTGGCTGATCGCGCCGCTCAAAATGAAGACCAGTTGAACATCGATTTCGTCGGCAAGGTCGACGGTGAAGTGTTCGCTGGCGGTTCCGCCAAAGGTACTCAGCTGGTTCTGGGTTCCGGCCGCATGATCCCTGGTTTTGAAGACGGTCTGGTTGGTGCTAAAGCCGGCGAAGAGCGCGTTCTGAACCTGACCTTCCCAGAGGACTATCAGAACCTCGACCTGGCCGGCAAAACCGCTGAATTCACCGTTACCGTGAACACTGTTTCCGAGCCAAAACTGCCAGAGCTGACCGAAGAATTCTTCGCTCAATTCGGTATCAAGGAAACGGGTTTGGAAGGCTTCCGCACCGAAGTTCGCAAGAACATGGAGCGGGAACTGCGTCAGGCGATCAAATCCAAGGTCAAGAATCAGGTAATGGACGGTCTGCTGGCCACCAACCCGATCGAAGTGCCTAAGGCTCTGCTGTCCAACGAAGTTGACCGTCTGCGCGTGCAGGCTGTTCAGCAGTTCGGCGGCAACATCAAGCCTGAGCAGCTGCCGGCCGAGCTGTTCGAAGAGCAAGCCAAGCGCCGCGTTGTGCTGGGTCTGATCGTGGCTGAAGTGGTCAAGCAATTCGACCTCAAGCCTGACGATGCCCGCGTTCGTGAAATGATTCAGGAAATGGCCTCGGCTTACCAAGAGCCTGAGCAGGTTGTGTCCTGGTACTACAAGAACGACCAGCAGCTGAACGAAGTTCGTTCGGTTGTGCTGGAAGAGCAAGTTGTGGATACTGTTCTGCAGAAAGCTAGCGTGACCGACAAAGCGGTCTCTTACGAAGAAGCAGTCAAGCCGGTAGAAGCTCCACAAGCCGACTGATCGTTTTTGCGGTAAGAAGTACACACCATAAGCCAGCCTTCGTGCTGGCTTATGCGTATTCAAGACATAACTATTTGGGAGTGACTGCGAGACATGTCCCGCAATTCTTATTATCAGCAGAGCTCTGACATCCAGGCCGCAGGCGGCCTGGTCCCGATGGTTATCGAGCAGTCCGCCCGTGGCGAACGAGCCTATGACATCTACTCGCGTCTGTTGAAGGAGCGAGTGATCTTCCTGGTAGGTCCGGTAGAAGACTACATGGCCAACCTGGTTGCGGCGCAACTGCTATTCCTTGAAGCGGAAAACCCGGACAAGGACATCCATCTTTACATCAACTCACCAGGCGGTTCGGTGACTGCAGGCATGTCGATCTACGACACCATGCAGTTCATCAAGCCAGACGTGTCCACCACCTGTATTGGTCAGGCCTGCAGCATGGGCGCCTTTCTGCTCGCTGGTGGTGCCGCCGGCAAGCGTTTCTGCCTGCCGAACTCGCGCATGATGATTCACCAGCCGTTGGGCGGCTTCCAGGGTCAGGCGTCGGATATCGACATCCATGCCAAGGAAATCCTCCACATCCGTTCGCGTCTGAACCAGCTGTTGGCTCATCACACCGGTCAAAGCCTCGAAACCATCGAGCGCGATACCGAGCGCGATAATTTCATGAGCGCAGAGCGTGCGGCTGAGTACGGCCTGATCGACTCCGTGATCGACAAGCGTAAAATGCCCGCCTAAGCAGCCCAAATGTAGGTGGTCGGGTTAACTGACCGCCTGCGGACTTGAAAAAGCCCGCAATAGCCTTCATCTTGTGTTGCAAGCCTATCGGATTTGGATCGATCGAATGACTGACACCCGCAACGGCGAGGACAACGGCAAACTGCTCTATTGCTCCTTCTGTGGCAAAAGCCAGCATGAAGTGCGCAAATTGATTGCCGGCCCCTCGGTCTTTATCTGCGACGAGTGCGTCGACCTGTGCAATGACATCATCCGTGAGGAGGTGCAGGAAGCCCAGGCCGAAAGCAGCGCGCATAAATTGCCTTCGCCTAAAGAAATCAGCGGCATCCTTGATCAGTATGTGATTGGTCAGGAACGTGCGAAAAAGGTTCTGGCCGTAGCGGTGTACAACCACTACAAACGCCTGAACCAGCGTGACAAAAAGAATGACGATGTCGAACTCGGCAAAAGCAATATCTTGCTGATCGGCCCGACAGGCTCGGGTAAAACCCTGCTTGCCGAAACACTGGCCCGTTTGCTGAACGTTCCGTTCACCATCGCCGACGCAACCACCCTCACCGAGGCGGGTTACGTGGGTGAAGATGTCGAGAACATCATTCAGAAGCTGTTGCAGAAGTGCGATTACGACGTAGAAAAAGCCCAGATGGGCATTGTCTACATCGATGAGATCGACAAGATCTCGCGCAAGTCTGACAACCCGTCGATCACCCGGGACGTTTCCGGTGAAGGCGTGCAGCAGGCCCTGCTCAAGTTGATCGAAGGCACGGTCGCTTCCGTTCCGCCTCAAGGTGGTCGCAAGCATCCGCAGCAGGAATTCCTTCAGGTCGACACCCGTAACATCCTGTTCATCTGCGGCGGCGCGTTCTCCGGTCTGGAAAAGGTTATTCAAAGCCGTTCCACCCGTGGCGGCATCGGTTTCAACGCAGAAGTGCGCAGCAAGGAAGAAGGCAAGAAAGTCGGTGAGTCCCTGCGTGAAGTCGAGCCTGACGATCTGGTCAAGTTCGGTCTGATCCCTGAGTTCGTCGGTCGTCTGCCGGTACTTGCCACGCTGGACGAGCTTGATGAGGCTGCGTTGATGCAGATTCTCACCGAGCCGAAGAATGCTCTGACCAAACAGTATGCCAAGCTGTTCGAGATGGAAGGTGTGGACCTGGAATTCCGGGCCGACGCTTTGAAATCGGTCGCCAAACGTGCCCTGGAACGCAAAACCGGTGCTCGTGGACTGCGTTCGATTCTCGAAGGTGTATTGCTCGACACTATGTATGAAATCCCTTCGCAGTCCGAGGTGAGTAAAGTAGTGATCGACGAAAGCGTTATAGAAGGCAAGTCCAAGCCACTGTATATCTACGAAAACAGTGAGCCGGCTGCCAAGGCAGCGCCAGACGCCTAAGCGTCACGCTGCTGAAATAAAGAAGGGGCCTTCGGGCCCCTTTGCTTTTTGCGCGTTTTAACACCTTCTTTAAGCTTGTTTTTTTTGAAGGTAGCCCCCATCTTGGTTTCAAGCTCACTTCCATCTGTTTACGGCCTTATGGCCGCCGTAGAGGCGAAATCATGAAGACAACCATCGAATTGCCTCTCCTGCCATTGCGTGATGTTGTGGTTTATCCGCACATGGTTATCCCGCTGTTCGTGGGGCGCGAGAAATCCATCGAAGCCCTCGAGGCTGCGATGACGGGCGACAAGCAGATCCTTCTGCTGGCTCAGAGAAACCCTGCTGACGACGATCCCGGTGAAGACGCACTTTATCGCGTAGGTACCATTGCTACCGTTCTGCAGCTGCTCAAGCTGCCTGACGGCACGGTCAAGGTTTTGGTCGAAGGCGAGCAGCGGGGCGCGGTTGAGCGTTTCAGCGAAGTGGACGGCCACTGCCGTGCCGAAGTCTCATTGATCGACGAAGTCGACGCGCCGGAGCGCGAGTCGGAAGTGTTCGTCCGCAGCCTGCTGGCTCAGTTCGAACAATATGTGCAGTTGGGCAAGAAAGTCCCGGCTGAGGTCCTGTCGTCGCTCAACAGCATCGACGAGCCAGGCCGCCTGGTCGACACCATGGCCGCGCACATGGCGCTGAAAATCGAGCAGAAGCAGGAAATTCTCGAAATTATCGATTTGTCGGCCCGGGTCGAGCACGTTCTCGCGTTGCTGGATGCCGAGATCGACCTGCTGCAAGTCGAAAAACGCATTCGCGGTCGCGTTAAGAAACAAATGGAACGCAGTCAGCGCGAGTATTACCTGAATGAGCAGATGAAGGCCATTCAGAAAGAGCTCGGTGACAGCGACGAAGGCCACAACGAAATCGAAGAGCTGAAAAAGCGCATCGATGCCGCCGGTCTGCCGAAAGATGCCTTGGCCAAAGCCCAGGGTGAACTGAACAAATTAAAACAAATGTCGCCAATGTCGGCGGAAGCGACCGTGGTCCGCTCGTATATTGACTGGCTGGTTCAGGTGCCGTGGAAGGCGCAGAGCAAAGTGCGTCTGGATCTTGCGCGCGCTGAAGACATTCTCGATGCCGACCACTATGGTCTGGAAGAAGTCAAAGAACGGATTCTCGAATACCTCGCCGTGCAAAAACGCGTGAAGAAAATTCGTGGACCGGTGTTGTGCCTGGTCGGTCCTCCAGGTGTGGGTAAAACTTCGCTGGCGGAGTCGATTGCTCACGCCACAAACCGCAAATTCGTGCGCATGGCCCTCGGCGGCGTACGCGATGAAGCGGAAATTCGTGGTCATCGCCGTACTTATATCGGTTCGATGCCGGGAAGATTGATTCAAAAGATGACAAAGGTGGGCGTGCGCAACCCATTGTTCCTGCTCGATGAAATCGACAAAATGGGCAGTGACATGCGTGGCGATCCGGCGTCGGCGTTGCTGGAGGTGCTTGACCCTGAGCAGAACCACAACTTCAACGATCACTATCTGGAAGTCGACTACGACCTATCCGATGTGATGTTCCTTTGCACCTCCAACTCCATGAACATTCCACCGGCGCTGCTGGACCGGATGGAAGTGATTCGTCTGCCGGGTTACACCGAAGACGAGAAGATCAACATCGCCGTCAAATACCTTTCGCCCAAGCAGATTACGGCCAACGGCTTGAAGAAAGGCGAGCTGGAATTCGACGCCGAAGCGATCCGCGACATCATCCGCTACTACACCCGCGAAGCCGGTGTGCGCGGGCTGGAGCGCCAGATTGCCAAGGTTTGCCGCAAGGCGGTCAAAGAGCATTCACTGGAAAAACGCTTCTCGGTGAAGGTCACTGCCGACACGCTGGAGCACTTCCTTGGCGTGCGTAAATTCCGCTACGGGCTGGCCGAATCGCAGGATCAGATCGGTCAGGTAACCGGGCTGGCGTGGACTCAGGTGGGCGGCGAATTGCTGACCATCGAAGCCGCGGTCGTTCCCGGCAAGGGTCAGTTGATCAAGACCGGTTCTTTGGGTGACGTGATGGTCGAATCCATCACCGCAGCCTTGACCGTTGTCCGCAGCCGGGCGAAGAGCCTGGGGATTCCCCTGGACTTCCACGAGAAGCGTGATACGCACATCCATATGCCGGAAGGGGCGACCCCGAAGGACGGCCCTAGCGCCGGTGTAGGCATGTGCACGGCTCTGGTGTCGGCATTGACCGGGATTCCTGTACGCGCGGACGTTGCCATGACTGGCGAAATTACGCTGCGTGGTCAGGTACTGGCGATTGGTGGTTTGAAAGAAAAACTGCTCGCTGCTCACCGTGGCGGAATCAAGACCGTGATCATTCCTGAAGAGAACGTACGCGATCTGAAGGAAATTCCTGACAATATTAAGCAAGATCTACAGATTAAACCGGTTAAATGGATTGACGAGGTCCTGCAAATTGCGCTGCAATACGCGCCGGAGCCCTTGCCCGATGTAGCTCCAGAGATAGTTGCAAAGGATGAAAAACGCGAGTCTGACTCTAAGGAAAGAATTAGCACGCATTAGTATGCATTTGTCTGGGGGGCTTCCTTGACAGCTTTTTAGAGCCCTTGTTATAAAGCGGCTCTTAAGTGTCTGTAGGCCATTCAGCACTCGTTTTTGCTTTCACCAAAAAACTTAGAATCATACTCAAATAGATATAAGGGGACTTAGAGTGAACAAGTCGGAACTGATTGATGCTATCGCTGCATCCGCTGATATCCCGAAAGCTGCTGCTGGCCGTGCGCTGGACGCTGTAATCGAATCCGTCACTGGCGCTCTCAAGGCTGGCGACTCTGTTGTTCTGGTGGGTTTCGGTACTTTCTCCGTCACTGATCGTCCGGCTCGCATTGGTCGTAACCCACAGACCGGTAAGACGCTGGAAATCGCAGCCGCCAAAAAACCAGGTTTCAAAGCCGGTAAAGCACTGAAAGAAGCTGTTAACTAAGTTCGATTCAGGTTTTTGCCTATCCGGGTCGGGGTCATGCCTGACCTGGCAGCGGAGCGGTAGTCCAGTCGGCGAGTCGCCGATCCGAGACGCCGAGGCTCGCAAGTTCGAGTCATCGGTCCGCTCCGCCAGTTACGAGAAGGCGCATCCTCGGGTGCGCCTTTCTTCTATCCGGATTCTACCCACGCTCCACGGTTGCCTAATTTTGAAGTTCAACCGTTTCTGGGGGACGCATGCTGCAGAATATCAGGGACAATTCACAAGGCTGGATTGCCAAGACCATTATCGGGATCATCGTTGTATTGATGGCTTTCACCGGTATCGAGGCCATATTTCAGGCGACGACCAACAGCCAGGACGCGGCGAAGGTCAACGGCGAAGAAATCAGCCAAAACGAACTGAGCCAGGCGGTCGACATGCAACGCCGTCAGCTCATGCAACAGCTGGGCAAGGATTTCGATGCTTCCTTGCTCGACGAAAAAATGCTGCGCGAATCGGCCCTCAAAGGCTTGATCGATCGCAAGCTGCTGCTGCAAGGCGCAGAAAACTCGAAGTTCGCTTTTTCCGAAGCTGCTTTGGACCAGGTGATCCTGCAAACGCCTGAATTCCAGGTTGACGGCAAGTTCAGCCCTGACCGTTTCGACCAGGTTATTCGCCAACTCGGCTACAGCCGCATGCAATTCCGCCAGATGCTGGCTCAGGAAATGCTGATCGGTCAGCTGCGCGCTGGTCTGGCGGGTAGTGGTTTCGTCACCGACGCACAGGTTCTTGCATTCGCCCGTCTGGAAAAGCAGACCCGCGATTTCGCTTCCCTGAACGTCAAGGTTGACCCGGCGGCTGTGAAGCTTGCTGACAATGAAGTCAAAGCCTACTACGACGAACACGCCACGGAATTCATGACGCCGGATCAGGTGGTCATCGATTACCTCGAGTTGAAAAAGGCTTCCTTCTTTGATCAGGTCAGCGTCAAGGACGAAGACCTGCAAGCGGCGTATCAGAAAGAAACTGCGAACCTGTCCGAACAACGCCGGGCCGCGCACATTCTGATCGAAGTGAATGACAACGTGACCGAAGCGCAAGCCAAGGCCAAGATCGACGAGATCCAGGCACGTCTGGCAAAAGGCGAGAAGTTCGAGGCTCTGGCCAAAGAGTTCTCCCAGGATCCTGGTTCGGCGAACAACGGCGGTGACCTCGGCTATGCAGGTCCTGGTGTCTACGATCCAGCCTTCGAAACAGCGCTGTATGCGTTGGCCAAGGATCAGGTCTCGGCGTCGGTTCGCACCGACTTCGGCTTTCACCTGATCAAGCTGTTGGGCGTGGAAGCACCTGAAGTGCCGACGTTAGCCAGTTTGAAAGACAAGCTGACCCGTGAGCTGAAAACCCAGCAGGTCGAACAGCGTTTCGTCGAGGCGACCAAGCAATTGGAAGACTCGTCGTTCGAAGCCTCCGATCTGGCTCAGCCGGCGCAGGACCTGAAGCTGACCGTTCACACATCCAAGCCGTTCGGCCGTGAAGGTGGCGAAGGTGTTGCGGCCAACCGTGCCGTGGTCACTGCTGCGTTTAGCCCTGAAGTGCTGGATGAGGGTGCCAACAGCACCGCCATCGAGCTCGACCCGGAAACCGTGATCGTGCTGCGCGCCAAGGAACACCTGAAACCTGCGCAATTGTCGCTCGAAAGCGTTGCTGCCAGCATTCGCGTGCAATTGGCCAAGGAGCGCGCCAGTGCTGCCGCCAAGACCAAGGCTGAAGAGCTGATTGTCAGCCTGCGCGATGGCAAGACACCGCTGGACAAGGCAATCGACGGCCAGAACTGGAAAGTTATCCAGGCAGCCACTCGTGGCCAGGAAGGGGTTGACCCAACCGTGTTGCAAGCGCTGTTCCGCATGCCGAAGCCGGCAGCCAAGGACAAGCCGACCTTCAGTAGCGTGACCCTGGCCGATGGTAGCCTGGTGATCGTTCGTCTGAACGCCGTGAACGAAGCCGCTGCACCGACTGAAGAGGAGAAGGCTCAATACCGTCGCTTCCTCGCCTCACGCATTGGCCAGCAAGACTTTGCGGCTTACCGCAAACTGCTGGAAAGCCAGGCTGAGATCAAGCGCTTCTGATACCTGACTGAGCTTGTCGCGACACAAAGACCCTAGCCGAAAGGCTGGGGTTTTTTATCGGCGAAACAAAAGCAGGACGGGTTACCCGTCGCCTGAGTATTTACCGTGCGACTTTTTCCTGTAAATGACAGTCAGTAGACGTGTAACTGTTTTAAGACACTAATCGATACTCCGCTAAGCATCGATCTGTTGCACAATACGCCCCGGACCGTTTTCCTCAGGATGTTCAATGTTTAAATCATTTCCCATACGTGTTGCTGGGCTGGCGTTGTTGCTGGCCGTTGCTGCCGGCTGCTCGTCGAAGAAAGCCCCAATCTATGAGCATGAGAATTTCGATGACTCCGGAACGTTTTCGCGCAGCTACCCGGTGACTGATGCGCAGACGTGCGAAGCCGCCCGTCGGGCGTTGCTCAGTCAGGGCTACATCATCACCAGCGCCGACCCGAAACTGGTCAGCGGACACAAAAGCTTCCAGCAGACCGGCGAGAGCCACTTGGAGATCAGCTTCAGTGTGGTCTGTGCCGATGATGGCAGTGAGGGGCTCCACGCGACCATGTTCGCCAACGCCCTGCAGGACCGTTATGCGCTGAAGAAGACCAACAACTCCGCCAGCGTTGGTGTGGGCGTGCTGGGTTCGGTGTCGATGCCGATTGGCTCGTCCGACGACTCGATGGTCAAGGTTGCCAGCGAAACCGTATCGTCGCCCAAGTTCTACGAGCGTTTCTTCACCCTGGTCGAGTTGTTCCTGCCGCCGGAAGCGAAAAAGGCCGCGCACATCAAGGAGAAGCCGAAACCTGATCTTGGCGTACCTGAAGCCAAGGCCGCACCGGCGGCACCGGCGGCAGAATCCGCGCCGGCACCTCCAGCAGCCTCTGAGCCGGTCGCACCGCCGCCCGAAGCCGCTCCGATTGCTCCGGCCGAGAACACCGAACCGGCACCGGCCACGGAAACTGTCACTCCGCCGCCGGAATCAAGCCTGCCTCCACCCACCGAGCCTATTTCGGCGATTCCAGCTTCAGGCCAGTAATCGGGTTCTGGCGCTACGGATCGGGTCACACGACATCGATTGCGCAGCGACTTTCAAGATTGATCCACGTCACCTCAGGCCGTAGTCCTACGGCCTGTATCGAAAAAATCCTGTGATAAATTCCTGACGGCCTGCTACGTTTTATTAAGTAGCCGCGGAGCGGCGTGCCTGCGTCATTTTTCGTTCACGTGGGCACTTTATGCTCGGGGTGCTGGTCATTTATTCAGGCGTTTTTTTCAACGAGTTGTGGGGGATTAAAAATGGACGATTATCAAGAAGAACTGCTCGAGTATCAGGCGTTTGAACTGGATCCACTGGAACCGGCCGAAGACGCTACCGAGCTGTAAGCGTCAAGCGGATTGGCGATGACTGCGGCGAAACTCGCCGGGTGTCTGGCCGCTCCAGCGTTTGAAGGCCCGTTGAAACGCTTCGGCTGAGGCAAAGCCCAGCAGGTAGGCGATTTCTCCGAACGCCAGTTCGGTATCGCGGATGTAGGTCATGGCCAGGTCGCGACGAGTGTCGTTGAGAATCGCGCGAAATTGCGTGCCTTCCTCGGCGAGTTTGCGGCGCAAGGTCCAGGTGGGCAGCTTCAGGCGTGCCGCCACTTCTTCCAGGTCGGGTTCCCGGCCACCATTGAGTAACGGCCCCAGCAACTGAGTGATACGTTCACGCAGGCTGCGGGTGCGTGTCAGTTGCTCCAGTTCCCGTTCACACAGTTGCAGCAGGTGTCGCCAAGTGCTTGGGCAATGTTCCGGGTTACGCTGTGCGAGGCTGGCAAGGCCCAAGCGCAGTTGATTGTGCTCGCCGCCAAACTGGATCGGGCAGTCACCCAGCACCTCATAAGCCGTGCGGTAATCCGGTTCATCAAACTCGATCTCGATGCGTTCGGCCCGCAACGGTACAGGGCTTATGCTGGACAATTGCTGCAACCAGCCAGCGATGATTGAATCCACCACGAAGCGGTTGTAGGCGTTGTAAGGGCTGATGGAATAGAACCGCAGCCAGGCGCCTTGAGCGTCTTCATGAAAGCTCGATTGACCGCGATAGTTGGAGCCATATAAGGCTTCGAAGCGAATCAGGCAGCGCGCGGCTTCTCGCACCGTTGGCGCCTGGGCGGCGGTGACCCCGGCCAGGCCGGCTTGGCTCAGGCGACTGAGCTGGCCCATGCGTAAACCCAGTGCCGGGTTGTCGGTCAGTTGAATGGCGCTGTGGCCCAGGCGCATGTAGCGCGGGATCGAGAGCCGGGCGCCTGCTTCGCTCAGGCGCGCCGAGTCGAGGCCGTATTGTTCGAGCAGCGTCTGAGGGTCTACACCGTGACTGCGCACGGCGTCGGCCAGGCTATGAACAAAGCCCACCGACAGATCGCCGAGCCGCATCGGCAACGGTTTCATTGGTTACAACCAGAGGTTCAGCAAACGCGCGCCACGGGCATTGCCGTCGGCGAACTGCTGCCCGTTGCTGCTGAGAAAACTTTGACCGGCGCTGCCCTGATCCCAGAATTGACCGCGCAGGAACACGCTCATGCCGGCGATTGCCTGGCTGCTGGGTGGTTGAGTGGTGAGTGTCAGACGATGCCAGGCCTGGCCTTCGCTGAGCTCCCCGGCCTTGAGACTGACGGAGCCAGGCGTCAACAGCCCCTTGTAGCCACGCCACGGTTTGTCCCAGGTGCCGCGCCCGATCACAAACGCCGGGACCGCGACGAACTTCGCACCCTGGCTGTCGAGCTTGCGGTAATTGTCCGGGTACCAGCTGTCGCTGCCGATCAGAACACCCAAGCGTCCGGCCGGGGTGTCGACGACGTTGAGCGTATGCTCGCCATTGGCCGCGATGACGTCATGCTCATCGAAGATCGGATGCATCTGACGCTGGGGCTGGCCGATCGGCAGGCCATCGGCGCCGAACACCACGGTGCTGTTGTACAACGCGCCGCGGCCGATTTTCAGGGTGCCGTCGATGACGTTAGGCTCCGGGAGCACAATGGAGCCCGCCACCAGGGTCACGTGAAATTCTTTCGCCAGACCACCAAACAGCGCCTGGTAGTCTTTGGCCATGCCTTTGGCCTTCATGCGCAGGTGCGCGTCGTCCAGACGGCTGTCGCCCTTGGCGCTGATTAGCGCGCGGAGGAACTTCAAGGGATTGCTCACCGCCAGCCAGTTCATGGCTTCCTTGAGCGTGGTGGCTTGGTACAGCTCATCTTTCTCACCGCTGACCATCAACCAGGTGCCGACATGTTCGGGCAGTACAACGATGGTTTTTTCATTCAGCAGGCCCTGGTCCTGGGCCTTCTGCAAATAGGCCGCCAGTTTGCGGTGCAAGCGCTCGGGGCTTTGGTAGTCGGTGGGAAACAGCTCGGGCTGGATGCCCAGCAAGTTGCCGCGATCAGCAGGTGTGCCTTGGTCGACCGCTAGATTGATCCGCAGGTCCGACAGGTAATGACCCACAGGACGGTCCGCGGCCCACATGGCGTAGGTCGTGAGGGCGGCGATCAACGCCATGGAAAAGGTCAGGTACAGAAGTTTGCGCATGGGGAAACAGAACGGCCGTGTGCAGGGTTCGCGACTAGGGTAGGGCGCATGCCGGCACTTGCCAAGGGGCACTGCACATTTGAATCAATAAGTTGTCAGTTACGGTCATTGAGTGACGGCGGCGCGACTCTTAGTCTGTCCAACATGACTGACGGGGGCCGTAGAGCTCCTGCACTTTTTCCGTGATCGCTCGATGTGGAGTTACCGATGGCCGCCGCTCATTACCCGCACCTGTTGGCCCCGCTGGACCTGGGTTTTACCACGTTGCGCAACCGTACCCTGATGGGGTCGATGCACACCGGTCTTGAGGAAAAGCCCGGCGGTTTCGAGCGCATGGCGGCGTACTTCGCCGAACGTGCCCGTGGTGGCGTTGGCCTGATGGTCACCGGTGGTATTGGCCCGAACGATGAGGGCGGGGTGTACTCCGGCGCGGCCAAACTGACCACCGAGGACGAAGCGCTCAAGCACCGGATCGTCACCCGCGCGGTGCACGAGGCGGGCGGCAAGATCTGCATGCAGATTCTTCACGCCGGCCGTTATGCCTATAGCCCGAAACAAGTCGCGCCGAGCGCCATTCAGGCGCCGATCAATCCGTTCAAGCCAAAAGAGCTGGACGAGGAAGGCATCGAGAAACAGATCAGCGACTTCGTCACCTGTTCGACCCAGGCGCAACAGGCCGAATACGACGGCGTCGAGATCATGGGCTCCGAAGGTTATTTCATTAACCAGTTCCTCGCCGCCCACACCAACCACCGTACTGACCGCTGGGGCGGCAGCTATGAAAACCGTATGCGCCTGCCGGTGGACATCGTCCGTCGGGTGCGTGAAGCGGTAGGCCCGAACTTCATTATTATCTTCCGCCTGTCGATGCTCGATTTGGTGGAAGGCGGCAGCAGCTGGGAAGAAATCGTCCAGTTGGCCAAGGCCGTCGAACAGGCCGGTGCAACGATCATCAACACCGGCATTGGCTGGCACGAAGCACGGATCCCGACCATCGCCACCAAAGTGCCGCGCGGCGCGTTCAGCAAAGTCACGGCCAAGCTGCGCGGCTCGGTGAGCATTCCGCTGATTACCACCAACCGCATCAACACCCCGGAAGTCGCCGAGCAGATTCTGGCCGAAGGCGATGCCGACATGGTCTCCATGGCGCGGCCGTTCCTCGCCGACCCGGACTTCGTCAACAAGGCAGCCGCCGGCCGTGGCGATGAAATCAACACCTGCATCGGTTGCAACCAGGCGTGCCTGGATCACACCTTCGGCGGCAAGTTGACCAGTTGCCTGGTGAACCCGCGCGCCTGCCATGAAACCGAACTCAATTACCTGCCGGTGCAACAGATCAAGAAAATCGCTGTGGTCGGTGCCGGTCCTGCGGGTTTGTCCGCGGCTACCGTGGCCGCCGAGCGCGGGCATCAGGTGACGCTGTTTGATTCGGCCAGCGAAATCGGCGGCCAGTTCAACATCGCCAAGCGCGTGCCAGGCAAGGAAGAGTTCTTTGAAACCCTGCGCTACTTCAGCCGCAAACTGCAAACCACTAACGTCGAGCTGTGCCTGAACACCCGCGTTGATGTGGCAAAACTGGTCGAGGGCGGTTTCGACGAGATCATCCTGGCTACCGGTATTGCCCCAAGAACTCCGGCGATTCCGGGTGTCGACAATGCCAAGGTGCTGAGCTACCTGGATGTGATCCTCGAGCGCAAACCGGTGGGCAAACGTGTCGCCGTGATCGGCGCGGGCGGTATCGGTTTTGATGTGTCGGAGTTCCTGGTGCATCAGGGCGTGGCCACCAGTCTGGACCGTGAGGCGTTCTGGAAGGAGTGGGGCATCGATACGCATCTGCAAGCGCGCGGCGGTGTCGCCGGCATCAACGCTGAACCCCATGCACCGGCTCGTGAAGTGTTCCTGCTGCAACGCAAGAAATCCAAGGTCGGTGACGGCCTGGGCAAGACCACCGGCTGGATTCACCGCACGGGGCTTAAGAACAAGCAGGTGCAGATGCTCAACAGCGTCGAGTACCTGAAGATTGACGACGAGGGGTTGCACATCCGCATCGGCGAAACCGGCGAGCCGCAAGTGCTGCCGGTGGACAACATCGTGATCTGCGCCGGGCAGGATCCGCTGCGCGAACTGCAGGAGGGTCTGGTAGCGGCCGGGCAGAACGTGCATTTGATTGGCGGCGCGGATGTGGCGGCGGAGCTGGATGCCAAGCGCGCGATCAACCAAGGGTCGCGTCTGGCTGCTGAACTCTAAAACTCACACATTCTGTAGCAGCTGGCGCAGCCTGCGTCCGGCTGCGCAGCAGTCGTAAAGTCGGCCACCGCGGTGATTCAGGTAAACGGGGATGGCAGGATTGACGACTGCTGCGCAGCCGGACGCAGGCTGCGCCAGCTGCTACAAGGTTTGCGTTGGCTGATAGACTGGCGTCTTTTCCGTCTGCGCAGAGCCGATGCTTTCTCCTCCAGCCAACTGGCTACCCAAGCCCCTGCTCGAACCCCTTCATCTCGGCTGGCTGACCAATGCCGGCATCGAAGCCGCGATCCTGCGTCTGGACCAGATCGATCCAATGATCAGCGGCAACAAGTGGTTCAAACTCATCGAGCACCTGAAATCCGCTGACCGGTTCGGTGCCAAAGGCATCATCAGCCTCGGCGGTGCCCATTCCAATCATCTGCATGCACTGGCCGCCGCGGGCAAACGTTTCGGTTTCACCACCGTTGGCCTGCTGCGTGGACATCCACAAGAAACGCCGACGGTGAAGGACTTGCAGGCGTTCGGTATGCAGCTGCATTGGCTGGGTTATGGCGGTTATCGAGCGCGGCACGCGCCGGGTTTCTGGCAACCCTGGCAGGCGCAGTATCCCGATCTGCATCCGGTGCCGGAAGGTGGCGGCGGTTTGCAGGGAGCAAAGGGCTGCATGCAACTGAGGACAATGGTCAGCGAGCAACTGAACGGTCTGGGCTGGAACGACTACGACGGCTGGTGGCTGGCCTGCGGAACGGGCACGACCCTGGCCGGTCTGGTGCTGGCCGAGGCGGGCGAACACCCGGTGTATGGTGCGTTGGCCGTGCCCGACGATCATGGGGTTGCGCAGCAGGTCGAGTCGATTGTGCGAGAGGCGGGTTTACAGGATCGCGCTTATGAATTGTTCGACACCAGCCGTGGTGGCTTTGCCAAAGTCGATCCGCTGTTACTCGAATTCATCGATCAGACCGAACAGGCCAGCGGCATTTCCCTCGAACCGCTGTACACCGGCAAAGCACTGTTGGCGCTCAAGCAGCAAATCGAAGCGGGAAAGTTTGCTCGCGGGACACGCCTGATCTTCATCCACACCGGCGGTTTGCAGGGCCGCCGGGGTTTCCGGTGAGCGGCCGAATTTAGCCGCGCTTGGGCATCATCCGCAGCAAGGTGTTATCGCGCACCACATAGTGGTGATAAATCCCCGCCAAGGCATGCAGGCCGATCAGCCAATAGCCGATAGTGCCGCCGAGTTCATGCCAGCCCTGGATCTGCTTGGCCAACGCCTTGTCTTCTGCGATCAGCAACGGCAGGTCAAAACCGTAGAACATTACTTGATGGCCTTTGGCGCTGGTGACCAGCCAGCCCAGAATTGGCATGGCGATTATGAAAATGTACAGCGCCCAGTGCATCAATTTGGCCAGCACGGTCTGCCAGTGAGGCGAGGCCGGGAAAATTTGCGGTGCCGGGCTTAGGCTGCGAGCAAACAGCCGCAGCCAGACCAGCACAAACACCGTCAAGCCCAGCAAAAAGTGCGATTCGGTGATCAGCGTCCGGCCGCCACTGCCTTTTGGAAAGATCCCGCGAAATTCGATACAGGCGTAAACCAGCGCCAGCAGGACCAGCATCAACCAATGCAGCGAGATCGATACGGTGCTGTAGCGTGAGTCGGAATTCTTCCAGGGCATACGGTGTTCCTCACAGTTCAGGTCGAACCACCGTTCTTGTTCGACGGTGTGCGTTAACTGTAATCCGCATTGGTGGATTTGCCTTTGGCTATTTGGACGTTCATTGCTCTGGATCAGGTGATCGGCCACAAAAAAGCGCCAGTTGCGTTAAGGAACTGGCGCTTTTTTATGAGGCGATAGGCTCAATCAGCGGGTTTGCGGCATCTGGCCATTGGCCAGGCGCTTATTGATATCAGCGATCACTTCCGGCAAATCGGTGATGGTGTCGATCATGTAGTGCGGCCGCGAGCCTTCGAACATTGCATGGATGCGTTTACGTTCGCGGGCCAGCTTGTCGCTGCCCAGGGCGCGATATCCTTCGTAGTCCAGGCCCAGCGCGTTGCCCGAGCAGATCAGCGCCACGGTCCACATGCCGGCACGGCGACCTTCGAGAATGCCCGGCACGGTGTCGTCGATCTTCACGCAGGCCGCGACATCATCGATGCCGAGGGCAATCACGTTGGCCAGCGCCTGGGCCGGCCATGGACGGCCGTTGGGCACTTCGTCAGTGGCGACCACGTGGTCGGCAACGTAACCGTTGGTGGCGGCCAGTTCGACAACCTTGTCCATGACCTGTTTCGGGTAACCGGAGCATGAACCGATCTTGATCCCTTGCTGGCGCAGGTTGGCGATGGTGTCCAGCGCGCCGGGAATCAGCGCCGAGTGCTCGGCGATTTTCTCGATTTGCAGTGGCATGAAGCGTTTGTAGATGGCAGTGACGTCGTCATCGGTCGGCGTACGGCCGAACACCGCGCGATAACGTTCGGCCACTTCTGGTTGATCGCACAGGGTGCGGATGTGGTCCCACTTACCCATGCCCATCGGCCCGCGGGCTTCTTCAATCGAGACCTGGACGTCGAACTCGGCGAAAGCTTCGACAAAGATCTGCGTTGGTGCGAAGGAGCCAAAGTCGACCACGGTGCCGGCCCAGTCGAGGATGGCGGCTTGGAGTTTGGTTGGGTTTGTATAGTTCATGGTGATAATCCTGTAATTGGGAACGGTGATCCCTGTAGCAGCTGTCGAGCTTGCGAGGCGGCGTTCGGCTGCGCAGCAGTCGTAAACCCTGACGACGCGGTCCACCTGAAACACCGAGGTGGATGTTTTACGACTGCTGCGCAGCCGAACGCATGCTCGCGCAGCTCGCCAGCTGCTACAGGTCGTCGTGAATCAAATTTCTAAAACTTCCATCTCGCGCAGTACTTCGGCGACCGCCGCCACCGCCGCGTGCATCTCGGCCTGGTTGACGTGGCCGATGCAGCCGACGCGGAAGGTTTCGACCTGGGTCAATTTGCCCGGGTAGAGGATGAAGCCCTTGGCTTTGACGCGTTCGTAGAACTCCTTGAACTGGTAGCGCGGATCTTTCGGCGCGTGGAAGGTGACGATGATCGGCGCCTGAATGGCGGCGGGCAGAAAGCTGCGCAGTCCGAGCTTGGCCATGTCATCGAGCAGCACCTGGCAGTTGTTGGCGTAGCGCTGATGCCGGGCAGGCAAACCCCCTTCTTCGTTGTATTGCAGCAGGGCTTCGTGCAGCGCGGCGACCACATGGGTCGGCGGGGTGAAGCGCCATTGACCGGTCTTGGCCATGTAGGTGTGCTGGTCAAAAAGGTCCATCGCCAGCGAGTGCGAGTTGCCGGCGGCATTCGCCAGCGCCTCTTTGCGAGCGAAGACGAAACCCATTCCCGGCACGCCTTCCAGGCATTTGCCCGAAGCGGCGATCAACGCGTCGAACGGCACCTGTTGCGCGTCGATCGGCAGGGCACCAAAGGAGCTCATGGCGTCGATGATCAGGCGTTTGCCGTGTTGCGCGATGACGTGGGCGATTTCCGGCAGCGGGTTGAGGATACCGGTGCTGGTTTCGCAGTGAATCAGCGCGACGTGGGTAATGCTGGCGTCGGCGCGCAGCAGGCGGTCGACGTCGGCGGCGGTGGTCGGTTCGTCTTCGGCAGTTTCAAAGGTGCTGAAGGAGCGGCCGAGCACTTCGCAGATTTTCGCCAGGCGTTTGCCATAGGCGCCGTTGATCAGCACCAGGACGTTGCCGTCGCGTGGCACCAGCGTGCCGATCGCTGCTTCGACGGCGAACGTGCCGCTGCCTTGCAGGGGCACGCAGTGGTGGCTGTCGCCGCCGTTGATGATCGCCAGCAGTTGCTCGCAGAGGTTGGCGGTCAGTTGATTGAAGCGATCATCCCATGAGCCCCAGTCGACCATCATCGCCTGACGGGTGCGGGCCGATGTGGTCAATGGGCCGGGGGTGAGCAGGATGGGCTCGGCAGTACTCATTCTCGTGTCCTCGCAATCGATGAGATGAAGCTACGGGGCTTAAATTGCAATTTGCCGTGCTATCAATCAAATTGTTTGTTGTTATGCCAACCATCAGTGAGGGTTATTCATGAACCTTTTTCAGCTCCGCGCCTTCGACGCCGTGGCCCGTGAGGGCAGCTTCACCCGGGCCGCTGCGCGATTGTTCATCAGCCAACCGGCGGTCACCGGCCACATCAAGGCGCTGGAGGAGCACTACCAGATCACCTTGTTGCGGCGCACGGCACGACGAGTGGAATTGACGGAGGAGGGCACCCAACTGGCCGCGATCACCCGGGCGATGTTCGGTCTGGCCGAAGAAGCGCAGGTGATGTTGGAGGCGAACCGGCAGTTGCTGACCGGGCGTTTGGAAGTGGCGGCGGACGGGCCGCACATGGTCATGCCGATGCTCGCCAGCCTGCGCGCTCGCTATCCCGGAATTACCGTGAACCTGCGGCTGGGCAATGCTCAGGAAACCCTGGCGGCGTTGCTGTCGGAGCATGCCGACGTGGCGGTGCTGACCGAAGTCGAACCGCGCAAGGGCTTGCATCTGCAAGGCTTAAGCGAGTCACGAATGTGTGCGTTGGTGCCTGAGGGGCATCCGTGGGCGCAGATGTCGAAGGGCGTGCCGCTTAAGGCGCTGGATCAGGTGATCATGGTGTTGCGCGAGCCAAGTTCGATAACCCGGCGCACCTTCGACAAGGCCTGTGCGACGGCGTTGGTCAATCCACGGGTGTTGCTGGAACTGGACAGTCGCGAGGCGGTGACCGAAGCCGTCGCCGCAGAATTGGGGGTTGGCGTGGTGTCGTCGGTGGAAGTCAGCCACGACCCGAGGGTGGTGGCGGTGCCTATTATTGGCGAAGGGTTGGTCAATCGGCACATGATTGGCTGCATGGAACGGCGCCGGGATTTACGCTTGATCCAGGCGTTTTTTGATTTGGCGCCATCCAGTTGAACCGCGGCGCGGCTATCGCGGGCAAGCCACGCTCCTACAAGGATAACGTTGAACCTGTGGGAGCGAGGCTTGCCCGCGAAGAGGCCGGGCCTGCTTATGCCAGACTCTCGCGAACCATCTCCAGAAACGTCGCCACCACCCGCCGCGAACTCTGCTCGCGCAAGCACACCAGTGTCTCGGTCAGCCGTCGTTTGCAATCGGTAATCGGCAACGCGCAAACCCTCGAATCCGCACCGAACTCGGCAGCCGATACCACGCCGACACCAATCCCCACGACCACCGCTTCACGCGCGGCTTCCCGACCTTCAACCTGAATCGCCGGGCGGATACGAAACCCGGCCCGGGCCATTTCTTCTTCCAGCGTCTGGCGCGTCACCGAGCCGATTTCCCGCAGCACCAAAGGCGTGTCGTCCAGGTCAGCGAGGCAAATCGATTCACGGTCGGCCCACGGATGATGGCGGGAAACGAACGCCACCATCGGGTCATTGCGCAGCGGCAACGAGATCAATCGTTCGTCACTGACTTCACGCCCCAACAACGCCAGATCGGCCTGGTAGTTGAACAACCGAAACAGCGATTCATCGGTGTTACCGGTTTCGATTTTCACGCTGATGCCGGGATAGCGTTCGCAGAACCGCGCGATCTGCGGCAGCACGTGCACCGGCGCATCGACGGCGAGAATCAGACTGCCGGTCTGCAGCGCCTGAGACTCCTGAAGCAACTCTTGAGCCTCGGCCTCGATGACGAACAGCCGCTGAGTAATGCTCAACAAACGCTCGCCCAGATCGGTCAGGCGCACCGAGCGTTTGTTGCGGTGAAACAGCAGCACACCGAAACGCTCTTCGAGTTTGCGCACTTGGTCGGAAATCGCCGGTTGGGTGAGAAATAGCCGCGCGGCGGCTTTGGTAAAGCTTCCGTGGACGGCAACGGCGTGGAAGGCTTTGAGCTGGGCGTGGGAAACCGACATCGAAACCTCCAGTAACAAGCTGAGCTTATATTGGAAATACGATAAATCGATTTCACTTATTAATCAGTAATTGTTTTTATCGACCTCAGCCCCGGTGACTGGTTAGTCAAACAGCGTCGGCGGCCATGAGCCTGTGCGTGCAACAGCAGGACTCATCTGACCGAGATCGCCTCAGGGAAGCAGCGATATCGAAGTGCTCAACAATAAAAAAACAGGCGTTATTTCTCAATTTCTGCCGGCACACTCACACCCTGAGGTCAGAACCACCATGAACAAGCACATCGGCACCATCAAGCGTTGGCGCGTGCAGATCTTCGCGATCACCTGGCTCGCTTACGCCGCGTTCTATTTCACCCGCAAAGCCTTTTCCGTGGCAAAACTGGGGATCGCCGAAGACCCCACCTTCATGCTCGACAAAATGGCCATGGCCAACCTCGACGCTATCTACCTGACGGCTTACGCCATCGGGCAATTCACTTGGGGCATCCTGGCCGACCGCTTTGGCGCGAGGGTCGTGGTGTTTGGCGGGTTACTGATCTCCGCAGCGGCAGCGCTGGTGATGGGCAGTTTCGCGACGTTGCCAATCTTTGCCACCTGCATGCTGATTCAAGGGTTGGCGCAGTCCACCGGCTGGTCCGGGCTGTGCAAGAACCTCGGCAATTTCTTTCCGGCCGAGCAGCGCGGGCGGGTGTTGGGGTTGTGGAGTTCCTGCTACGCCTTTGGTGGTCTGGTGGCATCGCCGTTTGCTGGCTGGTGGGCGTATACGCTGATCGGCACCTGGCACGCGGCGTTCTTTTCCAGTGCGGCGGTGGTTGGGCTGGTCGCCGTGCTGTTTTTCATTTTTCAGCGCAACAAACCCGAAGACGTTGGCTTGCCGGCGGTGGAACCAGCGCCGCAACTGACGGCGGAAGAGGCCGACGCGCAAAGCAAGATCAGCGTGCTGGAACCCTTAAAAGAAATCCTGCGCAACCGGACCGTGCTGGTTCTGGGCCTCGCGTACTTTCTGCTGAAACCGGCGCGCTACGCGATTCTGCTCTGGGGGCCAGTGATCGTCTTCGAGCAGATGCCCTCGGTGGGCAAGGTGGGCGCGGCGATTATCCCCACCGCGTTTGAACTGGCCGGTTTGCTTGGGCCGATTCTGCTCGGTCTGGCCTCGGACAAACTGTTCGGCGCCCGACGCATGCCGGGGTGTGTGCTCAGCCTGTTGGCGCTGACCGTGACCCTGGCATTGTTCATGGGCGCCCTGCATACCGGCAGCGTGATGCTGGTGGTGGCGCTGCTGTTCGTCATGGGCCTGACCCTGTACGGACCGGACTCGATGATCAGCGGCGCGGCAGCCATCGATTTCGGTACCGCCAAGGCCGGCGCAACCTCGGCCGGCTTCGTCAACGGCTGCGGCTCGGTCGGGGCGATTCTCGGCGGGTTGCTGCCGGGCTACTTCGACTCGGTCACCGTGTTCATCGTCTTCGCCGGTTGCGCGTTGTTTTCAGCGCTGGTGCTGATCCCCTATTGGAACAGTCGCCCGGCTGGCCTGCGTGCAGAAAGTGCATTCGTGCCTAACCGGCCGATGAGCGTCAAACCCCTGCGTACCTGAGGAAATACCGATGAGACCTTTCTGGCTGGAACAGGCGCTGGTGGCCGAATCCTGCGCGCCGTGCGAACCCTTGGCGGGCGACACCCGCGCCGACGTCTGCATTGTCGGTGGTGGTTACACCGGGCTGTGGACCGCGATCATGCTCAAGGAACAGAACCCCGAACTGGATGTGCTGCTGATCGAAGCCGATATCTGCGGCGCCGGCGCCAGTGGTCGAAACGGTGGTTGTGCACTGTCGTGGTCGGCCAAGTACTTCACGCTGGAAAGGTTGTTCGGCGTCGAAGAAGCGGTGCGATTGGTCAAGGAGTCGGAGCGCAGCATCCATGCGATCGGCACCTTCTGCGAGCAGTACGCGGTGGACGCCGATTACCGCCTCGACGGGACGCTCTACACCGCCACCAACCGTGCCCAATGCGGCTCGACCGATGCGGTGATCGCGGCGCTGGAGCGCAATGGCATCAACTCCTTCTCGCAACGACCGGTTGCGGATGTACAACGCATGGCCGGTTCCAGCAAACACCTGGAAGGCTGGTTTTCTCCGGCGGCGGCCAGCGTGCAGCCGGGCAAACTGGTGCGCGGCTTGCGCCGGGTCGCCTTGCAACTCGGTGTGAGGATTCATGAGCACACCGCCATGACCGGACTGGAAGAGGGCCGACCTGCGGGCATTCAAACCCCGAACGGCACCATTCGCGCCGACCGCGTGGTGCTGGCGATGAACGCCTGGATGGCCCGGGCGTTTCCACAGTTCGAACGCAGTGTGGCGATCGTTTCCAGCGACATGCTGATCACCGAACCGCGCCCCGATCTGCTCAACGAGATCGGATTGACCAGCGGCGTCACCGTGCTCGATTCGCGGATTTTCGTGCACTACTACCACAACACCCCGGACGGCCGAATCATGCTCGGCAAGGGCGGCAATACCTTTGCTTACGGCGGGCGAATGTTGCCGGTGTTCGATCAGCCGTCGCCGTATGCCGATTTGTTGCGGCACAGCCTGAGCGAGTTCTTTCCGGCGTTTGCCGAGGTCAAGGTCGAGGCGACCTGGAACGGTCCGTCTGACCGCTCCGTCACCGGTTTGCCGTTCTTCGGCCAGATGAGTGCCAGCGGCAATGTGTTTTACGGTTTCGGATACTCCGGCAGCGGGGTCGGCCCGTGTCATATGGGCGGGCAGATTCTTGCCTCGATGGTCCAGGGACTGGACAACGCCTGGACCCGTTCGCCGCTGATCAACGGCCCCTTGGGCTTCTTTCCGCCGGAACCGATTCGTTACCTTGGCTCCCTGATGGTGCGCAACGCCATCCGCCGCAAGGAGCGCGCCGAGGATCACGGGCGCCCACCGCGGCATCTGGATGTGCGTCTGGCAAAGTTCGCGGCGGCGGCAGGCAAGGCCGACAAGGGATGAGTGTCAGGGGGCGAGGTCCGAGCGATTGACCAGCCAATCGAGCAGCAAGTGGCTATCGCCGCGTAGCTCGGGAGCAGGCCTGGTGCGCGGGTGATGGCCCATACCGACGCACAGCACCGGCCGGTCCGGGTCGCTGTCGAGAAAACTGATGAGTACATCGCTGCCGGCCCTTGGCAGTCTGGACGGGTCAATCCGACCGTCCGGCGCTGCGAGGGCCACGGGTAGCCAGATACCCGCAGATTCATCCGGTTCCGTTGTTGGCCACAGCCTGACCTGCACTTGCCCTCGCTCATCCATCACAGCGGGCTGTCCGGCAGGGCCAAGCACCCGCGCCGGCTGATAGCCCGGGATGCTCGGCCGGGTCTGTGTGAGCGCCGGCCTGAATACCGTTGACCAGGGAATGGCGATGAACTGATTGCGGTAATGGCGGACAGTCACGGGTTTGTCGGCGGCGAGAATCGAAGGCTGTTGCCCCTGATGACGGGTTTCGGTGAGCAGCCATTGATCGTTGAAGCTCGATAGGGGATGCGCTGACACTTGCACAATCCGTGCGCTGCGCAACGCGCTGTGGTTGCTTTGGCCGTGGATTTGCACGTGCTGGCAACGCAGACGCTCCAGTTGTCGTCGGCTCAGATGATCGCGATGGAGGTGCTCGGGAGCGGGACGGGCCATCACCGGCAAGGGTCGGGTGAAAGCGTGGTTGGCCGCGCCCTCGTCGGGGTTTTGCGAGCCACGGTTTCTGGTTGGCAGTCGTGAGGGCGAGTGCGGCGAGTCATGGCGCTGGAACAACTCACTGATCACCGGCACGTCATTGTCTTCGGGCGCGTTGCCCTGGTAAGGCGTAAGGACGGGTTCCTGGGGGAAACTCAGGCTGTCATCGGCCAGGACCAGCACATGCCTGTCGCGCTGATGTTCGAAGTGATAGTGAATGCCTTCTTCTTCACACAGCCGTTGCAGCAATGCCAGATCGCTCTCCTCGTACTGAATGCAAAAAGGCCGGAGCGGATAGTGCCCGTTGGATAACTCGAAGCGATAGCTCCCCTCGGGCACATCATGTTCTTCCAGCAGTTGGCGCAGGATCATCGGTACGCTGAGGTGATGAAAGACGCGGCGTAAACGCTGCCGGTCGAGCCATTGAAGGTAGGGCACCAGCACCAGTTTGTAGCCGATCCGGTGGGGGCCGCGATGCTCGCGACTGGCACTGTGAAGGACGCCGTGAATACCCTGGCCCTCCATCAGGCTGAGGAACACCGGCTGTTGCAGCAATCGGTCGAGGTTCATGGCCGGCGCCAGGCCGATCACTTCGATGTCGAATCGATAGGGTTGGTTGAGGGCTTCTCGGCCATTGAACTGCAACACCTGCAAACTCAAATCGCCGTCGAGGAGTGTCAGGGTGAAGGGACTTTCCTTGTCGTTGTGCATCGAACGCGCTTCTGCCATGGAATTCGGGCGCAGAGGGTACGAAACCACAGCCCTTTATGGTCACCGCAAATCGAAGTTTCAGAATCGCCCTACAACTGCCGGTGAAGATGTCGATTCACCATGTCGGTGAACAGGGTGGATTTTTTGGTCGATTGCCAACTTTAGGCCGTATAAACTTGCGCAAAGCGTCGGCCAATAGATGTCTCGGCGCCACAGATAAGAGAGTGAGTGATGGGCGCACAGTGGAAGGTTAAACACAAAGAAGCGGCGTCTAACGCCAAGGGCAAGATCTTCGGCAAACTGGTGAAGGAAATCACCATTGCTGCCCGTAACGGTGCCGATGTCGCGACCAACGCGCACCTGCGTCTGGTGGTCGAACAGGCGAAAAAGGCTTCGATGCCCCGCGAAACCCTGGAACGCGCGATCAAGAAAGGCTCCGGCCAGCTCGGCGAAACCGTGCAATACCATCGCGTGACCTATGAAGGCTTCGCACCGCATCAGGTGCCGCTGATCGTCGAATGCGTGACCGACAACATCAACCGTACCGTCGCTGAAATCCGCGTCGCGTTCCGCAAAGGCCAATTGGGCGCTTCCGGCTCGGTGACCTGGGACTTCAACCATGTGGGCATGATCGAGGCCTCGCCGGACAGCCCGGATGCCGATCCGGAAATGGCCGCCATCGAAGCCGGCGCCCAGGATTTCGAACCGGGCGAAGAAGAGGGCACGACCCTGTTCCTGACCGAGCCTGCGGACCTGGATTCGGTACAGAAAGCCCTGCCCGAGCAAGGTTTTACTGTGCTGTCGGCCAAGCTGGGTTATCAGCCGAAAAACCCGGTCAGCGGTCTGAGTGATGAGCAGATGGCTGAAGTCGAAGCCTTCCTCGAAGGCCTCGATAACCACGATGACGTGCAGGACATGTTTGTCGGGTTGGCGGGTTAAACCGCTTCGAGCGTGTGATGACCTGTGGCGAGGCCCCTCGCCACAGGTTTGTATTGGCTTCCAGTGGTTGAAGCCAATACCGTCAGTGCCTGAACAAGCTCGCTGAACCCCGGTCGCGTCAGCACCTGCGGCTGACAGCAGCGCTCCTGCAACTGCTCCAGCTGCGCACGACCTTCATCGCTCAGCCCCGAGTCGATCCGCTCCAACAATTCCCCCAGCAAAACACCAAACGCCCGCACCTCGATCCGTTGCAGCGCACGGCTTTCAAGGCTGTCCGAGGTGGCATGGAAAGACGCCGCGCCAAAATCCCCCAGCAGGCAATCACCGTGCTCGTTCCACAAAATGTTATGGCCGTAGAGGTCGCCGTGGGTGATGCCCTGTTGGTGCAAATGTTCGGCCGCCGAGGCGATGCCAGAGGCGATGCGCAAGGCCACGCCGACGCTGAACCGGGTGTCGTTGGCGTAAACGTCGCGGGTACATGACGCCAGGCTCGGCAGCCCGGACAGATTGCGATAGCTCGGATCGATCAGATGCATCACCAGCCCGGCCTGGGCTTCTGGATGCCCAACGACTCGCCCTTCAATCCGGATCAGGTTGGGGTGGCAACCTGCGGTGATGCAGGCGTTCATTTCGTGCAACGGCGAGCCATCGCTGGTCATTTCGCCTTTGTAGAGTTTGACTGCAACCTGTGTGGCCAGTTGGCCCGGTCGATCCCACATTGCCCGATGAATCACCCCCGACGCGCCTTCGCCCAGTTGCTGCTCCAGGCGCAGTTCGGACCAGGGAATGTGGGGCGTGGCTTCGAGGGCGGCCGCATCGGCTTCGGTCTCCAGCGGGTTACCGGCGTACGCCAGCCAGGTCAGGCTCGGCAGGGACAGCAGCCACTCGGGCAACTCGGTCAACCGATTGGCGGCGATGCGGATCAGTTCGAGTCGATGGCAATGACGCAAGCTCTCGGGCAAACGCTGCAAGCGGTTGCCAGCAAGCATGAGTTTTTGCAGGTGCGGGCGTTCACCCAGCTCGGCGGGCAACTCAGTGATGCCGTTATCGGTCAGGATCAGCCAGCGCAACAACGGTGGCAGGGCGGCGCCTGGCACGCGTTCGATGCGGTTGGCCTTGAAGCCGACCATCGTCAGTGCGGCGCATTGGCCCAGGCAGTCGGGCAGTTCGGTAAACAGATTGTCCGAGCAAAACAGCACGCGCAAACGGGTCAGGCGGTGCAAGTCGTCCGGCAGGCTGCTCAAGGCATTGCCACTGAGGTTGAGGACTTCCAGCGAGTCCGCCAGGTCGAAGATTTCTCGCGGAAACTCCGTCAGGCCGCCGGTGAGGTCCAGGCGTGTGATGCCCGACAGTTGGCCGGCGCGCAGTTGGGCAAGGGTATCCATGAACAGATCCACTATTGATCGAGAGGAGGCGCGGGGGCCATAGAAAGGGCGACATGATAGCCGGAAAAGTGTGGTGTCTGTCAGGCAGGGTTTTCAGCGCATCGGGCTGATCGCGATGACTGAACATCCCTTGGTGCAGTTGCGCAAACAACTCATGAAAATGCAGGCGCTGTTTTTCCGCGATGGGAATGGCCTGGAAAAACCCGTCGAGCAGCCAGCTCTTGCCGCGACCCACGGTGCCATGCACAAACTCGCCAGCCCCCAACCTGTAGCAGCTGCCGAGCCTGCGAGGCTGCGTTCGGTTCGGGCCGCGTTCGGACGAAGCAGTCGTAAAACCAAACACCGCGGTCATTCAGGTAAACCACAGGGAATGGATGGGCGACTGCTGTGCAGCCGAACGCAACCTCGCAGGCTCGGCAGCTGCTACATCGATTGCGTTCCTGCTGAAAGTTATGGGGTGTTTGTCAGTTACCGCTCGATACTGCGATTCCACCGTGCATTCCACGCCGGGCGCTGTTCGTTGACCTGATCCCAATCGATTGCAATGGCCGTGGTCAGGTACTGTTTCATCGCCTCGACCTGACCGCGCGTCTTGTCGGTGGTCGGGGTAGTGGGGTTGGACGGGATCTGGTCGCCGTCTTCAAGCGCGGCGGCCAGGGCTTCAGGCGTCAGCAAGAAGGCGGCGAGTTTCTGCGCCAGTTCCGGTTGGGTGTTGTTAGCGATGGTGCATTCGGCAATGTTGAGCACCACGGCACCTTCCTTCGGCTGCGCATACTCCACCGGCATGCCCTTGAGTTTCAGAGCGGTGACCTGGGTCGGCGTGAGCGGGAACAGCGCCGCTTCGTCGGTCTGAAGCATTTCGGAGATCTTCGCCGAGCTAGGGATGTACTCCAGCACGTTGCGCCCGACAGTCTTCGGCCAGGCTTTGAACCCCGGCTCGACGTCGGTTTCGCTGCCGCCCTGAATCCGGTTGAACATCAGGAAACCGTGCAGACCGAAGGTCGAGGAGGCCATCGATTGGAACACCAGTTTGTCCTTGAAGCGCGGGTCGGCCATGTCCATCCACGAGGTCGGCGCGGTCCAGCCTTTCTCCTTGAACAACCGCGTGTTGTACGCCAGTCCGGTCACGCCGAGGCTGACCGCCACCGCTTGATCCTTGATGCGGCCCTTGGCCGGAATCTGCGCCAGCGGTGCGCTGTCTTCGAGTTTGTCGCACAGCCCCATGGCGATGGCGCGGTACATGATGCCGTCGTCGAGGAACATCACGTGCATCTGCGGGTTGCCTTTGCTGGCCTGGACCTTGGCCAGAATATCGGCGGAGGTGCCGGGCACAATCACCACGTTGACGTTGTTGGCCTTCTCGAAAACCGGCAGCACCTTGTCGGCGTAGAGCCGCTCCATGGTCCCGCCGTTCATGCCCAGATAAAGCGTCGGTTCGGCCTGGGCCTGGGTGACCGGGAGTAGGGCGCCCAAGCTAGAAAAACTAAGCCATGACAAACCGAGCAGTGCACTGCGTTTGACGTTATTCATTGGCGCGACCTTCCTCTATCAAGCTACGGAGATGGAGTGAAACCGGGTGATGGAAAACGCATCCAGCGACGTTTTTGCGGCGCCGCTGCAGATGATGTCGGTGAGCGCCTGGCCCACCGCAGGCCCGATCTGAAAGCCCGCACCGGCAAAGCCGAATGCGTGCAACAGACCGGGTTGAGTGCCACTGTGGCCGATCACCGGTTGGCGATCGGGCAGGTAACCTTCGGTGCCGCTCCAGGTGCGAATCGCCTGGGCGCCTTCGAGAAACGGGTAGAGCTCGACGGCCTGACGCAGGATCTCGATCACCGCGTGCTGACCGGGCCGGGCGCGGGCGTCGTCGAGGGCAAAACCCTGGCCACCGCCCAACACGCAATTGCCGCGCGCGACCTGACGGGCATAGATACCGCCGCCCTCGACCCCGGTGCTGGCATTCATTACCAACGGCAACGGCTCGGTGACCAGCATCGCCGGGTGTCCGGCGTGCATCGGCACCGGTTCGCCGAATTGTGCTGCCAGGCTGCCGGCCCACGCGCCGGCGCAGTTCAGCAGCCAGGGAGCGTGCAGTTCGAGACCGGTTTGCGTGCTGACGCGAAAGCGCTGATCGTCGTGTTCTACCGCCGCCACCGGGCATTGTTCATGGACCTGCGCGCCATGCCGACGCGCCGCCCGGGCAAACGCCGGGGAGACCAGTCGCGGATTGGCGTGACCGTCATCGGGGCAAAACGAGGCACCGACCGCCACCTCGCCGACCCACGGAAAACGTGCACGCAATTCACTGCGCTCGAGCACCTGCAAATCGAGGCCAAAGCCCTGACTGCCGGCGGCATAGTCTTGCAACGCATGCAGATCGCTGAGGCTGCGGGCCAGTTTCAGGTGGCCACTGCGTTGATACTCGCCGTCGATGCCAATCAGCTGCGGTAGCTGCCCCCAGATGTCGTGCGCCCGTTGCGACAGCGGCAGTTGCGACAGTGGTCGCCCCTGACGCCGCACGCCGCCGTAGTTCACGCCGCTGGAATGCGAACCGCAAAAATCCCGCTCCAGCAGTGCGACGCGACGCCCGGCCTTGCTCAAAAAGAGAGCGGCCGAGGCACCGACAATGCCGCCGCCAATGATGACGGCATCGACCTCGATCATGATTCGACCTCCAGGCCAAACGGTAGCGGTTTGATCGGGGCCTGAGCCCGCAGTCGACCGATGTCGGACACGGATCGCTGGCTTTCGCAGGCAATGATTTCCGCGGCGGCGGCGCCACACATCCGGCCTTGGCAACGGCCCATGCCGACCCGGCAATGGGCCTTGACCCGGTTGATCTCCCAATGGCCCTCCCGCACGACTTGGCGGATGTCACCGGCCCGCACTTCTTCGCAGCGGCAAATCATCAAATCATTCGGGGCATCGGCGGCCCAGTTCTCGGGAAAGACGAAGGCCCGTTCCAGGCCTTGGCGGAAGGTATCGATCCGTCCCAGCGCCCGTTCCAATTGCGCACGACGTTGCGCCGGGATCAGGTAACCGATGTCCTCCAGCAATGCCAGGGCGGCGCGTTCGCCGGCCATCTCCGCAGCATCGGCGCCCATGATGCCGGCGCCGTCACCGGCCAGGTAAACCTCGGCGACACTGCTGCGACCGGCGCTGTCACGTTGCGGCAGCCAGGCGCGGTTGATCGGGTTCCAAGTGAACTCACAGCGGAGCAAATCGGCGAGTTGGGTTTCACTGCGCAGGCCGTGGGCGAAGGCGACGGCGTCGCAATCGAGTTGCTGTTCACCCTTTGAGTTGGACCAGTTCAACGACTGCACACGTTGTTCGCCATTGATGCGTTTCAGGATTGCGCCCTGATATACCGGGATGCCGTGGGCGGTCAGCCAGCTGCGGTAATAGATGCCTTTTGCCAGCGTGGACGGTTGCGAGATCAGGCCGGGCAGGGCGCGGGCCTGGGCGCTGAGCGGCGAACTGTCGAGCACCGCGACCACCTTGGCGCCGGCCTTGGCGTATTGATAAGCCACCAGGTACAGCAACGGACCACTGCCGGCGAACACCACCCGTTCGCCAATGGCGCAGCCTTGAAACTTGAGGGCGATCTGCGCCGCGCCCAGGCTGTAAACCCCCGGAAGGGTCCAGCCCGGTACCGGCAAAATCCGGTCGGTTGCGCCCGTGGCGACGATCACTCGGGAGAACGCCAGCCGTGCGGCGCGACCCTCATGCAAAGTGTCGAGCGCGCCGTCCTCGGCGTTCCATACCAAGGTCTCGGGACGGTAATCGAGTTGCTCGCGCAGCGCGTCGATCGTCTGGTGCAACACACTGGCCTTGCCGGCTTCGAAGCCATACAACTTGTCCGGTGAACGCTTGAAGTTTGCCGGTTGCCGCCGATAAATCTGTCCGCCACCACGCGCTGCTTCGTCCAGAAGGACAGGTCGAATGCCATGGGCAACCAGTGTCTGCGCTGCACGAATACCGGCCGGACCGGCACCGATGATGACCACCGAAGGTTCGCTCATAAATGTCGCCCCGGTTCGCGGCTGATCTGCTGGCCGGCTTCGAGCAACGTTGAGCAGGCGCGCACCCGTCGGCCATCGCCCAGTCGAACCCAGCAGTCCTGACAGGCACCCATCATGCAAAACCCGGCGCGGGGTTCGGCGCTGAAGTCGCTGCCGCGCAAGTGGTCGCTGCAGGTCAGCACCGCCGTCAGCAAGGTGTCGCCGAGCAGGCCGGTGGCCGGTTGGCCGTCGAGGGTAAAGTCCAGGGCCGGGCGGTCGCCTTCGGCCAGTCGTTTCAGCAGAGCCATGGCGCCCTCATTGTTTGCCCACCAGAACCCGATCGAGACCGTAGACCCGATCAAGCAGAATCATCGTCAGCGCGGTCAGCGCAATCACCAGTGCCGACACCGCTGCCATCATCGGATCGATGGATTCGGTGGCGTACACGTACATGCGCACCGGCAGGGTTTGCGTGGCCGGCGAGGTGACGAAGATCGACAGCGTGACCTCATCGAAACTGTTGATGAACGCCAGCAGCCAGCCACCGGCGACCCCCGGCAGAATCATCGGCAAGGTGATTTCCCGGAACAGCGTGAAGCGCCCGGCACCGAGCGATTGCGCGGCGTGTTCGGCGCTGCGATCCAGGCCGATGGCCGACGCCAGCACCAGTCGTAACACGTACGGTGTAATCACCAGCACGTGGGCGAAGATCAGCCAGGCAAAGCTGCCGTTGACGCCCATCAGCGCAAACAACCGCAGCAGCGCCACGCCGAGCACCAGGTGCGGAATGATGATCGGCGACAGGAACAGACCGTTGAAAAAGTCCCGACCGGGGAACTCGAACCGCGTGATCGCCAGCGCCGCCGGCACCGCAATCAGCGTCGCCAGACTGGCGGCGCAGAACGCCAGGATCAGGCTGTTGTAGAACGCATCGACAAAGTCTGCACGCTCGAACACCGCGCGAAACCAGCGCAGGGAAAACTCCGTGGTCGGCAGGCTCAGGGTGTTTTCCGGGGTGAAGGCCACGAGGCAGACCACCACCAGTGGCGCCAACATAAACAGCACCACCAGGGTATGGAACAGCAGGGCGAAAGGACCGTTCTTGGACATGACGAGTTATCCCAATGACTTCTTGTAGCGGCCTTCGATCATCCGGTTCCACGACAGCATGATCAGCAGGTTGAGCAACAGCAGGGCCACGGCGATGGCCGCGCCCATCGGCCAGTTGAGCTCTGACAGGTATTGGTCGTAGATCAGCGTGGCGACCATTTTCAGTCGGCGTCCGCCGAGCAGGCCGGGAATCGCAAACGAACTGGCGGCGAGACCGAACACGATCAACGTGCCGGAGAGCACGCCGGGCATGATCTGGGGCAACACCACTTGGCGCATCACGGTGAAGTGGCTGGCGCCGAGGGACATCGCGGCCTGCTCGGCGGCCGGATCGAGTTTTTGCAACGAGGTCCAGACCGGAATAATCATGAACGGCAGCATCACGTGGACCAGCGCGATCACCACCGCAAACGGTGTGTAAAGCAATTTCATCGGCGAGCCGCCGAAGGCTTGCAGGGTCTGGTTGACCAGGCCGTCGGCACCCAGCAACAGGCTCCAGCCAAAAGCGCGCACCACCACCGAAATCAGCAACGGGGTTAGGATCAGAATCAGGAAAATCGAGCGCCACGGTGCGCCCATGCGGCTGAGGATGTAGGCCTCGGGCACGCCGATCACCACGCAGAGCAGGGTGGTCAGGGCGCTGATCCACATCGTGCGCAGAAAGATTTCGTAGAAGTACGGGTCGCCCAGCAGGCTGCTGTAGTGGTCGAGGGTGTAGGCGTCGCCGTTGATCCCAGAGCTGTAGTCGAAAACGTTGAATGACAACACCAAAGTCAGCAGCAGCGGGATAACCAGCAACCCAAGGTACAAGGTCAGGGCCGGAGTCGACAGCCAATAGCCCTGGCGTCCCTGGCGAATGGCGGCAAGCGTACTCATGCCGGCACCTCGTCGACACTCAGTACCCGCAGCAACGTTGCGTCCCAATCGAGGCCGACCGCCGTGCCTTCGGTCAGCGGTGCCGAACCGTCGTTGCGGCGCACCACGCTGAGTTCGCCCAGGGTCGTCGATACGCCGTACAGCCATTGGCTGCCGAGAAAGAAGCGACTGACGATCTTGCCTTGCAGCCGGCCATGGCCTGCGTCGCGCAAATCGATTTTTTCCGGGCGCAGACTCAGGGTCAGTTCGCCGTCACCGCGACTGCACACCTGAACGCCACCGGCGCTGTCCCGCTCGCCGGGCAGCAGATTGGCCTTGCCGACGAAACCGGAAATGAATTCGGTGCGCGGGTGTTCGTAGAGGGTGTAGGGCGCGTCGATCTGGGTGATACGCCCAGCCTGCATCACCACCACCCGGTCGCTGATAGACAGCGCTTCGGACTGGTCATGGGTGACCATCAGCGTGGTGATCCCGACTTCGCGCTGGATGCGGCGGATTTCGAACTGCATCTCTTCGCGCAGGTTGGCGTCGAGGTTGGACAGCGGCTCATCAAGCAGCAGCACCGGGGGCTCGATCACCAGGGCTCGAGCCAACGCAACACGTTGACGCTGGCCGCCGGAGAGTTCTCGCGGGTAGCGCTCGGCATGCGGGTTCAGACGCACCAGTTTCAGCACCCGGTCCACCCGCTGCTGCAATTCGCCGTTGGCCACTTTGCGCATGCGGAGGCCGAAGGCGACGTTGTCTTTCACCGTCATGTGCGGGAACAGCGCGTAACTCTGGAACACCACGCCCAAGCCGCGGCTGGCGGGTTTGGCGTGGGTGATGTCGCGACCGTCCAGCAGAATGCGTCCGCTGCTGACTTCGACGAAGCCGGCAATCATTTGCAGGGTGGTGGTTTTGCCGCATCCGGAGGGGCCGAGCAGCGAGACGAACTCGCCTTTCTCGACCGAGAGGTCGGTGGCAACGACGGCGTCGATCTCGCCGTAACGTTTGCCGAGTCCTTCAAGTTGCACAAAAGCCATAACTGCGCTCCACCTGGGATTGTTATGCGCGGCCTGAGGTCGCGCTTTTTTGTATGGGCAGATACGAAAAGATCTTGCGGGGGGCGTTGGCGCTCGACTTGGGTCGGCTGCCGCTGTTGTTCGAATCGCCCCTGTCTGGACGCAGAGTAGGACGAAGAATAGGATGGGCTCAATGGTCTATTTCACTGAAGCGATGGCTATTTTAAGTTTCATTCGGTGAGTAAATTAATAATCGAGAAAACCCATGACAGATTCCATTGAGCGGAATGAAAGCAAAAGTGATGTCGGTGTTGGCGCGGTCTCCAGACTGTTTGCCGTGCTGCGCAGTCTGGGTGACACCGTCGAGGGCGGGGAGCGCGTGACGCAACTGGCCCAGCGCGTCGGTTTGTCACAACCGACCACGCACCGATTGCTGCGCAGCCTGATGGATGAGGGCATGGTCGAGCAGGATGCGCGCAGCAAACGCTATCGCTTGAGTCTGGAGTTTTTCGCCCTGGCGGCCCGTGCCGGGAATACCGCAAACCTGCGCGAACTAGTGCGCCCGGCGCTGCTGCGGCTGTCGGCGTCGTTGGGGGATTCGTTGTTTTTGCTGGCGCGCAGTGGTTTTGATGCGATCTGCCTGGACCGCAGCGAAGGGCCGTTTCCGATCCGCACGTTTACCGGTGACATCGGCGGGCGCGTAGCACTGGGTGTGGGGCAGGGCAGCCTGGCGATTCTGGCGTTTTTGCCGGAGGAAGAACGGGATACGGTGATTCACTACAACTTGCCGAGGCTCAAGGATTTTCACCTGTACGACGAGGTGTTCCTGCGTTCGGAAGTCGAGAATGTGCGCAAACTGGGTTACGCCGGGCGCAACACGGGCGTGTTGCAGGGCATGGCCGGGGTGGCCGTGCCGATTCTGGATCGTGAAGGGCGGGCAGTGGCGGCGTTGAGTGTGGCGACCGTGAGTGATCGGCTGGGGCCGGATCGCTTGCCGACGGTGGTCGAAATGCTCAAGCGCGAAGCGGCGCTGATCGGGCCGCGGATCAATCCGTTCGATCCGTTGCTGCGCCGGCCGTCCCAAGTATTTGGGCAGGGCTGACCCCTACGTCGATCGTTCCCACGCAGAGCGTGGGAACGATCGGTAGCAAGGTCAGAACTGGACGGTTTGTTTGAGCAACTGCGCCGCCGGCGTATCAGTCGGGCTGACCATCGCATAGTTGTACCCGCCCCCCGACCAGTACTCGGCCTGCAACTCGCCATCGCTGCGACTGCCTCTGGGCAACAGGTAGTTTTTCGGTCCCGGTGGGCGGACGTAGAAGCTGACTTTATGGCCGCTTTGATCTTCATAGACCACCATCGCCGCCGGCCCTTGCTCGGTGCTGAGCAAGCGTCCGCTGACCGGTTTGAAACCGGCGCCCGAGAGGTCAGGCAAGCGATTGGCTTGAGTGAAATAGCGGTCGAGCCAACCCTGCATGTCACCGTCATCGCTGATTGTGTAATCGGCCGGCAAGATGCCTTGCTGGGCAATCAGGCGATAGGCCTGCAGGGCATCGGTCATCGGCGGCGTGGCACTGATGAGCATCATCTCCCGGGCTTGCCAACCGCTGAGCGCGCCGACGCTGACCGCGATCAGCAACACGGCGGCGCTGGCCAGGTGGCGGCGAGATTGTCGTTTGAGGCGTTGGCGAATCAGCGCCGGGTCGAGGTTCAGGTTGGCCGGTTGCTGCAGGGCGCCGCTCAATGCCGCGCGCAATTGCTGGGCGTCCTGCTGCCAGGCACGCACGTGTGCAGCCACTTCAGCGTTGCTGGCCAGGAAAGTCTCCACCAGACGTCGGTCGGCATCGCTGAGTTGATGGTCGACGTAGGCGTGCAGGTCACGCTCGCTTGGGGGCATGCTGATCATTTGAGTCTCCGCAGAGAAGGGCGAGTGATTTCGCCGTCGCTGAGTTGGCGCAAGGCCTGGCGGGCACGGGACAGGCGGGACATCACGGTGCCCGTGGGGACGTCGAGAATCTCGGCGACCTCTTTATAACTCAAGCCTTCCACCGACACCCAAAGGAGTAACGCGCGTTGTTCGGTGGTGAGCTGGTCGAACGCTTGCAGCGTCGATTGGGCGATTACGGTGCGCTCCACCGATGGCTGTGTATCGTCGCGCCCGGTAATGAATTCGAGCATCCGCGCATAACGCCGGGAGCGTCGGTGAGCATCGAGAAACTGGCGATAAAGAATCGAAAACAGCCAGGCGCGCAAGTCGCCCGCGGGGCGTTTGTCGCCCCAACTCGACAGCGCGCGTTCAAGGCAAGACTGCACCAGATCGTCGGCGCTGCTGGGGTTGCGCGTCAACGACACGGCAAACCGGCGCAATCTGGGAATGATTTCTCTCAGTTGTTCGTCGATATCGTTCATGAAGCTCTGACTAGTCACTACGCTGTGGACTAGGAAGACGCCCGGCAGTCGAGGTTATTCCACGCCTGAAAAAATAAATACCGCGCGATGGAATAAACCGCCGTGGGGTTCGTCTGCTTGATCCTTCTCACTTGTGGCCGATGGCCCTGGAGTCTTTCATGGTAGATCGCTCATCACCGCCAACCCGGCCACCCTTGAGTGCCGCGAGCCTGATATTCCGTCTGGCTGGCATTGCCGTGGTCGTCGCCGCCCTGGCCGGGGCTTTTGCCTACGTCAACGGCACCTTTGACCCACAGCGTCTGACGCCGAAAAAGCTGATCAATGTGCTGGAGACCAACAACGGGGTGCACCCCGGCTTCCGGCGTAATCATTCCAAAGGCGTGTGCGTCATCGGGCATTTCGAGAGCAGCAGTGAGGCGCGCAGTTTTTCCAGTGCTCAGGTGTTCAACGAAGCGCGGACCCCGGTGGTCGGGCGTTTCGCATTACCGGCCGGCAATCCTTATGCGCCGGACAACAGCGTGCCGATCCGTAGTCTGGCGCTGCGTTTCACCCAGGCCAACGGCCAGCAGTGGCGCACCGGGATGAACAGCATGCCGGTGTTCCCGGTGGGCACGCCCGAGGCGTTCTACCAATTGCAACAAGCCCAGTCGCCGGACCCGGCCACCGGCAAACCGAACCCGGCTGCCGTGCCAGCGTTCTTCGGTTCGCATCCGGAAGCTGGACCGTTCCTGGCCTGGATCAAAACCGCCAAGCCGTCGGCCAGTTACGTGACGGAAACCTACAACAGCGTCAATGCGTTTTACCTGGTAAACGCTGCGGGACAACGACAGGCGGTGCGCTGGAGCATGGTGCCAGTGGCTCAGGATGCAGCGGGTGCTTCGGCGCCTGAAGGGGGTGATTTCCTCGAGAAAGACTTGATTCAGCGTATTTCCGCAGGGCCGCTGCGTTGGCAGCTGAACATCACGCTGGCCAACCCTGGTGATCCGGTCAACGACGCCAGTAAAGCCTGGCCCGACGGTCGCAAAGTGTTGAACGCCGGCACCCTGGTCCTCGAAAGCACTCAGCCGCAACTCAATGGCGAATGCCGTGACATCAACTACGACCCGCTGGTACTGCCCGCCGGCATAGAAGGTTCCGACGACCCGTTGCTCGCCGCTCGTTCAGCGGGTTACGCCACTTCCTATTTGCGCCGCACCAGCGAAGTCAGCCAGTTGCCCTCTGCTAATAAACAGGAGACTCGTCAATGAGCGCTCAACCGAACCACTTCGCGCCTTTAGCGCGACTCCTGCATTGGCTGATGGCGCTGATGATCATTGCGATGCTGTTTATCGGCGCGGGCATGGTCGCCTCGGTATCCGAGCGCCGTGAGTGGCTGATCCATCTGCACAAACCCTTGGGCGTTGCGATTCTGCTGCTGGTGATCGTGCGTCTGGGCGTGCGTTTTTCCACTCGACAGCCACCGCTGCCGGAGGATCTGCCAGGTTGGCAAGTGCTGGCGGCCAAGGCTTCACATGTTTTGTTGTACGCCTTGATGCTGGTCCTGCCGCTGCTGGGCTGGGCGATGATTTCGGCGGCGGGGGATCCGGTCATGCTCAGCAGCTCGTTGCAGTTGCCATCGATCCTGCCGGCGAATGCGCAGGTGTTTGCGTTCCTGCGCAAGGCTCACGGGTATCTGGCGTATTTGCTGTTCTTGACGGTGCTGCTGCATTTGGCGGCGGCGTTGTTTCACGGTTGGGTGCGCCGCGATGAGGTGCTGGACAGCATGTTGCGGGGGAAGGATCGCGGATGACCCTCTGTAGCAGCCTTCGGCAGCTGCTACATGGATCTGGCAATCAGCGCAGAGTGTTGACCATGTCCGCGACGGTGGTCAGCACATCCTTGCCCAACTGCTTCGAGCGCTTGCCGGACCAGCCGGTCAGCACATTAGGTGCATCGTTGTTGTCCTTGAACGGCATTTCCAGGGTCAGCGACAGGCAGTCGAATTTCTCGCCGACGCTGTTGCACGCCAGGGTCATGTTGGCTTTGCCCGGCTCGTCGCGGGTGTAGCCGTGCTTGGTCTGGAAGTCCTTGGTCAGGTGCTTGAGATGGCTGCGGAAATGCTCTTCGAGTTTTTCGATCCGCGGCGTGTAGCCTGGGTTGCCTTCGCAACCGGCGGTGAACACATAGGGGATCTCTTCATCGCCGTGGATGTCGAGGAACAGGTCCACGCCGTACTGTTCCATTTGCTGCTGAACGAACAGCACTTCCGGGCTGACTTCCTGGCTGGCACTCTGCCAGGCGCGGTTCAGGTCCTGGCCCATGGCGTTGGTGCGCAGGTGACCGTGGAAAGCGCCGTCCGGGTTCATGTTAGGCACCAGGTACAGGTCGGCGCTGGCCAGTAATTTGCTCAGTACAGGATCGTCGTGCTTTTCCAGACGTTCAATCACGCCTTCCATGAACCACTCGGCCATGTGTTCGCCGGGGTGTTGCTGGGCGATGATCCAGACCTTGCGTTGACCTTCGGCACCCGTGCCTTTACGCAGCAGCTGGATGTCCCGGCCTTCGACGCTCTTGCCGGTGGCCAGCAGTTCGGTGCCGGCCTTGGCCAGCGCCTGCTCGATCAACCAGTCATGGCGACCGCGGCTGTAGGGTTCGAAGTAAGCAAACCAGGCGTGGGTGGCGGTGGCTTCAAGGCTGAAGCGCAGGCAGTCACCTTCGAATATGGTCGGCACCCGGAACCAGTTGACGTGGTCGTAGGACGCGACCGCCTGATAACCATCCCAGGCTTTGTTGTACGAAGACTTGCTGGCATTGTTCAGACGAAACCAGTGTTCCTGACCGACGTGCAGGCCGCTGGCCTTGAAGTGGAACCACTGAAAGTGCTGGCTGCGGGTGTCCGGCTGGATGGCCAGCAGAGCTTGCAACGGATTGCTGATGTCCAGCACTTCAATGTTGCCACTGTCGAAGTTGGCACTGATGTCGAAAGAGGATTTAGCCACGGCCATAGTCGATTCCTGAATATGATTTTCTGGCTGCTACTTTACACGCTGGGAAGGGAAAAACCGGGGGGAATTCTGAGGTGACGCGGGGGCGTCCTCCTTGACGCCGACGCAGCTTAGAGACTGTGCGATTGATTCTCAAGTGCTACTTTTGATTGGTTTGGGCCAATGATGCCGGGCTTCTCTTGCCAACGGATATTCTTTTGATATCATCCGCGCCATCGAATTTGCAGCACCTAAAGACTTCATTAGCCTGAAGGCAAAGCCAGAATAACTGGCAAAAAAAAGACCCGGCAAAAAGCCGGGTCAAAAACCGTGATTAGCCTGATGAGGAGAGAGTCCAGGAGACCGACCTAAGGTCACTTGGACAATCGACTGATCTCGCGACCAGCTGCATGCAATAATAATCATTCTCGTTTGCAAGTCAAATTTTTTTGTCTGCACGATTGGGAAAATCTTTCCCGTCCTCCTCGTAAGCACCCTCGTCTCACTCGTTCTGATCGCCCTCCAGGGATCGATCCACCATTGCCTTGGCCATGTCGATCATGTGTACCGTCGAAAACGCCAGGTCGCGGTTTGCGCCGTGCAAATTGCTGGCTGATTCGTACGCGGTGGCGGCGGCACAACGCAACAGATCCGAAGCATGGACCAGCGCCTCTTCGCAGCTGATGTTGCGGTTCACGTCAAAGAAACGTTCTTCGACCACTTCCTCTGAAACAGTTGGTTTCAAGTAATAGTCCAACGCGCGTTGCGCGGCGGCAGAGCCTTTGGGCGAGGTGAGGCTGGTATCGATTTGCATGTCTGGCAGGTCGTTGCAGGGGATGGACATGGCGATGGCGAGCTCCGTGATAGATTCAGATCCGTGAACCCATCCTAGTACGTACTGTATTTATGACGAGAGTTTAAATACTACAATTTGTGTTTTGATGGTCGGAGTCCCCCACGTATCGTGCCGCACATGGATAAATGGATTGAATTGGTCAAGGCCAAGATGAGTGAACTCAAAGTCACTCAAGATGAACTCGCAGATCGCCTCGGGATGTCCCAGGGCGGCGTCGGCCACTGGCTGAACAAACGCCGCGATCCCGGCGTCGTCAACATGAACCGTGTGTTGAAGGCGCTGGGCATGGACTTTCTCGAAGTGGCGCTGGTGATCCGCGAACCACTCATCTTGGAAGAGGAGGAGATACCTCTGGCGCTGAAGTACAACCCGTACTTCCGCTACCCGGTCAGTGACTGGAAGGAGCCGGCGCAGCTGCGCGATGGTGAGCTGACGGTGTATCGCAAGGAGGAACGCTTCGAGCTGACCGACTACCACGCCCAGGGCCCGGCCTTCTGGCTGAATGTGGTGGGCGATGCGATGACCGCGCCCACGGGTATCAGCATTGCCGAGGGCATGATGATCCTGGTGGACCCGGCCATCGTGCCGGAACCCGGAAAACTGGTGATCGCCCAGTGGCCGGACAGCGCCGAGGCGACCTTTCGCAAGCTGATCGAAGAGGGCGGGCAGCGTTACCTGGTCCCGCTCAATCCGACCTATCCGAAAGCCCTTTACACCGAAGAGTGCCGAATTATCGGCGTAGTGGTTCAGGCAACCGCCAAATTCTAATCAGATCGGTCCTCGCAAGACGTAGGACCGATCTTCATTTCACGCTTCTTCCAACTCGACCAACGCACTGCCTTCACTGACCATCTCGCCTTCCTGGCAATACAGCGCCTTGATCACCCCGGCGTGTGGCGCACGAATGCTGTGCTCCATCTTCATCGCTTCCAGCACCACCAGTTGCGCCCCGGCTTCGACCGTTTGTCCGGCTTCCACCAGTACCCGCACGATGCTGCCATTCATGGGCGCGGTCAGCCCGCCCTGATGGCTGTGACTGGCCTCGACGGCACTGATCGGGTCGTAGGACTCGATGCGGCGCAATTCACCTTCCCATTGCAGATACAGAACGTCGCCACGGCGGATTGCCCGATGCTGGCGGCGCAGGCCGTTGTGCTCGGTCAACAGTTGCTCGCCCTTGAGATGTGCCAAGCAGGTGTCGCCAAAAGTCAGCGCCCGGTCTTGTCCTTCACTGCTCAAATGCAACGTGATTTCGCGCGGCAGTCCGGCTCGGAAACCGTTACTGATACCCCAAGGCGAACTCAGGTCATCGGCACGGGTCGCGTTCGGCTGGCTCTGGGCAAACGCCTGGGCGGCGGCTTGCCAGAACTCGTCACTGAGGTCCGCGGCAGCGGGCAGCAGTTCTTCCTGATAACGCGGAATGAACCCGGTATCCAGTTCGGCCGCAGCGAACGCCGGATGGCCGACTATCCGGCGCAGGAAGTTGATGTTGGTCTTGAGCCCGCCAATGGCAAACTCATCGAGCATGCTCAGCAGCCGCAGTCGCGCCTGTTCACGATCCTCGCCCCAGGCAATCAGTTTGCCGAGCATCGGGTCGTAGAACGGCGAGATCTCGTCGCCTTCTTCGACACCGCTGTCCACCCGCCGTCCCGGACCCTCCGCGGATTCGCGATAGAGCTCCAGTCGGCCGGTAGCCGGCAGGAAATCATTGCCCGGGTCTTCGGCATACAAGCGCACTTCGATGGCATGGCCGATCAGCGGAACCTCGGCTTGAGTCATCGGCAGCGCTTCGCCGCGGGCCACACGAATCTGCCAGGCCACCAGATCGAGGCCGGTGATGGCTTCGGTGACCGGGTGTTCGACCTGCAGGCGCGTGTTCATCTCCATAAAGAAGAATTCGCCCCGTGCATCCAGCAAAAACTCCACGGTGCCAGCGCCGACATAGCCGATGGCTTGCGCCGAACGCACGGCCGCTTCGCCCATGGCGCGACGCAGTTCCGGGCTCAAGCCAGGAGCGGGTGCTTCTTCAACGACTTTCTGGTGCCGACGCTGAATCGAGCAGTCCCGTTCGTTGAGGTACAGGCAGTTGCCATGCTGGTCGGCGAAGACCTGGATTTCCACGTGACGCGGTTTGAGCAGGTACTTCTCCACCAGCATCCGCGAATCGCCGAACGACGATTGCGCTTCACGCTGAGCCGAGGCCAGGGCTTCGGCCAATTGACTGACGTCCTCGACCACTTTCATGCCTTTGCCGCCGCCACCGGCAGTCGCCTTGAGCAGCACCGGATAACCGATGTGTTCGCAAGCGTCGCGGAAGGTGTCGAGGTCCTGCGCCTCGCCGTGGTAACCAGGCACCAATGGCACGCCGGCGGTTTCCATCAAGGCTTTGGCGGCGGATTTGCTGCCCATCGCGTCAATGGCCGAGGCGGGCGGGCCGAGGAAGATCAGGCCCGCTTCTTCGATGGCGCGGGCGAACCCGGCGTTCTCGGACAGAAAGCCATAACCCGGATGAATCGCCTGAGCGCCGCTGGCCTTGGCGGCGGCGATCAGTTTGTCGATTTGCAGGTAACTGTCAGCAGCTTTGCTGCCACCGAGGTCGACGCGGATATCCGCTTCGCGGCTGTGCCGGGCTTCACGGTCAGTGGCGCTGTGCACGGCCACGGTGGTCAGGCCCAAGGCCTTCGCGGTACGCATCACCCGGCAAGCGATTTCGCCGCGGTTGGCCACCAGCAGGGTGGTGAGAACAGGTGCGCTCATCAACGCGACTCCTTGGTGGTGGTTGCGGCTTGCCAGCTCGGCGGACGTTTTTGCAGAAAGGCCCGCAGGCCTTCCTGGCCTTCGGGGCTGACGCGGATGCGGGCGATGGCGTTTTCGGTGTAGCGCCGCAGCGCCGGGGTCAGCGCGCCGTGGCCGACTTCACGCAGCAAGTCCTTGCTGGCACGCATGGCGGCCGGGCTGTTGAGCAGCAGGTTGTCGATCCATTGCTCGACGTTCAGTTCCAGCTCAGCGATCGGATAACTCTCCGACAACAAGCCGATTTCCCGTGCTCGTTGTCCGCCGAAACGCTCGGCGGTCAGCGCGTAGCGCCGTGCCGCGCGTTCGCCGATGGCTTGCACCACGAACGGGCTGATCACCGCCGGCGCCAGTCCGATACGCACTTCCGACAGGCAGAACTGCGCGTCGTCGGCGCCGATGGCCATGTCGCAGCAACTGATCAGGCCCAACGCGCCACCGAATGCAGCGCCTTGCACCACCGCCAGCGTCGGGACTTTGAGCTTGGCGAGGTTGTACATCAACTCCGCCAGTTCCCGGGCGTCGTCGAGATTGGTGTGGTAATCGAGTTCGGCCGACTGCTGCATCCAGGCAAGGTCTGCGCCGGCGCTGAAATGCTTGCCGCGTCCACGCACTAACAGGAAACGCAGACTGGCATCGCTCGACACTTTGTCCAGCGCGAGGATCAGTTCGCGGATCATTTCGGCGTTGAAGGCGTTGTTCTTTTCTTCACGGCTGAGCCACAGAGTCGCAAAACCCCTTGGATCGCTCAGCAGTTCGAGGGTGTTGAAGTCGCTCATGATTTTCTCCCGATCACATCCGAAACACGCCGAAGCGGCTCTGTTCGACAGGCGCATTCAGCGACGCCGACAAGGCCAGGGCCAATACATCGCGGGTTTGCGCCGGGTCGATGACGCCGTCGTCCCACAACCGGGCGCTGGAGTAGTAGGGATGACCCTGTTCTTCATACTGGTCGAGGATCGGTTGCTTGATCTCGGCTTCCTGCTCGGCACTGAAACTGTGGCCACTGCGCTCGGCCTGCTCGCGTTTAACCTGCACCAAAACACCCGCGGCTTGCTCGGCGCCCATCACACCGATCCGCGCATTCGGCCACATCCACAGGAAACGCGGATCGTAAGCCCGGCCGCACATACCGTAGTTACCGGCGCCGAAGCTACCGCCGATGATCACCGTGAATTTCGGCACCTTGGCGCACGCCACGGCGGTCACCAGTTTCGCGCCGTGCTTGGCGATGCCGCCGGCCTCGTATTTCTGGCCGACCATGAAACCGGTGATGTTTTGCAGAAACAACAGTGGAATGCCGCGCTGACAGGCCAGCTCGATGAAGTGCGCGCCTTTCTGCGCGGCTTCGGCGAAGAGGATGCCGTTGTTGGCGAGGATCGCGATCGGGTAACCGTGCAAGTAGGCAAAACCGCATACCAGCGTCGTCCCGAACAGCGCCTTGAACTCGTCGAACACCGAACCGTCCACCAACCGCGCGATCACTTCGCGCACGTCGAACGGCTGCTTGGCGTCCGCCGACACCACGCCGTACAACTCGTCGCTGTTGTAGAGCGGGGCGATGGGCGTGCGCTGTTGCACTTCGCCGAGTTTGCGCCAGTTGAGGTTGGCGATGCTGCGCCGCGCAATGGCCAAGGCGTGTTCATCACTCTCGGCGTAATGGTCGGCCACCCCGGAAATCTTGCAGTGCACATCGGCCCCGCCGAGGTCTTCGGCGCTGACCACTTCACCGGTCGCGGCTTTCACCAGCGGTGGGCCGGCGAGGAAAATGGTTGCCTGTTCGCGGACCATGATCGCTTCGTCCGCCATGGCCGGCACGTACGCGCCACCAGCGGTGCAGGAACCCATGACCACCGCGATTTGCGGAATGCCCATGGCGCTCATGTTGGCCTGGTTGAAGAAGATTCTTCCGAAGTGCTCACGGTCCGGGAACACTTCATCCTGACGCGGCAGGTTGGCGCCGCCGGAGTCCACCAGGTAGATGCACGGCAAGCGGTTCTGCTGGGCGATGGTTTGCGCGCGCAGGTGTTTTTTCACGGTCAGCGGGTAGTACGAGCCGCCTTTCACGGTGGCATCGTTGGCGACGATCATGCATTCGACGCCTTCCACACGGCCGATCCCGGCAATCACGCCAGCGGCCGGCACGTCTTCGCCATACACCTTGTAGGCCGCCAATTGGCTGATCTCGAGAAACGGCGAACCCGGATCGAGCAAGCGATTGATCCGCTCACGGGGCAGCAGTTTGCCCCGCGAGGTGTGGCGCTCTTGAGCTTTCGGGCCGCCACCTTGCTGCACTTGCGCGAGCAGGGTGTGCAGGGCGTCGACCTGTTTGAGCATTGCCGCGCTGTTGGCCGCGAACTCCGCCGAACGGGGGTTGAGCTGGGTATGCAGAATAGCCATGGACAGCTCCGTTTAGCGGGTTTCGTTGAACAGTTCGCGACCGATCAGCATGCGACGGATCTCACTGGTGCCGGCGCCGATTTCGTACAGCTTGGCGTCACGCAGCAGACGCCCGGCCGGGAATTCGTTGATGTAGCCGTTGCCACCGAGAATCTGAATCGCGTCGAGGGCCATTTGTGTGGCGCGTTCGGCGCTATAAAGGATCACACCGGCGGCATCCTTGCGGGTGGTTTCGCCGCGTTCGCACGCTTGCGCTACCGCATAAAGGTAGGCACGGCTGGCATTGAGTTGGGTGTACATGTCGGCGACCTTGCCCTGGATCAGCTGGAATTCACCGATGCTTTGGCCAAACTGCTTGCGGTCGTGGATGTACGGAACGATGAGGTCCATGCAGGCCTGCATAATCCCGGTCGGGCCGCCGGACAGAACAACGCGTTCGTAATCGAGGCCGCTCATCAGCACCTTCACGCCGCCATTGAGCACGCCGAGGATGTTTTCTTCCGGCACTTCGACGTCATCGAAGAACAGCTCGCAGGTGTTTGAACCGCGCATGCCGAGCTTGTCGAATTTGTTGCTGCGGCTAAAGCCTTTGGAATCACGTTCAACGATGAACGCGGTGATGCCGTGAGGCCCTTTTTCCAGGTCAGTCTTGGCGTAGATCACGTAGGTGTTGGCGTCAGGGCCGTTGGTGATCCAGGTTTTGCTGCCGTTGAGGACGTAGTGATCGCCGCATTTGTCGGCGCGCAGTTTCATCGACACCACGTCGGAGCCGGCATTCGGTTCGCTCATGGCCAGGGCGCCAATGTGCTCGCCGCTGATCAGCTTCGGCAGGTATTTGGTTTTCTGCTCGTGATTGCCGTTGCGGTTGATCTGGTTGACGCAGAGGTTGGAATGCGCGCCGTAGGACAGGGCGACCGAGGCCGAACCACGGCTGATTTCTTCCATGATCACCACGTGGGCCAGGTAACCCAGGCCAGCGCCGCCATACTCTTCCGGCACGGTGACGCCCAGCAGGCCCATGTCACCGAATTTACGCCACAGGTCGGCGGGGAAGAGGTTGTCGATGTCGATCTGAGCGGCGCGTGGTGCGATCTCTTTGGCGACGAAGGACTGAACCTGATCACGCAGCATGTCGATGGTTTCACCGAGGGCAAAGTTCAGGGATGGGTAGCTCATGGGTCACCTTTTGGCTTTTTTGTAGGTAGGGAGGGCAGTGATTTGGCTCTCACCTTTACGTTAACGTAAGCCTGTGACGGATGGCTGTCAATCACCCTTTACGTTAACGTCAACTTGAGCGACTGTAGGAGCAAAGCTTGCTCGCGAAGAACGATAACGCGGTCGTATAGTTACACCGCAGTGCTCCCATCGCGGGCAAGTCGGATCGCCGCACCGCTCGCTCCTACAATAAAGACAATAGGGGTCGTCATGGATCAACCCAGTGCAAGCCCGCCGCGCAGCTATACCCGTGGTGCCCAGGACAAAGCCTTGCTGGCGATGACCATCGGCCAGGCATTCGATAATACCGTCGCGCAGTATCCGACCGGGGAGGCGCTGGTCGTGCGCCATCAACAGTTGCGGTACACCTGGAAGCAACTGGCCCAAGCCGTGGACCTGCATGCCAAAGCGCTGTTGGCGCTGGGTTTGCAGACCGGTGATCGTCTGGGTATCTGGGCACCGAACTGCGCCCAGTGGTGTATCAGCCAGTTCGCCAGCGCGAAAATCGGCGTGATTCTGGTCAACATCAACCCGGCCTATCGCAGTTCCGAACTTGAATACGTGTTGAAGCAATCCGGTTGCCAATGGCTGGTTTGCGCAGGCGCTTTCAAGACCTCCGACTATCACGGGATGCTGCAAGGCCTCATTCCCGAGCTGGCTGAGCAATCCATCGGAAAGTTGCAAAGCGAACGACTGCCAGAGCTGCGTGGTGTCATCAGTCTAGATGCACAGCCGCCATCGGGTTTCCTGCCATGGTCGCAATTAGCTGATCTCGCGAGGAGCGTGTCGACAGAGCAGTTGAGCGAACGTCAGGACAGTCTGCATTTCGACCAGGCGGTAAACATCCAGTACACCTCCGGTACCACCGGTTTTCCGAAGGGCGCGACCCTCAGTCACTACAACATTCTCAACAACGGTTACATGGTCGGCGAAAGCCTCGGGTTGACCGCGAGTGATCGTCTGGTCATCCCGGTGCCGCTGTATCACTGCTTCGGCATGGTCATGGGCAACCTCGGTTGCATGACCCACGGCAGCACCATGATTTACCCCAACGATGCCTTCGATCCGCTGCTGACCCTGACCACTGTCGCCGAAGAAAAGGCCACTGCACTCTACGGTGTGCCGACGATGTTTATCGCCATGCTCGATCAACCCAAACGCGCCGATTTCGATCTGTCGAGCCTGCGTACCGGGATCATGGCCGGGGCGACGTGTCCGATCGAGGTGATGCGCCGGGTCATCAGTGACATGCACATGAGCGAAGTGCAGATTGCCTACGGCATGACGGAAACAAGTCCGGTGTCGTTGCAGACCGGTCCGTCAGACGAACTGGAATTGCGCGTCACCACCGTCGGCCGCACCCAGCCGCAACTGGAAAGCAAGATCATCGACGAGGCGGGCAACCTGGTGTTGCGGGGCACTGTCGGTGAACTGTGCACGCGCGGTTACAGCGTGATGCTCGGTTACTGGAACAACCCGCAAGGCACCGCGGAAGCGATCGACCAGGCCGGCTGGATGCACACCGGTGATCTGGCGAGCATGAACGACGAAGGCTACGTGTGCATTGCCGGGCGTAACAAGGACATGATCATCCGCGGCGGTGAGAACATTTACCCACGGGAATTGGAAGAGTTTTTCTTTACCCACCCGGCGGTAGCCGATGTGCAGGTGATCGGGATTCCGTGTTCGCGTTATGGCGAAGAGATTGTCGCCTGGATCAAATTCCATCCGGGCCACAGCGCCACCGAGCAGGAGCTGCAAGCCTGGTGCAAGGAACGCATCGCGCACTTCAAGACACCGCGTTACTTTAAGTTCGTCGAGGAATTTCCGATGACGGTGACGGGGAAAGTTCAGAAGTTTCGAATGCGCGAGATCAGTATCGAGGAGCTGCAAACCAATACCATCTGACGATAATCCCCTGTGAGAAGCGAGCTCGCTCCCACAGAGGACGGCGCTGGAAATTACAAACGCCAGAAAGCACAAAGGGGAGCCGAAGCTCCCCTTTAATTTTGTCGTTGCGCGTGCTCTTTTTTTATTATTGAGGGGCGGTCTGTTTTTGTTTTTAGAAACCGTGACCCTTTACCGCTGTTTTTGTCGATCCCCATCCGGGATCAAGAGCAAACGTATTTTTTTGAGCGCTGATCTACTTTTTCGCTAAGCGATCCAACCAGTTCGGGAGCTACCTGAAGGTAGTTTTATTGTTCTCTGCCCGGTTGCGGGTTACTCCGAAAAGCACCCTGAAAAGCACATCCTCTCCAAAAAAATCTGTTAGCTGCGTCTCTGCCGTGTTGTTTTTGTTATGTCAGAGTCGTTACGTCTTATTTTTATTAGGTTGCCGCTTTTTTTGTTCTTGTTATGCAATAGAGATAGCAGAAGCCGTGCCAACTTTATAAAAGTCTTTAAAATCAACGGCTTGAAATTTTGTAGGATTTTACGTTCAATCAAGGCGCGACAATTTGTTTCCGTGTTACTCGCTTTTGCCCACGTTCCAGAGGCAGCGGTAACACCCCGAGGCCTCACTGTGCGCTGCGAGCCTTGGCCACGCGCGAACCGGTCGGACGTCCCAGCACCGTGCAAATTTGCTGACCTGCCAAAATCAAGGCGTCCAGGTCGATACCGGTCTCGATACCCAGGCCATTGAGCAGGTAAACCACGTCTTCGGTAGCGACGTTACCGCTGGCGCCCTTGGCGTACGGGCAGCCGCCGAGGCCGGCGATGGAACTGTCGAACACCGAGATGCCGTCCAGCAGACTGGCGTAGATGTTGGCCATGGCCTGACCATAAGTGTCGTGGAAGTGCCCGGCCAGTTTTTCACGGGGTACGTCGGCCGACACCACCTCGAACATCTTGCGGGTTGCGCCAGCGGTGCCGATGCCGATGGTGTCGCCCAGGGAAACTTCATAGCAGCCCATCGCGTAGAGCTCGCGGGCGACCCACGCGACTTGCGCAGGCGCGACGTTACCTTCGTAGGGGCAGCCCAGCACACAGGACACGTAACCGCGCACGCTGACACCCTGTTGCCTGGCGGCGTCCATGATAGGCACGAAGCGCTCCAGACTTTCGCTGATCGAGCAATTGATGTTGCGCTGGGAAAACGCTTCCGACGCCGCAGCGAACACCGCGACTTCCTTGACCCCGGCCGCAATGGCGTCTTCAAACCCGCGCAGGTTGGGGGCAAGTGCACCATAGGTCACGCCAGGCTTGCGCTGGATTTGCGCGAAGACCTCAGCAGAGCCGGCCATCTGCGGCACCCATTTGGGCGAGACGAAACTGCCGACTTCTATATAGCCGAGACCGGCGGCGGTCAGCGCGTCGACCAGTTGCACCTTGTCCGCAACACTGATGGGTTGAGCTTCGTTTTGCAGACCGTCGCGTGGGCCGACTTCGACCAGGCGTACGTGGGCGGGAAGGGACATAAGAATTCACCTGTCAGTTAGGGATCGTTCCCACGCTCTGCGTGGGAATGCCTCAATGGACGCTCTGCGTCCGCTTCTGGATGTGACGCGGAGCGTCACGGGCTGCATTCCCACGCAGAGCGTGGGAACGATCATTTCGTACGATTACTGAACCACTTCCTGGCTCTTGATGGTCTGTTCCAGCGCCTGGGTGCAACGCTCCTGAGCGGTGTCCAGTTCCAGCTTCATCTGTTCGATGTCGAGCATCTGCTGCTCCAGCTGTTCACGACGTTCGGCGATTTTGGTCAGCATGGTTTGCAGCTGTTTCTGATTGCCACCGGTGGGGTCGTAGAGTTCGATCAGCTCGCGGCATTCGGCCAGGGAGAAACCAATGCGCTTGCCCCGCAGGATCAGCTTCAGGCTGACCTTGTCGCGGGGCGAGTAGATGCGCTCCTGACCGCGTCGCTCGGGGCTGAGCAGGCCTTGCTCTTCATAAAAGCGGATGGCCCGGGTGGTGATGTCGAGCTCGCGGGCGAGGTCGGAAATGCTATAGGTCTGGCTGCTCATGGGCGCGCTCGAAAAAGGTCATGGCGCTAAGCTAAAGGCAGGTTGACGTTTACGTCAAGCATCGCGCCCTGATCCTCCGTCTATCAGATGATTCCTACACTTTGTCGAGCTTCTTCTCATGTGCCGTCACCTGCTGGCACAACTCGATCATCTGCTCGCGCATCCAGCGGTTGGCCGGGTCCTGATCAGTGCTTTCGTGCCAATAGAGGTGGGTTTCCACCGGCGGCACATCGTTGACCGGCAGGTTCACCGAGTACAGGTCATGGCGACGGGCGAAGCGTTCCGGCACGGTCATGACCATGTCGGTCTGCTGCAGCACTTGGGACGCCATCAAGTAGTGCTGGGAACGCAGGGCGATTTTGCGCTGAATGCCCATTTTGCCCAAGGCCAGGTCGACATGGCCCAGACCACTACGGCGGCTGGAAATGTGAATGTGAGTCAGCGACAGATAATCATCGAGGGTGAACTTCTCTTTGCCCGCCAGCGGATGGCCTTTGCGCATGGCGCAGACGTAACGGTCTTCCATCAATTTGACGTGGCGCACTTGCGGGTCAGTGTTCAGCGGCGCATCCACCGCGAAATCGAGACGCCCGGCCGCCAGTTCCTTGGTGGTTTCGCGGCGCTTGGACAGAAAGCTTTCAATGATCACCGTCGGCGCCAGGCGCCGCAGACGCTGGAACAGTGGCGGCAGGATCACCGCTTCGGTGAGGTCGGTCATGCTGATGCGATAGGTCTTGACCGCCTGCAACGGGTTGAAAATGCGGCTTTCCTGCACCGACACCCGCAGCAAGGAGAGGGCGTTACGCACCGGCCCGATAATGTTCTGGGCCATCGGCGTCGGGACCATGCCCTGAGCGGTGCGCACGAACAACGGGTCATTGAAGGTCTCGCGCAGACGGGCCAGAGCGTTCGAGACCGCCGGCTGAGTAATGCCGACAATCTGCCCGGCGCGAGTCAGGTTGGCTTCGGTGTAGATCGCGTCGAAGACGATGAAAAGGTTGAGGTCGACCTTGCTCAGATTCATTGCGCTGCACTCTTATTGTGGGGCTCTCGATCAGCCGATCATATATCGGTGATGAATGTTAATACACGCCGAGAATAGGCTAGGTAAATTTTCGTAGCTGTTCTAGCATCGATTGCATGACCTGAACAACTCATCAAAACCCCAGTTAAAAGGTAGAGCTGCCCATGGATTTCGCTTATTCGCCCAAGGTGCAAGAACTGCGTGAGCGCGTGACCGCGTTCATGGACACCTACGTTTATCCCGCCGAAGCGGTATTCGAGCGCCAGGTCGCCGAGGGCGATCGCTGGCAGCCGACCGCAATCATGGAGGAGCTCAAACTCAAGGCCAAGGCTGAAGGCCTGTGGAATTTGTTTCTCCCTGAGTCCGAACTCGGTGCGGGTTTGACCAACCTCGAATACGCGCCGTTGGCGGAAATCATGGGCCGCTCGCTGCTGGGCCCCGAGCCGTTCAACTGCTCCGCGCCAGACACGGGCAACATGGAAGTGCTGGTGCGCTACGCCAACGAAGAACAGAAGCAACGCTGGCTCGAACCGCTGCTGCGCGGCGAGATCCGCTCGGCGTTCGCCATGACTGAACCGGACGTGGCCTCGTCCGACGCCACCAACATGGCCGCCCGCGCCATGCGTGATGGCGACGAATGGGTGATCAACGGCAAAAAATGGTGGACCTCAGGCGCCTGCGATCCACGCTGCAAGATTCTGATCTTCATGGGCCTGAGCGATCCTGACGCGCCGCGTCATGCGCAGCACTCGATGATTCTGGTACCGGTGGATGCCCCAGGCGTGAAGATCGTTCGTCCGCTACCGGTGTTCGGTTATGACGACGCACCTCACGGCCACGCTGAAGTGCTGTTCGAAAACGTCCGGGTGCCGTACGAAAACGTCTTGTTGGGCGAAGGACGCGGTTTTGAAATCGCTCAGGGTCGCCTTGGCCCGGGACGGATTCACCACTGCATGCGTTCGATCGGCATGGCCGAGCGTGCACTGGAACTGATGTGCAAACGTTCGGTGAGCCGTACCGCGTTCGGTAAACCCTTGGCCCGTCTGGGCGGCAACATCGACAAGATCGCCGACTCGCGGATGGAGATCGACATGGCGCGGCTCCTGACCTTGAAAGCGGCGTACATGATGGACACCGTGGGCAACAAGGTGGCGAAGAGCGAAATCGCTCAGATCAAGGTTGTCGCACCGAACGTGGCCTTGCGGGTTATCGACCGGGCGATCCAGATCCATGGCGGGGCAGGGGTTTCCAACGATTTCCCGCTGGCCTACATGTATGCGATGCAACGCACCCTGCGCCTGGCCGACGGCCCGGACGAAGTGCACCGCGCGGCGATCGGCAAGTTCGAGATCGGCAAATACGTGCCTAAAGAGATGATGCGCAGCAGTCACTAAACCCCGGCTTGTATCGCGGGCCTGGATCAGGCTCGCGATAACGTCGAGGCTGCATCAATCAACCGAAGGTAACCCATAGAATGCTCGCGCACACGCCGTGCTGTGAGCGGCCAGATCTTCCTCGCTCTCCCCACGATGCAACGCCACTTCACGCAACACTTCGGTCAGATACGCCGGTTCGTTGCGACCATTCTTCGGCTTGGGGCGCAAGCTGCGCGGCAACAGATACGGCGCATCGCTCTCCAGCATTAGCCGTCCCCGCTTGATCTCTTTCACCAGCGGATGCAGATGCGTGCCTCGGCGCTCGTCGCAGATCCAGCCGGTGATGCCGATGTGTAAATCCAGATCAAGGTAGCTGAACAGCGCCTTCTTTTCGCCGGTGAAACAATGCACCACGGCGGCCGGCAACTGATCACGGTAATCACGCAGGATTTCCAGCAAGCGCTGACTGGCGTCGCGCTCGTGGAGGAACACCGGCAATTGCAGCTCGACCGCCATCGCCAGATGCTCTTCGAGGACTTTTTCCTGCTGCGGGCGCGGCGAGAAATCACGATTGAAATCCAGTCCGCATTCACCCACCGCCACGACGTTCGGCTCCTTGAGCAAACTGCGCAGACGCTGGGCGCTGTCGGCGTTCCAGTCGCTGGCGCAGTGAGGGTGAATGCCGGCGGTGGCGAACAGCCGTTGAGCCGTTTCGTCCAGTTGCTGGCACAGCTCCAGAGCCTGCTCGCTGCCCTCGACACTGGTGCCGGTGAGCACCAATTGGCAGATCCCGGCAGCGTAGGCGCGGTCGAGTACAGCCTGGTGTTTGTCGGCAAAACTGGGGTTGGTCAGGTTGACGCCGATATCGATGAGTTGCATGGTGCTACCTCGGACCAAAGGCCGGAAAGCATATCAGAGCTGTAGATTTATAAGAAAAGCCAAGAACTACAATGAGTTGTAGCTGTCTCTTGATGCCGCGAGACAGGTCGGGATGGTTAAGGTGCCATCACTGTGCCAGTCTTTCGCACGTTGCCAGCGCTCAAGGCGCTCTGTTTCTGTCGTTCGATTTCATGAAAATTCTTGAGATCGGCCCAGTATTCTTTCTGGAGAGTGGATGACACGTCCCTCGGTTTTGCTACTGCTGTGTTGTTCGTTGCTGCTGCCGATGCCGGCGGTCGCGCGTCTGGCCGGGCCGCTGCAAGCCGTGCCTTCGAGCAAAGTGCGCGACTTGGCGGAAATCCGCAGCAGTCGTGTGCTTCGGGTGCTGGTCAACCAGAGCCGTAACAGCTCCGGCGAAGTCCAGGGCCAGGCCATCGGTGTTGAATACCACCGTTTGCGCGCCTTCGAACAATACCTCAACGGTCACGCCCGTGACGGTCAGGAAATTACCCTCAAGATCATTCCTAAAGCCAAGGATCAACTGATCGGCGCTTTGCAGCGCGGCGAGGGTGATCTTGTCGCACCGGGAGAACTGCTCGACCTGCAACCGGGCCACGCGGTCAGCACCAGTGAGCCGATTGCCAGCAACATCCCGTTGGTCCTGGTGGGGATCAAAGGCGAGCGACGTTACACCCGTCTCGAACAACTCTCTGGCAAAACCCTGGCGTTGCCGACCGGCAGTGCCGCCGTGGACGCGGTCAGTCAGATCAATCAAAAGCTCGCGCTGCACAAGCTGCCACCGGTGAAAATCGAGTGGGTCGATCCCAGTCTGGCAGTCGAGGACGTGCTGGAGATGGTCCAGGGCGGAATCTTTCACCTGACGATCGTCGAACAACCCATTGCCGAACGCTGGGGCAAGATCCTGCCCAAATTGCGTCTCGATCGGCAGGTGCTCATCAGTGAACCGGGCGAAGAATTCTGGTTCGTGCGCCGCGACGCCTCAATGTTGCGGGCGAGCATTAATCGCTTCCTGACCGGTTACAAAAAACCATCGGATCAAGACGTGGCGTTCCTGCGGATCTATCGACGCCTGTATCAAGTGCACTACCCATTGGCCAAGGCTGATCGGCAGCGCCTCGAAAAACTTCGACCGGTGCTGCAGAAGCACGCTGAAGCCCAAGGCATGGACTGGCTGAACCTGGCGGCACTGGCGTTCAAGGAATCGTCCCTGCAACCCAATGCCCGCAGTGGCAGCGGCCCCACCGGCCTGATGCAGATCACCCCGTCCGCAGCTCAGCGGGTGGGGGTCAACAACATTCAGAATCTCGACGCTAATGTGCAGGCCGGGGCCAAGTACCTGGCGATGATCCGGCGCAAGTTCTTTGCCAGTCCCAAACTCAACGAGCGAGAGCGCATGGCGTTCGTGCTGGCGGCCTACAACATGGGGCCGGAGCGGGTTCAGGGCATGCGTGCCGAGGCTCGTCGGCGCGGTTTGAATCCCAATCAGTGGTTCTTCCAGGTCGAACGCATTGCCATGGAGCAGGTGGGGATGGCGCCTGTCAGCTATGTTAATAGCGTGAACAAGTATTACTTGGCGTTCGATCGGGAGCGGGAGTCGTTGGAGCCCGAGGGGCAGAAAGTTGTCTCACGTAAATGATCGAATAAATTGATTCTTATGGCGAATTTATTGCGCTTTTATCATATGATTTACTGATTAATATAGCGGCCAACCAACACACACTGACAATGGATGACACAGCATGAGCTCACTGATCAACAAGGTACTGTTTACCCGCGCTGGCTACGGCCTGACCGTTCTGCGGATCTTCGTCGGCATCGTCTTCGCTGCCCACGGCTCGCAGAAACTCTTCGGGGCGTTTGGTGGTTACGGTCTGGCCGGCACCGCGCAGTACATGGAGAGCATCGGTCTGGCACCGGGCTACCTGATGGCGACGCTGGCGGGTGGTACCGAGTTTTTCGCCGGTCTGGCCTTGATCATCGGCTTGTTGGTTCGCCCGGCAGCGCTCGGTCTGACCTTTCTTTCGCTGGTGGCAATCTTCTCGGTGCACATCCATAACGGTCTGTTCATGGCCAACAACGGTTATGAATTCGCCCTGGCCCTGCTCGGCGGCAGCATTGCGGTGCTGATTGAAGGCGCCGGCAAGCTCTCGGCTGACCGCGCCATCGCCGGCTAACCGTTCTGTCTCAACAAAAAAGGCTCGCATTGCGCGAACCTTTTTTGTTGTGCGTCATTCTTGACACTGTCCGGTCAGCTTCTCTAGGATGCTGCCCATGCGCCGATTTAAACAGCTACTTGCGGGGCGCCAGGTGACTCATTCAGTTGCCGATAGAAGCTTGATTCAGGCTTCGAAATACCGCTAAAGCGCTGGTTCGGTGTTGCCTCTCACCTGCCATGCAGACTTTTGAGGCAGAGACACGACACGATGAATGCATTAAGCCCTGTTGTACGCCCCGCGCCGATCACGGCACATCTCACCCAGCGCAATCCCAAAATCCTGCTTGGCGGCAAACATCAGCCGACACTCTTGCGTTATCTCGATGGCTGGCCACGTCGCACCGGTGGGCCTGCCGCCTTCCTGATCCAATTTGTCGAAGACGGTGAATCGCTGGCTCGATTTGCCAGCGACAGTTTCGATCTGGCGGTGATTCAATCGCCCCGTCTCGAGGATGCCCCCGAAGTGATCAAACAACTGACTCGCGTGGCCCGGCAGGGGCTGATTACACGCCGCTGAAGCTTAGAACGCTGCGGCTCAAAGATAGTCGATCGCCACGATATATACGCATTGCTCGCCGGTCGGTGTCTGGACCCTAACTTCCGCGTCCAGCGCCTTGCCGATCAGGGCGCGAGCCAGCGGTGAGTCGATACTGATCAGGCCCTGCTTCAGGTCCAGTTCGTCCGGCCCGACGATGCGATAGCGCGACTCTTTGCCGTCCTCGTCTTCGATCGTCACCCAGGCGCCGAAATAGACCTTGTTCGGATCGCTGGGCTTCTCACTGACGACCTTGAGCGCTTCCAGCCGTTTAGTGAGAAAGCGCACGCGGCTGTCGATCTCGCGCAGCATCTTTTTGCCGTAGGTGTATTCGGCGTTTTCCGAGCGATCGCCCTGTGCCGCAGCCTCGCTGACCGACTGTGTGACCTGCGGCCGCCGAACATGCCAGAGCTCATGAAACTCGGCCCGCATCCGCGCTTCACCTTCGGGGGTGATCAGCGCGGTGCCAGCGGTGCGGGGAGGGCGATAACGGCTCATGGCAACTTCTTGTGGTTGGGTTCTTGTGAACGAGAGTGTTTGAGTCTATCAACCCTCGCGCAGGACTGTCAGTGGGCTGGCGTTCAAGGCCCGACGAGTGCCGAATACACCGGCACCACCGATCAGCACGGCGCCGATCAACGGCAGTATCAACAACCACGGATGCGGATGCCAGGGCAGGTCGAAGGCGTAGCGGTAGAGCACCAAACTCACCAGTTCCGAGCCCAGCGCGGCCAACAATCCACTGACCGCCCCAAGCAAACCAAACTCGATCCGCCGGGCCTTGACCAACAATTGGCGCTCAGCCCCCAGCGCTCGCAACAATGCGCCTTGGCGAATACGTTCATCGAGCGTCGCCTGCAAGCCTGAAAACAACACTGCCATCCCCGCCGCCAACACGAACAACAGCACGTATTCCACCGCCAGGGTGACTTGACCGAGGATACTGCGCAGCTGTGCGAGCAAGGCTTCGACTTGCAGAATGGTCACCGCCGGGAAGGCCCGCGACAGATCCACGATCTGCTGATCATGACCCGCCGCCAGATAAAAACTGGTCAGGTAGGTCGCCGGCAGATCCTTCAGCGTGCCGGGCTGGAAGATCATGAAGAAGTTAGGCTGGAAGTTGTCCCAGTTGATGTCTCGCAGGCTGGTGACTTTCGCTTCCCGATTGGCCCCGCCGACGGTGAACACCAGGTGATCGCCCAGCTTGAGTTTCAGGCTTTCGGCGACTTTGCCTTCCACCGATACGCCGGGAATCTCGTCCGGCGTCTGTTCGGCCCACCAGTTGCCCGCCGTGAGTTTGTTGCCCGCCGGCAAATCCGCCGCCCAGGTCAGGCTCAGGTCGCGCTGGATCGCTCGATCACCGGCCGAATCCTTGCTGACGATTTCCTGTACCGGCTCGCCGTTGACGCTGATCAGCCGTCCAGGTACCACCGGGTATAGCGGCGCCGATTGCGCCGACAGTTTGATCAGGCGATCGATGAACGCCTGTTTGTCCGCCGGCAGAATGTTAAGCGCGAAATAGTTAGGCGCGTTTTTCGGTAGCTGGTTCTGCCAGGTGTCCAGCAACTCGCCCCGCAGCAATGCGATCAGCGCCATGGACAGCAGAATCAAACCGAACGCCAGGGATTGTCCCGCTGCCGCCAGCGGATGACGCAGCAATTGGCCCAGTCCGAGGCGCCATGGTAAAGAGGCGCGCGCCAGCATTCGGCGCAGACTCTTCAGAAGCAGCAACAGCAAACCGCCAAGCACCAACGCCGCGATCACACCGCCACCGAGCAGGGCGAAGGTCAACACCAGGTCCAGGCTCAGACGCCACATGATCAACCCAAGGGCGCCCAATGCCGCGCCGTAAACCATCCAGGTGCTGGAAGGAATCGGCAACATGTCCCGACGTAATACCCGCAATGGCGGAACGCGACCCAGTGCAGCCAGTGGTGGCAAGGCAAAACCGGCCAGCGCCACCAGCCCGGTGCCGATCCCGGCGATGGCTGGAAACAGACCGCCCGGCGGAACGTCGGTCGGCAATAAATCATGCAGCAGCGCGAACAAACCCAGCTGCGCGAACCAGCCGATGAGGGCGCCGCTGATACTGGCGAGCAGTCCGAGCACTGTCAGTTGCAAACTGAACAGCACCATGGTTTCCCGCCGGGACAGCCCCAGACAACGCAGCAATGCACTGGCATCGAATCGGCGGGTGGCGAAGCGCGTCGCCGACAGCGCCACTGCTACACCGGACAGCAGAACCGCGACCAGACTGGCCATGTTCAAGTAACGCTCGGCCTTGCCCAATGCGCCGCCAATCTGTCGGTTGCCATCGCGGGCATCCTGCAAACGCTGGTTGGGGGCCAGGCCGGGTTTGATCAATTGACGATAGGTTTCCAGCGCCTCGGCTTTACCGCGCCAGAGTTCGCGGTAACTGACCCGGCTGCCGGGTTGCACCACACCCGTCGCCGCGAGGTCGCTGAGGTTGATCAATACTCGCGGCGTGAGGCTGTAGAAGTTGCCGGCGCGGTCCGGTTCGTAGGTCAGCACTCGCGCCAGCTTCAGGGTTCGTATGCCAACATCGATGCTGTCGCCAATCTTCAAATTCAGCGCGGTCAGCAGTCGCGCTTCGACCCAGGCTTCACCGGGTTTCGGTCCGCCGCCGGGTTCTTCCGGGGCAAAGGGCGCCGGGGCACTTTTCAGTTCACCGCGCAGTGGGTAAACCTCATCGGCGGCTTTGATACTGGACAGCTGAATGCCGTTGTCAGTGGCGATGACGCTGGAGAACTCCACCACTTGAGCGTGTTCGAGACCCAGCTCCGTGCCGCTTTTGATCTGTTCGGGCCGTGCCGGCGAACTGCCTTCCAGCAACAGGTCAGCGCCGAGAAACTCGGTGGCGCGCAGCATCATGGCGCCGTTCAGGCGGGCACCGAAGTAACCGATGGCGGTGCTCGCCGCGACAGCCACCAGCAAGGCAAAGAATAAAACCCGCAACTCGCCGGCGCGGGCGTCGCGCAGCAGTTGGCGGATGGCAAGACTGAACAGGCGCAGCAGTGGCAGGCGTGCCATCAAGGCTCCAGAGGGGCGACCAGCAGGCCGGCTTCAAGGCGGATCAGGCGCCGGCAGCGATGTGCCAGGCGTTCGTCGTGGGTCACCAGCACCAGGGTGGTGCCGCGTTCCTGGTTGAGTTCGAACAGCAGATCGCTGATGCGCTCGCCGGTGTGGCTGTCGAGGTTGCCGGTGGGTTCGTCGGCAAACAGCACATCGGGTTCGGCGGCAAACGCACGGGCGATCGCCACGCGCTGCTGTTCGCCACCCGAAAGTTGGCGTGGCGAATGGGTCAGCCGCTGGCCCAGGCCGACCCGTTGCAGCAGCTCGGTGGCGCGTTCACGGGCGTCTTTGCGGCCGTCGAGTTCCAGCGGCAGCATGACGTTTTCCAGGGCGTTGAGACTGTCGAGCAGCTGAAAGGACTGGAACACAAAACCGACATGCTCGGCCCGGATGCGCGCGCGCTGGTCTTCGTCGAGATCGCTCAGGGTTTGCCCTGCGAGGGTGACGTCGCCGCTGCTCGGCAGGTCGAGGCCGGCGAGCAGGCCGAGGAGGGTGGATTTGCCGGAACCGGAGGCGCCGACAATGGCCAGGCTGTCGCCCTTGTTCAGTTCCAGGCTGAGTTCGTGCAGGATAGTCAGTTCACCTTCCGCGCTGGGAACCACTTTGCTGAGGTTCTTCGCGGTGAGAATACTTGCGCCCATGGAGAATCCGATGCGTGTGTGGTTTTTGAGTGCTGGCCTGGCCTTGATGTGCATGGCCCAGAACGCAGCGGCGGGTACAGTCCTGATCGTTGGCGATAGTATCAGCGCGGGTTTCGGGCTGGATACCCGGTTGGGATGGGTCTCCCTGCTCGAGCAACGGCTCAAGCGCGAAGGTTTCGACGATAAAGTGGTCAACGCGTCCATCAGCGGCGACACCAGTGCCGGAGGCCAGGCGCGCCTGCCCGCGCTGCTTGCAGAGCATAAGCCTGAGTTGGTAATCCTCGAGTTGGGCGGCAACGATGGCCTGCGCGGATTGCTGCCAACGCAATTGCAACAAAACCTTGCGGCGATGATCGACAGCTCCCGCGCCAGTGGCGCCAAGGTGCTGCTGCTCGGCATGCAATTGCCACCCAACTACGGCGTTCGTTATACCGAGGCCTTCGCGAAGGTCTACAGCACGCTGGCCAACGAGAAAAAGATCCCGTTGGTGCCGTTTTTTCTCGACGGCGTGGGCGGTCACCCGGACTTGATGCAAGCCGACGGCTTGCACCCGGCTGCCGGGGCTCAGGACAAGTTGCTGGAAAATGTCTGGCCGACACTGAAACCGTTGCTTTGACGCTTTTCTAGCGGCGGTGTTTCGGCTAAGGTGGCGCCCCGATTTGGAGCCCCCGATGCCACGTCCTGCCTGGTCCCTTTTTGCTTATCAACTGATCGAGCCTGACGAACAGCTGGATCTGTTCGCCTGCCAGGAAGTGCGGGTACATCTGGTGACCCGTCAGCTGGAGCTGGGCGGCTCGGCGGACCGGACCTTATGCGGCAGCCTGCTGCCAGCACAACCGCGCTGGTCGAGCGTCGAACGCCGAGTGTTCCAGGACCAGCGCCTGTGCTCGCTGTGCCGGGCCATTCTGGAATCGCAAAAACGCGGTACATCGCCGATCTGGCCTGAGCTGCGTTTCGAGCTTTAGTACCCGATACATTGCTTGCTATCGGTCAACTCCCCGATTTTCCAGGCGCCGGTGTACAATCCCGTTTTAATACCCTTGTCGATCATGCGAAGGATTTTCCGGATGTTGCCGCGCTTTCCTGCCGTCACCCGCTACCTGTCTCTCGCCGCCCTCTGTGTGGCGGGTCCCGTAGCAGCATTGGAGCTGCCCCTGCCACCGCCCGGTGAAGACATCATCGGTCAGGTCCAGGTGATCAAGGCCAAGTACGAAGACACCTTCGCCGACCTTGGCACCACCTACGATCTGGGCTATTCGGAAATGGTCGCGGCCAACCCTGGCGTCGATCCATGGTTGCCGGGCGCTGGCACCGAAGTGGTGCTGCCGACGCGCTTCATCCTGCCACCGGGCCCGCGTGAAGGCATCGTCATCAACCTGGCCGAGTACCGCCTCTATTACTTCCCGAAAGGCCGGAACGTGGTGTACACCTTCCCGCTGGGTATCGGCCGTGAAGGCTGGGGCTCGCCGATTGCCCATACCAGCATCATCGCCAAGACGCCGAACCCGACCTGGACCCCACCAGCGTCGATCAAGGCCGAGCACGCCGCTGACGGCGATCCGCTGCCGAACGTGGTGCCGGCCGGTCCGGACAACCCGTTGGGGCCGTTCAAGTTCACGCTGGGCACTCCGGGCTACTTGATCCACGGTTCGAACAAGAAGTTCGGCATTGGCATGCGCACCAGTCATGGTTGCTTCCGCATGTTCAACAACAACGTGCTGGAGATGGCCGGCATGGTTCCGGTTGGGACGTCGGTGCGTATTATCAGCGACCCGTACAAGTTCGGTGTCAGTGGCGGCAAGGTGTATCTGGAAGCGCACACGCCGCTGGACGACAAGGGCAACCCCTCTGTGGTCGACAAGCACACCGCGGTGATCAACGCGATGCTCAAGCGTGAGGACATCACCAACAACCTGCGTATGAACTGGGATGTGGTCCGCGACGTGGTTGCCGCCGAAGATGGCCTGCCGGTGGAAATCGGAGTGCCGAATTCCTCGGCGCCGATGGTGACGAGTGCACCGATCGACCCGCTGCAGTAATGCTTGAACAGAACCCGCCGACGCTGACTGCGCCGGCGGGTTTTTTATGGCCTGGACAAAACGCCGGGCAATAAAAAAGCCGACCCAAAAAATGGGTCGGCTTGATAACAATCCCTAAGGATTATTACTTGCGGCTAGCTTTGTCCAGCATGCGCAGAGCACGCTCGTTAGCTTCGTCAGCAGTCTGTTGTGCTTTTTGAGCAGCAGCCAGAGCTTCATCAGCTTTACGGTAAGCTTCGTCTGCACGAGCCTGGGAGCGAGCAGCTGCGTCTTCAGTAGCTGTCAGACGTGCTTCTGTTTCTTTCGATACGCTGCTGCAACCGGTAGCCAGAACTGCGGCCAGAGCCAGAGCAGAGAATTTCAGAACGTTGTTCATCGTGTTCCCCTTCAAGGACTTTCTATTAAGTAGCTGTCTCCTCAGAGTGAGGAAATAGCCGGCGTACATACTACCCATTACTTGTCGTAAGTAAACTGACGTATAGCAAGAAGCAAAAAAAATTGTAGGCGTTGATTCTTTTTCGAGCAACTTTTAACTGCATTGTTTAAAAAATATCCAGCTGGGAGGCCCGAACTGAGCGAGCCGCCGAAGAAAGGTTCCGCGCGCTCACAGCTCTTTTCCGAGTCTCGGCTAAAGTCTGTCTAGATGGATTCGTCTACACTTTTGTTCGGATTTTGCGTGGCGCCTCTCATATCTTTCTCCATGTTCAGGTGACTTTAACAAAGGGCGCTCGTCTTAAGTCTCAACATCCGGCAATGTTCAGGCTATCGACCTTCAGAGATCTTGGTCGAGCCGTCTCTGCGTAACCCGGAGCAGCACCCGCCAACCCGTGTGATGACGAGCGTACCTTGAGCATTTCTGCCAATGGTGCCTACTATTTGATACGTGCTCGGTTGCGCGAGATGGGTGCGGCTCTTCTCGGTGTCCACTCAGGCACGGGGTGGCGTAGATGTTTCTTCGCCGGAAAAACATCGGTAAGGTAGGGGTCAGAATTCCAGACCCGCGAGGAGTAGTGATGAGCGAGGCGTTGTCCATCCACCATGACCAGGCTGGTCATCAGTTCGAGACCAATGTGGACGGTCATCGTGCCTACCTGACCTATATGGATCTGGGGAAACAGACCCTGGATATCTATCGCACCTTCGTGCCCAACGCACTGCGTGGTCGTGGCATTGCGGCAGCCTTGACCGAGAAGGCGCTGGAGTACGCTGAGGAAATGGGCTACACCGTCATTCCATCGTGTTCCTACGTGGAGCGTTACATGGAGCGTCACCAGCGGCATGCGGCCAAACTGAGCCAGTAAACCGTACACATAAAAAAACGCCGGGTTAAGCCCGGCGTTTTTTTTGTGCGCGAAAAGCGGTGATCAGGTGCGATCACGGTTTGGCAGCACATCCTTGAGCTTGGCGTGCATGCTGCGCAAGGTATTTTCGGTAGCAGACCAGTCGATGCAGGCATCGGTGATCGATACGCCGTATTGCAGGTCGGCGAGGTCTTTTGGAATCGCCTGGCAGCCCCAGCTCAGATGACTTTCGACCATCAGGCCGATGATCGACTGGTTGCCTTCGAGGATCTGGTTGGCGACATTCTCCATCACCAGCGGTTGCAGGGCCGGGTCCTTGTTGGAGTTGGCGTGACTGCAATCGACCATGATGTTCGGCTTGATCTTCGCCTTGTTCAACGCTTGCTCGCAAAGTGCGACGCTGACCGAATCGTAGTTCGGTTTGCCGTTGCCACCGCGCAATACCACGTGACCGTAGGCGTTGCCTTTGGTGGTGACGATCGACACGCCACCTTCCTGGTTGATACCGAGGAAACGGTGCGGGCTGGAAACCGATTGCAGTGCGTTGATCGCTACGGTCAGGCCGCCGTCGGTGCCGTTCTTGAAGCCGACTGCCGAGGACAGGCCGGAAGCCATTTCACGGTGAGTCTGGGATTCTGTGGTGCGCGCACCGATGGCCGACCAGCTGATCAGGTCCTGCAAGTACTGCGGGGAGATCGGGTCGAGGGCTTCGGTCGCGGTCGGCAGGCCCATCTCGGCCAGGTCCAGCAACAACTTTCGGCCGATGTGCAAACCGTCCTGAATCTTGAAGGAGTCGTCCAGGTACGGATCGTTGATCAAACCTTTCCAGCCGACGGTGGTGCGTGGCTTCTCGAAATACACGCGCATGACCAGATACAGGGTATCGGACACTTCGGCCGCAAGCGCCTTCAGGCGCTCGGCGTATTCGTGGGCAGCCTTGATGTCGTGGATCGAGCAAGGCCCGATGACAACAAAGAGGCGGTGGTCGGTGCCATCAAGAATGTTGCGAATGACTTCGCGGCCCTTGGTGACGGTGCGCAGGGCAGCGTCGCTCAGTGGGATATCACGCTTGAGCTGATCGGGAGTGATCAGGGTCTCGTTGGAGGCGACGTTTAGGTCGTTGATCGGTAAATCAGCCATCGTTTACTCGTCAGGTCACGGGTGCCGGCCGCCAGCGAACCCGCGCGGCGGAGCACAGCAAATTAATCGCGTCGGGGAGCAGAACCTTAGCGCGTTACACCGTGGCTCGACAATGGGCAGACGCCGGTTTAATCCAGCACAGCCTGTGCAAATACCCTGCGAACCGTGTCGTGAGAGAACTCATCGGCGTGCTCCTGGACCCATTCGAGGGCCAGGGCTTGAGTTTCCTGCAGGTCGTCGTGCGCGTCATGCAGGCGGCAGTAACGCTCGATCTGGCACACTTGCTCGCCCATTCGGGCACTGAACATCATCTGCTCGTCAACAAAAGCGATGCCTACCAGATAGCCGCGCTTGCGCCGCAGGCACCAGGCCACATAGCCCAGAAAACGTATGTCGGGGTTTAAGGTGGGCATGCGCACTTCCAGCGCCGTACCGTGGCGCCACGCCCGGTGATAATTGCAAGCCATGCCCCCGAGGCTGATAGTGTGCAGCTGTTGCCGCGAAATACACTCAGGTTTGAGCAATGTTAATTCGACGGGCACATCGTCAGGGTGAGGAATAAAACGTCCCATGAACACGGACTCCATGTGTCGGCCATCTGACATTGTTTCCCCCAGTATAGTGGTCGAATCGGAGCTGGATGATTTCGACGCCGACCAACGGCTGCTGGCGATGAGCGGTGTGTCGCTGGTTATTTTCACCAGTGTCGGCTGCGCCAGTTGCCGTTTTGCCCGTGAGCAGTTGCCACGACTCGATCTGAACGTTGATCGACTGTGCTGGATTGACGCGGGGAACAATGGCGGCGTGGTCGAGCGTTATCAGGTCTTTTACTTGCCGGCGCTGTTTGTGGTGCGCGACGGTGAATTCTTCGGGGCGCTAAAATCGCGCCTGACCCGCACCGAGCTCAATGAAGCCGTGGGTCAGGCGTTGAGTCGAATTGCAGAGGAGTTGCCATGATGGGGGCAGTGACCAAACCGACAATCGGTATTATCGGCACCGGCGCGATCGGCGGGTTCTACGGGTTGATGCTGGCGCGTGCTGGTTTCGATGTGCATTTTCTATTGCGCAGTGAGTTTTCGGCCGTTGCCGAGCACGGACTGCAACTCGACAGTGCGGTGCACGGCGCGCTGACGTTGAATCCGGTTCAGGCCTATTCGACGGCCGAAGACATGCCGCCCTGCGACTGGTTGCTGGTCAGCGCAAAAACCACCAGCAATGCGGATCTGGCGCCGGCCATCGTTCAAGCGGCGGCACCGAATGCCAAGGTGCTGCTGTTGCAAAACGGTCTGGAAGTCGAAGACAGCTTGCGGGCGTTGCTTCCCGATTCGCTGCACGTGCTCGGTGGGCTCTGCTATATCTGCGTCCATCGCGACGGACCAGGTGTCATCACCCATCAGGCGCTCGGCGCAGTGAATGTTGGCTATCACAGTGGCCCAGCAGCCGATGAGCAGACGCGCATGGCGATTGTCGAGGAGGGCGCCCGGCTGTTTCGCACCGCCGGCATCGATTCCCAGGTCATGGCGAACCTGCATCAGGCGCGCTGGCAAAAGCTGGTCTGGAATATCCCTTACAACGGTCTGTCGGTGCTGCTTGGGGCGAGCACTGCGCCATTGATGGCCGATGCCGACAGTCGGGAGCTGATCAAGGCTCTGATGGCTGAAGTGGTTCAAGGCGCACTCGCTTGCGGTCACGACGTACCGGCCGGATATGCCGACCATCTGTTCACGGTGACCGAAAAAATGCCCGACTACTGGCCGAGCATGTACCACGATTTTCTGCACAAGCGACCGCTGGAGCTGGAGGCGATTTACGCCCGGCCCCTGGCGGCGGCCAAAGCGGCAGGATGCGAATTGCCGCGAATCGAAGCCTTGTATCGCAGTTTGAGTTTTATCGATCGACGTAACACTTGAGTCGATCAACCTTGGGGAGAAGGGCATGGCAAAAACGATCGACGACAAACTGGTGCTGGCGATTTCTTCGCGTGCGCTGTTCGACCTGAGCGAAAGCCACAAGGTCTATCTGTCGAGCGGCGTCGAGGCCTATCGGCAATATCAGATCGAACACGAAGATGAAATCCTCGAGCCCGGTGATGCATTCCCGTTGGTGCAAAAACTCCTCAACTTGAACACCCGCCTCGGCCGCGCCCGGGTCGAAGTGATCCTGGTGTCGCGCAACAGTGCCGACACCGGCCTGCGGGTGTTCAATTCGATCCACCACTATGGCTTGGCGATTTCCCGCGCGGCGTTTGTCGGCGGGCGCAGTCCTTATCCGTACCTCAAGGCGTTTGGCTGCGACCTGTTCCTCTCGACGCATGCCGAAGACGTGCGCAGTGCACTGGATGCCGGGTTCGCCGCGGCGACCATTCTGTCGGGTGGCGCCAGCCGTGCGGCCAGTGATGAATTGCGCATTGCCTTCGATGGTGACGCGGTGCTGTTTTCCGATGAATCGGAACGCGTCTATCAGTCCGGTGGTCTGGAAGCGTTTCAGGCCAGCGAGCGCGAAGCCGCCCGCGAGCCGCTGCGCGGTGGGCCGTTCAAAGGCTTCCTTGCGGCCCTCAATCTGTTGCAGCGCGAGTTCCCCGATGACGCCTGTCCGATCCGCACCGCGCTGGTGACTGCGCGATCGGCGCCGGCCCATGAGCGGGTCATTCGTACCTTGCGCGAATGGGACATTCGTCTGGACGAGTCGCTGTTTCTCGGCGGCCTGACCAAATCGGCGTTTCTCGAAGCGTTTGCCGCCGACGTGTTTTTCGACGATCAGGCTGGTCACTGCGAGCTGGCCCGCGAGGTGGTCGCCACCGGTCACGTGCCCCATGGCATAAGCAACGAGCAGAAGGTTTAAGCCCCCGGTTCAACGCGTTACGCGGGACGTCGTACTCGCCAAGGCACTGCTAAGCTGAATCAATCTCGGCCATGTTGGCACTCGAGGAGGTCATATGATTCATTCGATGCTGTATGCCACCGACCTCGGCCTGTATGCACCGTTGGTGATGCAACATGCCTTGGCGCTGGCTCGAACATTCAATGCCGACCTCTACGTGGTGCACGCCGTTGAACCGATGGGGTTGTTCGCCGAATCGGTGCTTCAGAGTTACCTCGATGAGCAGGCGTTGAACGAGTTTCACAGCCAGGGCCTGAATACGGTGATCGCCAATATCGAGCAGCGGGTACTCGACAGCTTTCGTGAAGAGCTGGGGGGCGAAGGGGAGCACGACCTGGAACGAATTAAAGCGGTACGGGTGCTTCAGGGTGACCCGTCGCAGGTGATTCTCGACCAGGCGCAGAAACTCTCCGTGGATTTGTTGATCGTAGGTAGTCATAGCCATGGTGCTGGCGCGGAAACGCCTTTGGGGCGGACTGCAGCGCGGGTGTTGCAACTGTCTCGGGTACCGGTCTATCTGGTGCCGCTGGTGGAACGTCGTCGCCAAGGGGATCGTTAGTGTCCTGCCTCGCAAATACTGTTCCTTTTTGACGGCGTCTGTTTCTGCCATGCTGCGTTGCCGCTCCTCGCCATAGCGGGCTATGACTCGTCGCGGCGCCTTGCCTGGCAGCAACAGCCACTCGTCAAAAGAGGAGCGTATTCACGAGGCAGGACACAGAACACGAATAGTGGCAGTTTGATAAAAAAGTTCTAGATTTATTCTTCAAACCATTAATATAGTTATATACCGTCGCTGATGCCCGTGGCGTCTACCTGCTTTGAGGGATTCATATGAAGCTTCAACAATTGCGCTACATCTGGGAAGTGGCGCACCACGACCTCAACGTTTCCGCTACAGCCCAAAGCCTTTACACGTCGCAACCGGGCATCAGTAAGCAGATCCGCCTGCTGGAAGACGAATTGGGGGTCGAGGTTTTCGCTCGCAGCGGCAAGCACCTGACACGCGTCACCCCGGCCGGCGAGCGCATCATCACCACCGCCGGCGAGATCCTGCGCAAGGTTGAAAGCATCAAGCAGATTGCCCAGGAATTCTCCAACGAGAAGAAAGGCACCCTGTCGATCGCCACCACGCACACCCAGGCGCGTTATGCATTACCACCGGTGATCAGCAATTTCATCAAGCAATACCCGGACGTCGCCCTGCACATGCACCAAGGTTCGCCGATGCAGATTGCCGAAATGGCCGCTGACGGCACCGTGGATTTCGCCATTGCCACCGAAGCGCTGGAGCTGTTCGGTGATCTGGTGATGATGCCGTGCTATCGCTGGAACCGCTGCGTGGTCGTGCCTCAGGGCCACCCGCTGACCAAGCTGTCGAAGTTGACCCTCGAAGCCCTGGCCGAATACCCGATCGTGACGTATGTGTTCGGTTTTACCGGCCGCTCGAAACTCGACGAAGCGTTCAGCCATCGCGGCCTGACGCCGAAAGTGGTGTTCACCGCCGCCGACGCCGACGTGATCAAGACTTACGTTCGCCTGGGCCTGGGCGTGGGCATCGTGGCGAAAATGGCGGTCGATGCCAAACTCGACAGCGACCTGGTCGTGCTGGATGCCAGCGATTTGTTCGAATCCAGCATTACTAAAATCGGTTTCCGTCGTGGCACGTTCCTGCGTGGCTTCATGTGCGACTTCATCGAGAAGTTCGCCCCGCACCTGACCCGCGAAGTCATGGCCAAAGCCATCCAGTGCCACAACAAGCAGGAATTGGAAGAGCTGTTCGACGGCGTCGAACTGCCGGTCCATTAATCTCCCTTTCTACACCACCTCGGTAACAGCAAACTGTTGCCGAGCACCTGCCACCAGAATCTCCACCCCGTCCCCTTCGAACTTGCCCAGCAGGCTTTTGCCCAGCGGCGAGCGGGGGGTGATGACGGTGATCCATTGCCCCACCAGATCGACCTTCAATCCCGCCGCGTCGGGGGCCAGGAACAGCCATTGTTCACGTCCCTTTTCGTCTGCGAGACCGAGCAGGGCGCCGACTTCGATACCGCGCTGATCGTCATACGGGCGCAACGTCAGGTTCTGGCAAAGCGTCAGTGAATGACGGATCTCCTCGACCCGCTTCGCCTGCCCGGCCGCGAGGTATGACGCCTCGAGACCCAGAGTGTCGTATTTGTTCTCGGCGATGTTTTCTTCGTGGGTCGCGGTTTCGTAAGCGGTTTGCGCGGCACGCTCGGCGATGTCGAGATCGATCCGCAGCTTGTCGAGTATCAGTTGGTGGACGGTAGGCTTGTGCATGGTCAGGTTCATGATCAATCGCAGAATTGCTGGACGTTGGCGCGGCTTTTTTCGCTCGGTGCAGTCTGGTCCTGTTGCAACCAGAACTGGCATTTGGGGTTCGACAGGTTGCGGCTGCTGCTGCTGCGCGCCTGATCCAGCCTTTGCTGCTGCTCGTTTTTGTGCAGGTTCTCTTCGTACTGCTCGAACAGCGGGCTCTGCGGAGGACTATCCGGCACCGGTTGCACCACCACCGGCGGTTTGGCCAGTTGTTGTAAAGCCTCAGCCACGGGCGCCAATGGCTCGTTGAACAGTAGGCGAGAGGCGAGCCAGCACGTCAGCGCGATTGCGATAAACCCCAGCCACACACCCAGGGCAATGCTGCCGGTCAGTTGCAAGGCGCTGAGCTGGATCGGCAACGGGCGGCGCGGGTTTGGACGGTAGGGCATGGCTGCCTCCTGGCGGGTGGTCGCGGGCGAGTGGCGATTGTCGCATGAAGATTAATCGCCGTCGGCTCTTCTGCACGGGGTAGTTTATGAGGACAATCGGCGCCTTTGCCAACGGGAGCCTGGAATGCCTGAAATGAAAGCCCGCTGGGATATTTTCTGCACAGTGGTCGACAACTTTGGTGACATCGGTGTGACCTGGCGTCTGGCCAGACAACTGGTGGCCGAACATTCGGTGACGGTGCGCTTGTGGGTCGATGATCTGCGGGCCTTCGAGCGCTTGTGCCCGGACATCGACATCAACGCCTCACAACAATGGCAGCAGGGCGTCGAAGTGCGTCAGTGGACGGCCAACTGGCAGCCCACGGAAGCTGCGGATGTGGTGATCGCCGCGTTCGCCTGCCAATTGCCGGGTGCTTACATGGACGCCATGGCCGAGCGGGAAAAACCGCCGCTGTGGATGAATCTCGACTATCTGAGTGCCGAGGACTGGATCGTCGGCTGCCACGGTTTGCCGTCGGTGAAGTACAAAAGCGTACAAAAATTCTTTTTCTTCCCAGGATTCCAGAAGGGCACGGGCGGCTTGTTGCGTGAAAGCGGATTGCTTGAGCGTCGTCAGCAATTTCAACAAAACCCCGAGTCCCAGCGAGAATTCCTGCAGGGTTTAGGGATTGATCGCGCGCAAGGTGCGCAGTTGGTCTCGCTGTTTGCCTACGAAAATAAAGGGCTGGCCAGTTGGTTTGATGCAATGGCTGCCGACTCGACGCCCACTCATCTGCTGGTGCCCGAAGGTCGGGTTCTTGGGGATGTCGCGCGTTGGCTCGGGGTGGACGGTCTGGTGGCCGGCGCCGTGCATGTGCGCGATGCCTTGACCGTGCAAGTGCTGCCATTCGTCCGACAGGACCAGTATGACCTGTTGCTGTGGTGCTGCGATTTCAACGCCGTGCGCGGTGAAGATTCCTTTGTCCGCGCCCAATGGGCGGGCCGGCCGCTGCTCTGGCACATCTATCAGCAGGACGAAGACATCCATCTGGACAAGCTCGAGGCCTTCCTCGCTCTGTACACAAAAGAACTGTCGGAGCCTGCCAGAGAGGCAATCAGCGGTCTTTGGCATTCGTGGAATGCCGGTGAGACAATGTCCGACCACTGGCTGGCGACCCGCAAACACTGGCCAGAACTGCAAAAACACGCCGAAGCGTGGTGTTTGGAACAAGCCTTGCAGGATGATCTTGCCGCAGCGCTGGTACAGTTTTATGTAAATTGGATATGATACGCGGCCTAGATTTTTGTAAATCCCATCCAAATTCGGATATTCGCAATGAAAACTGGTAAAGAACTGAAACCCGGTACCGTGATCCGTCTCGAAAACGATCCTTGGCTGGTTCAGAAAGCTGAATTCACCAAGTCTGGTCGTAACAGCGCGATCATGAAGACCAAGCTGAAAAACCTGCTGACCGGTTACAAGACCGAGATCGTTTACAGCGCCGACGACAAATTGGACGACGTAATCCTCGACCGCAAAGAAGCGACCCTGTCCTTCATCAGCGGCGACACCTACACGTTCATGGACACCACCGACTACACCATGTACGAGCTGAACGCCGAAGACATCGAAGCCGTTCTGCCTTTCGTTGAAGAAGGCATGACCGATGTTTGCGAAGCGATCTTCTTCGAAGAACGTCTGGTTTCCGTAGAACTGCCGACCACTATCGTGCGCGTAGTTGACTACACCGAAGGCTCCGCTCGCGGTGACACTTCGGGCAAAGTAATGAAGCCTGCCAAGCTGAGCAACGGTACTGAATTGCAAGTTGCTGACTTCATCGAAATCGGTGACAGAATCGAGATCGATACCCGCGAAGGCGGTTCCTACAAAGGCCGTGCTAAATAAGCACCGCTTCAGGAATGAAAAAGCCCGACCATTGAGTCGGGCTTTTTTGTACCTGCGATTTACCACTTACTTGAGGTGTTGCTTGAGCTCTTCGGACGCCTGCAACATCGCCGAACGCACCGCTGGAACCTGGCTCACCACGTTAAGCAAACCATAGTCGTGGATCATGCCGTTGTAGCGAACTGCAGGGAATCAGCGTCAGACGGTAACGTGCAGGCGCACATCGACGTTGCCACGGGTGGCGTTGGAGTACGGGCAGACCTGGTGTGCGGCGTCGAACAGGCTTTGCGCATCGGCGTGTTCAAGACCCGGCAAGCTGACGTGCAGGTCGATGTCCAGACCGAAACCACCAGGGATCTGGCCGATGCCTACATGAGCGGTGATCGAGGCGTCGTCCGGGAGTTTGCGTTTGGTCTGGCTGGCAACGAGTTTCAGCGCGCCGATGAAGCAGGCGGAGTAACCGGCTGCGAACAGTTGCTCAGGGTTGGTCGCTGCGCCGCCAGCACCACCGAGTTCCTTGGGCGTGGCGAGTTTCACGTAGAGGATGGTGATCTCTAGAATTTAGCGGGCGAATCTTTACTGCGCCAGACAATTTTAGCCTAGTGCTGATCGAGGGTATTTTGCAGCGCCAGATCCCACGGCGGGATCGGGCTGAAGCGGGTCTTCAGGTATTCCAGTAACAAGCGACTGCGGGAATTGGGTTGTTGCTCCAGGCGCAGCGCATAAATGCCGGTGGTCTCCGGTGTTGGTAGGCCGTTTTCGCAAAACAGTGGCAGCAACTCGCCGCGCAGCAAGTATTCGCTGGCCAGCCAGGTCGGCAAGTGCGCGATACCCAGCCCGGCCAATGCGCCGCAGACCAGCGCCTCGGCATTGTTGGCGCTCATGCGAATCCGCGCCGGGCGGTGCAAGTGCATCTGCCCACCCCGTTCGAAACGCCAGGCGAACGGCGGGGCCAGGCCATCCCAGTCGAGCCCATCGTGCTCAATCAGCTGCGCCGGATCGGTCGGCACGCCACGCCGTTGCAAATACTCGGGGCTGGCGCAGGCAATGCGCACCATACTCGCCAGCGGCGTGGCCACCAGCCGGGTATCGGCCATTTGCCCGGCGCGCAGCACCAGATCGACCTTACCCAGATTCAAACCCTGCATGTCGACGAAACTGTCGATCAGGTGCAGCTGCACGTCGAGACCTGGGTAGAGCATCAGAAAATCGGCAATCACCGGCGCCAGATGTCGCCGTCCAAACGCTGCCGGTGCATCGATCCGAATCAAGCCTTCCGGTGCACTGCTCAAGGATACCGCTTCAGCCCGAGCCAGCCGCAGTTCAGCCACGATACGCCGCGCGCGTTCGGCAAAAGCCAGACCTGCCGGGGTTGCGCGCACCGCGTGGGTGCTGCGAATGAACAACTGGCTGCCGACGGCGTTTTCCAGGCTGTCGATGCGCCGCGCCACGGCCGAAGGGGTCAGTGGGTGGCGGCGGGACGCGGCGGAAAAACTGCCGGTTTCCAGCACGTCGAGGAACAGGCCCAGTTGTTCGGTCAATTGATTGGGGTTCATGGTGTAATCCGCGCTTATGCGAAGTTGGCACAGCCATTGTGCGTTGCTGTGCGTTTCCCCGCCAGAGCCGACTGCGTAGGATGAGTAGCCTGACGTAAAGGGAAAATCGCCTGTGAGTGAGTTTTTGATGTATCTGGTCTTTGGCGCCGCCCTGGGAACCCTCGGTGGGTTATTCGGCATTGGCGGTGGTTTGATCGCGATTCCGCTGCTGGGCGTGTTGTTCGGCCTCGATCAGCAGGTTGCCCAAGGCACGGCGCTGGTGATGGTGGTGCCCAACGTGATGCTGGCGCTGTGGCGTTATCACCAGCGTAATCGCATTGAATTGCGCCATGCGCTGCCATTGGCTTCGATGGGTTTCTGTTTCGCCTGGATCGGTTCGATCTGGGCGGTCGGCATTGATGCGCAAACCATGCGCGTCGGATTTGTCGCGTTCCTGGTTGCTCTGTCGGCCTACAACCTGGTGCGAATGTTCTGCGCCAACGCGCCGGCGTCTGCGCAGATGAATTATTCATGGCCATGGCTGGGCGTACTCGGTGCCGCCTCCGGCACCATGGGCGGGTTATTTGGCGTGGGCGGGGCGGTGGTGGCAACGCCGGTGCTAACCAGTCTGTTCGGCACCAGTCAGGTGGTTGCGCAGGGGTTGGCGCTGGCGCTGGCGTTGCCGAGCACGGGTGTCACGCTGGTGACTTACGCGGTGCACCATCAGGTGGACTGGATGATCGGTCTGCCCTTGGCGGTCGGTGGCCTGATGAGCATCAGCTGGGGCGTGAGGATCGCTCACGCGCTGCCGGAGCGGCTGCTGCGCGGACTGTTCTGCGGTTTCCTGGTGCTCTGCGCGGTAATGCTGGCCCTTAAAGTTTGAAACCTTCGACGATGTGTTCGGCCAGGCACTCGGTGATCGGCGAGGGGTTGTGCAGGTTGCGCAGCAGCATGATGCTGGCTTCTGGCAGGATCGGCAGGTCTTCGGCTTCACCGAGAATGCGCATGTCCGGGGTGACCAGGCTTTCCAGTTGCGCGGTCACCGCCAGACCGGCGCTGACCACCGCCATGATCGCCGACAGGCTGTCGCTGTTGTACGCCACGCGGTAATCGCGACCCATGGCATCCAGTGCATTGCAGGCCCATAAGCGGCAGAAGCAATCACTGTTGAACATCGCCAGCGGCAGCGGCGTTTGTTCGTGGGCGCTGAAACATTGCGCCTCGGCCCAGACAAAGCGCTCTTTGCGCAGCAACTGGCCGATTTCGTTGCCCGGTTCGCGGGTGACGATGGTCAAGTCCAGGTCCTGGCGCAGCAGCAATTGTTTTGATGATTCGCAGTGCACCTCGATCTGGATCAGCGGATACGTCTGCGCAAATCGCCGCAGAATTCCCGGCAAAAAACGCATCACGTAATCGTCCGGCGTGCCGATGCGCACCATGCCGACCATGTGCGGCTCGCGCAGCGTATTGAACACTTCACTGTGCAGCTTGAGGATGCGTCGGGCATAGCCGAGCAACACCTGTCCCTCAGCCGTCAGTCGCACCTGCCGTCCGTCGCGCTGGAATAACTGACGCTGCAACACATCCTCTTCCAGCCGCTTCATCTGCATGCTCACGGCGGACTGGGTCCTGTTGACCAACTCGCCGGCACGGGTAAAGCCGCCCTGATCGGCGATGGCGACAAAGGTGCGCAGCACTTCGGTGTCGATACTCGGGTAGGCAGACATTCATCAATCTCCGAGATGTGTTACATCAGAAACATTCGTTGGATTGATCTTAGCCCCGGCGCGACACTTGAGCCATCCCAAACGGAGGGCAACACGATGAAAGGTCAAAAAGGTTATGCAGACGTAGAAAAACACTCCATCCACCTGATATCCGATTTGCTGCACAAAGTTAACCGCTGGTACGAACTGCACCGTGAACGTGAAATGTTGGCAGGCATGAGTGATGAAGCGTTGAAGGACATCGGGCTCAGTCGTGCGGATGTCGAGCACGAAGCCATCCGCCCATTTTGGGATGACCCGATGCACAAATGAGTAAAGCACAACTACACAAACCGTCTCCCGGTGAGGTAGGTTGCGAGCAGACAAGGAGATGCTCATGCCCGCAACACTGTCCTTTTCCATCAAACAGGCTCGGCGTCTGGCGCTGGCTGCCCAAGGGTTCAACGGGCGCCAGCCGCCAGCGGCGATCAAACCGGTTCAGCTCAATCGTCTGATTGAACGGTTGGGTATTCTGCAGATCGATTCGGTCAATGCGTTGGTGCGTTCGCACTACCTTCCCTTGTTTTCCCGCCTCGGCAATTATTCATCCGACTTGCTCGACCAGGCTGCTTGGAGTTCGGGCCGGCGGCGCACGCTTTTCGAATATTGGGGGCATGAAGCCTCGTTGCTGCCCTTGTCGATGTACCCGTTGATGCGCTGGCGCATGCTGCGCGCGACCCGGGGCGAAGATATCTACCAGCAACTGGCACGTTTCGGTCGTGAGCAGCAGGACACGATTCGTCGGGTGCTGGCCTCGGTTCAGGCGCTGGGCGCGCTGGGTGCCGGAAGTCTATCGACCCGTCAGGAGCGGGCAGGGCCCTGGTGGGACTGGAGCGCGGAAAAGCATGCGCTGGAGTGGTTGTTCGCCGCCGGTGAAGTGACCGTGGCCGGGCGGCGTGGGTTCGAACGGCTTTATGATCTGCCGGAGCGGGTGATTCCTTCGGCGATACTCCAGCAACCGTTGCTCTCGGAAGCTGAGGCCCAGCGCGGTTTGTTGCGACATGCGGCGAATGCCTTGGGTGTGGCGACTGAAAAGGACCTGCGCGATTATTTTCGCCTGAGTCCCGGTGATGCCCGTCCGCGCTTGGCGGAACTGGTGGAGGCGGGTGAATTGCTGTGCTGTGAAGTCCAGGGCTGGCGGCAACTGGCTTATTGTCTGCCGGAGCCGAAAGTGCCGCGCAAGGTTGAGGCCAGCGCTTTACTTTCACCGTTTGATTCGTTGATCTGGGAGCGCAGCCGCACTGAGCGCCTGTTCGATTTTCGCTATCGGCTGGAGATTTATACGCCGCAGGACAAGCGGGTCTATGGCTATTACGTGTTGCCGTTTTTGCACAATGAACGGATTGCCGCGCGGGTGGACCTGCGCGCCGAGCGGGCGCTGGGCAGACTGGCGGTGCACGCTGTGCATGAGGAAGAGCCGGGGCTGGATGACGAGGGGATGCTGGCGTTGGCGGTTAATCTGCGGCAGATGGCGGATTGGCTGGGGCTTGAGCGGGTTCAGTTGAATTGTCCGCGGGCGAGTGCGGCGCGGTTGCGGGTGGCATTGAAGGAGATTGGTGGTGACTGAGCTGGCGCCTTCGCGGGCAAGCCTCGCTCCTACGGGAGCGAGGCTTGCCCGCGAAGGGCTTAACGCGATTTAACGCCGAACCTGCTTCAACGTCTCGGCAATCAAAAACGCCAATTCCAGCGACTGATCGGCATTCATCCGCGGATCGCAATGGGTGTGGTACCGGTCCGACAACCCGTCTTCGGTAATCGGCCGCGCGCCACCAATGCACTCGGTGACATTCTGCCCGGTCATCTCGATGTGGATACCGCCGGCATAAGTGCCTTCCGCTTCGTGAACCTGGAAGAACTGCTTCACCTCGCCAAGAATCTGTGCGAAGTCGCGGGTCTTGTAGCCGCTGCTGGCCTTGATGGTGTTGCCGTGCATCGGGTCGGAACTCCAGAGCACCTGCTTGCCTTCACGTTGCACCGCGCGGATCAACGCCGGCAAATGATCGCCAACCTTGTTCGCGCCCATCCGAGCAATCAGGTTCAAGCGACCCGGATCGTTGTCCGGGTTGAGTGCATCGATCAGGCGAATCAGGTCTTCGGGGTTCATGCTCGGGCCGACTTTGACCCCGATCGGGTTGTTCACGCCGCGCAGGAATTCGACGTGAGCGCCGTCCAGCTGACGGGTGCGGTCGCCGATCCACAGCATGTGCGCCGAGCAATCGTAGTAATCGTTGGTCAGGCTGTCGCGACGCACGAAGGCTTCTTCGTAATTCAGCAACAGCGCTTCGTGAGCGGTGAAGAAACTGGTTTCGCGTAGTTGCGGCGAGCTGTCCATGCCGCAGGCGCGCATGAACGCCAGGGTTTCATCAATGCGATCGGCCAGGTGGCTGTACTTCTCGGCCAGCGCCGAGTTGGCGATGAAATCCAGGTTCCACTTGTGCACCTGATGCAGGTCGGCGAAACCGCCCTGGGCAAAGGCGCGCAGCAGGTTCAGGGTCGCGGTGGACTGGTGATAGGACTGCAGCAGGCGCTCCGGGTCCGGCACGCGGCTTTTTTCATCGAAACCGATGCCGTTGACGATGTCGCCACGGTAGGCCGGCAGGGTTACGCCGTCGATGGTTTCGTCGTTGGCCGAACGCGGTTTGGCGAACTGCCCGGCCATGCGCCCCACCTTGACCACCGGGCAACCGGCGGCGAAGGTCATGACGATCGCCATTTGCAGCAGCACTTTAAAGGTGTCACGGATTTTCGCGGCTGAGAACTCGGCGAAGCTTTCAGCGCAGTCGCCGCCCTGCAGCAGAAACGCGCGGCCGTGGGTCACTTCGGCAAACTGACGGCGCAACTCCCGGGCTTCACCGGCAAACACCAGCGGCGGATAACTGGCCAGCGTTTGCTCGACTTGCAGCAAATGCGCTGCGTCGGGGTAGTGGGGTTGTTGCTGGATCGGCAGGGCGCGCCAGCTGTCAGGGCTCCAGGGTTGGCTCATCACGGTCTCTAGTGTTTTACGCTTGGACGGTCATGTTATCAGCAATTAGTGCGTGACCTGTTCCCGTCGCTTCGCGGACAATCGCGCCTTTGTAGCTGTGTACCAGCAGTTTTATTGCGTTTGCCGGGGCCCGGTAACGATCAGGAGACGAAATGACTGAGGAGCGCGTCGAGCATCTGCTCGCCGAGGTGCAGGATGAGTTCGGCGTGATTCGCGTGCTGGAAGTGGCCGATTACCGCTTTCTCGAGTTCGGTGATGCCATCGAGCAGAGCTGCGTGTTCACGGCTGACCCGAGCTGGCTCGAATACGATTACACCCGGGCGATGCTGATTGGCGCGTTGTGCCACGAGCAGCCGGAAAGCGCGCTGTTCCTCGGCCTCGGTGCCGGCACCCTGACCCAGGCCTGCCTCAAGTTTCTGCCGCTGGAAGACGTCGAAGCCATCGAACTGCGGCCCGACGTGCCGCGCCTGGCCATTGAATACCTTGGGCTGGATGACGATCCGCGGCTGTATATCCGGGTGGGCGATGCGCTGGAGTTGCTCGATACCGCTGAACCGGCGGACCTGATTTTCGTCGACCTCTATACCGATGTCGGGCCGGGTGTCGGGCATCTGGCGTGGAATTTCCTGGAAAACTGTCAGAAACGCCTGAATCCGGGTGGCTGGCTGGTGATCAATCAGTGGGCCACCGACGATGGCAAGCCGTTAGGCGCGGCGTTGTTTCGCGGCCTCTATCACCGGCATTACTGGGAACTGCCGGTGAAGGAGGGCAATGTGATTCTGATCGTGCCTTCGGAGCTGGATCAGGAACTGGACATGGAAGGCTTGAACGCCCGGGCCGAAGGTTTGGGGCCGCGTTTGGGGTATTCGTTGCAGTCGTTGATCAAGGCGATCCGCCCGGCTACATGAGTTGTCAGTTAGGGCCTCTTCGCGGGCAAGCCTTGCTCCTACAGATTTTGTGTCGTGCACATTCTGCGGCGAACGAACAAAACCTGTAGGAGCAAGGCTTGCCCGCGATAGCAATTTTCGCATCGACACACCTTTCAGCAGCCTTTGAAAATGCCCGGTCGCTTCTCGATCATCGACCGCACGCCTTCCTTGGCATCCTCACTGGCCAACAACTTCTTCACCAGCGCCGGCAATCCCTGCGCCGCGGCTGTTTCCCCTTCATAACGTGCCTGCCTCGCAGACATCAACGTCGCCTGAACCCCAAGCGGCGCCTGCCGGGCAATCCGCTCAGCCAGCTCAATCGCCCGTGGCAGCAAATCCTCGCTGGCCATGACTTCCTGCACCAAACCAAGGTGCAACGCTTCATGGGCATCGAATTCATCGCCGGTCAGCAGCCAGCGCATGGCATTGCCCCAGCCAGCGACCTGATGCAGGCGCAACGTCGCGCCGCCGAACGGGAAGATCCCGCGTTGCACTTCCTTCTGCGCGAAGCGGGTGTTACTGGCGCAGAGGTTGATATCAGCGGCCAGCATCAATTCGATACCGATGGTCAGGCAGTAGCCTTGCGCGGCGACAATCACCGGTTTGCTAACCCTGGGGCCCGCGAATACACCCCACGGATCGCAGCCGCCGGGCGGTGCCTGCCAGCCTTGAGCCAGGGCCGCGCTGGCACTGACCAGATCCAGCCCTGCGGTGAAATGCTCACCATGGCCGAATACCACCGCCACCCGCGCCTCGCTGTCGGCCTCGAACTCGCCATAGGCCAGGCTCAGTTCGTTGAGCAGGTCGAGGTCGAAGGCGTTGCATTTGGCCACCCGATCCAGGCCAATCATCAGGACATGACCGTGCCGTTCACGGCTCACACGACTGGAGCAGGGCTGATTCATGGTGCATTTCCTCGGGCGGGAAGGGATACGTGAGACCGCAGGTCTGCGTCACAAGGGTGAACCGTTTTAGCGCGATCGCCAGCAGGGCTGGGCCTTTGCAAAATAGACCGTTGCACGATGATCCGCAAAGCGTGTGACAGAACGCTGTGCGCGGCAGTTTTCCGACAAATAAAGCTCCCTTTTTGGGCTAATTCCGGTATAGTGCGCGCCGGCCTTTAACCGGGCCGCGTTTAGGTAGCGCAATTTCCCGAAGTCAGCTTCGGCTGCACGTCCGTACAGCGGACTCTCCCTTGACGAATCTTTTTCATTCATTCGTTTTCGCAAATCCCCGCCGACAAAGCAGCCAGGGCGACTCTTGAGTCTTACACGGCATGCGCAGCTTTGGAGCATGGGTCTTTGCGGATGCACTTAGAGGCAGACCCATGACCCAGGAAACCGGCGGCTTCGCCGCTTTTAATCTTAATCCGAATATTCTTGCAGCCGTCATCGCGACTGGCTACGAAGAGCCTTCGGCTATTCAGCATCAATCGATCCCGATCATCATGGCCGGCCACGACATGATTGGTCAGGCGCAAACCGGTACGGGTAAAACCGCTGCGTTCGCCCTGCCGATTCTGCATCGCATCGATCCTGCTAAGCGCGAGCCGCAAGCCCTGATCCTGGCGCCAACCCGTGAGTTGGCGCTGCAAGTAGCAACCGCTTTCGAAACCTACGCCAAGCAAATGCCGGGCGTTACCGTTGTGGCCGTTTACGGCGGCGCCCCTATGGGTCCACAACTGAAAGCAATCCGTAATGGCGCGCAGATCGTTGTCGCCACTCCGGGCCGTCTGTGCGACCACCTGCGTCGTGACGAAAAAGTCCTGTCGACCGTGAACCACCTGGTGCTCGACGAAGCGGACGAAATGCTCAAACTGGGTTTCATGGACGACCTCGAAGTTATCTTCAAGGCTCTGCCACCCACCCGTCAGACCGTATTGTTCTCGGCTACCTTGCCGCAGTCGATCCGTGCCATTGCCGAACGCCATCTGCGCGATCCGCAACACGTGAAGATCCAGACCAAGACTCAGACCGTTACCGCGATCGAACAGGCTCACCTGTTGGTTCACGCTGACCAGAAGACCTCGGCTGTATTGAGCCTGCTGGAAGTTGAAGACTTCGATGCCCTGATCATGTTCGTGCGCACCAAGCAAGCGACCCTGGACCTGGCCAGTGCCCTGGAAGCCAAAGGCTACAAAGCCGCTGCGCTGAACGGTGACATTGCTCAGAACCAACGTGAGCGCGTGATCGAATCCCTCAAGGATGGCCGTCTGGACATCGTTGTGGCGACCGACGTTGCTGCTCGTGGTCTGGACGTTCCGCGTATCACTCACGTGTTCAACGTTGACATGCCGTACGACCCAGAGTCCTACGTTCACCGTATCGGCCGTACTGGCCGTGCCGGTCGCGAAGGTCGTGCACTGCTGCTGGTGACTCCACGTGAGCGCCGCATGCTGCAAGTGATCGAGCGTGTAACCGGTCAGAAAGTTGCTGAAGTTCGCCTGCCGGACGCTCAGGCCGTTCTCGATGCCCGCATCAAGAAACTGACCAACAGCCTGTCGCCGCTGGTGGCTGATGCCGAATCGACTCACGGTGATCTGCTGGATCGCCTGACTGCCGACATCGGTTGCACCCCGCGTGCACTGGCTGCTGCTCTGCTGCGCAAGGCGACCAACGCTCAGGCGCTGACCCTGGCCGCGATCGAGAAAGAACGTCCACTGGTGCCGAACAATGCACCACGTGGCGATCGTCCAGAGCGTACCGGTGATCGTCCGGACCGTGGTGATCGCGAGCGTCGTGCTCCGGTTCCATTGGCCGAAGGTCGTGCTCGTTGCCGTACCGCGCTGGGTGCGCGTGATGGTATCGCTGCCAAGAACCTGCTGGGCGCTATCCTCAATGAGGGTGGTCTGGCTCGCGAAGCAATCGGTCGCATCCAGGTGCGTGACAGCTTCAGCCTCGTTGAGCTGCCGGAAGATGGTCTGGAGCGTCTGCTGACCAAGCTGAAGGACACTCGCGTTGCTGGTAAGCAGTTGAAGCTGCGTCGCTATCGCGAAGATTGATCCGCTCTCGGGCTGATTGATCGAACATAAAAATCCCCGACTGGTTCGGGGATTTTTTTGCCTGCGTTTTGTAGCAGCTGTCGAGCCTGCGAGGCTGCGTTCGGTTCGGTTCGGGCCGCGTTCGGACGGAGCAGTCGCCTATCAAGTTGCCGCGGTTTGTCTTAAAGACCGAAGGCGCCTGATTTCACGACGGGTTCGTCCAGGTGGCGCTTGAGTGACAGGTTGAAGGCTCGGGAAACTTCCCACTGCCACCCGGAAGATCGTGTAACCGAATTCCCGGGAGTAGTTCTTGATGCTTTTGATTTCGCTGAACGGAAAGGTGTGGACGATGCCATCAATGGCCAGGGGTGAGGATTTATTCGTTTAGTTTGGCGAGGATCTTGAAGATCACGGTGGCGAGGATCATCAACATGCCGATCCACATCGCGAACACGCCGGCGTTCTTGTCGCGAAAATTGAAACCGGTTGCCAGCATGATCATCCCGGCGAGAATCGGGATCAGCATGGAGTGAAACGAAGACATCGAGATCATGAGCGACTGCCTTGTCGGAAGGGGTAGTTAAAGTCTAGGTGGCATTTGGTGAACGGTGGTGAACACCTGTAGGAGCATGGCTTGCCAGCGAAGGCGTCCTTAAGATCGCCATCGCTGGCAAGCCATGCTCCTACACGGGTTACGGCAACTCGCTGCAGGCGTAAAACGCGCTCAACACTTTGACCAGGTGCGCTAGATCATGGCTGCCGCACAGTTCACGGATCGAGTGCATGGCGAAGGTCGGCAGGCCGATGTCCACGGTGCGCACGCCCAGGTGGCTGGCGGTGATCGGGCCGATGGTCGAGCCACAGCCCATGTCGCTGCGCACCACGAAGCTCTGCACCGGTACTTCTTCGGCCATGCACAGATGGCGGAAGAACCCGGCGGTTTCGCTGTTGGTGGCGTAGCGCTGGTTGCTGTTGACCTTGATCACCGGGCCGGCGTTGAGTTTCGGGCCGTGGTTGGCGTCGTGCTTGTCGGCGTAGTTCGGGTGCACGCCGTGGGCGTTGTCCGCCGAGACCAGCAGGGATTTCTGAATGGTCCGTACGAACTCATCACCTTCGGGCAACAGACGACGCAACGTTTGCTCGAGCATCGGGCCGTCGGCGCCGCAGGCTGAACAGGAGCCGACTTCTTCGTGATCGTTGCAGACCAGTACGCAGGTTTCGTCGGTTTCGGTGGTCAGCAAGGCTTGCAGGCCGGCATAGCACGACAGCAAATTGTCCAGGCGTGCGCCAGCGATGAAGTCGCTATGCAGGCCGATGACCGCAGCACTTTGGGTGTCGTAGAAACTCAACTCATAGTCGAGCACCACGTCGGCGTTCAAGCCGTGTTCGCGGGCGAGTTGATCAGTCAGCACGGCACGGAAGTCCACACGCTCGTCACCGGCAAATTGCGCGAGGATCGGCGGCAGTTCGGTCTGGGCGTTGATCGCCCAGCCCATATTGGCTTCACGGTTAAGGTGAATGGCCAGGTTCGGGATGGTGGCAATGGGTGCCTTGAAGTCGATCAACTGGCTCTCGACCTTGCCATCACGACGGAAGGTCACGCGGCCGGCCAATGACAGGTCGCGGTCGAACCATGGCGCCAGCAGTGCGCCGCCATAGACTTCGACGCCCAGCTGCCAGAAGCCCTGGCGTTGCAGTTCCGGCTGGGGCTTGACCCGCAGACACGGGCTGTCGGTGTGCGCGCCGACCAGGCGAATACCGCCATGCAGGGGCGAATGACGGCCCATCTTGAACGCGACGATCGAAGAGTCGTTACGGGTGACGTAGTAGCGACCGTTGGCTTCGGTGGTCCATGGCTCGCGCTCGTCGAGGCGTTGATAGCCCGCCGCTTCCAGGCGCTGAACAAGGCTGGCGGTGGCATGAAATGGGGTAGGGGAGGCCTTAAGGAAATCGATCAGGCCTTGGTTCAACTCTTCGCGCATAAGTAGCTCCAGACAGCAGTGGCGCAAGTTTAACGTATTGGCTCACGGCATTGCAGAGGCAATGCCGTTCGGTGTGCGTCGCCTGCTGGATGGCGAGGAGGATGAGTCAACCGGTGATCAGATTGCCATTGAGGAATACTTCGCGACGTTGCTTGCGGCCTACATATTGATGTTTGCTCGCGAGGTACACCTCGTTGAATTTTTCCATCGAGATACCGGGGATCTCCCGAACATAGTCGTCCACAAGGCGGTCATAGGCGGCTTCGGTGATGAGCTTGTAGATGTCCCGGCGATAGAAGAAGCCCAGCTGAAAACCCAGGGTTTCGCTTGGATGGTTTGTCTGGCCGGCAAAGCAGTTTTCAAAGTCGATGGCTTTGAGTGGGGTTTGCGGCGTTTGCGGAATCATGATGTTGCCGGCCCAGAAATCCATGTGCTCGTGATGTTCTTGCGCGACAGGGAGTTCAGCAATTGGAAGGCATCGAGAATGAATGTTTCGACGTTATCCGGGTTGCGTTTAAGCCATTGCACACCGTCGATATGATCGTCGAGCAGGCGCGTGATAATGAAATACTCCTGGGTCAGTCCCAGTCGGTCTTTGGTGTAACCGAACCCTTGCAGCGAAGGCATTCGTACGCCACGGCGCTGCGCTTCGAGCGTGTTGATCAGCTCTTCCAGCGGCCAGTCGAATCGGCCATTGCGCTGTGGTTTGCCAAACGTTACGCGCACTTTTGCCTTTAACGTATCCAGCGGTTGGACCTTGGCAAACAGCGGGGTGTCACCGTAGGTGAGCGGCGCACTCGCACGGGTGAGTTTGCGGGCGCGTCGTTTGTGAATAAGTTGCTCAAGTGCCTGCTGCGCTTCGGCTGAGGGTTGCTCGCTAAGGTGCAGCGTGGTGTTGAAGAGGCAGAAGGTGAAAGGATAATCATCTTGGAATGTCATGTTGCTGAGCACGAGGGCTTCCTGCCTGCTGTCAAAGTGCCGGCATTTTACGTTTCATTACAGATTTATGACAATATTTTCACGCCATTTTCACGCCATTTTCACGTCGTTTTGAACAAGAAATAAAAACGCCCTTCAATGGAAGGGCGTTTTTTTTGGTTCAGCGCTGCTTAGAAAGGAGCAGGACACTCGAAGCGCAAGCGTTCGCCGCTTTGCGGGTGAGTGAAGCTCAGCATGCTCGCGTGCAGACACAGCCGTGGCCAGGCTGCTAATGCTTGCTCGTGGGCGTAGAGCCCGTCCCCCAGCAGCGGGTGACCGATGGAGAGCATGTGCACGCGCAACTGATGGGATCGGCCGGTGATCGGCGTCAATTCGACACGACACCAATCGCCGCAACGCTCCAATACGCGCCAGAAGGTCAGGGCATGTTTGCCGAATTCATGGTCCACCACATGGCGTGGCTTGGTCGGCGGGTCGTAGCGCAGGGGCAGATCGATGCTGCCACTGTCCAGTACCGGCTGGCCCCAGCACAGGGCGGTGTAGGCCTTTTCGGTTTCGCGGTCATGAAATTGCCGAGACAGCTCGCGATGCGTGTCGGGGTCACGGGCCAACAGAATAATGCCGGAGGTTTCCCAGTCCAGGCGATGGACGATTCGCGCTTCCGGGTAGCCGTTTTCTTGCAGGCGGGTAATCAGGCAGTCCTTGTTGTCATCGGCCCGTCCAGGGACGGAGAGCAGCAGGGTCGGTTTGTTCACCACCAGTACGGCGGCGTCCTGATGGATGATGCGGATGTTGGACAACGGCATTAAAACAGCCTCGTAACAAACGCCAACGGCGGCTCAGGCCCCCACACCCTGTAGGAGCGAAGCTTGCTCGCGAACGCATCACCTCGATCTATCAGATACACCGAGTTGCCTGCTTCGCGAGCAAGCTTCGCTCCTACGAAGTGCCAGGAGGTCTGAGCCGCCGTGACTCCTGTCTGATCGACTAGCGGTCAGGCAGGGTGATATTGAGTTCCAGAATCGAGCAGCTGCCCTGGTTTTCCAGAGCGACGTGCACGTCATCGGACCCGATATTGACGTACTTGCGGATCACCTCGACCAATTCCTTCTGCAAGGCTGGCAGGTAGTCCGGTGTACTGCGCTGGCCGCGTTCGTGCGCCACGATGATCTGCAGACGCTCTTTCGCTACCGACGCGGTGCTGACCTTTTTGCTGGCACGAAAGAAGTCAAAAAGATTCATTATCTACCTCCAAACAGGCGCTCGAAGAATCCCTTCTTCGTTACATCGAGAAAACGATGCTCCACGGTTTTGCCCAGCAGACGATCGACCGCATCGCTGTATGCCTGACCGGCATCGCTCTGGTCGTCGAGAATCACCGGCACACCCGAGTTGGACGCTTTGAGTACCGCTTGGGATTCCGGAATGACACCCAGCAGGGTGACGGCCAGAATATCTTTGACGTCTTCGACGCCGAGCATTTCGCCGTCACTGACCCGTTGCGGGTTGTAGCGGGTCAGCAGCAAGTGCTCCTTGATCGGCTCTTCGCCCTTTTCGGCGCGGCGGGACTTGCTGGCCAGCAGGCCAAGCATGCGGTCCGAGTCACGTACCGAGGACACTTCCGGGTTGGTCACGACGATCGCTTCATCAGCGAAGTACATGGCCAGGTGGGCGCCTTTCTCGATGCCGGCCGGGGAGTCGCAGACCACGAATTCGAAGTCTTCTTTCAGCGCCATCAACACCTTTTCCACGCCTTCCACGGTCAGCGCGTCTTTATCGCGGGTCTGACTGGCGGCCAGTACGTAGAGGTTTTCCAGGCGTTTGTCTTTGATCAGGGCTTGTTGCAGGTTGGCTTCGCCGTTCACCACGTTGACGAAGTCGTACACCACGCGGCGCTCGCAACCCATGATCAGGTCGAGGTTACGCAGACCGACGTCGAAGTCGACGATGACTGTTTTGTGGCCGCGCAGTGCGAGGCCGGTACCGATAGCAGCACTGGTGGTGGTCTTACCCACACCACCCTTGCCGGATGTAACCACGAGAATCTTGGCCAAGGTGTTTCACCCCTAAGGAAAAGGACATTTAGCCCCTGAAAAACATCTCTAGAAAAACGACTGCAGTCGGACAGCCTTGGCTGGAATCCGGTCCAGAACGGCGCTTACCTCGGGTAAACGCTGCCTATGGCCATTTTCCTACTTCGTTTGAGCCGTTTTCGCTACGTTTTAGAGATGCTTGGAAAATGCGGCAGTATCCGTTAAAGCCGAATGATGTTCAACACATCGCCCGACAGGCAGATCTGTACGCCCGCGCCCCACATAGGGTCGCGACGCAGATCCTCCGAAACCTTGTAGTGGCCTGCTATGGAAACCAGTTCAGCGCTCATTTGCTGACAGAAAATCCTGGCTTTCGTGTCGCCTTTGACGCCGGCCAGCACACGACCGCGCATCGGGCCGTATACATGGATGTTGCCATCGGCGAGAAGTTCCGCCCCCGGACTGACCGACGAGATCACGACCAGATCGCAGCCCTGGGCATAAATCTGCTGGCCACCACGTACGGGCGACGTGATGATCTTCGTTGGTTTGATGGTCGGTTCCGGCGGTTTTACCGGTTTTTTCGCAACGACGCCTTCGTGCGGGTCAAGCGCACGTTCCCGGGCGCCGGACGGTGGCAGCACCGGCAGGTCGACGGCGATGGCCGCAGCGATGTCTTCAATGCGGCTGGCGCGGATCGCCAGGGTGCGCAGGCCATGCTGGCGGCAGACGCGCATCAGACCCGGCAGATCAACTGCGCCTTCGCTGGCCGGAAGTTTATCCAGGGCCAGCACCAGTGGCGCGTTACTGAAGAAGTTAGGCGCCTGGGCGACTTTGGCGGCCAGTTGACGATCAAGGTTCTCGAGGTCGTTACGGGCCAGTTCCAGCACCGTAATGGCGAGCATGCTGCCTTTCAGCTGGAACACGGGATCTTGGTCTAACGGTTCGGTTTGGCTCATGGTCGGCATACAACGACTTGTCACTAAAAGTGCCGAGACTTATAACGAGAACGCCCGCGAGCCGCAAGCCGGGTCGAACGATGTAGAATGCGCGGCCATCGTCTTTCCGGAACCTTTAATGGATCGCCCGCGTTTTCGAACAGCATTTCTTTCTCCACGTTTCTGGCCGCTGTGGTGTGGCTTGGGGCTGTTGTGGCTGATTGTCCAGTTGCCGTATCCGGCGTTGCTGACGATCGGTCGCGCCCTGGGCGCATTGATGTATCGAGTAGCGGGCGACAGACGGCGCATTGCCAAGCGCAATCTCGAACTGTGTTTCCCTGAAAAAACCGTGGCCGAGCGCAAGCGCCTGCTCAAGGAAAACTTCGCTTCCACGGGCATCGCGTTTTTCGAGATGGCGATGAGCTGGTGGTGGTCTCGCGAGCGTCTGGCGAAACTGGCCCATGTCGAAGGGTTGGAGCATTTGAAAAAGGCCCAGCGCGACGGCAAAGGCGTGATCCTGATGGCCATTCATTTCACCACGCTGGAAATCGGCGCGGCGTTGCTCGGCCAGCAACACACCATCGACGGCATGTACCGCGAGCACAAGAATCCGTTGTTCGACTACGTCCAGCGCCTGGGTCGCGAGCGGCACAACGTCGACTCGCTGGCGGTGGAACGCGACGACGTTCGCGGCATGCTGAAACTGCTGCGGGCCGGCCGGGCAATCTGGTACGCGCCGGATCAGGATTATGGCGCCAAGCAAAGTATCTTCGTGCCACTGTTCGGAGTTCAGGCCGCGACCGTCACCGCCACCAGCAAGTTTGCACGGTTGGGCAAGGCGCTGGTGGTGCCGTTCACTCAGGAGCGTCTGGCTGACGGCAGCGGTTATCGACTGGTGATTCATGCGCCGCTCGAGGGTTTCCCCGGCGAGACCGAAGAGGCCGATTGCATCCGCATCAATCAGTGGATCGAAGGCGTCTTGCGCGAATGTCCGCAGCAATACCTCTGGGCTCATCGCCGCTTCAAGAGCCGCCCACCGGGCGAACCCAAGTTGTACGCAAAACGCGGTTGAACCACCGATCCCTATAAGCACCATGGAGTGTTGCGATGAGTCCTGCTGAACCGGTTACAGGGTTGATTCTTTCCGGCGGTGGGGCTCGGGCGGCCTATCAGGTCGGTGTACTGGCGGCGATTGCCGAGCTGCTGCCGGTGGGCGCGGCGAATCCGTTTCCGGTGATCGTCGGCACCTCGGCCGGCGCGATCAACGCGGTCAGTCTCGCCAGTGGGGCAATGGACTTCCGTGGTGCGATTCAACGTTTGACAGCCTTCTGGCAGGGCTTTCGCAGTCATCTGGTGCTACGCAGCGACTGGCCGGGCGTGATCCATCAGGCCAGCCGTTTTGTCAGCCGCAGTTTGCTGGGGATTGGCGCTCAGGTGCCGGTGGCCTTGCTCAACAGTTCGCCGCTGCGCGGATTGCTCGACGACAAACTGCAGATGAGCGGGATTGCCGAGGCCATTGCACAGAAGCAGTTGCAGGCGGTTGCGGTGACCGCGTTCGGCTACGAGTCCGGTCAGGCGGTGACCTTTTATCAGGGCGGCGGCACCATCAATGCCTGGTTGCGCCATCGGCGAATCGGCGTTCCCACGCAATTGACCGTCGATCACTTGCTGGCCAGTTCAGCGATTCCGCTGCTGTTCGCGCCAGTGAAAATCGGTGAAGAGTATTTCGGTGACGGCGCGGTACGCCAGTCGGCGCCGATCAGCCCGGCGCTGCACCTGGGCGCCAGCCGAGTGCTGGTGGTGGGCGTCAGCGGCAACCCCCGTGGCGTCGACCCGGAACAACCGCTGCTGCGTGCCTACACCGGTCAGCAGCCGAGCCTGGCGCAGATCGGCGGGCACCTGCTCAACAGTACGTTCATTGACAGCCTGGAAAGTGACATCGAGTTGCTGCAGCGACTCAATCAGTTCAGTCATCTGCTGCCCGATGGCACGCCGACACGCGCGCTGGGTGTAGCGCCGGTGGAGGTGCTGGTGATTTCGCCGAGTCAGCCGATCGATGAGATTGCGGCGCGGCATCGGCAGGAGTTGCCGGCGGCGCTGCGCCTGTTTCTGCGCGGTCCGGGTGCGACCAAGACGAGCGGGGCGGGGGTGCTGAGTTATCTCCTGTTCGAGGCGGGGTATTGCAGCGAGCTAATTGATCTAGGCCGGCGGGATGCGTTGGCCAAGCGGGATGAGTTGTCCCGGTTTTTGGGATTGTCATAAAGCAAAAGATCGCAGCCTGCGCCAGCACCTATCCCGGATGCGCACGTCCATAGGCGCTGGCAAAGGCTGCAATCTTTTGGTTTTACATCAGAAGTGGAGCTTCACCAGGAAGCTCGTGGTGCTTTGATCTGTCTTGAAGTACTGGCTGTCTTTGATCCCGTACTTGTCCGACCAGTAGTCGTACTCCACACCCACATACAATTGTTTCTCACCAAAATTCAACGCCTTGCCCAAGTCGTATTTGACCTGTGGGTTGAAGTGCAGGTTGGCGTGGTAGTCGCCTTTGGAGTTGGAGTCGTTGTCGACCACCCAGTCCATGAAACCATCGATCAGGATGTTCGAATCGCCAACGGGAATGGTGTAGGACCAGACCGGGGTGATCTGCCACACGTTGTCGCCCGCACGGCTGCCTTCGGTATGGCGCTGATAGAAGTTCAGCTGGAAGTAGTCGAAGCCCGGAATCGCCAGGTCGAAACCAGGACCGATCAGGTAGGACTCGGTATCGCCTTCACCGAACTCGTACGTCATGGCCAGCAACACGTCTTTGACCGGGCCGAATTCGATTTTCTGGTCGAGGACCTTGCCCAGGGAAATTCGTGGGCTGAACTCACCGTAATAGGTGTTCGGGCCGACGTTGAAATCCTTGTCGCCGTTGTAGAAGATCTTGTCGACGAAGAAGAAGTTATCCCCATATTTCCAGCCGTCGACGTGTTCGAAAGTCACGGTCTGCTGAATGCGCGGATTGACCTGGAAGTCCTTGCCATACAGGTAGGTCAGGCTGTTGTTCTGCCATTGCAACAAGTCGCCGGCCATGGCCTGGCCCCCGGCAAGCAAAGATCCCGCCAGCATCAGGCTAGTGCACGTACGTTTCATTCGGTTGCTCCCAAAAAGTAGGTGGTTCCACGTTATTTTTTTAAGGTCGGCGCTCTGGTGTGGCGCCTTTTTCTGTCGCTGTAAAAATCATCCAATCGGTCAGCTTCAGTGCTGTTGGCAAGAGCTGCGCCAAGGCTTTCAAAAAGCAAAAAAACGCCCGTTCGGCGGCTCAAGAGCAGTCGATTGAGAGAGGTTTTGGAGTGCCTTGGTACCGTCCAGAGCCGGGATAAGTTGGCTTTCTGGTCAGGAATTAAATCCGGGCTTTTTTTTTGCCCAGATTCAGGCGGCCGCGGAGAATACTGACTCCTTGGCCAGGTCTCAAGTGCCCCGCAACAGCGCACCGACGGCAGGTTTGGAGCACGGTTGCGGGCCATCTTAAAAGTGCACCTTCACCAGCAGGCTGGCGGTGTTTTGGTTAGTGTCCAGGTTCGAGCTGTTTTCGACCCCGTACTTGTTCTTCCAGTAGCTGTATTCGGTGCCGACGTAGACTTGTTTCTGGCCCCAGCCCAGGGCTTTGCCGAGGTCATATTTGAGCTGCGGATTGATGTGCAGGTTGGCGTGGTAGGTACCGCGGGCGTTCTGATCGTTGTTGACCACCCAGTCCAGGTAGCCGTCGAACAACAGGTCTGAATTGCCCAATGGAATGCTGTAGGACCAGGCCGGCGTGATCTGCCAGACACCATCGCCGGGGCGCGGGCCTTCGGTCTGGCGACGATAGAAATTCAGGGTGAAATAGTTGAAGCCCGGCACCGCGAGGTCGAAACCCGGGCCGATCAGGTAGGCTTCGCTGTCGCCTTCGCCGTACTCATAAGTCATCGCGAGCAGTACGTCCTTGATCGGGCCGTATTCGAAGCGGCGGTCGAGGATTTTGCCGAAGGACAGGCGTGGGCTGAACTCGCCGTAGAAGGCGTGGGGCCCTTTGTTTCGGTCTTCCTGGCCGTTGTAGAAGATCTTGTCGACGAACAGGAAGTTGTCGCCGTACTTCCATTTGTCGGCGTGCTCGAACGTCACCGTCTGCTGGATCGACGGGTTGATTGCGAAGTTCTTGCCGTACAAATAGCTCAGGCTGTTGGTCTGCCACAGCAGTAAATCGCCGGCCATGGCTTGGCTGGCGGCCAAAAGACCACCGCCCAACAGCATGTTTGTCTGTGTCCGAATCATCTGTTGCTCCCTCTTGTTTTTATTGTTTGAGGCGCAGGTGTGGCCACTGGGGGAGCAACTGCTCCCACAGGTTGTATGGCTTTTAGTGTGTCAATGCGGGTGGGCGTGGCAGTCGTTGATGGCCGACCTCGGATCTTTTTTATTCTTGTGATTTTTGTATCAGGTTGACCGCGGTGCGGCCATTCGCGAGCAGGCTCGCTCCTACGGGAACAACACAAATCCTGTAGGAGCGAGGCTTGCCCGCGAAGCTTTGTTGCTTAGTTGGTTGGAGCTCCCTGAACAATCCACGCGCCAATCAGGTCACGTTCCTGCTGGGTCATCTGGGTGATGTTGCCCAGCGGCATGATCTGGCTGGTGACGGCTTGAGCCTGGATGCGTGCGGCGTTCTGACGGATCTGCTCGGGAGTGTCGAACATCACGCCGCCCGGTGCAGCGCTGAACAGCGGGCTGGTCGGTTTGGCGGAATGGCAAACCGAGCAACGTTCCTGAATCACGCTGTGCACCTTGTCGTAACTTGGTCCGGCGTTCGCAGCCTGAACCGGCGCTTCAGCAGGCTTCGCGGCGGCAGGTTTGGCACCTCCACCGAGGGCGGTTTCCGGCAGCGGCTGGTACTCGATGGTGCCAGGTGCCTTGGCTACTTCAGGTGCACTGGACATCTGCGCCGGGCCAGTCACGTACGCCAGGCAGATCATGCCCACTGCTGCGACGGGCATGGTCCAGGCGAACTTGTGGCTGTCGTGGCGGGTGTTGAAGTAGTGACGCACCAACACCGCCAATACCGCGATCCCGGCCAGGATCAGCCAGTTGTATTGGCTGCCGTAGGTGCTCGGGAAGTGGTTGCTGATCATGATGAACAGCACCGGCAAGGTGAAGTAGTTGTTGTGACGCGAACGCAGCAAGCCTTTGGCCGGCAGCGCCGGGTCCGGCGTGCGGTTCTCGGCAATCGCCGCCACCAATGCGCGCTGCGCCGGCATGATGATGCGGAACACGTTGCCGACCATGATGGTGCCGATGATCGCGCCGACGTGCAGGTACGCACCCCGACCACTGAACACTTTGCTGAAGCCGTAAGCGGCACCAATGATCAGCACGAACAGGATGAAGCCGAGCAAGGCAGGGCGTTTGCCCAGGGCCGAGTCGCAAAGGAATGAGTAGACGAACCAGCCGACGAACAGCGAGGCGATGCCCAGGGCAACTCCTTCAGGGCCGGTCAGGCTGCTGCCCGGTGCGAGCAGGTACAGCGTCGGGTTGGAGTAGAACACCACGCACAACAACGCGATCCCCGACAGCCAGGTGAAATAGGCTTCCCATTTGAACCAGTGCAGGTTGTCCGGCATGGTCGGTGGGGCCAGTTTGTATTTTTCCAGGTGATAGATACCGCCGCCGTGGATCGCCCACAAATCGCCCGCCAAGCCACTTTTCGGGTTGACCCGATTGAGGTTGTTTTCCAGCCAGACGAAATAGAACGACGCGCCGATCCAGGCCACGCCAGTAATCATGTGAACCCAGCGTACGCTCAGGTTCAGCCATTCCAACAGATGTGCTTCCACAGTCTTTACCTCTCGCCTGTCACTCTGTCGTCGAGTGATCAGACCTTCTCTTATTGGTGGGGGGCAAGGATCAAACGCTCATCCTCTTTGAAAAAATGCTCATCGCAGTTGTTGCCTGTGCCACTGCGATCAACCACCAGGAAGTCATCCCGCTTTTCGATCGTCAGCACCGGATGGTGCCAAACGCCGCGATGGTAGTTAATGCCCTGCCTGCCGTTGGTAACGAAGGCGCGGACCAAGCCTGATACAGGTTCATCGCCAAGTGGCGCGACCACGATCAGAAAGGGGTTGCCGAGCAGCGGAATGAAAGCCTGGCTACCCAGCGGGTGACGCTCCAGCATGCTGACGGTCAGCGGCATGTCCTGCGCGTCGGCGCGGAAAATGCTGATGATCGCGTTGTCCTCTGGCGTGGCGGTTTGCACCGTCGCCAGTTTGTGAAAGCGCATGGTCGAACCGTTGTTGATCATGAAGTGATCGCTGCCGTCGGTTTCGATCACGTCACCGAAAGGGGCGAAGGCTTCTTTGGTCAGCGGTTCAATCGTCAATGTGCGCATGCTGGTCTTCTTTTCGTTGAGTTTGATCGTTCCCACGCTCCGCGTGGGAATGCAGCCCGTGACGCTCCGCGTCACATCCAATGCGGACGCAGATCGTCCGGTGATGCATTCCCACGCAGAGCGTGGGAACGATCGGATGTTACTTCGCGACCTTGCCCAAAACCCGCAGGCGGCTCACACCACCATCCGGGAACACGTTCAGGCGGATGTGGGTGATGGGACCCAGTGCCTTGATCTGCTCGGCGAACGTGTGTTCGGCGTGCATTTCCAGTTTCTGCGCCGGTAGCAATTCGCGCCAGAACAGCGATTGGGTTTCGATCTGGCTGTCAGTACCGCCCTTGACGAAGGCGCCCTGGATCGAGCACGTATCCGGGTAGTTACCTTTGAAGTGCAGGGTGTCGACGATGATTTTCTCGATCTCGCCCGGATGACCCAGCGCGACGATGACCCAGTCATTGCCAGGGGTACGACGACGTGCGGTTTCCCAGCCGTCGCCCATGTTGATGCCACGGCCCGGGTTGAGGATGTTGCTCATGCGACCGAAGTGTTCGTCGGAGCAGGCGAGGGCGCGGCCGCCGTTCAGCGCTGCAGCCAGGTCAACCTGTTCGTTGTCGCCAACAGCGGACCAGTCGCGGAACGGAATACCGTAAACACGCAGACGGGCCACGCCACCATCCGGGTAGATGTTGAAGCGCAGGTGGCTGACGGCCTGGTCGTTGTTGATTTCGTGGAAGTGGTGGCTGTTGCCTTGCAGCTCGACGGCCGACAGCACTTCAGTCCACTGGGTGCTTTCGTCCGGCTCGCCCGAGGCCAGGAAGCACGCTTCCAGAGAGGCCGACGGCGGGAAGTTGCCGGTGAAGAATGAAGTGTCGATGTCCACGCCTTTGATCGAGCCTGGAACGCCCAGGCGGATTACCGCGCTGTCGTAGCCTTCGAAGCGCTTGCGGCGCGACTCCCAGCCGTCCATCCACTTGCCGTTGTCATCGAACACGCCTTCTTTCCACACAGCCGGGGTCGGCTGGAACAGGCGGTTGGCATCAGCGAACCAGTCATCGGTGACCGAGATGATTTTGGTGCCCAGACGGGCGTCGGCCAGGTTGACGAACTTCTCGAAAGGTACGGCGTGAGCTTTCATTCTTCTTGTCTGCCTTTAATAAGTTGGCTTGGGATGCTTGCAGGGCCCTGGGTATTTTTCGCGTTTAAGAGCACTCGGGCCAGGCTCGCTTATAGGGTCAGTAATCGGAACAACGCAATCTTGTTGATCTCCGCCAGCGCGCATTTGAATTCGGTATCCGCCGAGTTGTGAATGCGCGTTTCGAACGCCGCGAGGATCTGATGCCGGTTGCTACCTTTTACCGCCATGATGAAGGGAAACTTGAACTTGGCTTTGTAGGCATCGTTCAGCTCGGTGAAGCGAGAAAACTCTTCGGCCGTGCATTGGTGAATACCCGCGCCAGACTGTTCTTGAGTGCTGGCTGCGGTAAGCTGGCCCTGGACGGCGGCTTTGCCGGCCAGGTCCGGGTGAGCGTTGATCAGTGCCAATTGGCTTTCGTGATCGGCGCTCAACAGGATGTCGCTCATGCGTTGGTGCAGGGTTTCGATCTCGTCGATCGAAGCCTGACCCAGGTCGAAGGCCTTTTCGGCCACCCATGGCGAATGTTCGTAGATATCGGCGAAGGCGGCGACGAAGGCATCGCGGCTCAGGGTCGAGGGCTTCAGGGTTTGGAAGTGGCTCATTTTGCGGCCCCTTGGTACGGGTGGGTTTCGTGCCAGTGGCGAGCGATGTCGACGCGACGGCTGAACCACACCTGTTCATGACTTTTAGCGTACTCGATAAAGCGTTTGAGCGAGGCCAGACGCGCCGGACGGCCGATCAGACGGCAGTGCAGGCCGATCGAGAGCATCTTCGGTGCTTCGGCGCCTTCGGCATACAGCACGTCGAAGGCGTCTTTGAGGTATTCAAAAAAATCGTCGCCCTTGTTGAAACCCTGAACCTGGGTGAAGCGCATGTCGTTGGTGTCCAGCGTGTACGGAATCACCAGGTGCGGCTTGCCGGTCGGGTTGTTTGGTTCCCAGTAGGGCAGGTCGTCGTCGTAGGTGTCGCAGTCGTAGAGGAAGCCGCCTTCTTCCATCACCAGACGACGGGTGTTCGGACCGGTGCGGCCGGTGTACCAGCCCAGTGGGCGCTCGCCGGTGATTTCGGTGAGGACGCGGATCGCTTCGAGCATGTGCTCGCGTTCCTGCGCTTCGTCCATGTACTGGTAGTCGATCCAGCGGTAGCCGTGGCTGCAGATCTCGTGGCCGGCATCAACCATCGCGCGGATCACGTCCGGGTGACGCTGGGCGGCCATGGCCACGGCGAAGATGGTCAGCGGGATGTCGAATTCCTTGAACAGTTTCAAAATCCGCCAGACGCCGGCACGGCTGCCATACTCGTAAAGGGATTCCATGCTCATGTTGCGCGCGCCTTGCAGCGGCTGCGCCGAGACCATCTCCGAGAGGAAGGCTTCGGATTCTTTATCGCCGTGCAGGATATTGCGCTCGCCACCTTCCTCGTAATTGAGCACGAAGGACAAGGCGATGCGAGCATTGCCCGGCCAGTGGGGGTGAGGAGGGTTACTGCCGTAACCGATCAGGTCGCGTGGGTAGTCAGCGCTCACTGCAGTCTTCCTTCTTATTCGTTCGACTTGTTCAAGGTCAGGGTTGTGTGGCGGCCTGGCAGTTTGATGACAGACTGGCGTCACAGCGATGGGATGATTGTATACAACTTTATATCCGCTTTGTAAGCCTGATTTTTTGCATTTTTCACTGACTGTCATCTTCACATGTTATTGCAAGAAACCTGCCTGATTGGTCAGCTAATGGATGGAAGGTCCTTTGATCCTATGGTTCAACGCCAGATTCGGTACGAATCAATGAGGAGCGTACATCGTCGTAAAAATGTGATTTTTATTGTGTACAATTTTGTTGAAAAGTGTCTTAATCAGTCGCTCGCCGCAGCTTTTCGTGCTCCGAATCGGTGCGGTCTCCTTTCAACTGACTTCGGGAGGCGCGAGGTCTGACTGCTCTAAGCAGGCAGGCGCGCAGAATCAATGGGACGTTTGACTACACACGTTTTGGACGCTGCACACGGTTGCCCGGGCAGCTCGATCAAGGTCGAGTTGTACCGCGTTGAAGGGTCGCAGCTGGAATGGGTCGCCACTGCGATGACCAACAGCGATGGCCGTGTCGATGCACCGCTGCTGCAAGGCGATGACTATCGCTCCGGGGTCTATCAGGTTCAGTTTCATGCGGGCGATTACTACCGCGCCCGTGGCGTTCAGCTGCCGGAACCTGCGTTCCTGGATGTAGTGGTGCTGCGTTTCGGCATCTCTGCGGAACAGGATCACTACCATGTGCCATTGCTGATTTCGCCGTACAGCTATTCGACCTACAGAGGAAGCTAGGACTTTCCCCCCAAAAAATCCTGCGCATACAGCTTCTTTGGTCTTTCGCCCGCTCACACTGCGGGCTTTTTTTCGTCCTTGAGAAAGTAGGTGCCAGGTCAGGCGCCATCGCGGGCAAGCCCGCACACACACAGTGAGCTGTGGCGTTCACAGAACCTGTGGGAGCGGGCTTGCCCGCGATGCTTTTGCTCTTCAGCGGCTCAACAAGGATGCCGCGCCCGCACCACTGAACAACCCCGCACTGATCCGGTTAAACCAGTTCTGACCCTTGCCACTGCGCAAATACCGCGCCGCCCCGTGGGCACCCAGCCCATAACCCAATTTGCACAGCAGATCCAGCACGGTCCAAGTCACTATCATCACCAGTAACTGCGGCAGGAACGGTTGCTCGGCGTTGAGGAACTGCGGCAGGAAAGCAGCAAAGAACAGAATGTCTTTCGGGTTGCTCGCGCCCAGCACAAACGCGCGCCCGAACAGTGCGCGAAAGCGTGGAGCCGGTGCAGCCTGGGGCACTTCAGCGCCGTGGGAGGGCTGACGCGATTGCTGCCAGCTCTGCCAGGCCAGGTAAAACAGGTACAGCGCACCGACGATCTTCAGGGCACTGAACAGCTGTTCCGACGCCAGCAGCAAGGCGCCCAAACCCAGCGCCGAAGCACTGAGCAAACAGATCGACGCAATCACGCCTCCCAGAAACGCCGGGTACGAACGGCGCAAACCGTAATTCAGACTGTTGCTGATCATCAGCAAAGACAGTGGCCCAGGGATCAGGATCACCACCAGCGCAGCGCCACTGAACAGCAGCCAGGTTTCCAGACTCATCACTTTCCTCCATTTGCACAAAAGCCTCACCCGACCGGGTGAGGCTGTTTTGAAGCGTGTACGGCTTACAAGAAAACGAACTTGGCGATGAAGATCGCGCAGAGCACCCACAGACTGATGGAAATTTCCTTGTGCTTACCGGTACAGGCCTTCAGTACCACGTAAGTGATAAAGCCCAGCGCAATGCCGTCGGCGACAGAGAAGGTCAGGGGCATCATGATCGCGGTGACGATCGCCGGAATGCTGTCGGTCGCTTCGTCCCATTCGATGTGAGCCATGCCGCCCATCATCAGCATCGCCACATAAATCAGCGCACCGGCGGTTGCGTAAGCGGGGATCATGCCAGCCAGCGGAGCGAAAAACATTGCGGCAATAAATAGCACACCTACGGTCACAGCGGTAAGACCAGTCCGACCACCCGCGGCAACACCTGCGGCACTTTCCACGTAGCTGGTGACCGGCGGAACACCGACCACCGCACCGAACACGCTGGATGCACTGTCGGCTTTGAGGGCGCGGGAAAGGTTTTCGATCTTTCCATCGGCGTTCACCAGACCGGCGCGCTGGGCAACGCCCATCAAGGTGCCGGCGGTGTCGAACATATGCACGAAGAGGAAGGCCAGCACCACGCTGATCATGCTGATGTTGAACACGCCGGCGACATCCATGGCCATCCAGGTCGGAGCCAGGCTCGGCGGGGCCGACATGATCCCCTCGTAGTGCACCAGCCCAAGGCCCCAACCGGCCAGGGTGACGGTGATGATACTGATGAGAATCGCGCCGAACACTTTGTGGTAGCTGAGGACGGCGATCATCAGGAAGCAGATGGCGGCGAGCAGCGGGCCAGGCTCGCGCAGGGAGCCGAGTTTGATCAGGGTGGCCGGGCTATCGACGACGATACCAGCGGTTTTCAAACCGATCAGCCCGAGGAACAAGCCCACACCGGCGCCCATGGCGTAGCGCAAGCTGACCGGGATGCTGTTGAGCAGCCATTCGCGGATCCGGGAAAAGGTCAGGAACATGAACAACACACCGGAAACGAACACTGCACCCAGAGCGGTTTCCCAGTTGTAGCCCATGGTGCCGACCACGGTGTAGGTGAAGAAGGCGTTCAGGCCCATGCCTGGCGCGAGGCCGACTGGCCAGTTGGCGTACAGGCCCATCAACAGACAACCCAGCGCGGCGGCGATACAGGTGGCGACGAACGCGGCACCGTGATCGATCCCGGCGTCGGCCATGATGTTGGGGTTGACGAAGATGATGTAAGCCATGGTGATGAAGGTTGTCAGACCGGCAATCAGCTCGGTCTTCACCGTGGTGCCATGCAAGCTGAGTTTAAAGATGCGCTCCAGCCAGCCATTGCGTAACGGCGGCGAGAGTTCCAGCGTCGGGGCTTCGGATTTGCGGCTTTCCACAGCGAATACTCCTCAAGAGTTTTATTGTTATTTCCAGGGCCGGACCCATGAGGGTGGCAGCGACCCTTTGAGGCACTTGCGAATTTATTGACCGCTTGGTCAGGAACTCGCACGAAGTGGATTATGCTTTTGTATACAAAGAAAGCAAATAATGTTTTTGATTTTGTAGACGAAAAGTTTGGCAATAGGAGTATATCGCCGAGGGATGATCGTTCCCACGCCGGCGCGTGGGAACGAGAGTTACTCGGCTGGCACTTGGGTTTTGCCCAAAGCCAGGTTCACCGCCAACCACCCGTTCACCGCCGTCTCCCCGGCCTCGGCAAACACCCGCTCGAGCAATTTCACCTGCTCACGCCGCAACGACTGCTCAAGCCGCGCACCATCATCGGTCAGCAAGCGCTTACGCTTGTCGGTCTCGGATGCGACGCTGTCCACCCGATGCATTTCCACCAACTGCCGCAGCGGAATGTTCAGCGCCTGCTTCGTCACCCCGAGCAATGCCAGCAGTTCCTTGACGCTCAGGTTCGGGTAGCGGGCGATGAAAAACACGATGCGTTGATGCACCCGGCTCAAGCCACGACGCTCGAGCATTTCGTCGGCCTTCGCGGTGAAATCCTCGCCGCCGCCCAGCGCCCGGAAGTGATGTCGTTCGCCGGTGGCTTGCCGGCCGAAGTCATGCTGCCGAAGGTCGAGTGTTGCTCAAGGCTGCACTGGCAGCGGATGTGGCGTTCATGCCGGGCGAGCCATTCTTCCCCGAGCCCGACAACAATCCAGGGCATCTGCGACTGAACTTCAGCGACATCGACCCGCCACGACTAGACGAAGGGCTCAAACGGCTGGCAGGGGTGGTTCGCCAGGCCCAGGCAGCGCAAGCGGCCTGAGGCTGCTGGTGAGAGAGGGGAGGGGTAAAAACGAATAAACCGGCCAATGAGCCGGTTTATTATTGTTTGAAATCTGAGCCTGCTTCAGGCAGCGGCAAACCGCTTGTCCAGATAATCAATGATCACCTTGGACTCGTACATCCAGGTGGTCTGGCCATTCTCTTCGATGCGCAGGCACGGAACCTTGATCTTGCCGCCGTGTTCCAGCAGGGTCTGGCGATCCTGTTCGTTGTTCTTCGCATCGCGCAATGCCACTGGCACGTTCAAGCGGCGCAGGGTGCGGCGGGTTTTCACGCAGAATGGGCAGGCGTGGAACTGATACAGGGTCAAGCCCTTGGCAGCCGTGTTGACCTGAGCCTGAACCTCGGCAGGGCGCTGCTTTTTGCCGGGGCGGGTGATGAAGTCGATGAAGATGATCAGTTGGCCAAGGCCGACACGAAGCGCTTTTACGAACACGGTATAAGCCTCACAGGGGGCAAACGAAGGCGCGCAGCTTACCTGATTTTTGCAGGCGAAAAAAAACCGGCGATGAATGCCGGTTTTCTTCGTGCTGCGAATTACTTGATCAGGCTGAGAAATTCGCTGCGCGTGGCCGCGTTTTCGCGGAACTCACCGAGCATCACCGACGTGATCATCGACGAATTCTGCTTCTCCACACCGCGCATCATCATGCACATGTGCTTGGCCTCGATCACCACGGCAACGCCCAGGGCGCCGGTGACTTGCTGGACCGCATCGGCGATCTGGCGGCTGAGGTTTTCCTGGATCTGCAGGCGGCGCGCATACATATCGACGATCCGCGCGACTTTCGACAGCCCTAGCACCTTGCCGCTAGGGATGTAGGCGACGTGGGCCTTGCCGATGAACGGCAGCAGATGGTGTTCGCACAACGAGTAAAGCTCGATGTCCTTGACCAGCACCATTTCGCTGTTATCGGAGCTGAACAAGGCACCGTTGGTGACTTCTTCCAGTGTCTGTTCATAGCCGCGGCAAAGGTACTGCATGGCTTTGGCGGCACGCTTTGGCGTGTCGAGCAGGCCCTCGCGGGAGACGTCCTCGCCAAGTTGACCAAGGATGGCCGTGTAATTCTGTTCCAGGGACATGAAACTACCTGTGGGGATTTTCGCAAAGGGCAAGGGTACGGTGGCAAACACGGCGCTGCAAGCGTGAAGCGACAGCTTTACTCGTCGCGACCTTCCATCATGGTCCGTTTGAGCATCACATACACCGCGCCGGCACCGCCGTGTTTCGCTTGGCACGAGGTGAAGCCGAGCACCTGTGAATGCTGGCGCAACCAGGTGTTGACGTGGCTTTTGATCATCGGTCGCTTGCCGTCCAGACGCACAGCCTTGCCGTGGGTGACGCGCACGCAACGGATTTCGAATTTGGTCGCTTCGGCCAGAAACGCCCAGAGGGTTTCCCGGGCCTTTTCCACGCTCATGCCATGGAGGTCGAGGCTGCCTTCGAACGGAATCTGGCCGATCTTGAGCTTGCGCATCTGGCTTTCCTGAACGCCGTCACGCGCCCACATCAGCTCGTCTTCCGGGCCTACATCAATGACGAACTGATCGGACAGTCCGTCAACGGTGGTGGCATCGGTGCGCACGGTGGCGGCCTGGCGCAGTTTGGCGATTTGTGCGCGGTCAGCTTTGGGTTTGCCGGTTTCGGCGCGATCGTGTTTGATCGGCTTGACGCCTTGGATCGCGCTTTTGAACAGGGAAAAATCGTCGTCTTGCATGTCAGCCTCCGCGAAGGGCGGCCAGTTTACCCAACTCGAGACGAATCGGGGCGCGAGAAAACGCGAAGCGTACGGCTCAGTCGTGTTTTTTCATCAGGTGCGGGGAGATGTTCAGTTCACGCGACTGACGCGAGCGACGACGGCAGTGACGCCACAGCCACACGCCGATGTACAGCACGAACAGGCCAACCGCCAGAATCACTGCCGACCCGGCCGGGCTGGCATTCAGCTCGCCCAAGGCAGGTGCGTGGCCGAGCAGGCTGGCAGCACCGGCCATCGCCAGCAACACACCGCACATCGCCAGCAGGGCGGCAAAGGCTGCGCCGAATCGAAAACGCCAGTTGCGTTGGCCTTTGGGCCGCAAGCGGCGTGCGTCAAAACCATCGGATAACTTCATTCCGACCTTCCTCAATGGGTATCGGCCCTTCGACCGGGAGTTGACCGAGATGTTCCTGAGGCTAGGGCAATTGCAGCAAATGAGAGGCTTTTGCGGATGAGCGGCGGCATGAACCGCTCATCTGAAGTCGATCAGATCAGATCGTGGGTCAGGGCGAGGGTGGCGAAGTTGTCCGCCATGATCGCCATTTCGGTCTGCTGAACGTGCTCGGCGCTGAGTACCCCGCCCTTGTAAGGCAGGTCGCGGGTGGCACAGGCATCTTCCATCAGTGTGCAACGAAAGCCCAGGTTCTTCGCCGCCCGCACTGTGGTGCTGACGCTGGAATGACTCATGAAACCGCAGACGATCAGGTCCAGTGAACCAAGATCCTGCAGACGATCGTACAGGGGCGTACCGTGGAACGCGCTCGGCAGCAGTTTACCGATAATGGTTTCGTCGCCCAGGGGTTCGAGGCCCGGAATGAACTCGCCGCGCTCGCCCTGGGGATCGAACAGCCCGCCGACGGTGCCGAGGTGACGTACATGTACGATCGGTCGGCCGGCTGCACGGGCAGCGGCCACCAGTTGCTTGATGTTCGCGACGGCAGCATCCATGCCGCTCAGGGCCAACGGGCCACTGAGGTATTCTTTCTGAGCATCGATGATGATGAGCGTCGCTTGGCTCAGTTTGGCCGCCGGATAACCGCGACCGCTGAGTTGAAACATCGTTTGTGGAACGGACATTCTGGGGCTCCTTGGAGTGGGGCTTTTGCGACATTGTCCTCTGGCTGAGCGGTTCTGTGAATCGCTACCATCGTAGGCACCGTCGTTGCTGGCTTGTAGCCTTGTCAAGATACTCATTCTGTTCAATAGCCAACTGAAAAAATAGATAAGTCCTACATCTGATCCGGTGTTTTTCCCGCGTCGTCGTGACGCGTTTTGGCTGTTAGAATCGCCAGTCGTTTTTTCTGGAGTTTGCCCCCGTGATCACTTCCCGACTTCGTACCCTGCGCGACCACATCCGTTGGGCCGTCAGCCGCTTCCATGGGGAGGATCTGTTTTTCGGCCATGGGACCGACAACGCCTGGGACGAAGCCCGTCAACTGGTGTTGGGTGCGCTGCACCTGCCGTGGGAAATTGCCGACAGCTATCTGGACTGCAATCTGGAAGAAGATGAGCTGGTCAATCTGCAACGCTTGCTCAAGCGTCGTATCGAAGAACGCATTCCGACCGCATACTTGCTGGGCGAGGCCTGGTTCTGCGGCATGTCGTTCATCGTCGATGAGCGGGTGCTGATCCCGCGTTCACCCATCGGCGAGCTGATCGAAAAGCGTTTTGCGCCGTGGCTGGGTACCGACCCTGCGCGGATTCTAGACCTGTGCACCGGTTCCGGCTGCATCGGTATCGCCTGTGCCTACGAGTTCCAGAACGCCGAAGTGGTGCTGGCCGATCTATCGTTCGAAGCGCTGGAAGTGGCCAACCAGAACATCGAGCGCCATGGCGTCGATGAGCGGGTGTACACGGTGCAGGGCGATGGATTTGATGGTTTGCCGGGGCAGCGTTTCGACCTGATTGTGTCGAACCCGCCTTACGTTGATGCGGAAGATTTCGCCGACATGCCGGACGAATACCAGCACGAACCGGAGCTGGGCCTGGCCTGCGGTGATGACGGTTTGAACCTGGTGCGCCGGATGCTCGCCGAAGCGGCGGATCACCTGACCGAGAAGGGCTTGCTGATTGTCGAAGTGGGCAACAGCCAGGTTCACGTTGAGGCGCTGTACCCGGAAGTCGACTTCGCTTGGCTCGATTTCGAGCGCGGTGGACATGGCGTGTTCATGCTGACGGCGGAGCAGTGCCGCGGTCATCAGGCACTGTTCGCTTCCCGCGTCTGACTGAACTGGCTTCTGTGGCGAGGGGATAAATCCTCTCGCCACAAATAGCCGTTAACGTTGTGTCGCAATCCAGATCAGCAACCCGGCCTGAAACACCGCAAACGCCACCAGACAGGTAATGGTAAAGCGCAGCCCGGCGTCTTCGCGCTTGTACTTACTGACCTTTTCTTCGTGCTTCTTGAGTTTGACTTCCTGCTCGGCCAGATTTTGCTCGGCTTGCTGGAGCATCTGCGCCGCCTCAAGAATTTCCACGACCTGCAATTTTTCCGTGTTCCAGTCAGCCAGCAGGTCGCCGACCTGCACCTCTTTGACGCTGCCCTTCAAATGCTGCGGGTCGGCATAGACCACATCGAAACCATGCATCCGCAAAAAGTGATCGCGACGCAGGCGAGTGTCTTCGTTCAGCGCGTCCTTGTTGTTCAAGTCGGTGCCGTCGACGGTGTAACCGGGCCATCTCTTTTTCGCCCAGGTAATGCCCTGAGCGGCCATGAAGCGACCGATGCCACGGTTCATCGGTTCGATCTGCAAACCGCTGTCAGGCCCGAAGTGCACCCGCTTGGTGGTGTGATCGACCCACACATCCAGATGATTCTGTTCCTTGCGCACGCGCTGTCCGGGCAACTTGATGCTCATGCGCATCAGGCTGCGTTCCTTGTTATTGCGTTCGGCGTAACCGAACTCAACAAAGCGCAATGGCCGCCCACCGGTGTTGCGGTCGGTCTGCAACGGCGCCAGACGGAGCATCTTGTGGTGCTCGACGTGGACGTCCGCCCACGGCAGCTCTACCACTGGTGGTGCGTCTTTTTCAGCGGTGGTGTCGGGTGAAGTCTGGGTATCAGTCATAACGGCGAGATCCTGTCCAAGCTCTGCTTGCCGCCAGTCATAACGCTGGCGACAAAGGCTTATCGGCCGTTTTTTTCCGAACTGGAGGGCAAACAGCCCTTAACGGGCGCGAAGTCCGTCAATAAACCCGAGGATTCGCGTGCCGAGTTCGGCCGCCAGTGGCAATTGCGGATCTTTGTAAGAGGCCAATTGCCGTTTTACATCGTTGGGCACGATGCGCATCACGTGGTTCATGCCTTCGATCAGCGCCAGTTCGGCATCCGGTTTGGCGGCTTTCAGCATTTTGGCGTCACCGACGCCGACCTGGATGTCGTTGCTGCCCTGGATGATCAGCGCTGGCATCTTCAACTTGGCGAACGCCGCTGCCGGGTCCTGGCGGAACAGTGAAATCAGATACGGCTGCACGCTCGGGCGGAAAATGACCTGCAACTGCGGCGGCACGTTGTCGTCGGTGTGGCCGGCCTTGAGGCTGTCGAGCAGTTCATTGCTGCGCAGCATCAGCGGTGGCGGCAGGCGATTGCTCAATTGTTGGCGCAGCACCTGATCGATCGGCCGGGCGCTGCCGGACATGGAAATGACCGCGGCGGCGTCAAGGCTCGGCGCCGCGAGGCTGGCGATCAAGGCGCCTTCGCTGTGGCCCAGCAGGATCAACTGGCCAAAGCGCGGGTCGGTTTTGAGTTTCTGGCCCCAGGCCTCGGCGTCGGCCACATAGGCTTCAACCGACAGATTGCGTTCGTCCGGGGTCGCCGCAAGGCTCGCCGCCACGCCGCGTTTGTCATAACGCACGCTGGCGATGTTGTGTTTAGCCAGTACCCACGCGAGACGCTTGAGGCTGTCGTTGCGTCCGCCGTCTGGGTTATTGCCGTCACGATCCGTAGGACCTGAGCCGGAAATGATCAGGACAACCGGTACCGGCGTGTCGGACTTGGGTAGCAATAACGAGCCGAAAAGCTCGCCGCTGCCCGTGTCCAAAGTGATGGGACGTTGCAGGACTGTGGCCTGGGCTACATTGGAGAGCAGGCCGGTAAACAGGGTAAGGCTCAAGGCTATAACTCGCAGCATCATCACGCCATCATGAACAAGATGCCGGTTGGACTCGCAGGCACCCATAAGGTTCGAGGATGAACTAGTTGGGTAGCCTGCGTATACTGGCGCGCATTACGTATTTGGTTCGATTTCACGGAGCGTCCTGCATGTCCGGCAATACCTACGGCAAGCTGTTCACTGTCACCACCGCGGGCGAAAGCCATGGTCCGGCGTTGGTCGCCATTGTCGACGGCTGCCCGCCGGGCCTGGAGATCTCTCTGGAGGATCTGCAGCGTGACCTGGATCGCCGCAAACCCGGTACCAGCCGCCACACCACCCAACGCCAGGAAGCCGACGAAGTCGAAATCCTCTCCGGCGTGTTTGAAGGGCGCACCACGGGTTGCTCCATCGGTCTGTTGATCCGTAACACCGACCAGAAGTCCAAAGATTACTCGGCGATCAAGGATCTGTTCCGCCCGGCCCACGCCGATTACACCTACCATCACAAATACGGCGAACGCGATTACCGTGGCGGCGGTCGCAGTTCGGCGCGTGAAACGGCCATGCGCGTGGCCGCTGGTGCGATTGCGAAGAAATACCTGGCCACTCAGGGCATCGTCATTCGTGGCTACATGAGCCAGCTCGGCCCGATCGAAATCCCGTTCAAGACCTGGGATTCGGTGGAGGAGAACGCCTTCTTCAGCCCTGATCCGGACAAGGTCCCGGAGCTGGAAGCCTATATGGACCAGTTGCGCCGCGACCAGGATTCGGTGGGCGCGAAGATCACCGTGGTCGCTGAAGGCGTGATGCCGGGCCTCGGCGAGCCGATCTTCGACCGCCTTGACGCCGAACTGGCCCATGCGCTGATGAGCATCAATGCGGTCAAAGGCGTGGAAATCGGCGCCGGTTTCGCCAGCGTTTCCCAGCGCGGCACCGAACACCGCGATGAAATGACCCCACAAGGTTTCCTCAGCAACAACGCCGGCGGGATTCTCGGCGGCATTTCGTCGGGTCAGCCGATCGTCGCGCACCTGGCACTCAAGCCAACCTCGAGCATCACCACGCCGGGCCGTTCCATCGACATCCATGGCAATCCGGTGGAAGTCGTCACCAAAGGGCGCCACGACCCGTGCGTTGGCATCCGCGCCACGCCGATCGCCGAAGCGATGATGGCCATCGTGCTGATGGATCACCTGCTGCGTCACCGTGGCCAGAACCTGGACGTGCGCGTGAGCACGCCGGTGCTGGGTCAGCTCTAATGGCTGACCTCACAGCCGCTGCGGTCTGACGACTGTGGCGGCGCTCCCGTACTGGCGGCTCTCCAGTTTCTATCTGTTCTATTTCGCCTTGCTCGGTTCGACAGCGCCGTTTCTGGCGCTGTACTTCGATCACCTGGGCTTTTCCAGCGCACGCATCGGCGAGCTGGTGGCGATCCCGATGCTGATGCGCTGTGTGGCGCCGAACATCTGGGGCTGGCTCGGCGATTACACCGGCCAGCGCCTGGCGATCGTGCGTTTCGGTGCGGTCTGTACGCTGCTGACGTTCTCACTGATCTTCGTCAGTAAGACCTACGCCTGGCTGGCAATGGTTATGGCCTTGCACGCGTTCTTCTGGCACGCGGTGTTGCCGCAATTCGAAGTCATCACGCTGGCGCACTTGCAGGGCCAGACTCACCGTTACAGCCAGATCCGCCTGTGGGGTTCCATCGGTTTCATCATCACCGTGGTTGCACTCGGCAGGCTGTTCGAGTGGCTCAGCCTCGACATTTATCCTCTGGCGCTGGTGCTGATTATGGCTGGCATTGTCGTCAGCAGCCTGTGGGTGCCCAACGCTCAACCGGTTCAGGGTGAGCGACCGGCGGGGGACGGTTTCCTCAAACAGTTGCGCAGTCCCGGAGTGTTGGCGTTTTACGGTTGTGTGGCGCTGATGCAGGTGAGCCACGGTCCTTATTACACCTTTCTGACCTTGCACCTGGAGCGACTCGGTTACAGTCGTGGGCTGATCGGCATGCTCTGGGCGGTTGGCGTGGTGGCAGAAGTCCTGATGTTTCTGGCCATGAGCAAGATCCTTGCGCGTTTCTCCGTGCGTCGGGTGTTGCTGGCGAGTTTTCTACTGGCGGCGTTGCGTTGGTTGTTGCTCGGTTCGTTCGCTGAATTTCTTTGGGTGCTGTTGTTTGCCCAGGTTCTGCACGCGGCGACTTTCGGTATCTTTCACGCGGCTGCCATCCAATTCGTGCAACGTAGCTTCGGCGCGCGCCAACAGGGGCAGGGCCAGGCATTGTACGCCGCACTGGCCGGCACCGGCGGTGCGCTGGGCGCGTTGTATTCCGGCTATAGCTGGAATGTACTCGGCGCCACATTGACCTTTAGTATTGCCAGCCTCGCAGCCTTTGTGGCAGCCGTTATCATTGCCACGCGTATGCAAGAGGACAGGCCATGAGCCTTACCCGTGAACAGCTCGCGCGCATGAGCGATGCACTGCGGCAGATCGAAGCCTTTGAATTTTTGTTCGAGTGCGAGCTGAAGACACGCTCGCTCTTGAACCGTAAAGCATGAACCGTTAAGGAGTTGCCCTGATGAGCAGCCTGTCCGTTTACCACGTCTCAAGCCCTGACTTGCCCAACAAGGTGCTGACGCATTTCGAAGACATCGCCTCGACTCTGGCCGAACAGGGCGTGCGTTTCGACCGTTGGCAAGCCACGGAGAAGATCCAGCCCGGCGCCAGCCACGAAGAAGTGATCGCCGCGTACCAGGAGCAAATCGACACGCTGATGACCGAGCGTGGTTACATCACCGTCGATGTGATCAGCCTGAACAGCGATCACCCGCAAAAAGCTGAATTGCGCGCCAGGTTCCTCGACGAACATCGCCATGGCGAAGACGAAGTACGGTTTTTCGTCGCCGGCCGTGGCTTGTTCACCCTGCACATCGACGATTACGTCTACGCGGTGCTTTGCGAGAAAAACGACCTGATCTCGGTCCCTGCCGGTACCCCTCACTGGTTTGACATGGGCGAGCATCCGCATTTCGTCGCGATCCGTCTGTTCAACAACGCCGAAGGCTGGGTGGCCAACTTCACCGGCGAAGACATTGCCAGCCGCTTCCCGCGTCTCGAGGACTGAGCCCATGCCGGTCAAAGCGATTCTCACCGATATCGAAGGGCGTATTACCCAAGCCATTGGTCATACTCTGTAGGAGCGAAGCTTGCTCGCGAAAGCGGTATATCAGGCAACAGCAATATGGAATGGCACACCGCTTTCGCGAGCAAGCTCTGCTCCTACAGGGATTGCGCAACTCCACAAATAATTCAGGCCGTGAAGCGAAAGCTTTCACGGCCTGATCGTTTACAGCGTCGATACGGTTTTATACCGAGTGATAAGTCGGCAGGGCAAACCGCTGCTGGCTTTGCAGCATAGAGATCTGCGGCAGTTCGCTGGCCTGTTCGGCAATGTCACGGCGAATCGCGCTGATCACCCACGACAACTGATCACCGGCATGCAATTGCTGGTAGGAAATCGAACGTTTGAAGACTTTGCCGTCGGTGCTGCTCAAGGTCAGCAGAATCCCACCGTCGGGACGTGGCTGGGTGGTTACTTCGAAGTTGGAGAACAGGGACGAAAATTTTTCTTGGATCAGGTTCATGTCTATCAGCTCCGTTAGCTCTTGAATGGCAAGCATGCAGAGGTAGTTGCAGTGATTGTGCCAGCACCTGATTTTTTAAAAATCCTTACATATCAATTAGTTAGTTTTTCAGTGTTTTTGCACTTTCGTGCAATCTGCATGAATGGCCATCGTGCATCCTGCATTTTGCGTGGTCGACATCGATTCGATGGAACCAATTGCCCAGCGCGAGCTCACGATTTCGAATGCCGCAGCCGTGGATACAAATCATTTCAAAAACCGCGTGTACAGCTCAGGAACCGCTGACGTATTTTCGGCCTCAATCAACGCCGCCCGAACAATAAAAAGATCGACCGGGAGCAACCATGAGCCGCACGCCGAACGACACGATTACCTGGGGCATGATGCTCCGCAAGCTGCCTTCCATTGCCAGGGCCATTCCTCGAGTGGTGAAGGGCATGAAAGTTGCCAACGTCAAGGACCCGACCCAACCGTGTGGCCTGGGCTGGTGCTTCGAGCAAGCGACGTTGCGCAATCCCGATGGCCCGGCATTGCTGCAGGGCGAGAGGGCGCTGACGTATGTTCAGGTCAACCAGTGGGCGAACCGCATCGCCCATCATCTGATTGCCCAAGGCATCCGCAAGGGCGATGGGGTGGCGATCTTTATCGAAAATCGCCCGGAACTGTTGGTGACGATTCTGGCGGTGGCCAAGGTCGGTGCGATCAGTGCCTTGCTCAATACCTCGCAAACCCGCGATACCCTGGCTCACAGCCTCAACCTGGTGGCACCCGCGGCGGTCATTGTCGGAGAAGAGCTGGTCCCGGCGTTTTCGGCGGTGCGCGAACGGGTGTCGATCGAGGCGGCGCGCACCTGGTTCGTCGCCGATCAAGACACCGTCACTCAACCGGGCATTGCGCCCGACGGGTTCATTGACCTGATGACGGCCAGTGCTGACGCTTCCAGCGACAATCCCGCCAGCAGCCAACAGATTTTCTTCGACGACCCTTGTTTCTATATCTACACCTCGGGCACCACCGGCTTGCCCAAGGCCGGGGTGTTCAAGCACGGCCGCTGGATGCGCAGCTGCGCAAGCTTCGGGCTGATCGCATTGGATATGCGCCCGGAAGATGTCGTCTATTGCACCTTGCCGCTCTATCACGCCACCGGGCTGTGCGTATGCTGGGGTTCAGCGATCAGTGGCGCCTCGGGCTTTGCCATTCGCCGCAAGTTCAGCGCCAGTCAATTCTGGAACGATGTGCGCCAGTACCGCGCGACCACCCTCGGTTACGTCGGCGAATTGTGCCGCTACCTCGTGGATCAACCGCCCAGTGTCGACGACAGCAAGCACGGCGTGACGAAGATGATTGGCAATGGCCTGCGCCCCGGCGCGTGGGGCGAGTTCAAGACGCGATTCGGGGTGAACCATATCTGTGAGCTGTACGCCGCCAGCGACGGCAATATTGGTTTCACCAACATCCTGAACTTTGATAACACTGTCGGTTTTTCCCTGATGTCATGGGAGTTGGCGGCCTACGACCACGACAGCGGCGCACCGATTCGGGATGCCAAGGGCTTCATGCGCAAAGTCGCCAAAGGCGAGAAAGGGCTGTTGCTGGCGAAGATTGACGATAAGGCACCGCTCGACGGTTACACCGATCCGCAAAAGACCGAAAAGGTTGTGCTCCACGACGTGTTCGAGAAGGGCGACCGCTACTTCAATACCGGTGACCTGCTGCGCAACATCGGTTTCGGTCACGCTCAGTTTGTTGACCGTTTGGGTGACACCTACCGCTGGAAGGGCGAAAACGTCTCGACCACCGAAGTCGAAAACATCCTTCTGCAACACCCGAATATTTCCGAGGCCGTGGCCTACGGTGTGGAGATCCAGAACACCAACGGGCGTGCCGGGATGGCGGCGATTACGCCGGCCGAGTCCCTGGCGACCCTGGATTTCAGTGAGTTGCTGGCTTTCGCCCGTGAGCAATTGCCCGCTTATGCGGTGCCTTTGTTCCTGCGAGTGAAAGTGAAAATGGAGACCACCGGGACGTTCAAATACCAGAAGACTCGCCTCAAGGATGAAGCCTTCGACCCCGGAAAAACCGGCGACGATCCAATCTATGCCTGGCTGCCGGGGACCCTGACTTATGTGCAGGTCACCGAGCAATTGCTGGCGGACATTCATGGCGGCGCTTTTCGTTATTGAATGCAGCGCTATTGAATGTGGCTATGGCGGTCCATGAGAAAAAAGAAGTGACAGCCTCGGAGCGGCTCGGGAAACTGTCGGCTTTGCGATTAACAGAAAGTGGAGTCCCCAATGTCAGACCAAAGCCGCCAGATGACCCCCGAAGAAGCCGCTGAATTTGCCGAACAGGTATTCAACAAAGCGCGCGAGGGCGATGCGGCCATGATGGCTGCGCTATTGACCAAGGGCCTGCCGCCGAACCTGCGCAACCACAAGGGCGATACCTTGCTGATGCTGGCGGCGTACCACGGCCATGTGGAGACGGTAAAAGTCCTGCTCGAACACAAGGCCGACCCGGAAATCCGCAACGACAACGGCCAGAGCCCGATTGCCGGCGCGGCGTTCAAGGGTGATCTGGCGGTGGTCAAGGCACTGGTCGAAGGCGGCGCGCAAGTGGAAGGCTCGTCCTTCGATGGCCGTACCGCGCTGATGATGGCGGCGATGTTCAATCGCGTCGAAATCGTCGACTACCTGATCAGCAAAGGCGCCGACCCGAAAGCCAAGGACGCCAATGGTGTATCGGCGCTGGATGCCGCCAAGACGATGGGCGCGGTGGACACCACGGCGCAGCTTGAGAAATTGCTTGGCTGATTTGCACCCTGTAGCCGCCGTGTAGCAGCTGTCGAGCTTGCGAGGCTGCGTTCGGCGGCGAAGCCGTCGTGAAATCAGGCGATGTGGTCTTTCAGGTAGATCGCGTGTGCAGGGTTTGCGACGGCTTCGCCGCCGAACGCAGCCTCGCAAGCTCGACAGCTGCTACACACACCGTCAATACACCCAAACCTCAACTCGCCGATTCTTGATTCGCCCCTCATCCGCGCTATTGGCCGCCACTGGCATCTCGGCGCCAAAACCACGAATCTCGCGAAACACCACGCCGCTTTTCACCAGTTCCCGCCGCACCGCCATGGCCCGCAGTTTCGACAGCAGATCGGCCCGGGCCGGATCACTCTTGGCGTCGCCAAACCCCACCAGCGTCACCTGCCGATTGGTTTTGTCACGCTGCTTTATATAGTCGAACACCCGCGACAGGTCCTGCCGGGCCTTGTTGTCGAGCGTCGCACTGCCTTCTTCGAAACGGAAATTCACTGACAATCGCTGGGCGTGACGGCTGAGCGCCTGATAACCCTCCGGCATCAACGCATTCGGCGTGACAGTCATGGCCTGGACGGTCTGGGCGATAAAACCATTGGCGGCGACAATCGCCTGACCCTTGCTGCTTTGGGCGAACGCCACCAAGGCTTCGGCCCAGGGATTTTCCCCGTTGGGCGGCAGGTAAAAGAACAGCCGGCGGGACAACGGATAGTCTTCCGTGGCAATGAGGCTGTTGAGCGGCAACATGGCTTGGGATGGGCCATCGGCAATCGCCACGGCTTTGGCCTGACGCACATAAGGCAGGCCGATGAAGCCGATGCCTTGCGGGTCGAGGCTGACCGCGTCGGACAATTGCTCGCTGGATTCGAAACGTTTCGCAGCGCTACTCAGCGTTTTCCCACGACGGCTGAGGACCAATTCCTTGAACGTGTCGTAGGTGCCCGATTGGTCATCCCGCGCATAGAGATGAATCGTCCCACCGGTACCGCCGAGTTCTTCCCAGGTTTTCGCCTCGCCGCTGAAGATTCGCGCCAGTTGTTCGGTGTTCAGTTCACTCAACGGATTGTGCGGATGAAGGATGATCGCCAGGCCATCGATGGCGATGACCTGCTCGGCGCCGGGGCTTTTAAAGTCGCCCAAGGGTTTGAGGTCCACCCGTTCGCTGTCCTTGATCGGGCGTGAGGAGGCGGCAAGATCGGCCGTGGCGGTTTTCAGGGCGGTGAAACCGGTGCTGGAACCGTGGGCCGCGACGTCCACCACGACCCGGCGGCCCTGAACGGTTTCGCCGACGACGCGCAGTTCGTTGGCTGTGTCTGGGGCTTCGCTGTGAACCTTGAGCAGGCCCTGTTCGCGCATCAACCCCTCAACCAGCGCCGGCCCCAATGCCGCGCCGATGGTATTGGAGCCCTGGATGCGCAGCACCGGGCCGTGTTCGGGCGTCGGCAAATCGCCAGCCGAAGCCGTCCGCGGCAGCCAGGCGCACAGCATCAACAGGAACAACACGCGCAGCGTCATACCGGCACCTTATAAAGCCAAAGGGAGTGCCGGGAGAATAAGTCAGTAAGGTTTCTGAAAGATGACAGATCAAAAAGATGATCAGCTCAACTCAAGCCAGATCGGCGCGTGATCCGACGGTTTTTCCATCCCGCGCAGTTCGTAATCCACCCCCGCATCCTTCACGCGAGGCAACAACCCGTGGGACGCCATGATCAAGTCAATCCGCAGCCCGCGCTTGGGCTCATCCTCAAAACCGCGGCTACGGTAGTCGAACCAGCTGAAACGATCGGTCACCTGCGGGTTCAAGTGACGGAAGCTGTCCACCAGGCCCCAGTTCTTCAAGCGGGCCATCCACTCGCGTTCTTCTGGCAGGAAGCTGCATTTTCCGGTTTTCAGCCAGCGCTTCATGTTGTCCGGGCCGATACCGATGTCGCAGTCTTGCGGGGAAATGTTCACGTCACCCATCACCACCACCGGCTGATCGTTGCTGAACTGGCTTTCCAGCAGTTGCTGCAGATCGCTGTAAAAACGTTCCTTGGCTGGGAACTTGGTGGGGTGATCGCGGCTTTCACCCTGTGGGAAATAGCCGTTCATGATGGTCACCGGCACGCCATTGGCGTCGGAGAAAGTGCCCCAGATGAAGCGGCGCTGTGCATCTTCTTCATCGGTGGCGAAACCTTTGTGCAAGGCAATCGGTTCCTGACGCGAGAGCAGGGCGACGCCGTAGTGACCCTTTTGCCCGTGGAAATACACGTGATAACCCAGCGCCTGAACCTCAGCCAGCGGGAATTGGTCGTCGTGGACCTTGGTTTCCTGCAGTCCGATCACATCTGGCTGATGCTTTTCGATCAGCGCCGCCAGCTGATGGGGGCGAGCGCGCAGCCCGTTGATGTTGAAGGAGACGATCTTCATGGTCGGCAGTCCTGGCAAAAGGGCGATGCTAGCTGACATGTAGGAATGGGGCCAGCGTGGCAGTAGTCCGAATGCGCTGCTAATGTCTGGGGGCGTGGGAACGATCGCGACTGCGCAAGGCTCGTACCAATAAGAACGAGGCCTTTTTGAGCCTCGCCCAGGGGAGATCTACCGTCATGCCCGAAACCTCGACCGCCATCGCCGATATCCACATGCTCGACAACGGTTATTCCCGCGAAGCACGTTCGCTGTTGTACCAGGCTTACCGGCATGAGCCGACATTCGGCTACCTGTTCGAAGCGGAACGTCCCGGTTATGAACAGCGGGTCCGCGCCACCGTGCGTGAGCTGGTCAAACAACACTTTCTTCAGGACTTGCCGGCCATCGGCCTGCTGGTCAACGACCGGTTGATCGGCATCGCGCTGATCGCGCCGCCGCAACGTCGCCTGGGCATCACCGAAAGTTGGGCCTGGCGTCTGCGCATGGTGCTCAGCACCGGGTTTCGCTGCACCCGTCGCTATCTTGAGTATCACGATGCCGTAATGGCTTGCGTGCCGTCCGACTCGGTGCACGTGCTGCCGTTGCTGGGGGTTCATCCGCAATTCCAGGGCAAACACTTCGGCGAACAATTGCTGCAAGCGGTGCACAACTGGTGCGCGGTGGATGAGCACTCCGAGGGCGTGATTCTCGATACCGGGAATCCTCGTTATCTGGATTTCTATAAGCGTCAGGGTTATGAGGAAATCGGTGAGGTCGCCGTAGGACCGATTCGCGAGCACGTGTTTTTCCACGCCAACCCGCAGGTGTTACAAACAGCAACGGCATAAAGGTAGAACTTTCACGGCACACTAGGCTCTATCACGCTCCCAAGCTCGTGATAGCATCCGCGCCTATGAAGTTTCCAGGAAGAATTACCAGCGGCGTGCTGATGCTGATTACCAGCTGCGCGGCGCTGGCGCAAAGTGAATTGGATGTTCGGATCAAACCGTCCAACGATGAACTGAAAGCCAATATAGAGGGCTATATCGGCAGCCTCGGCGATCGTGACGAGGAAGCCTTGCTGCGCTTCAGTCGTGGCGCCGAAGAACAGGCGCGCAAGGCCGCCCAGGCCTTGGGTTATTACCAGCCGCAGATCGACACGGATGTAAAGGGTGGCAAGACGCCGCGCCTGGTGCTGACCATCGATCCCGGCGAGCCTGTCCATCTGCGCAATGTCACTGTTCGCATCGACGGCCCGGCCGCCTCCCTCAAATCCTTTCGTGTACCCAAAAGCAATGCGCTGAAAACCGGCGCAGTGCTCAACCATGGCCATTACGAAGACGCCAAGCGCCTGATTCAGAACCAGGCCTCGCGCTATGGCTTTTTCAGCGGGCACTTCAGTAGCCAGAAATTATCGGTCGACCCGCGAGCCGGCGTTGCCGACATTGAACTGATCTATAACAGCGGCCCGCGCTATTCACTGGGCAAGGTCAGTTTCGAGGGTGATACGCCGTTTGACGAAGACCTGCTGCAACGCATGGTGCCGTTCAAGGCCGGCGCGCCTTATGACTCCGAACTGATCGCCGAACTCAATCAGGCCATGCAATCGAGCGGCTATTTCGACAGTGTGCGGGTGGATGCGGCGCCGACAGCGTCGAAGAACGATGTGATCCCGGTAGACGTCAAACTCGAAACCCGCAAACCACGGACCATGGGCCTGGGGCTGGGCTATTCCACCGACGTCGGCCCTCGGGTCAAGGCCAACTGGACCCGGCACTGGGTCAACCCTCAGGGGCACAGCTATGGCTGGGAGACCGAAGTCTCGGCACCACGACAGAACGTCGGTGTGTTCTATGACATTCCACTGGACCCGCCGCTGACCGACAAACTGCGGTTCGCTGGCGGCTATCAGAACGAAGAAATCGCCGACAAGGACTCCCTCAGCAAACTGCTGACCGTCGGCCCGGAGTGGCACAGCAAGCTGCCCAGCGGTTGGCAGCGGGTGGTGTCGCTCAAGTGGCAGCGCGAGGAATACAGGCTCGGCGACGACTCGGGGCTCAGCACGTTGCTGATGCCTGGCGTCAGCTATTCCTACCTGAAAAGCGACAACCGCATCGACCCGCACAACGGTTATCGCCTGGAATTCGAGACCAGAGTGGCCAAGGAAGGTGTGGGCTCGGACACCAATCTGGTCTACGGCACCGCGTTGGTGAAAGGCTTGACCACGGTCTTCGACAAGCACCGCTTCCTCGGTCGGGTGCAGGTCGGCGGCAGCGCCACCAACGGCTACAAATCGGTGCCGCCGTCGTTGCGCTTCTTCGCCGGTGGCGATCAGAGCGTGCGCGGCTACGACTACCAGAGCCTGTCCCCGGAAAACTCCGAGGGTGACCGCATCGGTGGCCGCTACATGATCGCCGGCAGCGTCGAGTATCAGTACTCCGTCGCCGAAAAATGGCGGGTGGCGACTTTCATCGACCAGGGCAATTCCTTCAACACCCTCGAACTGCCGAACCTCAAGACCGGTGTCGGTATCGGCGTGCGCTGGGTCTCGCCGGTGGGGCCGATACGCCTCGACCTGGCCCATGCGATGGACGACGACGGCGGCATTCGACTGCACTTTTCCATGGGGCCTGAGCTGTGAATCGTGGTTTGAAAATAACGCTGTCGGCGATTTTGGCGCTGTTGATGCTGGCCATCCTGGCGCTGGCCACGGTGCTGGGAACTGCAGCGGGCAGCCGATGGGCGCTGGGGTTTGTGCCGGGTTTGACCGTGGACAATTTCCAGGGTCGCCTGGGCGGACAGTGGAGTGCCGACCATTTGGTGTGGCAGCAGGACAGCAGCCGGGTTGAGCTGAACAAGGCGATTTTCGCCTGGTCGCCGTTGTGCCTGACGCGTATGACCCTGTGTATCTCGCAATTGAAAGCCGATCAGGTCAGCCTGCAATTCCCGCCCGGTACGGAAGAAGAAGGCAGCGGGCCGATCAGTCTCCCGGATCTGAAGTTGCCCTTGGCCATCGAGCTGGGCGATGTCCAGGTCGGCAGCCTGCTGTTCAACGGCAGCGAAGAACTCAAGGGTTTGCAACTGGCGGCGCACTGGACGGCCAAAGGCTTGCAGATCGACTCTGTTCATTTGCAAAGGGATGAGCTGAGCCTGAATCTTTCAGGCCTGCTGCAACCCAGCGGCAACTGGCCGCTGACCGCCGAAGGCAAACTGACCTTGCCAGCCCCCGGCACCGAGCCTTGGACGCTGGCCCTGAAGGTCGACGGCGATCTGCTGAAAACCCTCAACCTGAAAGCCGACAGCAGCGGTTACCTCAACGGGCAATTGACCGGCGAACTGCAACCGCTGGTGGACAACCTGCCGGCCAAGGTGCGGATCACCGCTGACGGCTTCAAGCCCAGTGCCGATCTGCCGGACACCCTGCAACTCAATCAACTGGAACTGACCGGCGACGGCGACCTGAAAAACGGTTACCAGTTGCTTGGCCAAGCCACGTTGCCCGCAGAACTGGGCCCGGTTGCGCTGTTGTTGCAAGGCAAGGTCGACGCCAACGGCGCTCAGATCGCCGGGTTGGACCTCACGGCCAACGACAAGCGAAGCCTCAAACTCACAGGGCTTTTGGACTGGAGCAAAGGCCTGAGTGCCGAAGCGAAAATCGACTGGCAGGATTTTCCGTGGCATCGCCTCTATCCGCTGATCGACGAGCCAGAAGTGGCGTTGCGCAGCTTCAACGGTGAAGTTTCCTACACCGACGGCAAGTACCTCGGCAGCTTCAAAGCCGCACTCGACGGCCCGGCCGGAGCGTTCAGCCTGACCAGCCCGTTCAGCGGCGACCTGACGAAAATCTATCTCCAACACATTCAACTCGAAGCAGGGCAAGGCAAGGCCGAAGGGCACCTGAACCTGCAATTCGCCGAGGGCATTGCCTGGGACACCGCGCTGGACCTGTCGGCGATCAACCCGGCGTACTGGGTCGCGGAGTTGCCGGGCACGCTGGCCGGACCGTTGCGCAGCAAAGGCGAGATGAAGAATGAAAAACTCAGCCTCACCGCCGACCTCGATCTCAAAGGCAAATTGCGCGGCCAACCGGCCGTTCTGCAAGCAAAAGCCGATGGCGGCGGCGAGCAATGGAACCTCAGCGCGCTACAGATTCGTCTGGGCGACAACAGCATCAATGGCAAAGGCAGCCTGCAACAGAAACTCGCCGGCCAGATCGATATCAAGCTGCCGCGCCTGGCCCAGCTTTGGCCGCAACTGCGCGGTCAACTCAATGGTCGCGTCGATGTCGCCGGGACGCTCAAGGCGCCGCAAGGCAAGCTCGGGCTGCAAGGCACGCAACTGGCGTTCGAAGACAATCGCCTGCAAAGCCTGAACCTGGAGGCAACCCTCGACAGTGCGCAGCGCGCGAAAATCGATCTCAAGGGCAGTGGCATTCAGGCCGGTGAGACGTCACTGGGGACGCTGACTGCCAGCGGCCAGGGCGATATCAAAAACCAGAAACTCGCCCTCGATCTGCAAGGACCGAAGCTGAAACTGGCCCTCGGTCTCGATGGCAATCTGGATAAAGGCAATTGGCGTGGGCGGCTGGCCAGCGGTGACATCCAGGCCGGCGGTCAGGACTGGAAGCTGCAAGGTCCGGCGAAGCTTGCGCGGCTGGCGGACGGCAAGGTCAATTTAGGCGCCCACTGCTGGACGTCCGGCCCGGCCAGCCTGTGCGGTGAGGATCAGCGCCTGATGCCTGAGCCGAAGCTGCGTTATCACCTCAAACAGTTCCCGATCGACAGCCTCGCGCAATGGTTGCCGAAAGATTTCGCCTGGAAGGGCCGGCTCAACGCCGACCTGCAACTGGACCTGCCGGCCAGCGGCCCGAACGGCCAGATCAGCGTCGATGCCAGCGGCGGCACGTTGCGCATAAAGGAGAAAGACCAGTGGCTGGACTTCCCGTACCAGACCCTGAAACTCAACAGCAAACTCACCCCCAAGCGCATCGACACTGACCTCAACTTTGTCGGCGGCAAGCTCGGTGAGCTCATGCTCCAGGTGCAGATCAATCCGTTGCCGAAGGACAAACCACTGACCGGCTCGTTCCGCTTGAGTGGTCTGGACCTGTCCGTGGCGCGGCCGTTCGTGCCGATGGTCGAGAAACTGACCGGTCGTTTGAATGGCAGCGGCACGCTCGCAGGTACGCTGCTGGCGCCGCAGGTCAACGGCAACCTGGTACTCAGCGACGGCGAGATTTCCGGGCCTGAACTGCCGATGGATATCGAAGCGCTGCAACTTAAAGCCGTGATTGCCGGCGAAACCGTGCAATTGAACGGCGGCTGGAAAAGCGGCAAGACAGGGCAGGGCACCTTGAGCGGCAACATCGCCTGGGGTCAGGCACTGGTGGTGGATCTGGCGCTCAAAGGCACGCAATTGCCCGTTACTGTCGAGCCGTACGCCAAGCTGGAAATGGCGCCGGACCTGAAGATCTCGATGAAGGACGACAAACTGGCGATCGCCGGCAAGGTGCTGGTGCCAAAAGGCGAGATCACCGTGCGTGAGCTGCCGCCCTCGACGGTCAAGGTGTCCGATGACACGGTGATCGTCGGCCAGCAGACCGAAGCGGGCAAACCGCCGATGGCCATGGCCATGGACATCGATGTGGTGGTTGGGCAGGACAAGCTCAGCTTTGCCGGGTTTGGCCTGACTGCCAACCTGCAAGGTCACGTGCACATCGGCGATAACATGGACACCCGCGGCGAACTCTGGCTCAACGATGGGCGATACCGTGCCTACGGTCAGCGATTGACGGTGCGCCGTGCGCGGCTGCTGTTTGCAGGTCCCATCGATCAGCCGTATCTGGACATCGAAGCGATTCGCCAGACCGACGACGTGATCGCCGGCATTCGCCTGAGCGGCAGCGCCGAGCAACCGACGACACAAATCTTCTCGGAGCCGGCCATGAGCCAGGAGCAGGCGTTGTCCTATCTGGTGTTGGGGCGCCCGTTGAGCACCAGCGGTGAGGACAACAATATGCTCGCTCAAGCCGCGCTGGGGTTGGGGTTGATGGGCAGCTCGGGGGTGACCAGCGGCTTGGCCAAGGACTTGGGTATTCAAGACTTCCAGCTCGACACTCAGGGCAGTGGCAACGCAACCAGCGTAGTGGCCAGCGGCAATATCTCCGAGAAACTCAGCTTGCGTTATGGCGTGGGCGTGTTCGAACCGGCCAACACCATCGCCTTGCGTTACAAGCTGAGCAAGAAGGTCTACCTCGAAGCCGCCGGCGGCGTGGCCAGTTCGCTGGACATCTTCTACAAGCGGGATTTCTAACCCCACCTTTCTTCGCCTGATCGTTCCCACGCTCCGCGTGGGAATGCCTCACTGGACGCTCCGCGTCCGCTTCCGAATGTGACGCTGAGCGTCACGGGCTGCATTACCACGCAGAGCGTGGGAACGATCAGTCGTGAGCCATTTATCAGCTAAATACAAAGCATCCTAACTATTGCGTTGACATTCGCTGCCTAGGCAGTAACATCTCGTCATACATTCTCTGCCTAGGCAGCTAATTGGTGGTCAGATGAAACATTTCACCTCATACGATTTCCATAATTGTCATCTCGGCCTTTTGCTCGGGCGCGCTGCGCTGCTCAAGGACCGGATCATCGACGCGCACATGGAACCCCACGGCATCACCGCCGCGCAGTTCAAAGTGCTGATCATCATGGCCCAGTTCGGCGTCGATACCCCGGCCGAGCTGTGCCGTCACCTGTCGCTGGACAGCGGTTCGATGACCCGCATGCTCGATCGTCTGGAACAAAAAGGATTCCTCGCCCGCCAACGCTCCGAGGCGGACCGCCGTCAGGTTCAGTTGGTACTGACCGAGCAAGGCCAGCAGTTGACTGACCGCCTGCCGGAGATCGGCGCCGACGCCATGAATGAGCTGGCAGGCGCGATCACCCCTGAAGAATTGAAAACCCTGGAACTGATCCTGACGAAAATTTTGGTGGCAGCCGGTGACTCGATCACCCTGCTGCGGGTAGGTAAAAAATGAGCAGCAAAACCCTGCGTACCGGACTGAGCCTGGTCCTGTTGGCCATGAGCCTCGCCGGTTGCGCCAGTTACAGCGGCCTGACCACCGAAGGCGTCAGCCTCGATGCGAAAAACCTCAAGGCCGGGCAATCGCTCAACGGCGTGACCCTCTCACCCGCGGCCTGGCCGAAAATTGACTGGTGGAAAAGCCTCGGCGACCCACAGCTCGACGGCTTGATCCGCGAAGCCCTGCATGACAGCCCCGACATGCAAATCGCCGATGCTCGCGCCCACCAAGCGAGTGCCGCCGCCTATGCAGCGGATGCCGCGCGGATGCCGACCCTCGATGCCAGCGCTGGCGTCAGCCGTTCGCGTCTGGCCCGGGATGAGGACCCGAGCGGGCAGGGCGGGACTTATTCCACCGTGCGCAACATCAGCGCCAGTTTCAATTACAACTTCGACCTCTGGGGCGGTCAGCGCGACGCCTGGGAAGCCGCACTGGGCCAGGCCCGTGCTGCCGAAGTCGATCAACAAGCCGCTCAGCTGACCTTGTCCGCCGACGTGGCTCGCGCCTACAGCGACCTGGGTCAGGCGCACATCGTCTATGACCTTGCCAATGAAGACCTCAAGCGCACCCGGCAAATGCTCGATCTGAGCCAGCGTCGCCTGAGCTCCGGCATCGACAGTCAATACCAGTTCCAGCAGACCGAAAGCCTGGAAGCCAGCTCTGAAGCGAGTCTGATCGACGCCGAGAAACGCCTGCAAAGCGCAAAAATCGCTTTGGCCGTGCTGCTCGGTAAAGGCCCGGATCGCGGCAATGAAATCGCCCGGCCGAAAATCCTTCAGGCCAGCGCCGTCGCGTTGCCCTCGGTGCTGCCAGCCGAGTTGCTGGGTCGTCGTCCAGACCTGGTGGCCGCACGCTGGCGGGTCGAGGCGGCGAGCAAGAACATTGACGCCGGTAAAACCCAGTTCTACCCCAACCTCAACCTGAGCGCTGCGGCCGGTGCCGAGTCGTTGCTGGGCGATGCAATGTTCGGTTCGGCCAGTCGCTTCTTCAACATTGCGCCGACGATCTCGTTGCCGATCTTCGACGGTGGCCGCCTGCGTGCCGACCTCGATTCCCGCGACGCCGATTACGACCTCGCCGTGGCGCAGTACAACAAAAGCCTGGTGAAAGCGCTGGGTGATGTCAGCGACACCATCAACCAGTTGCGCGATATCGGCCGGCAGCTCGGCGCTCAGCAGCACGCCACCGACATTGCCCAGGATTCTTACAACACCGTGGTCCAGCGCTACGGTTCCGGCATCGGAAATTACCTGGACGTGCTCAGCATCGAGCAGCAATTGCTCCAGGCCCAGCGTCAACTGGCCAACCTGAATGCCGAGCAGATCGACCTGTCGATCCAACTGATGCAGGCGCTGGGCGGTGGCTTCCAGGGCGAAACCCTGGCCGCCGACAAAGTAACCCCAGCAACGCAGACCCACTAATTCAAGGTATTTGTCATGGCCACTGCCGATACACCTCCTGCTCCAACTAATGAAGCGTCAGACAACGCTCATGACACGAGCAATTCGCGCAAACGCAAACTCATGCTGGTGGTGTTGGCGATCGTGGTGATCCTCGCCGGTGTCGGCGTCTGGGGTTATCACGAATTCTACGGGCGCTGGAACGAAAGCACCGACGACGCCTATGTGAACGGCAACGTAGTGGAAATTACCCCGCTGGTCACCGGCACCGTGGTCAGCATCGGTGCCGACGATGGCGACCTGGTTCACGAAGGTCAGGTGCTGATCAACTTCGACCCGAACGACGCCGAAGTCGGTCTGCAAAGTGCCCAGGCCAATCTGGCCCGCACCGTGCGTCAGGTTCGCGGCTTGTACAGCAACGTCGACGGCATGAAAGCCCAGGTCAACGCCCAGCAGGCTGAAGTGCAAAAAGCTCAGGACAACTTCAATCGGCGGAAAAACCTCGCCGCTGGCGGGGCGATTTCCCAGGAAGAACTGTCCCACGCTCGCGACGACCTGACCTCGGCGCAAAACGCCCTGGCCAACGCCAGACAACAACTGAAAACCACCAGTGCGCTGGTCGATGACACCGTTGTGTCGTCGCACCCGGACGTGATGTCTGCCGCCGCGCAATTGCGTCAGGCCTACTTGAACAACTCCCGCAGCACCTTGATCGCGCCGGTCACCGGTTACGTCGCCAAACGCTCCGTACAACTGGGCCAACGCGTGCAGCCGGGCACCGCGCTGATGGCGGTCATTCCGCTGGATCAGCTGTGGATCGACGCCAACTTCAAGGAAACCCAACTGCGTGACATGCGCATCGGTCAACCGGTGGACATCGAAGCCGACCTGTACGGCAGCGACGTGAAGTTCAGCGGCACCATCGACAGCCTCGGCGCCGGTACTGGCAGCGCGTTTGCCTTGCTGCCCGCGCAGAACGCCACCGGTAACTGGATCAAGATCGTCCAGCGTGTGCCAGTGCGGATTCACATCAACGCCGAAGAACTGGCCAAGCACCCGTTGCGCGTCGGCCTGTCGACTCAGGTCGATGTGAACCTGCGTGACCAGAGCGGTCCGGTGCTGGCGCAACAGCCGCCGCAAAAGGCCTCGTTCAGCACCAACGTTTACGACCATCAGTTGGCCGAGGCCGACGCGATGATCACTCAATTGATCCACGACAACAGCGCCGCGGTCAGCAAAACCGTTCAACGCTGATTCGCCAATCCCTCAGCGGCGCCCGTTAAAAGGCGCCGCGCCAGCCCAGTTTTAAAGGATTTGCGATGAGTAATAACGCGTCTTTCACGCCGCCCAGCCTGCTGCTCAGCACCCTCGGATTGTCGCTGGCGACCTTCATGCAGGTGCTCGACACCACCATCGCCAACGTGGCGCTGCCGACGATTTCCGGCAACCTGGGCGTGAGTTCGGAGCAGGGCACCTGGGTGATTACTTCATTCGCCGTCAGCAACGCGATTGCGCTGCCATTGACCGGTTGGCTCAGTCGGCGCTTTGGTGAGGTGAAGCTGTTTCTCTGGGCGACAGTCCTGTTCGTGCTCGCCTCGTTTCTCTGCGGTATCTCGACTTCGATGCCGGAGCTGATTGGCTTCCGCGTGCTGCAAGGTCTGGTGGCAGGTCCCCTGTACCCGATGACTCAAACGCTGCTGATTGCCATCTATCCGCCCGCGAGGCGCGGCATGGCCCTGGCGTTGCTGGCGATGGTCACGGTGGTCGCGCCGATTGCAGGTCCCATCCTCGGCGGATGGATTACGGACAGTTACAGCTGGCCGTGGATCTTCTTTATTAACGTGCCGATCGGTGTTTTCGCGGTGATGGTGGTGCGTTCGCAGCTCAAGGCGCGGCCGGTGGAAACCAGCTACCAGCCGATGGATTACGTCGGTTTGATCACGCTGATCATTGGCGTCGGCGCATTGCAGGTGATCCTCGACAAGGGCAACGACCTGGACTGGTTCGAGTCGAACTTCATCCTCATCGGCGCGGCCATTTCGGTGATTGCACTGGCGGTGTTCGTGATCTGGGAAATGACCGACAAACACCCGGTGGTCAATCTGCGGCTGTTCGCTTACCGCAACTTCCGCATCGGTACCCTTGTGTTGGTGCTGGGTTACGCCGGGTTCTTCGGGATCAACCTGATCCTGCCGCAATGGCTGCAAACCCAGATGGGTTACACGGCGACCTGGGCGGGGCTGGCGGTGGCGCCGATCGGGATTCTGCCGGTGTTGATGTCGCCGTTTGTCGGCAAGTACGCGCACAAGTTTGATCTGCGGCTGCTGGCTGGGTTGGCGTTTCTGGCGATCGGCCTGAGTTGCTTCATGCGCGCCGGATTTACCAATGAAGTGGACTTCCAGCACATCGCGCTGGTGCAGCTGTTCATGGGCATTGGTGTGGCGCTGTTCTTCATGCCGACCTTGAGCATTCTGATGTCGGACCTGCCACCGAGCCAGATCGCCGACGGCGCGGGCCTGGCGACGTTTCTGCGAACCCTGGGCGGTAGTTTTGCGGCGTCATTGACGACGTGGATCTGGATTCGCCGGGCGGATCAGCATCATGCCTATATGAGCGAAAGCATCAGCACTTATGAACCCGCGACCCGCGAGGCGCTGAATGCGCTGGGCGGTGCGAGCAACCCGGCGTATGCGCAGCTGGATCATGTGCTGACCAGTCAGGCGTACATGCTCTCCACCGTGGATTACTTCACGTTGCTGGGGTGGGGGTTTATGGGGTTAATCCTGCTGGTGTGGCTGGCGAAACCGCCGTTTGCGGCGAAGGCCGGGCCCGCGGCCTCCGGCCATTAAGCGAATCCTTGTAGGAGCGAGGCTTGCCCGCGAAGGCGTCGTATCATTCAACATTGATGTCGACTGATACAACGCCTTCGCGGGCAAGCCTTGCTCCTACTGGAATCTCATTCAACGGTTGAGCGCGGGGTTCCGAAATCAAACGGCGCCAACGCAAACCCTTGCTCATCCACCTGCAACGCCCACCCCTGACGATCCCAATCTCCCAGCACAATCCGCTTGGCCGCCTGTTCGCCAATCTGCAACTTGTGAATGGCCGGGCGATGGGTATGCCCATGGATCAGGGTTTTCACGCCAAAGGCCTGCATGATCCGCGGCACTTCTTCCGGTGTGACATCAACAATGTCATTGGCCTTCATCCGCGTCTGCGCACGGCTTTCACTGCGTAGCTTGCGCGCCAGTTTATGGCGAGTCCGCAAGGGCAAGTGGCGCAGGATGAACAAGGTGATGGGGTTACGCAGATAACGACGCAGCTTCATATAAGCCTCGTCGCGGGTGCACAGGCTGTCGCCGTGCATCAACAGTACCGGCTCACCGTAAAACTGCACGACACTCGGGTCCTTCAACAACGTACAGCCGGCCTGTTTGCAGAAGGCCTGGCCGAGCATGAAGTCGCGATTGCCGTGCATCAGAAAAATGGCCGTGCCGCTGTCGCTAAGATCGCGCAGCGCCTGGCAGATGGAGCGCTGAAAGGGCGTCATGGCATCGTCGCCAATCCACGCCTCGAAAAAGTCGCCCAGGATGTACAACGCACTCGCCGAACGGGCGCGTCCGGCGAGCAAATCCAGAAACGCCCGGGTAATGTCCGGGCGCTCCTCTTCCAGATGTAAGTCTGAAATCAGCAGTATCACTCAATGATCTCGGCTTTCTCGATGATCACGTCTTCTGCCGGTACGTCCTGGTGGCCGGATTTCATGGTGGTGGAAACACCTTTGATCTTGTCCACTACGTCGGTGCCGGCAACAACTTTGGCGAATACCGCGTAGCCCCAGCCCTGAGTGGTCTTGGCGCTGTGGTTCAGGAAGCTGTTGTCAGCGACGTTGATGAAGAACTGGGCGGAAGCCGAATGCGGTTCCATGGTGCGAGCCATGGCCACGGTGTACTTCTCGTTCGGCAGGCCGTTGTCGGCTTCGTTCTGGATGCTTGGGCGCTTGTCTTTCTTTTCTTTCATGCCTGGCTCGAAACCGCCGCCCTGGATCATGAAGTTACCGATGACACGGTGGAAAACAGTGTTTTCGTAGTGACCGGCGTTGACGTACTCGATGAAGTTGGCAACGGTCAGCGGTGCCTTTTCAGCGTTCAGTTCCAGGACGATGTCGCCATGGTTGGTGGTCAATTTGACTTGGGTCATGATTGGGGACTCTTTTCAGGAGATGCGTTTTCTGGGAATTCGTGGGTTTCGGGCTTTGAAGCCCTCAACCGGTCCGGCCAATTTTGGCCAAGGTGCGCAGTTTAGCGTGCCGGGCGCCAATTTCGAGGCTGTTTTTCATTTGCATCCGATTAAATGCAGGCGTTTTTTGGCCTGCTCTGTCAGCGGCTTGACAGCATCGGCTATGATAAGCCCCTTTGATTTAACCGCCGCTTTGATTTGGCCTACTGGCCGCGCACTTGTACGTTCAAGGATCCTATGAGCAAGCCCACTGTCGACCCTACCTCGAATTCCAAGACCGGCCCTGCCGTGCCGGTCAATTTCCTGCGCCCGATCATCCAGGCGGACCTGGACTCGGGTAAGCACACGCAGATCGTCACCCGTTTCCCGCCTGAGCCCAACGGCTACCTGCACATCGGTCACGCCAAGTCGATTTGCGTGAACTTCGGTCTGGCCCAGGAATTTGGCGGCGTCACGCACCTGCGTTTCGACGACACCAACCCGGCCAAGGAAGACCAGGAATACATCGACGCGATCGAAAGCGACGTCAAATGGCTGGGCTTCGAATGGTCCGGTGAAGTGCGCTACGCCTCGCAGTATTTCGACCAGTTGCATGACTGGGCCGTTGAACTGATCAAGGCCGGCAAGGCCTACGTCGATGACCTGAGCCCCGAACAGGCCAAGGAATACCGTGGCAGCCTGACCGAGCCGGGCAAGAACAGCCCGTTCCGCGACCGCTCCGTGGAAGAAAACCTCGACTGGTTCGCCCGTATGAAGGCCGGCGAATTCAAGGATGGCGCACGCGTGCTGCGGGCCAGGATCGACATGGCCTCGCCGAACATGAACCTGCGCGACCCGATCATGTATCGCATCCGCCACGCTCACCACCATCAGACCGGCGACAAGTGGTGCATCTACCCGAACTACGACTTCACCCATGGTCAGTCGGACGCCATCGAAGGCATCACCCACTCGATCTGCACCCTGGAGTTCGAAAGCCACCGTCCTCTGTACGAGTGGTTCCTCGAGAACCTGCCCGTGCCGGCGCAACCGCGTCAGTACGAGTTCAGCCGTCTGAACCTGAACTACACGATCACCAGCAAGCGCAAGCTCAAGCAACTGGTCGATGAAAAGCACGTTCTCGGTTGGGATGATCCTCGCATGTCCACGCTGTCCGGCTTCCGCCGCCGTGGCTACACGCCGAAATCGATCCGCAACTTCTGCGACATGATCGGCACCAACCGTTCCGACGGCGTGGTCGACTTCGGCATGCTCGAATTCAGCATCCGTGACGACCTCGACCACAGCGCCCCGCGTGCCATGTGCGTATTACGTCCGCTGAAAGTCGTGATCACCAACTACCCGGAAGACCAAGTCGAGAACCTCGAATTGGCGTGCCACCCGAAAGAAGACATGGGCGTGCGCGTTCTGCCGTTCGCCCGTGAGATCTACATCGACCGTGAAGACTTCATGGAAGAGCCGCCAAAAGGCTACAAACGCCTGGAGCCGAATGGCGAAGTGCGCCTGCGCGGCAGCTACGTGATCCGTGCCGACGAAGCGATCAAGGACGCCGATGGCAACATCGTCGAACTGCGTTGCTCCTACGATCCGGAAACACTCGGCAAGAACCCTGAAGGCCGCAAGGTCAAAGGCGTCGTGCACTGGGTGCCGGCCGCTGCCAGCGTCGAGTGCGAAGTGCGTCTGTACGATCGCCTGTTCCGTTCGGCCAACCCTGAGAAGGCTGAAGACAGCGCCAGTTTCCTGGACAACATCAACCCTGACTCGCTGCAAGTCCTCACCGGTTGTCGTGCCGAGCCTTCGCTGGGCAATGCACAGCCGGAAGACCGTTTCCAGTTCGAGCGCGAAGGTTACTTCTGCGCGGATATCAAGGACTCGAAACCAGGTTCTCCGGTCTTCAACCGTACCGTGACCCTGCGCGATTCGTGGGGCCAGTGATTCAGCGTTAAGGAGCACTCAGTGCTTACGATCTACAACACGCTCACCAAGAGCAAAGAAGTATTCAAGCCGCTGGATGGCAACAATGTGCGCATGTACGTCTGCGGGATGACCGTGTACGACTACTGCCACATTGGCCACGGCCGCAGCATGGTTGCGTTCGACCTGGTGACCCGCTGGTTGCGGTTCAGCGGTTACAACCTGACCTACGTGCGCAACATCACCGACATTGAAGACAAGATCATCAATCGGGCCAAAGAGAACGGCGAGCCATTCGACGTGCTGACCGAGCGCATGATCACCGCGATGCACGAGGACGAGGCGCGCCTCAACATCCTCAAGCCGGACATGGAACCGCGGGCCACCGATCATATCCCTGGCATGCTGAGCATGATCCAGACCTTGATCGACAAGGGTTACGCCTACGCCCCGGGCAATGGCGACGTGTACTACCGCGTCGCCAAGTTCATGGGCTACGGCAAGCTGTCGCGCAAGAAAATCGAAGACCTGCGCATCGGCGCGCGGATCGAAGTCGACGAGTCGAAACAGGACCCGCTGGACTTCGTTCTGTGGAAAGGCGCCAAGCCGGGTGAGCCGAGCTGGCCTTCGCCGTGGGGCGATGGGCGTCCGGGTTGGCACATCGAGTGCTCGGTGATGTCCACCTGCTGCCTCGGCGAGACGTTCGACATTCATGGCGGCGGCAGCGACCTTGAGTTCCCGCACCACGAAAACGAAATCGCCCAGAGCGAAGCGGCCACCGGCAAGACCTACGCCAACGCGTGGATGCATTGCGGCATGATTCGCATCAATGGCGAGAAGATGTCCAAGTCCTTGAACAACTTCTTCACCATTCGCGACGTGCTGGAAAAGTACCACCCGGAAGTCGTGCGTTACCTGCTGGTGTCGAGCCACTACCGCAGCGCGATCAACTACTCGGAAGACAACCTCAAGGACGCCAAAGGCGCACTCGAGCGTTTCTACCACGCGCTGAAAGGCCTGCCAAAGGTGGCGCCGGCCGGTGGCGAAGCGTTCGTCGAGCGTTTCACCCAGGTGATGAACGACGACTTCGGTACGCCGGAAGCCTGCGCGGTGCTGTTCGAGATGGTTCGCGAGATCAACCGTCTGCGCGAGAGTGATCTTGATACGGCGGCGGGTCTGGCGGCGCGCTTGAAGGAATTGGCGATTGTGCTGGGTGTGTTGCAGCTCGACGCTGAGGACTTCCTGCAGGCCGGTGCCGAAGGGCGGGTTGATGCGGCTGAGGTTGATGCGCTGATTGCTGCGCGTCTGGCGGCTCGTGCTGGTAAAGACTGGGCTGAGTCCGACCGTATCCGCGACCAGCTCACCGCCATGGGCGTAGTGCTGGAAGACGGGAAGGGTGGGACGACCTGGCGTCTGGCGGACTGAGTGCTTTGCTGGCTACAAAACAAAACCCGCCTTGTGCGGGTTTTTTGTTTTTTTGGGAGGGGCGTCTGGCAGGGGATAATGTTGCGGGTAAAAGTTCTGATGAAGGCCGAGCACGATGGTCCAGATAATGATGCATGTCTCATAACTCGGTAAATTTCTGATTTTAGGGTGGCGAGAAAATTGTTTTTGTTGGTGTTGAATGAAACGGGTTACGTTATTTTAAGATGCTATCGAGAGTAGGCTTTGATTAGTACTTCAATAGGTGTAAGTGTTTTGTTATATTTTAGAGTTTTATTTACTGCTGTCGTTGTGTTAAAAAACTCAAGCAACTAATCATTTAAGATGTTCAGACTGTTTAGAGAATAATAATTATCCTTGGTCTTGGAGATTTCAGTGTTTTTGAAGTGTCGTTGGCGTAAGTTTATTCGGTATAAAAAATACGCTAGATCTTGATGGGGGACAAGAGTACGTGGTTGTGTTTTATATAAGCCCGGCGAGTGTATAAAAATGCGCGGGGCTGAGTCTCTCAAGTTGTTAGTGTTTGTATTTTTAATTAATATGGGATCTCTGTCATTATTGTCGGAACTTTCTGACGGATGAGTAGGATTTTGCCTTATTTGCTGTTTTGCCAATGGGGAGGTCGTAGCGATGTATGAGAGGTGTGGTTCAATGGATAATATTACATAGAATCTGCACTTGTCCGAACTTAGGTGCAATCAATCGATAAAAATGGAGTTTTCGCTTCCAGGAGGTAAAGGTGAAGATTACGTCTAAATATCCGGATCATCTGTGCATTAACCATTTATTCGAGGCACAAGTTGCGCGCAACCCTGAGGCAACGGCACTGGTCTTTGAGGGGGAGGCGCTCAGCTATGGCGAACTCAACGTCAGGGCTAATCGGCTGGCCCATCGGTTGATTGCCTTGGGTGTTGGACCTGACCAGCTTGTGGCGATCTGTGTCGAGCGCTCCCCAGCGATGGTTATTGGCCTGATGGCGATCCTGAAGGCGGGCGGTGCCTATGTGCCGCTCGATCCGGAATATTCGGGGGGACGGCTGGCGTTCATTCTTGCCGATACGGCTCCGGTCCTGGTGCTGGCTGATGCGGCCGGGCGCCAAGCGCTCGGGGCTGCTTTGCAGGCTCATACCGTCCTTGATCCCCGTGATGTCTACGCTGAAGCGGACGCCAATCCTGAAGTCACCGGCCTTACCCCCAGCAACCTCGCCTATATCATCTATACCTCAGGCTCAACCGGACAACCTAAAGGGGTCATGGTCGAGCATGCTCAGGTGGTGCGTCTGTTCGACACGACACATCCATCCCTTGGTTTTGAGGCCAGTGACGTTTGGTGCCTGTTTCACTCTTTTGCCTTCGACTTCTCGGTCTGGGAACTTTGGGGAGCCCTTCGTTATGGCGGCACGCTGGTACTGGTCCCGCATGCCATTACCCATTCTCCGCAAGCGTTTTACCAGCTGATTTGTGAGCAGGGCGTCACCGTCCTGAACCAGACCCCGAGCGCATTCACGGCCTTGATGGCATACGTACAACCGTCATCGGACCGGCTTCGCTATGTCATTTTTGGCGGCGAAGCGCTGCAACCGTCGACCTTGCGAGAGTGGTATGGGGTGCGTGAAGAATCTGTCCCGCAATTGGTCAACATGTACGGAATCACGGAAACCACGGTCCACGTCACCTATTACCCTCTGACTTCATCCGATGCGCAACAAGCCGACAGCGTGATCGGTCAATGTCTGCCGGATTTGAATCTCTATCTTCTAGACGCGCATGGCCAGCCTGTTCCGATGGGGGATGTGGGTGAAATGTACGTCGGCGGCGCCGGTGTGGCGCGTGGCTACCTGAACCGCCCCGAGCTGACGGCAGGGCGCTTCCTGCACGATCCCTTTGCCGGCAAACCTGAAGCGCGGATGTATAAAACGGGGGACTTGGCCCGTTACCTTCCGAACAGCAATCTGGTTTTTCTGGGTCGCAATGACGACCAGGTCAAGATCCGCGGCTTCCGGATTGAGCTGGGTGAGATTGCGGCCAAATTGGCCGAGCACCCCTTCATCCGCGAGGCGGTGGTCGTGGCAAAAGGCGAGGATATCGACAAGCGTCTGGTTGCTTACGTTTTGGCTCAGTCCGAGGTTCAGGACGCATCGGTAGATTCTGACTCCGGCTTGGCGCTGGCGGGAAGGCTGCGCGATTATCTGAGTGGCCGTTTACCCGACTACATGGTGCCGTCTGCCTTTGTGCGGATGGAAAGCTTCCCCCTGACGGCTAATGGCAAGCTTGATCGCGAGGCTTTGCCTGTTCCGCCGGAGGGCGCCTTTGCCCATAAGGCCTACGAGGCGCCGTTGGGCGAGATAGAGGTCATCCTTGCCGGGATCTGGTCAGAGCTGCTTGGCATTGAACAAATAGGTCGCCATGACAACTTCTTCGCCCTCGGCGGCCATTCGCTCATGGCCGTCCAGCTGATGCAAAAAGTCAGGAGTTTTGGTCTGGAGTGTTCGCTGAGCGACATTTTTGAAACCCCTCGATTGGCTAACCTTGCCACTCAGATCGCACGGTCTCCTGTGTTCAACCCGCAGATCGGGGCGATCACGGTGCGCGCTGGCGGGACTGAGCCCCCGGTCTTTTTCGTGCCCTCGGGATTAGCCGATTATTCGTATGCTATTTCTCTGGCGCAACAAATCCGCGTCAGCTGCCCGATCCATGTATTGCCGTGGTCGGCCATTGGCGACCCTTTGCCTCACTCGATGGAGGATATGGCCGAAAGAATGATTCGGCTCATCCAGGCGATCCAGCCTGAAGGGCCTTATCGCATTACCGGGTATTCCTCTGGAGGGATTCTCGCTTATGCCATCGCCCATGCGCTTATATGCAAAGAGGCCTGCGTTGAATTTTTAGGCTTTATTGATGTTCCCGCGCCGCACAAGTTGCTTTATAAAAATCAGGGTATTAAGCACTACTTTATTGAGCATGTTAAGGCGGTGGCTTCCGAGGCGGAGCGTCATAAATTCGATGTTTTAAATGAAGGTGATGAGTTTGCTGTGCTGATTAACAAAGCACAGGACCTGGGAGGCTATGATTTAAATGCAGACATCTCGCTGGAAACAGTCAAATGGCAAGTCATTTATCATTTCTCACAAATTGCCGGCGCCTATAAGCCATCTCCATTGCCGGTCAATATCTATCATTTCTACGCGGCTGATCGTGAGCGTACCCCTCTGCCGCTGGTGGATATGGTAGGCGGGTGGAGAGAACTCTTGCCTGATTTGGCGATTCGTTCTGTTTCTATTCCTGGCGGGCATCTGTCCATGATGGAGGACGTCAGTAACCGCAAGCACTTGGCTGAAGCAATGAATCGAGCACTTTCGTAAGAGGTGATGATTGAGCATTACGCTAATCTACATGCAAGTGGGTTTGTAACTACCCACTTGTATGCTTGCTCAAATAACCATTCAGGCGCCGATAGGCCGCCCCATAATTTGCGTCGCATGCAGCGGGCTATTCATCAGCGTCGAAGTATAAACAGGAGGAATCATGGCTAATCCCTACCGCGAACTTCTCACCACCCCCGGCGTCATGGGGTTAGTGATCGCGAGTTCCATTGCCCGTTTGCCACAGGCAATGATCGGCATCGGCATCATTACGATGTTGGTGCAGCAGACGGGTCTTTATTGGCTGGCTGGCTCGGTCGCCGCTACTTTTACCTTGGCGAATGCGCTTTTCGGCCCGCAAGTATCAAAACTCGTTGATCAACGGGGCCAGAGTCGGGTTCTGCCCTTTGTGACGGCCTTCAGCATTGGCATGTTGTTGGCGCTGATAATCGCTGTCTATCTGAGGGCTCGGGCCCCACTGCTTTTTATTCTTGCGGCATTGGCGGGCACGATGCCGAGCATGCCCGCGATGATAAGAGCACGCTGGACGCAGCTTTTCCGTGGCAAGCCGCAATTACACACGGCCTTCTCCCTGGACACGGTTCTAACTGAACTCGCCTTTATTATCGGCCCCCCACTTGCCATTGGTTTGAGCGTCAGCTTTTTCGCCGAAGCCGGGCCGCTTGTAGCCGTCTTGTTGCTGGTTGTCGGCGTGACGGCTTTTCTTATGCAGCGGCAGACAGAACCGAAGGTGGTCGTTGGCATTAAAAGGAGCGCAAGTTCAACCCTGCTTATCCCCGGCGTTCGTACCATCGTTCTGGCACTCCTGGCGATGGGTGTGATTGGCGGATCAATCGACGTGGCGGTTGTTGCCTTCGCCAACGCTCAAGGCTGGCCAGCGTCCGCCAGCTTCATCCTGGCAGCCTATGCTCTCGGCTCCATGATCGCGGGCCTGGCGTTCGGCGCGCTAAGGATTTCCTTGCCGATTGAAAAGCAGTTCTTTATCGGGGTTCTGATAACGGCAGTCACAGCCGTGTTGCCCATTTTCTCACCGGACGTCTACATCCTTTCTGGGATGCTGTTTGTGGCAGGTGTGTCATTTGCGCCAACGATGGTCGTCGTCATGAATCTCGGTACGATCATTGTTCCACCGTCCAGGATCACCGAAGGACTGACATGGATGACAACAGGTATCAGCATCGGCGTAGCGCTCGGTGGAGTAGTTTCGGGTCTGATCATCGATACTTATGGCGCACGAGCAGGGTTCGGTGTAGCCATTGCCGCAGGGCTCATAATGGTGGCAATCGTGCTTATTGGCCTGCGCACCCTTGGTGCCGCGTCAGCGACGTATGCCGAGCCGATCTTCCAGTAATTGGCAATGTCCAGCTTGGACAAATGGATGCAGCACTGACAGGGGGTGATTCAACTCAGCTATGGCAATGAGTTTGCTACGCCTATTGTGAATTGGTTCATCACTCAGCCTGACGCAACCGCTTGTAAAGGGTATTTCGGCTAACCCCCAATCTTCGAGCCAAGTGCGAAATATTCCCCCCAGCTGCCTGCAACTGCCGATTCAAATCCTCGGCATCATTCAAATCCACCGCCAGCGGCTCCGGCGAATCCACCGGCTCCATCTCCAGATCCACAAAAAAATCATCCGGCAAATGCTCCGGCCGCACCGGCTGCTCCTCGGCCATGGCCAACGCTACCTGCATCACGCTGCTGACCTGCCTTAGATTCCCCGGCCACGGATGACGGCTGAACAACTCCAGCACTTCTCGGCTCAGCCCGGCCCACTGGCTCGGCTCACGGTGTTGCTCCCACAAGCGCTTGAACAGTGCTTGTTTATCGCTGCGTTCCCTTAGCGGCGGTAACTCCAGCGTCAAACCACCAATCCGGTAATAGAGATCTTCACGAAACCGCCCGAGCTGAACCTGCTCGCGTAACGAGCGGTTGGTTGCCGAGATGATGCGAATATCCACCGGGAACAACTCGCTACTGCCCACCGGTTGCACACAACGCTCCTGCAACACTCGCAGCAGTCGAGCCTGAGTCGGCAACGGCATGTCACCGATTTCATCAAGGAACAGGGTGCCTTTGTCAGCCTTGCGGATCAGTCCGATGCTGCCTTTCTGGTTGGCGCCGGTGAATGCGCCTTTTTCGTAGCCAAACAGCTCGGACTCCACCAAATCGGCGGGGATCGCTGCACAATTGACGGCGATGAACAGTTGTTTGTTCCGAGAGCTGGCTTGATGCAGGGCTTTGACGAAGACCTCCTTGCCAACCCCGGTTTCGCCGTGGATCAACAACGGAATGTCTTTTTCCAGCAAACGCTCAGCCTGGCGCACGGCTTTTTCCACGCGACTGTCACCAAAATGCAGGGTGTTCAGGCTGATCGCCGCCGGAGCCGAAACGGCAGGTTCGACAAACACCCGCGCCTGAATCACAGCCTGTTTCGGCCGTTTCAACAGGCACTGGAAGCGGTTGCGCCCCGAGGCTTGCAGGGCAAACGGCAGGCCGTCCGGCTGGTTCAGCAGTTCCAGCAAAGAGACTTTGAACAGGCTTTCGACGCTGACCCGTGACAGGCTGATGCCCAGCAGGTTGTCGGCCCGGCGATTAGCCGACAGCACCTGGCCGGTTTCATCGAAGATCAGCAACCCGGCCCATTGGCTGTCGAGGTTATTCAGCCCGGTGTTGAAGGTCAGCTGGAAATGCTGGCCATGGAACAGGTTGAGGATCAGCCGATTCTCCACGGTCTGGCTCATCATCTTGACCATGCCCAGGGTGTGCGACGGCGGCAGGTAGCTGTCGCTGGACACATCCAGCACCGCGATCACCTTGCGTTCGGCATCGAAAATCGGCGCGGCGGAACCGGTCATGAAACGGTTGGCCTTGAGGAAATGTTCATCGTGCTCGATGTGCACCGCCTGCTCGCAGGCCAGCGCGGTGCCGATCGCATTGGTGCCGCTGCACCGCTCCATCCAGCTGGCGCCGGCGCTGAAACCGCGGGTCAGGCTCGGCTCGATAAAGCGCTGAGTGCCCCAGGTTGTCAGCACCTGGCCTTGGTTGTCGGCGAGCATGATCAGGCAATTTGAGTTACTGAGGATGTTTTCGTAATACGGCAGGACTTCCTGGTGAGTGGTTTGCACCAGTGAATGCTGGTTCTCCAGCAATTGCGCGATGCCCTCGGCCGGCAGCTGATCGAACGCCGGCGTGCTCTGATGATTGAGGCCGAACGCGCGGCAACGGGACCAGGAGTCCTGGATGATGGCGTCGTGGGAGAGCGGCAAGGCGGGTGCGGCCATGGCAGTCGATCTCTGAGCATTATTATTTTTGTTATAAGTAACGCGATCCTGTAGCAGCTGCCGAAGGCTGCGTTCGGCGACGCAGTCGTCGTAAAACGATTACGTGCGGTTTTCCTGATACACCGCTCCGCCTGATTTCACGACGACTGCGTCGTCGAACGCAGCCTTCGGCAGCTGCTACAAGGGCGTGCGCAATTCAGAATTTCCCGCAGTTAAAGCATCCGTAGAGTGTTGTTCACTATTGTTCAATGTCAACCGGCGGACTGTTCAATTGTTCAGTCACCGTTGTTCATTTCTGTTCAGCAACGAACGCGGTTGATCCTCCATTAGAAGGATTTTCAAGTCGGATCAACGGCTTGCAATTTCTGGCACGAATGTCGCTCTGTAGCTCCGGTCGCTTGACTCCAATAATAAAAAGGCCGAGCCATGTCATTAACCCTGGAGCACGTCAGCCGCACCGTCGAGGGCCAGACCTGGATCGACGATGCGTGCCTGAGTTTCGAAGCCGGATCCTTCAACGTTTTACTCGGGCGCACGCTGTCCGGCAAAACCAGTCTCATGCGCCTGATGGCCGGTCTGGACAAGCCCGACAGCGGCCGAATCCTGATGAACGGCGTCGACGTTACCCAGCGCCCGGTGCGTTTGCGCAACGTGTCGATGGTCTATCAGCAGTTCATCAACTACCCGACCATGACAGTGTTCGAGAACATCGCCTCGCCGTTGCGCCAGGGCGGTGTGTCCAATGAGCTGATTCAGAGCAAAGTGCTGGAAACCGCGAAGATGTTGCGCATCGAGAAGTTCCTCCAGCGCCATCCCCTCGAACTCTCCGGTGGTCAGCAACAGCGCACGGCGATGGCCCGGGCGCTGGTCAAGGACGCCGAGCTGATCCTGTTCGACGAGCCGCTGGTGAACCTCGACTACAAACTGCGCGAAGAACTGCGTCAGGAAATGCGCGAGCTGTTCAAGGCTCACCACACCATCGCCATCTACGCTACCACCGAACCCAATGAAGCCCTGGCCCTGGGCGGCACCACCACCATTCTTCACGAGGGCCGGGTGATTCAGAGCGGCAAGTCCTCCGAGGTTTATCACCAGCCGCAAACCGTGCTGGCGGCGGAGTTGTTCTCCGAGCCGCCGATCAACCTGATGCCGGGGCGTATCGCCGGCAACGAAGTCAGTTTCGCCAACTTCGTGCACTTCCCGCTGAACGTCGATCTGCGGCCGGTGGGCGAGGGCGAGTTCCGCTTTGGCGTACGGCCCAGCCATATTTCGCTGGTGCCGAGCAACGACGATGATCTGGAACTGGCGGTGACTGTCGAGGTGGCCGAGATCAGCGGTTCGGAAACCTTCCTCCATGTGCGCAACGAGCATTTCCTGTTGGTGCTGCACCTGCCGGGCGTCCACGAATACGACGTCGATGCGCCGATTCGCATCTATATCCCGACCCATAAACTGTTTGTGTTCGATAGGCAGGGGCGGCTGATCCAGGCGCCCGGTCGCCGTATCGCGAGGGTTGCCTGATGGCCGAAATTCGTTTGCAAAACCTCGCCCACAGTTACACCCGCACGCCGAGCGGCCCCGAGGATTACGCGATTCGCGAGATGGATCACGTCTGGGAACAGGGCGGTGCCTATGCCTTGCTCGGGCCATCGGGCTGCGGCAAGTCGACCTTGCTCAACATCATTTCCGGACTGCTCAGTCCGTCCCAGGGCCAAGTGCTGTTCGACAGCAAAGTGGTTAATGACCTGACCCCGGAGAAGCGCAACATCGCCCAGGTTTTCCAGTTTCCGGTGGTCTACGACACCATGACGGTGTTCGATAACCTGGCTTTTCCGCTGCGCAATCAGGGCATGACCGAGGCAAAAATTCACAGCAAGGTGCAGGAAATCGCCGAAGTTCTCGATCTTCAGGCGTTGCTGAGCAAGAAGGCGCGCAACCTCACTGCGGATGAAAAGCAGAAAGTCTCCATGGGCCGTGGGTTGGTGCGCGATGACGTCTCGGCGATCCTGTTCGATGAACCGCTGACGGTGATCGACCCACACCTGAAGTGGAAGCTGCGGCGCAAGCTCAAGCAGATCCACGAGCAGTTCAACATCACCATGGTTTACGTCACCCACGATCAGCTCGAAGCCTCGACCTTCGCCGACAAGATCGCGGTGATGTACGGCGGGCAGATTGTGCAATTCGGTACGCCGCGAGAACTGTTCGAGCGACCGAGCCACACCTTTGTCGGCTATTTCATCGGCAGTCCGGGGATGAACCTGATCGAAGTTCAGCCGCAGCCAGGCGGTGTCGGTTTTGCATCGACCCATTTGCCGCTGTCGGACGCCCAACAGCAACGCATCGCCGAATCCGAGTGGCAGACCTTGAAGGTCGGTATCCGTCCGGAGTTCGTCCATGTGTGGGACGAACCCTTTGACGACGCGATGCAGGCGCAAGTCGTACACGTCGAAGACCTCGGGACCTACAAGATCATGACCCTGAACCTCGACGGTGCGCCGCTGAAAGTGCGCCTGGCCGAAGACAAGCCAGTGCCTGAGGGAACCGCCTACATCAGCTTCCCGGCCCAGTGGTTGATGGTGTATGCCGACGATTACCTGCTGGAGACGCAGCCATGAACAAGGTGCAGAACAACAAGGCCTGGTGGTTGGTGTTGCCGGTGTTTTTGCTGGTGGCGTTCAGTGCGGTGATCCCGATGATGACCGTGGTCAACTACTCGGTGCAGGACATCTTCGACCAGTCCAGCCGCTACTTTGTCGGCGCCGACTGGTACCGGCAAGTGCTGCTTGATCCGCGCCTGCATGACTCGTTGCTGCGCCAGTTCATCTACTCGGGCTGTGTGCTGCTGATCGAAATCCCGCTGGGTATCGCCATCGCCCTGACCATGCCGACCAAGGGCCGCTGGTCGTCGCTGGTGCTGATCATTCTGGCGATTCCATTGCTGATTCCGTGGAACGTGGTCGGCACCATTTGGCAGATCTTCGGTCGGGCCGACATTGGTTTGCTCGGCGCAAGCCTCAAGGCCATGGGCCTGAACTACAACTACGCGGCCAACACCATGGATGCCTGGGTCACGGTGCTGGTGATGGACGTCTGGCACTGGACGTCGTTGGTGGCGCTGTTGTGTTTCTCCGGTCTGCGGGCGATTCCAGACGTCTATTACCAGGCGGCACGGATTGATCGGGCGTCAAGCTGGGCAGTTTTCCGACACATCCAGTTGCCCAAGCTCAAGAGCGTGCTGCTGATCGCGGTGATGCTGCGCTTCATGGACAGTTTCATGATCTACACCGAGCCATTCGTGTTGACCGGTGGCGGGCCGGGTAATGCCACGACCTTCCTCAGTCAGACCCTGACGCAGATGGCGATCGGGCAGTTCGACCTCGGCCCGGCGGCGGCTTTCTCGCTGGTGTACTTCCTGATCATCCTGTTGGTGTCCTGGCTGTTCTACACCGCCATGACTCACTCTGACGCCAACCGCTGAGGTCCGCCATGAGCAAAAGAAAGCTGATCCCATTGCTGATCTACATCCTGTTCCTGCTGGTGCCGATCTACTGGTTGCTGAACATGTCCTTCAAGAGCAACACCGAAATCCTCAGTGGCTTGACCCTGTTTCCGCAGGATTTTACCTTCGCCAACTACAAGGTGATCTTCACCGATCCGGCCTGGTACACCGGTTACCTCAACTCGCTGTACTACGTGAGCCTTAACACGGTGATTTCGCTGAGCGTGGCATTGCCGGCGGCGTATGCGTTCTCGCGCTATCGGTTCCTCGGCGACAAGCACCTGTTCTTCTGGCTACTGACCAACCGCATGGCGCCACCGGCGGTGTTTTTGCTGCCGTTCTTCCAGTTGTATTCCTCGATTGGTTTGTTCGACACCCACATCGCTGTGGCCTTGGCCCACTGCCTGTTTAACGTGCCGCTGGCGGTGTGGATCCTCGAAGGTTTCATGTCCGGCGTGCCCAAGGAGATCGACGAAACCGCCTACATCGATGGCTACAGTTTCCCCAAGTTCTTCGTGAAGATTTTCGTCCCGCTGATTGGCTCCGGGATCGGTGTCACCGCATTTTTCTGCTTCATGTTTTCCTGGGTCGAACTGCTGCTCGCGCGAACGCTGACGTCGGTCAATGCCAAACCGATTGCGGCGGTGATGACGCGCACGGTCTCGGCGTCTGGCATTGACTGGGGCGTGCTGGCGGCGGCGGGGGTGTTGACCATCCTGCCGGGCATGCTGGTGATCTGGTTTGTTCGCAACCACGTGGCCAAGGGCTTTGCCCTGGGCCGGGTCTGAGGAGCTGATGATGGAATGGATGAGTTGGACCACCCCCACAGCAGCGTTCTTTATCGTCATTGGCCTGATTCTGGTGGGCATGACGACGTGGGAATTGCGTTCGCCGAGCATGCTTCGGCGTGGTTTGTTGCCGATTGCCACCACCCGTGGCGATCGCTTGTTTATCGGTCTTCTCGGCAGCGCCTACCTGCATTTGCTGGTAATCGGCGTCACCGACTGGAGCATCTGGATGGCGTCCGCGTTGTCCCTGGTGTGGCTGTTGGCTGTGATGCGTTGGGGCTAGTCGAATCGCTCGGCAAAGTTGCTCCGAAACTCAATAAGGAGGTCTCTATGTTCAACAAAAACAATAAGCTGCGACATAGCGTTTCATTGGCAGCCTTGCTGGCACTCAGCGGGTTGAGCGCTGCGGCCTGGGCCGAAGCCTATGAAGACGCCGCCAAGAAATGGATTGGCAGCGAGTTCAAACCGTCCACCCTGACCGAAGCCCAGCAGCTCGAAGAGCTGAAGTGGTTTATCAAAGCGTCCGAGCCGTTTCGCGGGATGAACATCAAGGTGGTTTCGGAAACCATTGCCACCCACGAATATGAATCCAAGGTGCTGGCCAAGGCTTTCACCGAGATCACCGGGATCAAGCTGACCCACGACTTGCTGCAGGAAGGCGACGTGGTGGAAAAGCTGCAGACCCAGATGCAATCGGACAAGAATATCTATGACGGCTGGGTCAACGACTCGGACCTGATCGGTACGCACTTTCGCTACGGCAAAACCGAATCGATCACCGACCTGATGGCCAACGAAGGCAAGGCCTACACCTCGCCGACCCTGGACATCAAAGACTTCATCGGCATCTCGTTCACTACGGCGCCGGACGGCAAGATCTATCAGCTGCCCGACCAGCAGTTCGCCAACCTCTACTGGTTCCGCGCCGACTGGTTTGAACGCGCGGACCTGAAAGCCAAGTTCAAGGAAAAGTACGGCTACGAGTTGGGCGTACCGGTGAACTGGTCGGCCTATGAAGACATCGCCAAGTTCTTCAGCGAAGACGTCAAGGAAATCGACGGCAAGCGCGTTTACGGGCACATGGACTATGGCAAGAAAGACCCGTCGCTGGGTTGGCGTTTCACCGACGCCTGGTTTTCCATGGCCGGCGCCGGCGACAAAGGCATCCCCAACGGTTTGCCGGTGGACGAGTGGGGCATTCGCGTCGAGGACTGCCACCCGGTCGGCTCCAGCGTAACCCGCGGCGGCGACACCAACGGCCCGGCGGCGGTGTTTGCCACTACCAAGTACGTCGACTGGCTGAAGAAGTACGCACCACCCGAAGCGGCGGGCATGACTTTCTCCGAATCCGGTCCGGTGCCGTCCCAGGGCAATATCGCCCAGCAGATCTTCTGGTACACCGCATTTACCGCCGACATGACCAAGCCGGGTCTGGCGGTGATGAACGCCGATGGCACGCCGAAATGGCGCATGGCGCCATCACCGCGCGGACCGTACTGGGAGGAGGGCATGAAGCTGGGGTATCAGGACGTGGGTTCCTGGACTTTCATGAAGTCCACGCCTGAGAAACAGAAACTCGCAGCCTGGCTCTATGCGCAGTTCGTGACCTCGAAAACCGTCTCGCTGAAGAAAACCATCGTCGGCCTGACCCCGATCCGCGAGTCGGACATCAACTCACAAGCGATGACCGAACTGGCACCGAAACTCGGTGGCCTGGTGGAGTTCTACCGCAGCCCGGCCCGCGTGCAATGGACGCCGACGGGGACCAACGTGCCGGACTATCCGCGTCTGGCGCAACTGTGGTGGAGCCACATTGCCGAAGCCGCGAGTGGCGAGAAAACCCCACAACAGGCTCTCGACGGTCTGGCCAAGGATCAGGACGCGATCATGTCCCGTCTGGAACGCTCGAAGGCGCAAGCCACTTGCGCACCGAAGATGAACCCGGAGCGCGATGCGCAATACTGGTTTGACCAGCCGGGTGCACCGAAACCCAAACTGGCGAACGAGAAGCCTCAGGGTGAAACCGTGAACTACAACGAACTGCTGAAGTCGTGGGCGGACGCGCGTAAATAATAGCTGTACTGTGAAACGCGAACGGCACCGGAAGGTGCCGTTTTTGTTGTGCGCCCAGCATGGGCGCAATCTTGTGGGTGAAAGTCCCACCGTGAGCTGACCACAGCGAACGAAGTGAAGCGCAACTGCATGAGGGCGACCGAGTGTGGGGAGGAAGCGTGAATCGAAACCGTGAGCCGATGGACAAGAACCGGATACAAGGCGATGCCGATCAGGGCCAGCGGGCAGCAAACCGCGAAGCTCTAGTGGTCAAGGGTCAGGCAGCGTAAATCCGGCGGTTGTGCGGGGGGATTGCGTTCTTACCTGGGGAGATCTCGCCTTGTGCCTGACAGGGCGACGGCGCCAGCCGGAGCGAGAAGTCAGCAGAGGCCGTAGTAGTCTTTTTTTTGACGAAGGGCCGAACGAGAGAAAATGGAGCGGGCCTTTGCGAGAGAAAACCTGAAGCGGGCCTGGAAGCGGGTCAAAGCCAACAAAGGTGCAGCGGGAGTCGACGGTCTGGATATTGAACAGACCGCCGAACATCTGCTGACTCAATGGCCGAAGATTCGTGAACAACTTCTATCCGGTACCTACCGGCCCAGTCCGGTACGCCGTGTGGCCATTCCCAAACCTGACGGCGGTGAACGCGAGTTGGGTAGCCCAAGGGTCACCGACCGTTTGATCCAGCAAGCCTTGCTGCAAGTCTTGCAGCCATTACTCGATCCAGCAGAGTGGTGGTGGATGTTGATCTGGAGAAGTTCTTCGACCGGGACGACCACGATATTTTGATTGATCGTTTACGCAAGCGGATTGCGGATCGGGCGGTTATCCGGCTGATTCGGGCGTATCTGGATGCGGGAACGCTGATCGATGGCGTGGTCGAGAAAAGCCGTTGCGGGGCGCCGCAAGGTGGCCCGCTGTCGCCGTTGCTGGCGAATGTGCTGCTGGACGAAGTGGATCGGGAGCTTGAACGTCGAGGTCATTGCTTCGTACGTTATGCCGACGATGCGAATGTGTATGTTCGCAGCCGCAGGGCTGGGCAGCGGGTAAGGGCTTTGCTGAAGCGTCTGTATGAAAAGCTGCACTTGAGTGTCAACGCGAGCAAGAGTGCGGTGGCGAATGCGTTTGGTCGCAAGTTTCTTGGATATGCCTTTTGGGCGTCGCCCCCAATCTACGCCCTTATCTCTTGGGCTGGAAAACTTACTTTGGGTTGTCACAAACACCGAAAATCTGGCGAGAGCTGGACGAATGGATACGACACCGACTGCGAGCGATCCCGCTTAAGCAGTGGCGGCGTGGACCGACGATCTACCGCGAACTGAGGGTGCTGGGAGCCAGCAGTCAAACGGCCCGGAAAGTGGCGGCCAACTCGAATAGCGGGTGGCGTAACAGCCGATTTGAGCGGAATCGAGTGTTGGATGTGGCATGGTTCGACAGGCTGGGACTGGTGCGACTCTCATAACCTCAATCTCTCGAACCGCCCGGTGCGGACCCGCATGCCGGGTGGTGTGGCAGGGGAGCGGCCTATGAAGGCCGTCCCCTATGCCGATTTCAGCGAGCGCTTAACCGCAGGCTTTCATATCGACCGGGCCGACAAACTCGTTGCCACGTCCCATGACGCACGCCACACTCTGGTTACGCTGACGTTCCCAGGCCTCTACCGGATAGGTTTTGTTCCAGGCTTCGTACAGTTGTCGATCCTGTTTCGACAGGCGCAAACCGTACTGCTTGCTCATGTAGAAATACGTCCGGGCGATCATGCCGCGTATGGATGGGCGGGGCATGACCTTCTTCGCCTTGAAGTCGACCTGGGTCAGGCACGAACCGTATTGGCCCGACTGCACCGGCAACCAGCCGAAACTGAAGTTGCTGCGATCGCCATTCACCTCACCAATGCTCGGCACCAGGTTGTGCAAGTCGGCTTCGGCCTTCTGATAGGTCGGATCGTAACGCGTGCAGTTCTTGCGCCCTCCTTCTTGCCAGCACTGGCGCTGATGGCCGATCTGCCAGGCCGGAACAATGTGCTCCCACTCGATGCGGGAAGCGCGCTTGGCGTTTTTGCGCGGTACATAACCGCAGGCTGCGAGGTTGACCTTGTTGCCGGTGTATTTGCACCCGCAATAGAACTCCGTGGATTGCGGTGCGTAGAGCTTCCAGGCGACTTTTTTGGCTTCGTTGAAGGTGCGGGGGGCGCCAGCCTGGGCACCGAGAGTGATGAACAGAAACAGCAAAGCAAACCAGCGAACACTCATTGACTCAATCTTCCTTCGGCACAACCCAGAAAATCTGCACACCGCCATCGTCGCGATAGGCGAGGGTGACGTTGTCGTTCTCGTCAATTTCTTCGAGCAATTGTTCCCACTCGTCCACGGGTTCGTCCGGTAGACGGAAGATCAATGCGGCTTTGGCTTTTTGGGCGGTGGGGGAATTGATGATTTTCTGAACGCGCATACCCATGCGTTCATAGGAGTCAGGAGAGGCAGAGGTGTTGGCCATGGAATTATCCTTATTAAGCTGTACGTGCATACAGTATTTAACTGTAGGCATTTTCGCAACTGCTTAAAATCCAAGAAAATCCTCTGACAGCGGTTTTCCGCATTTGGTGTAGGACCATGAGAAAATTTTTATCGGAGTATCGGAAGGAGGCGTGAACCACTCGCCTGGGTTGGCGAGTGGTGAAAGCGGTGCCCGACTGGAACCGGTCAGGCGAGGGCGAATCAGTACTCCCAGAACATCCGTTGCAGCTCTTTGCTGTCGTTGGTCTTGGTCAGTGCGACCATGGCCAGGATGCGGGCTTTTTGCGGGTTCAGGTCATGCGCCACAACCCAGTCGTACTTGTCGTCCGGCTGTTCGGCGTTACGCAGTACGAAACCGCCGGCGTTGACGTGGGACGAACGAATGATTTGCACGCCGTCCTTGCGCAGGGCTTGCAGCGATGGGACTACACGGGACGAGACTGAGCCATTGCCGGTACCGGCGTGAATGATGGCTTTGGCGCCGGACTGCGCCAGCGCTTTGTAGGCGGTATCGCTGACATTGCCGTAGGAATAGGCGATTTCTACGTCAGGCAGGCTCTTGATGGTTTTGATGTCGAATTCCGAGTCCATGGTGTGACGCTTGGCCGGCAGGCGGAACCAGTAGGATTTGCCTTCGACCACCATGCCGAGTGGGCCCCAGGCACTTTTGAACGCCTCGGTCTTGATGTTGATCATTTTGCTGACGTCGCGACCCGACTGGATTTCATCGTTCATGGTCACCAGTACGCCTTTGCCGCGTGCATCTTTGCTGCTGGCCACGGCCACCGCGTTGTACAGGTTCAGCATGCCATCGGCCGACATTGCGGTACCTGGGCGCATGGAACCGACGACGATGATGGGCTTGTCGGTTTTTTCCACCAGGTTCAGGAAGTAGGCGGTCTCTTCCAGGGTGTCGGTGCCGTGGGTGATGACGATGCCGTCGACGTCGTTGCTGTCGGCCAGCTCAGCCACGCGACGACCCAGTTGCAGCAGGTTGTCGTTGGTGATGCTTTCCGACGCGATCTGCATCACCTGTTCGCCACGAACGTTAGCCAATTGGCTGAGTTCCGGGACCCCGGCAATCAATTGTTCGATGCCGACTTTTGCCGCTTGATAGGTCGCGCTGTTAGCCGCGCTGGCGCCCGCGCCGGCAATGGTGCCACCGGTGGCCAGGATCACCACGTTCGCCAGTTTCTGTTGGGTTTCGACTTCTTTTGCCTGAACGGCGGTGGGCAGGAGCAGCAAGAGGGCCAAAGCGCCCGGAACGAAGGTCTTGAAAGCAGATGTCATTATTTTTCTCTCTAGTAGTGAGACGGTGCTGATGCAGGTTCATCTAGATACGCCCCAAGCTGATCTGAACGCTTGGGGTGCAGGAGAAGAGCAGGATCTGTACCAGTCGTACTTTGAATGAGAAAAATTTTTAACCTGATGATTTTTATCAGAATTTGTGTGAGTTGGTGAAGTGGTTACACCGTCGGATGTCCGGGTTTCCGAACGTGTTAAGCATTTGTGTTCGGCTCTCCGAAAAGTACTACGACCTCTGTAGAGCAAACCGCCTTGCCAGATTGTGAATCAGTGCTAAAGAAACCCGCGCGTAGGTCGATGCCTCTTTAAAGGACCTTTCTTTTTCAGGAGTTGACATGTCGTTATCTGTTGGTATCCAAAATGCCGTAGGCGTCACCATCGGCGGTAAGTCCGCCGCTACGATTCGAGCGTTAAGCGATGAGGCGGCCGATGCCGCGAATCAAGCGTTGGGTACGAAGGAAAGCGACAGCAAGCAAGTCAGAACCGGTGCTGTGGGCCTGGGGAAAAGTGCGGAGTCGACTGAAACGAATGGCGCCGACAATGCCTCTGTCGCGGAAAAGGTTTTGCTGCAGCGTCTGAAAGAGCTGCAAGAGCAACTGCGTCAACAGCAGCAACAATTGGCGGCAGCCCAAGCAGCGTCTTACCCGACGCCTGAAGCCAAGACCACAGTCGTGATGGCGATTCAGGGACAAATGGCCGATACCACTGCTGCAATACTGGAAACGGCCAACAGCCTGTACAAGGAAATGGCCAAGGGCTCCGGTGCTGGATCGGTGGTTAACACGACGGCATGACATGGATACCCTGCTTTTGCGGGTTGCCCCGGCAAAACAGCTTTTCTGCTCGTTGACAAATCCCGGCAGGGTTCGCATAGTTCGGTCTACGCAAACGTTTGCGCGGCACTCCCGGTGGTTGATCCATTGGAGAGCGCAGTGAAGCCTACGCCAACGCAAGCGTTGCTCACAATAATCATAAGATCGGAGTGAACCCATGAAGCTGCCATTCGCTGGACGTCTTCTCGCAGTCGCTATGCTGGCTGCCGCATCCGCCGCGTTGCCTGTCTCTTCGGCCTTCGCCGAGCCCCCTGAAAAACCAAAAGTCGCGCTGGTCATGAAATCCCTGGCCAACGAATTCTTCCTGACCATGGAAGACGGCGCCAAGGCCTATCAGAAAGACCACTCCGGCGATTTCGAGCTGATCTCCAACGGCATCAAAGACGAAACCGACACGGCTGGCCAGACGCGCATCGTCGAGCAAATGATTCTGGCCAAGGTCAATGCGCTGGTCATCGCGCCAGCTGACTCCAAGGCCATGGTTCCAGTGATCAAGAAAGCCATCGATGCCGGTATCACCGTGATCAACATCGACAACCAGCTGGACCCGGCGGTCGTCAAAAGCAAGAACATCACCGTACCGTTCGTAGGCCCGGACAACCGCAAAGGCGCGCGTCTGGTGGGCGAGTACCTGGCCAAGCAACTGAAGGCCGGTGACGAAGTCGGCATCATCGAAGGCGTGTCCACCACCACCAACGCCCAGCAGCGCACCGCAGGTTTCAAGGATGCGATGGAAGCAGCCCAGATCAAGGTTGTGTCCTTACAGTCCGGCGATTGGGAAATCGACAAGGGCAACAAGGTTGCTGCCTCGATCCTCAGCGAGTACCCGCAAGTTAAAGCCCTGCTGGCCGGCAACGACAGCATGGCCGTCGGCGCTGTTTCCGCTGTTCGCGCCGCGGGCAAGGCTGGCAAGGTGCAAGTGGTCGGTTACGACAACATCAACGCCATCAAGCCGATGCTCAAGGATGGCCGTGTCCTGGCCACCGCTGACCAGTTTGCAGCCAGGCAAGCCGTGTTTGGCATCGAGACTGCGCTGAAGATCATCAAAGGTGAGAAAGTCGACAGCGGCGCCAATAGCGTCATCGAAACTCCGGTAGAGCTGGTCACCCAGTAGTCCTTCTGGCGACACAACGGTGCTCGCCCGTCGGGGCGAGCGCATGGAGAGTTTTTATGTCAGTTTCCGCCCCGAACGCTGTCCTCTCGGTCAGCGGTATCGGTAAGACCTACGCCCAACCCGTCCTGACCGGCATCGACCTGACGCTGATGCGCGGTGAAGTGCTGGCGCTGACCGGCGAAAACGGCGCTGGCAAAAGCACCTTGTCGAAAATCATCGGCGGGTTGGTCACACCGACCACCGGCCAGATGCAATTCCAGGGTCAGGAATACCGCCCCGGCAGCCGCACGCAGGCCGAAGACCTGGGCATCCGAATGGTGATGCAAGAACTCAATCTGTTGCCGACCCTGTCGGTGGCGGAAAACCTGTTTCTCGATAACCTGCCCAGCAACGGCGGCTGGATCAGTCGCAAGCAATTGCGCAAGGCTGCGATCGAAGCCATGGCCCAGGTCGGCCTCGACGCGATTGACCCGGACACGCTGGTGGGCGAATTGGGCATTGGTCACCAGCAAATGGTGGAGATCGCCCGCAACCTGATCGGCGATTGCCACGTGCTGATCCTCGACGAACCGACCGCGATGTTGACGAGCCGCGAAGTCGAGATGCTGTTCGAGCAAATCACTCGTCTGCAAGCTCGCGGCGTGTCGATCATCTATATCTCGCACCGTCTCGAAGAGCTGGCGCGGGTTGCCCAGCGTATTGCGGTCCTGCGCGATGGCAACCTGGTTTGCGTCGAGCCGATGGCCAATTACAACAGCGAGCAACTGGTTACGCTGATGGTCGGTCGTGAACTCGGCGAACACATCGACATGGGCTCGCGCAAGATTGGTGCTCCAGCCTTGACGGTCAAAGGGCTGACCCGTTCCGACAAGGTTCGCGATGTATCCTTCGAAGTACGCGCCGGCGAGATCTACGGGATCTCCGGTTTGATCGGGGCAGGGCGCACCGAGTTGCTGCGGCTGATTTTCGGTGCTGACATTGCAGACAGCGGCACTGTTGCGCTCGGTTCGCCGGCGCAGGTTGTCAGTATCCGGTCACCGGCTGATGCGGTCGGTCATGGCATCGCCCTGATCACCGAAGACCGCAAGGGCGAAGGCCTGCTGCTGACTCAATCGATCAGCGCCAATATTGCCTTGGGCAACATGCCGGTGATTTCCAGCGGTGGCTTCGTCAACAACGGTGACGAGATGGCCTTGGCCCAGCGTCAGATCGACGCCATGCGCATCCGCAGCTCCAGCCCGACACAACTGGTGTCGGAACTCTCCGGCGGCAACCAGCAGAAAGTCGTGATTGGCCGTTGGCTGGAGCGCGATTGTTCAGTGTTGTTGTTCGACGAGCCCACGCGTGGCATCGACGTCGGCGCCAAGTTTGACATCTATGCCTTGCTCGGCGAGTTGACCCGTCAAGGCAAAGCGCTGGTGGTGGTGTCCAGCGACCTGCGTGAACTGATGTTGATCTGCGACCGGATCGGCGTGCTCTCGGCGGGGCGTCTGATCGACACCTTTGAGCGCGATAGCTGGACCCAGGATGATTTGCTTGCCGCGGCGTTCGCCGGCTACCAAAAACGTGATGCGTTGCTCAATGAAGCAGCGCCTAGGGATCTCACATGAATACTGCAGTGTCTGCCGGCAAACGTAGTGGTAACTTTTACGGCCTCGGCACCTATCTGGGCCTGGCCGGTGCCTTGCTGGCAATGGTCGCGCTGTTCTCGGTTCTGAGCAGCCATTTCCTGTCCTACGACACTTTCAGCACCCTGGCCAACCAGATTCCGGACTTGATGGTGCTGGCGGTCGGCATGACGTTCGTGTTGATCATTGGCGGCATCGACTTGTCGGTGGGTTCGGTGCTCGCGCTCGCGGCGTCAACGGTCAGCGTGGCCATTCTCGGTTGGGGCTGGAGCGTACTGCCTGCGGCGCTGCTCGGAATGGCGGCGGCGGCACTGGCCGGGACGATCACCGGTTCGATCACCGTCGCGTGGCGAATTCCGTCGTTCATCGTGTCCCTCGGCGTATTGGAAATGGCCCGCGGCGTGGCGTATCAGATGACCGGATCGCGCACGGCCTATATCGGTGACGCCTTTGCCTGGTTGTCCAACCCGATCGCCTTCGGCATCTCGCCGTCGTTCATCATTGCCTTGCTGATCATCTTCATTGCCCAGGCGGTGCTGACGCGCACCGTGTTCGGGCGTTACCTGATCGGCATCGGCACCAACGAAGAAGCCGTGCGTCTGGCAGGAATCAATCCCAAGCCCTACAAGATCCTGGTGTTCAGTCTGATGGGATTGCTGGCCGGTATTGCCGCGCTGTTCCAGATTTCCCGTCTGGAAGCGGCAGATCCGAATGCCGGCTCCGGGCTTGAACTGCAAGTGATCGCCGCGGTGGTGATCGGCGGTACCAGCCTGATGGGCGGGCGCGGTTCCGTCATCAGCACTTTTTTCGGGGTTTTGATCATTTCCGTATTGGCGGCCGGTCTGGCGCAGATTGGCGCGACCGAACCTACCAAACGCATCATTACCGGCGCGGTCATCGTGGTGGCGGTGGTGCTTGATACCTATCGCAGTCAGCGCGCAAGCCGGCGGACCTGAGTCATGGCAACAATCAAGGATGTGGCAGCGCTCGCGGGAATTTCCTACACCACGGTTTCCCACGTAGTGAACAAGACCCGGCCGGTCAGTGAAGAGGTACGGGTCAAGGTCGAGGCCGCGATCAAAACCCTCGACTACGTGCCCAGTGCCGTGGCCCGGTCCCTCAAGGCCAAAACCACGGCGACCATCGGTCTGCTGGTGCCCAACAGCCTCAACCCGTACTTCGCCGAATTGGCGCGAGGCATTGAGGATTACTGCGAGCGTAACGGCTACTGCGTGATCCTCTGTAATTCCGACGACAACCCGGACAAGCAACGCAGCTACCTGCGCGTACTGCTGGAAAAACGCATCGACGGGCTGATCGTCGCTTCGGCCGGCGGTGATGCAGGGTTGGCAGAAGGCCTGGCAGGCGTGCGTACACCGATGGTGATCGTTGACCGTGGACTGGAAGGTGTCAATGCCGATCTGGTGCGCATCGATCACGAATACGGCGCCTATCTGGCGACTCGCCACCTTTTGGAGTTGGGGCATCGGGACATCGCCACCATTGGTGGGCCGGCGAGTACCAGCGTGGCGCAGATGCGTCTGGCCGGTTATTGCCGTGCCCTGAAAGAGGCGGGTGTCGAAGTGCCCCGCGAGCGCATGCTTGAAAGCGACTTCACCAGCACCGGCGGTTACAACGCCGCCGCGATCCTGCTGGAGAAGAACCCGCCGAGCGCGATCTTCGCCGGTAACGACATGATTGGCATCGGTGTGCTGCGAGCGGCGGCCGAGCGCAATATTCGTGTGCCGACGGAGCTGTCGGTGATTGGCTTCGACGATATTCAGATGAGCCGCTATGTGTACCCGGCGTTGACCACCGTGGGGCAGTCGATTCTGCAACTCGGTGAGATGGCAGCCGAAGTGCTTTTAAGAAGAATCGCCACACCGGATATGGCCACCGATCAACGGATCGTGACGCCCAGTATTGTCTTGCGGGAGTCGACTGCGCCGCGGGCCGGCGTGTTCGCCCAGTTCCGTTGAAATGGAAAGCCGCTAAATCAAAAGCACCGCCGAAACAGAATTGATGAGTAGTGATGTATGCCAGCAAAAGTAGTGGTTATAGGCAGCCTGAACATGGACCTGGTCACCCGGGCGTCACGGCTGCCCCGTGGCGGTGAGACGCTGATCGGCGAGTCGTTTGCCACGGTTTCCGGTGGCAAGGGCGCGAATCAGGCGGTTGCCGCGGCGAGGCTGGGGGCGCAGGTATCAATGGTCGGTTGCGTGGGCAGCGATGCCTACGGCGAAGAACTGCGCGGGGCGCTGTTGGTCGAACAGATCGATTGCCAGGCGGTCAGCACCGTCGACGATTCCAGCGGCGTAGCGTTGATCGTGGTCGATGACAACAGCCAGAACGCAATCGTGATCGTTGCCGGTGCCAATGGCGCGCTGACGCCAGCGGTGATCGACCGTTTCGCTGCAGTATTGCAGGCGGCCGACGTGATCATCTGTCAGCTGGAAGTGCCGGATGCCACTGTCGGTCATGCGCTCAAGCGCGGCCGTGAATTGGGTAAGACCGTGATTCTCAATCCGGCACCGGCCAGCCGCCCGCTGCCGGCGGACTGGTACGCGTCCATCGATTACCTGATTCCCAACGAAAGCGAGGCCTCGGCCCTGAGTGGTTTGCCAGTGGATTCTCTGGCATCTGCCGAAACCGCCGCGAACCGGTTGATCGCCATGGGCGCCGGAAAAGTCATCATCACCCTGGGTGCTCAGGGTTCGCTGTTTGCCGACGGCAAAAGCTTCGAGCATTTCCCTGCGCCGAAGGTGAAAGCTGTCGATACCACGGCGGCTGGCGACACCTTCGTCGGTGGTTTCGCCGCAGCACTGGCGGCGGGCAAAAGCGAAGCCGAAGCGATCCGTTTCGGTCAGGTCGCCGCGGCGCTGTCGGTGACCCGTGCTGGCGCCCAACCCTCGATCCCCACCTTGTCCGACGTACAGGCCTTTAAAACACCATGAAAAAGACACCTTTGCTCAACGTCGCGCTGTCGCGGCTGATCGCATCCCTGGGCCATGGCGACATAGTGGTGATCGGCGACGCAGGCCTGCCGGTGCCACCAAACGTTGAGCTGATCGACCTGGCCCTGACCCATGGCATCCCGGATTTCGTCAGCACGTTGAAGGTTGTGCTCAGCGAAATGCAGGTCGAGAGCCATGTGCTGGCCCAGGAGATCCTGGACAAGAAACCTTCGGCGTTGGCGACGCTCGATGAGCTGAATGCCGAAGGTGCGCTAGGTCGGCGTGAGCTGCTCAGTCATGACCAATTCAAAGTCCTCAGCCGACAGGCACGGGCGATTGTTCGTACAGGCGAATGTCAGCCGTATTGCAACATCGTGCTGGTGGCGGGGGTCACGTTCTAACTCGCTGTTGTCTTTCTGCTGTCCCACGCACAAGGAGTGCGCTATGCACCGCTATGCTCAGAAACTGCACCACCTGCTCCGGAGTTTGCTGCTTTTGTCCCTGATTACCGCAACAAGCGCCCAGGCGGCGGAAAAAATCGACTTGATCATCGACACCGATCCGGGTGCCGACGACGTGGTCGCCTTGCTGTTTGCCCTGGCGTCGCCGGAAGAGCTGAACATTCGTGCGCTGACCACCGTCGCCGGCAATGTGCGTCTGGACAAGACTTCGCGTAATGCGCGGCTGGCCCGCGAGTGGGCGGGGCGCGAGGAGGTGCCAGTCTACGCGGGTGCGCCAAAGCCGCTGATGCGTACGCCGATTTATGCCGAGAACATCCATGGCAAGGAAGGTCTGTCGGGCGTCACCGTACATGAGCCAAAGAAAGGCCTGGCCGAAGGCAGTGCGGTCAATTACCTGATCGATACCTTGAAAGCCGCCAAGCCCCATAGCATCACCATTGCCATGCTGGGTCCGCAGACCAATCTGGCCCTGGCGCTGATCCAGGAGCCTGAAATCGTTCAGGGCATCAAGGAAGTGGTGATCATGGGCGGTGCGCACTTCAATGGTGGCAACATCACTCCGGTGGCCGAGTTCAACCTGTTCGCTGACCCGCAGGCTGCGGAAGTGGTGCTGAAAAGTGGCGTGAAGCTGACCTATCTGCCGCTGGACGTGACCCACAAGATCCTCACCAGCGAAGCGCGCTTGAAGCAGATCGCGGCAATCAACAACAATGCCAGCAAGTTGGTAGGCGATATTCTCAACGAATACGTCAAAGGCGACATGGAGCACTACGGTATTCCGGGTGGTCCGGTGCATGACGCAACCGTCGTCGCCTACCTGCTCAAGCCTGAGCTATTCACTGGTCGTTCGGTCAATGTGGTCGTTGATAGCCGCGAAGGCCCGACGTTCGGCCAAACCATCGTCGACTGGTATGACGGCCTTAAAGCGCCGAAGAATGCCTTCTGGGTTGAAAGTGGTGACGCCCAGGGCTTCTTTGACCTGTTGACCGAGCGTCTGGCTCGTCTGAAGTAAGCCATACACCCGCAGGTGTCAGCCTGCGGGTTTTACGTTCACTCGCTATCTGTCAGGCCCCTATAGTTGAGGGGGTACTTCTCGAATATTTGTGCGATGAATGTCTGGGCGGCTTGCGTCCCGAGCTCCTTGACCAATAGATCGATGCCAATGATTGCCAACTCTTCAGGGCTGCCCGGGCTGTAAGAGCTGTGGCCCTGTGGCCACTTGGCTTTGATGTCGGCGTCGATGCTTACGGTGGTCATGATGGCGCTCGTGAAGTCGGGAAAGTCTGAGTGTCGAGTTAACCATTTTGCGCGGCTTTTGACACTCCGACTTAGGCATGAGAGGAGGGCTATGCGACACTTGGTCTTTGACGAATTTACAAGGACTGTGCTGTGCAGATCGATTTAAACGTTCCTGACGGCTTGACCCTTGAGGCTGTGCGTCAGCTGCTGGCTTCCGCCAGCGACGATGAGCACACTCAATTGCGGGTGTCCAAGGGCGGCATCGCCTACATTTCGTCAGGGGTAGTGGGCGGCACTGATACCAGCAGGCTTCTGTTTCGTCTGGAGACGTGGGCCAAGGGTTCCGGTTATGTAGGATTGGTCGCGGCCAGCGACGAAGTCTGGGTGATGCAGATTTTCAATGCGCTCAAGGAAAATTGGCCGAATCCACCGTTCGACTACATTGACGTCTATTGAGCGCTGTTCATATTCAGTCACGATTGCGAGATGAACGGCAGGGAATGCTCAGGCAAACTCGCCGCGTGTCCAGATCAAGGGCGGGGTGCTAGTACTCCATGTGAAACGAAACGCCAGATTGGCTGTCGCACGATCTCAGCTTAACTATTGAAAAAAGGAGGCTTCATGCCTTGGAAGCTCGCGTCATTGGGTACTTTGTTGGCCGTTGCCGTGCTGGCCGGTTGTAGCACTACCTCCACCGAGTCGACAACAGACCCTGTCACGACGACTGATACGGGTCACAGCCGATGTGAAGCCAAGGCTGCCGAATTCACCATCGGCAAAAAGGCTTCGCCTGAACTGCTGGAGCAGGCGCGTACCCGCGCAGGCGCGCAGAATGCGCGGTTCCTCTTGCCCACCGACATGGTGACCCTGGAGTACCGTTCCGATCGGCTGAACCTGAACACCGATGCCAGTCGGATTGTGATCCGCGTCAACTGCGGCTGATCACTCAGGCTTTTGTTTCGCCCATAAAAAACCCCGTCACATGGACGGGGTTTTTTTAGTGCGGCTGAAAATTACTCAGCGCGGACTTGTGCAGCTTGCATACCCTTTTGGCCTTTCTCAGCCACGAAGGAAACGGTTTGGCCTTCTTTCAGGCTTTTGAAACCGTCGCTTTCGATAGCTTTGAAGTGTACGAACAGGTCGTCACCGCCACCTTGAGGAGTGATGAAGCCGAAGCCTTTTTCATCGTTGAACCATTTAACGGTGCCGGTTTGGCGATTAGACATGGTGTATCTCCAAGAAACATATATTTTCAGTAGTGCTGTGCTGCTCAGGCCAACTGGGCACACCGGGGTATCATAGTCGAAATGTTCGCTTTGGGAGCCCCCCGGACGCGCTGTTTGCCCTGCAGTCGCGTTCCGTTTGCTGCTTTATTTGGCTGCAAGCCCCGTTTTAAAAGGCTTTCAACCAAAAGTAAAGACAATAAAAAAACCTGTAAAACCTGCATAAATTGTACGAAAAAGCTCAAATACATCACTTTTTATCAGCGTTGAGCCGAGTCAAAAGGACTTTTTTCTCACTTTTTCGCCGGTACATTGGCCTTGCATTTGGCTATCTGGCCCAGTGCTTTCTGTTGCAAGTCTGGACTGGCCTTGTTGTCCATCAATGCTTGAATATCAGCCGCCGGGTAAGACTTGATCGAATCGGCTCCGCATGCGCAGTGAGCCTTCGCTGCGGCAGCACCGATCTGCGGGGTGGCCGCTTCTGTGCACTGAGCCATGTATTTATCGCGCTCGCCCTTCGGCCAATCGGCGTGGGCGGCCAATGGCAGCAGCAGAACGATGGGGGCGACTACTGCGAACAAACGATTCAGATGCATGCTGGGATGCTCCTTGTGGGTCAATGTCTTGTTATCTGAGGGGTAAAGCGGGGTTCAAGTTCAGCACTCTGGCATAAATTGAATGATTTGCCCCAGCACAAAGCGTCGTTGCATCGACGACCGTTCATCTGTGCTAGCATGCCCCGCTCGGGCGTTTGCAAGCTCCGGATGACCTTCAGTCCCGGTGGCGGCAACAGCGCGAATAACCCTGATTTGAATCCCAGTCACTCTGGTTCGGTTTTCCGGTTGGCCGCAAGGCTCCTGCCGCTGTAAGGCAGGCGTTCGTTATTGAATGGCCTGGAATCGGATCTTGTACTGGCTCATCCCAACCCACGTGACCTTTGGTAGGGGTCACCACTAGGAGAGGAGGCGCCATGCCAACTATTACTCTTCCCGACGGCAGTCAACGTTCATTCGATCATCCGGTTTCCGTAGCTGAGGTCGCCGCATCCATTGGTGCCGGTCTGGCCAAAGCCACTGTGGCCGGCAAGGTCGATGGCAAGCTGGTTGACGCCAGCGATATCATCGACAGCGACGCTACGCTGCAAATCATTACGCCAAAGGATGAAGAGGGGCTGGAGATCATTCGCCACTCTTGCGCCCACCTGGTTGGCCATGCGGTCAAGCAGCTGTACCCGGCGGCCAAAATGGTCATCGGTCCGGTCATCGACGAAGGCTTCTATTACGACATCGCCTTCGAACGTCCTTTCACCCCGGACGATCTGGCCGCCATCGAACAGCGCATGCTGCAGCTGATCGAAAAAGATTACGACGTGATCAAGAAAGTCACTCCGCGCGCCGAAGTGATCGAAGTGTTCAAGGCCCGTGGTGAAGACTACAAGCTGCGCCTGGTCGAGGACATGCCGAACGAACAGGCCATGGGTCTGTACTATCACGAAGAATACGTCGACATGTGCCGCGGTCCGCACGTACCGAACACGCGCTTCCTGAAATCCTTCAAGTTGACCAAGTTGTCCGGCGCCTACTGGCGTGGTGATGCCAAGAACGAGCAATTGCAGCGCGTTTATGGCACCGCATGGGCCGACAAAAAGCAGTTGGCGGCTTATATCCAGCGCATCGAAGAAGCTGAAAAACGCGATCACCGTAAGATCGGCAAGCGTCTGGGCCTGTTCCACACCCAGGAAGAGTCGCCGGGCATGGTGTTCTGGCACCCGAACGGCTGGACTCTGTATCAAGTGCTTGAGCAGTACATGCGCAAGGTTCAGCGCGACAACGGCTATCTGGAGATCAAGACTCCGCAGGTCGTTGACCGCAGCCTCTGGGAGAAATCCGGGCACTGGGCCAACTACGCCGACAACATGTTCACCACTCAGTCGGAAAACCGCGACTATGCCATCAAGCCGATGAACTGCCCTTGCCACGTGCAAGTGTTCAATCAGGGCTTGAAAAGCTACCGCGAGTTGCCGATGCGTCTGGCCGAATTCGGTGCCTGCCACCGCAATGAGCCATCGGGGGCGCTGCACGGCATCATGCGTGTGCGTGCGTTCACTCAGGACGATGCCCACATCTTCTGCACCGAAGAGCAGATGCAGGCCGAATCCGCAGCATTCATCAAGCTGACCATGGACGTCTACGCCGACTTCGGCTTCAAAGAAGTCGAAATGAAGCTGTCCACTCGTCCGGAAAAACGTGTCGGTTCCGACGAGCTGTGGGATCGCGCCGAAGCTGCATTGGCTGCAGCCCTTGATAGCGCTGGCCTGCCATACGATCTGCAACCGGGCGAGGGTGCTTTCTACGGTCCGAAGATCGAGTTCTCGCTGAAAGATTGCCTCGGCCGCGTCTGGCAGTGTGGTACCCTGCAGCTCGATTTTAACCTGCCTGTCCGTCTGGGAGCCGAATACGTCTCCGAAGACAACAGTCGCAAGCACCCGGTGATGTTGCACCGGGCGATCCTCGGCTCCTTCGAACGTTTCGTCGGAATCCTGATCGAGCACTACGAGGGTGCATTCCCTGCGTGGCTGGCTCCGACCCAGGCAGTGATCATGAACATCACAGATAAACAGGCCGATTTTGCCGCTGAGGTTGAAAAAACTCTCAATGAAAGCGGATTTCGTGCCAAGTCTGACTTGAGAAATGAAAAGATCGGCTTTAAAATCCGCGAGCATACTTTGCTCAAGGTTCCTTATCTCTTGGTTATTGGAGATCGGGAAGTCGAGATGCAGACTGTCGCTGTGCGTACTCGTGAAGGTGCTGACCTGGGCTCGATGCCCGTCGCCCAGTTCGCTGAGTTTCTCGCGCAAGCGGTTTCCCGGCGTGGTCGCCCAGATTCGGAGTAATTACTATTAAGCGTGAAATGAGACAAGATAAACGAGCTGCACCGAAAGCCCCGATCAACGAGAATATCTCGGCACGCGAGGTTCGGTTAATTGGGGCTGAAGGTGAACAGCTTGGGATTGTGTCAATTGAAGACGCGCTTCTTAAGGCTGAAGAGGCCAAACTGGATTTGGTGGAAATTTCCGCCGATGCAGTACCCCCTGTTTGCAAACTGATGGACTACGGCAAATCGATCTTCGAGAAGAAGAAGCAGGTTGCCGCGGCCAAGAAAAACCAGAAGCAGATTCAGGTTAAAGAAATCAAGTTTCGTCCAGGGACGGAGGAAGGGGATTACCAGGTAAAACTGCGCAACCTGGTACGTTTCCTGAGTGATGGGGACAGGGCCAAGGTATCTTTGCGATTCCGCGGCCGTGAGATGGCCCACCAGGAGCTGGGGATGGAACTCCTCAAGCGAGTTGAAGGTGACTTGCTCGAGTACGGTTCGGTCGAACAGCATCCTAAGATGGAAGGACGCCAGCTGATCATGGTCATCGCCCCGAAAAAGAAGAAGTAATCAATAGGGCACGGCAGGCCTTCTGATTATGTTTATCAACTGAATGCGGAGTATCCGAACATGCCAAAAATGAAAACTAAAAGTGGTGCTGCTAAGCGGTTTCTGAAAACTGCTAACGGTATCAAGCACAAGCACGCTTTCAAGAGCCACATCCTGACTAAAATGTCGACCAAGCGTAAGCGTCAACTGCGCGGTAGCAGCTTGCTGGCACCGTGTGACGTGGCAAAAGTCGAGCGCATGCTGCGCCTTCGTTAATTTAGTCAAGAATAGAGGAAGTAACTCATGGCTCGTGTAAAGCGTGGCGTCGTTGCCCGTAAACGTCACAAAAAAATTCTGAAACTTGCCAAAGGCTACTACGGCGCTCGTTCGCGCGTGTTCCGTGTTGCCAAGCAAGCGGTAATCAAGGCAGGCCAATACGCCTACCGTGACCGTCGTCAGAAAAAACGTCAGTTCCGCGCTCTGTGGATCGCTCGTATCAACGCTGGTGCACGTATCAACGGTCTGTCCTACAGCCGTTTCATCGCCGGCCTGAAAAAAGCGTCCATCGAGATCGACCGTAAGGTTCTGGCTGATCTGGCAGTGAACGAAAAAGCGGCGTTTGCTGCGATTGTCGAGAAAGCTAAAGCCACCTTGGCTTAAGTACCCCCGACAGTCACCCAGCCTCACCTCTGTGGGGCCAGGTGTTAAACGTCATAAATAGGGGAAGAGCCTTCAAGCTCTTCCCCTATTTTGTATCTGGAGTCTGTACATGGAAAACCTGGATGCGCTCGTCTCTCAAGCACTAGAGGCTGTGCAAAGCGCTGAAGATATCAATGCCCTGGAGCAAATCCGGGTTCACTACCTTGGCAAAAAGGGCGAATTGACTCAGGTGATGAAGACCCTGGGGAATTTGCCGGCAGAAGAGCGTCCGCAAGTCGGTGCTTTGATCAACGTTGCCAAGGAGCGTGTCACAGAGGTTCTCAATGCGCGCAAGGCATTGTTTGAAGAGGCGGATCTAGCCGCCAAACTCTCCGCCGAGTCCATTGACGTGACCCTGCCTGGCCGTGGCCAGACCTCGGGTGGTCTGCATCCGGTTACCCGCACTCTGGAACGTATCGAACAGTTCTTCACCCACATCGGCTACGGCATCGCCGAAGGCCCTGAGGTCGAAGACGACTACCACAACTTCGAAGCGCTCAACATCCCAGGCCATCACCCGGCCCGGTCGATGCACGACACCTTCTATTTCAATGCCAACATGTTGTTGCGCACCCATACCTCGCCGGTACAGGTCCGCACCATGGAATCGAAACAGCCGCCGATCCGCATCGTCTGCCCGGGCCGTGTGTACCGTAGCGATTCCGATATCACCCACTCGCCGATGTTCCACCAGGTCGAAGGCCTGCTGGTCGATCGCGACATCAACTTCGCCGACCTGAAAGGCACCATCGAAGAGTTCCTGCGCGTGTTCTTCGAAAAAGAACTGGCCGTGCGATTCCGTCCTTCCTACTTCCCGTTCACCGAGCCATCCGCTGAAGTCGACATGGAATGCGTGATGTGCAGCGGTAAAGGCTGCCGTGTCTGCAAGCAGACGGGCTGGCTGGAAGTGATGGGCTGCGGCATGGTTCACCCGAACGTGCTGCGCATGTCCGAGATCGACCCGGAAGAGTTTTCGGGCTTTGCCTTCGGCATGGGCGTTGAGCGTCTAGCCATGCTGCGTTACGGCGTGAACGACTTGCGTCTGTTCTTCGACAACGACTTGCGGTTCCTCGCGCAATTTCGCTAGTCGTAACGAATTCTTAGGAGAGCAGGATGAAATTCAGTGAACAATGGCTGCGTGGCTGGGTAAGCCCGCAGGTAAGTCGCGACGAGCTGGTTGCTCGTCTGTCGATGGCCGGTCTTGAGGTCGATAGCGTTACGCTGGCCGCCGGTGAATTCAATGGCGTGGTCGTGGGCGAGGTGCTGAGCACCGAGCAGCACCCGGACGCTGACAAGCTGCGCGTTTGCCAGGTCAGCAATGGCTCGGAGACCTTCCAGGTAGTATGCGGTGCACCAAACGTGCGCCCGGGCCTGAAGATCCCGTTCGCCATGATCGGTGCCGAACTGCCGGGCGACTTCAAAATCAAGAAAGCCAAGCTGCGCGGCGTTGAATCCAACGGCATGCTGTGCTCTCAGGCCGAACTGCAAGTCGGCGAAGGCAACGACGGCCTGATGGAATTGCCGGCCGATGCGCCGGTGGGTCAGGACATTCGTGAGTACCTGCGCCTGGACGACGCCAGCATCGAGGTCGATCTTACCCCGAACCGCGGCGACTGCCTGTCCCTGGCCGGTCTGGCCCGCGAAGTGGGCGCGCTGTACGCCGCCGAAGTCACCCGTCCGGTCGTTGCTACCGTTCCAGCCGTGCACGACGAAGTGCGCTCGGTCGAAGTGCTGGCGCCCGCCGCTTGCCCGCGTTACCTCGGTCGGGTGATCCGTAACGTCGACCTGTCCAAGCCAACGCCGCTGTGGATGGTCGAGCGTCTGCGTCGTTCCGACGTGCGGAGCATTGACGCTGCCGTCGACATCACCAACTACGTGATGCTGGAACTGGGTCAACCGCTGCACGCGTTCGATCTCGCCGAAATCAATGGCGGCATCCGCGTACGCATGGCCGAAGAAGGCGAGAAGCTGGTTCTGCTCGACGGTCAGGAAGTCAGCCTGCGTAGCGATACGCTGGTGATTGCCGACCACACCCGCGCCTTGGCTATCGCCGGCGTCATGGGCGGTGAGCACAGCGGTGTCAACACCGCGACCACTCGCGACGTATTCCTGGAAAGCGCGTTCTTCGACCAGATTGCTGTTGCTGGCAAAGCTCGTTCCTACGGCCTGCATACCGACGCGTCGCACCGCTACGAGCGTGGCGTGGACTGGCAGCTGGCCCGTGAAGCCATGGAGCGCGCCACTGGCCTGCTGCTGGAAATCACTGGCGGCGAAGCCGGCCCGATTATCGAAACCGTCAGCGAGCAGCATTTACCGTCGATTGCGCCGGTTACCCTGCGTGCGCAACGCATCACCCAGATGCTGGGTATGGAAATGGATTCGGCCGAAGTCGAGCGACTGCTCAGCGGCTTGGGCCTGAAGATTTCTGCCGATGGGGCGGGGCAGTGGCGCGTTGAAGTGCCAAGCCATCGCTTCGACATCAGTCTGGAAGTTGATCTGATCGAAGAGCTGGCCCGTCTGTACGGTTACAACCGTCTACCGGTTCGCTACCCGCAAGCTCGTCTGGCGCCGCAAGCCAAGGCTGAAGCGCGTAGCGATTTGCCTGAGCTGCGCCGTCTGCTGGTAGCCCGTGGCTATCAGGAAGCGATCACCTACAGTTTCATCGATCCGAAACAATTCGAGCTGTTTAATCCAGGTGTCGAACCGCTGTTGTTGGCCAACCCTATTTCGAACGACATGGCCGCCATGCGCTCGTCCCTGTGGCCTGGTCTGGTCAAGGCACTTCAGCACAACCTGAACCGTCAGCAGGATCGTGTTCGTTTGTTCGAAAGTGGCCTGCGTTTCGTCGGTCAGCTGGAAGGCCTGAAGCAAGAGCCGATGCTGGCGGGTGTTGTTTGCGGTAGCCGCCTGCCGGAAGGCTGGGCACAAGGTCGCGATGTCGTGGACTTCTTCGACGTCAAAGCTGACGTGGAAGCGGTGTTGGGCTTCGCCGGTGCGCTGGATTCATTCACCTTCGTGCCGGGCAAACACCCAGCGCTGCACCCGGGTCAAACCGCGCGCATCGAGCGTGAAGGCCGCTTGGTCGGTTTCGTCGGCGCTATTCACCCAGAATTGTCGAAAACCCTCGGTCTCGACCGTCCGGTCTTCGTTTTCGAGCTGGTTCTGGCTGAAGTGGCATGGGGTAAAATGCCTAAATTCCAGGAGTTATCGCGCTTTCCTGAAGTGCGTCGTGACCTGGCACTGATTGCGGCCAAGGACGTTGCATCCAGTGCCGTACTGGACGTAATCCGTGAAAATGCAGGCGAATGGCTGACAGACCTCAGGCTATTTGACGTATATCAGGGTAAAGGCATTGATCCTGATAGAAAAAGCCTTGCAGTCGGCTTGACCTGGCAGCATCCATCGCGCACTCTTAATGACGATGAGGTGAATACCACGACGCAAAACATCCTCACCTCGCTCGAACAAAGGTTGAACGCCACGTTAAGGAAGTGACGTATGGGGGCTCTGACGAAAGCTGAGATGGCGGAACGTCTGTATGAAGAGCTGGGCCTGAATAAACGGGAAGCCAAGGAATTGGTCGAACTGTTTTTTGAAGAAATCAGGCACGCTCTTGAAGACAACGAACAAGTCAAATTGTCCGGTTTCGGCAATTTTGACCTTCGGGACAAACGCCAGCGGCCTGGCCGCAATCCGAAAACGGGTGAAGAAATCCCGATCACTGCTCGCCGTGTGGTCACCTTTCGTCCAGGGCAGAAGTTGAAGGCCCGAGTTGAGGCTTATGCTGGAACCAAGTCATAACGACGAGCTACCCGTCATCCCAGGCAAACGCTACTTCACTATCGGTGAAGTCAGCGAGCTGTGTGCCGTAAAACCGCACGTGCTGCGCTATTGGGAGCAGGAGTTTCCTCAACTCAACCCCGTCAAACGCCGCGGAAACCGCCGGTATTATCAGCGACAAGACGTGCTGATGATCCGGCAGATCCGCGCACTTCTTTACGATCAAGGGTTCACTATCGGCGGCGCACGTTTGCGCTTGTCCGGCGATGAAGCCAAAGACGATACCACTCAATACAAGCAGATGATTCGACAGATGATTGCCGAATTGGAAGATGTGCTGGTGGTGCTCAAGAAATAAACTCATGCGATTGAATACTTTCAGTTTTCAAAAGCTTGCGATATATTCTTGAGCGTTCTTCGAGATGAGGAACGAGATTCACGCCTAGTCGGGGCGTAGCGCAGTCCGGTAGCGCACTAGCATGGGGTGCTAGGGGTCGAGTGTTCGAATCACTCCGTCCCGACCATATTTCGTAAGGGGATCAAGCACTTAGCGGCTTGATCCCCTTTCTCGTTTCAGACTTGCGCAAAACCCGCGCAAAACTGGCGCAAAACTACCCAGTGATTTCGCTGATATTCAGGTCCGGAATCGCATCGGACCAGATCACTTCGTCGTGCTCCTTCTGATAGTTTTTCGTCATCTCTTCGCTGGCGTGACCGGCGATCTTCTGCCCATCCTTACCGGCTTTCTTGTACAGGTGCAGTGACAGCGCTCTGACTTCATGGAGGCCCGGCATCTCTTCTTCCTTCCACCCCTTGTAACATTCTGCCGCTTCCCGGGCGTCCTTGAATGCTCGAGTCAAATACCTCTCTTCAACCTTCGTCCAGTGAGCCTTGGTCTCCGCCTGCTTTTGCTTTTTACGATCGGGCTTGCGGTGGACCAGGTACGGCGGGGCGACATTGTCACGGCACCGGCTGATGACCGCCTGCAACTCTGGCGTCACTCGAAAGCGTATCCATGCAGCATCGCTGGCCTTGGCCGTTTTCTTCTGGACGACATATAGAAATCCTTCCCGAACTCCATCGAAGCGCATGTCGAGGATATCGGTGCGACGTTGGGCGGTGATCAATGCCAGGTCGATTGCGTTCTTCAACCACTCAGGCGACTTCTCCCTGATGGCTTTGAGCCCCTCGACGGTGTGGCGCTTGCGCAGTTTCTTCTCGATGCGATTGATCGTACTCGCCGCGGGGTTGTCCGGGCACAGGCCCTTGGCTGCAGCGTGGTTGAATATGTCGGTCAGCAGCGCGCGACACTGGTTCGCCGTGCGCGGGGTGAGAGCGTCCAGCATTTCCGCGATCATGCGGATCGTGATCTGGTCCACTGCCTTCCCCTCGAACTGCTTGCGAAAGCGCCGAAAGTGTACGGCGTACAAGCCCAGGGTTCCCTTGGCCAGCTCGCGAGGTGGCAACACGTCGGCTTCGTACTTGTCGAGGAAGCCGGCGAATGTTTCTGTGGCGTTGTTCAGCACCGCGCCGACCAGGTCGGCACCGCGCATAAACTCCAGATTCAACTGCTTCGCGGCGTCGATCGCTTTTATGCGGTCGGCACCGAACGGAAACCACTTCCCGTCGGTTGGTCGGCGGTAGCGATAGTGTAGTGGTCTAATGAAACCGGACACCCATTTAGGCGAGAATGCTCGCCAGATCG
>NZ_JASBRE010000060.1 GCF_029960815.1 Pseudomonas sp. AL03
CGACGATGCTTGAGCCTGTTTTTACACACTCTGGGCCATGGATGGCCGATGGCGGGGGGCCCACGGAGCAGGACCGGAGCGAGGGCATGCCGAGCCTAGGCGAGGCACCGTACGTCAGGGGCAAGAGCGCTTGGTTACTTGGCGCTTCTCCAAGTGACCCGCTGTAAAAGTGGAACCAATAGCCGCCGTTACCGCAGAAACGGATATGTACCCCGAGCGTAAATATTTACCCTTCAGCCCAAGGTGTAACCGTTGTCGACCTTCCAGTCCTGACCGTAAACACCCCGCGCACCCTGCGACAGCTGAAAGACAATCACATTGGCCACCGCCGCCGCGTCGAGAAAATGACCGGGCAGCAGGCGTTTGGTGAGGTGGGTAGCGGTGTCTTCAAGCTGATCTTCGCTCAACCCCAAGTTGTCCCACATCGAGGTCGCAGTCGGTCCCGGGGAGACCAGATTGATGCGCACATCAAAGCTCGCGAATTCCACCGCCAGCGTGCGTGCCTGAGCCGCGAGCGCGGCCTTGCTGGCAATGCAGGCGGCCAGCCCGGGGAAGCTCGAACCGGTCAGGAAACTCCCGACAAACACCACCGACGCCGGACTCGCCAATTCACCGCGCAACGCCGCCAGGGTGTTCAACGCTCCGGCGCCGTTGACCGCCCACTGGCGCTGGAAGGCCGACATATCCAGGCTGTCGGCCATTTCGGCGATCCCCGCGTTGGGCACCAGATAGTCCACGGGGCCTATCGCCGCAGCGCGCTCGGCCAGCTCGCGCAGGTCTTGCTGATTCGTGACGTCCCCGGCAAACCACTGCAACCGTTCGCCGTAGATCTGCTGCAAGGCCGGCAGTTCACCCAGGGTCCGTGACATCGCCAGCACCTTGACGCCGCGCGGTAACAGCGCGGCGCATAGCGCCAGGCCAATCCCGGAGCTGGCCCCCGTGACCACCGCCAAACGATCCTGAAACTCGGTTTTCATCATTTACTCCTGGACATCACGGATGCCTAGCACTGGGGACGTAGCGAACGCCTATCTTTGAGCAGGTGAAGAAATACCGACTTGACGGCGATCAGATTTTCGCGACGACGTTAGTGTTGCTGCTGCAGCAGCGCAGGAGTGATCTCGCTGAATCGCAGCAAACGACCACCCTGTTCTGCGGCAAGCTTTTCAGCGGCCTCGCGACCGGAGAATGACGCCAGCACCACGCCCATGGCGCCTTTGAGTTGGGTGCCGACCACGTAAAATGCATCTTTTGCATCGATCAGGTGGGCGTCATCCGGCGCGTTCCACGGGCTGCGGCCCATGTCGTGGACATACAGTTTTGAATCGCCATGATGATTTTCCGGCTGCAACCACCAACCGATCATTTCCGCCGTGGAACAGAATTTCTTGATCCCGGCCGGCTCGACCACTTCGCCCTTGGGCCCGGGGAATCCGTTGATGATCATCCCGCAGACATGGCATTCATCACTGGGATGAAAGGCTGCCGCGGCGTCGCTGTAGGTGGCTTGCGCCGGATTGTCACAGGCCGTCAGTAACAGACACATCATCAGAACCGTCACTGCGCGCACCGTCGTCAGATAAAACCTACTCATCGTCAACTACTCCAACACTATCAAAGGGGAAACTCATGTCGCCCGGCGACGGAACAACAGCCAGGCCGAGCCCAATGGCGCCGCCACCCACAGCGACAGGCACAGCCAGAGCATCGAGCCCGGCATCGGCAAATCGCTGCCCAGGGTCAGTACTCCAGCGGCATGGGCGCCGGGTTCAAAACCGGAAAGGTTGATCAGGCGATAGATGTCGGCGGGATTGAGCAACAGCAACCAGGGCAGCACTTTCGGGTTGAACTGCCCTTCGCTAAGCACCAGCAGCGCCAGCAGTGCCAGGTCGAACACCAGCACGAAGAAGAACCAGACGCCCAGCGCCAACCCGGCCGCCGTGGATTTCTCGGCAGACACACTGCTCAGCACATAGGCCAGCCCCAGAAAACCCCAGCCCAGTAACGTCGACGACGCCATGAAACGGCCAAAGGCCCAGAGCAACAGGCTCAGTTCGACATCGTCCACCAACACAGCAATCGCCAGCATCGCGCAGCCGAAACCGATCAGTGTCGCCAGCGCCAGGATCAGCCCGTGGCCGACAAACTTGCCGAGCAGAATCTGCCCGCGACCCAACGGGTAGGTCAGCAACAGCAGCAATGTGCCGCTCTCGTCCTCGCCGACGATGGCGTCATAGGCCAACAGCAACGCAATCAACGGCATCAAAAACGTTGCCAGACTGGCGAGGCTGGCGATGGTGGCCGGCACCGAAGTGAAACCCAATTGCCCGGAAGCCGCCGCGCCCAGCCAGGCGATGCCGATGGCCAGCACCGCGAACAACACACTGATCGCCAACAACCAGCGATTGCGCAAACCGTCACTGAATTCCTTGCGGGCCATGTTCCAGACAGCGTTCATACGGCCTCCCCGATCGACGCCGCACCGGCCCGGCTCATGTAGTAGCGGTAAATATCTTCCAGGGACGGCTGATGGATTTCCACGTCGACCGGTTCGTCTTCATTGAGCAGTTGGCGCAACAGCCCGAGCTTGCTGCCATTGAGCGCGGCCACTTCAAGACCTTCGACGCCCCAGCGCTCGGTGACGTGCCCGGCGTCGTTCCAACGTTGTTGCAAGGGCCCGGCGTGCTTGAGGCCGTTGGCGCGAATCAGCGTTGGCAACCCGGCTTCCTCACGCAAACTGTGCAGACTGCCGAGGGCCAGCAGGCGGCCCTGGGTCAGAATCGCTGCGCGGTTGATGTGCGCCTCGACGCCGGGCAATACGTGGGAACAAAGAATGATGCTGGTGCCTTGGCTGCGCAGGCGATCGAGCAAGCGATAAAGGTCCTGGGTAGCGATGGGATCGAGGCCGACGGTCGGCTCGTCGAGCAGCAACAAACGCGGCTCACCGAGCAACGCTTGCGCCAGCCCCAGGCGTTGACGCATGCCTTTGGAGTAGGTCTTGACCCGTCGATGTGCCGCACCGGCCAGGCCGACTTCCTCCAGCAGCACGTCCACCTGAGCGGACGCGGCGCCTTTGAGTCGCGCGAAATGGCGCAACGTCTCAAGACCGCTCAGCTGCGGGTAAAAAGTCACGTTCTCCGGCAGATAACCGAGCAGGCGCCGCACGTGGGGATCACTGGGCAAACGGCCGAACACCCTGACCTGGCCTTCGCTGGGCTGGAGCAGGCCAAGCACCAGTTTCATGCTGGTGGTCTTGCCCGCGCCGTTGTGCCCGAACAAACCCAGCACTTCACCTTCCGCCAGGCTGAGGTTGAGCTGATGCAACACGGTGGCATGCCCATAGCGCTGGCTCACGCCTTGGAGGTCGATGACGTTCATGAGGTGGGCTCCTGGGTCAGGGTTTGAGTGGATGACTTCATCAGCGGATGACTGTCGAGCACACCCGGCGACTTCATCACCGGAAAGGCCCGTTGCACCCAGCGCAGCAACTCGATACCGGGGCTGTTCATCAACAGCCGCACCTGCGGGTACAACCACAGCAGACGGTCGACGTTGTCATTGGGTTCGTAAGCGATATCGCCGAGGCCATCGTTGTTGCGGTCCCAGCCCAGGTAATCGCTCCAGTAATTGCCCCGGCCATCCGCCGACCATTCCTGCAAGCGGGTGGCGACGTACTTGACCTGCCGTTGATTGCCGACAAAAGCGTTGTCGGCGATGCGGTTATCTTCCGAGCCTGCGGTGAGATGGATGCCCACGGCGCTGTGCTGGAAGTGATTGTGTTCGATGCTGTTGAACAGCGAGTTGTAGATGAACAGCGCCTTGCCCTCGGCACCGCTGATCATGCTGTCGCCGGTCGAACCGTCGCGCACGTCAGTGACGAAGTTGTCACGCAAAGTCGAATAAGTGATGTAGTTCATCAGGATCCCGTAGTTCTGATCCTGTTCGGAGCGATTGCCGATCACCGTGAGCTTGCGGCTTTGCATCAAGGCGTAGCCGGTGCGGGTGCGGCGAGTGGTGTTGCCGATCAGCTGGTTATCGTTGGCGAACATGTAATGCACGCCGTAGCGCAGGTCTTCCAGGGTATTGCCCTGCAGCAAGTTGCCGTTGGAAGTGTCGATGTAAATGCCATCGCGGGTGTCGCGGACCTGATTGCCAATGACCTTGGCGCCATGCACGGCATACAGATGAATGCCGTTGCCGCGATCCTGCGAGCGCATCGTCGCATCACCTTGAATGCGGTTGTCGATCAGGCTCACATCCCGAGTACCATCGACCCAGATACCGAAGCCCCGACCTTGCAGGCGATTGCCTTTAATCATCGCGCCATAGGCCTTTGGCTGGATGAACAGCGCCGCGTTCATAGCGGTGAGATCGTGGCCCCAATCCAGAAAGGTGCAGCCCTCAATGCCGACATCCGGCGCACTGATGATCAAACCGTTGCCCTGCCCCTCTCCCTGGAACACCGCGCCCGGCTCGCAGACAATCTGCATCGGTTGATCGACGCTGAACGAGCCGCGGTATTCCCCCGCCGGCAGGTGCCAGCGTTGATCGGCGTCCACCTTCAACGGCAAGCTAGTGACGGGTTGTACCGCCGCCAGCGCGCTGCCGCCAAGCGACAGGAGCGCCAGCGCAATGACCTTCACGGGGGTTTGCTTGAAATCGGTCATTGGCCCGCTCCTGTCGATGGGCAACGGTCAGGCCTTCTCGACCTTCATGCGGCCGACCATTTCCATGTGCAGCGCATGGCAGAACCAGCTGCAGTAGTACCAGTGCAGGCCGGCCTTGTCGGCGATGAAGGTGATCGAGGACGTCTGCTGCGGGCTGATCTCCATGCTCACGCCATGGTTGGTCATCACAAAGCCATGGGTCACGTCTTCAATCT
>NZ_JASBRE010000061.1 GCF_029960815.1 Pseudomonas sp. AL03
CGAGGGCGATCAGCGCTATCAGGTGGCGAAGCTGGAGAGTGGCAAGGACATCACGCTGGACAGTGGTGGCAGCATCACTTTCGAAGCGGTGAAGGACTCGCATCAGGAGAGCCACGACAAGAGCAGCAATAGCTGGGCGTGGACCAGCATGGAAAACAAAGGCCAGGTTGACGAAACGCTACGGCAAAGCCAGCTGATTGCTAAAGGCCAGACGCTCATCAAAGCGGTTGATGGGCTACACATCGATATCAAAGACATCAACCAACAAAGCGTGAGCCAGGCAATCGATGCCATGGTGCAAGCTGACCCGAGCATGGCCTGGCTCAAAGACGCCGAAGCGCGGGGTGATGTGGATTGGCGCCGGGTTAAAGAGCTGCATGACAGCTGGGATGAAAGCCATTCCGGGCTGGGCGGTCCGGCGATGATCATTATCATCATCATCGTCACCTACTTCACAGCCGGTGCAGCCTCCACTTTCGTGGCTTCTGCCGCAAACGCAGGGGCGGGCAGCGCATTAGCAGCCGGTGCTGCAGCGACCGCAGCGACCGCTACGACCGCAGCGACGCAAGCTGTCGCCGCTGGTTGGGCGAACGCTGCCCTCACCGCCATGCTCACCTCCGCAGCCAGTACGGCCACGGTCAGTACCATCAACAATAAAGGCAATCTTGGCGCGGCCGTCAAAGAAACCTTCAGCGCCGACAGCATGAAAAACTACATCGTTGCCGGGGCCGTGGCGGGTCTTACCACCGGTCTGTTCAACGATTGGACCAGTACCAGCACCGATTCAAGTGCCGCGTTGACTGACTCCACCAACGGGGCTTTGGCTAACACAGGCAAGGTCGTAGTTTCCAATTCCGGCGGGTTGAGCAGCCTGGAAGGTATCGCTCAGTTCACTGCGAACCAGGCCCTGCAAAACAGCACCTCTGCGTTGCTCAATAAAGCACTGGGGCGCGACGGCAGCCTTGGCGATGCCTTGCAAAGCAGTCTGGTGAATGCGTTTGCTGCCTATGGTTTCAACTTGGTGGGAGATATCAGCGTAGAGAACAGCTTGCCAAACGGAGGCCTCGCCAAAATCGGCCTGCACGCGGTGATGGGGGGCTTGGCCTCGCTCGCTGCAGGCGGTGATTTCAAAACGGGTGCCTTGGCGGCCGGGGTCAACGAAGCCCTAGTCGACGGTTTGGCTTCGGTCTATGCCGGGATGCCAAAGGAGAATAGGGATCGACTGTTGCTGATGAACTCGCAACTGATCGGAGTGCTGGCGACTGCTATTCAAGACCCTGATGCCGAAACTGACAAGCTGCAAACGGGAGCATGGGTTACGCAGAACGGGACGCAGTACAACTTCCTGAATCATGATCAATTGGAGGAAGCAGCCAAGAAATTACGCGAATGCAAAGATGCTGCCTGCCGGGCAGATACTGTAGCGCGCTATAAAGAGTTGAACTTTGCTCAGGACTTGGAAGCAGCGGCTGCGTGTTCAGCGAGTCAGGCCAGTTGCGCGGACTATTCCAGAGAAGTTGCCAACACCATGGCCAATCTGGATGACATTTATCCTCTGCTTGGTGACGGTCCGACGCAGGAATGGGAAGTCCTTAGGGAGTCCAATCTAGGATTTCAGGAGATGCTCGCTACGTTCACTGCTGGCCATACCGGAGGAGCAATTGCACAGGCGGTGCAGCAGAAATGGGGCCTGTCGGATGAGCAAACCAAGGTTATTGCTGATAATCTGGTTCTGGTAGTTGCGGGTGGTGTAGCGGCTGTTGCTGCTAAAAAAGCGTTGGTTGCTGCTTTTGGTGCAAAAGCAACAGGTAAGGTAATTGCTGAGTACGGGCCTATGAATCAAGGCCCATTACCTAAAGGGATCGCGGACACATTCCGCAGTGGTACGTATTCTGAAGTAGTTACTCAACAGCCAACCACTTTGTATCGAGTTTATGGTGGGACTGCTCAGGAGCTAGGTGGTTATTGGACAGAGCGACACGGCCAGCAGATCCTGTTCAATCGATTGTTGATAGTGCTCTGAATCCTCAATGGGGAAATACGGCAACCAAAGTGGTAAAAATTGAAGTTCCTACAGGGACTAAGTATTTTGAAGGGGTTGCCGCTCCTCAAGGTGGGCTGGTTGGTGGTGGCAATCAGGTGTTATTTCCGAAAGATTTTAAAATTGACTCTGCTTGGATAAAAAAATGAGTGAGTGTAACTGGGAAGTTGTAGAGGGATTTTCATCTCCTGGGGAGTATGAGCGGTTTTTTGTATGGATCACTGAGCAGATTAAAGCTGGGATGGTAGAGCAGGTTCCTGCTCAGGAAAGTTATGCGGGGCCAGCCTTCGAGGAGAAGTGGTTTAAATGTTTTGGGTCATGTGATATATGGAGATTGGTTTCCCCCCAAGCTCCATTTCATGGTTATTGGGGGCCGGTATAGGAAAAGCCAGCTATTGAGTTGGTGCAAAAGGCGCTGGGGCTCCCAAAGTCACTATCAAAGATCACTATGATCACCACCTGAACATGGTGGATGACATCAAGGATCAACTTTCATCTCAAGGGTTCAGAGTCAGCGAAAAAGAAATATCATTTGGCCTTGTGGTACTGGTCGTTGCAGGCCAGACATTGTGGCCGAAGCGCCATATGGAACCCTTAGGATTATTGAGGTTAAGACAGGGAGTGCGGACCTAAGTATTCGTCAGTCCGAGATTTTCCCTCAAATAAAAGATGGGAGTTCAATTCCTAGGGGGAAAGTGGCTGAAAGCTTTGGCCTGAAGCCGGGGGGGCGTTAAAGGAGCAAGGGTATCCTAACGGCATTCCTATTGAGATTATGAATTTCCCTGGTGCCAAGTAATGAAAGAAAAAGATGTTGTTTCAATCTTGAAGGAGCAGGGGTGGGTTTGTAGCAAGGATGAAGTTGGTGATTATTTTTGCGTCACCGATGTCGGAGGGGTTCAACTTCAGGTTATCCCATCTGTGGGTAAGCGCTCGGACCATTTTCGGGTTTCGCTTATGTCCTCCATTTCGTCAAAAGAATTTTCGGAGGCTGTTTCTTTTATATTGGGTGATGGCGGTAGTAATGCTCCGATTATAGTTAGCAATGAAGCTCCGGAGAAATTACCTGGTTTTTCTAGTGATGATGTTATTAGGTTGTCTGAGAAGGCTATGTCTTGGGCTCGCTCGCAGAGTATTGACGAGGGGTTGACGGTTTATAGAAAGCTGCCAACTGATGTTAAAGGTGCAATGCCTATACGACATTTGGCGGCTCTAGCAATAGCTGGTGATACTGGACGTTTAGACGAATACAAGAAGAATTTTGAGAAGGGCGACAGGCTCGGATTTGTGCCTTACATTACCTCCGATATGATTGATCGAGCACTCATGATAGCTCAAAAAAATAAATAATCATCCAATAAGAAACCCAGCCAACGAGCTGGGGTTTTTATTGCCTGCGATTTACCGTCGTCGCCCTCGCCGCTCATGATCCGTCTGATACAACGACTGCGCATCGGAGATCTGTAGCAAGAGCAGCACGCGGCTGATCTGGAAGACATTGTGCACAGGCATGTCGCCCTGATCGATCCCCTCCTGTAAATCCGTATTCAGGTACATCGTTTGGGTCATCCAGGGGGCTGTGACGCCCAAAATCGGTGGCGGGGTGAGTTTTGCCGCGACAGCGCATTAGCTGAACCGACCGGCTCGCAGGCCGCGCCACGTCAGGCGTTGCGCGTGTAGACAACGAAATTCGCGTCGGGTGATACTGTTGGTGCAAAAGCAACTGGCGGGGCGGTAGACCGTGCTACTACTGGGATTGAGTGAGGGAAAGGTAACTTTACTGATCAAGGTAAATTTGCGGCGCCGAAAGATGTGCCGTTTGAACAGCGTGCCTTACCTGACTCGAGTCTGAAATCACCATATCGACAGTATGAAGTTATAAAGCCTATCCCAGAGGTAAACTCTGGAAGCGCAGCTCCTTGGTTTGGAAAGCCAGGCAAGGGGACTCAGTATCAATTACCTATGAGCATTGATGAATTGCTGAAGGAAGGCTTCATCAATCCAATAAAATAAGCTAGGGGTGATAGCAGTGAAACTTGAACAATTAGCCGATTATTTTTTCAAATACGCAAGTGAACAGGGGATTCCATATGATGGATTTCCCTTGGGAACTGAAGTGGATGAGTTTGGTGCTCCATATATTGAAATTTCCGAATCTGGGAAGCTGGCCATTGTGGCAAAGGATCGCGGCGAAGAATGTCTAAGGAAAGAAACAACATCGCCGGAAGTGTTGGCCAAATGGGTGTATGAGATTTTCAACAAGGAATAATAAGGATCAATGGTGGCATAATTATTGACCTTGCTCCGTCCAGATTGATGGTGCAAAAGGAATAGGCGAGGTCTCAGGATCCGCAAAAAAACTTCTCAATTTCCGATTGCGTCTTTTGTCAGCTCAAAGCAGCGTTAAGGGGCCAGGTTTGGGCCAGATTTATTTATTGCTTGGTTGAACTGGTAATTAAAAGAATCTGAGAATCATCTGGCCGGCCTCCCCACCTCACGGAGGTGACGCAAAGTTCAAGGTGGGAACTTAGTTTTTTGTTGTGAGGAGGTCGTGATGAAATTCTGTGGCATAGACCTGCGTTCGAACAACAGTGTTGTGGTGGTTACCGACGAAACTGACCGGTTCGCTGAGCAGCGAGCAGACGGCCTCGGTCGGCGGTATCAACATCAACCTGGGCAAAC
>NZ_JASBRE010000062.1 GCF_029960815.1 Pseudomonas sp. AL03
CCCCAAGGGCCGTACGGAATGTTCGTGCAGAGTCGCAATCCACAAAGCCGTTACCAGCACCATCAGCAACAAAGGCAATCTTGGCGCGGCGTTCAAGGAAACATTCAGCGCAGACAGCCTCAAAGGCGCCGCCATTGCCGGGTTCACCGCGGGCATGCTCAATTACGCCGACGCAAACTGGTTCGCGGCAGCTTCCGAAGGCACCAAGTCTGCGAGCATTCTCACCAGCAGCAACATCACTGACATTGCAATACGGGTGGGTGGCCGCGCGGTGATCTCCAGCGGCATCTCAACTGCCATCGGGGGTGGCAGTTTTGGCGACAACTTTAGTGCGGCGCTGTTGGGGGAGGCTGGCAATGTCGCCATGGCGAGTGGGTTCAATTGGATCGGAGACACCATCAAGTTTCCGGACGGGAGCCTCGAAAAAGTTGTCGCTCATGCTTTGATGGGAGGCCTACTGTCTAAGGCGACTGGTGGTGATTTCGCGACTGGCGCTGCGGCGGCAGGGCTGAATGAAGCGTTAATGAATCAGCTGGTGAGCCTTGCGGATGGCAATGATCAGTTGCACGTAATGATGTCGCAGTTAACCGGGCTCCTAGCCGCTGCGGCGGTAGATGGGGATCTACAGCAGGGAGCCAGCATTGCGGGGAATGCCACGACTTACAACTATCTAAATCATCGTGGAGTTGACGATCTCGTTAAAGAGTTGAAAGGATGTCGAGGAAGTGAAACCCCGGACGCTTGTCGACAAAAAGTAAAGGATCACTACGCCGAAATAAGCTCCAAGACCAGTGGCCATGCCTTGTTCGATTGCGAGGGCTTTGCGGAATGCAACGGCCAGCGGACTGAAGCTGAAGGAGGAACGCTGGCGCTGGAGGACTACGACGCACACGGTGACTTGAATGCTGAAGAACGGGCCATTATCCAAGACTTCCAAGATAGTAACCACACGGATGAGTTGAATGCTACGCATGCAACGATGCTGGGAGATCACGAAGAGATCGCTGGCATTGTTTTGACAGGTGGGCTTGGGGCTGGAGTCAAGACGGTTGGGCGGGCTGAGGGTACTGTCACTGCTGTTGGAGACGATCTGAAAAATCTGAACCCTACCAGCGCTTTAACAGATGCCGAAGCTGCAAGTGGGACAGGGGCGATTGCTAAGCTTCTTGATGATGCTAGCCATCAGTTAGAACAGTATATTGGATCATTTGGTAGCAAGTATAAGCCACCAACTGTTATCGGAGCCGTTGATCCTTGGACGGGGAAAATAGTCACTACATCGAGCGGAGCAATCCCGACTACAATTGCGCCTGAATTAAAGGCGTATGCTGTTAGCTTGGGTGGTTTGGGGGTTAAAACCGCGTGTGGTAATACGCTGGGACGCTGTGCTGAGTTTAGGGCTGCTAATGAACTGCTTTTGAGCAATCCAGGTCTAAAACTTAGCGATATAAAATTTACTGCAGCGGTTCGTCCGAGGACAGGAGAGGTGGTTCCTCGTTGTGAGAACTGCACTAATATATTTGGAGCTGAGTGATGGAAATGGATGAGGAGTTTTTAGAAATCAATGATTTAGATTGGTTTGCTTCCTACCAGGGCGGACTGCTCGCGCATTTTGCGACGGGAGGTCGAGGTTTTGTTCCTGACATAGTAAGAAAGTCAATTTCTGAATATGAGGAGATTTATGATTACTTCCACTCTATAACTGATAGTGTGGAAGTTGAAGTTGTTGAAAGCAACCTGCCTGTGTTTAATGATAGTGTTCAGCGTGAGCGCTACTTACGGTCATTTGTTGATATGGCAAGAAGAGGTTTGTTTAGCCATGATGTCAATGATGATGGTGGTTACAAATTGATAGCTAAACCAAAAAGATGCAGAAAGTATTGTGATTTGCCATTGGGGATGAAAAAAATCCTTCATGTGTTGTCTGTAAATGAATCTGCAATTATAAAAATAGATAATATTCTATGATTTAAACAGGGCGGAGGCACAGGGACGGATTTTTTGTTTGACTCGTGCGGCGGCCAGAAGGACAGAAAAGGGGGCGGATTTATTTTTTGATTTGTGCGGTGGCCAGAAAATAAATCTGAGAATCATCTGGCCGGCCTCCCCACCTCACGGAGGTGGCGCAAAATTCTTTTTTGCTGAGATTAAGTCCATGTGAATTTTAGGCTCCTACATCTGTTGAAAATGAAAAGAGGGTAAACGTTGTCTGCTCCCATTTTTTCTGCCCATTACTATTCATCGATCGTTAAAGGGACAGATTTATTTATTGCGATTGATTGGTTGGTCTGGCGATTAAATAAATCTGTCCCCTTTTTTCCTTGACACCAAGTTTTTGACGAGTCAACAGGTGGCCGCGGAATTGCAATCAAAATTGGATGCGGCTCGTGAGAGATACGCAAACAATCCAAGCAAGAGAAACGAAGACTCGCTAAAAGGTGCAGAGAGAGACTTAGGGAATGCGATGCGTGATGGCGAGTGTCTGATCAAGGGGTGTGTTCCGTCCACATATATTAATCACGTTGGAAAATAGAGGCTGATGATGGAACGTAAAATCTACGATCTGTTGAATGGCGTGCCGGATCATGCGGATTATGCCGTTGACGCCGGAGACGTGCCTACCCTCACCGGTTACGTGGCTATAATGATACCTATCATCAAGTACTGATGACCGTTATCAGGTATTTTTCAAACTCGGCTGACAGTGGTCGTGCGCAAGAGGCGAGAGCTCAAATTTATGCTCCCTTGTCCAAGATAATAATACTGTCTGGTCACATGCCGTTTGAAATAGCCAATGTTTTTGACTTTGTTGATCGAGAACAATTTTTTGAATGCGTGCCTCTTATAAAGCAGCATCTTGTTTCAATAATTGATAATCCTGCGATGCATCGCTGGAAAATTACGGATGCTATTGATTTTTTGTTGAAGGTGGATGAGCCGTTCGTGCTGTCACTCCTGAAGGAGAAAGGTATAACTGTCGATGACTTCAAAGGGAAGTTTGACTGATATATTAGAAAAGGGGACGTGAAAAGGGGACGGATTTATTTTTTTGGCTAATCAGAAAATAAATCCGTCCCCTTTTCTATTGCTGAGAACCCTCTGATTTTTCTCACGACAAATCGAAGAGTCAAGACTGTCACGTTTTTGTATGAGCGATATGCAACGGGCGACCAACAGGTCGCCCGTTTCCATTCACTCCGCAGCTTGCGCCCGCAACCGCCGACCAATCACATCCATCAAATCACAACCATCACGCAACGGTATGGCCAGTAGTTTGGAAAAGTCTGAAAGCACCACCGTGTCGCAACCAATCTCGGCACGAAAGGCGATGTTCTCCAGCACCTGAGTGACGGTGCGAATGCGGTAATCCGCCATCGCGTGCAGGACGTCAAGTGGCGCTTGGGTATCAATAAGCAGAGAAGCCGGGATCAGGTTGATTCCGGTGAGGGGCATGTATCTATCCATAGTTGAAACCTCGTTTAGTTTGCTGAGACTGCCAGCAGATCGTCGCCAAACGAAATGGGGTGGCAGCTGTACGCAGGTTGGCGAACCGGAAACGAGTAACCGGCAGACCCGAAGGTCTCCCGCGCACAACTGCCATAAAAAGCAGTTTTGCGGATGCGGAGGCGCCTGCAAATAAGCAGACAGCTCTCGCACTCGTTAGTCAGGTCGCCAAACCCGGTCGCCATGTGGACGACGGGCGGACTATAAGCTTCATCGTTCTCGCGGTGCAAGGTGCCTGATTCCGAGGTTGGCGTAGGACCTTTACGATCAACCGCGTACAAGGTCTGTCGAAAAGTTCCGACCACACAAGTACCTGATCGAATCCAACCCGGATTTGATCAGCGATGCGGTGCTGGCCCAGACCGGCCAACGCTTTCTCGCCAATGGGCTGAACGACGATAGCGAGCAATTCCGTTATCTGATGGACAACGCCCTGACCAGCAAAACCGCGTTGAACCTGTCCGTGGGCGTAAGACTGACTTCCGAGCAGGTCGCGGCCCTGACCCACGACATCGTGTGGATGGAAGAGCGCATCGTCGATGGCCAGAAAGTGCTGGTGCCGGTGCTGTATCTGGCGCAGGCCGAATCGCGCAACGTGCGCGGCGGCAGCCTGATCCAGGGCCGCGACCTGACCCTGATCGCCGGCAACGACCTGGTCAACGTCGGCACCCTGCGCGGCACCCACGACCTGTCCGCCGACGTCAAAGGCAGCC
>NZ_JASBRE010000063.1 GCF_029960815.1 Pseudomonas sp. AL03
TGCCACCGTGGCGCATTGACGCCTCGGCTTGGGCGAGTCCATCCAATTACAGGTCGAGGTGAGCCCTGACGGGGTAGCATCATCTGACCCGGTACTAAGGAACTAGCAATCTCAGCACTGCGGGCAATTGTTCCAAGGGCGGCGGCGCCCAAGAATCTGCACCAGACCGGGAAAATTTCCCGGGTATAACAAAAACCGCAGAGGTAGCCGTCATGACCCAACCCGCACGTCGCCAACCCTTCGTCTTGAGTGTGCTGCTCAGTGCCATGCTGTTGTCTGGCTCGGCATTGGCCGGCGTCACTGATCAAGACATCCTCCAGGACCCCAAGAACCCGGAGCAGATCGTCACCAACGGTCTGGGCGTCCAGGGTCAACGATACAGTCCGCTGGACACCCTCAACGTCAACAACGTGAAGGACTTGCGGCCGGTCTGGGCGTTCTCCTTCGGCGGTGAAAAACAACGCGGTCAGCAAGCACAGCCGATGATCAAGGACGGCGTCATGTACCTGACCGGTTCCTATTCGCGGGTGTTTGCGGTGGATGCGCGCACTGGCAAAAAACTCTGGCAATACGATGCGCGCCTGCCCGATGACATCCGTCCCTGCTGCGACGTGATCAACCGTGGTGTTGCGCTGTACGGCGACCTGGTGTTCTTCGGCACCCTCGACGCCAAGCTCGTGGCCCTGAACAAGGACACCGGCAAAGTCGTCTGGAGCAAGAAAGTCGCCGACCACAAGGAAGGCTATTCGATCAGCGCCGCGCCGTTGGTGATCAACGGCAAACTGATCACCGGCGTGGCCGGTGGCGAGTTCGGGGTGGTCGGCAAAATCGAAGCCTACGACCCGAAAAACGGCGACCTTCTGTGGACCCGGCCCACTGTCGAAGGCCACATGGGCTACACCTACAAGGATGGCAAAGCGGTAGAGAACGGCATCTCCGGCGGCGAAGCCGGCAAGACCTGGCCTGGCGATCTCTGGAAAACCGGCGGCGCGGCGCCTTGGCTTGGCGGTTACTACGACCCGGAAACCAATCTGCTGCTGTTCGGCACCGGCAACCCGGCGCCGTGGAATTCGCACCTGCGTCCTGGCGACAACCTCTACTCGTCGTCGCGTCTGGCGCTGAACCCGGATGACGGCACCATCAAGTGGCACTTCCAAAGCACCCCTCACGACGGCTGGGACTATGACGGCGTGAACGAGCTGGTCTCGTTCAACTACACCGAAGGCGGCAAAGAGATCAAAGCCGCCGCCACCGCTGACCGCAACGGTTTCTTCTACGTGCTGGACCGCACCAACGGCAAGTTCATTCGCGGCTTCCCGTTCGTGGACAAAATCACCTGGGCCACCGGCCTGGATAAAGAGGGCCGGCCGATCTACAACGAAGCCAGCCGACCTGGCGCACCGGGTACCGAAGCCAAGGGCAGTTCGGTGTTCGTAGCCCCGGCATTCCTCGGCGCGAAAAACTGGATGCCGATGGCCTACAACAAGGACACCGGGCTGTTCTACGTACCGTCCAACGAGTGGGGCATGGACATCTGGAACGAAGGCATCGCCTACAAAAAAGGCGCGGCGTTCCTCGGTGCCGGTTTCACCATCAAACCGTTGAATGAAGACTACATCGGCGTGCTGCGCGCCATCGACCCGAAAACCGGCAAGGAAGTCTGGCGCCACAAGAACTTCGCACCGCTGTGGGGCGGCGTGCTGACCACCAAAGGCAACCTGGTGTTCACCGGTACGCCGGAAGGTTTCCTGCAGGCATTCAACGCCAAGACCGGCGAGAAAGTCTGGGAATTCCAGACTGGCTCCGGCGTACTCGGCTCGCCTGTGACTTGGGAAATGGACGGCGAACAGTACGTCTCGGTGCTGTCCGGTTGGGGGGGTGCTGTTCCGCTGTGGGGCGGCGAAGTGGCCAAGCGCATCAAGGACTTCAACCAGGGCGGCATGCTCTGGACCTTCAAGTTGCCGAAAGACCTGGTTGCCAAACACTGATCAGAGCAAACCTGTATCCCTGTAGGAGCGAAGCTTGCTCGCGAAGAATGCGCCGCGGTCTGACTGGATGACCGCAGTGCCCCGATCGCGGGCAAGCCTCGCTCCTACGACCAAATAACGAGAGTCCCCCTGCCAACGGCGCATTCGTCTGACGCGCGGGGCTCTCTACTATCGGTTCATCGCCTGTTTGCCCGACAGGCATCGACCCAGACAGAGGCCCACTATGATCTACGCACAACCTGGAACACCCGGCGCCGTCGTTACGTTCAAAGCGCGCTACGGCAACTTCATCGGCGGTGAGTTCGTCGCCCCGGTCAATGGCGAATATTTCATCAACACCTCGCCGGTCAATGGTGAAGTGATTGCCGAGTTCCCTCGGTCCAGCGCCGCCGACATCGAAAAAGCCCTCGATGCCGCCCATGCCGCCGCCGATGCCTGGGGCAAAACTTCGGCGCAGGACCGCTCCCTGGTGCTGCTGAAAATTGCCGACCGCATCGAGCAGAATTTGGAAATCCTCGCCGTCAGCGAAACCTGGGACAACGGCAAGGCCGTGCGCGAGACCTTGAACGCCGACGTGCCGCTGGCCGCCGACCATTTCCGTTACTTCGCCGGGTGCATCCGCGCTCAAGAGGGCGGTGCCGCCGAGATCAATGAGTTGACGACGGCCTATCACTTCCACGAGCCATTGGGCGTGGTCGGGCAGATCATTCCGTGGAACTTCCCGCTGCTGATGGCCGCGTGGAAACTCGCCCCGGCCCTGGCCGCCGGCAACTGCGTGGTCCTCAAACCCGCCGAGCAGACGCCGCTGTCGATCATGGTCTTCGCCGAACTGATCGCCGATTTGCTGCCGGCCGGTGTGCTGAACATCGTCCAGGGGTGCGGTCGCGAAGCGGGTGAGGCGCTGGCCACCAGCAAGCGCATCGCCAAGATCGCCTTCACCGGTTCCACCCCGATAGGCGCGCACATCATGCATTGCGCCGCCGAGAACATCATTCCAAGCACCGTGGAGCTGGGTGGCAAATCACCGAACATCTTCTTCGAAGACATCATGAACGCCGAACCGCAGTTCATCGAGAAAGCCGCCGAAGGTCTGGTGCTGGCGTTCTTCAACCAGGGCGAAGTCTGCACCTGTCCGTCCCGGGCGCTGGTGCAGGAATCGATCTACGAGCCGTTCATGGCCGAGGTGATGAAGAAGATCGTCAAGATCAAGCGCGGCGACCCGCTGGACACCGAAACCATGGTCGGCGCCCAGGCGTCCGAGCAGCAATACGACAAGATCCTCTCGTACCTGAAAATTGCTCAGGAGGAGGGCGCCGAATTGCTCACCGGCGGCGCGGCCGAGCGCCTCGAAGGCGACCTGTCCAGCGGCTATTACATCCAGCCGACCCTGCTCAAGGGCCACAACAAAATGCGCGTGTTCCAGGAAGAAATCTTCGGCCCGGTGGTGGGTATTACCACCTTCAAGGACGAAGCCGAAGCCCTGGCGATTGCCAACGACAGCGAGTTCGGCCTCGGCGCCGGTCTGTGGACCCGCGACATCAACCGCGCCTACCGCATGGGCCGGGCGATAAAGGCCGGGCGTGTCTGGACCAACTGCTACCACCTGTACCCGGCCCACGCCGCGTTCGGTGGCTACAAGAAATCCGGTGTCGGCCGTGAAAACCACAAGATGATGCTCGACCACTATCAGCAGACCAAAAACCTGCTGGTGAGCTACGACATCAATCCGATGGGGTTCTTCTGATTCGACACGAGACCGTGTAACGGCCTTCGCGGGCAAGCCTCGCTCCTACAAGATTTCGTCGAACGCAGATATGGCGCACGACACAAAACCTGTAGATACTCTGTTCACGGTCAAGCTTTCGCGAGATGTTTTTCG
>NZ_JASBRE010000064.1:0-2056 GCF_029960815.1 Pseudomonas sp. AL03
GAAAGGTTTCGTACAGTGCGGTGTAAGTGACGGCCTGCCAGGCTTCTCGGTTCCAGACTCCACTGGCAAGATCATCGGCATCGACGCTGACGTCTGCCGCGCTGTGGCCGCTGCCGTTTTCGGCGATGCGACCAAAGTCAAATTCAGCCAGTTGAACGCCAAAGAGCGCTTCACCGCGCTGCAGTCCGGCGAAATCGACGTGCTGTCGCGTAACACCACCTGGACCAGCTCGCGCGATTCGGGCATGGGTCTGGTGTTTGCCGGCGTAACGTACTACGACGGCATCGGCTTCCTGGTGAACAACAAACTGGGTGTGAAGAGCGCTAAAGAGCTCGACGGCGCCACCATCTGCATTCAAGCCGGTACCACCACCGAGCTGAACGTTTCCGACTATTTTCGCGGCAACGGTCTGAAATACACCCCGATCACCTTCGACACCTCCGATGAAAGCGCCAAGTCGCTGGAATCCGGTCGTTGCGACGTGCTGACCTCCGACAAATCCCAGCTCTACGCACAACGCAGCAAGTTGGCGACCCCGACCGACTACGTCGTTCTGCCGGAAACCATCTCCAAGGAGCCTCTGGGCCCGGTCGTGCGTAAAGGCGACGAAGAGTGGTTCAGCATCGTCAAGTGGACCCTGTTCGCGATGCTCAACGCTGAAGAAATGGGCATCACCCAGAAAAACGTTGAAGCTGAAGCCCAAGCCACCAAGAACCCGGACGTTGCTCGTCTGCTGGGCGCTGATGGTGAATACGGCAAAGACCTGAAAGTGAAGAAAGACTGGGTCGTTCAGATCGTCAAGCAAGTAGGTAACTACGGTGAAGTGTTCGAGAAAAACCTCGGCAAGGGCACTCCACTGGCCATTGACCGCGGGCTGAACGCTCTGTGGAACAACGGCGGCATTCAATACGCACCACCAGTGCGCTGATGGTTCTATCACCCGGTGGGCCAACCGCCGGGTGATGTTCTGTTCCATTATTTGCGGGGCACTTCATGCAAAATTCAATCGGCGCACCAAAGCAGAGGCTCAGCCTCAGCGATCCGAAAGTGCGTGCGTGGCTATTTCAGATCATCACCATTGTGGCGGTGGTCTCGATGGGCTGGTATCTGTTCGATAACACACAGACCAACCTTCAGCACCGGGGCATTACCTCCGGCTTCAGCTTTCTGGAGCGCAGTGCCGGTTTCGGCATCGCTCAACACCTGATCGACTACACCGAATCGGACAGTTATGCCCGGGTGTTTGTCATCGGCTTGCTCAACACGCTGCTGGTGACTTTCATCGGCGTGATCCTGGCGACGATCCTCGGGTTCATCGTCGGTGTGTCACGGCTGTCGAAGAACTGGATCATTGCCAAACTGGCGACTGTTTATGTGGAAGTCTTCCGCAACATTCCGCCGCTGCTGCAAATCCTGTTCTGGTACTTCGCGGTGTTCCTGACCATGCCAGGGCCACGCAACAGCCATAACTTCGGCGACACCTTCTTCGTCAGCAGCCGCGGCCTGAATATGCCCGCAGCGTTGGCGGCGGACGGTTTCTGGCCGTTTGTGGTCAGCGTCGTCGTGGCCATCGTCGCCATCGTGCTGATGTGCCGCTGGGCCAACAAACGCTTCGAAGCCACCGGCGTTCCGTTCCGCAAGTTCTGGACCGGCCTGGCGCTGTTGCTGGTGATCCCGGCGCTGTGTGCGCTGATCTTCGGCGCCCCCGTGCATTGGGAAATGCCGGAGCTCAAGGGCTTCAACTTCGTCGGTGGCTGGGTGCTGATCCCTGAACTGCTGGCGCTGACCCTGGCCCTGACCGTGTACACCGCGGCGTTCATCGCCGAGATCGTGCGTTCGGGCATCAAGTCGGTCAGCCACGGCCAGACCGAAGCGGCGCACTCGTTGGGTTTGCGCAACGGTCCGACGCTGCGCAAGGTGATCATCCCGCAAGCCCTGCGCGTGATCATTCCACCGCTGACCAGCCAATACCTGAACCTGGCGAAGAACTCCTCGTTGGCGGCCGGTATCGGTTATCCGGAAATGGTCTCGTTGTTTGCCGGTACGGTGCTGAACC
>NZ_JASBRE010000064.1:2156-3793 GCF_029960815.1 Pseudomonas sp. AL03
CTGCACCAAGGAGGGCGCCTGCTGGGTGTTCATCCAGCAGCGCTTCGGCCAGTTCATGTACGGCTACTACCCGGTGGACCTGCGCTGGCGCGTGGACCTGACCGTGTGGCTGGCGGTCATCGGCGTGGCACCGTTGTTCATCTCGCGTTTTCACCATAAAGCGGTGTATGGCCTGAGCTTCCTGGTGCTGTACCCGATTGTCGCCTGGTGCCTGCTGCACGGCGGCGTGTTCGGCCTGAGCGCCGTGGCGACCAGCCAATGGGGCGGCCTGATGCTGACCCTGGTGATCGCCACCGTCGGTATTGCCGGCGCCCTGCCGCTGGGTATCGTCCTGGCGCTGGGCCGTCGTTCGAACATGCCGGCGATTCGGGTGGTCTGCGTGACCTTCATCGAATTCTGGCGCGGCGTGCCGTTGATCACGGTGCTGTTCATGTCCTCGGTGATGCTGCCGTTGTTCCTGCCTGAAGGCATGAACTTCGACAAACTGCTGCGGGCGCTGATCGGCGTGATCCTGTTCCAGTCGGCTTACGTGGCCGAAGTGGTGCGCGGTGGTCTGCAAGCGATTCCCAAAGGTCAGTACGAAGCGGCTGCCGCGATGGGCCTCGGTTACTGGCGCAGCATGGGCCTGGTGATTCTGCCGCAAGCCCTGAAGATGGTGATCCCTGGCATCGTCAACACCTTCATTGCGCTGTTCAAGGACACGAGCCTGGTGATCATCATCGGCCTGTTCGACTTGCTCAACAGCGTCAAACAAGCTGCCGCCGACCCGAAATGGTTGGGCATGGCCACCGAAGGCTATGTGTTCGCGGCCCTGGTGTTCTGGATTTTCTGTTTTGGTATGTCCCGCTATTCCATGCATTTTGAACGTAAGCTGGACACTGGCCACAAGCGTTAGGAGCGTAGTTTATGAGTGAAGCGATCAAACAGCCTGTGAGCCCTGAAGGCATTATTCAGATGCAGGGCGTCAACAAGTGGTACGGCCAGTTCCACGTGTTGAAAGACATCAACCTGAACGTTAAACAGGGCGAGCGTATCGTCCTGTGCGGCCCGTCGGGTTCCGGCAAGTCCACCACCATTCGTTGCCTCAACCGTCTGGAAGAACACCAGCAGGGCCGCATCGTGGTCGATGGCGTGGAGCTGACCAACGACCTCAAGCAGATCGAATCGGTCCGCCGTGAAGTCGGCATGGTGTTCCAGCACTTCAACCTGTTCCCGCACCTGACCATCCTGCAGAACTGCACGCTGGCGCCGATGTGGGTGCGCAAGATGCCCAAGCGCCAGGCCGAAGAAATCGCCATGCATTACCTGGAACGCGTCCGCATTCCGGAGCAGGCGCATAAATTCCCGGGGCAACTGTCCGGCGGTCAGCAACAGCGTGTGGCGATTGCCCGTGCCTTGTGCATGAAACCGAAAATCATGCTGTTCGACGAACCGACCTCGGCACTCGACCCGGAAATGGTGAAAGAGGTTCTGGACACCATGATCGGCCTGGCTGAAGACGGCATGACCATGCTCTGCGTAACCCACGAAATGGGCTTCGCCCGCACCGTGGCCAATCGCGTGATCTTCATGGACAAGGGCGAAATCGTCGAACAGGCCGCGCCGAACGACTTCTTCGATAATCCGCAGAATGAGCG
>NZ_JASBRE010000065.1 GCF_029960815.1 Pseudomonas sp. AL03
GTTTGCCCAGGTTGATGTTGATACCGCCGACCGAGGCCGTCTGCTCGCTGCTCAGTGAACCGGTCAGTTGACCGTAGGTGTTGTCGTAAAGCGTGCCGTTCTGGATGTTGTTGGTGACGTTCAGCCTGACGTTGCCACCGGCTTGCAATACGGCGGCGTAAACGGTGTTGCCGTTTTCATTCCAGGTGGTGACGTCGCTCTGCACGGCGAATCGGTCGTCGCTTGAACGGTCGCTGAGTTCCTTGAAACGCACTTCATCGAAATTACCTGCCGCGGTCGCCGCATTGAACGCCGGAACATCGATGTACTCCATCTTGTCCCAGAGGCTGTTGTCGATACGACCGGGGGTACCGATTGTCAATACTCGCTGCCCCGAACGTGACGCGGCACCCTGGTTGAGCAGGCTGTCGGCGGTCAGGTCGAGGTTGCCGTTGGCCGCCATCAGGCTGTAACGGTTTTCGACCTGATTGGCGTGGACGGTGAGGTTTTTTCCAGCCACCAATCGCGAAGCGCGAGAGTCCTTGAGTACGGTGTCGTTGAACTGGGTGATGAGGGTGATCTTGCCGCGTTTCCAGCCGTCGCCACCACCGCAGTGCTGGCCGCATTGCCAATCCAGGCTGCCGGAAGATTGCCCGGACGTCAGTTCGAACTCGGATTTGGCGTTCACCAGCGACGCGACGTTGATGTCGATGTCGCCTTCGCTTTCGACAGTGGCCGACAAGTTGCTGAACGAGGCCGCTCGGCCACCATTCAGGGCACTGAAGGTCAGGTTGCCGCGGCTGTAGATATCGCCGTAATAGTTGCTCAGGCTGTTGCCGTGCAACTCCATCGCACCGCCGCTGAACAACAGGGTATCGGCGCCGTTACTGATGCCGTTGGCCGCGTTGAAGGTGACCTTGCCTTGGGCGCCAAGGGTGCCTTTGTTGTCGATCCGGGCCGCCGTCACCGTCAGGTTTTGATTGGCGATCAGGCGGCCGAGGTTGTCGAGGGTGCCGCGCAGGGTCAGTTCGGTGTCGCCGCCACTGACCAGACGCCCGTCGCGCTGGATCAGGTCGTTGGCGCCGATGGTCAGTTTTTGCTTGGCCGAGATTCGGCCGCTGTTGAGCAGATTGCCGCCCAGGGTCAGCGACAGGTTGCCGTCGCTGAGCAGCTCGCCGGCGTTGTTAAGGTTGGCGACATTCAGGCTCAGCGCCGAAGCGCTGGCGATACGGTCACCGGCAATGAGGGTCAGGTCTTGCGCGCTGGTGTAGGTCAGGCCGCCGTTGAGCTGCCAGGTGCCCACTCCATTGACGGCGCCAATGTCCCAGCTGCCATTGCCCAGACCGGTGAGGCTGCCCTGGCTGCCGGTCAGGTTGTTCAGGTCGAGGTCGAATAGACCTTGCGCCGCGTGACGTACGCGGCCACTGAGGTTATTGAGCTGAACGCCGCTGAGGGCCAGGTCCTGGCTGCCGATCTCGATGACGCCGTTCTGGTTGTTCAGGTTGCCGGTCAGTTTGATCTGACTGGACGCGCCACCGAGCGCGCGGACCTGGCCACCGGCGCTGTTATTCAACTGGCCGCTGATGAGTTTCAGGTTGGTGGCCGACTCGATCAACCCGCCTTGGTTGAGAATCTGGCTGACGGCTTCGAGCCCCAGCCGGGTGCCGCTGATTTCACCGCCGGCGTTGTCCAGGCTTGAACCATCGAAGATGACCTGGTCTTTGGCAAACAACTTGCCAGCGCGGTTGGTCAGGCGAGTGACCGTCAACTTCAGGTCGCCCAGCAGACTGGACATCAGCCCGGCCTTACCGTTGACGGCGCTGTTGTCGAGGTCGCCGGCGGTGATCCCCAGGCTGTCGGCCTGAAGGGTCCCGCCCTGGTTCTGCAGGCTGCCCTGGCCCAGCGCCAGTTCCCCGTGGCTGCCGTTGGCGAGGATCACACCTTGCTGGTTCTGCAGGCTTGTGCCGACGATTTTCAGGCCATCGCTGCCGGCGATGATCTGGCCTTCGTTGCGGTTGTCGACGGCCGTGCTGCTGATGTCCAGGCGCTTGCCACGCAAAGTGCCGCCACGGTTGTCGAGCTGGGTGAGCTGTTCAAGCAGCAGGCGCTGATCAGCGGCGTCGACCACGCCGGTGACGTTGCTGAAAACTCCGGCGACTTTCAGTTCGAGGGTGCCATCGCTGCTGACGATGCCGCCCTTGTCGTTGTTGCTCAGTTGCCTCGCGGTGACGTCGACGGTTTTACCGAGCAGGACGCCGGCACTGTTGTCGACCGTGTCACTCTCGATCCGCAGACCGGCTTCGCTTTGAATCCGGCCCTTGAGGTTGAGCAACTGTGACTGACCGGGAGCCGTTTGCTTGAGGATCAACCGTGCGCCGTCAACGCCGGCCGCCAACAGGCCTTTATCGCTGTTGTCGAGGCTGGCGGCTTGCAGGTCCAGACGATCACCCATGATCCGCCCGCCACGGTTGTCGATGCGCCCGCCTTCGGCGACCAACAACACTTGCTGACCGGCCACGACACCTTGGCGGTTGTCCAGGCTCGCGGCCTGGATGTCCACGTCCCCGTGGGTGGCCTGCAATCGGCCCAGGGCATTGTTCAGGTGTTGAGTGACGATCAGCATGAGCGTGCCGGTCTCGGCGCTTAAGGTGCCGTGGGTGTTCTGTGTGAGATGGTCGAGTGTCGTATGGACGGTGCCGCCCAGCAGCTTGCCCTCGGTGTTATCCAGGTCACGGCCAACAACTTTGAGGCCCGCGGTGCCCTGAATCAGCCCCTGAGTGTTGTCCAGATCCTGGGTACCCAGAACACTGTCTTCGGACGAGATCGTGCCCTGCGTGTTGTCGAGTTTGCCGCGGCTGGTCAGCTCGAGGGTTTTGCCCGTCAGGCTGGCGTTGCGGTTGTTGATGCTCTGGGCGGTGACGCTCAGTCGGGTCGAGGCCTGCACCTTGCCGTCGTGGTTATCGAGGTCTTCGTCGAGGGTCAGGTCCAGTGCACCACCCTCGGCGCTGATCACGCCTTTTTGGCTGTTATCCAGGCGGGTGGCGTTGACGGTCACTTTATCGGCGACCAGCGTGCCGCCCTGGTTGAGCAGTTCGCCGCCGGACAACGACAGGGCTGTCTGCGCCTGAATTTTGCCTTTGCCGTTGTCCAGACGCTCGCTGGCCGTGACTTTGGCGTTGGTCTGATTGGCCGCGATCAAACCGTTGGTGTTGTCGAGTTGACGGGTGTCGAGGTCCAGGCGCCCGGCAATCATTTTGCCGTCGCCATTCTTCAACTCCCGAGCTTTGAGCGTCAGGCTGCCGCCGGCGATTTCGATGCGGCCCTGGCGGTTGTCCAGGCTGTCGAGGGTCAGGGTCGCCGCCTGGCCATCGGCGAAGCGGATCAAACCGTTGAGGTTGACAATGGCCGGGGCGTTGAACGCCAGACTGCCTTCGCCGAAGATCCGCGCATTGAGCCCCTGGTTGAGCAATCGAGCGGCGTTGAGCGTGACGTTGCGTCCCTGAATGATGCCGTTCTGGTTATCGAGCGCACCACTGACCTGCGCGTTCAAGGAACGGCTGGCCAACAGGCTGCCGCTGTTGCTCAGGGCCTGACTGTTGAGGGCAAGATCACCGCTGGCGTTGCGGCTGTTGTCGGCATTGACCCCGGCTTCGATGACACCGAGGTTGTTCAGTTTGCCGCCGCTACTCAGACGCACCGTGTCCCTGGCGGCGAGGCTTTGACGGTTGACCAGGTCTTCGGCAGTCTGCACGGCCAATTGCGTTCCGGCGTACACCGGTCC
>NZ_JASBRE010000066.1 GCF_029960815.1 Pseudomonas sp. AL03
CACCGGCGCGGCTCGGGCTGAAGTCATAAACCACTGCCTTAAGCGCCGAGAACGGGGTGGTGCAGTAAGCCCAGACATAAGCGCGGTGAGTTTTCTTCTCTCCGGGCGCAAGCATCTGCACCGGAGTTTCGTCAGCATGGACAACTCGTTGGGCCAGAACAGCTTCTCGCAAGGCATCAACCAATGGCTGAAGCTGTACACCGGTCTGCCCAACCCATTGCGCGAGAGTTGAACGCGCGATGGCTAAGCCGGCGCGGCCAAAGATTTTCTCCTGCCGGTACAGCGGCAAGTGGTCGGCGAATTTCGCCACCATTACGTGAGCGAGCAGACCTGCTGTAGGTATTCCCTTGTCGATTACCTGGGCCGGCACCGGTGCCTGGATCAGTGTTTCGCACTGACGGCAGGCCCATTTTCCACGCACATGCTGTTCGACGGTGAACACGCCCGGCGTGTAATCCAGCTTCTCGCTGACGTCCTCGCCGATGCGCTGAAGTTGGCAGCCGCAGGCGCACTGGGTGTTTTCCGGTTCGTGATGAATTACGGTGCGTGGAAACTGCGGTGGCAGCGGCGCGCGCTTGGGTTGCTGGCGCTTCTCTTCTGGAGCGGGAGCTGGTCGGAGGGCCTTCAACTCGGCGTCGATAGCCTCATCAGTGTTGAGCAGATCGTCGAGCAAGTTGCCTTGCTCAGGGCTGATCTGCTCGCTGCGCTTGGCAAACCTGTGCCGCTTGAGGATGGCGATCTCGTGGGTCAGTTGTTCGATGATGGTTTGATCGCGGTGGATCTTTCTGCCCATGGTGTCGACCTTCGACATCAACTGCGCAGCGAATGCACGCAGTTGGTCGGGGGTCATCTGATCGATATTGGGCGAAGAAGTCATGCCTCGGATTTTACCAAAGCAGATCGCTTACGGCAGTAGGCCAAGAAGCTAATTACAGTTTTTACAGCAGTGTGATTGTGCCGCCAGCGCCAACACGTTGCCAAGGCAGACCTAATACCAAGGCCTGAAGTTGCTCGGTATCCAGTTCCATCTCGCAACCTTGCCGAATGCCTGGCCAGTGGAATTTGCCTTGGTTCAACCGCCGTGCAGCCAGCCAAACACCAATCCCGTCATGAACCAGGACTTTCATTCGGTTAGCACGTCGATTGGCAAAGAGATAAGCACAGTGCGGCTTCGCCGCACCGAATACTGCAATCACTCTGGCCAACGCGGTCTCGGTACCTGCACGCATATCCATGGGCTCGGTGGCGAGCCAGATGGCATCGATGCGGATCACTTGGCAAGCTCACGGACAAAACGAGCACACCCGTCAGGATCTGAGGATGGCCACTTCACAGTGAGTTTTTGCGGCCCGAAAGGAACCTCGATGTTGACCGACATCTGCTGATCGGGCTGGGTTGCGGGCGCAAGCTTCATCGGAACAAAAGCAGGCAAAGCCGGCGCCTGATGATCACGATAAGCAGGTATCCACTTTCGAACCAGGTTGGCGTTAATGCCGTGACGCAGGGCCACGCTGGCCATCGACACGCCAGGTTGCAGGCATTCTTGGACGATCTGGGCTTTAAAGGGTTTGGGATAAGAGGTTCTTTGGCGCATGGCAATCCTGATGATAGGGGCGATAGTGTCCACGTATTTTTAAGTGGACAACATCGCCCTTATCGCTGGGATCGGGTAGGTGACTTCGCCGGACGCTTACCCCTTTACCACAGACTCTCAAATGTCTTTCCGTTCTCGAAGGAAACACTTCCTTTTCGGGGAACTACAGAAATACCAGTTCCTTTTGTAGCATTTAATCAGATATCAATTCCCCTATAAGCTTGACAACCTCTAATTTAAGACCTTCATCATCAAGCTCATACTCCTCCCTTGAATCGCCAGGACTATACATGTCCGCAGCACAAAAAATACTTGATAGACATTCACTCAGATTCGCCGTATCCCGTTGAAGGAAATTGTTATCGCGCTCTATTTTCCAAAGCTCAATATATGCCTCAGAAAAGATCTCAGCAGATAGTCTCCCAGCCACAAATGACTTGGCAAACTCTAGAATAATAAGGCTCATCGCAATACACCATTCTTAATAAAGTTATCAAATTGCTGAGTACCTGGAGCCAGCTTAAACCCAGTTACGAAATTTCCAGCATTGTCAAGAACAACAGCATTATTGGTAGCTGAGTTAAAGAACACTTTCGAGTCCTTTACAAATCCATATGTACCTTGCTGAACAGTAGAAGGCGATGCCATGTGTGTTTTGATTGCCGTTTCATACTGAGCAAGCGTTTGGGAGTTTTTCTTTGTCGTCACTACACCAAAATCTGAAGCATGCTTGAATTTTTTATCTAACTGCTTCTGCGTAACCCCAGTTAGCCCCGTAGCCCCACCAGTTCCTTTTGCAACCAAAGAAGTCTTGTCAAATACCTCTCCCGCCTCTTTTACAAGCGTACTACCTGGGCTCGGATTCGTCACAGGGAGCTCGCCAACGCCGGAAGCATTCGGCAAACGCGTACTCGGAATCCTAACGCTGGCTACGCCCAGAGCCCCCACCACTATGTTTCCAACAGCGTTCCAGAGATCACCATTAAACGCCTGATCCACGCCATAACCCGCCTGGAGCACACCATTGGCCGCTGCTGCGATTCGTATGCCAGCCCCTAATGAACCAGTAAGGCCGTACAACGCAGGGTTACCGAGGTTCGAAAGGCCCTGTTGCTCGTTGTTGATACGCAAATAGCCTTGAGCATCTGTATAGATCTGGTCGTTTTCACTTTTTGGTCTGACCCAGGCCAGTTGATCGAACAAGCCTCCAGCTTGTGCTCGCAACGCGTCGGCGAAGGCGTTTTTTGCATCGGTGGTCCCGGCATAGGGGTAAATGCCAACTGAATCTGGACCGTTTTGTACCAATGCATTCGCAAGGGTGCGAGCTACGTCCTCACCGTATTTGAGCGCCATATCGTATGTGTATACCTGCACATACGCATTTAGCTCCGCGAGTTCCATGGCCGAGAGCGAGCTTTTGTCCAGTCGATACTTCGCAAGAAGATTGTCGCTTCGTTGATCAGCGCCCTCCAGCTCCACCAGTTGCCTGGCGGCGCCAATTCCATTTGTTTCTTTGAACTCTTCACGCGCTTGATCACGTTTGGCTTCGGCGTGATCGCCTAGAAAGTTGTACTGCGTCGCATTCGCCGCCACCGCAGCCCCAACCCCGACATCGCCCCCGGAAGCTGCTGCGCCTAGCACACCGACAATTTGCGACAGCGCAAGGAGGTTGGCCTGGGCCTGGTTGTATTCCGCAGAGCCCGGGACAAGGTTCGAAGGCAAGAGCT
>NZ_JASBRE010000067.1 GCF_029960815.1 Pseudomonas sp. AL03
CGGTGCCGCGGCGTTCGCGGATCAGGTTGCCGAAGGCGTCGTAGTCGTAGTGGCGGTCTCCCTGCATGAGCAGGCGATTGCCTTTGACGGTCGCGGCACCGGGACGGTCCTGCATCAGCAGGTTGCCGGCGGGGTCGTGGGCGAAGTTTTCCGGTGGGTCGTCGCGGGTGTGGCGCACGCGGGTCAGTTGGTTGAGTGGGTCGTACTGATAGCTGCGCTGGCCGTGACGGGTGTCGGCGATGCTGTCGAGGTTGCCGTTGGCGCTGTAGGCATAGTCGCGGCGATACAGCGCTTGTTGCTGATGGCTGACGGCGTGGGCCTTCAGGCGGCCCTGATCGTCGTAGGCATATTCGCTGAGCAACAGGCCTTGCTGGCGTTGCTGTTCGCGGCCGAAGGCGAATTGGTGGCTGGTGAGTCGCGCACCGTTGAGGTCGATGGCGGTCAGCGCACCACCCTTGGCGTGGTGGTAATCGAGTTTGCTGCCGTCCGGCAGGCGCAGGCGATTGAGTTGACCGCAGGCGTCGTAGCCATAACGCAACGTGCCCCAGCCCTGATGCTCGGTGATCAGGCGGTCCTGCTGGTCGTACTCGAATTCCAGCGGATGATCGTGGCCGTCGTCGACGCTGATCAGGCGACCGAGGCTGTCGTAGCGGTATTCAACCTTGATGCCGTCGGGCAGGGTTTTGACCAGCAATCGCCCTGCAAAGTCCCGCTGATAAGCCGTCACCAGCTGCGAGTCGTCATCACCGAACTCGGTTTTCTCCAGCAGATGGCCGTTGAGGTCGTAGGCATACGCCGTCCGCTGGCCGTCGAATCCTGTTTCTTGTCGGATCAGGCCGTTGGCCGTGTAGTCCAGCTGATATTTTTCGCCGGATTCGTTTTCGATTTCCGTGAGCAACAGCTGGGCGTTGTCGTAGCGGTACTTCAGCTGGGTGCCGTCGACATTGATTCGACGGCTGACCAAGTGCAGATCGTCGACGTATTCGTAACGCGTGACGCGGCCCAGTTCGTCACGTTCGGCGGTGATCTTGCCGTAGGCGTTGTAGCTGAACGCGCGGCTGGCACCGGTAGGAAAAGTCGTCTGGATCAGTCGGCCAACGGCATCCCATTGGTACTGGGTGACGGCGCCGTGTTCGTCCTGACGGGTAATCTGCCGCCCCATCACATCGTAGGAAAACCGCCGCTGGCCACCGCCCGGCAAGGTCTCTTCGAGCAGTTGCCCTAAGGCGCTCCAGACGAAGACATGCCGGCTGTTGTCCGGGTAACGGATCGACAGCAGCTGGCCTTTTTTGTCGTAGTGGTAGTGGCTGACATGGCCGTCGGGATCGGTCGCTTCGGTGATAGCGCCCTGAGCATTGCGCTGATAGGTCCAGACCGCTTTGCCGCGATACCGCGCGTGCAGGAAACCGTTGCGATACTCGTAGGCCGTTGGTTCGTCTTCCGGTGGAATCAGCGCGACCAGCCGTCCGACTTCGTCGTAATGGTATTCAGTGACGGCACCCAGCGGATCCTGCTCGGCAATCAACCGCCCCTGGTCATCGTAGGCCTTGAGGTGTTCGCCGCCATCCAGTTCGACCTTGCGCACCAGCCGCGCGCGATCGTCGTGGACGTAAACTTCTTCGCTGCCATCGATGTTCTGGACAGTGACACTGCCCTGGTCATCCCAGACGTAACGCGCGTCCATCTGTGAAAACGACGCCCAGTGGCGGATGCATCGGGCCGCCTTGCCGGACCTTTCCCACGCCCAGAAGAAACTCGCCCCACCGGCCAACTGCCGCTGCAGGATGACGTGCTGCTCGTCGTAGTCGTAGCGCTCGCTTTCGTTGGCGGCGTTGGTCGCTTCGATGAGTTGTGAGCGTTCGTCGTAGCGATAACTGACCAGCGTTAGCTCAGTTTTCCAGGCCTCATCGAGAGTCTGCGCCGGGATAAAAACCTGATAGTCGACGGCGGCTAGATGGCTGCGGTCATAACGCAACAGCAAGGCGCGGCCGGCGCCGTTGTCGAGGCGTTTGATCCGGTCCTGGCGGTCGCGGGTGATGCGCAGGCGGTTGTCGTAAGCGTCGCTGATGGTTGTCAGTCGGCCGTTTTGAAAGTGATAGAACCGCGTGTCGTCACCGGCCTGGGCGAGGATCAGTTCTTCGGGTTGATCGCCGAGATAAATCGCCGCGCACGAGAGGCTGTTGTGGATCGCCGGGCGTTCGCGGTTGGGTAGCGGGAAGCTGGTGCGGCGATTTTCGTGGTCGATCCAGACGACGGTGTCGCCGTCGATTTCCAGTCGATGGGCGAGGCTGTGACTCCAGCCGAAACCGAGGCCGCCGTCGATCTCGGCAGCGCTGGTGCGATAGAGCCGGGTGAAGTCGAACGGCAGGATGCCGTCCAGCGAGCCGTCGGTGAGGGTCAGCAGTTCTTCGCCGGTGACCATCGACACCGGGCATTTGTGAGTGGCGGTTTTATCGGCGGAATCGGCGCTGTCGCCGTTGGGGTTTTTCGC
>NZ_JASBRE010000068.1 GCF_029960815.1 Pseudomonas sp. AL03
AGTTGATCTTCATTTGTCTGTTCTTAATCGGTTATTCGCCATGAATATTTCAACTGCCAACGCTCACATGGACATTCCCCAGCCGGTGCGTAAAAGCCGGTTGGCCAACCCCGGCTGGTTCCTGGTCAGCCCCTCGGTGGCGTTGTTGCTGCTGTGGATGATCGTGCCGCTGGGCATGACCGTTTACTTCTCGCTGATCCGCTACAACCTGCTTTACCCCGGTGAAAACCAGTTCGTCGGGCTGGAGAACTTCAGCTACTTCCTCAGCGACTCGGGGTTCCTGCCCGGCGCCACCAACACCTTGTTGCTGGTCGGCAGCGTGCTGTTGATCAGTGTGGTGTTCGGGGTGCTGATCAGTGCGCTGCTGGAGGCCAGTGAGTTTCTCGGTCGCGGCATCGTGCGGGTGATGCTGATCTCGCCGTTTTTCATCATGCCCACCGTCGGGGCGCTGATCTGGAAGAACCTGATTTTCCACCCGGTCTCGGGGATCCTCGCCTACGTCTGGAAACTGTTCGGCGCGCAGCCGGTGGACTGGCTGGCGCACTACCCGCTGCTGTCGATCATCATTATTGTGTCCTGGCAATGGCTGCCCTTTGCGATCCTGATCCTGATGACCGCCATGCAGTCCCTCGACCAGGAACAGAAGGAAGCCGCGCGCCTCGACGGTGCCGGACCGATCGCGATCTTCTGGCACCTGACTCTGCCGCACTTGGCGCGGCCGATTGCGGTGGTGGTGATGATCGAAACCATCTTCCTGCTCTCGGTGTTCGCCGAAATCTTCACCACCACCAACGGTGGCCCCGGCTACGCCTCGACCAACCTGGCCTACCTGATCTACAACCAGGCGCTGGTGCAGTTCGACGTCGGCATGGCGTCCGCCGGCGGCTTGATCGCGGTGGTGATCGCCAACATCGCGGCCATCGTGCTGGTGCGGATGATCGGCAAAAACCTGACTGACAAAGCCTGAGGCCTGCGCCATGACCCTTCAACAATCCCGCCGTCTGCAAAGCCTGCTGCTCGGCACCCTGGCCTGGGCCATCGCGATCCTGATCTTCTTTCCGATTTTCTGGATGGTGATGACCAGTTTCAAAACCGAAATCGACGCGTTCGCCACGCCACCGCAGTTCATCTTCACCCCGACGCTGGAGAATTACCTGCACATCAACGAGCGCAGCGATTACTTCAGCTTCGCCTGGAACTCGGTGGTGATTTCCTTCAGCGCCACGGCCCTGTGCCTGCTGATCGCGGTGCCGGCGGCGTACTCGATGGCGTTCTACGAAACCCAGCGCACCAAAGGCACGCTGCTGTGGATGCTCTCCACCAAAATGCTGCCACCGGTGGGCGTGCTGATGCCGATCTACCTGCTGGCCAAGAGTTTCGGCCTGCTCGACACGCGCATCGCGCTGATCGTGATCTATACGCTGATCAACCTGCCGATCGTGGTCTGGATGATTTACACCTACTTCAAAGACATCCCCAAAGACATCCTCGAAGCCGCGCGCCTCGACGGCGCCACGCTGTGGCAGGAAATGCTCCGGGTGCTGTTGCCGATCGCCAAGGGTGGCCTGGCGTCCACGGTGCTGCTGTCGCTGATCCTGTGCTGGAACGAGGCGTTCTGGTCGCTGAATTTGACCTCGTCGAAAGCCGCGCCACTGACCGCGTTGATCGCCTCCTACTCAAGTCCCGAAGGTCTGTTCTGGGCCAAGTTGTCGGCGGTGTCGACGCTGGCCTGCGCGCCGATCCTGATCTTCGGCTGGATCAGCCAGAAACAATTGGTCCGCGGCCTGTCGTTCGGCGCCGTGAAATAGCCCTCAAAGCATAAGCACAAAAGGAGCGCCACCATGGCCAACCTGACAATCAAGAATCTGCAAAAAGGCTTCGAAGGCTTTTCCATCATCAAAGGCATCGACCTGGAAGTGAACGACCGCGAGTTCGTGGTGTTTGTCGGCCCGTCGGGCTGCGGCAAATCCACGTTGCTGCGCCTGATCGCCGGCCTGGAAGAGGTCAGCGGTGGCACCATCGAACTGGATGGTCGCGACATCACCGAAGTCAGTCCGGCCAAGCGCGACCTGGCGATGGTGTTTCAGACCTATGCCTTGTACCCGCACATGAGCGTGCGCAAAAACATGTCGTTTGCCCTCGACCTGGCCGGCGTACCGAAAGCCGAGGTTGAGAAGAAAGTCGGCGAAGCGGCGCGCATCCTCGAACTCGGGCCGATGCTGGAGCGCAAGCCGAAGCAACTCTCGGGCGGTCAACGTCAGCGCGTGGCCATTGGCCGGGCGATCGTGCGTAACCCGAAAATCTTCCTGTTCGATGAACCGCTGTCCAACCTCGACGCCGCCCTGCGGGTACAGATGCGGTTGGAACTGTTGCGACTGCACAAAGAACTGCAAGCGACGATGATCTACGTGACCCACGACCAGGTCGAAGCCATGAC
>NZ_JASBRE010000069.1 GCF_029960815.1 Pseudomonas sp. AL03
GTAAGCGGATGGGCAACACACCTTGCGTAGCTCAGGCAGGCGCCCACTGATGTGGAAGTAGCTGCTCAATGTCACTCGCCCGCTGCGTCGGCAACCGCGTCAGCACATCTTTGAGATAGGCATATGGATCGTGCCCATTCATGCGCGCTGACTGGATCAAACTCATGATCGCAGCCGCCCGTTTGCCGCTGCGAAGCGACCCCGCAAACAACCAGTTGGAGCGTCCAAGTGCCCACGGTCGGATCTGATTCTCGACGGCATTGTTGTCTATGGGCACAGCCCCATCTTCCAGGTAGCGCGTCAGCGCTACCCAGCGTTTAAGGCTGTAATCCAAAGCTTTGGCCGTTGCCGAGCCGTTGGGCACAATATCGCGCTGGGTCAACATCCAGTTATGCAGCGCTTTCGCCAATGGTGCTGCCTTTTCTTGCCGTATTCGCCAACGATCCTCATCACTCATATCCCGCGCTTGGCGTTCAACTTCGTACAAACCACCAATCGAGTGCAGCGCCTGCTCTGCCAACTGACTTTTATTTGCCACGTGCAGGTCGAAAAACTTGCGGCGGGCATGAGCCATACAGCCGATTTCGATCATGCCTTTCTCAAAACCAGCCTTGTAGCCAGAGAAATCGTCGCAGACCAGCTTGCCGTTCCAGGAGCCGAGAAAGTTACGTGCATGCTCACCGGCGCGACTTGGGCTGAAGTCATAGACCACGGCCTTGAGCGCCGAAAAAGGCGTGGTGCAGTAGCCCCAAACATAAGCGCGGTGAGTTTTCTTCTGCCCGGGCGCGAGCATCTGCACCGGAGTCTCGTCGGCGTGGACAACTTGCTGCGTCAGGACAGCTTCTCGCAAGGCATCAACCAGTGGTTGAAGTTGTACGCCGGTCTGTCCTACCCATTGAGCCAGCGTTGAGCGAGGAATCGCTAACCCGGCGCGACCGAAGATTTTCTCCTGCCGATACAGCGGTAAGTGGTCAGCGAACTTCGCCACCATTACATGAGCCAGCAGGCCCGCCGTTGGGATGCCTTTGTCGATCACTTGGGCCGGTACCGGTGCCTGGATCAGTGTTTCGCACTGACGGCAGGCCCACTTTCCACGCACATGTTGCTCGACGCTGAATACGCCTGGCGTGTAATCCAGCTTCTCGCTCACGTCTTCGCCGATGCGCTGGAGCTGGCAACCGCAGGAGCACTGAGTGCTTTCTGGCTCATGATGAATGACGGTGCGTGGAAACTGCGGCGGCAACGGCGCGCGCTTTGGTTTTTGGCGCACATCTGCTGGAGCCGGAGCCGGCTGGAGTGCCGTCAGCTCGGCGTCGATAGCCTCAAGATCAGTGTTAAGCAGATCGTCGAGCAAGCTGCCTTGCTCAGGGCTGATCTGCTCGCTGCGCTTGGCAAACCTGTGCCGCTTGAGGATCGCGATCTCGTGAGTCAGCTGTTCGATGATGGTTTGATCGCGATGGATCTTTCTGCCCATGGTGTCGACCTTCGACATCAACTGCGCAGCGAGAGCGCGCAGCTGGTCGGGGGTCATTTGGTCGAGGTTGGGCAAGGAAGTCATGCCGTGGATTTTACCAAAGCAGACCGCCTACGGCAGCAGGCGCAAGCGTTAATTACAGCCTTTTTAAAGGATCGTGATTGCGCCGCCAGCGCCAACGCGCTGCCACGGCAGGCCAAGCACCAACACCTGAAGTTGTTCGCCATCCAGTTCCAGCTCGCTGCCTTGTCGAATGCCTGGCCAGTGGAATTTGCCTTGGTTCAACCGGCGTGCTGCCAGCCAGACGCCGATCCCGTCATGCACGAGAACTTTCATGCGATTGGCGCGGCGGTTGGCAAACAGATAAGCGCAGTGCGGCTTCGCCGCACCGAATACCTTAATAACTCTGGCCAAGGCGGTTTCGGTGCCTGCGCGCATGTCCATCGGTTCGGTGGCGAGCCAGATGGCGTCGATACGGATCATTGGGCAAGCTCGCGGATAAAACGGGCACACCCATCAGGATCTGAGGATGGCCACTTCACTGTGAGGTTTTGCTGACCGAAAGGAACCTCGATGGTGACAGAAACTGGCTGATTGGGCTGAATGACAGGCGCTAGCTTCATCGGAACGAAAGCGGGCAACGCGGGCACCTGATGATCACGGTAGATAGGTATCCACTTTCGAACCAGATTGGCATTGATGCCATGGCGCAGGGCTACGCTGGCTATCGAAACGCCCGGTTGCAGGCATTCCTGAACGATCTGGGCTTTAACGGGTTTGGGATAAGAGGTTCTTTGGCGCATGAAAATCCTGATGATAGGGGCAATGGTGTCCACGTATTTTTAAGTGGAGAACATCGCCCTTATTGCAGGGGTTTGATAGGTGACTTGGCCGGACGCTTAC
>NZ_JASBRE010000006.1 GCF_029960815.1 Pseudomonas sp. AL03
GAGGTTGGCCTTTAACCATCTTGTGGGAAGGTTTCTGCGGGATCTTCATTTTCAACACGCTGCTGATCGACGTCCTTGAACGGTGGAAACTGAACCCGCCGCCAGACCTGTCCTATCCCGACATCATCGAATGGTCAAAACCATTACCCCCCGAGCAGTGGGCCAAACGCTCTCCAGAGCTGGAAGAAGCCATAGCCAAACGCGAGGCTGAACTGGCCGCACAGGCGGAACAAGCGTTGCTTATGGAACAGTCTTAGAAACTGTAATGTCTCAACTTCCCTCACTACCAACTCCCGGACACGGCGAACTACCGGACTACGACGTATGCCTCCCGGCGAACCTGCGTCCCGACGCCGATCGTTTGATTCGCTATCTGCACGAATTGCCGCATCGGCGAGTGAAGTACTGCCCCTGGTGTGGCAACACCAACGTGACCCTGCAAAATCATTCGGCTCTACAACGGCTCCCGCGTTACTACTGCGGTTCCTGTCGCAAGAGTTGCAACAGCTTGAGCGATTCGCCCTTTGCACACATGCGCCGGATGGACCTGTGGTCAACGTTTGCCGTGTACCTGCTGGCCGGGTGGTCCAGCGTCCAGATCGCGCCTCGTTTGGGGGTGAACCACAAGGTCTACTTCAGCTGGGGGCAGGCGGTTCGAGAGGTGATGGCTGAGGAGTGTCCTGATTTGCATCAGTGGTGGACGACACGCCATTACCGGGAAAACCTGCAACCACCCGACCACATTGCAGCGCAACAGCAAGCGGTCATCACTTGGATTGAAACGACGCTGAACGCACAGCTCGCGACGTGCCCAAGGTGTGGGGGAACGCGGACCTATCGAATTAAAGGCATTCGCCCGAAGTTCAAGTGCGATCCCTGCGTGACCTGCTTTTCCATTCTGTCCGGGACACCGCTGGTCGGGATGATTCGACCTGAACTCTGGGTCGATTTCGTGAAAGGGGTGATGGATGGCCAAAGTATTCCGGACCTTAAACGGCGCTCAGGGCTGGGCATGGGCGGCAGTACACGCTGGCGTGAGCAGTTTTTGTTGTTGATTGAAACGTTGGGGCACCCTGAACTGTTGCAATGGATCACCTGGATGCGCAGTCGTCGTAATAACGAAGCGGTCAGTTTTGTGCGTCAGGGTGGTCACCTGGACAAGGCAACGCGCTCTATTTATCCGCAAGGAACGCGTAAAGGCAGGTTTGTTTCCCAAAAGTAGGCGCCGCGAAGGCTGCGATCTTTTGATTTTTTTCATGTCTGCAATACGTGTAGGACTGCTCCCATTGTGGCGAGGGGACCTGCCCTCCTTGGGCTGCGAAGCAGCCCCAAACCCTGCCACCGCATTCCTGCTGACATACCGCACCGCCCGACTTACGACGGCTGCGCCGCCGAACGGGGCGGCCACTCCATCGCCACAATGACGTGCTTGGTCCTACACCCCGGTTGCAGCCGCCAAAGTCGCCGCTTATAGTTCGCCACGTCGCCGACAACAGTCAGCGATAGGGTTTCGCAGCCCTTACGATACGTGTAACCGAGCATCATAAAAGCAACGACGGTCGCATCAGCGCTCGTAGTCCGTTTTATGGTGGTTGTGTGTGGGAGACCTTCGGGTCTGCCGGGTTCCTCGTATCCTCGGTCTGCGAACCCGCACACAGCTACCACCCCATTCGTTTCGCAGCGAACGGAAGTAGCTCTTCTTTTAGATTCGAGGAGTTTTACTTATGCCAATGAATAACCCGCCACGCCGCTTCACCCCCATGTCCCAATTCGCCACCGACTACCCCGTCCTGCTCATCGACAGCGACGCCCCGCTACGCGAACTCCACAACTGCGTCAGCGAACGCCTCAATGCCGTCCTCAAATACTTGCATCTGATGGCCTGCACAAGCCTGCCGGACTACGCCGAGAACGACATTAACACCGTCACCAACATCGCTCGGATTATGGTCCAGGATATAAGCGATGTATTTCGGGTGATTGAGCAGCGCGGTTTTGAAACGCCCAAAAATCAGTAGCCAATTTTCAGCCATAAAAAACCCGCATTTCTGCGGGTTTCTTGATGCTGTTACAGCGCTGCGATCTTTTAGTTTTACGGCCGCGCTTTGAGCTGATCCGCCGCTGCCTTGGCCAGATCCGGTGGCAAAAAGTCTTTGTCCGGGTTGTAATCAGCCTTGAGATAACGCGCCAGGTCTTGCAAATCCCCCGGGTTCAAGGTACCGGCGGCCTGCTTCAAGCGCAGGTTGTCGAGGATGTAGTCGTAGCGCGTGTTGTTGTAGTCGCGCACCGAGGTGTAGAGCTGACGCTGTGCATCCAGCACGTCGACAATGTTTCGCGTGCCTACCTGATAACCGATTTCGGTCGCTTCCACGGCGCTCTGGTTGGAGATGATCGACTGCTTGCGCGCTTGCACCTGTTCGACGTCGGTGTTCACCGCGCGGTGCAGGTTGCGGGTGTTTTCTACCACTTGCCGACGCAGGGATTCGCGCTGTTGTTCGGTTTGATCCAGGCGTGAGTAAGACTCGCGAACCTGTGAAGTGGTCAGGCCGCCGCTGTAGATCGGGATACTCAATTGCAGGGCCAGCGTGCGTTGCTCGACGTTACCGCCGTAAGGCGTACCGAAGGCGTTCGGGTTGCTGAAACCCAGGGCGTCGTTGTCGCCCTTCTCGTATTTCGCCACGGCATCCAGGGTCGGTGCGTGACCGGCCTTGCGCTGCTTGAGGGTTTCTTCGGCGGCGCTGACGGCGTAGTTGCTGGCCAACAAATTCAGGTTCTGTTTGGCGGCGGTGTCGACCCAGGATTTGGCGTCGTTCGGTGCCGGCGGCAGAATCGGCAACGTGTGGACGATGCCCTGGAGCGAGTTGTACTGACGGTTGGTCAGGGTGATCAACGCTTCAAACGCATCATCGACCTGACGCTGCGCGACGATCCGGTTGGCTCGCGCGGTGTCGTAACTGGCTTGGGATTGCAGCACGTCGGTCTTGTCCGAGAGGCCGACGTCGAAGCGCTCGTTGGACTGGTCGAGCTGTCGCTTGAACGCCGCCTCTTCGGCCTTGGTCGAGGCCAGATTGTCCTGGCTGCGCAGCACGTTGAAGTAGCTTTCGGCCGTTTGCAGGATCAGGTTCTGCTCGGTCGCCGAGAGTTGCAGTGCAGCCTGTTCGTTGACGTCCTTGGCGGCCTGATACTGGAACCAGCGATCGGCCCGGAACAATGGCTGGGCCAGCGTCGCCTGATAGGAATGGGCGCTGCGACTGGCAACGGCCGAGGGCTGGTCGATCGAGGTGCGCACGTTGGCCACTTCGGCACCGCCGGAGAAGTTCGGCAGCAGCCCGGCGCGGGCCTGGGGCACGACTTCTTTCTGCGCGCCGTACTGAGCGCGAGCGGCAGCCAGGTCGGCGTTGTTGTCCACCGCTTCCTGGTAGACGCTGACCAGATCGGTTTTGGTCGATAAGGGCGCTTCTGCTGCCCAGGCCATTCCGTTGGACGCACAAGACACGGCAAGGGCCAGTGAGAGTTTGCGCAGCATGAGGCGATCCCTAAAAAATTACGCTGATAATTTGAGCGCCAAAGGTACGGCGCAGCGCCATACAGCGTCAAGGCGCGGCACAGCGTAGCGAGTGTAGTGGTGCGCGCGAACGGCAACAATCCGTTAATTGCGCCATTCATCATGGTGTTTACCGCGGTGTTGGCGTTCTTTGTCCGTTGTGTCTAGACTGGCCGGGTTCTTGTCGGGGTGCCTTGCTATGAGGCTGAGATCGAATAATTTCGGATCCCGTTGAACCTGATCAGGTTAGCGCCTGCGTAGGGAACAAGATTTCTCGTCACCCGGCGAGTCCTCTTGTGCTTCGTCCGGGATGTTGTTCGACAATCGAACACCCCTCGAGCACTGAGCACAGCACTGCTGGTTTCCCCAGCGCCCGTGCGTCCATTCGATGACAGGTTCACTCCGACAAAAATCCACTGCCTGGATGTGTCTGGAGAGCCCGTGATGACTACAAAACCAAAAATCGCAACCAACCTGAGTGACTCGGCCAAGGTCGATCAGCAATCGGTTCAGCCTTTTACTCGCTCGCAAAAAATCTATGTTCAGGGCACTCGCCCGGACATCCTCGTGCCGATGCGCGAAATCAGCCTTGATGTGACCCCGACCGACTTCGGCGGTGAGATCAATGCGCCGGTGGTTGTGTACGACACCTCGGGCCCGTACACCGACCCCAACGTCATCATCGACGTGCGCAAAGGCTTGGCCGATGTGCGTTCGCCCTGGATCGAATCCCGTGGCGACACCGAGCGTCTGCCGGGTCTGAGTTCCAACTTCGGCCAGGAACGTCTCGCCGATGCGGAGCTGACCAAGCTGCGTTTCGCTCACGTGAACAACCCGCGCCGGGCCAAGGCCGGTGCCAACGTCAGCCAGATGCACTACGCCCGCAAAGGCATCATCACCGCCGAGATGGAATACGTCGCCATCCGCGAAAACATGAAGCTTGAAGTGGCTCGCGCCGCCGGCCTGCTGGACCAGCAACATGCCGGTCACAGCTTCGGCGCCAGCGTGCCGAAAATCATCACCCCCGAATTCGTCCGTGAAGAGATCGCCCGCGGTCGCGCGATCATTCCGGCCAACATCAACCACACCGAACTGGAACCGATGATCATCGGCCGTAACTTCCTGGTGAAGATCAACGGCAACATCGGCAACAGTGCCTTGGGTTCGTCCATCGAAGAAGAAGTGGCGAAACTGACCTGGGGCATTCGCTGGGGTTCGGACACGGTCATGGACCTGTCCACCGGTAAACACATTCACGAAACCCGCGAGTGGATCATCCGCAACTCGCCAGTGCCGATCGGTACGGTGCCGATCTATCAGGCCCTGGAAAAAGTCGGCGGCGCTGCCGAAGACCTGACCTGGGAGCTGTTTCGCGACACGCTGATCGAACAGGCCGAGCAGGGCGTCGATTACTTCACCATTCACGCGGGCGTGTTGCTGCGCTACGTGCCGCTGACCGCCAAACGCGTGACCGGCATCGTTTCCCGTGGCGGTTCGATCATGGCCAAGTGGTGCCTGGCGCACCACAAAGAAAACTTCCTCTACACCCATTTCGAAGACATCTGCGAAATCATGAAGGCCTACGACGTCAGCTTCTCGCTGGGCGATGGCCTGCGTCCGGGCTCGATTGCCGACGCCAACGACGCCGCACAATTCGGTGAGCTGGAAACCCTCGGCGAGCTGACCAAGATCGCCTGGAAGCACGACGTGCAGTGCATGATCGAAGGCCCGGGCCACGTGCCGATGCAGTTGATCAAAGAGAACATGGACAAGCAGCTGGAATGCTGTGACGAGGCGCCGTTCTACACCCTCGGCCCGCTGACCACCGACATCGCGCCAGGCTACGACCACATCACCTCCGGCATCGGTGCGGCGATGATCGGCTGGTTCGGTTGCGCCATGCTGTGCTACGTGACGCCGAAGGAGCACTTGGGCCTGCCGAACAAAGATGACGTGAAGACCGGGATCATCACCTACAAGATCGCCGCGCACGCCGCCGATCTGGCGAAGGGGCATCCGGGTGCGCAGATCCGCGACAATGCCTTGAGCAAGGCGCGTTTCGAATTCCGCTGGGAAGATCAGTTCAACCTGGGCCTTGATCCGGACACCGCTCGTTCGTATCACGATGAGACCTTGCCGAAGGATTCGGCCAAGGTCGCGCATTTCTGCTCCATGTGCGGACCGAAATTCTGCTCGATGAAAATCACCCAGGAAGTCCGCGAATACGCGGCCAACCAACGGATCGAAACCGTCGACGCCGAAGTCGCCCAGGGATTGGCGGAACAGGCTGAGCGGTTCAAGCAGGAAGGCAGCCAGCTGTACAAGAAGGTTTGATCCCGTACTGATCGTTCCCACGCTCTGCGTGGGAATGCCTCTTGTGACGCTCTGCGTCACGCTTTGGGACGCGGAGCGTCCCGGGCTGCATTCCCACGCGGAGCGTGGGAACGATCACAACAAATGTCCCTCTGAGATAACACCTTGAGCATTCAACCCAGCACGTATTCCCCTGATATCGCGGTGCCCACCGACAAACGTGTCTTCGGTGGTCGCGATCTGTTTTCCCTGTGGTTCTCCCTCGGCATCGGCCTGATGGTCCTGCAGACCGGTGCATTGCTCGCGCCAGGTCTGGGTCTGTCCGGCTCGTTGCTGGCCATCTTCCTCGGCACCCTGGCTGGCGTTCTGTTGCTGGCTGCCGTTGGCGTGATCGGCAGCGACACCGGTCTGTCGTCGATGGCCGCGCTCAAACTCAGCCTCGGTGCAAAAGGCGCGAGCCTGCCGGCCGTGCTGAACCTGCTGCAACTGATCGGTTGGGGCTCGTTCGAAATCATTGTCATGCGCGACGCCGCCAGTCTGCTCGGCGCGCGGGCGTTCAGTGAAGGCAGTCTGCTGTCGAATCCGCTGCTCTGGACCGTGTTCTTTGGCGGTTTGGCAACCTTGCTGGCCGTCAGCGGCCCGCTGACGTTTGTGCGGCAGATCCTGCGCAAGTGGGGCATCTGGCTGCTGCTGGCCGCGTGCATCTGGCTGACCTGGAACCTGTTTGCCAAAGCCGATCTGGCCGCGTTGTGGGCGCAGGCCGGTGATGATTCGATGTCGTTCGCCGTGGGCTTCGACATTGCCATCGCTATGCCGCTGTCGTGGTTGCCGCTGATTGCCGACTACTCACGTTTCGGCAAGCGTGCGAAAAACGTGTTCGGCGGCACGGCGCTGGGCTTCTTTATCGGTAACTTCTGGCTGATGAGTCTCGGTGTGGCTTACACCCTGGCGTTTGCGCCGAGCGGTGAAGTGAATGCCTTGCTGTTGGCATTGGCCGGTGCCGGTTTGGGGATTCCGCTGCTGCTGATCCTGCTGGATGAGTCCGAAAAAGCGTTCGCTGACATTCACTCGGCGGCCGTTTCCAGCGGGATTCTGTTGCGCTTGAAAGTCGAGCATCTGGCGCTGGCCATCGGTGTGATCTGCATCCTGATCGCCTGTCTGGCGCCATTGGTCCAGTACCAGAACTTCCTGCTGTTGATCGGCTCGGTGTTTGCGCCGCTGTTCGGCGTGGTGTTGGTGGATCACTTCATCCTGCGTAAACGCAGTGCTCGCGTGGCGTCAGCCGCATTGCGCTGGCCGGCGCTGCTCGCCTGGTTGGGCGGCGTGAGCACCTATCATTTGCTGGCTAATCTGTATCCGGACATCGGTGCAACCCTGCCGTCACTGATTCTGGCAGGGCTGCTGCAGCTGGTGCTGGGTCGAGCCTTCAGTTACGGCCAGGAAACAGCTCGGGCTTGAGAATGCCGTTCAGGCGTGGGTAGGGGATTTTCAGTTCGATGTGGCCCAGCGCGTAAGGCGCGATGGTGCTGGTTTCGTACTTGAGGATCACCCCGCCGTAGGTCAGCGCCACGTTCTGGGTTTTCACGAAGGGCCAGTTCTTCACAAACTCCGGCTCCTGATCGAGCTTGGTGCTGATCAGCCAACTGTTGTGCGCCACCTGCGCGGCTTTCCAGAACGCCTCTTCCTGCCCAGGCACCAACATGTCCGACAGTGTCAGCACCTTGTGTTGCTGGCGTGAGTAGTTGATGAAGCTGCGGCCCGGCGTGCCATGCGCGCCGCCGGTGTCCAGGTAGCTGGAAAATTCGACGATCACCAAGCCGTCATGCTGCTCACGTACCTTGGCTTGCAGGTAGCTGCTGTAGCGCGGGCCGGCACTGCTCAAAAATTGCTCGCGATACGCTGCCAGCGTCGGCGCCACTGGGGCGTCGGGCGAGGTGCGGGTCATTTGCAGCAGGCGTTTTTCGAGGATGCCGTCCAACTGCGGTTCGTCTGGGAAGCGCAGCGTATCAATGTTTACCAACGGGCAATCAGGCGTGGTGCAGCCAGGTTTCAACTGTTCCGATGCATCGCGGGTGGTTTCCAGCGGCGCCCGGTAGTTGGGTTGGAACAAACTCTGGCACGCGCCCAGAGTCAGGGCGATTGCGGCCACGGAGGCGATTTTAAAAAGCGACATGGGCGTCCTTCATAAAACAGGGAAAGGCGAAAAGCTATCCGCTTCGACTCTCAACGAAGCAGTCAGTTCGCCACTAAGCTAATTAGAGTTGGTTTCGCCCTCACCGTCTATCCCGCTGACTGGAAAGGGGCTGCATCAAACGCCGTGGGCGCGTTAGGATGGCGCGAAGTCGAGGTTGCAAGTAACAAAAAGGAGCCTCGTAACGGATTTGCAGTAAAGAGGATTGTCATGACAGATTTTGCCAACGCCGTTCCGACCGCCGTTGAGATCGTTAGGCGCGAAAAGTGCTACGAGGGCTTCTACAAGCTCGATCGCGTGCACTTGCGCCACGAATTGTTCGCCGGTGGCATGAGTCGCGAGATCAATCGTGAAGTGTTTGTTCGCCACGATGCGGTGTGCGTACTGCCTTACGATCCGCAGCGTGACGAAGTGGTGTTGATCGAGCAGTTTCGCGTCGGCGCCATGGGCAAAATCGACAATCCATGGCTGATCGAACTGGTCGCTGGTCTGATCGACAAGGATGAAGAACCGGAAGCAGTTGCTCACCGCGAAGCGCAGGAGGAAGCTGGGCTTGTGTTCGGGGCGCTCTGGCCGATGACCCAGTATTTTCCATCGCCGGGCGGCAGCAATGAATTCGTGCATTTGTACCTGGGGCGCTGCGACAGTACCGGGGTCGGCGGCCTGCATGGGCTGGAGGAAGAGGCAGAAGATATCCGCGTCACGGTCTGGGCCTTTGAAGATGCCCTGCAGGCCGTACGCGACGGACGAATTGCCAACGCGGCCAGCATCATTGCTTTGCAATGGCTTGCTTTGAACCGCGCTGAAGTGAGGGGGTTATGGTCGTAAACAAACTGCGCGATCGCTATCGGGTCGACCTTGTGGGGTTGCAAGCCTCCTGCGAGGCCAACTACGCGCGCCTGATGCGACTGCTACCGGACATGCGCAACGAGCCGCAGGCGCGGCGCATTGCCGTGACCCACGGCGACCAGATGCTCGGCGTGTTGGCCCTCGAAGTGCTGCAGGTCTGTCCGTACACCACGACCCTGCAAGTGCGCCAGGAACACAGCCTGCCGTGGTTGCCGGTGCCGCAACTGGAAGTGCAGGTCTATCACGACGCGTGCATGGCCGAAGTGGTCAGCGCCGAACATGCGCGACGCTTTCGCGGCATCTATCCTTACCCGAATGCCTCAATGCATCAGCCGGACGAAAAGGCCCAGCTGAATATGTTCTTGGGCGAATGGCTGAGCCATTGTCTGGCCTGCGGACACGAGTACGCGGTTGTGCGGTAGCGGTAGATGTGAACTGCGTCAGGTTCACAGGTTTCCCCTTTTGATCGTCCCCCAGCATAATTGCGGCACTCATCCAATCCCGTGATTCAGCCCTGGGAGAACGCCTTGCCGAGCGTATCCACATTAACCACCGCCGATTCGGCGTTGCTGGTGCAACTCTCCGACAGTCATCTGTTTGCCGAGACGGACGGGACGTTGTTGGGCATGAATACGCGCAATAGTCTGCAAAAGGTCATCGAGCTGGTGCGGGTTCAGCAGCCGCAGATTGATCTGATCATCGCCAGCGGTGATTTGTCTCAGGACGGGACGCTGGAGTCGTATCAGCTGTTTCGCGACCTGACCCGGCAGCTCGATGCGTCGGCGCGCTGGATTCCCGGCAATCACGATGAGCCGCAGATCATGGCCGAAGCGGCTGTGCAGAGTGCGTTGCTGGAGCCGGTGGTGGATGTCGGTAACTGGCGCGTCACGTTGCTCGATTCGGCCGTGCCGGGTTCGGTGCCAGGGTATTTGCAGGATGAGCAGTTGCAGTTGCTGGCCCGTTCGTTGAGTGAGGCGCCGGAGCGGCATCATCTGGTGTGCTTCCATCATCATCCGGTGTCGATCGGGTGTGCGTGGATGGAGCCGATCGGGTTGCGAAATCCTGAGGCGTTGTTTGCGGTGCTGGACCGGTTTCCGCAGGTTCGCGCTATTTTGTGGGGGCATGTGCATCAAGAGATCGACCAGGTTCGCAATGGCGTGCGGTTGATCGCTTCGCCTTCGACCTGCATTCAGTTCGAACCGGGCAGTGATGATTTCAAGGTGAGTGAACAGGCGCCGGGGTATCGGTGGTTGCGGCTGTTGCCGGATGGGCAGATTGAAACGGGCGTGGAGCGCGTGATCGGGTTCGACTTTCAGGTTGATTACGGCTCCAACGGTTACTGACAAAGCCCTGTAGGAGCTGTCGAGTGCAACGAGGCTGCGATCCTTTGACTTTGTTTTAAAAGCAAGATCAAAAGATCGCAGCCTCGTTGCACTCGACAGCTCCTACAGTAAGCTGCGCTTCTTTACCCGACGCACAGGGAGCTCAAATGTCCGGTCCGATCCTTTATATCCACGGTTTCAACAGCGCGCCTTCGTCGAAAAAGGCGACTCAGCTGATCGAAGTGATGGAACGTCTGGGCTTGAGCGATCAGTTGCGCGTTCCGGCCTTGCATCACCATCCCCGCGAGGCCATCGGTCAGCTAAACAACGCGATTGAGGCGCTGGGGCGGCCACTGCTGGTCGGCAGCTCACTCGGCGGCTACTATGCGACTCACTTGGCCGAGCGCCATGGCCTCAAGGCCCTGTTGATCAACCCTGCCGTCAGCCCGCACCGGATGTTCGACGGGTTTCTGGGGACGCAGAAAAACCTGTATACCGATGAGGCCTGGGAATTGACCCACGACCATGTGGCGGCCCTGGCCGAGTTGGAAGTGCCGGCGCCCCAGGACCCGCAGCGGTATCAGGTGTGGTTGCAGACCGGCGACGAAACGCTGGACTACCGCCTCGCCCAGCAGTATTACCGGGCCTGTGCCTTGCGCATCCAGGCCGGCGGCGACCATAGTTTCCAGGGTTTTGCCGCGCAACTTCCGGCAATGCTGAGTTTTGCCGGCATCGGCGCAGATTTGTATCAGGTGATCGATTTCACTGCACTGTGAGTCGTCGCCTCTTTTTCACAGAACACTTTTTATAGAAGACGGACGACGAGACCCCATGGCCACTCCCAGCGCTAGCTCTTATAACGCAGACGCCATCGAAGTCCTCTCGGGCCTCGACCCGGTGCGCAAACGCCCCGGCATGTACACCGACACCAGTCGGCCGAACCACCTCGCCCAGGAAGTCATCGACAACAGCGTCGACGAAGCCTTGGCCGGGCATGCGACCTCGGTGCAGGTCATCCTGCACGCCGATCACTCCCTGGAAGTCAGCGATGACGGCCGCGGCATGCCGGTGGATATCCACGCCGAAGAAGGCGTTTCGGGCGTCGAGCTGATCCTCACCAAGCTCCATGCGGGCGGCAAGTTTTCCAACAAGAACTACCAGTTCTCCGGCGGTCTGCACGGGGTGGGTATTTCCGTGGTCAACGCCTTGTCGAACGAAGTCCGGGTGCGCGTCAAGCGTGACGGCAACGAATACCAGATGACCTTCGCCAACGGTTACAAGAAAACCGAGCTGGAAGTCATTGGCACCGTCGGCAAGCGCAACACCGGTACCAGCGTGTTCTTCGCGCCGGACCCGAAGTACTTCGATTCGCCGAAATTCTCCATCAGCCGCCTCAAGCACGTGCTCAAGGCCAAGGCCGTTCTGTGTCCCGGGCTGCTGGTCAGTTTTGAAGACAAGGCCACCGGCGAGAAAGTCGAATGGCATTACGAAGACGGCCTGCGTTCCTACCTGGTCGACGCGGTCAGCGAATTCGAACGCCTGCCGGACGAACCGTTTTGCGGCAGTCTGGCCGGTAATAAAGAAGCGGTCGATTGGGCGCTGTTGTGGTTGCCGGAAGGTGGCGACAGCGTGCAGGAAAGCTACGTCAACCTGATCCCGACGGCTCAGGGCGGTACCCATGTCAACGGTCTGCGTCAGGGCTTGCTCGACGCGATGCGCGAGTTCTGCGAATTCCGCAGCCTGCTGCCACGCGGCGTGAAACTGGCGCCGGAAGACGTCTGGGAGCGCATCGCTTTCGTTCTGTCGATGAAAATGCAAGAGCCGCAATTCTCCGGCCAGACCAAAGAGCGTCTGTCGTCCCGTGAGGCGGCCGCGTTCGTTTCCGGGGTAGTCAAGGACGCGTTCAGCCTGTGGCTCAACGCCCACCCTGAAACCGGCATGCTGCTGGCGGAACTGGCGATCAACAATGCCGGCCGCCGTTTGAAGGCCAGCAAAAAGGTTGAGCGCAAGCGCATCACCGCAGGGCCAGCGCTGCCGGGCAAACTCGCTGACTGCGCCGGGCAAGACCCAATGCGCTCTGAACTGTTCCTGGTCGAAGGTGATTCCGCCGGCGGTTCGGCCAAGCAGGCGCGGGACAAAGAGTTTCAAGCGATCCTGCCATTGCGTGGCAAGATTCTGAACACCTGGGAAGTCGACGGCAGCGAAGTGCTGGCCAGCCAGGAAGTGCACAACATCGCCGTGGCCATCGGTGTCGATCCAGGCTCGGCGGACATCGCCCAGCTGCGTTACGGCAAGATCTGCATCCTTGCCGACGCCGACTCCGATGGTCTGCACATCGCCACCTTGCTGTGCGCGTTGTTCGTCCAGCATTTCCGCCCGTTGGTGGATGCCGGTCACGTTTACGTCGCCATGCCGCCGCTGTACCGCATCGACTTGGGTAAAGAGATTTACTACGCCCTGGACGAAGCCGAACGCGATGGCATCCTCGATCGTCTGGTGGCCGAGAAGAAACGTGGCAAGCCGCAGGTCACACGATTCAAAGGTCTGGGTGAAATGAATCCGCCGCAGCTGCGCGAAACCACCATGGACCCGAACACTCGGCGTCTGGTGCAGCTGACGCTTGAAGATTACGACGCTACAGCTGAAATGATGGACATGCTGCTGGCGAAGAAACGCGCGGGTGATCGCAAATCCTGGCTGGAATCCAAAGGCAACCTGGCCGAGGTTCTTGGCTGATGCGGGTTGGCTTTGCCCTGGCGTGTGCGTTACTGCTGACCTCGGTGACGGCGTTTGCCGAACCGGTACCGGAACTGCGCTTGTTGTCCGAGCATCCCGTTGACGGTATGCGCGGCGGCAATTTGTCGGGGCTGGCCCAATGTGGCAAGGATATGTGGACGGTGTCCGATCGCGATGATGATCAGATTTACCGCCTCGATACCCGCGATACCGTCTGGCAGGCTGAAACCGTGGGCATCGGCGTACCTGCGGTGCCTGACAGCGATTTGCCCTGGGGGCTGCGTTCTCGGACCTGGGTGGCGTCGTTTGTCCGGGGCGGGGATCTGGATTTTGAAGGCATCGCCTGCGACAGCGCGGGTAATCGCTACATCGTCAGCGAATCCCATGCGGCGGTTCTGCAAGTGCCGCCCGTTGGGCCGACGTCCTGGCTGAAGATCTCGCCGATGCTGATCCGCGAAGCACGGGCCAGTGGCATGCTGTTGCACTTCAATGCGCTGTTCGAAGGCCTGGCAATTAATCCTGCGGGTGACCAGTTATGGTTGGCCGCCGAGCGTGAGCGCCGCGGTTTGTTGTTGATCAAACGCAAGCAAACGGTCTGGGATTGCGATGGCGGCTGTGTGTTGCTGAGCGAAGCCGGGATGGACATGCAGCCGGCGCAGTTTCCCAGCGCCAAAGCGGTCTCCCGGGATTTTTCCGATCTGTCATTGTTCAACGGCAAGCTGTTTACGCTTGAACGCAACGCCTTCGAAATATGTCGCCGCGACGTGGTAACGGCCAAGGTCGAGCGCTGTTGGTCGTTTGCCGACGAGGCGTTGCAGGAAAACCGCCGTTATCGACAAGCCTTTGGGCTGGTGGAAGCGTTGATCGTGGACGCCGACGGTGCCTGGATCGGTATCGACAACAACAACGGCACGCGTGCCGACGGCGAGAAACGTCCAATTGTCTGGCGCTTTGCCGCGCCTGAAGGTGGCTGGAGTGCCAAGCCATGAGTCAGCAGCCACCGGGCAAACGCGCCGGTCGGGTATTGATGGTGCTGGCCTGGTGCGCGGCGCTGTTTCTGGCCACACGGTTTTTCGGCCAGTGGGAAGCACATCAGCAGAACCCTAATGTCGTGGTCAGCTCGGAGCAGGGCGAAGATTTTATCGAAGTGAAACTGGCAAGCAACAATCAGGGGCACTTCGTCGCCAGCGGCCAGATCAACGGCCAGCCGGTGGATTTCATGCTCGATACCGGAGCGACCGACGTGTCAGTCCCGGCGGAAATGGCCGAACGGCTGAAACTGGAAAAAGGTTTCGGGGTGACCCTGAGCACGGCCAATGGGCTGACCCAGGGCTATCGAACCCGCATTGACCGGCTGCAACTGGGCGACATTGTGCTGCGTGATGTGCGCGCCCTCGTCGTGCCAGGCCTGGATGGCAAACAAGTGCTGCTCGGTATGAGCGCGCTGAACAAACTTGAATTTACCCAGCGCGGTGGCACCATGCTGCTGCGCCAGACAACGAACCAATGAGGCCCGCATGAGCGACTCCCTTGATCTCAGCCTGGACGGTGTAGAACGCCGGTCACTGGCTGACTTCACCGAAAATGCCTACCTCAACTACTCCATGTACGTGATCATGGACCGTGCCTTGCCGCATATCGGCGATGGCCTGAAACCGGTACAGCGACGCATCATCTATGCGATGAGCGAGTTGGGGCTGGACGCCGATTCCAAGCACAAGAAGTCGGCGCGTACCGTCGGTGACGTGCTCGGTAAGTTCCACCCGCACGGCGATTCGGCCTGCTACGAAGCCATGGTCCTGATGGCCCAGCCGTTCAGTTACCGCTACACGCTGGTTGACGGCCAGGGTAACTGGGGTGCGCCGGATGATCCCAAGTCCTTCGCCGCCATGCGTTACACCGAGGCGCGGTTGTCGCGTTATTCCGAAGTGCTGCTCAGCGAGCTGGGCCAGGGCACTGCGGACTGGGGCCCGAACTTCGACGGCACGCTCGACGAGCCGCTGGTGTTGCCGGCGCGTTTGCCGAACATCCTGCTCAACGGCACCACCGGCATCGCCGTGGGCATGGCCACCGACGTACCGCCACACAATCTGCGCGAAGTCGCGGCAGCGTGCGTGCGTTTGCTCGATGAGCCCAAAGCCACGGTCGAACAGCTCTGCGAACACATTCAGGGCCCGGATTACCCGACCGAAGCGGAAATCATCACGCCCCGCGCCGATCTGCTGAAAATGTACGAAACCGGCAAGGGTTCGGTGCGCATGCGCGCCGTGTACCACATTGAAGACGGCGACATCATCGTTACCGCGCTGCCGCATCAGGTCTCCGGTGCCAAGGTGCTGGAGCAGATCGCGGCCATGATGCAGGCCAAGCCGTCCAAGGCCCCACAGATCGCTGACCTGCGGGACGAATCCGACCACGAAAACCCGTGCCGGATCGTGATTATTCCGGGCGCACGCAAAAACTTTGACCACGATGCGCTGATGCAGCACCTGTTCGCCAGCACCGAGCTGGAGTCGAGCTATCGGGTCAACATCAACATCATCGGTCTGGACGGCAAGCCGCAGTTGAAAAACCTGCGTGCGTTGCTGGTGGAGTGGCTGGAGTTCCGCGTCAACACCGTGCGCCGCCGCCTGCAATTCCGCCTCGACAAGGTCGAGCGCCGCCTGCACCTGTTGGACGGTTTGTTGATCGCGTACCTCAACCTGGATGAAGTGATTCACATCATCCGTACCGAGGAACACCCGAAAGCGGCGCTGATCGCGCGTTTCGCCCTGAGCGAAATCCAGGCCGATTACATTCTTGACACCCGTTTGCGTCAGTTGGCGCGACTGGAAGAAATGAAGCTGCGTGCCGAGCAGGATGAACTGCTCAAGGAGCAGGCCAAGCTGCAAGCCCTGCTGGGTAGTGAAGCCAAGCTGAAAAAACTGGTACGCACCGAACTGATCAAGGACGCCGAAACCTACGGAGACGACCGTCGTTCACCCATCGTCGAGCGCACCGAATCCAAGGCCCTGACCGAGCATGATCTGCTGCCGAACGAGAAAGTGACCGTCGTCCTGTCGGAAAAAGGCTGGGTTCGTTCTGCCAAAGGGCACGAAATCGACGCCACCGGGCTTTCCTACAAGGCCGGGGATGGTTTCAAGGCCTTGGCGCCCGGTCGCTCCAACCAGTTTGCGGTGTTTATCGACTCCACCGGTCGCAGCTATTCCGTGGCCGCCCACACGTTGCCATCGGCCCGTGGCCAGGGCGAACCGCTGACCGGTCGTCTGACGCCGCCACCCGGGGCGAGCTTCGAATGCGTGCTGATGCCGGAAGACGATTCGCTGTATGTGATCGCGTCTGACGCCGGTTACGGGTTCGTGGTCAAGGGTGAAGACCTGCAAGCCAAGAACAAGGCGGGCAAGGCGTTGTTGAGCCTGCCGAACAATGCCAAGGTGATTCTGCCGCGGCCGGTGGCTGATCGTGAGCAAAACTGGCTGGCCTCGGTGACCACCGAAGGTCGCCTGCTGATCTTCAAGATCAGCGATCTGCCACAATTAGGTAAGGGCAAAGGCAACAAGATCATCGGGATCTCCGGTGAGCGTGTCGCCAGTCGCGAAGAATATGTCACGGACATCGCGGTACTGCCGGATGGCGCCACGTTGGTGCTGCAGGCCGGAAAACGTACCTTGTCACTGAAAGCAGACGACCTCGAACACTACAAAGGTGAACGTGGGCGTCGTGGTAACAAACTGCCACGTGGCTTTCAGAGGGTAGATGCGCTGCTCGTCGAAAACCTCAATTAAGCGTCCTAGAGCGCTCGATCTACGATTTAACGCGTAGATCGACACTTTGGCGCTGGAGTCGGAACGCATATTCACGGATGATATGGCCTTTCAAGCGCCGGCGTGGCCGAGCGTTCTTCATATTTATTGAGTATTTTCACTGTGGTTAGCCTTGTGGCAACCACCTGGATGGGACGATGACTGCTCTGCGCCTTCCTTTTATTTTGATGCTCGCTGGCGTTCTTGGCCTGGCGGGTTGCAGCGTTCACCAACCGGTGTCGCTGTATCAACTGGACAGTGGAAGCCCAGCTCAGCCTGCGCAAAGCGCGGGCATGGCTGTATTGCTGGGTCCGGTAACGGTGGCTGATTACCTGCAACGCGAAACGTTGTTGCAACGACAGCCGGATGGCAGCCTGCAAGCTTCGACTGATGGTCGCTGGGCGGGTAGCCTGTCGTCCGATATCGATCAGTTGTTGCTGCGTCAGGTAGCGGGGCATCTGGACAGCCAGCGCGTGGTGCTGGCGCCTGCGACAGTGGGCTTCACGCCGGATGTACAGGTTCTTCTGACGATTACTCGTCTGGACTCGGGTGAGGCGCAACCGGCGATCCTTGATGCGCAATGGCGTCTGATCGACCGTCGGGGCCAGGTTCGCGATAACCGCATCATTCATCTGCAGGAACAGCATGCCGGTGGAACGGCGGCTCAGGTTCAGGCTCAGGGTGTATTGCTGCAGCGTCTGGCCGGGCAACTGTCGACGGCGCTCAAGCCACTGGCCAATCAGCCACCGATCGCCGAAGCACCAAAAAAGCCGGCTACCAAGCCTGTCGCGCCTGCGGCGGAGCAGGGAAAACAACCGAAGATCCCGATGGCTTCGCCGATCCGGACCGATATGGAAGTGTTCAGGTTCTAATGCTTGGATTGATCCAAAGCAAAGCCCGCCATGTGCGGGCTTTGTTGTTTCTGCCGTTCGGTGATGATCGTTCCCACGCTCTGCGTGGGAATGCAGCCCGTGACGCTCTGCGTCACATCGGTGCCAGGCGGTGAGTTGAGGTGAGGCTGGAACGCGGAGCGTCCCTGGAGGCATTCCCACGCAGAGCGTGGGAACGATCAGCCCGCAGACGATCACTCGTGTGCGGGCTTCTTTATAACGAGGCGACTACGCCCGACGCTCATGCATCCGCGCCAGTTGTCGCTCGAGCATCGACGGATAAGGCTCCATCAGCCGCTCTACACAGCAAGCGCCTTCCGGGCTCGCGATCGGGCGGATCCGTGCGCGCTGGCGGATCAGCGCGTCGTCACCGATCTTGCGCTCCACCAGCAGCAGGTTGCGGCTGTGTTGCGACAGGGCCAGCGCATCCTGAGCGGTTTCGGTCAGCAGCAGATCAATCTGGCTCAAGCCGAACAGCTCGTCACCCAGGGTCAGGCCCAGCTGCAATTGCAGGGTGATGCCGCTGTCGGCGACTTCGATCTGCAGCTGATGGCCCAGCGCTCGCAACAACTCACCGCAGCAGATGGCGTTGGTCAGGTAGTCGTCGCCGCTGTCTTCGGTGTGGAACAGCATCAGCGTGCTTCCATCGTTAAGGGTGTGCAGTTCGCTCTGGTAGAGCGAGGCGGCCTGATCGAGGCAGTCGCGATAGCGTTTGAGCAATTCTTCCAGGCGTGTGCGGGGCAGGCGACGCAGCTGATCCTGAGCACCCAGTTGCACGGCCAGTACCGCGCTGTGCTGCGGAACGTTCGAGATCTGTGGTTTCGCTGCCGGCTTCGGCGCGCTGTTTGCCGAGTCATCACGCAGGTCGGCAAACGGATCTTCGTCATCCTCATCGTCTTCGACAGTACTGACAATTTGCCGTGGGGCTGGCTTGAGGCCTGCCACCGGTCGGGTTTCGTCAAAGCTTGGATCGCGCAGGTTACGCACTTCGAAGGCCGGATCGGCCTCGTCGCTGTCGTAATCGCTGTCATCGAACTCGGGTTCCGGCTCCGGTTCCGGCTCGGCCGGCTCCGGTGCGAAGTTGGCGTGCAGCTGGCGAGCCAGGTCACCGATCTCATCCTGACGCTCGGTGGCCGGGGTGTATTCGTCGATATTGCGCAGCCACACCCGCAATTGCAGCAGCGGTGTGGAGAGGTGCCGGCCCAGACGCAGGCTCAGTGCCAGGGACAGCGCCAGCAGAATCGCGCTCAAAATGCCCATGCTTTGCAGGCTGATGGTCATCGGCTGCTGGAACTGATCCATATCCAGGCTGATGCGCAGTTGCCCGGCGGTGACATCCTGGAACGTGATCTTGCTCTGGTACATGCCTTCGGCTTCGCTCAGCAGGCTGTGCTTGGGGCGCTGACCGGCTTCGGCGAGGATGCGGTTATCCACGCTGTAGATGGCGGCGTGGGCCACCAGCTTGTTTTTGGTCAGGTTGTTGAGCAACACGTTGAGGCTGAGGATGTCGTTGGACACCAACAGCTCCGTGGCGGACGTGGCGGTCTGCGTGGTCAGGCTCTCGCCCAGGGCATCGGCCTGCTCGTGCATGGCCTGCTTGAACTGCAAACCCATCACACAGGCATAGATCACCAGGGCCAGAGCGACCAGGATCACGTTATGGCTGGCGATGCGTAATGCAATCGGTACACGGCGGTGGCGCAGTGCACGGAAGATCAGCAGAAAGAAGTTATCGGTTTTTACTGGCGTGGGCCGGTTCACTTGAGCTCGGCTCTTTTGTCCGTGAAGTTGACGCGCAGTATAGCGACAGGCCCTAGACCGTCAAAGCGCTCACGGTGCCCGATGGCCACTGAAAGTGGGTAGAATGCGGTTTTTTTCCACCTGCGGGGGTGCGCCTTGCGCGAAATCGTCCTGATAAACATCACGGGAGTCGACCGTCCGGGTCTGACTGCGGCCATTACCGGTGTTCTGGCCCAGGGTGGTGTGAACATTCTCGACATTGGTCAGGCAGTGATCCACGACACCTTGTCGTTCGGCATCCTGGTTGAAATTCCTGACACCGAGCAAGGCAAGTCGGTGCTCAAGGACATCCTGTTTACGGCTTACAAGCTCGATCAGCAAGTGCGTTTCACGCCGGTGTCCGAAGAGGATTATCAGCAGTGGGTCGGCAATCAGGGCAAGAAACGCCACATCGTGACCCTGTTGACCCGCAAAGTGACCGCCGGGCAACTGCAGGCCGTGAGTTCGATCACCGCCAAATATGGCCTGAACATCGACCACATCGATCGTCTGTCCGGGCGCATGCCGCTGGACACTCCGGCCGATCAGGGCAAGGGCTGCATCGAGTTTTCCGTTCGTGGTGAAGCGGCTGATCCGCAAGCGCTGCGGGCCGAATTCCTCAGCGTCGCTCAAGAACTGAACGTCGACATCGCCTTCCAGGAAGATTCGCTGTTCCGCCGCAACCGTCGTCTGGCGGTGTTCGACATGGACTCGACGCTGATCGAAGCCGAAGTCATCGACGAACTGGCCAAGGCTGCCGGCGTGGGCGATCAGGTTTCTGCGATCACCGAACGGGCGATGTCCGGCGAATTGGACTTCCGCGCCAGCTTCAAGGAGCGCCTGGCCTTGCTCAAAGGGCTGGACGTCAGCGTGCTGGACTCGATCGGCGCCTCCCTGCGCCTGACCGAAGGCGCTGAAACCCTGTTCGCCGAACTCAAACGCCTGGGCTACAAGACGGCGATTCTGTCGGGCGGCTTCACCTACTTCGCCAAGCAACTGCAGGCCAAACTGGGTATCGACTATGTGTTCGCCAACGAACTGGAAGTGGTCGACGGCAAGGTCACCGGCGTGGCGGTCGAGCCGATTGTTGACGCGCAGCGCAAGGCCGATCTGCTGAAAGAACTGGCGCACAAGGAAGGCTTGCGTCTGGAGCAGACCATCGCCGTTGGCGACGGTGCCAACGATTTGCCGATGCTGGCGATTGCCGGGTTGGGCGTGGCGTTCCGTGCCAAGCCGCTGGTGAAGCAGTCGGCGAAGCAGGCAATTTCCACCCTTGGGCTGGATGGCGTGCTGTATCTGCTGGGATTCCGGGATCGTGACGGGCAACTCTGAAATCTGGGCTGCCTGATCGGGCCCATCGCGGGCAAGCCTTGCTCCTACAGGTCGGCGGTGAAGCGCATTTTTGTGTTCACCGCCGACCTGTAGGAGCAAGGCTTGCCCGCGATGGCTTCACCTCCGGTCTGCCGCCTGCCCCTCAAAGCGATTTCCACAACGAATCAAAATTCTCCTCAGCGCCGCTCACTGCGGCGTTGTCGTTTTTGGCTGTCTCCAGGGGACGGTAGGCGAACTGATTGAAGCTGTTGGTGCTCGACACCCGCCGATCCAGCCCGACCCTGCGTTCGTCGCCGTTGGTGTTGATCATGATCTTGTTGCCCTCCTGAAAGGGCAGGCGCGGCGCGAGCAAAGTGGCGGGCAGGTCGATGGCGCTGATTTGCGGCAGCAACAGACCGCGCAGGTATTGGCTGTGGTCATCACGGGTGCGCACCAGTTGCAGGCCGCAGGGCTCGGCGAAGGGCGCAACCTGCTCGATGCCCATCTGCGTGCCACCGCCGCGCACCTGGCGGATCCAGCGCACCACCGCGATGCTCCAACCCTGGCCGGCAGCGTCCTCGATGCCGACCATCTCCCCCGCCTGTAACTCGGCAGGCACCGCGCCGGGCCAAGCCAGGCAATAACCGCCGGGGCTGTGATTGATCACTGACAGGACGTGGGTCGGGAAGTGCTGATTGCGGTCGGATGCCTCGTGGCTGTCGTCGTTCAGCAGCTGCGGGTATTCGATCTCTTCGTAGGGCAGCAGAGCGTCCGCAGTGCCTTGGGGCGCGGCGTCGAAGGCTTGGTGCCATGGGTCCTTTTCCCTGCCTGTGACAGGCGTCGCCGAAAATTGTGCAAGCCGGGCACCAGGGTTTTTCAAGATGTCGCTGAATGAGCGTTGCCCACCCAGATAAAAATGCAGCGCGCTCATGCCCACGCACAAGGTCAAAGTACCTTGGCCGACGGTACGCTGGAAGCTGCGCTCGGCAGCCTGGCCCCACGCAGCGCTGAGGTGTTGCAACGTGTCGAGGCTCAGTTCCGACGGTACGGGTAGCGGCGATGAGCTGTCGGTTTTTTGCAAATAGCCTTCGATGGCCGCGACCAGAGGCTGCGGATCGATTCCCAGCAAACGCTCCTGCTGCTCGGCCCGGAACTTGGTGCGGTAACGCGGCCCGGAGTCGAGGTCGGGCGCGACGGCAAACAGACCGATGGACGGGTTGCCGGGTTGCAGCTTGATCCATTGGCTCCAAGGCTCAAGCACCTCGGCCACTCGGGCAATCTGGTTCTGACGCAGTTGATTGCAACGCGAGGCGCCCAGCAGCAAGGCGACCACGTAAGTCTGTTCGATGCTCAGGTTTTGCGTCTGGCTGGCCAACTCATCGCGCAGGCTCAAATGCTGGAGCCGGTGTGCGCAGGCGATCCGGTAGAGCTGATGCAGCTCCAGCCACAGGCCTTCCGGCACCGGGCAATAGAGTTTAGTCGAGCGAATCAGCGGCCCGTTCAGGCAATGGATCGCTCGTTGCAGCGCTTGGGTCAGCAGCGGCGCACGGTCCTTGCTGAACTTCGGTGTGATGCGCACGACAATCTGTTTGTAACCAATGGCCAAGTGACTTTGCAGCGCCTGGCAGAGGTTGGCGATCTTGCGGGAACGCTCGTCGAGGACAATCGACTGATGCAGGAAATGCTGCTCAAGGTGTTTGCAGACGTAATACACCTCGGGCCGCAGCAGTTCGAGCAATTGCAGGCGATTGTCGCTGGGCGTGAGCAGTTGGTTGAGTTCGCTCAAGCCTTGATACAGCTGGCGGGCGGTTTCGCCGATGTTGGCTTTGGGCAGATTGGCGATCCAACGCTTGAGATCGCGCGGGGTGGCTTCACAGAACGACAGGCGCGCCTGTATCGGGATGGGCGCGCGCAGCAGCAGGTGGGGGCTGGTCTCATTCATGCCGTGGAAAAACTCCAACCGGGAAAGGGGCAGTGAATGACCTGACTGTAGCAGTTATAACTAAGGGAGGGGTGTGGTCTGCCCCCTCGAACCCGGTCGAGGGGGCAAATCAGAAAATCAGGTTTTTGGCAGGCCCATGCCGTGGCCCATCTGCACCGGCGAACCGGCCGTCAGTTCTTCAGCCCACTTCACTTGATCAGGCCCGAACAACACGACAGCGGTCGAACCCAGTTTGAACCGGCCCAGTTCTGCACCTTTCTCCAAATGGATTGGCGCACGGGCAGCTTCGTCGTAGCGGAAGGTTTTCAGCTCGCGTTTTGGCGGCGTGACCAGCCCGGCCCAAACGGTTTCGATCGACGCCACGATCATTGCGCCCACCAGCACCACGGCCATCGGCCCGCGTTCGGTGTCGAAAATGCATGCCACACGCTCGTTGCGGGCGAACAGTTCCGGAACGTTTTCGGCGGTGGTCTGGTTGACCGAGAAGATCCGGCCCGGGATGTAGACCATCTCGCGCAGGGTGCCGGCCAGCGGCATGTGCACGCGGTGGTAGTCCTTCGGTGACAGATAAATAGTCGCGAAATCACCGCCCATGAACGGCGCTGCGTTGTCCGCGTCGCCGCCCAGCAATTCCAGCACGCTGAAGCTGTGGCCCTTGGCCTGGAACACACGACCGTGTTCGATCGGGCCGAGTTGGCTGACCGCGCCGTCGGCCGGGCTGAGGATCGCGCCTGGCGTCTCGTCCAGCGGGCGAGCGCCGTCCTTCAAGGCACGAGTGAAGAACGCATTGAAGTGCTCGTAGGCGGTCAGGTCTTCGACCAGCGCCTGCGACATGTCCACCTGATAACGCTTGGCGAACCAGGCGGTGAAGGCATTCTTGAACCAGCGCACGCGGCATTCGGCAATGCACCCGGCCAGTCGCGACAGCAGGTGATGGGGCAGCAGGTATTGGCTGAGGATAAACAAACGCTTATTCATTAACTGTCCTTAAAAACCTTAAATCTCTACGGGCGTATCGGGGTGGTTGCCCCATTCGCCCCAGGAACCGGCGTAGCCTTTGACCCGCGGATAACCGAGAGCCTTGGCCACCAGATAGGTGAAGCCAGAACGATGGTGAGTCTGGCAGTGGGTAATGACTTCTTTGTCTTTACTGATCCCGAGTTTTTCCAGGATCTGCGGCATGTCGGTGCGGATGCGCAGGTGGCGCGACTGATCCATGCCCGCGGTCCATTCGAAATTGACCGCGCCGGGAATGTGCCCGGCCTTGGCCGCCAGGACTTTCTCGCCGGAGTACTCCAGCGGCCCGCGTGCGTCCCAGATTGCCAGGTCGGCGGCACCGAGACGGCTTTGCAGGTATTCGCGGGTGGCGGTGGGTTCGTCGTGCAGGGTCAACGCAACCGCGCCGCCGACCGGCGCCGGGATCTGGATCGACATTGGCAAACCTTCAGCCAGCCAGGCCGTCAGGCCGCCGTCGACATAGTGGTAGTGGCTGTGGCCGATGACATCCAGAAGCCAGATAAAGCGACCGGCCCAGCCACCGCCCTCGTCGTCATAGACGACGTAGACCGCGTCCTTGTTGTGGCCCAGTTCGCCGAACAACGCTTCGAGTGCCGCTTGCGGCGGCATCAGTCCCGGCGCAGGCGCCTGACCGAGTTGCGTGCGTTTCGGATCGACAAAACGCGCGCCGGGGATATGCCCTGCGGCATAGCGGGCGCTGCTGGTCAGGTCCACCAAAATCAGTTCGCGGGCGTCGAGACGGGCGAGCAAGTCGCTCGGCTCAATGACCAGCGCCAAGCCAGAGAAGTCAGACATGTGAGGTCTCCAGAGCACAAAGGGGGGGATTGTAGCGCAGCCTTATTGGCCACGGGAGCTAAAGCTGTGCAGCGCTTTCTCGATGCACTGCGCGGTTTTGCCGAAGGCTTGCACGGTGATTTCCGAGAACGGCCCGCCACCCTGATCCGCCGCCACAATCATGATGACCCGGCCGTTATTGACCAGTGAGCGTAGCAGCAGGTGTTCGCCGCCGAACTGCGAGCGCAGGCTGGCCGGTAACAGGGCGGAAAATTGTGCGTTGTTGGCCGGCGTCAGGCGTACCTGGGCCTGCTGCGAGAGAAGGCGTTGCAGCACGGTGCTCTGGCTGACGACGAAGTTCAGACCGGCCACTTCTTTTGGCAGCCCGGCCGTCTGGTGCACTCGCAGATTGGCGTGAGTGCGGTCGGCCATCAGGATCATCACCCGACGCATGCCGCACGCGACCAAAGCGTCCCGGGCAGACGTGGTCAGGTGCATGGCGTTGGTGAAGCGGCTGGGTTCGACCAGCAACTCGGCACACTGTCTGCGCCATTTCGCCAGGTCTTCGGCAGTCGGTGCCGGGGCTGGCAGCAATCCGGCGTGAACGCGGTTCATGCCCCACGGCCAGATCAGTGAAACGGCCGGGTGCCAAAGGTCTGGCATCGCATGATGACGGGCGCTGTTGGCGGCTTGTTGGTGCAACTGCTGCTGCACTTCGTCCATCGGCATTTGCAGGTAAAGGCTGGTCAGGTATTGCCAGCGTTCACTGTGAGGGCTGTCCCAGGCGTGTTGTGCCGACAGCGCCAGACCGTTGGCCAGCAGCACCGTATTGGCCGGTTGATTGAGCCAGCGGCGCAGGGTCGGATCGTCATCGAGGCGGTTCTGCTGGCGCAGTGGATGATCACTGTCACGCGCGATGCGCAGCACTTTCACCAGCTCACGCTGCTCGTTGAGCAACAGCCGATAACCCTGCTGCACCCAGATCGGCAGGCGCCAGATGTCCACGAGCGCCAGACAGATTTCCAGCAGGCGTGCGCCGAACAATTGCTTCTCGACTTTGTGCGCCGACTCGCCTTTATGGATGACCCGCAGCTCCCATTCTTCGAGCAGCTGCGGATGGGTCAACGCCATCGGCCACAGCGGCGAGAGAAACAGCAGGCTGCCCCAGTGAATGTCCTGCCACAGCCGGGCCAGGCGACTGGCAAAAAAACCGTTGGCCTGTTGAGTCGCGTGCTGGCTGATCAGCTGCAACTGACGCAGGGCAACCGGGATATCGGACTGAGGTTCGGCGGGCAGGCGGGCGAGCAGCTCTTCGGTGCGCTTCAAACCGAGGCGATTGATTGCCACCTCAAGGTTTTCTGCGGGCTCGGTCATGCTGCCATGGGTGTGGCGGTTGGCTTCGCGAATCACACTCAGCGCCAGCGCCGGGCTGTCCTGTATCAGTTCCGCGATATCGCGCAGGGAGCTGCGACTGTTGGCGATGGCCTTGCAGACACGGTCGTGACTGGCTTGCGGAACGGGCAGGCGCACGCCATCGAGAAGCTTGACCCAGCCTTCAAGAGTGGTCGGTTTTGGAGTTGGAACGTTCGTTTCGTTAGCCATGGTTGGACGCGATCATCGTCTGCATTACCTATGCCCGGATCGGGCCAAATTGGCTTTTCGCCTGAACTGGCTATAGTCTGGCGCAGTTTTGCCGATAAGTAGAAGAAGAGATTTTTTAACTTCCGAATATGACCTTGAACCCGACTCAGTAAGTGCTCTCCTACCTATGGCTAAATTAATCGGCATCATCGTCGTATTCGCGAGCGTGCTCGGCGGATACGTGCTCTCCCATGGCAAAATTGCCGCCCTTATTCAGCCTTTCGAGGTGTTGATTATCGGTGGCGCGGCCCTTGGCGCATTCCTCCAGGCCAACCCTAGTTACATGACCATGCACGTGCTCAAGAAATCCTTGAGCATGTTCAGTTCGCGTTTCAACCACACCTTCTATCTTGAAGTGCTTGGCCTGATTTACGAGATCCTCAACAAGAGCCGCCGCGAAGGCATGATGGCCATTGAAGGCGACATCGAAGATGCTGCCGCGAGCCCGATCTTCGCCAAGTACCCGACCGTGCTAAAAGACGAACGCATGACTGCGTTCATCTGCGATTACCTGCGCATTATGTCCTCCGGCAACATGGCTCCCCATGAGCTGGAAGGCCTGTTCGACATGGAACTCTATAGCCTCAAGGAAGACCTCGAGCATCCGTCTCACGCGGTGAACGGCATCGCCGACGCCATGCCCGGTTTCGGCATTGTCGCGGCGGTACTCGGTATCGTGGTGACCATGGCCTCCCTGGGCGAAGGCGACCAGAAATCCATCGGTCTGCACGTGGGTGCGGCACTTGTCGGTACCTTCTTCGGTATTCTCGCGGCGTACGGTTTCTTCGGTCCGCTGGCCCATTCCCTGGCCCACGATGCCAAGGAAGAGCTGAACGTCTACGAAGCCATCAAGGCCTCGCTGGTCGCTTCCGCTTCCGGCATGCCGCCATCGCTGGCGGTAGAGTTTGGCCGCAAGGTTCTGTACCCGGCGCACCGTCCTAGCTTTGCTGAGCTGGAACAAGCGGTTCGCGGTCGCTAGTGTCCTGTCTTGCAAATACGTTCCTTTTTGGCGAGTGGCTGTTGTTGCCAGACAAGGCGCCGCGACGAGTCATAGCCGGCTATGGCGAGGAGCGGCAACGCAGTATGGCGACAACAGACACCGCCAAAAAGGAACAGTATTTGTGAGACAGGGCACTTAGATCATGGAAAATAACCAGCCGATAATCATCAAGCGCGTCAAGCGCATCGCCGGCGGGCATCACGGGGGCGCCTGGAAAATCGCCTTCGCGGACTTCGCGACGGCGATGATGGCGTTCTTTCTGGTGCTGTGGCTGCTGTCCACCGCAACACCTGAGCAGAAGATCGCCATCGCCGGTTACTTCAAGGACCCGGTCGGTTTTTCCGAAAGCGGCACGCCGTACATCATCGACTTGGGCGGCACGCCGACCCTGGCGCCGGAAAACACCCTCAACCCCGAGGTGAAATCCCAGCCGCAGCCGGACAAGGTGACCATCGACGCCGAGCAGGTTGAAGGGATGGCCGAGCAGGTCGAGAAGGAACGTCTCGAGCTGTTGCTGCAAGAACTGCAGAACAAGGTCGAAGAGAACCCGCAACTCAAGAAATTCAAAGACCAGATTCTGTTTGAGATCACGCCGGACGGTTTGCGCATCCAGATCGTGGACGCTGAAAACCGGCCGATGTTCGACTCTGGCAGTGCCCGTCTGAAGCCGTACTTCGAAGACATCCTGCTGGCCATGGCCGACACCATCAAAGCGGTGCCGAACAAGATCAGCATCAGCGGCCACACCGATGCCAAACCGTACACGGGCACCGGTGACTTTGGTAACTGGGAGCTCTCGAGCAACCGCGCCAACGCTGCACGTCGTGCACTGATCGCCGGCAGTTATCCGGATGCGCAGGTGGCGCGCGTCGTCGGTTATGCCTCGTCGGCGTTGTTCGATCGCGAGAACCCGTTCAACCCGGTCAATCGCCGTATCGACATCGTGGTGCTGACCAAGAAAGCCCAGCGCGCCATCGAAGGTTCGCAAGGTGCGGAACCAGCTCCAGAGCCGACGCAAGGGCAGGGTGGCCCGGGCGAAGTGCCCGCCACACCAGCCGACCCCAATGCGTTGCCAGCGGATAAAGAACCGTTGCCGGCGCATGAGCTTCGCGAGCGCTTGAACCTCTTCGACAGCCCGGCACCGAAACCGGGTGAGCCCCCGAAGCAGTGACCCATAAAAAAGCCGACAGCGATGTCGGCTTTTTTGTGCCTGCTGGGGGGATCCTACCAATCGGTATTTTGTCGTTCATTGAGAGGCTGACCTTCGATAGCGAAGCTTCCTTCTGGGTTTAAAGATTAGTCCTACATCTATCCTTTGCCTGCCTTGTTAGCGTGCCCGCCAATTTCGCGTGCACAGACCATGGAGGGTTTGGACATCGCGCTTCATTTCCTCTTTGCTTAAGGATAAGCGTGTGTTCGGATCGGCCAATACGGCGCATTTTGCGCTGCACATCCCCGCGGTTCGTAACGATTTCAAAGTCCTCGCCTTTGACGGTGTTGAGGCCATCAGCGCCTTGTACGCGATCCAGATTGAACTGGTCAGCGAACACCCGGATTTCGATCTCGAAAGTCTGCTCAGCCAACCCGCATTTCTCCAGTTCGGTCTTAACGGCGAAGGCCTTCACGGTCGGATCGAAGACGTGTTCGTGGGTGAGGCCGGCAAGCGCCTGACCCGTTATCACCTGACCCTCGTACCGACGCTGCATTATTTGCAGTTCAGCCACAATCAGCGGATTTTCCAGCACCTGACGGTGCCGCAAATCATTGCTCAGGTGCTCAAAGGTCACGGCATTCAGGCCGATGCGTTTACCTTCCATGTCAGCACCAGCCCCGAGCGCGAATACTGCACTCAATACGGGGAAAGCGATTTCGAACTCGTCCAGCGCCTGTGCGCCGAGGACGGCATCGCGTGGCATCACCAGCACTCGGCAGACGGTCATTTGTTGGTGTTCACCGACGACCAGACCTGGTTCCCCAAACTGGGCGAAACCCCTTATCAGCAAGACTCCGGCATGGTGGCAGAGCACCCGGTGGTCAGCCAGTTTTCCATGCGTTTCAGCACCCGCACCAGCACGGTCACGCGCCGGGACTATGACCTGAAACGGCCGAGTCTGTTGCTGGAAAGTCGCTTCACCGCCGAGTTCAGCCCAGAGCTTGAAGACTATCGTTACCCGGAGTTCATCGAGAACGAAAAGCGCGGCAAACAACTCGCTCGCCAGACCTTGGAGCGGCACCGCACCGATTACCAGTTGACCGAGGGCAAAAGTGACCAGCCGACGCTGCGCTGCGGTCACTACTTCGACCTGACCGAACACCCGCGCAAAACCTGCAACGATTTGTGGTTGTTGCTCAGCGTGACGCACGCTGGAAAACAACCGCAGTCACTGGAAGAGGCCATCACCAGCGACGTCAAACCCGAAGACGGCTTTACCCAAGGCTATCGCAACAGCTTTCGCGCCATTCCCTGGGACGTGCTCTACCGTCCGCCGATGCGTTCACGCAAAACCGTGCTGGTCAGCCAGACCGCCCGTGTTACCGGGCCGGCCGGCGAAGAGATTTATTGCGATGAATATGGCCGTGTCCGTGTCGAGCTGCCGTGGGATCGGACCGAACTCAACAGCGAAAAAAGCAGTTGCTGGCTGCGGGTTTCCTCCAGTTGGGCCGGGGAAAATTTTGGTTCGGTGACCATCCCGCGCATCGGCATGGAAGTGGTGGTGACTTATCTGGAAGGGAACCCCGACCAACCATTGATCACCGGTTGCGTGGCTAACACCGTCACGTCCGTGCCGTACACCTTGCCCGAGCACAAAACCAAAACCGTATTGCGCAGCCACAGCTCCCCACACACCGGTGGTTACAACGAGCTGTCGATTGAAGATCGCGCCGGGCAGGAACAAATCTACCTGCGCGCCGAGCGCGACCTAGACCAACTGATCCTCAACGACAGCGACACCCAGATCGGTAACGACCGCCGTGAACAGATTACTCGCGACAGCCACAGCCTGATCAGCAACGACCGTTTCGAACAGGTGGACAACCACAGCGCCAGCCTGATCAAGGGCGACGAGTTGCACACCACCCAAGGCGTGCGCAACACGGTGATCGGCGGCAATGAACTGATCACCATCACCGGTAATAGCAGCACCACGGCAGGCGGCACGCTGGTGATTCAGGCCGGTCCACAGGCCCACGTCACCGCTGCGAACGTGGTAATCGATGCGGGGATGAGCCTGACGCTCAAGGCTGGCGGTCACCACATCGTGATCAACTCGGGCGGGATCTTCAGCAGCGTGGCCATTGTCGAGGGTGGTTCACCGCTAGCTGGCCTAACCGGGCAGGCGGCACTGTCAGCAGCTCCCCAAGCTGCCGAGGCTGTGGTCATCGACACCCTTCCCATGGAAGCACTACTCAAACAGAACATCGTCTTTCGTGAAACCGATTCCGGCATTTGCCCAGTATGCGAGGTCGCCCAGGAACCCCAGGCAGCAGAGAGGGGTGAAGCATGACCCTGGTCACCCCGAACAAAGGACTGCTCCTGCTTGATGGTGCTCAGTATGAAGACGCTATCGATTGGCTTCACCAGCACTACGGCGCAGACGCTCCTCAATCGCTTTTCAAGGGGACCGCTTACGAGCCGATTGGCGCAGCGGGGCCATTTCTGCTGAATGCCTCGCTTGGCAGCGCAGCCTACGCCGCATGGTGGGGCGGCTCCGACTTGCAACACGGTGTTTGGCTGGCTTCTCCACAGAGCGCTCAACAATGGCTACCGATCCTGCAACGTCGCTTGCGCATTTTTGATGAACACCAGCGAGAGTTATGGCAGCGCCTGGCGGATGGCTCGGTCCTGCTTCGCGCCTGGTTGGCCGGCGTGCAATGGCCAACAGGCTTTTGGTTCGGCGTGGAAAGCGTCTGGCTACGCCATGGCAACGCGCCAGTGTGCGCTTGGGAGAACCAGGCGCCGGAATTCGACTCAGCACCGGCCAATAAAGGTCTGGCCGCGCAAATCACCCTGCCTGAGCCGCTTCTGCATGCACTGAGCCTTCCAGCCAACCCGGAGAAAAACGCATGAGTGCCCAGAATAAAATCCGCGTTGGAACGTGCCCGCTCTTCACTGCCGTTTTGCCCCTGCGATACGCCCTCGGCCCTACCGTCGCTGTCGATACCGATGCCTACGACTTGCCGGCGTTGAACGGCTCGTTTCCCGAGTTGGGGCCTCGTCATCCTGACTTGACCGGGCATGCGCTCAATTACACCTCGCGTTTGTTGCGCGACGGTTGGCTCTATGTCTGGGAGAGCAGTCCACCCAAGTTGGTGGAGTATCAAGTCGAAAAAGCTCAGCTCACCCAAACCCCGCGTGCGGGCAGGGTAATCGACACCCGGGTCAAACCCCATCTGTTGTTAAGAGCGGGCGACGTTGCCGGATTGGTATGGTCGCCCGTTCGCTGGAGTGAGGCGCAATACCAGGCCACCAGAAAAGACCCCGCCGTGCGTCAGCGCATCATGCGAAGTTTTGTTCCGGGTGTTGCGCCGTTCAGCGGCAAGGTTGACGCGGTCGCTAAGCAGATTGGCGAATACAACGATGCGACGAGCTATGGCTGGAGCGCGGAGCCCAAGACGGAACACGCGCCTGATTGGTTGAAGGTGCGAAAGCAGATGAAGGCTTGCGAGCAGCAAACTTACGCGGTCATTGATGACGCCTGGGGCGTTCTGCTCGACCTCGCTGCGCTGATGCGTGTCCGTAAAGAAACATTCGACAGTTACCAGGAACATCACGCTGAAGAGTGGGCGATGGCCGGCGTCATCAAGTCACTGAGCGAAGGCGACCGCCAACTGAGTGCACAACTGCCGTCTATCACTCGCTATGACGAACTCCAGCAGGTGTGGAAAGATCAAGAGATCCAAAACAATCGGTATACCGCCGACACGCGGCGTCTGGCCCAACTCTGGGTGGCGTGGTTCAACACCCTGCAAGTGACCGGTCCGTCGAGCATGGACACGGCTTGCGGCCATTTCGACATCACTCAGTCGATGGCGCGTGAGGCACTGGAATTGCATTTCGCAGCGGCGTGCCTTGGGGCCGGCCAGCACCAGTATCGGAGCCGAGGCCATTAGCCTCAACCTGAACGGCAATGCGTCGGGAAAACCTTGGCTCCTCTGGGCTTTGCTTGGATTACCCGCACGGCTTGGCAAAAGCGAGATCAAGTACCTCGTTGATCTTGGCGATGCGTTCAACGACAACACGACGGCGTTGCAGGAAGGTGCTAGCAAGGTTGCCAGCGCTTTCGGGTATGCCGATGCACTGAACAAGACTGCCGACAAACTGAAGCAACATAAGCCGGCATCGAGCATTGAGGCCTTGTTTCTGGCAATCGCTCCGGTGGCTGGGTTGCAACTGCATCAGGCACAAAACTCGACCAGCACCGCCGGGAGCTTGTACATGGCGGCGGCTCTGGCTCGTAGCGACCAGCGCATCCAGGCGTTGGGCGTTACCTCGCGTCAGTTGGGCGAGTGGTACAGCGACTTGATGGGGACACGCCCAGCGGCGCCTGCTCATTTGAGCGTTGCACCGCTGGTCGCGGCCGTGGGGCAGAGCGTGCCGTTCATGCATCTGGTGCCGACCAGCACCAAATTGCCACCGTTGCCGGTGAATCTGGCGGCGGGTGTGGATTTGAGTAGCGTGCTGGATCTGAAAGGGGCTTGGGATAAAGCACCGATCAAGGTTTTGGTGACGTTGATGGCGGGGCTGAATTTTTATTGGTCAATGGATCAGTTAGTAGATAGCGGAACAACTAAAAAATGGGTTGGTGCTTTCGGCGTCTTGACTGGCGTTGGAGCAGCAGGCGCGGCAGTTGGTCAGCGGATGGCAGAGGTTAACTGGACCTCTGCTATTAGCCAGGGCGGCAAAAACTCTATTCCAGCGAGGCTCGCGTTAGTTCGAGCCATGGGAATGGCCGCAGGTGCTGCTTTGTTGCAGTCAGCGTTCCTCTGCTTTGATGTGGTGGTTTACGGTTTCGAAGCCTTTGAGGCGTTCCAGGCGGGTGACTTTGATACCTTCTCCGTTAATCTGGGGCTAATCGGGGCATCGGTGGCGAGCATTAGGCTGCAGGCTCAAGCCTTCCGGGCACTGCGCATTGCACGAGCGGCCGTGATAGCAGGGGATGCGGCGGTTATTTCTAAAGGGTTGGATGTCGTGCCTCACTTGGGCGTCAAGCTTTTGGGGCTCGCCGTGGTGATTGTGGGCGGGGTCATCGCCCGGCTCTATACGACTGACTCACCGCTAGAAAAATGGGTAAAAAACAGTCATTTCGGTATCCGTCCGGACAACGATTGGTCAACTAACTACACCCAGTCAATGGAGCGTCTGTATCCCATTCTGTTTCCTGTCAGTTTTGAAGTATTCCGACTGAGAGAGTTACACCCTTATCAAGGGCAAGTCACCTCGACCTACCTGATGCTGAACCTGCCGGGGAAAAACATTCAGATGACGGATGGGATGATCCACTTCAAGGGCCATGAAATCTGGCGCGATACCCTCGGATATCACTCCGAACGGGTCAAAAAAGTCAAATGGACAGGTGAAAATTTTGATCGGCATAGTGGCAGCCGGATTCCTGTACAAGTTGGCGTAACCCCGTACCGGCGCGTCTACCATGAGGACGGCGTGCGGGATTTGTGGAGCATTGAGGGCGATTTGATCTATTCACCGCGTGAAGGACTGACGCTGCCAGCGGTAAAAATCAAGGACTGGGCATGGATATGAATACGCCGGAGCAACCGCGATACAGCGCTATCCCCACGGTACTGTTGGAAGCGCATAAGCCCACTGGTGAGCAGCCAATGGAGCTGTTTATTACTGATGAGCACACCGAACATTATCTGGCTTTGCGGGCAGGCGGCGATTCGGATCGGGGTCAATTTACAGGCCTTGGCGGGTGGATAGGGTTGGGTGGGCTAGGAATGGTTTTTTTGTTAATGATCAATGGGAAGTGGGAAAGCGTTCCCATGGGCCTGATCATGTCGGCAGCATTTTTCCTTGTTCCTTTTTTATGGGAAACCCTTCGTCCCTTGCCTTTGCCTATCCTGTTCAACCGTCGCACTCGTGAAGTGTATTTCGAACACGAAGGTGAACTGCTCCACGCTCCATGGGATGGCATAACCGCCGTGGCCAATGAATATCAGCTAGTTGGTACCCACATTGGTGGCATGCAAAGCGCCTCACTGGAAATACGCATGTGGCAGTTTGAAAGGCCGGAAATTGCATTGATGGTCAGTCTCGGCTCGCCTTTCGGCAAATCATTGGCGATGCAGAAAGGCTTTTGGGAATACATCCGCTCTTACATGAACAACGGCCCGTATTTCGACGAGCAGGGTAATCACTGTGAGTCGGATGCGTTCATAAAAAGCCAGCTAGCGGTGCAGCCAAACATGAGCGGGTGGTTCAAGGACACCTTCAGCGACATAAAAAAAAGACGGGCGGAAAGTGGAAGGAAGAACTACTTGGGCGGCAGTGATGTAGTCATGCTTGTTCTTACTTTTCTCTTTTATCCATGGTTTCGCATTCAGGAACTCACTTACAGCTTCGCCAAACGCCGCTCCCGCAACCTGTGGCCGAAAGTCGTCACCGAACGACTAAAGGCCAATGGCCCTTCTTCGCGACTTGTGGACTTGTGGACTTGATGAGTTGATCGGAAGTCGATTGGTTGTAAATCTGTTTGATATGGTGTGAAGTCTTTATGCGGGTGATTTGGAATGAACGTGTGGGTTTAAGAATCAGAGCTTTGGCTTATGTGAGCTTGGTTCCAACCTATGCAGTGATTAAGTTTATGTTGGATCCGCTTTTTTACTTGGAGGATGTTGTGCTGGGTCGAGCGTTAGTATTGTCTGTTCTGATGAATATAATATTGTTTTCATATTTTACGGTTGGGTAGCGCGACAGAGAGGTCGCTGTTGAAATTGTTTCGGATGGGCTGGATTTTCGTGATGATGCTGCTGGTTACTGTCGTCGGATTCTAATTCGTAGCGATGAGATACTAAAAATAAAAGTTGTAAGTAATATATTTTTTGATTCGCTCGTCATTGAGCTAAAGGATGATCAGAGATTTTCGTTTAGTAATATGATTGCGCCGGAAAATTTTGTTGAATGCGCTCAATCTCGAATAAATTATTAAATTTTGGTTTGTTTTTAGTCGTGTTGATGTCTCTCAAAATGGATTTGTAGGAGCTTTCCGAAATTATCGGGTGGGGTTTTAATCATCTAGGTAGCTGTTTATAGTTCCAATGTCGCCCCACCAGTTCGGTGACCGATCTTAGCCGGTCGAAACAAAGATGAAACCTTTCGACAGTAACCGGAGTTTTGACCAATGGCTAAGTACCACCCGCTCCAAGGCAACTTCAGCGTCGGCTCGACGCTATACATCGACACCGAAGCCCGCGCTTCCGATCTCCTGGAAACCGCCGTCCACCGACTCAAAGCCGCGCGTAATCTGCTCAACAGCGTCACCTGTCTGTGCGTCAAAGAAGCCGAAGGACACGACCTGGAGCATTTCGCCAACGCTGCGCACATGTTGATCCAGGACGGCTGTGATGCCTTGGATGTGCTGGGCTGGACGCTGGACAAAGCCGCACGCTGAAAATGAGAAAGCCGCGAGATGATCGCGGCTTTCTTGTCTCTGCTGGATACTGCTGATCATTTTCGTGGCATCACGAAAATGATCAAGGCTACTTAATAGCTGGTTTCCGGCAGGCTGGCGATGATCGAGCGGTAGCTGTTCATCCGTTGCTGCTGCACGCGACCTTCTTCCAGGGCCTTGAGCAGGGCGCAACCCGGCTCGCGGTCATGCTTGCAGTCGCGGAAGCGGCAGGTGCCGATCAGGTCGTTGAACTCGATGAAGCCGGCTTCGACGTCGGCACGGCTGACGTGGCCCAGACCGAACTCACGAATACCTGGGGAGTCAATCAACTCACCGCCACCGGGGAAGTGGAACAACCGTGCGGTGGTGGTGGTGTGAGTGCCCTGGCCGGACAACTCGGACAGCGGGCCGACACGGGCTTCGACTTCAGGCAACAGGCTGTTGACCAGCGAAGACTTGCCGACGCCGGACTGGCCGACGAACACGCTGATGCGCCCGTCCAGCTGTTCCTGCAGTTGCTCCATGCCGTTGCCGTGGTGCGCCGAGACTTCCAGCACCGGGTAACCCAGCGTGCGGTAAACCGCCAGCAAGGCATTCAACGCCGGGGCGTTCTGCTCGTCGATCAGGTCGAACTTGTTGAGCAACAGCAGCGGACGAATCCCTGCGTGCTCGGCGGCGACCAGGTAACGGTCGATCAGATTCGCGTGAGGCTCGGGCAGCGGGGCGAAGACGATGACAATCATGTCGACGTTGGCCGCTACGGGTTTTAGCTGACCACGGCTGTCCGGACGGCAGAGTTCGGTTTTGCGCGGCAGTTGCGCCACGATCACGCCGATGCCCTGGTTGCCGGCACGCCAGACCACCTGATCGCCGGTCACCAGCGCAGGCAGGTTGGCGCGCAAGTGGCAGCGGAACACCTGGCCGGCCAAATCGCCATCGAGGGCTTCGACTTCGACCTGCACACCGAAGTGCGCGATCACCAGGCCGGTCTGTTCCGGACCCAGATCGCCACCCTCAAGTGCCTCGACAGCCGAGGACTCGCGTTTGGCGGCGCGGGCAGCGCGTTCGCCCTGAATCTTTTCGATGCGCCAGTTTTGACGACGATTGAGTTGGCGTTTGGCCATGGGTGTTCCGTATCAAGAATGCAGCGATTAGGTAAAACGGCCGCGAGTTTAGCACGCCCGGCCACCGGCCTAGGCTAAACTGCGCAGCATTGCCTAGGAGCCGACTCATGCAAAACCCGCAGAATCTGATCTGGATCGACCTGGAAATGACCGGTCTGAACCCTGATACCGACGTCATCATCGAGATGGCCACCATCGTCACCGACAGTGACCTGAACACCTTGGCCGAAGGTCCGGTGATCGCTATCCACCACAGCGACGAGATCCTCGCCGGCATGGACGAGTGGAACACCCGTCAACACGGCGGCTCCGGGCTGACCCAACGGGTGCGCGACAGCCGTATCAGCATGGCTGAAGCCGAAGCCGACACCATCGCCTTCCTGGAAAAATGGGTACCGAAGGGCAAGTCGCCGATCTGTGGCAACAGCATCTGCCAAGACCGCCGCTTCCTTTATACCCACATGAAATCCCTGGAAAGCTTCTTCCACTACCGCAACCTCGACGTCTCGACGCTGAAAGAGTTGGCCGCACGCTGGGCGCCGGACGTGCGCGACAGCTTCAAAAAGGGCAGCACGCACCTGGCCCTGGACGACATCCGCGAATCGATCGCCGAGTTGCAGCACTACCGCAAGCATTTCATCAAGTTCTGATGGAGTTGAGGGCTGCACGGATTGTGCAATGCCCTCTTTTGGTGCCGCCACTAAATAGCTAGACTGCGCGCCTTCCTGCAAGGACCGCCCCCATGTTGCTGATGCTTTACCTGATCGCCATCACCGCCGAAGCCATGACCGGTGCCTTGTCGGCCGGCCGTCGCGGGATGGATTGGTTCGGCGTGGTGCTGATTGCGTGCATCACAGCGTTGGGCGGTGGTTCGGTGCGTGACGTGCTGCTCGGTCACTACCCGCTGACGTGGGTCAAACACCCGGAATACCTGGTGCTGACCTCGGTGGCGGCGATGTTCACGGTTTTCGCTGCGCGCTGGATGCGGCATCTGCGCTCGCTGTTTCTGGTGCTCGATGCCGTGGGTCTGGTGGCGTTCACCCTGATCGGCTGCATGACCGCCCTCGAAATGGGCCACGGCATGCTGGTGGCATCGGTCAGCGGCGTGATCACCGGGGTTTTCGGCGGCATCCTGCGCGACATCTTCTGCAACGACATCCCGCTGGTCTTCCGCCGCGAACTCTACGCCAGCGTCTCGTTCGCGGCGGCGTGGTGCTACATGCTCTGCCTTTACCTGCAATTGCCCGGTGAACAGGCGATTTTGATCACGCTGTTCGGCGGTTTCCTGCTGCGGTTGCTGGCAATCCGTTTCCATTGGGAAATGCCGAAGTTCGTTTATAACGACGAAGCCTGATTTCAGCGGTGTGCATGGTCTGATAAGTGTGTGCTTCGAAATATCCTGTCGAGGAAGTCGCTTAGGTTACTCAGTGAAAATGGGGTAAAAAGTGCATAAATGGGGTAATCCGTTATTGAATTACCCTGTTTGTTGTTGAATTACCCTATTTGGCAGGTAAAACATCTATGCGGTCACTTACTCCTGAATTTCTCTCAACACTTCGCTACAACGGATTGCAGGTCGCGACGTTGCGGGCTCTCGGTGAGTACCGTGGCAAGCAACAATTGTTCGCTTCCCAGTCCCCAGAAATTCTCCAGGACCTGAAGCAGCTTGCAGTCATCGAGTCCACAGAGTCATCGAACCGATTGGAGGGGGTGGTTGTTTCGCCAAGTCGGTTGAAGTCGTTGATTATCAAAAATGCCGAACCGAAAAGTCGCTCCGAGCAAGAAGTTGCGGGGTACCGCGATGCGCTTTCTCTTATCCATGAAGCAGCAGAGGGGATGCCATTCTCCGAGGGCGTCATTCGGCAATTGCACGGCATGCTTTATCGCTATTTACCGCAGGATGGCGGGGAGTGGAAAGCAACGAACAATGACATCATCGAGCGCCATCCAGACGGCAGTTCACGTATCCGCTTTCAACCGGTCGCTGCACATCTAACACCCATTGCAATGGTCGATATGGTCATGCAATACCGCAGAGCACTGGATCAGAATCTGGCAGATCCGCTGGTATTGGTCCCGTTGAGTATTCTCGACTTTCTCTGCATACACCCTTTTTCAGATGGCAACGGGCGCGTAGCTCGACTGCTTACCTTGTTGTTGCTTTACCAGTTTGATTATCGCGTAGGCCGTTTTATCAGCCTTGAGCGGATCTTCGAGGACTCAAAGGAAAGCTACTACGAAACGCTTGAGGTTAGCTCTCAAGGTTGGCATGAAGGCAGGCACGACGTTCAACCATGGCTCAACTACTTCTGGGGTGCGCTTCTTCGCGCTTACAAGGAGTTTGAGGAGCGTGTTGGTAAGATCGATAAGCGCCATGGAGGCAAAAGCGATCGAGTTCGATTTGAAGCGTTGAAGCGCACCCTACCGTTTTCGATTACTGAGCTTGAAGAGGCTTGCCCTGGTGTGAGTCGTGACACCGTGCGTATGGTTTTGCGTTCATTGAAAGCTGAAGGACTAATTGAGTCGACTGGGAGGGGGCGCAGTGCCAAGTGGATAAACTTGAATCGCTAAGGACGAATTCCATGGTTGCCAGCGCGCTGTTCATGTTGCTTCAACGCCCACTCGACATGCTCCCGCACCAACTCCGACGGATAGTCCCGCCGCGCCTTCAACGCTTCCAGCACTGGAATGCTCGACGGCGCGTTCCCCAGGCCTACCGCCAGGTTTCGCAGCCAACGCTCGTAACCGGCTCGGCGTAACGGCGAACCTTCGGTGCTGCTGAGGAATTTGTCCTCGTCCCACATGAACAGTTCGGCCAGCTCCGCGTTGTCCAGGTTGTGCCGTGGCTTGAAGTCGCTTTCGCCGGACGGACGGGCGAAGCGATTCCAGGGGCAGACGATCTGACAGTCATCGCAACCGAACACCCGATTGCCGATCAGTGGCCGCAAATCTTCAGGGATCGCGCTTTTCAGTTCGATGGTCAGGTAGGAGATGCAGCGTCGGGCATCCAGCACGTACGGGCCGACGAAGGCGTTAGTCGGGCAAATATCGAGGCACGCAGTGCAGCGGCCGCAATGTTCGGTGGCGTGAGGCGGGTCGATGGGCAGCGGCAGATCAACAAAGAGTTCGCTGAGGAAGAAGTAACTGCCGGCCTGGCGATTCAGGACCAGAGTGTTTTTACCGATCCATCCGAGACCAGCCTGCTCGGCAATGGCCTTTTCTAGCACCGGCGCGCTGTCGACAAAGGCGCGATAGCCAAACGGGCCGATGACTGCTTGAATTTTTTCCGCCAGTTGTTGCACGCGTTTGCGGATCAATTTGTGGTAATCGCGGCCCAAGGCATAACGCGAGACGTAGGCTTTTGCAGGTTGTGCCAGGCGTTTGGCCATTTCGGTGTCGCCCGGCAGGTAGTCCATGCGCAGGGAAACCACCCGTAGCGTGCCGGGCACCAGCTCTTCCGGGTGTGAGCGTTTGCTGCCGTGGGCGCCCATATACTCCATTTCGCCGTGGTAGCCGGCCGCGAGCCAGCGTTCCAGGTGCTGCTCATGCTCGGCCAGGTCGAGACCGCTGATGCCGACTTGCTGAAAGCCCAGCTCGCGGCCCCAGTCCTTGATGGATTGGGCGAGGGCGGGCAGGTCTGTGGTAATAGCGGGCATGAGGCGAGAGAAACCGGAGCTGAGGTGCGTATAATTCTGCCAGACATCGGAGCCCGAAGACGCATGCCGCAGACTAAAGATGATTTACCCGACGCGCTGTACAGCGCCGCGCAAGTCCGAGCCCTCGATGCGAGCCTGATCGCGGCCGGTACATCGGGCTTCGAATTGATGCAGCGCGCGGCGCGGGCGACCTGGCGCGCACTGGTCCGTCATTGGCCGACGGCTAACGAGTTGAGTGTTGTGGCCGGCCATGGCAATAACGCCGGCGACGGTTATCGGGTGGCCGTGCTGGCGCGACGTGCTGGCTGGCATGTGCGGGTGTTGGCGGCGGGTGATCCCCTGCGTTTACAAGGCGACGCGGCATTGGCCCATGCCGAGGCCGTGTCCGAGGGTGTCGCGGTTCAAGCCTGGAACGCACATTCGGAGTTGCGCGGTATCGTGCTGGATGCCTTGCTCGGCACCGGTCTGACGGGAGAGGTGCGAGAGCCTTACGCCAGTGTGATCGCGACGATCAATGCCAGTGGGCTGCCGGTTGCGGCCGTGGATATCCCTTCGGGGTTGTGCGCTGATACCGGCCGAATACTCGGTGCTGCCGTTCGAGCTGATCTGACCGTAACCTTCATTGGTTTGAAGTTGGGTCTTTTCACGGGAGACGCCGCGGATCTGGTTGGCGAACGGGTCTTCAATGATCTGCAAGCCTTTCCCGAGTCTTTTAACGGGGTCACCGCCACTGCCCGTCGCCTGACCACCGGTAACGTGCCACGTCTGGCGCCTCGCCCTCCCACCTCCCACAAAGGTAACTTCGGCCACGTCCTGCTAATCGGCGGTGATCGCGGATTTGGCGGCGCCATCCTGCTGAGCGCGCAAAGTGCGCTACGCAGCGGTGCCGGGATGGTGTCCGTCGCAACTCGCAGTGAACATGTTCCGGCCGCTCTGGCGAGAATTCCCGAAGCCATGGTGCTGGGCACTTCGTCGGCCAATCAGCTGATGGGACTGCTTCAAAAAGTTTCCGTGCTGGTTGTCGGCCCAGGCTTAGGTCAGGCTTCCTGGGGGAGCAGCCTTTTGTCGGCGGCTGCCAATGCGCCGCTTGCGCAAGTCTGGGACGCCGATGCGTTAAATATGCTGGCTGAAGAACGTGTGAGCTTGCCCAAGGACTGCGTGATCACACCGCATCCTGGCGAGGCGGCGCGGCTGCTGGGAATAACGACTGCCGAGGTGCAGGCTGACCGTCCTGCAGCCGCTCACGCATTGAGCAAAAAATACACAGCTGTAGTGATTTTGAAAGGCGCCGGCAGCCTGATCGCCAGCCCCGATGGGCGTCTGGCGTTGTGTCATCAGGGGCATCCGGCCATGGCCACCGCCGGTTTGGGTGATGTGCTGGCCGGTCTGGTTGGCGCATTGCTGGCTCAAGGCATGGAGGCGTACGACGCCGCCTGCCTGGCCGTCTGGCTGCACGCCAATGCCGGCGAGCAAGAAGGTAAAACGGGCCGTGGGCTGGCGGCCAGTGATCTGATTCCAGCCATTCGTCAGTTGTTGGAGGAGCAAGCACCGTGTCTGAAGTAACCCTGTACCTGGCTGATGAAGAGGCGATGACCGCATTCGGCGAACGCATCGCAAAAACCACTCAAGGGCACGGTCTGATTTTTCTGGAAGGGGATCTGGGGGCGGGGAAAACCACGCTGTCGCGGGGCATCATCCGGGGGCTGGGGCATGTCGGCGCGGTGAAAAGTCCGACGTTCACGCTGGTCGAACCCTACGAGATTGGCGACATCCGGGCCTTCCACTTTGACCTCTATCGCCTGGTCGACCCTGAAGAGCTGGAATACCTCGGTATCCGCGACTACTTCGAAGATGACGCCTTGTGCCTGATCGAATGGCCCCGACAGGGTGCAGGCTTTTTGCCAAAGCCCGACCTGACCATTACCATTAGCCCGCAAGACAGCGGGCGTTCGCTGAAAATTTTGTCCCAGGGCTCGCGTGGCGAGTCGTGGTGTGCCGCTTTGGCATTGGAATCCAATTAAATGATGGGGTCAGGTATGCGCTTTCGCGCGATGGTAGCTGCCGTAGGATTGTTGTTTTTGGCGGTGACCGTCGACGCTGTGGCCGAGACGAAGGTCAACAGCGTTCGCCTGTGGCGGGCTCCGGACAACACACGATTGGTGTTCGACCTGACAGGGCCTGTCCAGCACAGCGTCTTCACCCTGACCGCCCCGGATCGGCTGGTCATCGACATCAATGGCGCGACTCTGGGGGCGCCGTTGAACGTCAACTCCTCGAACACTCCGATCACCGCCATGCGCTCGGCTCAACGTACGCCGACCGACCTGCGAGTGGTCATCGACCTGAAAAAAGCCGTCACGCCGAAAAGTTTTACCCTGGCGCCAAACGCCCAGTACGGCAATCGCCTGGTGGTCGACTTGTTTGATAACGCCGCCGACGCCGCGCCAATTCCAGCGCCGACCAACGTCGCGACAGTCGCCCCGGTACCGGTCACGCCGGTGGAGCCCGCGGTGAAGCTGCCGCCAGCACCGGCCGGCAAGCGCGACATCATTGTGGTCGTCGATGCCGGCCACGGCGGCGAAGACCCGGGTGCCTCGGGCTCTCGCGGTCAGCGTGAAAAAGACGTGGTGCTGGCCATCGCCCGCGAACTGCAGCGTCAGGTCAACGGCATGAAAGGCTTCCGCGCCGAACTGACCCGCACCGGCGACTACTTCATTCCATTGCGCGGCCGGACTGAAATCGCCCGCAAGAAGGGCGCCGACCTGTTCGTTTCGATTCACGCCGACGCCGCGCCTTCGGCCGCTGCTTTCGGAGCCTCGGTGTTCGCCCTGTCTGATCGCGGTGCTACCTCGGAAACGGCCCGTTGGCTGGCTGACAGCGAAAACCGTTCCGACTTGATCGGCGGTGCCGGCAACGTCAGCCTCGACGACAAGGACCGCATGCTGGCGGGCGTACTGCTCGATCTGTCGATGACGGCATCCCTCACGTCCAGCCTTAACGTTGGCCAAAAGGTTCTTAGCAACATCGGCCGCGTCACGCCGCTGCACAAACAGCGCGTAGAACAGGCCGGGTTCATGGTGCTGAAGTCGCCGGATATTCCATCGATCCTGGTGGAAACCGGGTTTATCTCCAACGCCAACGAAGCTTCCAAGCTGGCCGCAGCGAACCATCAGCAGGCGCTGGCGCGTTCGATCAGCAGCGGCGTGCGCCAGTTCTTCCAGCAGAATCCGCCACCGGGCACCTACATCGCCTGGCTGCGTGATTCCGGCAAAATCGTTCAAGGTCCACGTGACCATCGGGTAAACCCGGGTGAAACACTGGCGATGGTTGCCGTGCGTTACCAAGTGTCGCCAGCCACGCTGCGCAGCGCCAACAACCTGAAAAGTGACGAGCTGAAGATCGGCCAGACCCTGACCATTCCCGGCACTGAACTGGCGGCCAAAGAATGAACCAGGTGCTGACCAACACGGCTCGCATCGAGCTGCTCAGCCCGCGACTGGCGAACCAGATTGCCGCCGGTGAGGTGGTTGAGCGCCCGGCCTCGGTGATCAAGGAGCTGCTGGAAAACAGCCTCGACTCCGGCGCCAAGCGCATCGATGTCGATGTGGAGCAGGGCGGCGTCAAGCTGCTGCGGGTTCGCGACGACGGCAGCGGCATTTCCGCCGATGACCTGCCGCTGGCTCTGGCCCGTCACGCCACCAGCAAGATCCGCAACCTGGAAGACCTCGAACAGGTCATGAGTCTCGGGTTTCGCGGTGAAGCCCTAGCCTCGATCAGCTCCGTGGCGCGTCTGACCCTGACGTCCCGCACCAAGGATGCCGATCAGGCCTGGCAGGTCGAAACCGAAGGCCGGGACATGGCGCCTCGTGTTCAGCCCGCGGCCCATCCGGTGGGCACCTCGGTGGAAGTGCGCGACCTGTTCTTCAACACCCCGGCACGGCGCAAATTCCTCAAGACCGAAAAAACCGAATTCGATCACCTGCAAGAAGTGATCAAGCGTCTGGCGTTGGCGCGTTTCGACGTGGCGTTCCATTTGCGTCACAACGGCAAAACCATCCTCAGCCTGCACGAAGCCCATGACGATGCGGCCCGTGCCCGGCGTGTGGCGGCGATTTGCGGTTCGGGTTTCCTCGAGCAGGCGCTGCCGATCGAGATCGAGCGCAATGGCCTGCATCTGTGGGGCTGGGTCGGGTTGCCGACCTTTAACCGCAGCCAGGCGGACTTGCAGTACTTCTTTGTGAATGGCCGCGCGGTGCGCGACAAGCTGGTGGCCCACGCGGTGCGTCAGGCTTATCGCGACGTGCTGTTCAACGGTCGACACCCGACGTTCGTGCTGTTTTTCGAGGTAGATCCGGCGGGCGTCGACGTCAACGTGCACCCGACCAAGCACGAAGTGCGCTTCCGTGACGGGCGCATGGTTCATGATTTCCTCTATGGCACCTTGCACCGCGCCCTCGGCGATGTGCGGCCGGAAGACCATCTGGCCGCGCCGGTGGCGACGGCCATCGTTCGACCGACCGGCATTGATGCGGGCGAGTTCGGCCCGCAAGGCGAAATGCGTCTGGCGGCCAATGCCTTGCTGGAACAGCCTCAGACCCAGCCGTCGTTCAATACGCCGGCAGGCGCGGGCGCGGGCGCCGGTTATCAGTATCAATACTCGCCTCGGCCTCAATCGGGTGTGCCTGCGGCTGAAGCTCAGGCTGCCTACCGTGAGTTCTTTGCGCCGTTGCCAGAAGCGAACGCTGTCGCACTGCCAGCGGGGCAGGACGATATTCCGCCGCTGGGTTATGCACTGGCGCAGCTCAAAGGCATCTACATTCTTTCGGAAAATGCTCAGGGCCTGGTGCTGGTGGACATGCACGCCGCCCACGAGCGGATCATGTACGAGCGCCTGAAAATCGCCATGGCCAGCGAAGGCCTGAGCGGCCAGCCGCTGCTGGTGCCGGAATCCCTGGCGGTCAGTCAGCGTGAGGCCGATTGCGCCGAAGAACACGTCGCGTGGTTCCAGCGCCTGGGCTTTGAGTTGCAACGTCTGGGGCCGGAATCCCTGGCGATCCGGCAGATCCCTGCACTGCTCAAGCAGGCTGAAGCCAATCGATTGGTCAGCGACGTCTTGGCGGATCTGATGGAATACGGCACCAGCGACCGGATTCAGGCCCACCTGAACGAACTGCTCGGCACCATGGCCTGCCACGGCGCGATTCGTGCGAATCGGCGTCTGGCCCTGCCGGAAATGAACGGCCTGCTGCGCGACATGGAAAACACCGAGCGCAGCGGTCAATGCAACCATGGCCGACCGACCTGGACCCAACTGGGCCTGGACGATCTGGACAAACTGTTCTTGCGCGGTCGTTGATGAACCAGCTCCCGCCTGCGATTTTCCTGATGGGGCCGACCGCCGCCGGCAAGACCGACCTGGCCATCGAGCTCACCAAAGTCTTGCCTTGCGAGCTGATCAGTGTCGATTCGGCGCTGGTCTACCGTGGCATGGACATCGGCACCGCCAAGCCTTCCAAAGCGCTTTTGGCTGAATTTCCGCACCGCTTGATCGATATTCTTGACCCGGCAGAGAGTTATTCGGCCGCAGATTTCCGTCGTGATGCCCTCGAAGCCATGGCCGAGATCACCGCGCGGGGGAAAATTCCGCTGCTGGTGGGCGGCACAATGCTCTATTACAAGGCTTTGGTGGAAGGTCTGGCAGACATGCCGGCGGCCGATCCGGTCGTTCGCGCGCAGATTGAAGAAGAAGCTGCACGCCTTGGCTGGCAAGCCCTGCACGATCAACTGGCGGTCATCGATCCAGAATCCGCCGCGCGTATTCATCCGAACGATCCACAGCGACTCAGTCGAGCGCTGGAAGTTTATCGCGTCAGCGGTCAGAGCATGACTGCACTAAGGTTGCGACAATCTGCGCAAAGTACTGAAGCAGCCGCCTCGGGACTGCAACAATTGCCCTATACTGTCGCGAACTTGGCCATTGCTCCGGCAAATCGCCAGGTACTGCACGAGCGAATTAAACAAAGATTCACGAATATGTTGGAACAGGGATTCATTGACGAGGTCGTAGCCCTGCGTAAGCGAAGTGACCTGCATGCCGGGTTGCCGTCTATACGTGCAGTAGGTTATAGGCAAGTCTGGGACTACCTGGATGGCAAGCTGACGCAAGCCGAGATGCAGGAGCGTGGAATCATTGCCACGCGCCAATTGGCGAAGCGCCAGTTCACCTGGCTGCGCAGTTGGGCTGATTTACACTGGTTGGACAGCCTGGATTGCGACAATCTGCCGCGCGCCTTGAAATACCTGGGGACCATCTCCATATTGAGCTGAGTCCTTGCAATTGCCGTCTATCCTTGGGGGTCTGACGGCCACAAGCCATCTGTTTACCTATTTTTTATATTGAATCCTTAAAGGAGTGCGGCACATGTCAAAAGGGCATTCGCTACAAGACCCTTACTTGAATACTTTACGTAAAGAGAAAGTGGGGGTTTCCATCTACCTGGTCAACGGGATCAAACTGCAAGGCACGATCGAGTCTTTCGACCAGTTCGTTATCCTGCTGAAAAACACCGTCAGCCAGATGGTTTACAAACACGCTATCTCTACAGTGGTGCCGGTTCGTCCAATTCGTCTGCCTAGCGCAACCGAATCCGAAGCAGGTGATGCTGAGCCAGGTAACGCCTGATAGGAGTCTCCTTTGTTCTTTGAGCGCCACGGTGGTGGTGAGCGGGCAATTCTCGTTCACTTGGATGGTCAGGACCCTGAGGCGCGCGAAGATCCGCAGGAGTTTCAGGAGTTGGCAATTTCGGCTGGCGCCGAGACCGTCGCGTTTCTCAACGTGCCGCGTCATCGGCCAACCGCCAAATACCTGATTGGCAGCGGCAAGGTCGAAGAGTTACGTGACCTGGTCAAAGCCGAGCAGGTTGATCTGGTGATTTTCAATCACATCCTCACGCCCAGTCAGGAACGTAACCTCGAACGTGTTTTCGAGTGTCGCGTGATCGACCGCACGGGTCTGATTCTCGATATCTTCGCCCAACGCGCCCGCACCCATGAAGGCAAGCTCCAGGTCGAACTGGCCCAGCTTGAGCACATGAGTACGCGGCTGGTTCGTGGCTGGACTCACCTTGAGCGGCAGAAGGGCGGTATCGGTCTTCGCGGTCCAGGTGAAACCCAGCTGGAAACCGACCGGCGCCTGTTGCGGGTTCGCCTGCGGCAGATCAAGGGGCGTCTGGAAAAGGTTCGCAGCCAGCGCGAGCAGTCTCGTCGCGGGCGCAAACGGGCTGACATTCCGACGGTTTCACTGGTGGGTTACACCAACGCCGGCAAATCGACGCTGTTCAACTCGGTGACCGACTCCGACGTCTTCGCGGCTGACCAACTCTTCGCCACCCTCGACCCGACCCTGCGCCGACTCGAACTCGATGACCTCGGGCCAATCGTGCTGGCCGACACCGTGGGTTTCATTCGCCACCTGCCGCACAAACTGGTCGAGGCATTTCGGGCTACGCTCGAGGAGTCGAGCAACTCTGACCTGCTGTTGCACGTGATCGACGCCCATGAACCGGAGCGTATGGCCCAGATTGAACAGGTCATGGTGGTGCTCGGGGAGATCGGGGCTCAAGACTTGCCGATCCTTGAGGTATACAACAAACTCGATTTGCTCGAGGGTGTAGAGCCGCAGATCCAGCGCGATGCCGATGGCAAGCCGCTGCGGGTCTGGTTGTCGGCCAAGGACGGTACAGGTCTGGATCTGCTCAAGCAGGCGGTGGCCGAGCTGCTCGGGGATGATTTGTTTGTTGGCACCTTGCGTTTGCCGCAACGTTTTGCTCGACTGCGTGCGCAGTTTTTCGAACTCGGTGCGGTACAGAAAGAAGAACACGACGAAGAAGGCATCTGCCTGCTGGCCGTTCGTTTGCCACGGATCGAGTTGAATCGACTGGTGAGCCGCGAAGGATTGCAGCCGATGGATTTCATCGAGCAACACACTTTGCAATAAAAGCCTGAGAAAGCGGTTGTGCCGCGGTGACAGGCATTCTGTAGCATTGGTCGGCGCGCCGTGGGTGCGTCTTTGCTTTATCAGATGGAGAGCGCTATGGCTTGGAATGAGCCGGGTGGCAACTCGAATAATCAGGATCCTTGGGGTGGCAAGCGCCGCAATAACGGCGACCGCAAGGGGCCACCGGATCTCGACGAGGCCTTCCGAAAGCTGCAGGAAAGCCTGAACGGGTTGTTCGGTGGTGGTAAAAAACGCGGTGATGACGGTGGTGGTTCGGGCAAGAGTGGCGGCTTCGGCGGCATTCTTGGCATCGGCCTTGTCGTGCTCGCGGCTGTTTGGCTGTACAGCGCGGTCTATGTAGTCGACGAGCAGGAGCAAGCCGTGGTGCTGCGCTTCGGCAAGTACTACGAAACCGTCGGCCCGGGCCTGAACATCTATTTCCCGCCGCTTGATCGCAAGTACCTGGAAAACGTCACGCGTGAGCGTGCCTATACCAAGCAGGGTCAAATGCTGACTGAAGACGAGAACATCGTCGAAGTGCCGCTGACCGTGCAGTACAAGATCAGCAATCTGCAGGACTTCGTACTGAGCGTCGACCAGCCGGAAATCAGCCTGCAGCACGCGACCGAAAGTGCCTTGCGTCATGTGGTGGGTTCCACCGCGATGGATCAGGTGCTGACCGAAGGTCGTGAATTGATGGCCAGCGAAATCAAGGAGCGTCTGCAACGCTTCATGGATACCTATCGCACCGGTATCACCGTCACTCAGGTCAACGTACAGAGCGCAGCGGCACCGCGTGAAGTGCAGGAAGCCTTCGATGACGTGATCCGCGCCCGTGAAGACGAGCAGCGTTCGCGCAACCAGGCTGAAACCTACGCCAACGGCGTCGTGCCGGAAGCCCGTGGTCAGGCCCAGCGCATCATCGAAGATGCCAATGGTTACCGTGACGAAACCGTCTCGCGCGCCAAGGGTGAGGCCGATCGCTTCACCAAGCTGGTCGCCGAGTACCGCAAGGCACCCGAAGTCACCCGCGAGCGTCTGTACCTGGACACCATGCAGGAAGTCTTCAGCAATACCAGCAAGGTTCTCGTGACCGGCAACAAGAATGGCCAGAGCAATCTGCTGTACTTGCCGCTGGACAAAATGGTCGAGAGTGGCCGTAGCACCGGCACTTCTGTGACCGGCGCGGCAGCCACCAGCAATGAAGCGAGCGCGCGTGCGGCCGCTGATCTGCAGCAACAGCCAGCACGTACCAGGGAGAGTCGCTGATGAGCAATAAATCGCTGATCGCCCTTATTGTCGGCGTCGTCGTGGCGATCGCAGCCTGGAACTGCTTCTACATCGTGGCTCAGACAGAGCGTGCGGTGCTGCTGCAGTTTGGTCGCGTGGTTCAGGCTGATGTTCAGCCAGGCCTGCATGTGAAAGTGCCTTACGTTAACCAGGTGCGTAAATTCGACGCACGCCTGATGACGCTGGATGCACCGACGCAACGCTTCCTGACGCTGGAAAAGAAAGCCGTCATGGTTGATGCCTACGCCAAGTGGCGCGTGAAAGATGCCGAGCGCTTCTACACCGCGACGTCTGGCCTCAAGCAGATTGCTGACGAGCGTCTTTCCCGTCGTCTGGAATCGGGCCTGCGTGACCAGTTCGGTAAGCGCACGCTGCACGAAGTGGTTTCCGGTGAGCGCGATGCGCTGATGACCGATATCACTGCTTCGCTGAACAAGATGGCGGAAAAAGAGCTGGGCATTGAAGTTGTCGATGTTCGGGTCAAGGCTATCGATCTGCCGAAGGAAGTGAACCGCAGCGTGTTCGAGCGCATGAGTTCCGAGCGTGAGCGTGAAGCTCGCGAGCATCGCGCCAAGGGTAACGAGCTGTCAGAAGGCATTCGTGCCGACGCTGATCGTCAACGCCGCGTGTTGCTGGCTGAAGCCTATCGTGAATCTGAAGAGGTTCGCGGTGATGGTGACGCCCAAGCCGCTGCGATCTACTCCAAGGCCTACGGCCAGGATCAGGAGTTCTACGGTTTCTACCGTAGCCTGCGTGCCTACCGTGAAAGCTTCGCGAACAAATCCGACGTCATGGTCCTGGACCCAAGCAGCGACTTCTTCCGTTACCTGGAAAAAGCCAAGCCTTGATACGACGTTGACCTGAATCATCCCCCGCCTGACGGCTAACACCTCGGGCGGGGTGATCCTTTGGGAAAACGTGTGTATGATGCGGCAGCCGGGAAATTCCCGGCTTTTTTGCGTCTGCACGTTTGATTGCTGTTTTTTATGCAGGCGTCCGAGTTGAATGACTCGACAGGTTTTTCGAGGAAAGTGGTTGGCGAAGCCGATTTCAGGCTTTTCGCCCCGTTGTTCATGCGCGTGGTTTGCGCATGAGCCGATCATTTTCTGCTTCACTCAAGGCTCGCCCAAAGGCTTGCCGCCCGGATCATAGGGGAATGGCGTAATGGCAACGGTAGACCGCTGGCTGCTGCCAGATGGCATCGAAGAAGTACTGCCACCAGAAGCGGCGCGCATTGAAGTCGCGCGTCGTCAGGTGTTGGATCTGTTCCAGAGCTGGGGTTACGAGTTTGTCGTGACTCCCCATATCGAGTACCTGGAATCCCTGCTGACCGGCGCGGGCCAGGACCTCGATCTGCGTACCTTCAAGGTCATCGACCCGCAATCGGGCCGGCAGATGGGTTTCCGTGCTGACATCACGCCGCAAGTGGCGCGCATCGATGCGCACACCTTGCGTCGCGAAGGCCCGAGTCGCCTGTGCTATGCCGGTAGCGTGCTGCACGCTCAGCCGCGTGCCTTGTCGTCCTCTCGCAGTCCGATCCAGCTGGGCGCCGAGTTGTACGGCGATGCCAGTCCGAGCAGCGACGTGGAAGTCATCAGCCTGATGTTGGCTATGCTGCAACTGGCCGATGTGCCGGATGTGCACATGGACCTCGGTCATGTCGGCATCTACCGCGGCCTGGCTCGCGCCGCCGGTTTGTCCGGTGAAGTTGAACAACAGTTGTTCGATGCGTTGCAACGTAAGGCCATCGACGAGGTCATTACCTTGACCGAAGGCTTACCTGCCGATCTGTCGGGCATGTTGCGGGCGTTGGTCGACCTGTGTGGCGGCCGTGAAGTATTGAACGCTGCCCGCGAGCGTCTGGCGAATGCGCCGGCGCCGGTACTGGCAGCTCTGGACGACCTTCTGGCGATTGCCGAGCGTCTGTCCACGCGTTTCCCGGAGTTGCCGCTGTATTTCGACCTGGGCGAGTTGCGCGGCTACCACTACCACACCGGTGTGGTGTTCGCGGTGTTCGTGCCGGGTGTTGGCCAGTCCATTGCTCAGGGCGGTCGTTACGACGACATCGGCGCCGACTTCGGTCGCGCTCGTCCGGCAACCGGCTTCTCTACCGATTTGAAAACCCTGGTGACCCTGGGGCGTGCTGAGATCGAGTTACCGTCTGGCGGTATCTGGATGCCTGACAGTACGGATGCGGCACTCTGGCAGCAGGTTTGCCAGTTGCGCAGTGAGGGTCAGCGTGTCGTTCAGGCATTGCCTGGGCAACCTTTGGCCGCCGCCCGTGAAGCGGACTGCGACCGGCAATTGATTCAGCAGAACGGGCTTTGGCAAGTATCGCCACTGGCTTCTTGAGTTTTCCTGCCGGCCGCGGCCGGCACCAAGTTTGCGCGAATGAGGACAAGTGTTATGGGTAAGAATGTCGTAGTCCTGGGCACCCAATGGGGTGATGAGGGCAAAGGCAAGATCGTTGATCTGCTGACCGAACATGCTGCCGCCGTAGTGCGCTACCAGGGTGGCCACAACGCTGGTCACACCTTGGTGATCGACGGCGAAAAAACCGTCTTGCACCTGATCCCTTCGGGCGTGCTGCGCGCAGGCGTGCAGTGCCTGATTGGCAACGGTGTGGTGGTTGCACCCGACGCTCTGCTGCGGGAAATCATCAAGCTGGAAGAGAAAGGCGTACCGGTGCGTGAGCGCCTGCGTATCAGCCCTTCCTGCCCGCTGATCCTGTCCTACCACGTAGCGCTGGACCAGGCGCGTGAAAAGGCCCGTGGCGAGCTGAAGATCGGTACGACCGGTCGCGGCATCGGCCCGGCTTACGAAGACAAGGTTGCACGTCGCGGTCTGCGCATCGGTGACCTGTTCCACCGTGAGCGTTTCGCCGCCAAGCTGGGCGAGTTGCTGGATTACCACAACTTCGTACTGGTCAATTACTACAAAGAACCCGCAATCGACTTCCAGAAGACGCTCGACGAGTGCATGGAATACGCCGAGCTGCTCAAGCCGATGATGCTCGACGTCACCGCTGAGCTGCACGAGCTGCGTCGTGCTGGCAAAGACATCATGTTCGAAGGCGCCCAAGGCTCCCTGCTGGACATCGACCACGGTACCTACCCGTACGTCACCAGCTCCAACACCACTGCGGGCGGCATCGCCACTGGTTCGGGTTTTGGTCCGATGTACCTGGATTACATCCTCGGTATTACCAAGGCCTACACCACTCGCGTGGGTTCGGGTCCATTCCCGACTGAGCTGTTCGATGACGTGGGTGCTTTCCTGGCCAAGCGTGGCCACGAGTTCGGCGCTACCACTGGCCGTGCCCGTCGTTGCGGCTGGTTCGATGCCGTCATCTTGCGTCGCGCTATTGACGTCAACAGCATCTCGGGCCTGTGCCTGACCAAGCTGGACGTGCTGGACGGTCTGGAAACCATCAACATCTGCGTTGGCTACAAGAACCAGGATGGTGCAGTGATCGACGCACCGACAGACGCCGACAGCTACATCGGCCTGGAGCCGGTGTACGAAGAGATGCCAGGCTGGACCGAATCCACCGTCGGTGCCAAGACCCTGGAAGCGCTGCCGCAAGCTGCTCGCAACTACATCAAACGCGTCGAAGAGTTGGTCGGTGCACCGATTGACATTATTTCGACGGGCCCGGACCGCAACGAAACCATCGTTCTGCGTCACCCGTTCGCTTAATAAGCCGTTGATGTAAAACACAAAGGCTCCTTGATTGGGGCCTTTGTCGTTTAGGTCTTTCGGACGGCACGACCCTTGCTGTGATTATCGCTTCTTGATGAGCCATCAATTTAATGGCGTCAAAGCAGAGGGATTTCCTGTGTCGGCCGTTCTCTCACTGTTACAAAGCCGTCTATTGCGGCCCGTGTTCGTTACCCTTGGTATCGCGCTTTTGGTGCAGGTGCTGGTGGCTGTTGCCCTGACTCGGAGCACAGTGACCGCGCTGGAAGCCGATCTGGGTGTGCGCCTGGGTGCCGACAGCCAAAAGCTCTCTGGTGAACTGGAGCAGGCGGGGCGTGAAGTCACGTCGAGCCTCGACAGCCTCTCCACCAGTACTCGTCAACGCCTTACGGCCGGTTTGTCCTCGCGATTGAAGGACGAGCAGGCACAACTGCGTGCGACGCTGGAAAAGGATCTGAAGGACTCCGCCAATGATATGGCGCAGCTTCTGGCCTCGGTCGCACCCCGCGCCATGTGGGACAGCGACGTTCCAACCCTGTCCGAATTCGCCCGCCGGGCCCAGCGTAATCCCAACGTGTTGTTCGTGGTCTACGACGACGCCACGGGGCAGCACCTGACGCGCTACTTGAACCGGGAGAACCCGATCAACAAGGCGCTGTTGGAGAAGGGCCAGGGCGAGCGTGCCCTGGACAAGGTGCTGGATGCGGCGAAGAACGATCCATCGGTCTATTACCTCGAAGCCTCGATCAACCCCAACGGGGTGGAAATCGGCAAGGTCTTGATGGGCGTCTCGACCGCCTCGGTGGAAACCGATCTGGCGGCCCTGGACAAGCGCTTCTCGGCGCTGATCGCCAGCAGTGATCAACTGGTCGGCGACAGCCTCAAGGGCGCGGCGGCTGACAGCGCCACGGCGATGCGTGCGCGTCTGACGTCTGCTCAGTCCACCGCCTCTGAAATGAAAGACAACACTACCAGCACTGTTCAGGAAGCCGCGGCGACCTTGCGCTGGCGCATCGGCATGGGCCTGGCGCTGGTAGGGTGCGGCGTGCTGCTGTTGCTCGCGGTGGTGCTGGGCCGTCGAGTGGTCAACCGCTTGAAAATGCTCATCGCGGCCATGGACGACCTGGCGGCGGGCGAGGGCGATCTGACCAAGCGCGTGCAGATCAGCAGTAAGGACGAAATCGGCGACATGGCCTCGGCGGTCAATCGCTTTGTGGATAAGTTGCAACCTATCGTGCGCGAAGCGGGCGATGTGGCTCAGCGAACCGGCGTGGAAATCGGCGCCATGACCTTGCGCAATGCGGGTGCCGATGCGGCGGCGGGCATGCAGCGCGATGAAGTGGCCGAGAGCCTGCGTGCGTTGTCGCAAATGGCTGATGATGCCCAGTCTGAAAGTCATGCCATGCAGGCAGCCTTGCAGCAAGTGGTGGATATTCGTTCGGCCACGGATGAAAACACGCGGACGTCGGCGAAAGTCGGCAGCCTGATCGAGGCGTTGGCCGGTCAGGTCGATACCGGTGCGAAAGTCATCGAGCGGCTGGCGCAGCAGAGTGAGCAGATTGAAGTGGTGCTGACGGTGATTCACGGGATCGCCGAGCAAACCAATCTGCTGGCGCTGAACGCGGCCATCGAAGCGGCACGAGCTGGCGAGACCGGCCGCGGGTTTGCCGTGGTAGCGGACGAGGTGCGAGCGCTGGCGAGCAAGACACAGAGCTCCACCGGCGACATTCAGGCGCACATCGTTGCTTTGCAGCAAGGTGCGCGAGAGGCTGTTGCAGCGATTGGCCAGGCCGGACGTCAGGCCAGCGAAGGTTTGCTGGTACTGCGTGACAGTGCGCGGTTGCAGCAATCAGTGCAGGCGTCGGTCGAGCAAGTGCATGCGGCGATTGGTTTGGCAACACAGGCCGCGGCGCATCAGGCACAAGGCGCGCAGGCGGTGCGTGGTCGGGTTGAGACCATTCATGCGCAGGCTGAGCAAGCGGCTCAAGCGGTGGTGGCAACCACGGCCAGTGGCAAGGTGCTTGATGGGTTGGCGGCGCAGTTGAAGGCCAGCCTGGGGCAGTTCAGGGCTTAGGATGTTCTTTGTTTGGGCTGGCCTCTTCGCGAGCAAGCCCGCTCCCACATTGGAATGCGTTCCCCTGTGGGAGCGGGCTTGCTCGCGAAGGCGGTCTTAACGGCTCAAATACATCCGTGTCGTGAGTAGATAAACCGGCAACCCCGACACCAAAATCAACAACGCCGCATAAGGCGCCGCCGCCGCAAACTCCACATTCGCGGTATGCGCCCAGACTTCCGTTGCCAGCGTATTGAGCCCGGTAGGACTCAGCAACAACGTCGCTGTCAGCTCCTTCATCGCATCCAGAAACACCAGCGCAAACGCTGCACCGAGTGCTGGAAAGATGATCGGCAACGTCACCCGGCAAAACGCACTGAAGGACGACGCCCCCAGCGTGCGTGCCGCCTCTTCCAGTTGCGGCGCAGCCTTGTTCAGTGCCGTGCGAATCGGCGCCTGAGCCAGCGGCAGGAACAGCAGCGCATAAGCGATCAGCAACAACGCCGAGGTCTGATACAGCGCTGGCACATAGTGCAGGGCGAAATACACCAGCGTCAGTGCGATCACCAGTCCAGGCAGTGCATGCAACAAATACGGCAGACGCTCGGCCCAGATTGCCAGTTGACCCTTATAGCGCACCACCAACAGCCCAACCGGCACAGCCAGCACCAGACACAGTGCTGCGCCACCGAGGGAGAGTGCCAGTGACGACAACAGCGCTTCGCTGATCGCCGCCACGGGGAATGCGGCTGAGGAGCCAACTGCTAGCCAGTACACCAACATGCCCAGCGGAATGCCGCTGCCGATGATTGCCAGCGCCAGACAATAAACCTGCCCAGCCGCCGACCACGGTCCCAGGCGAACCTGCTCTGCACGTCGCGCCGCGCCTTGACCGGTGCGCACATGCCGGCCCTTGCCGCGCACCCGCAGCTCAAGCCAAAGCAGCACCAGACACAGCGCCAGCAATACTGCCGAAAGCATGGCTGCGTTGGCGTTACTGAATTCGAGCTCGAACTGTTGATAGATCGCGGTGGTGAAGGTCTGCAGGCCGATGATCGACAGCGCGCCGAACTCCACCAGCATGTGCAGGGCGATCAGCAGCGAACCGGCCAGCAACGAAGGCCAGAGCAGCGGCAGGGTGATCCTGAAAAACACGCCCCAGCGATTCTGCCCAAGGGTTCGTGCGGACTCCTCGAGAGAGGGATCAAGATTGCGCAGGGTCGCCGCGACCGGCAGAAATATCAGCGGGTACTTGGAGAGGGTCATCACCAGGATTGCCCCGCCGAGCCCTTCGAAGTGAGCGCTCAACGAGACCCAGGTAAAACTGCTGACAAATGCCGGCACCGCGAACGGCAGGCACAGAATGACGCCCCACAAGCGTCGCCCCGGCAGATTGCTGCGTTCCAGCAGCCACGCCAGCGACAGGCCGATCACGCCGCAGGCCAGCGTCACACCGACCATCAGTGCCAAGGTATTGCGCAGCAGCCCGAACACATAAGGCCGCCAAAGAAGGTGCAGTGCCTCGGCCCAACCGGCCTGCCAGGTTTTGAGCCCGACATACACCAGCGGCAAGAGGCTGAGCACGACCAGCAGTAAAACCGGGAGCAACAACCAGATCGATGGCCGCTTGCGCCGTGGCACGTAACCCCCGCGCGCGACGGGGGCGGATAACGATGCGCTCATCAGTTCAAGCCAACGTCACGTTCCAGGTCCAGGGCTTCTTCGGCATTGCCAAGATCGGCTGGCGTGACCTTCGGTGCCTCAAGTTCGCTGAACGGCTTGAGTCCGCGATCCGACTCCATGCCTTTGTGCAAAGGGTACTCGGCGGTGGTCTGGGTGATCACACGCTGACCTTCTTCGCTGGCCATGTAGGCGAGGAATTGCTGGGCTTCTTTTGGATGCTTGCTGGATTTCAGCGCGGCCGCACTGGAAACGGTGATCAGCCCGCCGACGTCGCCGCCGGTGAAGTAATGCAGTTTCGAATCGAGCTGGCCTTTCTCACGCTGCAAGGCGAACCAGTAGTAGTTGTTCACCAGCACGGTGGCGACTTCGCCGTTTTCCACCGCCTTCAGCGCAACCATGTTGTTGCTGTAAGTCTTGCCGAATGCGCGCAGGCCGGTCAGCCATTCTTCCGCAGCGTCCATGCCGTGTACTTTGATGATTGCCACAGCCTGTTCCTGGAAGGCGCCGCTGGTAGGCACAAAGCCGACCTTGCCTTGCCATTTCGGGTCGGAGAACTCCATCACCGACTTCGGCAGATCTTTCTCGTCAATCAGCTTGGGGTTGTAGGCGACGACGCGGACTCGCGCGGTGATGCCGATCCAGGTGCCATTGCCAGCGACATAGTCTTTCGGCAGAACGGCGAGGGTGGCGACATCGGTCTGGGCCAGCAGGCCTTGTTCGCCGAGTTTGTTCAGTGGGGGCGACTCTTCGGTATAAATCATGTCGGCGGGCGAGCGATCACCTTCTTCGACGACCTGGCTGGCGAGCTGGTTGCTGCTGCCTTTACGCACATTGACGTGAATGCCGGTCTTGGCTTCGAAGGCTTTGGCAATTGCGTCGCCGACTTCCTTGTGTTGGCCGTTATAGAGTGTCAGGGAAACGGCATCGGCGGCCTGGGTGAGGGGAGTAGCGAGTGCCAGGCCGAGCAGGGTGAAGGTCAGGCCGCGGCGCAGGGTATTTCGAAACATCATTCGCAGGGTTCCTCACTGTCGCATTGCAAAATCTTGCAACAATGATAAACGATATTACTTCTCAAGTGCGCCTTGCGGGGCGGAGAAGGGTTTGCTAGAACGTTCAGGACTTACTTTTCAAACCCCGGAAACGCAAAAACCCGCTTTCGCGGGTTTCTGTGAAATTCAAGATCGTGATCTTGAATTTGAATTGGTGCCCAGAAGAAGACTCGAACTTCCACGACCTTGCGGTCACCAGCACCTGAAGCTGGCGTGTCTACCAATTTCACCATCTGGGCATCATCGCAAGCGTTGCCGCTGTTGATGTGGCGCACTATACGGAGAGCTTTTTGATCTGTAAACCCCTGATTTAGTATTAATAAATCAGAAGCTTAGAATGCAAAAAACCCGCTTTCGCGGGGTTTTGTGTGAGCCTTGAAATTGATCTAATCTCAAGCTCGAAATTGGTGCCCAGAAGAAGACTCGAACTTCCACGACCTTGCGGTCACCAGCACCTGAAGCTGGCGTGTCTACCAATTTCACCATCTGGGCAGTATCGGCAACGTCTCCGTCGTCGATGGCGCGCACTATACGGAGCGTCTTTTTAACTGTAAACCCCTGACATCAAAAAAACCTGGAAAATTTTACCAGTGGCATTCAAATCAGCTTTGCAGTGTCGATAAAGGGCTTTAGATCGGCTGTCATAGCCTGAAATTTCCCGTTTCATTACGCCTATGCCAAACTAACCCGCATATAGACAAGGTGAAAACTCTCTAATGGCCGATTGGCAGTCCCTCGATCCCGAGGCCGCTCGTGAAGCGGAAAAATATGAAAACCCTATTCCTAGCCGCGAACTGATCCTTCAGCACCTTGCTGATCGGGGTTCGCCTGCTAACCGCGAGCAACTGGTCGAAGAGTTTGGTCTGACCACAGAAGACCAGATCGAAGCCCTGCGTCGCCGCCTGCGCGCCATGGAACGCGACGCTCAGCTCATCTATACCCGTCGCGGCACCTATGCGCCGGTGGACAAGCTCGACCTGATCCTGGGCCGCATCAGCGGTCACCGTGACGGCTTTGGCTTCCTGGTCCCGGACGACGGCAGTGACGACCTGTTCATGAGCCCGGCGCAAATGCGTCTGGTGTTCGATGGCGACCGTGCGCTGGCCCGTGTTTCCGGCCTCGACCGTCGCGGTCGCCGCGAAGGCATGATCGTCGAAGTGGTGTCCCGTGCCCACGAGACCATCGTCGGTCGTTACTTCGAAGAGGGCGGTATCGGCTTCGTCGTCGCGGACAATCCGAAGATCCAGCAAGAAGTGCTGGTCACGCCGGGCCGTAACGCCAACGCCAAAATCGGTCAGTTCGTCGAAGTGAAGATTACTCACTGGCCGACGCCACGCTTCCAGCCGCAAGGCGACGTGGTCGAAGTCGTGGGCAACTATATGGCGCCGGGCATGGAAATCGATGTCGCCCTGCGTACCTACGATATTCCTCACGTCTGGCCTGAGGCGGTGCTGAAAGAAGCCGCCAAGCTCAAGCCTGAAGTCGAAGAGAAAGACAAAGAGAAGCGCATCGACCTGCGCCATCTGCCGTTCGTGACCATTGACGGCGAAGATGCTCGCGACTTCGATGACGCGGTCTACTGCGAAGCCAAACCGGGCAAGCTGCGCCTGTTCTCCGGCGGCTGGAAGTTGTACGTGGCCATTGCCGACGTCTCCAGCTACGTGAAAATCGGTTCGGCGCTGGACAATGAATCTCAGGTTCGCGGCAACTCGGTGTACTTCCCCGAGCGCGTGGTGCCGATGCTGCCTGAGCAACTGTCCAACGGCCTGTGCTCGCTGAACCCTCACGTCGATCGCCTGGCCATGGTTTGCGAGATGACCATCTCCAAATCCGGCGAGATGACCGACTACTGTTTCTACGAAGCGGTGATTCACTCCCACGCTCGCCTGACCTACAACAAGGTCAGCGCCATGCTGGAGACGCCGAAAGTCACCGAAGCGCGTCAGCTTCGTGGCGAATACAACGACGTTCTGCCGCACCTCAAACAGCTGTACGCGTTGTACAAGGTTCTGCTGGCGGCCCGTCACGTGCGCGGCGCAATCGATTTCGAAACGCAGGAAACCCGGATCATCTTCGGGACCGAGCGCAAGATTGCCGAAATCCGTCCGACCGTTCGTAACGACGCTCACAAGCTGATCGAGGAATGCATGCTGGCGGCCAACGTGGCCACCGCTGAATTCCTGAAAAAGCACGAAATCCCTGCGCTGTATCGCGTCCACGATGGCCCGCCACCGGAGCGTCTGGAAAAACTGCGCGCCTTCCTCGGTGAGCTCGGCCTGTCCCTGCACAAAGGCAAGGACGGTCCGTCGCCGAAGGATTACCAGGCACTGCTGGCCAGCATCAAGGACCGTCCGGATTTCCACCTGATCCAGACCGTTATGCTGCGTTCGTTGAGCCAGGCGGTGTACAGCGCCGATAACCAGGGCCACTTCGGCCTGAATTACGAAGCCTATACCCACTTCACCTCGCCGATCCGCCGCTACCCGGACTTGCTCACGCACCGGGCGATTCGCAGCGTCATCCATTCGAAAATGGACACGCCGCACGTTCGCCGTGCTGGCGCGATGACCATTCCGAAAGCGCGCATCTATCCGTACGACGAAGCGATCCTGGAACAGCTCGGCGAGCAGTGCTCGATGAGTGAGCGCCGTGCCGACGAAGCAACCCGTGACGTTGTGAACTGGCTCAAGTGCGAGTTCATGAAGGATCGCGTGGGCGAGTCGTTCCCGGGTGTGATCACCGCCGTGACCGGTTTTGGTCTGTTCGTCGAGCTTACAGACATTTATGTCGAAGGCCTGGTGCACGTCACCGCGCTGCCGGGCGATTACTACCACTTCGACCCTGTACATCACCGCTTGGCCGGTGAGCGTACCGGTCGCAGTTTCCGTCTTGGCGATACCGTTGAGGTGCGCGTGATGCGCGTCGACCTCGACGAACGCAAGATCGACTTCGAGATGGCTGAAAAAACCATCAGCGCGCCGATCGGTCGCAAGAAGCGCGGGACTGAAGCGACTGTACCGGCTGCCGCTTCTACAAAAACAGCGGCAGAACCGGTCCCGGCTAAAACCGGTCGTCGTCCTGCCAAGGAAAAGGCTGTCGAAGCCTATCGCCCGAGCGATGCCGCGGCGAAAAATGCCGAGCTGCGTAAAAGCCGCGAAATGAAGCAGGCGTTGCTGTCCGAAGCGAAAAGCGGCGGTAAAGCGGCGTCTGGGGGAAAGGCCGGACGGTCGGCGCCTGACAAGGCTCCCGGCGGCAAGCCAGCCAAACCGAGTAAACACCGTAAAGGCCCGCCAAAAGCGGGTTCCGCTCCTGCTGCCAAAAGTGGCGGGGCGCGTAAACCTAAGGCCAAGTCATGAGTCAGTTGGAAAAGATCTACGGCGTGCACGCAGTAGAAGCGTTGCTGCGTCACCACCCGAAACGCGTCAAGCAGATCTGGCTGGCTGAAGGCCGCAGCGATCCGCGGGTCCAGACGCTGATCCAGCTGGCGAACGAAAATCGCGTAGCCGTCGGCAACGCCGAGCGTCGCGAGCTGGATGCCTGGGTCGAAGGCGTGCACCAGGGCGTGGTTGCGGAGGTGAGTCCGAGCCAGGTCTGGGGCGAAGCAATGCTCGACGAGCTGCTCGATCGAACCGAAGGCGCGCCGCTGCTGCTGGTGCTCGACGGCGTGACCGATCCGCACAACCTCGGTGCCTGCCTGCGTTCTGCCGATGCGGCGGGTGCACTGGCGGTGATCGTTCCGAAGGACAAGTCAGCCACGCTGACCCCGACGGTACGGAAAGTTGCCTGTGGCGCAGCGGAAGTGATTCCGTTGGTCGCCGTGACCAACCTGGCGCGCACCCTGGAAAAACTCAAGCAGCGTGGCTTGTGGGTCGTCGGCACGGCGGGCGAGGCTGAGCAGAGTCTGTATCAGCAAGACATGACCGGCCCGACCATCCTGATCATGGGTGCAGAAGGCAGCGGCATGCGTCGCCTGACTCGCGATCTGTGCGACTACCTGGTGCACCTGCCGATGACCGGCAGCGTCAGCAGTCTCAACGTCTCCGTGGCGACCGGCGTGTGCTTGTTCGAGGCTCAGCGCCAACGCAGCGTCAAGGCTGCCGGAACCGCCAAAAAGTCCTGATCCTGCTCAATAGATCGTTCCCACGCTCCGCGTGGGAATGCATCCATCGACGCTCCGCGTCATCCAATGGCTGATTGTTCAAATAATCACCAATTGCCTTGCACCTCTTCTGTCCCTTCTCTACAATTGCGCCCCTTGCTGTGACGGCAGGCACGCATGTGTCTATCGCAAGCAAGTCCATAAGTGTCATTCACTCCTTGTCTGACCGCTTTTGAGCGGCAGGCTACAACCCGTAAGGAGCATTCATGCGTCATTACGAAATCATCTTTTTGGTCCACCCGGATCAAAGCGAGCAAGTCGGCGGCATGGTAGAGCGTTACACCAAGCTGATCGAAGAAGACGGCGGCAAAATCCACCGTCTGGAAGATTGGGGCCGTCGTCAACTGGCCTACGCAATCAACAATGTTCACAAGGCTCACTACGTGATGCTGAACGTTGAGTGCACTGGCAAGGCCCTGGCCGAGCTGGAAGACAACTTCCGCTACAACGATGCAGTGATCCGTAACCTGGTCATCCGTCGCGAAGAAGCCGTTACTGGCCAATCCGAGATGCTCAAGGCTGAAGAAAACCGCAGTGAGCGCCGTGAGCGTCGCGACCGTCCTGAGCACGAAGGCGCTGAAAGCGCTGATAGTGATGACAGCGACAACAGCGATAACGCTGACGAGTAATCCACGGACCTTTTAAGGAGCCTATCAAATGGCACGTTTCTTCCGTCGTCGTAAATTCTGCCGCTTCACCGCTGAAGACGTGAAAGAGATCGATTACAAAGATCTCAACACTCTGAAAGCTTATGTATCCGAGACCGGCAAAATCGTTCCAAGCCGCATCACCGGTACCAAAGCACGTTATCAGCGTCAGCTGGCCACCGCTATCAAGCGCGCCCGCTTCCTGGCCCTGCTGGCCTACACCGACAGCCACGGCCGCTGAGATCGGGCAGTCGACACGTAGCAAAGGATTGAATGCATGCGAGCCATAGCTGAGTTCATCATGCGCGGCCGTATGCAGGCCACTCTGGTAGTGGCTGGATGCGCGGCATTGCCGTTGTTGTATTGGTTGGGTGCTGCCGCTGGATGCTTTGTGCTCCTGCGGCGCGGATTGAAGGACGCCTCGAGCGTTCTTGCTCTGGGACTGCTGCCGGCATTGATCTGGTGGCTTTACGCCGATGACCCACGCTCACTTCTGGTGTTGCTGGGGTCTTGGAGCCTTGCGTTGGTTTTGCGCGCAAGTGAGTCCTGGAACCGCGTGCTGCTGGTCAGCATAGCGATGGGAGTGGTGTTTGCAGTGGTGCTGGGGACAGTTTTTGCTCCCCAAATCGAGATGCTGGCGCAGGCTTTGATAAAAGTCATGCCGTCGCTACTCGGTGATGTCTACCAGAAGTTGTCGGTAGACGAGCAAGCGCATTTTGCGTCCCTGATTGCACCGGTCCTGACCGGCCTGATTGCGGCCTTGTTGCAAATCGTCAGTGTGCTGAGCCTGCTTGTCGGGCGCTACTGGCAGGCGTTGTTGTACAACCCGGGTGGTTTTGGTCGCGAGTTTCGCGCCATCCGACTCCCGCTTCTACCAGCGATGTTGCTGCTGGCGTGCATGCTTCTGGGGCCGAACATCGGTCCACAGATGGCCATGTTGACGCCGTTGTGCAGTGTACCGCTGGTGTTCGCCGGGCTGGCCCTGATTCACGGGCTGGTGGCGCAAAAGCGACTGGCCAGATTCTGGCTGGTGGGGTTGTACGTGACGCTGTTGCTGTTCATGCAGCTGATCTATCCGTTGCTGGTGGTCTTGGCCATCGTCGACAGCCTGATTGATTTTCGCGGTCGTTCGGCGCCGAAAGACGCCGATAGCGCGAACGGTGAAGGTTAAAAGTTAAGAGGATTTTCACATGCAACTGATCCTTCTGGAAAAAGTCACCAACCTGGGCAACCTGGGTGACAAAGTGAACGTTAAGGCTGGTTACGGTCGTAACTACCTGCTGCCTTACGGCAAAGCTACCGCTGCGACCGCTGCCAACCTGGCTGCGTTCGAAGAGCGTCGCGCTGAGCTGGAAAAAGCCGCAGCAGACCGTAAAACTTCGGCTGAAAGCCGTGCCGCCCAACTGGCTGAGCTGGAAGTGACTATCACTGCCACTGCCGGTGACGAAGGCAAGCTGTTCGGTTCGATCGGCACCCACGACATCGCTGATGCACTGACCGCCTCTGGCGTTGAAGTCGCAAAAAGCGAAGTTCGTCTGCCGAACGGCACCATCCGCAACGTAGGCGAATTCGACGTAGCCGTGCACCTGCACGCCGAAGTTGAAGCCACCGTACGCGTTGTCGTGGTAGCAGCTTAAGCAGCACTTGTCGGCTGGTACCCTCGGGTGCTTGCCGGTAACATCGGGCACGATCCTGTTTACAGGTCGTGCCCTTTGTCTTTCTGTAACCCCTGCTTTTCTTAAATAAACCAAGTGGCCATGAACGATATCTCCGCTCCCGAGCAATACGATCTGCAAACCGCTTCCCTGAAGGTGCCGCCGCATTCCATCGAGGCCGAACAGGCCGTGCTCGGTGGTCTGATGCTGGACAACAACGCCTGGGAACGCGTGCTCGATCAAGTCTCCGACGGCGATTTCTATCGGCATGACCACCGTCTGATCTTCCGCGCGATCGCCAAGCTCGCGGACCAGAACTCGCCGATCGACGTCGTGACCCTTGCCGAGCAATTGGACAAGGAAGGTCAGACCTCGCAGGTCGGCGGCCTTGGTTACCTGGGTGAACTGGCGAAAAACACGCCGTCCGTCGCCAACATCAAGGCCTATGCGCAGATCGTTCGCGCACGAGCAACGTTGCGGCAGTTGATCGGCATCGCCACCGAAATCGCCGACAGCGCCTTCAACCCGGAAGGCCGCTCGGCTGAAGAGATTCTCGACGAAGCCGAACGCCAGATTTTCCAGATCGCCGAGGCCCGGCCAAAAACCGGCGGCCCGGTGAGCGTGAATGACCTGTTGACCAAGGCCATCGACCGTATCGATACGCTGTTCAACACTGACAACGCGATTACGGGCCTCTCCACCGGTTATACCGATCTCGACGGCATGACCAGCGGCTTGCAGCCGTCCGACCTGATCATCGTCGCCGGCCGTCCATCCATGGGTAAAACCACCTTTGCGATGAACCTGGTGGAAAACGCCGTATTACGCAGCGACAAGTGCGTACTGGTTTATTCGCTGGAGATGCCAGGCGAATCGCTGATCATGCGTATGTTGTCGTCCCTCGGTCGGATCGATCAAACCAAGGTTCGTGCCGGCCGCCTGGACGACGACGATTGGCCGCGCCTGACCTCGGCGGTCAACTTGCTCAACGATCGCAAGCTGTTCATCGACGATACGGCCGGTATCAGCCCCTCGGAAATGCGAGCGCGGACTCGGCGTCTGGTGCGTGAGCACGGCGATGTCGGCCTGATCATGATCGACTACCTGCAATTGATGCAGATCCCGGGTTCGAGCGGCGACAACCGGACCAACGAGATTTCTGAAATCTCCCGTTCCTTGAAGGCCCTGGCCAAGGAATTCAACTGCCCGGTGGTGGCGCTGTCCCAGCTCAACCGCTCCCTGGAGCAACGTCCGAACAAACGCCCGATCAACTCCGACTTGCGTGAATCCGGAGCGATCGAGCAGGATGCTGACGTGATCATGTTCGTGTACCGGGACGAGGTTTACCACCCGGAAACCGAGCACAAAGGCATCGCCGAGATCATCATCGGCAAGCAGCGGAACGGCCCGATCGGTACGTCACGACTGGCGTTCATCGGTAAGTACACCCGCTTCGAAAACCTGGCGCCGGGCAGCTATAACTTCGACGACGAGTAAGTTGCCGAGAGTTGCAATTTCCGACCATAGCCGTCGGAATTGGTTATTTTTTGTGCTATATTCCGCGCCCGCGATTTTTCATCTCAACACCGGTCATCGTCATGCAAACAGCCAAGCCGTTATTTGACTATCCCAAGTACTGGGCCGAATGTTTCGGCCCAGCGCCATTCCTGCCGATGAGCAGGGAGGAGATGGATCAGCTTGGCTGGGATTCCTGCGACATCATCATCGTCACTGGTGATGCGTACGTTGACCATCCGTCGTTTGGCATGGCGATCATCGGCCGGCTGCTGGAGTCTCAGGGCTTTCGCGTCGGGATCATCGCTCAGCCAAACTGGCAGTCCAAAGACGACTTCATGAAGCTCGGTGAGCCGAACCTGTTCTTCGGCGTCGCGGCCGGCAACATGGACTCGATGATCAACCGCTACACCGCCGACAAAAAAATCCGTTCCGATGACGCCTACACTCCCGGTGGCCTGGCGGGCAAACGTCCGGACCGCGCGAGCCTGGTTTACAGCCAGCGCTGCAAGGAAGCCTACAAGAACGTGCCGATCGTTCTTGGCGGCATCGAAGCTTCCCTGCGCCGCATCGCCCACTACGATTACTGGCAGGACCGGGTGCGCAACTCGATCCTGATCGACGCCTGCGCCGACATCCTGCTCTACGGCAACGCCGAGCGCGCGATCGTCGAAGTCGCCCAGCGCCTGTCCTACGGTCACAAGATCGAAGACATCACCGACGTTCGCGGTACCGCATTCATCCGTCGCGATACGCCGAAAGACTGGTACGAAGTCGATTCCACGCGTATCGACCGTCCGGGCAAGATCGACAAGATCATCAACCCGTATGTGAACACTCAGGACACTGCGGCTTGCACCATCGAGCAGGAAAAGGGCGCGACTTTTTCAAGTGCAGAAGACCCGAGCGAAGCCAAAGTCGTGCAGATTCTGGCCAGCCCGAAAATGACTCGCGACAAGACTGTGATTCGTCTGCCGTCGGTTGAGAAAGTCCGTGGCGACGCGGTGCTTTATGCTCACGCCAACCGCGTGCTTCACCTGGAAACCAACCCGGGCAACGCCCGTGCATTGGTTCAGAAGCACGGCGAAGTCGACGTCTGGTTCAACCCGCCTCCGATTCCGATGACCACCGAAGAAATGGACTACGTGTTCGGCATGCCCTATGCGCGCATTCCGCACCCGGCGTACGGCAAGGAAAAGATCCCTGCCTATGACATGATCCGTTTCTCGGTGAACATCATGCGTGGCTGCTTCGGCGGCTGCACCTTCTGCTCGATCACCGAGCACGAAGGCCGGATCATCCAGAACCGTTCCGAAGAGTCGATCATTCGCGAAATCGAAGAGATCCGCGACAAGGTTCCAGGCTTTACCGGCGTCATTTCCGATCTCGGTGGTCCGACCGCGAACATGTACCGCATCGCCTGCAAGAGCCCGGAAATCGAATCCGCGTGCCGCAAGCCTTCGTGCGTATTCCCCGGTATTTGCCCGAACCTGAACACCGACCACTCGTCGCTGATCCAGCTGTATCGCAGCGCTCGTGCCTTGCCGGGTGTGAAGAAGATTTTGATCGCGTCTGGCCTGCGTTACGACCTCGCGGTCGAGTCGCCGGAATACGTCAAAGAGCTGGTGACCCACCACGTTGGTGGTTACCTGAAGATCGCCCCGGAACATACCGAGGAAGGTCCGCTCAACCAGATGATGAAGCCGGGCATTGGCAGCTATGACAAGTTCAAGCGCATGTTCGAGAAGTACTCCAAGGAAGCCGGGAAAGAGCAGTACCTGATTCCGTACTTCATCGCCGCGCACCCGGGCACCACCGACGAAGACATGATGAACCTGGCCTTGTGGCTCAAGGGCAACGGCTTCCGTGCCGACCAAGTGCAGGCGTTCTACCCGTCGCCGATGGCCACCGCCACCGCGATGTACCACTCGGGCAAGAACCCGCTGCGTAAGGTCACTTACAAGAGCGACGCCGTGACCATCGTCAAGAGCGAAGAGCAGCGTCGTCTGCACAAAGCGTTCTTGCGTTATCACGACCCGAAAGGCTGGCCGATGCTGCGTGAAGCGCTGACCCGCATGGGTCGCGCCGACCTGATCGGGCCGGGCAAGAATCAGTTGATCCCGCTGCACCAGCCGGCGACCGACAGCTACCAGAGCGCCCGTCGCAAGAACTCGACACCCGCCGGCAGCCATAAAGTGGCAGGGGAAAAGACCACCAAGATCCTGACCCAGCACACTGGCTTGCCACCGCGCGCCAGCGATGGCGGCAACTCGTGGGACAAGCGCGAACAGGCCAAGGCTGCGGCATTCGCCCGCAACCAGCAGGCGGCGAAGGACCGTAAGGATGCGGCCAAAGGCAAGGGGCCAAAGCCTGCGCGCAAACCTGTCGTGCCGCGTTAATTGCCGTACCGCATCGCAAGACGCCAGCCTCAGTGCTGGCGTTTTGCTTTCTAGCGAGGGGACGGCCTGTTTGCTAAGGTGACGCGCACTTCAGTGGCCACCAGGAAAACCGGTTCCCCCGGTACAACGCCAAACCCTGTGGGAGCCGGGCTCGCCCGCGATGACGGCGGCACAGGCAATAAAGATCTCACCCCCAATTCTCAAGGACGATTCACATGAACAACCCCTTACCGGGTATCGGCATGGACTACAGCCCCTCCCAGTTCATGGCCCGCCAACGCATCGAAAACCAGATCAACCTGCCACGCCTGTTCGCCGCCATCGACGCCGATCCCGGAATCGTCGGCGCGGGCGTGGTGTACATCGATGCCGAGTTCAACGTAGTCACCCTGCGCGAGTTCAAGCCGATTTGCAGCATCAAGCCCAAGCGGATCATTTTGCGGGAGGCGCAGAAGTACATTGCGCCTGCGCAATTCGCCGATCAGGTGCAGAACAATCCGCGGGAATCGCGATTGGTAGCAGAGGCGGTGAATACCACGCTGTCGTGCGCCGGGGCAGTGATCAGTTGGGCTGTCATTGCCAGCGGAACGATCCTGGTTCCGTTCAGCGCGGGTGCGAGTTCGGTCGTTGTCGCTATTGCTTATACCGCCGCCGGGGCAAGCAGTCTTCAGTGCCTCAATGGCATCGCACGAACCACCCTTGAAGTGGCCAAGCCTGAAGTGAACGATTGGCTGGACAGCGAGGCGTGGTACCAGAACGCATCTATCGGATTGGATGCCACTTCCCTGGTGGGTGTTGGGGCATCTGCTCTGGCCACCATCAAACTGGTCAGGGTCGCCAAGGCTACTACCGGGAAAAGCCTGCGCGATGTGCTTCGTGGGTTGAACAGGCAGGAACGGGCGAAGCTGACCAAGGAACTTCTGAGCATCAATGATCCAAGACTGACATCGAAAATGCTCAAACTGAAGCAATTGGCGGGAGAACTGCCTAAACGCTTCACGCCAACTCAACTCAAGCATGGCACGGTCACCCAGATCAAGGATTCGTTAGGGGCTGCGATCGGCCTTACTGGAAGTGCCTTGTCAGGCAATGTCAAAACTGTTGCGATCGGCCTGTACGAGGAAATCGACGAGTGAGCGAACAACTAACACTCAAGGCATTTTTCAGACGTTACTTTCTGGCATTTCTTGGCGGGATCTTTGCCGCCTACTTTTCACTCGCCTTTGCAGTTGCGCTGTCGTTCGTCACCTATTTCCAGAATGCGCCGCTTGCTGACAGCGGGTTTTATATTTTTCTGGCAGGCGCAGCACTGACGCTTCTGATTGTTCATAGCAATTTCATGATTGTGCGTGGAAGGCCGCGGTGGGTGTGGATGGTGGCCGGGGTTTTTGTGGCATGCCTGCTGTTCGTGTTGCCGATGATCCAGTACACCCCCCCCAGAGTGATTTATGTGTTGGCCTTGCTGTCCCCTTTACTGGGGCTGCTTTTTCTCAATAGCAACGGACAACGAGAAATGCGCACCCGGCTGGTTGAAATCCGTCGCCAGCGCGAGTTGATCAGGCACGCTTCCAAGGCATCGCGCACGCAACGTTGAGTCGACGGGCCCACCGATCCGCCACATTTATGTGCGCTCCTGCGCGCACGAAAGCGAGCAATGCGCGCTTTTAGTGCTCTACTGCCTTGAGTAACCGAAGAAAGGGTCCGACCTGCCTGCATGGCATAAGTCTTGCGCCGCTTTCGATTACGTCCAGGCTCGCAGGAGGCACGCCGTGTCGATCCATGTCGCATTGCACCACGTCACGCATTACCGCTACGACCGCGCCGTCGAGCTCGGTCCGCAGATCGTTCGTCTGCGCCCGGCGGCCCACAGTCGCACGCGGATACTTTCTTACGCGCTGAAAGTCTCTCCCGAGCAGCACTTCATCAACTGGCAGCAGGATCCGCAGGGCAATTACCTGGCGCGGTTGGTGTTCCCGGAGAAAACCGATGAACTGCGGATCGAAGTCGATCTGCTGGCGGAGATGGCGGTCTTCAATCCATTCGACTTCTTCCTTGAGCCCTACGCCGAAAAGATCCCTTTCGATTACGCCGTGGATGAGCGCAAAGAGCTGGCGCCGTACCTGGAAACCTTGCCCCTGACGCCAAAGTTCAAGGCTTACCTGGACGGTATCGACCGCACGCCTCTGCCCAGTGTCGATTTCCTCGTCGCGCTCAATCAGCGCCTGAGCGAAGACATCGGCTACCTGATCCGCATGGAGCCGGGTGTGCAAACCCCCGAACACACCTTGGAACATGCCTCCGGTTCTTGCCGCGACTCCGCGTGGTTGCTGATGCAACTGCTGCGCAACCTCGGTCTGGCGGCGCGTTTCGTCTCCGGTTACCTGATTCAGCTCACCGCTGATGTCAAAAGCCTCGACGGCCCGTCGGGCACTGACGTGGACTTCACCGACCTGCACGCCTGGTGCGAGGTCTATTTGCCCGGTGCTGGCTGGATCGGCCTGGACGCGACGTCAGGGCTGTTTGCCGGTGAAGGACACATTCCGTTGGCCTGTAGCCCCGATCCGGGCTCTGCGGCACCGGTCAGTGGCTTGGTTGAACCGTGCGAGTGCGAATTCACCCACGAAATGTCGGTGGAGCGGATTTGGGAAGCACCGCGGGTGACAAAGCCCTACACCGAAGACCAGTGGCTGGCGATCCAGGCCTTGGGTCGGCAGATCGATGCCGACCTGCTCGAGGGTGACGTACGCCTGACCATGGGCGGTGAACCGACCTTCGTATCCATCGATGATCCGGACGGTGCCGAATGGAACACCGCTGCGCTCGGGCCGGACAAGCGGCGTCTGTCCGCTGAATTGTTCCAGCGCCTGCGTAAGCACTACGCGCCAAAGGGACTGGTGCATTTCGGTCAGGGCAAGTGGTACCCCGGCGAGCAATTGCCGCGCTGGTCGCTGAACTGTTATTGGCGCCGCGACGATGTGCCGATCTGGCACAACAGCGCGTTGATTGCCGATGAGCAGCAAGACTACGAGGCCAATGACGAGTTGGCCGGGCGTTTTCTGGCAAGTGTCGCCGAGCGCCTGAAAATTCCCACACGGTTTGTATTTCCGGCCTACGAAGACAATTTCTATTACCTCTGGCGCGAAGGCGCTTTGCCGCAGAACGTCAGCGCCGAAGACTCACGTCTTGAAGAGCCTTTGGAGCGTGCGCGCCTGCGCAAAGTCTTCAGCCAGGGCCTGGACAAGGTCATCGGTCAGGTCCTGCCGCTGGCGCGCACCGCCAAGGGTGATCAATGGCAGAGTGGTCGATGGTATCTGCGCGACGAACACTGCCGACTGGTACCGGGGGACTCGCCGCTGGGCTATCGCTTGCCGCTCGGCTCGCAGCCTTGGGTGAAGGCGTCGGAGTACCCGTTCATTCATTCTGTGGACCCGAATCAGGATTTCCCCGCACTGCCCGACACTGCGCAGCTTCAGAGCCAAGGCGAGCCTGCGGTGGCTGATGAACGCACGCCAAAGATCGACGAATCTGCCGACTGGCTGACCCGCACAGCCTTCTGCGCGCAAGCACGAGAAGGACGGTTGTACCTGTTCATGCCGCCGCTGGAGCGGGTCGAGGACTACCTGGAACTGGTCAGCGTCATCGAAGCCACCGCCGAGGAGTTGCATTGCCCGGTGTTGCTGGAAGGCTATGAGCCGCCGAGCGATCCGCGCCTGAGCAACTTCCGCATCACGCCCGACCCGGGTGTGATCGAGGTCAACGTGCAGCCGTCTGCCACGTGGGATGAACTGGTCGAGCGCACCGAATTTCTTTACGAAGAAGCGCGCCAGACCCGACTCACCACCGAGAAATTCATGATCGATGGCCGGCATACCGGCACCGGCGGCGGCAACCATTTCGTACTGGGAGGCGCGACACCGGCTGACTCACCGTTTCTGCGCCGTCCGGATTTGCTGCGCAGCCTGATCAGCTACTGGCATAACCACCCGTCCTTGTCCTACCTGTTTTCGGGATTATTCATCGGCCCGACGTCTCAGGCGCCACGGGTCGACGAAGCACGCAACGATGCGTTGTATGAACTGGAAATCGCCTTCGCCCAGATGCCTGAGCCGGGCGAGGAGTGCGCGCCGTGGCGGGTGGATCGGTTGCTGCGCAACCTGCTGATCGACGTGACCGGCAACACCCATCGTGCCGAGTTTTGCATCGACAAACTGTATTCACCGGACGGTGCTACCGGCCGTCTTGGTTTGCTCGAATTGCGCGCATTTGAAATGCCGCCCCATGCGCGCATGAGCCTGGCTCAGCAGTTGTTGCTGCGGGCGCTGGTGGCTCGGTTCTGGCGTGAGCCCTATGCACCGCCGAAGTTGGCGCGCTGGGGTACCGAATTGCACGACCGGTTCTTGTTGCCGCACTTCATCGAACAGGATTTCGCCGACGTTATCGTCGACCTTAATGCCGCCGGTTATCCGGTACGGGCCGAGTGGTTTGCGGCGCATCTGGAGTTTCGTTTCCCCAAGGTCGGCGATTACGCGGTCAGCGGCATAGAACTGCAATTGCGCCAGGCGCTGGAGCCTTGGCATGTGCTGGGAGAGGAGGGCGCGGTCGGCGGCACGGTGCGTTACGTGGATTCGTCGCTTGAACGCTTGCAGGTCAAACTCATGGGCTTGCCACCCCAGCGTTACGTGCTGACCTGCAACGGCATTGCGGTGCCCTTGCAGCCCACCGGACGGGTTGGCGAATTTGTGGCAGGCGTACGATTTCGTGCCTGGCAACCGGCCAACTGCCTGCAACCGACCATCCCGGTCCATGCGCCGCTGGTATTCGACCTGCTCGACACCTGGATGCAGCGCTCGCTGGGTGGGTGTCAGTACCACGTTGCCCATCCGGGCGGACGCAACTACGACAGCTTGCCGGTGAACGCCAATGAGGCGGAGAGCCGCCGAATGGCGCGCTTCTTCCGCATCGGACATACGCCGGGGAAACTTCCTATACCCAATATGGAAATTAACGACGAGCTACCGATGACTCTCGATTTACGACGTTTCTAAACCGTACGCGACGCTCGGATTTTTCGTATATCCGGGCGTCATGAGCCTGCGTTAGTCTGACCGTTCTTTGCTGTCTGCCGAGCTTTCCATGCCTGACCTGCTTGACCGCTACCCGCTGACGGCGGGCACTTATCACGAAATGCTCGACGACAGCGGCGCCGTGCGTCCGCATTGGCGTCGGTTGTTCGACCAATTGCAGCGCAGCACGCCAACACAATTGGTGCAGCGTCAGGCCCTGCTGACACGGCAGATCCAGGAAAACGGCGTGACCTATAACGTCTACGCCGATCTCAAGGGGGCCGATCGGCCGTGGGAGCTCGATTTGCTACCGCACGTGATTGCGGCTGATGAATGGCAGCAGTTATCGGCCGGAATCGCTCAGCGGGCACGCTTGCTCAATACGGTGCTGGCAGATTTGTACGGGCCGCAGCGGTTAATCGCCGAAGGTTTGCTGCCTGCCGAGCTGGTTTTCGGTCACAACAACTTCCTCTGGCCCTGTCAGGGCATCACGCCGCCCGAAGGGGCTTTTCTGCATTTGTATGCCGTGGATCTGGCGCGTACGCCTGACGGTCGCTGGTGGGTCACGGCGGACCGGACTCAAGCGCCGTCCGGTGCCGGTTACGCCTTGGAAAACCGTACCATTGTGTCCCGGGCCTTTCCCGAGCTGTACCGCGACCTGAAAGTGCAGCACCTGGCCGGGTTCTTCCGCACGCTTCAGGAAACCCTGGCACGTCAGGCACCGAGCGATGACGACGCGCCGCTGATCGTGCTGCTGACACCGGGACGTTTCAACGAAAGCTATTTCGAACACCTCTATCTGGCGCGCCAGCTCGGTTATCCACTGGTAGAGGGCGGTGACCTGACGGTGCGCGACGCTACGGTCTACCTGAAAACCCTGAGCGGATTGCGCCGGGTCCACGCGATCATGCGGCGGCTCGACGATGACTTCTGCGACCCGCTTGAGCTGCGCACCGATTCGGCCCTTGGCGTGCCGGGGTTGTTGGAGGCGGTACGCCAAGGGCGAGTGCTGGTGGCCAATGCCCTCGGCAGCGGCGTGCTGGAGTCGCCGGGATTGCTGGGCTTCCTGCCGAGGATCAATCAATTCCTGTTCGGCGAAGAATTGATCCTGCCCTCCATCGCAACCTGGTGGTGCGGTGAAGCGCCGGTGCTGGCTCAGGCCCTGGAAAAATTGCCGGAGTTGTTGATCAAGCCGGCTTTTCCGTCACAGAGCTTCGCTCCGGTGTTTGGTCGCGACTTGAGTGAAAAACAGCGTGAGGCACTGGCCGAGCGCATGCAGGCTCGGCCTTATGCCTATGTCGCGCAAGAATTGGCCCAGCTCTCTCAAGCCCCGATCTGGCAGGCTGAAGAGGGTCATCTGCAACCCCGGGCCATCGGCATGCGCGTGTACGCAGTGGCCAGCCGTGATGGCTATCGGGTGCTGCCCGGCGGCCTCACCCGCGTTGCGGCCGAGGCTGACGCCGAAGTGGTGTCGATGCAGCGCGGTGGTGCGAGCAAAGACACCTGGGTGTTGGGCGATCGCCCGCCGAGCGGTGAGCAATGGAAAACCCAGCGCCCGATCGGCGTGCACGACCTGGTGAGACGCGATCCGTATCTGCCGTCGCGGGTGGTGGAAAATCTGTTCTGGTTCGGGCGTTACTGCGAGCGCTGTGATGACAGTGCGCGGTTATTGCGGATCATGCTGGCGCGTTATGTCGATGGCGATGACCCGCAAGCCTTGGAGGCGGCGGTGGATCTGGGCGAACGGTTGATGTTGTTGCCCGATGAAGGCGAGTTGCCGGAACGCTTGCTGGCCGCATTGCTCGGCGACGACTGGCCTTTCAGCCTGCGCTCCAACCTGCAACGTTTGCAGTGGGCTGCTTCGCAAGTGCGCGGCAAGCTCTCGCGGGAAAACTGGCAGGCGCTGGTGGAGTTGCAACGCGAGGCCATGGAGCTGGAAACGGAAGAGCCGGATTTCGGCGAATTGCTGGATTTCCTCAACCGTCTGGTGATGTCCCTGGCGGCGTTATCCGGTTTCGCCCTCGACGACATGACCCGGGATGAAGGCTGGCGCTTCCTGATGATCGGCCGCCGGATCGAACGTCTGCAATTTCTCAGCGCCAGCCTGGCGGCATTTCTGCGCGGTGCCGGTACTTTCGATCAGGCCGGACTGGAATGGCTGCTGGAGCTGGGCAACAGCAGCATCACTTACCGTTCGCGGTATCTGGCGGTGGCGCAACTGATTCCGGTGCTCGACCTGTTGCTGCTCGACGAGCAGAACCCCCACGCCGTGTTGTTCCAGTTGAAACTGGTGACTCGTACCTTGAAGCGCTTGAATGATGACTTCGGCGCGCCTCGTGAAGTGGGGTTGCCACAGTGGGTGGAACGCTTGGCACAGTTCGATCTGGGATGCCTGGACAACCCGCTGTTCGGCGCAGCCAGCGTTCGGGCGGCCATTGAGGGGCTGGCCGACCTGTTGCAAGAAATCGCCGACGCCAGCGGGCAAGTGTCGGATCGTCTGGCCTTGCGCCATTTCGCCCATGTCGATGACGTTAGCCAGCGCACGGTGTCCGTATAATGAGCGCCCACTACCAGATTCTCCACGACACCCATTATCACTACGACAGCCCGGTGTCCCTGGCCCAGCAACTCGCGCACCTTTGGCCACGGGCCTGTGCCTGGCAGCGTTGCACCGAGCAGCAACTGCAGATCAGTCCCGACCCGACTTCGCGCCGCGATGAGCTGGATGTGTTCGGCAATCCGCTGACCCGGTTGGCGTTCGAGCGGCCGCACGATGAATTGCTGGTCAATGCCCGGCTCACCGTCGAAGTGCTGGCTCGGCCGGCGCTGGATTTCAATCAATCCCCCGCGTGGGAAGAAACCCGCAACGCGCTGACCTACAGCAGTCAGCCGCTTTCCCCGCAATTGCTGGAAGCGTGTCGTTACCGGTTCGAATCGCCCTATGTGCATTTGAAGCGCAACTTCGTCGAGTTCTCGCAAAGCTGCTTTCCACTGGGTCGGCCACTGATGCTGGGTGTACAGGCGCTGATGGAGAAAATCTTCAGCGAGTTCACGTTCGATGCCGAAGCGACTCAGGTGGCGACGCCGCTGGTGGAAGTGCTGGAGCGCCGGCGCGGCGTTTGTCAGGACTTCGCTCACCTGATGCTCGCCTGCGTACGCTCCCGTGGGTTGGCGGCGCGGTACATCAGTGGCTACCTGCTGACCCAGCCACCACCGGGCCAGCCGCGGCTGATCGGCGCCGATGCTTCACATGCCTGGGTTTCAGTCTTTTGTCCGGTGCTCGGCTGGGTGGATTTCGACCCGACCAACAACGTGCGACCAGCGCTGGAACACATCACGTTGGCCTGGGGCCGGGATTTCTCCGATGTCTCGCCGTTGCGTGGGGTGATTTTGGGCGGCGGCAACCATGACCCCGAAGTCCGTGTCACCGTAATGCCACTGGATTAACTAGGGATGTGCAATTAGTTTCTGGACTGGAGGTATTTCAGATTGGCCTGTGAGGGTCAGCAGCGTGACTGCTGACCCTGGACACAGATCCGGTGGGCCTGATCAGATCATCGGGCCCTGAGGGTCTCAGGCGTCGGGCGCCTGATCTTTCGGTGTTTCAACATCATCTTCTGCGGCCACTTCACCTTCTGCATCCGGGTTCAGTGCGGCGGCTTCTTCTTCAGCTGTAGCTTTCTTGCGCTGAAGCTTTTCCTCTTTCTTCTGCTCCTTGGCCAAGTCTCTCTGACGTTTGGCGAAGGAATAATTGGGTTTAGCCATGGGCGATCCTCTGGGGTCGAAGGTGAGGTTGAGCGGCGCATATTCTGCCCTGTATCGATGCCCAGCGGTTAGCTGGGTTTTTGCTCGGCCCATTTTGGCGGTACCGAGGGTTGCCAGGCGTCCAGTGCATCAAGCAGGGTTTGCGGCGATTCGCTCATTTGCAGCATGTCACGGTGCGGTTCGCGAACGAAGCCTTCGCCGACGATATGATCGAGAAAATCTGTCAATTTGCTATAGAAACCGTTCACCTCCAGCAGCCCCAGCGGTTTGCCGTGGTAACCGAGCTGGCCCCAGGTCCAGATTTCGAACAGTTCCTCCAGCGTGCCCAGGCCGCCGGGCAGGGCGATAAAGGCGTCACTGAGCTCGGCCATCCGCGCCTTGCGCGCATGCATGCCGTCGACCACTTCCAGACGAGTCAGGCCGCTGTGACCGATTTCCTTGTCTTTGAGGCTTTGCGGGATGATCCCGATCACTTCACCGCCGGCCGCCAGCGCAGCATCGGCGACGATGCCCATCAGCCCGACGGCACCGCCGCCATAGACCAGGGTCAGCTTGCGCTCGGCCAATGCTCGCCCCAGGGCGACAGCCGCTTCACGATAAGCCGGGTGGGTGCCGGTGCTGGCACCGCAAAATACACAAACGGACGCTAAAGACATGCCTTACTCCACGGTCAGTATGGCCACAGAGTAAAGGCAGGCACGCGGCGTTCCAAGGTCTAAACTTCGCGTTTAGGTGTTTCATAGGTACCGCTGGCGCCACAGGCGTAGGCGGCGAGCAAACTGCACAACAGGCTATTAAGGGACATGACAGTTCCAGATGAGTGATGACGACCTGATGATAGGGCCGCCCCAGACGTCTGGCTGGTAGATTGTTTCGATAGGTGTCATAGCCCGAAAGTTGTATACAATTTATGATTCAGGTCATAGGAACTTGCGAGGTTTTCAGGCAGTCTTCTGTCCATTCGCACTGTTGTTAACCCTGCCTTGGAGATTCACCATGTTTGCCAAACTTGTTGCGGTATCCCTGCTGACACTGGCCAGCAGCCAATTGATGGCTGCCGAGTGCAAAGTCACCGTTGACTCCACTGACCAGATGTCCTTCGATACCAAGGAAATCAGTATCGACAAGAGCTGCAAGACGTTCACCGTGGAGTTGAAACACTCCGGCAATCTGCCGAAAAACGTCATGGGTCATAACTGGGTCCTGAGCAAAGAAGCCGATATGCAGCCGATCGCCACCGCTGGCCTGGCCGCAGGCATCGAGAAGAGTTACCTGCCTGAAGGCGACGCACGCGTCATCGCCCACACCAAAATCATCGGCGCCAAGGAAACCGACTCGGTGACCTTCGACGTGTCGAAGCTCGATGCTGGCGAGAAGTACGGCTTCTTCTGCTCGTTCCCAGGCCACATCTCGATGATGAAAGGCACTGTTGTCCTGAAATAATCAAATTGAACTCATAAAAAAAGCGTCCACTGGACGCTTTTTTTGTGCCTGTTGTTCGCTCAATCAAGGCGCAAACGGCATCACCCGCTTGTGATGAGTCTTTTTGTACGTGTCGCAGATGATCTTGAATGCTTCATCGCGCACCGGCTCGCCGTGCAGGAAGGCGTCGATCTCGGCGTAGGTCACCCCGTGGGACGCTTCGTCCGGCTTGCCCGGCGACAGGTCTTCAAGGTCGGCAGTCGGGATTTTTTCCACCAACGACTCCGGCGCGCCGAAGCTGCGGGCGATGTCCCTGACCTGGTTTTTCACCAGACCGCTCAGGGGCGCGAGGTCGCAAGCGCCGTCACCGAATTTGGTGAAGAAGCCCATCACGGCTTCCGCCGCGTGGTCGGTGCCGATCACCAGGCCCTGGGCCGCGCCGGCGATGGTGTATTGGGCGACCATGCGCATCCGCGCCTTGGTGTTGCCCAGCACGAAATCCACCGAGACCGCATGCTTGCCTTCAAACACCGCTACTTCGTTCGCCAGGGCTTTTACCGCCGGGCCGATGTTCACGGTGTGGCGCTCATCCGGGGCGATGAAGTCCACCGAGGCCTGGGCGTCGTGTTCGTCGAACTGGGTTTCGTACGGCAGGCGCACGGCGATGAACGTGTAGCTGTTGTCGCCGGTGCGCGTGCGCAGTTCGCGCAGGGCACGCTGGGCCAGCAGGCCGGCGGTCAGGGAGTCGACGCCGCCGCTGATGCCGAGTACCAGGGTCTTGAGCCCGGAATTGACCAGGCAATCCTGGATGAAGGTAATCCGCCGGGCGACTTCAGCCTCGAGGGCGGCCTGGTCGGCGAACGGCGGCTGGACCTTGAGCTGTTCAGCAATCTCACGCTGTTCGGCTTGCATGAATTCACTCCTTGCTAGAAATGCTGGATGTACTGGAAAGGGCGGCAGGTACTTTGAAAACGTGTCGCAAATAGGCGACGAAATTCGGGTCTTTGCAGTGAGTCTTGCCAGGCTCATCGGAAATTTTTGCCACGGGCTGGCCGTTGCAGGCGGCCATTTTAAGCACGATGCTCATCGGTTCGACACCCGGAATATCGCACGTCAGGTTGGTGCCGATGCCAAAGCTGACATTGATCCGACCGCGCAATGCCCGAAAAATCTCCAGGGACTTGGGCAGCGTCAGGCTGTCGGAGAACACCAGCGTCTTGCTCATTGGATCGATGCCCAGCTTGTGATAGTGAGCGATGGCCTTTTCAGCCCAGAGCACCGGATCACCGGAATCATGACGCAAACCGTCAAAGAGCTTGGCGAAGTACAGGTCGAAATCGCTGAGAAAGGCATCCGTGGTAATGCAGTCGGTGAGGGCGATCCCCAATAGGCCGCGGTACTCGCGGACCCAGCAATCGAGGGCGGCAATCTGACTGTCGATCAGCCGCGGACCGAGTTGCTGATGGGCCATGATCCATTCGTGGGCCATGGTGCCCAACGGCTTCATGTCCAGCTCCCGTGAAAGGTGCACATTGCTGGTGCCGACGAAGCGTCCGGGGAAATCGTGCTTGAGCACGTTCACCACTTCTTCCTGCACGCGGTACGAGAAGCGACGACGAGTGCCGAAATCGGCTACCTGCAGTTCAGACAATTCGTCTGCGCTGGCGTTGGCAGTCAACCAGTCGAACTTGCGATAGAGCTGCTCGCGCGCCTGTTCGAGCACGACCTCACGGTAGCGATAGCGGTTGCGCACCTCGCTGACGATGGACAACAGCGGCACTTCGAACAGGATCACGTGCAGCCATGGCCCGCGCAGGCGGATGAACAGCTCGCCGTTTTCGATGCCGGTGTGGACGTAGCGCAGATTGAAACGGAACAATCCGAGAAAGCGCAGGAAGTCCGGCTTCATGAAGCTGATGCGCTCCATGAAACTCAACTGGTCGGCGCTCAGGCTCAACTCGGCGAGGCGTTCGATCTGGAAACGAATCTCCGCCAGGTACGGGCGCAAATCTTCGCTGTTACGGCAACGAAATTCCCATTCGACTTCCACGTTCGGGTAGTTGTGGAGCACCGCCTGCATCATCGTCAGTTTGTAGAAGTCGGTGTCGAGCAGGTTCTGCACGATGCGATCGCCAAACACGCTCTCGCTCATAACGGGGTTCTCCAGGCTGGCCGCGGCCTGTGGTAGCGACGTTGCAGCTGTTTCAATGAATGGGGCTAGTGGCGCATATCAGAGGTGGGGATTGCCAGCGTTTTTTGACCAGGGCTTAGCGGTATCGCAATTTGTAGCAGCTGCCGAAGGCTGCGTTCGAGTGCGCAGCACTCGCAAAAAACAGTCGAATCGTTTCTTAAGGTGGACCTTGTTGTTCTTTGGCGACCGCTTCGCGGCCGAACGCAGGCTTCGCCAGCTGCTACAGAAATTGCGGTGCTCTTAAGTTGCCGCAGGACTATCAATCTGCTCCAGCATCCACTTCACAAAATCCCGCACTTTCGGCACTTCTGCTGAATGCTCCGGATACGCCAGGTAGTAGGCATCGGTGCTGGGCATCGCGTGCTTCCAGGGTATGACCAGTTTGCCGTCGGCCAATTCCTCTTCCACCAGAAATCGCGGCAACAGCGCCACTCCGCAGCCGACCTGGGCTGCACGGATGCACATATAAAAGGTTTCGAAACGCGGGCCGTGGTAGCTGTGTTCGGTGTGATAGCCCTGACTGTCGAACCAGTCGTGCCAGGCCTGGGGTCGGGAGGCGTTTTGCAGCAGGACCAGGTCGGTGAGTTGCGTAGGATCGGTGAACGGCGTGTCCGGCAGGCTGCCCGGTGCGCAGACCGGCACCAGCTCTTCGCCGAACAGCTTCAGGCACTCAGTGCCGGGTCGAGAGCCCTGGCCGAAGTAGAACGCCAGGTCGCTGCGACCTTGCAGCAGATCGTCGGCTTCGTGCTCGCTGCACAAGTCCAGATGGATCGAGGGATGGCGCAGACGCCAACCCTTCAAGCGTGGCACTAGCCAGCGAGCGCCGAAGGTCGGAGGCGTGGAGACGCGCAGGACCTCGGTATCACCGCCGTAGGAGCGCAGGTAGTGAGTCGACATCTCGACCTGTGTGAGGATTTTTCGTACCTCCACCAGGTACAAGTCACCGGCCGGAGTCATTTGCAAGCGTCGACGCACCCGGCGGAACAGCAGGTGCTGCAACAATTCTTCGAGTTGCGCGACCTGTTTGCTGACGGCGCTCTGGGTCAGGTTCAGCTCTTCGGCGGCCCGAGTGAAGCTCAAATGCCGGGTTACTGCCTCGAAACACTGCAGTGCGGTGATCGATGGCAGGTAGCGTTTATTCAGCATGGGTTGTCCTTTTTCTTGTTTCTTTCTTATCAGCAATTCGCAGCATGAATAAACGGAATGATATCTCTCTTAAAGGTCGTTTGTTGGGTAACCTCCGGAGCGCTAAAACTACAGGTCTGATCAGTCGTGATTTTCCGGCTGCACACATTCTGTTTTTCGCTTGAGGAGTGACCCATGGTTGCCGCATTGCTTGATCGTCTTGGTGTGAACCCGGCCCTGTACCAGAACGGCAAAGTGCCGGTGCATTCGCCGATCGATGGCAGCCAGATTGCCGCCGTGAACTGGGAAGGTGCCGCTGAAGTCGAGCAGCACATCAGTCGTGCAGATCATGCGTTCGAACTGTGGCGCAAGGTCCCGGCGCCGCGTCGTGGTGAACTGGTTCGTCAACTGGGCGATATCCTGCGTGAATACAAGGCCGACCTCGGCGAGCTGGTGTCCTGGGAAGCCGGCAAAATCACTCAGGAAGGTCTGGGTGAAGTTCAGGAAATGATCGACATCTGCGATTTCGCTGTCGGCTTGTCCCGTCAGCTGTACGGGTTGACCATCGCTTCTGAGCGTCCTGGCCACCACATGCGCGAAACCTGGCATCCGCTGGGCATCGTTGGCGTCATTAGCGCCTTTAACTTCCCGGTCGCGGTCTGGGCCTGGAACACCACACTGGCGCTGGTCTGCGGCAACCCGGTGATCTGGAAACCGTCAGAAAAAACCCCGCTGACCGCACTGGCCTGCCAGGCGCTGTTCGACCGCGTACTGAAGAACTTCAGCGACGCGCCACCGCACCTGAGCCAAGTCATCATCGGCGGTCGCGATGCCGGCGAAGCCCTGGTCGATGACCCGCGTGTCGCGCTGATCAGCGCTACCGGCAGCACCCGCATGGGCCGCGAAGTGGCGCCGAAAATCGCCGCACGTTTCGCTCGCAGCATTCTGGAACTGGGCGGTAACAACGCAATGATCCTCGGCCCAAGCGCCGACCTGGACATGGCCGTACGGGCAATCCTGTTCAGCGCCGTCGGCACCGCCGGTCAGCGTTGCACCACGCTGCGCCGTCTGATTGCCCATGAATCGGTGAAAGAAGAAATCGTCACCCGCCTGAAAGCCGCTTACTCTAAAGTGCGCATCGGCAACCCACTGGAAGGCAACCTGATTGGTCCGCTGATCGACAAGCACAGCTTCGAAAACATGCAGGATGCGCTTGAGCAGGCCTTGAGCGAAGGCGGCCGGGTGTTCGGCGGCAAGCGCCAACTGGAAGACCAATTTCCTAACGCTTATTACGTCTCGCCGGCCATCGTTGAAATGCCGGAGCAGAGCGATGTGGTCTGCAGCGAAACCTTCGCACCCATTCTATACGTGGTCGGTTACAAGGATTTCGACGAGGCCTTGCGCCTGAACAACGCCGTGCCACAAGGCTTGTCGTCGTGCATTTTCACCACTGACGTGCGTGAAGCCGAGCAGTTCATGTCGGCGGTGGGCAGCGACTGCGGCATCGCCAACGTCAACATCGGCCCAAGCGGCGCGGAAATCGGCGGGGCGTTTGGCGGTGAGAAAGAAACGGGCGGCGGTCGTGAATCCGGCTCCGATGCATGGCGCGGCTACATGCGCCGTCAGACGAACACCGTGAACTATTCGCTGGAGTTGCCGTTGGCTCAGGGCATTACGTTTGACTGAAGGGCCTCTTCGCGGGCAAGTCGGATCGCCGCACCGCTCGCTCCTACATGGACAGCACGACCCTGTAGGAGCGAGGCTTGCCCGCGAAGCTTTTGCTTTGTTGTTTGTTAGGTTTCTGATTGGAGTCTGGCAATGCCGTTACGCGAAGAGTGTCTGTGGGAAAAACTGACGCCGCAAAGGCCTGACAACGGGTTGCTCAACGGCGAGTTTAAGGCTGATGTCTGCGTCATCGGCGCCGGTTTCACCGGTCTGTCGGCGGCGGTGCATCTGCTGGAAAAAGGCAAAAGCGTCTGCGTACTGGAAGCCCATCGCGCCGGTCATGGCGGTTCGGGGCGCAACGTCGGGCTGGTCAATGCCGGAATGTGGATTCCACCGGACGAGATCGAAGCCGGTTTCGGTGAGGCGATCGGCAGCCAGCTCAATCGCATGCTGGGTGCGGCACCGTCCCTGGTGTTCAGCCTGATCGACAAATACAACATCGATTGCCAATTACGTCGCGAAGGCACGCTGCACATGGCGCACAACGCCCGTGGCGAAGCGGACTTGCGCAGTCGTGAGGAACAATGGAAGCGTCGCGGCGCGCCGGTCGAACTGCTGACCGGTCAGGCATGCGAACAGGCAACGGGCACCCAAAAGATTGCCGCTGCACTGCTCGATCGACGTGCTGGCACGATCAACCCCATGGCTTACACGACGGGGCTGGCCAAAGCGGCCATCGGGCTCGGCGGTCAGGTGTTCGATCATTCCCCGGTGACCCGGCTCGAACGTCAGGGCCAACGCTGGTCGGTACAAACCGCTCAGGGCTCGGTGCTTGCCGAGCAAGTCGTGATTGCCTCGAATGCTTACACCGAAGGTGACTGGACAGAGTTGCGGCGCAATTTCTTCCCCGGTTACTACTATCAAGTGGCCTCGGTCCCGCTGACCGAAGAGGCTGCGCAGCAAATTCTCCCCGGTGGCCAAGGCTCCTGGGACACCCGTCAGGTCCTCAGCAGTATTCGTCGAGATAAAGACGGTCGTCTGCTGCTGGGCAGTCTCGGTAATGGCAATCAGAAGCCGACCTGGTTCCTCAAGGCCTGGGCCGACCGGGTTCAGCAGCACTATTTCCCCTACCTCAAACCGGTGGAATGGGAGTGCACCTGGACCGGTTGCATTGCCTTCACTCCCGATCATTTGATGCGTTTGTTCGAGCCGGCGCCCGGTTTAGTGGCAGTCACCGGTTACAACGGCCGGGGCGTCACGACGGGCACTGTGGTCGGCAAAGCCTTCGCCGATTATTTGTGTGACGGTAATCCTCAAGCGCTACCGATTCCCTTTGCACCCATGCAGCCATTGGCGGGCGCGGGATTGCGCAGCTGTTTGTACGAGGCCGGATTCTCGCTGTATCACGCAGGCCAGTGCTTGCGGATCGTTATTTGATTGTTGAAATTTGTTGCTGAAAGCGGCGCTTTTTCGCGCAGCGACTAGCCTGTAAAAGGTGCGGGTTGTAGCAGTCCCGCACCAGGAGTGTGCACTTCGGTGACGCACGTTGTTACAGGCTGGTTGCACGTCGTTTGGCGCCGCGGTTGCAATGATGGCGCGCCGGGGTTGCGCCTTTAAAAATAAATGGTTTCACCTTCCGCGGTTTAGACGGTTGCACGCCCAATGAAAATGGGATCAAAACAGTCGAAATAACAATAAAGCAGCGACTTTTTTCAGAATAAAAAACCGATGGCACGGCCCTTGCTCTGAGCATTCAGTGAAGTCGCAGTGCCAACTAAAAAAAAACCTTGGAGCACCACCTCATGTCCCAGACGTTTTACAAGAAAGGCTTTTTGGCCCTCGCAGTGGCAACTGCGTTGGGTGTGTCTGCGTTTGCACAGGCTGAAGTGAAAATCGGTGTGGCGGGGCCGATGACAGGCGCCAACGCGGCATTTGGCGAGCAGTACATGAAGGGTGCACAGGCTGCGGCCGATGCGGTCAACGCCGCGGGCGGCGTGAACGGGGAAAAAATCGTACTGGTCAAGGGCGATGACGCCTGCGAACCGAAACAGGCTGTGACGGTCGCCAAGGACCTGACCAACCAGAAAGTCGCTGGCGTAGTCGGTCACTTCTGCTCCTCCTCGACGATCCCGGCTTCGGAGATCTACGACGAAGCGGGCATTATCGCGATCACTCCGGGTTCCACCAACCCTGCGGTTACCGAGCGCGGCCTGAGTGCCATGTTCCGTATGTGCGGGCGTGACGACCAGCAAGGCATCGTGGCCGGTGACTACATCGTCGACGTGCTCAAGGGCAAGAAAGTCGTCGTCCTGCATGACAAGGACACCTACGGCCAAGGCCTGGCGGACGCGACCAAGGCCCAGCTGGAAAAACGCGGCGTGAAGCCGGTGCTGTACGAAGGCCTGACCCGTGGCGAAAAAGACTTCAGCACCATCGTGACCAAAATTCGCGGCGCTGGCGCCGACGTCGTCTACTTCGGCGGTCTGCACCCGGAAGCCGGTCCTCTGGTTCGCCAACTGCGTGAGCAAGGCCTCAAAGACGTCAAGTTCATGTCCGATGACGGCATCGTGACCGACGAACTGGTGACCACCGCGGGTGGCCCGCAATTCGTCGACGGCGTACTGATGACCTTCGGCGCTGACCCGCGCATGCTGCCAGACAGCAAGACCGTGGTTGACGCGTTCCGTAAAGCCGGTACCGAGCCTGAAGGCTACACCCTGTACGCCTACGCTTCGGTTCAGACCCTGGCAGCTGCCTTCAATGGCGCCAAGTCCAACAAAGGCGAAGAAGCTGCCAAATGGCTGAAAGCCAACACGGTCAAAACCGTGATGGGCGAGAAGGCCTGGGATTCCAAGGGCGACCTGAAAGTCTCCGACTACGTGGTTTACCAGTGGGACAAGGATGGCAAATACCACCAACTGGAAAAACAGAAGTGATATGAACAGCTGATTGCCGGGCGCCTTGTGCGCCGGGCAATCAAACAACATGTCCGTGCAGTACCTGTCTTTTCTCGTAGAGCTGCACACAACCGTGTTACGCCGGCGGCTGAACCCCGGTCCGTCGTACCCGGCTTCTGTGCAGTCTCTCAAATGCGTGAGATTGCGTTATGGATGGTATTTTCCTGCAGCAACTGGTCAACGGCCTGACCCTCGGGTCGGTCTATGGCCTGATCGCCATCGGCTACACAATGGTCTATGGCATCATCGGCATGATCAACTTCGCCCATGGCGAGGTTTACATGATCTCTGCTTACCTAGCGGCGATCAGTCTGGCTCTGCTGGCATACTTCGGTATTGAATCCTTCCCTCTGCTGATGCTTGGCACACTGATCTTTACCATCATCGTCACGGCGGTGTATGGCTGGGTCATCGAACGGGTTGCCTATAAACCCCTGCGTAACTCCACCCGACTGGCACCGCTGATCAGCGCCATCGGCATTTCGCTGATCCTGCAAAACTATGCACAGATCGCCCAAGGCGCGAAGCAACAAGGGGTTCCCACACTGCTGACCGGTGCATGGCGAGTTGAAGTCGGGACCGGCTTCGTGCAGCTCACCTACACCAAGATCTTCATTCTGATCGCAGCGTTTGCCGGGATGGCCCTGCTGACCTACGTCATCAAGTACACCAAGCTCGGCCGTATGTGCCGTGCGACCCAGCAAGACCGCAAGATGGCCTCGATCCTGGGGATCAACACCGATCGGGTGATTTCCTACGTGTTCATCATCGGTGCCGCGATGGCGGCGCTGGCCGGCGTGCTGATCACCATGAACTACGGCACATTCGACTTCTACGCCGGCTTCATCATCGGGATCAAAGCGTTCACCGCAGCGGTACTCGGCGGGATTGGCTCGCTACCCGGTGCGATGCTCGGCGGGATCATTCTCGGGATTTCCGAGTCGTTGTTCTCAGGTCTGGTGAACTCGGACTACAAAGACGTTTTCAGCTTCTCGCTGCTCGTTCTCGTTCTGGTCTTTCGGCCCCAAGGCCTGCTCGGCCGTCCTCTTGTGTCGAAGGTGTAAGCGATGTCTTCAACCACTAAAAAAACCATTGATCTCAAAAGAAGCCTGGTTGACGCGATTCTTGCCGGCCTTGTCGCCCTGATTGTGTTCGGCCCGATTGTCGGCGTGGTCCTCGATGGCTATGGCTTCAACCTGGAAACGACCCGTGTGGCGGCGATTGTCGCCATCGTCATGGCGGGCCGCTTCGCCCTGAGCCTGTTCCTGCAAACCCCCAAGGGCCTGAGAATTCTCGAAGGCTTTGAAAGCACCGGTTCCGGGGTGCATGTATTGCCGCCTGACCACAAATCCCGGTTGCGCTGGATCATTCCGGTGTTGATCGTCGTAGCCGTGGTGTTCCCGTTTTTCTCCAACTCCTACCTGCTGGGCGTGGTCATCCTCGGGCTGATCTACGTGCTGCTGGGCCTGGGACTGAACATCGTGGTCGGTCTGGCCGGCCTGCTCGACCTGGGTTACGTGGCGTTCTACGCCATCGGTGCTTATGGGTTGGCGCTCGGTTACCAATACCTTGGCTTGGGCTTCTGGACGGTGCTGCCGCTGGCGGCGATCATCGCTGGCCTTGCCGGCTGCATTCTCGGTTTTCCGGTGTTGCGCCTGCACGGTGACTACCTGGCAATCGTGACCCTGGGCTTCGGTGAAATCATCCGGTTGATCCTCAATAACTGGCTGTCCCTGACCGGTGGCCCGAATGGTATGGCGGCTCCTTTGCCGACCTTCTTCGGCCTCGAGTTCGGCAAAAGGGCTAAAGAGGGCGGGGTGCCGTTTCATGAGTTTTTCGGCATCGCCTATAACCCGGACGTGAAGTACTTCTTCATCTACGCGGTGTTGTTCCTGGTGGTGCTGGCCGTGCTGTACGTCAAGCACCGTTTGACCCGCATGCCGGTCGGTCGCGCCTGGGAAGCCTTGCGTGAAGACGAAATCGCTTGCCGCTCCATGGGCCTTAACCACGTTCTGGTCAAGCTCTCGGCATTTACCATTGGAGCATCGACTGCCGGTCTGGCCGGTGTGTTCTTCGCCACCTATCAAGGCTTCGTCAACCCGACCTCGTTCACTTTTTTCGAATCGGCCCTGATTCTCGCCATCGTTGTACTCGGCGGCATGGGCTCGACCATCGGCGTGGTGATTGCGGCATTCGTGCTGACCGTCGCTCCGGAACTGCTGCGCGGCTTCGCTGAATATCGCGTGCTGTTGTTCGGCATCCTGATGGTGTTGATGATGATCTGGCGACCGCGCGGCCTGATTCGGATCAGCCGTACCGGTGTGACACCGCGTAAAGGAGTAGCGCCATGAGCGAAGTCGTACTCTCGGTAGAGAAGCTGATGATGCACTTCGGCGGCATCAAGGCGTTGAGCGATGTCAGCCTGAAGGTGCATCGCAACTCGATCTTCGCCCTGATCGGCCCCAACGGCGCCGGCAAGACCACCGTGTTCAACTGCCTGACCGGGTTCTACAAGGCCTCCGGCGGCAAGATCGAACTCAATGTGCGGGGCGAGCAGACCAACGTCATCCAACTGCTGGGCGAATCGTTCAAGCCGATCGATTTCGTTTCACCGAAAAGCTTCATCACCCGGCTCCGCTACAAAATGTTCGGCGGCACCCATCTGGTGAACCGCGCCGGGCTGGCGCGGACGTTCCAGAACATTCGCCTGTTCAAGGAAATGTCGGTGCTGGAAAACCTGCTGGTGGCCCAACACATGTGGGTCAACCGCAACCTGCTGGCCGGTATCCTCAACACCAAGGGCTACCGCAAGGCCGAAAGCGATGCGCTGGACCACGCTTTCTACTGGCTGGAAGTCGTGGACCTGGTGGACTGCGCCAACCGTCTGGCCGGTGAACTGTCCTACGGCCAACAGCGCCGTCTGGAAATCGCCCGGGCGATGTGCACCCGGCCGCAGATCATTTGCCTCGACGAACCGGCCGCCGGCCTCAATCCTCAGGAAACCGAAGCGCTGAGCGCGATGATCCGGCTGCTGCGCGACGAGCACGATCTGACCGTGGTGCTGATCGAACACGACATGGGCATGGTAATGAGCATTTCCGACCACATCGTTGTGCTGGACCACGGCATCGTCATCGCCGAGGGCGGCCCCGACGAAATACGCCACGATCCGAAGGTGATTGCGGCCTACCTGGGCGCCGACGAAGAGGAAGTGGTGCTATGAGCCAACCCATCCTCGAACTCAAGGAGCTGGACGTGTTTTACGGGCCGATCCAGGCCCTGAAGAAAGTCTCGCTGCACATCAACGAAGGCGAAACCGTCAGCCTGATCGGCTCCAACGGTGCCGGCAAATCTACCCTGCTGATGTCGATTTTCGGCCAGCCTCGGGCGGCGGACGGGCAGATCATTTATCAGGGTGTGGATATCACCCATAAGTCGTCCCACTACATCGCCTCCCACGGTATCGCTCAATCGCCGGAAGGCCGGCGGGTATTCCCCGACATGACCGTCGAGGAAAACCTGTTGATGGGTACCATCCCTATCGGTGACAAGTACGCCACCGAGGACATGCAGCGCATGTTCGAGCTGTTTCCGCGGCTCAAAGAACGGCGTACCCAGCGGGCCATGACCATGTCCGGCGGCGAACAGCAAATGCTCGCCATTGCCCGTGCGCTGATGAGCCGGCCCAAATTGCTGTTACTCGATGAGCCGAGCCTGGGGCTGGCACCGATTGTGGTGAAACAGATCTTCGCGACCCTGCGGGAACTGGCGAGTACCGGCATGACCATCTTTCTGGTGGAGCAGAATGCCAACCACGCCCTCAAACTGTCGGACCGGGCGTATGTGATGGTCAACGGCGAGATCCGCCTCACTGGCACCGGCAAGGAACTGCTGGTTAACGAGGAAGTGCGTAACGCTTATCTCGGCGGCCACTAAACTGCTGAGCGCATAAAAAACGCCCTGACGAATCCACGTCAGGGCGTTTTTTTATGCCGGTCGTAAAGGTTTTTTGAAATTGTGGAAAACAATATTCACAAGCTCTCAAAGCGCGACATAAAGCCGCTGCAAATAGTTGTTTTGTCACGGTTTTGACTTGTCCCCGTTTGCTGTGGAGCTGGCTGTGAATAACGTGGGAGTAGCTGGCTGAAAGCCTTTTAAACCGTGGCTTGCAGAGTTGTGGTTGTTTTTTGATCAGGCGTTTTTGCGGGACCTTGAGCGGGCTTTGTCAACCTTTTTGTTGGTGACGAAAGTAGGCTGAAATGTGCGGGAGCTACCTGTGGATAAGTCTGTGGTTAAACTCTGGAAGGACTCGGCTGAAGGCCGTAGTCACTGGCTTGGCGCCATCGTCGGTGGGGCCGCCAATCGTGCAAAATGCCATGGGCAACACAGGCGGCGTTCCAGGGTCAAGCAAAAAAATTTCCAATTTGCCTGCAAAGCCTTGTGCACTGCGGCTTACAGCTTTTCCACTGGCCCCCGGAAACTGTGGACCGGCCTGTGGATAAGGTGCGCGCACATAGCTGAAAGCCACGGTGTGTAAGGTGTGGCAAGGTTTGATCGTTTTTTGTACAGCTACTACAGTGGTTGCCGCTGTGGGCAAGGCCGGGCATGCTGCCTGCTGATTTTCTATTCCAGTGGCTGCCGATCAGCCGAAGCAAGGAGAACACGATGTCCAACACCCTGTTTATTACCGGCGCGACCTCCGGTTTTGGTGAAGCCTGCGCCCGTCGTTTTGCCGAGGCTGGCTGGAAACTGGTGCTGACCGGCCGTCGTGAAGAGCGCCTCAATGCGCTGTGCGCCGAGTTGTCGAAGCAGACCGAGGTCCATGGCCTGGTGCTCGACGTGCGTGATCGCAAGGCCATGGAGGAGGCGATTGCCAACCTGCCGCCGTCCTTCGCCAAGCTGCGCGGGCTGATCAACAACGCCGGCCTGGCCCTGGGCGTTGACCCGGCGCCGAAGTGCGACCTCGACGATTGGGACACCATGGTCGACACCAACATCAAAGGCCTGATGTACAGCACTCGTCTGTTGTTGCCACGCCTGATCGCTCACGGTCGCGGCGCCGGCATCGTCAACCTTGGCTCCATCGCCGGCAACTACCCGTACCCGGGCAGCCACGTGTATGGCGCGAGCAAAGCGTTCGTCAAACAGTTCTCCCTGAACCTGCGCTGCGACCTGCAAGGTACGGGCGTGCGGGTCAGCAATATCGAGCCGGGCCTGTGCGAAAGCGAGTTCTCGCTGGTGCGTTTCGCCGGTGATCAGGAACGTTACAACGCCACCTACGCCGGTGCCGAGCCGATTCAGCCGCAAGACATCGCCGACACCATTTTCTGGGTGCTCAATGCCCCGGCGCACATCAACATCAACAGCCTGGAACTGATGCCGGTGAGCCAGACGTGGAGCGGGTTTGCGATTGAGCGTGATGCCAAGGCTTAAGACCGCGTAACGGCCATCGCGGGCAAGCCACGCTCCTACATGTCCACGGTGATTCTGTAGGAGCGAGGCTTGCCCGCGAAGGAGATTTCTCGGTCAGCGAAGATAGTCGACCAGCCCGCGATAGCAGGTTGCCAAGTGATAAGGCGTGGTCGATGGCATGTCCCGACGGGTCACGTCACCGTTCTCGTCACGACACTCATACCAGCCCCCGGCATGCAGAGAATGTTGCTGCAACGCCTGCAATTGGCGCAGAACAGCGGCCTCGCTGTCCGGTCGCAAGGTCAGTGCCCGCAGGTACTCGGCTTGAGCCCAGATTCTTTGGGTGCCGTCCTTGGAACGGCCATCCAGATCGAGCATCGCCCGCACAGCACCTGTCTGTGGATCGACGCCCAGTTGCTCGGTGAACGCAAAGGCGCGTTCCAGTGAGGCATGCAGCGCCGAACCGCGCAGCAACGGCGAAGATTCCAGCAGGAAATACCACTCAAACTGATGCCCCGGTTCAAACCAGTTATCCACAGCACCCAGCGGTTTCTCCATCAACACACCGTGTTGCGGGTCGATAAAACGCTTCTGCAGGGCTGTGCATAACTCGACGAGCGCGTCTTGCACGGCGACGTCTTCTCGCACCGACAGCGTGGCGAGGAAGGCTTCGGCCAAATGCATCAGAGGATTTTGCAACGGCCCAGACTTGAGCGAGGACCCGTCACGGTCGAGGCTGGCTTCGTACAGGCCGTCGCCTGTGGCAAAGCGCTGTGCGATCACTTCCAGTGCGGCGTTGAGCGCCGACTCCACCAGCGGCTCGCGGACTTTGTCCCAGTAATGGGCGCAGGCGAACAGGATGAAAGCGTGGGTATAGAGGTCTTTGCGCTGATCCAGCGGCGCGCCCTGTGGGTCGATGCTGTAGAACCAGCCGCCATGCTCGGCATCATGGAAATGCTGCTGCAAGGAACGGAACAGCGCTGCGGCGCGCTCTTCGGCGGCGGGTACCTGGCCGATCAGGCTGGAAAACAGGTAGAGCTGCCGCGCGCAGGCCATGGCCCGGTAGCGTTGGGGGGGCAACGGTTGATGCTCGGCGTCCAGCGCTTCATAGGGCAGCGCCATGTCGGCATTCCATCCGGGGCCTTGCCAGAGCGGCACGATCACGTCCAAAAAGTGCTGTTGCACCGAGGCAAACAGAGCGGTCAATTCAGGCTGGGAAGCGGAGCGGGAAACAGGCGGCATTGGCTGGCGTCGTCACGGCAGGGTTAATTGCGCGACATGTTAGCAGAGAGGCCGGCCGGAGAGACGCGGTGTCTGTCAGGCCGCCTTCGCGAGCAAGCTTCGCTCCTACATGGACATCACCAAACCGTAGGAGCAGGGGGGGGCGCCTAGCCCTTGCCCGCGAAGGGGCCATAACTGACTGAAAAGAAAATCAGCCCGCCAGCAACCACGCGCCAGTCGCCGCCGAAGCTGCACCCGCCAGTCGAACCAACGGCGCCGCCGCTTGAGGCAACATTCGCACTACGGCGTAACCCAACCCATGCAACGCAGCTGTCGCCGCCACAAACCCTGCGGCGTACGCCCAGGGGCTAGACATGTCCGGCAATTCCAAACCATGGGCCACGCCGTGGAACAGCGCAAACAACGCCGTCGCCGCAACCGCGAGGCTCAACGGCGGACGCACTGCCAACGCCACCGCCAGACCCAGCGCCAGCACCGACGCCGCAATCCCACTCTCCAGCGCCGGCAGGTTCAACCCTTCAAACCCCAGCAACCCGCCGGTCAGCATGATGCCGACGAACGTACATGGCAGCGCCCAGCGTGCAGCGCCTTTCTGCTGCGCGGCCCACAAACCGACCGCAACCATCGCCAGCAAGTGATCAAGGCCACCGATCGGGTGGCTGATGCCGGCGATCAAACCGTTGTCGCCGTGCCCCGGGTGGGCGAAAGCGATGGCCGGGGTCAGCAGCAGGGCCATGGCGCCCAGAATGCGTTTAAGTGTCATGGATAAGCGTCCTTGTTGATAAAAGTTGATCGTATTCACGCCGCTGTCAGCAGGCCCTGGCGTTCGATGAAGGTGATGATTTCTTCCAGGCCGAGGCCGGTCTTCTGGTTGCTGAAAACGAATGGCTTGCCGTTGCGCATGCGTTGGGTGTCGCTGTCCATCAACGCCAGCGACGCACCCACCAGCGGCGCGAGGTCGACTTTATTGATCACCAGCAGATCCGATTTGCAGATGCCCGGCCCACCCTTGCGCGGCAGCTTGTCGCCGGCCGAGACGTCGATCACGTAAATAGTCAGGTCGGACAGTTCCGGGCTGAAGGTCGCCGACAGGTTGTCTCCACCGGACTCCACGAGGATCAGGTCCAGTCCCGGAAAGCGGCGGTTCAGTTGATCCACGGCTTCGAGGTTGATCGAGGCGTCTTCGCGAATCGCCGTGTGCGGGCAGCCGCCGGTTTCCACACCGATGATTCGCTCCGGCGCCAAGGCTTCGTTGCGCACTAGAAAGTCGGCGTCTTCGCGGGTGTAGATGTCATTGGTGACCACCGCCAGGTTGTAGCGGTCGCGCAGCGCCAGGCACAGGGCCAACGTCAGAGCGGTTTTGCCGGAACCGACCGGGCCGCCGATACCGATGCGCAGAGGTTGTGTGTTCATGTGATTCTCCAAAATAAAAGGCCCTAGGAACGGAACAGACGGCTGTACTGGCGCTCATGGGCCATGCACGCCAGGGACAGGCCGAAAGCGGCGCTGCCATAGTGTTCGGGATTGATTCGGGTGGCGTTCTGCTGAGCTTCTTGCAGCAGCGGCAGCAGTTCGCTGGTCAGGCGTTGAGCGGCTTGCTGGCCCAGCGGCAGGGTTTTCATCAGCACCGCCAGTTGGTTTTCCAGCCAACTCCAGAGCCACGCCGCCAGCGCGTCCTGCGGGCTGATCGTCCAGGCGCGAGCGGCCAGTGCCCAGCCGAGGGCCAGGTGCGGCTCGGGGCGTTGTTCAAGAAAGGCACGGGCCGGCGCATCAAGCTCCGGCAAACCATTGAGCAGTTGTTTCAAGGAATAGCCCATCTGCCGACTCTCCTGATGCAGCTCGCGGGTTTCCCGGCTGGCGCGATGTTCTTCGCAGCGTTGCAGCAATTCGCCCCAGTTTTCCTCGGCTGCGGCCACGCAATGAGCGAGCAGCAGTGGCGCGTCGAAGCGTGCCAGGTTCAACAGCAACTGATCGCTGATCCAGCGTCGCGCGCTGTCGGAATCGCTGACGCGGCCGTTATCCACCGCCATTTCCAGGCCCTGGGAATAGCTGTAGCCGCCAATCGGCAGCTGTGGGCTGGCCAGACGCAACAGCGCCCAGGCTGGGTTCATATACGTACGCCGAACTGGTGCAGTTTCGGCGGGTAGTTGAAGTCTTCATCGCCGTGGCGCGAATGGTGATGGCCGCCGCCATAGGCGCCATGTTCCGGCTGGAACGGCGCTTCGATGTTTTCGACCTTGGCATCAAGCTGTTCGAGCATGGCCTTGAGCACGTAGTCGTCGAGCAGGCGCAACCAGCCATCACCGACTTGCAGGGCGACGTGGCGGTTGCCGAGGTGATAGGCCGCGCGAGTCAGTTCCAAAGCATTGGCGCAGGTGACGTGCAGCAGTTGTTCGGCTCGGGCGCAGACGCGAACGATGCGCCCGTCTTCGGCTTGCAGGCACTCGCCGTCGTACAGCGGTGGCTGACCGCGCTCCAAAAACAACCCGACGTCTTCACCCTCGGCACTGAAACAGCGCAAACGACTTTTGCTCCGGGCTTCGAAGATCAGGTGCAACTCGGCGGCCCAGACGGGTTGAGGGTCGATTCTGCGATGAATCACCAGCATCGGAAAGCTTCCAGCAATGGACAATGTTTAGGCTAGAGCAAGGGGCTTGCCAACCGGCTGATGCGTAGGAAATAGCCGTCGGAGCTCGGCAAGTGCTTCAGGACGCTGCGGCGATTTGGATGAATTTGGTGCGTACCTTTTTCGGCTGCACCAAGTTGAGGCTAGGGTTTCAAGATCGTTCCCACGCTCTGCGTGGGAATGCAGCCAGTGACGCTCCGCGTCACATACCGGAGCGGACGCAGAGCGTCCATTGAGGCGTTACCACGCGGAGCGTGGGAACGATCATCATCTTTTGATTGGCTTACTCGGTGCTGCCGAGGCCCTGCCAATGCTTCAACCCGATAAAGATGAAGCGCAACTGCTGAGTGATTTTCGCCTGCGGCGTCAAATGCTCAGGCAATGCCTGCGCCGGTGGATCAATGATGTCGGGCAAGGTCGCGAACACGCTTTTAACAATCAGATCGGCCATGACGCTGAGGCCGGCGATGTCCAGGTGTTGCAGTTTCGGCATCAACGACAAGTCGGCCGCCAGGTCCGAGCTGATATCTTCGCGCAAACGGCCGATGGCCAACCGCACTGGCAGCGAACCACCGTACTGCTCGCGGGCGAGGAACAGGAACTGCGAGCGATTGGCCGTGACCACGTCGAGAAAGATCCGCACCGAGGCGTCGATGATGCCGCCCATGACGAATTCGTTGTGGCGCACCAGGCGAATGGTTTCGCGGAAGGTCTGACCGACTTCACTCACCAGTACCAGGCCCAGTTCATCCATGTCGGCGAAATGCCGGTAGAAACCGGTGGGTACGATCCCGGCGGTTCTGGCGACTTCGCGCAGGCTCAGGCTGCCGAATCCTCGGCCGCATTCCATCAAGTGGCGGGCAGCGTCCATCAGGGCGTTGCGGGTCTGTTGTTTCTGTTCGGCGCGGGGCAGCATCGCAAGAGTGTTTTCTGGATAAGACAGCGGCGCACTCTAGCAAATCGGCTTTGCCTGCGTCGAACGACTATCGGGGGACCAAGCGAGGAAGTGAGGCATCTATAACGTCAAAAGCCCAATCCGGGGATTGGGCTTTTTTTCAGGGCCACCATTGGGCTTAGCTCAAACCGCTGTTGCGTTCGATGACACGGTCACCACCACCTTCAGCCAGAGTCTGACCTTGTGGGGTGCGGTCGGAACCGTCAGCGGCCAGGGTTTGGCCTTGTGGGGTGCGGTCGGAACCGTCAGCGGCCAGGGTTTGACCTTGTGGGGTGCGGTCGGAACCGTCAGCCGCCAGGGTTTGACCTTGTGGGGTGCGGTCGGAACCGTCAGCCGCCAGGGTTTGGCCTTGTGGCGTGCGGTCAGAACCATCTTGGGTGATCAGGCCTTTTTCTTTCAAGCGATCATTGCCACCTTCGGCGACGGTTTGGCTGAACACTGAGTGGGTGGATTTGACTTGTGGGGTAGCCTGGTCAGCAGCCGGCAGGGCAAAAGCAGTGCTGGCCAGCATTGAGAGTGTAAGGCTAAGCAGTAATTGGCGTTTCATGATCAGGTGCTCCGTAGGAGGGCGGTAAAGTGGGTACGAGGGCAATGCTACTCTCGATAAGTCGATATAAAAGTTCATAAACGCAATGGTAATAATCAACGGAATTGATTGTTCCGCCGAAGCGCTCTAGAACGGGCGTTTCCGGCGGACTTTTTTGCACTGAGGTGGGTATTTTCGACCCACTCTCGCCTCGCAAAAGTGCGGGGTCGGTAACGCCGGATGAGGGGGCAGTGTGTCCCCGACCGATTATTTGAGGGTTAAACGGCTATTCGGTTAAACCTGCGTGCCATTTCCCAGTCCTAGATGTCATGGCATGCCGGTTCTGGCCTAACGTTTCAAACGTGCGTCGCAGTCAGGGCGCTCAGACGTATCAGGAGCCCTGTGCAATGACGCGCACTCGTAAAGTGTTTACCTGGACCTTCGCCAGCCTCGTTGTCCTGCTGGCCGTACTGGTTCTCATGATCGTGTTCTTCGATTGGAACCGGATCAAACCACCGCTTAACGCCAAAGTTTCCGAAGAGCTACACCGCCCGTTCGCCATCAACGGCAACCTCGCGGTGGTCTGGCAACGTGAGCCCGACGAGGGCGGCTGGCGTGCCTGGGTGCCGTGGCCGCATGTCGTGGCGCAAGACTTGAGCCTGGGTAATCCGGACTGGTCGAAGACACCGCAGATGGTCACCCTCAAACGCGTCGAGTTGCGCATCTCGCCCCTGGCCTTGCTGGCGCAGCGCGTGGTGATCCCGCGTATCGACCTCACCGAACCGAATGCCGACCTCCAGCGCCTGGCCGACGGTCGCGCCAACTGGACCTTCAAGTTCGATCCTAAGGACCCGAACGCCGAGCCTTCAAACTGGGTGGTGGATATCGGTGCGATCGGCTTCGACAAGGGCCACGTCACCCTCGACGACCAGAGCCTGAAAACTCAGCTCGATGTGCTGATCGACCCGCTGGGCAAGCCAATTCCGTTCAGCGAAATCGTCGGCGACAAAGCGGCGAAAAGCGCGCAGGAGAAGGGCGCTGCGCCCCAGGATTACGCGTTCGCCCTGAAGGTCAAAGGCCAGTACCACGACCAGAAACTCGCGGGCGAAGGCAAGATCGGCGGCCTGCTTGCCTTGCAGGACGCGGCCAGACCGTTCCCGCTTCAGGCTCAAGTGAAGATTGCCGACACCAGCGTCGAACTGGCCGGCACCCTCACCGATCCACTGAGCCTAGGTGCCTTGGATTTGCGCTTGAAACTGGCCGGCACCAGCCTGGGAAACCTCTACCCGCTGACCGGTGTGACCCTGCCGGACACACCGCCGTACGCCACGGACGGGCACTTGATCGCCAAGCTTCATGAGGTGGGCGGCGCAGTGTTCCGTTACGAAGAATTCAACGGCAAGATCGGTCAGAGCGACATTCATGGCAGCCTGGCCTATGTCGCCAGTCAGCCACGGCCGAAGCTCAGCGGCTCATTGCTATCCAATCAACTGCTGTTTACCGACCTGGCCCCGCTGATCGGTGCCGATTCCAACGCCAAGCAAAAGGCCCGCGGCGGCGAAAGCAAGCAGCCGGCTGACAAGGTGTTGCCGGTCGAAGAGTTCAAAACCGAGCGCTGGCGCGATATGGACGCTGACGTCGAGTTCACCGGCAAGCGCATCGTCCACAGCGAAAAACTGCCATTCAACGATCTTTACACTCACTTGGTGCTCACCGACGGCGTCCTCAGTCTCGAACCCCTGCGTTTCGGCGTGGCCGGCGGCAACCTGGATGCTCAGATTCGCCTCAATGGCCGAACCGAACCGTTGGAAGGCAAGGCCAAACTCACCGCGCGCAAATTCAAACTCAAGCAGCTGTTCCCGACCTTTAAACCGATGAAAACCAGTTTCGGCGAGCTCAATGGTGATGCCGACATCACCGGTCGTGGCAACTCGGTGGCCAAACTGCTGGGCACCGCCAATGGCAATCTGAAAATGCTGATCAACGACGGCGCCATCAGCCGTGAGTTGATGGAACTGGCGGTACTCAACGTCGGCAACTATGTGGTGGGCAAGATCTTTGGCGACAAGGAAGTGAAGATCAACTGCGCCGCCGCCGACTTCGACATCAAGACTGGGCTGGCGACCACACGTCTGTTCGTCTTCGATACCGAAAACGCGATCATCTACATCGATGGCACGGCGAACATGGCGACTGAGCAACTGGACCTGACCATCACCCCGGAATCCAAGGGCTGGCGATTGATTTCGCTGCGTTCGCCGCTGTATGTGCGGGGCAAATTCATCAAGCCTGATGCGGGTGTGAAGGCGGTGCCGCTGATTTTGCGTGGGGCGGGAATGGTGGCGTTGGGTGTGATTGCCGCACCGGCGGCAGGATTGCTGGCGCTGGTGGCGCCGAGCGGTGGCGAACCGAATCAGTGTGCGCCGTTGCTTGAGCAGATGAAGGCGGGCAAGGCGCCCGTGACCGTTAAACCAACCAAGTAATTCGTTGGTGGAGATCGTTCCCACGCTCTGCGTGGGAATGCCTCAATGGACGCTCCGCGTCCGCTCTTGGGACGCAGAGCGTCCCGGGCTGCATTCCCACGCAGAGCGTGGGAACGATCAGTCACAGGGACTAAAGGCCTTTCAGAAGGTCGGCCATGTCATCGGCATGCTCTTCTTCCTGGGCCAGGATGTCTTCGAAGATGCGTCGGGTGGTCGGGTCCTTTCCGCCGATGTACTGAATGATCTCGCGATAGCTGTCGATGGCAATTCGCTCGGCAACCAGGTCTTCGTAGACCATCTCTTTAAGTGAATGACCGGCCACGTATTGAGCGTGGGAGTTTTTCGACAACAGGTCAGGGTTGAACTCCGGCTCACCGCCCAGTTGCACGATACGCTCGGCCAGACGGTCGGCGTGTTGGGCTTCCTGGGTCGCGTGTTCGAGGAATTCGTCGGCGGCGACCTGGGCTTTCAGGCCGCTGGCCATAAAGTAGTGGCGCTTATAGCGCAACACACAGACCAGTTCGGTGGCCAGCGATTCGTTGAGCAGGCGCAGCACTTCTTCACGGTCGGCGCTGTAGCTTTCGGTCACCGCGCCGTTCTCGACGTTCTTGCGGGCACGTTCGCGAAGGGTGGTTACATCAGACAAATGCATGTCGCTCATCTCGATCTCCTGGAGGCTAATCCGGTTTGCGTCACCCTCTATAGAAGTGATCGCTACCTAGGGTGTGAGTGATGAGCGCGGCGAAAAGTTTTATGTCATTTGGCAATCGCCAGAATGGCGCGAAGCAATCACGCCAGGGCATGCCCGGACAGCAACGCCTCCTCGCGCAGCCAGGCAAAAAACGCCCGGACCGGCGGGTGTCGTTCACGTCCCGGCACACAGAGGGCGCTGTATCCGGCGCCTTCAACCTGGATTTCGCCCCGATACGCCACCAGCAAACCGCTGGCCACGCTCTCGGACACCAGAATATTGCTCGCCAGCACCAGGCCTTGCCCGGCAATCGCCGCTTGCAGGGCGTAATGTTCCTCGTCGTATTCACGGACCGCTGGCTGCCCCGCAAGCCAGGTCTCGCCGGACTGCGCGCACCAGGCCTTCCAGCCATGGGCGTACAGCTTTGAGTTGTGCCAGCGCACGCTGATCAGCGTCGGCGCTCGACTGGCGGCGAGGGTAACTTGCTCGGGTGAGCCATAGACACCGAAGGATTCGTCGAACAGACACAAGCCATAAAGGTTCGGGTAATCATCGAGGCTGTAGCGCAGCACCAGATCGACGCTGGCGTCCTGATGCAAATCGATGACTTCGCAATGGGTATCGAGCCGCAGGCTGATGTTCGAGTGCCGGGCGTAGAACCGTCCCAGCCGCGGCACCAGCCATAACGCGGCGAAAGCGGCGGTCGTGGAAATCGTCAGGCTCGCGCCGCTGCGTTGCGGGCGCAAGGTGTCGACACTTTGCGCCACTTCAAGCAAAGCACCGTGCAAGCTGTGGAACAGCCGTTCACCACAGTCCGTCAGGCGAACTTGCCGTGGTAACCGCTCGAATAACGGCACACCGAGCCAGGTCTCCAGCGAACGAATCTGATGGGAAACCGCCGTCGGCGTCACCGAGAGCTCTTCGGCGGCTGCCTTGAAACTCAGCAGGCGCGAGGCGGATTCAAAGGCGCGCAGGGCAGTCAGCGGCAGCGAGGCAAACATTGAAAAACTCCATGGATGAAACTAATTCATCCAGACTGATTTTTGCTCATTTCGGGCCCGGTGGAGAACTGGAGGCGATGAATCATGCCGATCCATTGTTGCGAACGGCGCTGGGGTTCATCGGCATCACCGACATCACGGTCGTGGCCGCCGAAGGCGAAGAATCCGAGGCGCGCACCTTCCAGATCTCCGCAGCCGAGGCCGAGCAGCGTTTGCGGGCGCTGGCCAAGGAGTTCTAGATGGCGGGGGTGGTGGGACTGAAGTAGGGCGGATGTCATAGACTGGTCGTCGAGTTGTCATCTTCGATGCCGATGCTTGGCTGATGTCTTGCATTCAGCCTTGCGTCACCTCACCGATCACAAGGAAGTTCGCCCATGTCACAAGGTTCCGCCACGCGTTACCCGTTGGTGCTGGTCCCGGGAATGCTCGGGTTTATCCGTCTGCTGCTCTACCCGTACTGGTTCGGGATCATTTCGGCGCTGCGCCGCGGTGGGGCGACAGTGATTGCAGTGCAGGTCTCGCCGCTCAATTCAAACGAGGTACGTGGCGAGCAGTTGCTGGCGCGGATCGAGGAGATTCTGCGCGAAACCGGGGCCGAGAAGGTCAACCTGATCGGCCATAGCCAGGGCTCGCTCACCGCCCGTTACGCCGCCGCCAAGCGCCCGGATCGGGTCGCCTCAGTCACCTCGGTGGCCGGGCCCAATCACGGTTCGGAGCTGGCGGATTACCTGCACAAACACTATCCGGGAGACACCGCCAAGGGGCGTTTGCTCACCGTTCTGCTGCGGTGGATCAGTGCGCTGATGAGCGTGCTGGAGACCGGTTATCGCGGGCCGAAATTGCCGGTAGATATCCATGCCTCCCATCATTCACTGACGACTGAAGGCGTGGCGCTGTTCAACCAGCGTTATCCACAGGGCTTGCCTGACACCTGGGGCGGACATGGACCGGAGGAGGTCAACGGCGTGCGGTATTACTCCTGGTCCGGGACCTTGCAGCCGGGGAAAACTGATCGGGGGCGTAACCTGTTCGATGGGACTAATCGCAGTTGCCGGTTGTTTGCCAGGACCTTCGTTCGAGAAGTCGGGTATTGCGACGGGATGGTCGGGCGTTACAGCTCGCATCTGGGGACGGTGATTGGTGATGAGTATCCGATGGATCACTTCGATATCGTCAATCAGTCACTGGGTTTGGTGGGGAAGGGCGCGGAGCCGGTTCGGTTGTTTGTCGAGCATGCTGCGCGGCTGAAAGCGGCCGGGGTTTAGACCGCGTTATCGTTCTTCGCGGGCAAGCCTCGCTCCTACAAATTGACATCGATCCCTTGTAGGAGCGAGGCTTGCCCGCGAAGGCGTCGTCTCAGGCAACACTAACCTTACGACCGAGCACGGTGGTCCAGCGCTCGGAAAGAATCACCCCACCCAGCGTCAACATCCCACCCACCAAGTGATATGTCGCCAACTGCTCATGCAGCACCACCGCCGCAATCAGCGCAGTCATCAACGGCAGCAGATTGAAAAACACCGTGGTCCGGCTCGGCCCCAGGCGGATCACGGCCTGCATCCACGCCAATGGCGCGAGCATCGAGGCCAGCAGGCAGGCGTAAAGCACCAGCGGAATGTTCTGCAACGTCGGGCCGATCTTCGGTGAAGCGAGGAACAGCGGAAACAGCACCAACACGGCCACCCATACCTGCAAATACAGCAACACCAGCGGCGGTAACCGCAGCTGCCATTTTTTCAGCAGCGTGCTGTAGATCGCGTAGGCCAGGGTGGCGATCAGCATCATGGCGTCACCCAGGTTCACCCCGTGCTCGAGCAGTGCGCCGAGGCTGCCGGACGAGACGACCACCAAAACCCCCGCCAACGACAGCACGGCACCGGCCAGTGCTCCGGCGGTCAGGCGCTGGCCGAGGCTGACAATGGCCATGGTCAGCGACATCAACGGCATCAGCGACAGGATGATCCCCATGTTGGTGGCCGAGGTCAGGGTCGCGGCGAAATACGCCAGGCTTTGATAAACCGCCATGCCCAGCACGCCAAGGATGAAAATCTTGCCCAGATTCGGGCGGATTCCCGGCCAATGGGCGATCACCGGTTTGAGCATGAACGGTGTGAACAGTAATCCGGCCAGTAGCCAGCGGTAAAAACCGATCTCGGCGGGGAAGATTGCCCCAGCTGACATTTTGGTGATCACGGTGTTGCCGGCCCAGATGAAAATGGCCAGCAGGGGATAAGCGTATTGCATGGGAAAAACCAGAGCATTAATGAGGGGTGATTATCGCCTGTCTGGATGCAAGCCTATACTTCGATCCAGACAACCTGCCCCTGATGACGGACAGCATGAACAGTAAACACATCGACCTGCTGGATTTCAGCGAACTGCCTGCCCCGGTGTATTTCCGCTATGCCGACTTTGATGCGCACCGCTATGCCTCAGCGCACCGTCATCCATGGGGCACGCTGGAGTATTCGGCCCACGGCGTCTTGCACATGGAGATCGGCGGTAGCCGCTTCATGTCACCGCCGCACTACGCGGTGTGGGTGCCACAGCAGACCGAGCACAGTTTCTACAGCCATCAGCCGATCAACTATCGTGCGGTCTGTCTGGCTCCGCTGATGTGCCACGATCTGCCTCAACAGGCTTGCACCCTGGCGATCAGCGACATCCTCAAAGCCATTCTCAAAGACTTTGCCGCCCGCGATGTGAAGATTCCCGCGCACGAAGCCGACAAACGTCTGGCCCAAGTGCTCGTGGATCAACTGCAACAGGCACCGGTGCATGAGTGTTACTTGCCCTACGCCAGCAGCCCCGGCTTGCTCGCAATACTGGAAGCCTTGCAGGCCGAGCCCGGTGATAACCGTCCCTTGTCGGAGTGGGCCGCGCAGATCCATATCAGCGAACGCACGCTGGCGCGGCGGTTCGTGCGTGAACTGGGCATGAGTTTTGGCGAGTGGCGGCAGCGGTTGCGGTATCTGGCAGCCATCGAAGCACTGGACAGCCACCGCAGCATTCAGGACATCGCTTTCGACACGGGTTACAGCACCGGTTCAGCGTTTATTGCGATGTTTCAACGCCAGGCAGGGTGCACGCCGGAACAGTATCGACGCAGCCACCTTGAGCGCAGGAAGGTGTAACAGGCGTTGTCTACACTCCAGAGCGAGGCCGTGCTCCTCGGTGCGGCAACAAGGAGAAAACTCCATGAAGATGTTGCGTGTCCCTTTGTTAATGATGGGTTTGCTGCTTGGCTCCCAGGGCTTCGCCGCCACCGCCCAACAGAACAAAATGACCACCTGCAATGCCGACGCCACCGCAAAAAGCCTCAAGGGCGATGAACGTAAAGCCTTCATGAGCACGTGCTTGAAAGCGGCGCCGGCCGCAGAGGCTGCAAAACCCATGACCCCTCAGCAAGAAAAGATGAAAACCTGTAACGCCGATGCCGCCACTCAAGCCCTCAAAGGCGACGCGCGCAAAACCTTCATGAGCGACTGCCTGAAGAAAAAATAATCAAGCGTCTGCGGGGCGGAGGCATCTGCTCGCTTCGCCGCCGGAACGCTGGCAGACTGCCAATCCTTTTACGCCGTTCGTTTTGAGGCTGTATGCCAACGTTTTCTCAACGCCAAGTCTTGCTGTTAATCAGTTGGGTCATCATTTTCGGCGGTTTGTTGCTGGTGATACCGCTGCGGTTGCTGCCCAGTCTGCTGGCTGGGCTGCTGGTGTTCGAATTGGTCAACATGCTCACCCCGCAATTGCAGCGGCTGATCGAAGGTCGGCGGGCGCGCTGGCTGGCGGTGGCGTTGTTGGGGACGCTAGTGGTCAGTGTGTTGACGCTGATCTTTGCCGGCGCCATCAGTTTTTTGCTGCACGAAGCGGAAAACCCCGGCGCATCTCTCGACAAATTCATGGTTGTGGTCGACCGTGCGCGCGGGCAATTGCCGCCGTTCATCGACGTCTATCTGCCCGCCAGCGCCGCCGAATTCCGCGTGGCGATTGGCGAGTGGATGAGCAAGCACCTCAGCGACTTGCAACTGGTCGGCAAGGATGCGGCGCACATGTTTGTGACGCTGCTGATCGGCATGGTGTTGGGGGCGATCATTGCCTTGCAGCGCGTGCCGGACTTGACCAAGCGCAAGCCATTGGCCGCCGCGCTGTTCGACCGTTTGCACCTGCTGGTCCAGGCGTTTCGCAACATCGTGTTCGCGCAGATCAAGATTTCCCTGCTCAACACCTTCTTCACCGGGATTTTCCTGGCGGTGGTCCTGCCGATGTTCGGGATCAAGCTGCCGCTGACCAAAACCCTGATCGTGCTGACCTTCCTGCTCGGCCTGCTGCCGGTGATCGGCAACCTGATATCGAACACCTTGATCACCATCGTCGGTTTGTCGCTGTCGATCTGGGTGGCGGTGGCGGCGCTGGGTTACCTGATTGTTATCCACAAGCTCGAATACTTCCTCAACGCGCGCATCGTTGGCGGGCAGATCAGTGCCAAGTCGTGGGAGTTGCTGCTGGCGATGCTGGTGTTCGAGGCCGCATTCGGCCTGCCGGGGGTGGTGGCAGGGCCGATTTATTACGCGTACCTGAAGAGTGAGTTGAAGCAGGTGGGGATGGTTTGATCCGCTATTGATCTACTGTGGCGAGGGGAAAATCCCCTCGCCACAGGGTTTCGGATCAGTCCATCGTGCCGTAACGCTTCATCGCCTCGATCGCCAACCCACTACCGATGCTACCGAAGATGTTCCCTTCCACATGCCGCGCATTCGGCAACATCGCCGAGACGCTGTTGCGCAGTGCCGGAATGCCGCTCGAACCACCGGTGAAAAACACCGTGTCCACCTGATCAACGCGTACGTTAGCGTCGTTCAGCATTTGCGTGACGCTGTTGCGCACGCGCTCCAGCAGGTTGTCGATGGCCGATTCGAACAGTGCCCGGCTCAACTCCACGCTCAAACCCGGTTCGATGCGGTCCAGCGGCACATGGCGGCTGTCGGCGTGGGTCAGCTGGATCTTGGTTTCTTCCACTTCCATGGCCAGCCAGTGGCCGGCGCGCTGGTCGATCAGCTTGAACAGGCGATCGATGCCGCCGGTGTCTTCGATGTCGTAGCGCATGCTGCCCAGCGACAGGGTCGACTTTTGCGAGTACACCGAGTTGATGGTGTGCCAGGTCGCCAGGTTCATGTGGTGGCTGGTCGGCATGTACGCGCCGCTCTTCATCCGGCTGCCGTAGCCGAACAGCGGCATCAGGCCTTGCAGGCTCAGCTGCTTGTCGAAATCGGTCCCGCCAATGTGCACGCCACCGGTGGCGAGGATGTCATCGTGGCGGTTGTCGAGGGTACGGCGTTCAGGGGACAGGCGCACCAGCGAGAAGTCGGACGTACCACCGCCGATGTCGACGATCAGTACCAGCTCTTCTTTTTCGATGGTCGACTCATAGTCGAATGCGGCCGCAATCGGTTCGTACTGGAACGAAACGTCCTTGAAGCCGATGGCACGGGCCACGTCCACCAGGGTGTTTTCGGCTTCCTGGTCGGCCAGTTCGTCGTCGTCGACGAAGAACACCGGGCGACCCAGCACCACTTCCTCGAATTCGCGGCCAGCGGCGGTTTCGGCGCGCTTCTTCAACTGACCGATAAACAACCCGAGCAGGTCCTTGAACGGCATCGCGGTGCCGAGGACGCTGGTGTCGTGCTTGATCAGCTTGGAACCCAGCAGGCTCTTGAGCGAGCGCATCAACCGGCCTTCATAGCCTTCCAGGTACTCGTGCAGCGCCAGGCGGCCGTACACCGGGCGGCGTTCTTCCATATTGAAGAAGACCACCGAAGGCAGGGTGATCTTGTCGTCCTCCAGCGCGATCAGCGTTTCCATGCCGGGGCGCAGCCAGCCGACGGTGGAGTTGGACGTGCCGAAGTCGATACCACAGGCACGGGCTGGAGATGCGTTTTTCATGTCTTTCGAGTTCCGGTTAAAAAACGGCCGCGCAGTGTATGTCAGTGCGGCGCAGATTCGAAGGCCGACTATCCGCTAAATCTCAGCTATTAGCGCCTTGAAAGACTATCCTTCGCCCCAAACTTGTCTGCATTGGGCCTGGCAGCCACAGGACGGTCGCAAGAACCGCCCACCGCTGCCGATAAACTTCTGATGCGCTGCCCGGTCTCAAGCTTGAGATCGGTCAACCTGGCGGCGGGCAATGAGCGCATGCTGCCAGTGGTGGCGTGATTTTGATAACGGATGGTGATTCCCGCGATGGACTTCAAAGACTATTACAAGATTCTCGGTGTGGAGCCGACCGCGGACGATAAGGCGATCAAGGCCGCCTATCGCAAGCTGGCGCGCAAATACCACCCCGACGTCAGCAAGGAAAAGGACGCCGAGTCCAAGTTCAAGGACGCTTCGGAAGCCTATGAAGCATTGAAAAACGCCGACAAGCGCGCCGAATACGACGACTTGCGCAAATACGGCCAGCACGGCCAACCGTTTCAGGGCCCGCCGGGTTGGCAGGGGCGTGGTGCAGGCGGTTTCGGTGGTGGTCAGGACACGGGCGATTTTTCGGACTTCTTCAGTTCGATCTTCGGCAACCGTGGCCCTGGTTTTGGTGGTGGACAGTCGGGCCGTAGCGCTGGACGACGAGGGCAAGACGTGGAAATGGAACTCGGGACTTTTCTGGAAGAAACCCTCTCGAACGAATCGAAGAAGGTCACCTTCCAGGTGCCGCAGTACAACGCTGCCGGCCAACACGTCAGCAACACCAGCAAAAGCCTGAACGTGAAAATCCCGGCCGGCGTGTCCGACGGCGAACGCATCCGCCTCAAGGGCCAGGGTGCACCGGGTGTTGGTGGCGGGGCCAATGGCGACCTGTTCCTGATCATTCGCTTTGCGCCGCACCCCAAGTTCGACGTCGAAGGCGAAAACCTGATCATTACCTTGCCGTTGGCTCCGTGGGAATTGGCGTTGGGCGCCGAAGTTGCAGTGCCGACACTTACGGGCAAGATCAACCTCAAGGTTCCGGCCGGCAGTCAGAATGGCCAACGCATGCGTGCCAAGGGCCATGGATTGCTGAACAAGGCCGGTCATCGCGGTTATTTGTTTGTACAGCTCAAGGCCGTCATGCCCAAAGCCCCGGACGATGAGGTCAAGGCGTTGTGGCAGGAGCTGGCCAAAAAAGCGGCTTTCAACCCGAGAGAACACTTCTGATCCCAGAGACGGAGTAGCCCATCATGAGCAACCCCCTGATCGTTCAACTGGACATGGCAGAATTCTGTGAGGCGACCGACCTGTCGGACGTCTACGTGATCGAAATCGTCGAACACGGCATCCTCGAACCTCAGGGCAACCAGCCCAAGGATTGGCGTTTCAACGATTATGAGCTGGCACTGGCCAAGCGCGCCGCCAAGCTGCGTCGCGAACTGGAACTGGAGTGGGAAGGCGTCGCCCTGGCGCTGGACCTGCTTGAGGAAGTCCAGCAACTGCGGGCCGAGAACCGCATGCTCAAGCAGCGGCTGGGGCGGTTGGTGGTGGACCTGTAGGGGCTTTGATTTCAGATCTTGCGTGGCAACACCACGGTAAACAGCGTGCCGTCAGCCTCACTGGAACTGACCTCGATCGTCCCGCCATGGGCGTTGACCACTTCCTTGATGATAAACAACCCCAGACCAAGGCTGGTCGTCGGTTGGCCAAGCTGCTCGTCGGCGCTGCGCACCAGCGGATCGAAGATCGTGCCGATAGCTTCCTCGGGAATCGGCGTTCCGTAGTTATGCACCGTGAGGCGAACCGCGTCGGGTTCGCCCGTCAGGCTCAGTGTCACATCGCGCTTGTTCATACCATGCTGTAGCGCATTGCCGATCAGATTCTGCAACAGTTGATCAAGCCGTCCGGCATCCCAGACGCCTCGGGTATCTCCCTGCACGTTCACTGTCGGATCGCACTCCGGGTTGCCGGCGCACGCTTCAGCTATCGCGGCATGCGCCGCATCGGCCAGGTCCATGGGCGCCGGTTCAATTGGCAGGCTCTTGCCCAGGCGACTGCGCACAAGCTCCAGCAAATCGCTGACCATCACCGCCATGTGCCGCGCACCGCGCTTGACATTGATCGCGCAGGTCAGCGCATCGCCTTCGAGCGGCGCTTTGCGCAGCAGCAACTCTGTGGACATGCTGATCGCTTGCAGCGGCGCGCGCAGATCGTGGCCCAGGATGGCCAGGAAAATATCCCGTGAGCGATTGACTTGTTCGGCATAGGCCGCCGTTGATTCGGCGAGGGCTTCATCAATCGCTTCGTTGAAACGGATCATGTCCTGGAAGTACGTCAGGTTCGGCGAGTCCAGGCTGTTGACCCACAGACGAATCACACAAGCCCGCAGGTGGCGGAATTCGCTGGTCATCTGCACCAGGTCGAAGCCCACGGTATGCCGCAGCTCGCCATGGCTCGCGCTGGCCTCATCCAGACTCGGGGTTTTTTCCAGGCCTTCACCCTTGGCCTTGGCGAGCTGTTCGCTGGCGGTTTGCGAGGTGCTCATGTCCCGCGCGGCGGCCAACAGAATCGCCTTGGCATGATCGCGCAAGGCGGCTTGATCCATATTCTCGGCCGCTGGGGTGATCGTTCTGGCGAACTGCTCCCATTCATCGACGATACGATCTACATGTTGCCTGATGAATTCGGGTAAGCGCATGACCGGGTTCCTGGGCATTTTGGAGGCTAGACGTGTCGCATAGTAGCGTCTTTGGGGCGGAAAAAAACTACCGCTGACGCAAAGGCATACCCAAGGTTTTCAGGGGCTGTATATATGTATTGTTAGTACTTTGATTTTCGAAAGAGAGGCGCCTGTTCAGATGTTTAACCAACAGATATTTAGTCTTTTGTTTTTTGAGCGTGTGCATAGTCTAGTGGGTCTCAAAATTAATTTTAAGGTTGTTGAGCCATGTCTGATTTGCAAGGAGGCCAGAGGCCTGAATCTTCATCTGTTTCAAGTGCGGGGGATAAAGGTGTTCATTATCAACGAGTGATGCAGGTCATTCCCCAGGCCATACGTAACGCCTCGCCGACACGACTCAAATCGCTCATGAATCTCAAGGCAGATATACCCGAGTGGTACATGAGCGCGCGGGATATTGACCGTGATTATCTAAAGGAACTGCTAAAAGACCGTTGGCGTTTGCAGGGTGAGCTGGATCAGGTCCTGAATGATCTACAGCACGATATCAATGCCTTTGCCCAGCCTCTGCTCAGGTCCGCATTGAAATCAAACGTCGACATTGACGAAGACCCGAATACCCTTTCGCTGCATCTGAATGTACCGAGCAAAATTATTTTTGATATCGATACCGGTGCCAGTGTTATCAGGCGTTCGTCGTTGCTTGTGGCAGCGCTGCACAATTTCGATGAGGCAGAGACCAAGGAAGGGGCTTTTCGAAGCGATTCGGGTGTTTACCGCGAAGATTCGCGCGGGGTACTTGTACAGGACAACGCCATAACGCCGCAAAAGTTTGCGTCGCTGTGTCGCACCCTGGACATCGGCGCGCACTATCAAACCCATATTAAAGCGCGACTGCGGCCGCAGGACCCCAATGCCAGGCGCGTACTCCAGGAACGCTCAATCGCCAGTGAAAAAGCGGCCTTCAAGTTATCTGCCCTCGTTTCCCATTTAAAAGGTGATCTCAATGCTAGCGCCTATGGTTGCCTTCGCGAAGTTGTGGAGGGTAACCGAACGGTCAAATTATACGGTCGTCCCCTGCTGAGTCATCGTGTGTCCCTGATGGGTTTCAAGTTGACGGGGATTGTATTGTTCAGTGCCGTGAGCGAACCCTCTGAAATAAAGAAAGCGATAGAGGCGCTGACGCCGCAGAGTTTGAAGTTCTGGACTGACTGGTCTCGTCGACTACCTGTTTTGCCGGGACACGTGTATGAGCAATACACATTACTTCAGTGCTTTTTTGCCAACGGACCTCAAGGCGTCATTGATGAAACTTTGCGTAACGAAGATATTTATCAACAGAGCCGTTTGAGCGGTCCGTTGATTGCCTACCTACCCGACGATCCGAACCATCCGCTGAAAGAGTACGCTTCGTTGGCGGACTTTATGACGACGCTGATCAGCCAGCTGCGCACTTCGGACTACCAGGCGTTTTTCAGCCGGTTCGTGGAGCAGAAGGACAAGGGGCGATTTTTCGCTCGGGTCAACGAGCGTCTCAGGACCTTCACCTGGCAGCAACGTGAGCCTTTGGACATGGGGCCATGGTGGCGGGAAACTGCGATCGAAAACCCCAACGCAGAGCCCATCACCAACCTCATTGCCGACGAACTGTGGGGTACGTTGTTCCGGCAGCGGCGGGACAAGGCAATAGCCGACGCCCGGCTGATTGCAGTGCCGACCGGCGACGAAGACGCAGCAGCGCGCTGGAAGCGCTTGACCAGCGTTCTGGATATCGCCTGGAACATCTTCAACTTTGCCGCGATGCTGGTGCCCGGTTTCGGCGAAGCGATGCTGGGCATCATGGTCGGGCAAATGCTTGTGGAGCTGGCCGAGGGCATCGAGGACTGGAGCAATGGCGACAAGGAGCAAGCATCGGCCTACATCAATGGCGTATTGATCAACTTCGCCCAGCTGGCGTTGATGGGTACTGGGCATGTGTTACCGGCGAAAGTCATGCCGATCAAAACATCTTCTTTCGTCGATCAGCTTAAGCCCGTGCAAATCAACGGTAAGGAACGGCTCTGGCATCCGGACCTGACGGCTTACGAACATCCCGCGATATTGCCGCAAACAGCTCAGGCGAACGATTCGGGTATTTATCGTCATCAAGGTCAGGATTTGCTGCCGCTGGATGGCAAAAATTATGCAATGACCCAAGACGCTGACACCGGGCAATATCGCTTGCGACATCCAACCCGGCCCGGGGCTTATCAGCCAGTAGTTGAACAGAATGGCGCGGGGGCCTGGAAAACCGAGTTCGACCAACCGCTCGCCTGGGACAAAACACGCTTGATGCGCCGACTGGGGGCTTCAGCACGGGATTGGCCGGATGAGACGCTGGAGCAAATCCTGACCGTGGCTGGCGTTTCGGAGGAGGCCTTGCGACGGTTGCATGTCGAGCTCGACGCGCCGCCGGTCATGCTGGCCGATACGCTCAAACGTTACAGGCTGTATGCCGAAGCAGGTGAGGTGGGTCAGCAAATACTGGCCAATCAGGTGCCCGAGGCGTTGATGAGAGAAATAACGAGCCTGATGACCGATTTGCCTCGCTGGCCAGAGCAGAGGGCCGTGGAGATCTTCGATGGCCCTGAGTTGAAAGGCGCATCGACCGTCGTTGGCAACATTGAGGCAGCGAGCGCGGACCGCATCAAGCTGACCCGTGCCGAGTTCCGCTCCGGTCAGTTGCCCCAGCGCACCCTCGAAAGCCTGGGTGAACAGGAAATCCATGATCTGCTTGGCCAATCAATACCCAGTTCTAAAGAGGTGCGCGTCCAGGCATTGAAGGAAAGGCTGGCAAGCGAGGCTACGAAAAAACGCAAGCGACTGTTCGAATCCTTGTACAAGCAGCACGACGTCGCCGAAGGGGCGCTGGTGCATGTGTTGACCGATGCCTATCCAGAACTACCAAACGCTGCCGCTGCAAAACTGATGCTGGAGGCGACTCCGGCCGACCTTAAACATCTGACAGAGAAACAGACCCTTCCCTTGCGCTTGCGCGAACAGGCACGCCAGGCTCGACAACGTGTGCGCGTGAGTCGCGCCTATGAGGGGCTGTATCTGGAAGATTTGGAGAACAACGACACGCGACGGTTGCAACTGGCGTCGTTGGCCACCCTACCGGGCTGGTCCAACGATGTACGCATCGAAATTCGTGAGTTCTCCTTCAGCGGCAAGCTTAACGCCAGTGTCGGTCCCGAGAATGCACCCATCCGCAAAGTGTTGATTCTTGAGGATGAAGGCGGCTATCAGGCACGTGATGAGAAGAGTCAACATTTGCACGGTATCGATGATTTTTTTGCTTCTCTGCTGCATGCGTTGCCGGACACCGAGCGTACAGCGCTGGGGTATGACATTTTCGAAGGCGAGCGGCTCAGGCTTGACCTGCAGCGCTCGCCGCTTGATCGCGAGCGATTCGAGTCGGCCTTGAATGATTACCCGGTGCGTAAACCTGCTTATGACCCTGAAACGATGCGTCTGCGTGGCGGCATGCAAGGCTATCGCCAGATCGCCAATGAAGCCTTGTTGAAACGACGGGTTCAAGCGCTCTATCCGGGATTTTCCGACGAACAAATCACTTCCTTGCTCGAAGAGTTCGCCGACGCGGCCCCTTTGCGTGTCAGTGCCCTGGAAGACGAATTCGACCAGTTGAACGCCACGATGCGACACTGGCTGAACGCTTCGACGGCCTTTTTTCGCTTCAGTCCTGCAGGGATTGCAGAGTGGGATCTGCGCAACAAACTCTACAAGGCGATCAGGCAATGCTGGCAAAGGACCGGGCCCTCGGGTGTCGACGCTCCAGGCATCGTCCGCCCGCAGCACCTTGATCTGACGGGTTTGCCAATGGGCCGACACCTTGAGAGTTTTCCCAGGTTGACTGCCAATTTTGATCACGTTACGAGCCTGAGCATGCATGAAACCGGTTTGCTCAGCAGCCAGGAGCCGTTTCTCGAGCCTTTGCGCGGGCTTCGCTTTCTGGACTTGGGCGATAACCTGTTGAACCGCTTGCCACCGGTCATAGGCGACATGCGCTACCTCGATAATCTGGCGCTGGGTAACAATCAAATCGTGCTGACTCAGCAGGCGGTGGCGCACTTGAGAGGATTGACCCGACTCAGGGCACTGGGATTACGAGGAAATCCGTTAAGGCTCGCGCCTGACATCAGCCAGATGCCCAATCTGGAAATACTCAATCTTGAGCGAACAGACCTGGACCGATGGCCCGTCGGCCTGTTCGCCATGCCGCGTCCGCGCCACTTCTACTTGAATCTTCAATTCAACCGTTTGATCGACATTCCAGACGTTGCCCCCGGTTCCTTCCGTGCCGAGTTACTGGCGCGGACCCTCGTCAGTCGCGAACCTGAGTGGATGCCGGCAAGTGTTTTGGAACAGCTGAAACGTTATACGGAATCGGTAGGTCTGGACCCGGAGCGCCCTTATCCGCCGTTGGGCTTGCTGGACAGCATCAACTGGGGGCAGGGCATGCCTGAATCGTCGTTCAGAAGCAGGCTGATCTTATGGGACGAGATTGAAGATGAGTTCGGCTCCGAACCGTTCTTCAACGAGATTGGAAAGCTGACCCAGTCGGCAGACTTCACCGCAGCGGAGTCCTCCTACCGTACCGAATTGACCGCAAAGGTCTGGCGAATGCTTGAGGCCATGAACGAGAACACGGCGCTGCGCGAAGAGATTTTCACCGAAGCCTCGGCAACGACGGCCTGTTCCGATGGCGGTACCCAGCTCTTTAACGCGCTAGGGCTCAGGGTGTTGATTCATGAGGCTTACGCTTTGCAGAACCCGGCACTGGTCGAGGCCCAATTGCTGGAACTGGCCCGAGGCAAGTCTCGCCTGGATGAATTGGGCGCTATCGCACGCAGCCGTGTGGCCGATCGCTTAGCGAACGGAGAAACCTTCAGGCGTGTCGATGCCAGTGGCCGCGTCACCGGGACGATCGATGAAGTGGAGGTTCATCTGGCCTACATGACTGATCTGGCGGAGCGTCTGAATTTGCCTTGGCAATCGCGTGGCATGCTCTTCAGAAACATGGCCGGGGTTACCCAAGAGATGATCGAAGCTGCTGGTGTGAGGGTGCTGGCGCTGGAGGAAGGAGACCTGCTCATAGAGAGAATTCTTGAGCAGCCTTTCTGGAAGATTTACCTCGAAAACATCTATCGCCAGGCGTTCGACAGCCTGGCGCTTGAGCTGCAGGACGGAGATGAAATGGCCCACTTCAACGCGATCAAGGCGCTGGAAAAAACCTTGACGAAGCAGGCTGTAGAGCGTGCAAGGCTGCAAAGGACGGAATTACCGTTCGCGGTGCAGTCCGATCACTGATTGATGTTTTGATGAGCCCCGAATGCGCTGCCGCATTCGGGGCTTTTTATTGAGAAGACCGTCAGAACAGAAAATAACGCTGCGCCATGGGCAAGGTTTCGGCCGGCTCACACCATAATAAAACCCCGTCGGCTTTCACTTGATAGGTCTGCGGGTCGACGTCGATATTCGGCAAATAATCGTTGTGAATCAGGTCGGTTTTCTGCACGTCGCGACAGCCTTTGACCACCGCGATTTTCTTCTTCAGGCCCAAGGCCTCGGGCAAACCCGCCTCCTGCGCCGCCTGACTGATAAAGGTCAGGCTGGTGGCGTGCAGCGAACCACCGTAACTGGCGAACATCGGGCGGTAGTGCACCGGCTGCGGCGTCGGGATCGAAGCGTTGGCGTCGCCCATCAGGCTGGCCGCAATGGCACCGCCCTTGAGGATCAGCGTCGGTTTGACCCCAAAAAATGCCGGGCGCCAAAGCACCAGATCCGCCCATTTACCCACTTCGACCGAGCCGACTTCATGGCTGATACCGTGGGTGATTGCGGGATTGATCGTGTACTTGGCGATGTAGCGTTTGGCGCGGAAGTTGTCGTTGCCTTCGCCATCACCGGGCAGCGGGCCGCGCTGTTTTTTCATCTTGTCGGCGGTCTGCCAGGTGCGGGTGATGACTTCACCGACGCGGCCCATGGCCTGGCTGTCGGAGCTGATCATCGAGAACGCGCCGAGGTCGTGGAGGATGTCTTCAGCGGCGATGGTCTCACGACGGATGCGGCTTTCGGCGAAGGCCACGTCTTCGGCAATGCTTGGGTCCAGGTGGTGGCAGACCATCAGCATGTCGAGGTGTTCGTCGATGGTGTTGCGGGTGAACGGCCGGGTTGGGTTGGTCGAGCTCGGCAGCACGTTGGCGAAACCGCAGGCTTTGATGATGTCCGGGGCATGCCCGCCGCCCGCGCCTTCGGTGTGATAGGTGTGAATGGTGCGGCCTTTGAAAGCGGCGAGGGTGGTTTCGACGAAGCCCGATTCGTTGAGGGTGTCGGTATGGATCGCCACCTGCACATCGTATTGGTCGGCGACGTTCAGGCAGTTATCGATGCTCGCCGGGGTGGTGCCCCAATCCTCGTGCAACTTGAGGCCGATGGCGCCGGCCTTGACCTGCTCGATCAACGGCTCCGGCAGGCTGGCGTTGCCCTTGCCGGTGAAGCCGATGTTCATTGGGAACGCATCGGCGGCCTGGAGCATGCGCGCCAGGTGCCACGGTCCGGACGTGCAGGTGGTTGCATTGGTGCCAGTGGCCGGGCCGGTGCCGCCGCCGATCATGGTGGTGACGCCGCTCATCAGCGCTTCTTCGATCTGCTGCGGGCAGATGAAGTGGATGTGCGTGTCGATGCCGCCCGCAGTGAGGATCATGCCTTCACCGGCGATGACTTCGGTGCTGGCGCCGACCGCAATGGTCACGTTCGGCTGGATGTCCGGGTTACCGGCCTTGCCGATGGCGGCGATGCGGCCGTCCTTGAGGCCGACGTCGGCCTTGACGATGCCCCAGTGGTCGATGATCAGTGCGTTGGTGATCAGGGTGTCGACGACCTCTGCGGCGAGTAATTGGCTTTGGCCCTGGCCGTCGCGGATGACTTTGCCGCCGCCGAATTTCACTTCTTCGCCGTAGGTGGTGAAGTCTTTTTCCACTTCGATCCACAGTTCAGTGTCGGCCAGACGGACTTTGTCACCGACGGTGGGACCGAACATGTCGGCGTAGGCCTGACGGGAAATCTTCATTCGTTCGCCTTGGAATTTGATGATCGTTCCCACGCTCTGCGTGGGAATGCCGCCATGGACGCTCTGCGTCCGCCGTTATGTGACGCGGAGCGTCACGGGATGCATTCCCACGCAGAGCGTGGGAACGATCAGCTAGTCCAGGTCACCCATGATCCGTCCGGCAAACCCGAACACCCGGCGATGCCCGGCCAGGTCTACCAACTCGACTTCGCGGCTCTGGCCCGGCTCGAAGCGCACGGCAGTGCCAGCGGGGATGTTCAGGCGCATGCCGCGACTGGCGGTGCGGTCGAAGGTCAGCGCATCGTTGGTTTCGAAGAAGTGGTAATGCGAGCCGACCTGGATCGGGCGGTCGCCGCTGTTGGCCACCTTCAGGCTGAGGGTGCGGCGGCCCACGTTGAGTTCGATGTCGCCGGGCTGGATCTGGTACTCACCGGGAATCATCAATGGGCTCCCTGGAGAATCTTGTAGTAGAGCGCGGTCGGTTTGTAGCGGCCGCTCGGGTCGCAGGCATAGTCGGGGATTTCACCTGCGCGGGTGTAACCCAGAGCCTTGTAGAAGTCTTCGGCAGGGGAGCCGGCCTCGGTGTCGAGGTAGAGCATGCCGCGTTTGTGCTGGAGGGCGGCCGTTTCCAGCGCACTCATCAACTGTTGGCCCAGACCCCGGCGACGCGCATGTTCACGCACCAGCAGCTTCTGCACTTCGGCGCGGTTGAGGCCATTGGCCTTCTGGCACAGGGTCAGTTGCACACTGGCCTGCACTTGCTCGTCCTTGACCACCACCCACAGCAGCACGTTGCCCTTGTTCAGGTTCTCCTGGACATCATCGAAATAGGCTCGGGCCTGGGTGGCGTCCAGATTGGCCATGAATCCGACGCTGGCGCCATAGCCGACGGCGTCGAGCAACAAGTCAATCAAACCCTGACGATAGTGCGCAAAGCTTTCAACATTGACGCGGCGCAGTTGGGCGGCGTTCATGGGAATTTACTCCTTGTTGGCGGTCGGCGGTTCCGCGCCAGGATTGAGGGTCAGTTGCATGAAGGTCAGGTCCAGCCAGCGGCCGAATTTGGTGCCCACCTGAGGCATGTGGCCGGTCGTCACGAAACCGGCTCGTTCATGCAGGCGGATGGAAGCGGCGTTACCGCTTTCGATGGCGGCGACCATCACGTGCTTGTCGCAACCTTTGGCACGCTCGATCAACGCGGTCATCAGTTGCGGGCCGAGACCATTGCCACGCTGGTCGCTGCGCACGTAAACCGAGTGCTCGACGGTGTGGCGGAACCCGTCGAACGGGCGCCAGTCACCAAATGAAGCGTAGCCCAGGACAGTGTTGTCGCTGTCGACGATCACCAGAATCGGGTAGCCCTGGGATTGCCGGGCGCTGAACCAGGCCTGACGATTGCACAAGTCCACGGCTTGTTCGTTCCAGATTGCCGTGGTGTTAAGCACGGCGTCGTTGTAGATGTCGCGGATCGCCGACAAGTCGGCATGCGCTGCATCGCGAATGGGGTAAGTCATGGCGCGGCCTCAGGCGATCGGTTGGTGAACGGTGACCAGTTTGGTGCCGTCGGGAAAGGTCGCTTCGACCTGGATCTCTGGAATCATTTCCGGGATGCCTTCCATCACTTGTTCGCGGCTGAGCAGGGTGGTGCCGAAGTGCATCAGCTCGGCCACGGTCTGGCCGTCACGGGCGCCTTCTAGCAGCGCTGCGCAAATGTAGGCCATGGCTTCCGGATAGTTGAGTTTCACGCCGCGAGCCAAACGTCGCTCGGCCACGAGGCCGGCGGTGAAGATCAGCAGCTTGTCTTTTTCGCGTGGGGTCAGGTCCATCGTAGAAATCCATAATTGGCAGATAAAAAGGTGACTACACCCTGTAGGAGCGAGGCTTGCCCGCGAAGGGGACCTCGAGGTCGCCAAAAGCTTCGCGGGCAAGCCTCGCTCCTACAGGGATCGGTGTTCAGGTGCTCCATATTCTTGGGGGGACAGCTTCCCGGCCGAGCAACGCGGGCCTCAGCAACCGCCACAAATCAATCAACCAACCCCGCGCCAGCAACGCTTCACTGGCTAAACACCGAGCCACCAAAAGCCCCGGCAACTGCGTCAAATCCCCGCGCACGTCATGGGGCAACGAACGGCATTTCTCCAGCAATTCACTATCAACCTCCCCAGTCACCAATAACGTCGCAAACACCGGTTGCCCATCCAGCCCGATCGGCGAATCAAGCAATCCGTCACCCCCGACAATGCGCTGGCGTTCATGCCAGAGCAACTGGCCGTCGCGGCGGATGTCCAGCTGCGCCTGAAAATGTCCGAGGTCGAAACGCTCGCCGCTGGCCGGACGCCCCAGCGCCACCACGTCCCAGTAGAACAATCGGGCATCGTCTTCAAGGTCGATGCACGTGCTGAGTTCAGCCTGCGCGGCGCTGAAAATGATCGTCTCTTGTGGCAACCATTCCAGTGTCGCACCGCTCGCCACGTTCAAATCCAGCTGCTGATAGGCGGGGCCGGCAGCGCGATACCACTTGGCCGCGCCAGGACTGGTGATTTGCGCCCAGGCATCCGTGCCGACACTGGCCGAGATGGCCAGTCGATCACCGCCGGCAATTCCGCCCGGCGGGTGCACGATGATGTGCTGGCAAACTTCCGGCCCTTCGGCATACAGATGCTTCTGCACCCGCAGCGGGCCTTGGTGGCGGCGCTGAACCGGGCGCGTACTGTCGCCGAATCGGGCGTAGCCCAGTTCCAGCTCGGCGTGCCAGCTGGGGGTAAACAGGACGGTGGGAAGAGGTAAATTCATGGTTTCTAATTATCGTCAGGACGCTACAGATTAGATCGTTACCAAACCGCGTACACCCTCGGCTTCCATATTTTCTCCGCGACCCTGCTGCACGATCTCGCCCCGGGACATCACCAGGTACTGATCGGCCAGTTCGGCGGCGAAATCGTAGAACTGCTCCACCAGCAAAATCGCCATGTCGCCGCGGGCCGCGAGCTTCTTGATCACCGCGCCGATTTCCTTGATCACCGACGGCTGGATGCCTTCGGTGGGCTCGTCGAGAATCAGCAGGCGTGGACGGCTGGCCAACGCTCGGCCGATCGCCAATTGCTGCTGTTGGCCACCGGACAAATCACCCCCGCGCCGTTGCTTCATTTGCAGCAGCACCGGAAACAGCTCGTAGATGAACGCCGGGACTTCCTTGGCTTCAGCGCCGGGAAATCGCGACAGGCCCATCAGCAGGTTTTCTTCCACGGTCAGCCGGCCGAAAATTTCCCGACCCTGAGGCACATAAGCGATTCCGGCATGCACCCGCTGGTGTGGCTTGAACGTGGTGATCGGTTTGCCTTCCCAACTCACCGCGCCCTCTTTGGCTGGCAGCAACCCCATCAAACACTTGAGCAGCGTGGTCTTGCCCACACCATTACGCCCGAGCAGGCAGGTGACTTCACCGACCCTCACCTCAAACGTCAGGCCCCGCAGGATGTGGCTACCGCCGTAATACTGGTGCAGCTTGTCGACTTGCAGCATGTTCAAATTCCCCTGAAAGCTAGCGACCGAGGTACACCTCGATCACGCGCTCGTTATCCTGCACCTGTTCCAGCGACCCTTCGGCCAGCACGGCGCCCTGATGTAACACGGTGACATGGTCGGCGATGGCGCCGACGAAGCCCATGTCTTGCTCCACCACCATCAGCGAATGCTTGCCCGCCAAGTTCTTGAACAATTCGGCGGTGAATTCGGTTTCGGCGTCGGTCATGCCCGCCACCGGCTCGTCGAGCAGCAACAGTTGCGGGTCCTGCATCAGCAACATGCCGATCTCCAGAAACTGCTTCTGACCGTGGGACAACAAGCCCGCCGGGCGATTGACCGAGCTGGTCAGGCGAATGGTGTCCAGCACTTCGCTGATGCGATCTTTCTGTTCGCCACTCAAACGAGCCCGCAGGCTGGCCCACACCGACTTGTCGGTTTTTTGCGCCAGCTCCAGGTTTTCAAAAACGCTCAAGGCTTCGAACACCGTCGGCTTCTGGAACTTGCGACCGATGCCGGCCTGGGCGATTTGCACTTCGCTCATCTGCGTCAGGTCGAGGGTTTCGCCGAACCAGGCTTTGCCGTGACTGGGGCGGGTCTTGCCGGTGATCACGTCCATCAGCGTGGTCTTGCCCGCGCCGTTGGGGCCGATGATGCAACGCAATTCGCCGACGCCGATGTACAGATTCAAGTCGTTCAGCGCCTTGAAACCATCGAAGCTGACGCTGATGTCTTCCAGGGTCAGGATCGTGCCGTGCCGGGTGTCCAGGCCGGGGCCGACGCGCTGGCCCAGGCCGATGGCGTCGCGGCTGCTGCCCTGATCCCTGTTCGGTTCCAGGGGCGGAAAAAAGGCCGGTTCGAGCATGAATTCAGCCGTCGCAGTCACTCTCATTGCTCACTCCTTTTTTTTAGCAAACCGATCACGCCGTTGGGCAGGTACAAGGTCACGACGATGAACAGCGCGCCGAGGAAGAACAGCCAGTATTCCGGGAACGCCACGGTGAACCAGCTCTTCATGCCGTTGACCACACCGGCGCCGAGCAGCGGGCCGATCAGCGTGCCGCGACCACCCAGCGCCACCCAGACCGCGGCTTCAATGGAGTTGGTTGGCGACATCTCACTGGGGTTGATGATCCCGACTTGCGGCACGTACAGCGCGCCGGCCAGGCCGCAGAGCACTGCGCTCAACACCCAGACAAACAGCTTGAAGCCACGCGGGTCGTAGCCGCAAAACATCAGGCGGTTTTCCGCATCTCGCAGCGCGGTCAACACCCGGCCGAACTTGCTCTGCGCCAGGCGCCAACCGATGAACAGGCTCGCCACCAGCAACACCACGGTGGCGAAAAACCGCACCGCGCGGGTGCCCGGTTCGGTGATGCCGAACCCGAGAATGGTGCGGAAGTTGGTGAAGCCGTTGTTGCCGCCAAACCCGGTTTCGTTGCGGAAGAACAGCAGCATCCCGGCGAAGGTCAGGGCCTGGGTCATGATCGAGAAATACACGCCCTTGATCCGCGAGCGGAAAGCGAAGAAGCCAAACACCAGCGCCAGCAACCCCGGCGCCAATACCACCAGACACATCGACCAGAGGAAGCTGCTGGTGCCGGTCCAGTACCACGGCAATTCAGTCCACGACAGGAAGGTCATGAACGCCGGCACGCCATCGCCCGAGGCCTGGCGCATCAGGTACATGCCCATCGCATAGCCGCCGAGGGCGAAAAACAAACCATGACCAAGGGACAGAAGGCCGGCGTAACCCCAGACCAGATCGAGGGCCAGCGCGACAATCGCGTAGCAAAGAATCTTGCCCACCAGCGTCAGCGTGTACGCAGAGACATGAAACGCGCTGTCCGGCGACAACAACAACGACAGCAGCGGCAACGCCAGCAACAGAACGAGGATCACTGCGCCAACGGCGATCGTGACTTTTGGGCCGGCTTTTTGTGTTGCGGTAACGAGCAGGGGCTGGTTCATCAGTCGATCACCCGTCCTTTCAGTGCGAAGAGGCCTTGCGGACGTTTCTGAATGAACAGAATGATCAGCGCGAGGATCAGGATCTTGCCGAGCACGGCGCCGATCTGCGGTTCGAGAATTTTGTTGGCGATGCCCAGGCCGAAGGCTGCCAGCACGCTACCGGCCAACTGACCGACACCGCCGAGCACCACCACCAGGAACGAGTCGATGATGTAGCTCTGGCCAAGGTCCGGGCCGACGTTGCCGATTTGACTGAGGGCTACGCCACCGAGCCCGGCAATGCCCGAGCCGAGGCCGAACGCGAGCATGTCCACGCGACCGGTCGGCACGCCGCAGCAGGCCGCCATGTTGCGGTTTTGGGTAACGGCGCGAACGTTCAAACCGAGGCGAGTCTTGTTCAGCAGCAACCAGGTCAGCACCACCACAAACAGCGCGAACGCGATGATCACGACGCGGTTGTACGGCAGCACCAGGTTGGGCAGCACTTGAATCCCGCCGGACAGCCAGGTCGGGTTGGCCACTTCAACGTTCTGCGCGCCGAACATCAATCGGACCAGCTGAATCAGCATGAGGCTGATGCCCCACGTGGCGAGCAGGGTTTCCAGCGGACGGCCGTAGAGGTGGCGAATCACCGTGCGTTCCAGCGCCATGCCGATAGCGGCGGTCACGAAAAACGCCACGGGCAGCGCGATCAGCGGGTAGAACTCGATGGCTTGCGGGGCGAAGCGTTGGAACATCAGCTGCACCACGTACGTCGAGTACGCGCCGAGCATCAGCATCTCGCCGTGAGCCATGTTGATGACGCCGAGCAGACCGAAGGTGATCGCCAGACCGAGTGCGGCCAGCAGCAGGATCGACCCCAGGGACATACCGCTGAAGGCCTGGCCGAGGATCTCGCCGATCAGCAGTTTGCGTTTGACTTGAGCGAGGCTGGTTTCGGCAGCGGTACGCACATTGGCGTCGGCTTCGACACCGGGTTGCAGCAGGCTTTCGAGGCGAGTGCGAGCCAGTGGATCACCGGTTTCACCGAGCAGGCGAACAGCGGCAAGGCGCACGGCCGGGTGGGTGTCCACCAGTTGCAGATTGGCCAGCGCCAGGCTCAAAGCCGCGTGGACGCTTTGGTCTTTTTCGCCAGCCAGTTGCTGGTCGAGGAATGCAAGCTGCGCAGGTCTAGCGCTTTTCTGCAATTGCTGCGCGGCGGCCAGACGGAGGTTGGCGTCGGTGGCGAGCAATTGGTGGCTGGCCAGCGCGGTGTCGATCAGACCGCGCAGGCGGTTGTTCAGGCGCAGGGTTTTCGGTTGGCCTTCGACGGTCAGCGCGCCTTGTTGCAGGGCGTTGATCAGTTCGATGCGAGCCGGATCGGGTTGCGCGGCCCAGGATTCGAGAAGCTTGGCTTGCTGCACGGGATTGGCCGCGACGAAGTCTTCGGCGTCGCCGGCGTGAGTGGCCATCGGCAGTAAGAGCGCGAGGGCGAGGAAGATGCGGTAAATGGCAGTGAGCATGTCATTGGCCTTACGTATTGATCGTTCCCACGCTCCGCGTGGGAATGCCGCCACGGACGTTCCGCGTCCGCTTTGGAAGTGACGCAGAGCGTCACGGGATGCATTCCCACGCAGAGCGTGGGAACGATCAGGCTGGGCGGGGTGAATCAGTTGCTCTTCACCGCATAATCCGGCTTCTTGTCGTTACCCGAGATAAACGGGCTCCAAGGCTCTGCACGGATCGGCCCTTCGGTCTGCCACACCACGTTGAACTGTCCGTCCGCCTGAATCTCGCCGATCATCACCGGTTTGTGCAGGTGGTGGTTGGTCTTGTCCATGGTCAGGGTGTAACCGGACGGCGCGGCAAAGGTCTGGCCGGCGAGGGCCTCGCGGACTTTGTCGACGTCGGTGGACTTGGCTTTCTCAGCCGCTTGCGCCCACATGTGAATGCCCACGTAGGTGGCTTCCATCGGGTCGTTGGTCACCGCTTTGTCGGCGCCCGGCAGGTTGTGTTTCTTGGCGTAGGCTTTCCAGTCAGCGACGAACTTCTTGTTCGCCGGGTTCTCGACCGACTCAAAGTAGTTCCACGCCGCGAGGTTGCCCACCAACGGTTTGGTGTCGATGCCGCGCAGTTCTTCTTCGCCCACGGAGAACGCCACGACCGGAACGTCGGTGGCTTTCAGGCCCTGGTTGGCCAGTTCTTTATAGAACGGCACGTTGGAGTCGCCGTTGACGGTGGAGATGACCGCGGTCTTGCCACCGGCCGAGAATTTTTTGATGTTGGCCACGATGGTTTGATAGTCGCTGTGGCCGAATGGGGTGTAGACCTCTTCGATGTCCTTGTCCGTCACCCCTTTGGCGTGCAGGAACGAGCGCAGGATCTTGTTGGTGGTGCGCGGGTAGACGTAGTCGGTGCCCAACAGGAAGTAACGCTTGGCGCTGCCGCCTTCTTCGCTCATCAGGTATTCCACCGCCGGGATCGCCTGCTGGTTCGGCGCGGCGCCGGTGTAGAACACGTTCGGCGACATCTCTTCACCTTCGTATTGCACCGGGTAGAACAGCAGACCGTTGAGTTCTTCAAACACCGGCAATACCGACTTGCGCGACACCGACGTCCAGCAACCGAACACCACCGCGACCTTGTCCTGGGTCAGCAACTGACGACCCTTTTCGGCGAACAGCGGCCAGTTCGACGCGGGGTCCACGACCACGGGTTCGAGCATCTTACCGTTCACGCCACCCTTGGCGTTGATCTCGTCGATGGTCATCAAGGCCATGTCTTTGAGCGACGTTTCGGAGATCGCCATGGTGCCGGACAACGAATGCAGAATACCGACCTTGATGGTCTCGGCGGCCTGGACAGTCCAGGTCATGCCCATTGCGGCAATGGATGCCGTGAGTGTGAAAGCCTTGATCAAGCTGCGACGCTTCATTGTGCGATCTCCATGAACTTATGAATTTTATGGGTGGCAGATGCGGACTACTGAAGGGTCTTTAGCAAGGGCTGTGCCTGTTCGGCAAAAGGCAGGGAAATGTCGCATTAGAGCGGTTGCACGGTTTGGGCTGCGCACCATGAAGGATCGCGCCTGGCGCGTTGGTGCGAAGAGGTGCGCCACATTGGGGCGCGACGATTGCCCCTGTGGGCCTGTCCACAGGGGTAGCACGAGGTGCAAAAATTTAACCCATTGCACCGCGGCTAGCGTTTTTGAGTATCAGGCCGCTTGAGTTTTTGTAGTCATTCGCGACAAAAGCACCCGGTCGAGCAGCCAGACCGCCACCAGCGAAGCGCCTACCAACGGAAAGGCCACCGCCAGTGCAAACATGATGACCATCGCGGTTTTCCATTTCGGCAGATCGTGGCGCAGCGGCGGAACACCGAATTTTCCCTCTGGACGGCGCTTCCACCAGATCACCCCGCCGCTGACGGCGCTGAGCAGAATCATCAGGCAGATCAGCAGCACGATGATCTGATTGAGCGGGCCGAACATTTTGCCTTCGTGCAACATCACGCCGATTTCCGTCGCGCGGGCGACGGTGCCGTATTGGGCGAAGCGCACGTCGGCGAGGACGTCGCCGGTGTACTGATCGACATGCAAGGTGGCGTCGTTGCGGGGGTCGTCGGCGAACACCGCGATGGTGAACACGCCGGTGGCGGTCGTCGGCAAGGTGATGCTGTAACCCGGTTCGACCTTGCGTTGCACAGCGATGTTCTGCACGTCCTGCAAGCTGATGGTCGGCGCGGCGGGGCCGGCTTGCGCGCCGCCGTGGGCCATGTGTTCGGCGTGGTCGCCGGACATCGGCATCGGCGTGTTTTCCATCGCCCATGGCACGGTCTGGCGGGTGGCGGTGTTGAGACTGCGGGCCTCGACATCGGACTTGGGCACGTCATCCCACATCGCCGCCGGAAAGACATTCCAGACTTCGGCGTATTGCTTGCCCCAGAACCCGGTCCAGGTCATGCCACTGAGCAGCATCACCAACAGCAACGACGCGCCCCAGAACCCGGTTACCGCGTGCAAGTCACGCCAGAGCACTCGACCGCGACTGCTCAAACGAGGCCACAAAATTCCGGCGGCCTGACCGCGCGGCCACCACAGAAAGACGCCGGAGACCACGAGCACCACGCCCCAACCGGCGGCCAATTCGATCAGTCGATCACCGACGGTGCCGATCATCAACTCGCCGTGAATCGCTCGCGCAACCGCTTGCAGATTCTTCTTCGCGTCTTGCTCGCCGAGGATGTCGCCCTGGTAGGGATCGACGAACACGTTCAGCTCATTGCCGGCATTGAGCACGACAAATTGCGCGCTGCGTTCGGCGTTGACCGGCGGCAGGTACTGCTTGATCTGACCCTGTGGATACGCCGCTTTTACCCGCTTGAGCAGGTCGTCGGCCGGGACGCTGTGATGCCCGGCCGGGACGTTCAGCAGGCTGCCGTACATCAACGGGTCGAGTTGCGGTTTGAACAGGTAAATGATGCCGGTCAGGGCCAGCATTACCATGAAAGGCGCGACGAACAGACCGGCATAAAAATGCCAGCGCCAGGCCAGGTTGTAAAAATTCACTGTGGGCTGTTTCATCGGTTGTGCTCCGCTTGGCTTGGTTCTTTTGTTGTTGTCCGGTGACTGCTGCGCAGTCATTCGCGAGCAAGCTCGCTCCCACAGGTTCAACACTGTCCATGTGGGAGCGAGCTTGCTCGCGATGCTCTTAAAAACTCATATCCACCTTGGTCCAGAGCGTGCGCCCCGGTTCTTTAATGGCTTGCGGGTCATTGGCCGGGTAGCCAAAACCGGCGTTGCCAGCCAGGTTCAAATGCTCGGCATACGCCTTGCCGAACAGGTTGTCGACGCCCGTGCTGACCTTCCAGTTTTTGTTAATTCGGTAGGCGCCATTGAGCGAGAACACGCCAAAACCCGAGGTCTTGTCGAAGTCCTTGCCGACGACGTTGCCCTTGTTCTGGTCGATGCGGTTTTGCGCCGCAACCACCCGCCACAAGGCACCGGCGCTCCAGTTGTCTGCGCTGTAGGTCAGGCCAAAACGTGCGTCCAGCGGCGGCATTTGCGGCAGTGCGTTGCCGTCGCTGCTGTTCTTGCCCCAGGCGTAGGCCAGGGTCGCATCGGCCTTCCAATGGGAGGTCAGTTTGTAGGCCGCACCCAATTCGCCGCCCATGATTCGTGCGTCGATGTTTTGTGCTTGCGAGGTCATGCCCATCATGGCGGGCGTGTAGTTGAACAGGATGTAGTTGCGCACCTGCCCGACGTATCCCGAGGCCCAGGTTTCCAGGTCTTCGGTCTTGTATTGCAGGCCGAAGTCGAGCTGGGTGGTTTTCTCAGGCTTGATCGAATCGAAGGCATTCACCGATCCGGCGGGCCCCGATTTGGGCGAAAACAGCTCCCAGTAATCCGGGAAACGCTGGGTGTGGCCGAGGCCGGCATACAGCGTGGTCGGGCTGTCCTCCAGATCATGCTCGTAACGAACGAAGCCGCTTGGCAAGGTGTCGGCGCGGGTATCGTCGGCGGTCGGGTTGGCGCGAGTCATCATTCCCGAGCCAGTGGTCTGCCGATAATCCTTGGCCGAGGCGCGGTCCAGGCGTGCACCGGTAATCAACCGATCACGGTCGGCGGCGTACCAGGTCAATTCGCTGAACACGCCGTAGTTGTGGAAGTCGGCGTCCTTGTTGCGTGGCAGTTCCTTGTAGACGTCGATGCCCATGGCGCTGCGTTTGCGATGTTCGTTGGTCTGCGCATCGATACCGCTGATCAACTGCACATCGGCCCAGCGCCAGGTGGCTTTGATCCGTGCGCCGAGGGTTCGACGGTCGACGTTGGAGGCCATCGGGCCGGCCATCATTCCGGTGCCGGACGGCGTGCGCAGGGTGTAGTTGTCCATCACGTGGTCGGCGTAGTTGTAGTAAATCTGCGCTTCGACTTTATCCAGCACATCGCCGATGTTCGACTGCTCGAAACGCAGGCCCAGGCTTTCGCGCTTGAACTGCGAGCCGTCCATGCTGCGCCCGGCGTAACGGGCTTCGCCATCGCCCTTGCCGGCGGTCAGTTCCAGCAGGGTGTCAGCGTCCGGGGTCCAGCCAACTGCCACATCGCCGTTCCATTTGTCATAGCGCGACGGCACGGTGTCGTTGTTGCCGTCCCGATAGTCGTCGGCATGCGCAGTGTTGCCGATCACTCGCACGTAACCCAGTGGCCCGCCGGCAGCGGCGTCCACCACCTTGTCGAAACGCCCGTTGGAGCCAGCCAGCAGGCTGGCGTTCACTCGGGTGCCGAGTTCGCCGAAGCTTTCCGGCTCACGGTCGAAGAGGATGGTGCCGGCCGATGCGCCGGGTCCCCAGAGCACGGTTTGCGGGCCTTTGATGACGGTCAGTTTGTCGTAGGTTTCCGGCGAGATGTACGAGGTCGGTGCGTCCATTCGGCCGGGGCAGGCGCCAAGCAACTGGCCGCCGTTGGTGAGGATGTTCAGCCGCGAACCGAACATGCCGCGCAGCACCGGGTCGCCGTTGGTGCCGCCATTGCGCACCAGGGCGAAGCCGGGGATGGTTTTGAGGTAGTCACCACCGTCGCTGGCGGGTACCGGTTGGCGCGGGTCCTTGGGGTTGGTGACGATGGTCAGCGGCGAACTCGGCGCGATGGCGGTGATCACCGTTGGGCTCAGTTCTTCACTGTGACCGGCGTGTTCATTGGCCAGCACCGTCGGTGTCAGCAGTGCACCGCAAAGGAAGGCGGCGGCGTGCCTGAAACGAATACTGGATTCGTTCGAGGCAAAAGAAGCTTGGGCAGGGCTCAAGCGTGTGTCAGCAGAAAACCTGGACATGACAATTTCCATCGAACAGTCGTAAACGACACGGCCGGCAGCGGGGCTGTCTTCTAAACCGTGTGAGAGCGGATGTGGGTGTTTACGCGTCGATGGGTGGGGCGCGAGTGCGGGCACCGGGGAAGAAGGTTTGCCGGGCGTGGCCCAGTCGGGGGGAAGGGGTGGTGAAAGTGGTGGCTGTTGGCGTGTCGTACGCGATGAAGGACTGGCCGCCGGTCAGCGCCGGGCAATTGAACAGCAGGCTGCAATAGCCGCATTTTTCCCAGAGCGCGTGGTCCGAGGCTTTGGGCGTGCAGTGCTCGGCGGCGGGTTGCGCGCCGTGGTCGGCGTGCTCCATTGCCGACATGTCCATGCTCATGTCCATTGACATGCTCATCGACATCGACGAGGCGCGTTGATCCATCGGCATCGACTGAGAAATCAGCGGGCCGATAAAGATCATCAGCATGGCGAACAGGCTGATCCAGCTGCCGCGCGTCAGGCTTAACGGCTGACGACGGTGGGCGGATGACCTGGCGCTAAGCGGGCGCATGGGCGTTTCCAGCTCTGCCGATTACTGAGCGTGCACGTGCGTTTGCATACCGTCCGGCGCCTTTTTCTGCACCGCGATTTCGACCGTCACGTCGCCGGACTTCTCGAAATGCATCGTCAGCGGGAAGCGTTTGCCGTCGCTCAACAGGCTGCGGTCTTTCAATTCCAGCAGCATCACGTGGTAGGCCATCGGCGCAAAAGTGACTTCGCCGCCGGCCGGGATTTCGACACTCGGCACCTGCTGCATTTTCATCAGGTCGTTTTGCATGACATGCTCATGCAGTTGAGCAATGCCTGCAATCGGCGTGTCGACGCTGAGCAGGCGGTCAGAGGTTTTGCCTGTGTTCTGAATGACAAAATAGGCCGCTACGGTTGGCGCGTTGGGCGGCAACTCTTGCGACCAGGGATGAGCGATTTCCAGCTCCCCGGCCTTGTATTCGTGAGCATTGGCAAAACAGGCAGGCAGCAGCAACACAGCCAGAACGATGAGTTTGTTCAACATGGCAGTTCTCCAGAACGATTCAAAACGCAGGTCAATTGCGAGAAGGAATCACACCAGAGGGGACGCACGGGGGTTGAGGCTCGGCCATTGCTGGCGCGGTGTCGGTGTATCGAGAGAGACGGTGGGCAGGCTTCGATTGGCATCGAAGTGAGCGAAATACAGCTGCGGCACATGCCCGGGCAACGCCACCAACGGCGCGGAACCTGAGCAACACCAGCAATGTTGCATGTTGGAATGATCGTCGTTTAGCGGGGCTTTCTGTTCGATGTCGCCCAGGGAAATCGCCACCAACTTCGTGCCGCTGGAGGAACAGAAACTGCCCCACAACAACTGCTCGGCAGGCGACTTCGCCGTCTGTGCCATCGCTCCGGTCATCGGCATGGCGAGCATGTTGAACAGCACTGCGAAGCAGGCGATCCAGGCAATTGCGAGCCGTTGTCGGGACATGGGACAAATCCGGTTGGGTGGGCGATCAGGCGCGGCTATTTAGCCTGATCAGGGCCGATAAGTAAAAAAGCAGCGTGCGGTGTGGTGTCGCAGTGTCCTCAGAGAGCAACGGCATGCAAACGCAAACCCAAGGCTTTAATAACGTTCATGATAGTCGCGAATTACGGATTGCCAGTGCCGTGCAGATCAGCCTTCACACCAATTACAGGTTATGTTGTGAGTCCTGCCGTTAGGGCTGCCAACACGTCTTTCACCGACCCGAACTCCCGATCAACCCCCGGCAATACCGGCCGCTGCAAAACAATCACCGGCACCCCACGCTCCCGTGCCACTTCCAGTTTCGGCTCGGTCGCCGTGCTACCGCTGTTCTTGCTGATCAGTACATCAATTTGCCGACGCTCAAACAACTCACGTTCATCCTCGATCAGAAACGGCCCGCGCGCACCGATGACTTCGCAGCGCACATTGCCCGGGTAAACGTCCAGTGCACGCAAGGTCCAGAACTGCTCTGGCGGGATTTCATGCAAGTGCAGCAACGGTTCGCGGCCGAGGGTGAACAGCGGTCGGCGAAAGGGTATCAGGGTTTCGATCAGTTCGGCCCAATCGCTGACCTCCCGCCAGTCATCGCCGGCCTGTGGCTGCCAGGCAGGACGCCGTAACGCCCAGCACGCAATGCCGCTCAACTGTGCGGCAGTGGCGGCGTTCTGGCTGATGTGTGCAGCGTAGGGGTGTGTTGCGTCCAGCAGCAGATCGATCCCTTCATCGCGGATGAACTGCGCCAGGCCTTCGGCACCGCCATAGCCGCCAACACGAACCTGACAGGTCAAATCGGTCGGCACGCGACCGACACCGGCCAGGCTATAGATGTGTTCTGGCCCCAGGGTACGGGCGATGGCCAAGGCTTCTGTCACGCCACCGAGCAACAACACACGCTTCATTGAAAAGCGCCCGCATGGCCGACAATCGCGCCTTGGCGATCGATGGCAAACACTTCGACCTGAACCTGCGCCGGTACCACGCTGCGAGCAAAGTCCAGGGCGTGCTGACACACCGCATCACCCAGGGCGATCCCCGCAGCGCTGGCCATCGCCAACGCTTGCTGGCTGGTGTTGGCCTCGCGAATCGCTGATTGCAGCGCCTCATCCGCCCCGACCGCCGCCGCCCATTCGGCCAGTTGCGGCAGGTCGATGCTCGAATGCCGACTGTGCAAATCCATGTGCCCGGCCGCTAGCTTGCTGATCTTGCCGAAGCCGCCGCACAGACTAAGTTTATCCACCGGTACTTTGCGCAGGTGTTTGAGAACGGCGCCGACGAAGTCGCCCATTTCGATCAGGGCGATTTCCGGCAAGTCGTAGACCCGGCGCATGGTGTCTTCGCTGGCATTGCCGGTGCACGCGGCGATGTGCAAGTAACCGTTGGTTTTGGCGACGTCGATGCCTTGATGGATCGAGGCAATGTACGCCGCACAGGAAAATGGCCGGACGATGCCGCTGGTGCCGAGGATCGACAGCCCGCCAAGAATTCCCAGTCGCGGGTTCATGGTTTTCAGCGCCAGGGCTTCGCCGTCCTCGACGTTTATGGTGACCTCGAAGCCGCCCCGGTAATCCAGCTCCTCGGCCAGCAGCGTCAAGTGATCGGTGATCATCTTGCGTGGCACTGGGTTGATCGCCGGCTCGCCGACGCCCAGCACCAGCCCCGGCCGGGTCACCGTGCCGACGCCGCGACCGGCATTGAAGCGAATGCCCGGTCGGGCATTCAGGCGCACGTGGGAGTAGAGCAGGGCACCGTGGGTCACGTCCGGGTCGTCCCCGGCGTCCTTGATCGTTCCGGCCTCGGCGCCGTCGTCCTTCAACCGACAGAACTCCAGGCGCATTTGCACCTGTTTGCCTTTGGGCAGAATGATCTCGACGGCGTCCGCTTCCACGCCACTGAGCAACAGACGAGCCGCCGCAAGGCTGGTGGCGGTGGCGCAGCTGCCGGTGGTCAGGCCACTGCGCAGCGGTGCGGGTTGTTCGGCGGTTTCGTCACGCATCGAAAGGCTTCGTCACTTCCAGCAGGGTAATCGGCAACGCCTGACGCCACGTATCGAAGTCCCCCAACGGTTGCGCCTGAGCGATATGAATGCGCGTCAGCTCGCCGCCGTGCTGCTCGCGCCAGGTCATCAAGGTCATTTCACTTTGCAACGTGACCGCGTTGGCGATCAATCGGCCACCGGGTTTGAGTTCGGCCCAGCACGTGTCGAGCACGCCCTCGCGGGTGACGCCGCCACCGATGAAAATCGCGTCCGGACGCTCGAGACCGGCCAAGGCCTGCGGCGCACTGCCGCGAATCAATTGCAGGCCGGGGACGCCGAGGGCATTTCGGTTGTGTTCGATCAACAACTGCCGCCCTTCGTCAGCTTCGATGGCCAGCGCCCGGCAACTCGGGTGGGCGCGCATCCATTCAATGCCGATCGAGCCGCTGCCAGCGCCGACGTCCCACAGCAGTTCGCCGGGAACCGGGGCGAGACGCGCGAGTGTGATGGCGCGCACGTCGCGTTTGGTCAGTTGGCCATCGTGTTTGAAGGCTGAGTCCGGCAGGCCGGCCAGTCGGGAGAGGCATTGCGTGTTGGGCTCAGCGATGCACTCGATGGCGATCAGGTTCAGGTCGGCGATCAGAGGATCGTTCCAGTCATTGGCGACACCCTCGATGCGTCGTTCGGCGGCACCGCCCAGATGTTCCAGCACCGTGAGGCGACTCGCCCCGAAACCGCGTTCACGCAGCAGCGTCGCGATAGCGGCCGGGCTCTTGCCGTCGTTGCTCAACACCAGCAGGCGAACACCGCTGAACACCTGCGCATTGAGGGCGGCGATGGGACGCGCAACCACCGAAAGCGTGACCACCTCCTGCAACGGCCAGCCCATTCGCGCCGCCGCCAGCGAGCAAGAGGAGGGCGCCGGCAGTACCCGCATTTCATCGCCGGATACCTGCCGGGCCAGGCTGGCGCCCACACCAAAGAACATCGGATCGCCGCTGGCCAGCACGCAGACCGGTTCGCCGCGCAGCGCCAATACCGGTTCAAGGGAGAAAGGGCTGGGCCACAACTGCCGCTCGCCACGGATGCACGCCGGCAGCAAATCCAGTTGCCGCTGACCGCCAATGATCCGCGAAGCGTGCAGCAGAGCGTGCCGGGCGTTTTTGCCCAGGCCCTTGAAGCCGTCTTCACCAATTCCCACTACTGTCAGCCAGGGTGACATCTGCAGTCCTCAAAAAAAGTCCTCAAACGGACTGTTCCGACGGGCAGGCTTTTCATGCCGTCGAACAAAGCAGGCATAATACCGCGCCTTCGCCCGCGAAGCGCCTTTCCCACACTGCCGGTCGCCCCCTTGAACAAACGCCCGATGTCCTTAGCCTTACGTCCCTCGGCCTGTCCGGGGTTGCTGCGTATTGTCCAGGCGCTGGACGGCGGTATCTGCCGGATCAAGTTGAATGGCGGTTCGATCAGTGCGGCTCAGGCCGACGCGGTGGCCAGTGCAGCTGAGCGGTTCGCTGGCGGCGTGATCGAGGCGACCAACCGCGCCAACCTGCAAATTCGCGGGATTGGCAATGAACAGGGCGCCTTGATCGATGGCCTGATGACGGCCGGGTTGGGGCCCAGCACCGCCGCTGGTGACGATGTGCGCAATCTGATGCTCAGCCCGAGCGCGGGTATTGATCAACAGATGCTGTTCGACACGCGCCCGCTGGCCGAGCAGATCCTCGCCACGCTGCAAAGTCATGAACGCTTCCACGAGCTCAGCGCCAAGTTTGCCGTGCAACTCGATGGTGGTGAAGGTTTGGCGATGCTCGAACATCCTCATGATGTGTGGCTGTCCGCCACTGAACGCGAGGGCGAGCTGGTTTTTGCATTCGGTCTGGCGGGGTGTCCCGTGGACTCGCCTGTGGGTGCGGTGTCACTGGAGCAGGGCCACGCGCTGGTGGTCGCGGTGCTTGAGTTGTTTCTTGACCTGGCGCGTCCCGAGCAGACACGCATGCGGCATTTGCTCGCTGATTGCTCGCTCGACGGGTTTCTTGCTCGTCTGGCCGAACGTGTACCGTTGATGCCCATCACGGGTTGGCAGCGCAAGGTAAGTCCGAGTGTCTTGCACATCGGTGCTCATCCACAGCGTGAGGCCAAGCGCGTGTATATCGGCGCGGTGCCGCCGCTGGGTCGCCTCAATCGCGCGATGCTCAGAGGCGTCGCACAACTGGCACGTGACCAGGGTGACGGCAGCCTGCGTTTCACACCCTGGCAAAGTCTGTTGTTACCCGGTGTTCATGTCGACACTGCGGCTCAAGTTATCCACAGCCTCGAACAGCTCGGTCTGCGTTGCTCGGCCGACGATGCCTTGGCGCACCTGATCGCCTGCACCGGCTCGACGGGTTGCGGCAAAGGCCTGGCCGACACCAAGGGCGATGCCCGACAACTGGCGGCGCTGCTGCAACGTCGCGGCCAGACACTGAGCGTGCACCTGTCCGGCTGCCAGCGTTCCTGCGCGGCCGCGCATAGTGCGCCGATAACTTTGCTGGCGGTTTCTCCCGGTCACTACGACCTCTATTTTCGCGACGCAGCGCAGCCGGGTTTCGGCGCGCTGCACGCACACAACCTTACTATTGAAGCGGTCGCAGCCTTGCTCGACGCCCGCTCACGGAGCCCCCTTGATGCTTGATTACATCCGCGACGGTCAGGAGATCTATCGCAACTCCTTCGCGATCATTCGTGCCGAGGCCAACCTCGACCGTATTCCGGCCGACCTGGAAAAACTCGCGGTCCGTGTGATCCATGCTTGCGGCATGGTCGACGCCATCGACGGGCTGCAATTTTCCGAAGGTGCGGGCAAGGCCGGGCGTGACGCGCTGGCCGCCGGTGCGCCGATTCTGTGCGACGCGCGGATGGTTTCCGAAGGTGTGACCCGGACGCGCTTGCCAGCGAACAATCAGGTCATCTGCACCCTGCGCGATGAAAGCGTTCCTGAGATGGCCCGGGAGTTGGGCAACACCCGTTCCGCTGCTGCGCTGGAGCTATGGCGTCCGCGTCTGGAAGGCAGCGTCGTGGTGATCGGCAACGCGCCGACCGCACTGTTTTATCTGTTGGAAATGCTCGACGCCGGCGCGCCGAAACCGGCACTGATTCTCGGCTTCCCGGTGGGCTTCGTCGGCGCCGCCGAATCCAAGGCAATGCTCGCGGCGGACAGTCGCGGCGTGCCTTTTGTCATCATGCAAGGTCGGCTGGGCGGTAGTGCCATGGCCGCCGCCGCCGTCAATGCCCTCGCTACGGAGATCGAATGATGCAGCAACCTGGACGTTTGATCGGCCTTGGCGTCGGCCCCGGTGATCCGGAACTGATTACCGTCAAAGCCCTGCGCCTGCTGCGCGAATCGCCGGTGGTGGCGTACTTCGTCGCCAAGGGCAAAAAAGGCAACGCCTTCGGCATCATCGAGGCGCACTTGCAGGACGCGCAAACGCTGCTGCCGCTGGTGTATCCGGTGACCACCGAGGCGTTGCCGGCGCCGCTGTCGTATGAACAAGTGATCAGCGATTTCTACGATGCGGCCGGCGAACAACTTGCCGCGCACCTGGACGCTGGCCGTGACGTGGCGGTGATCTGCGAAGGCGATCCGTTCTTCTACGGCTCCTACATGTACCTGCATGATCGGCTGGCTGAGCGCTATGAAGCCGAAGTCGTGCCGGGTGTCTGCTCGATGCTCGGCGGTGCTTCGGTGCTGGGTGCGCCGCTGGTGTATCGCAATCAGAGTTTGTCGGTCCTGTCGGGTGTGTTGCCCGCCGACGATCTCAAGCGCCGTCTGGCCGATGCCGATGCTGCTGTGATCATGAAGCTGGGACGCAACTTTCCCAAGGTCCGTCAGGTGCTCGAAGAACTCGGGCTGGCGGAACGTGCGCTGTACGTTGAACGCGCGACCATGGCCAACCAGAAAATTGTCCCGCTGGATCAGGTCGAGCCGATGTCCTCGCCGTACTTCTCGCTGATCATTGTGCCCGGCGAAAGGTGGCAAGGCTGATGTCCCGTCCAGTTCCGGCGATTGTCATTCTGGGCAATGGCAGCCTCGCGACCGCGCGCAAGATTGCGCAGCTATACCCTGGCGCATTGATTCATGGTCTGGCCGAACGGGTGGAAGGCGCGGACCGCGTCTATCACGAGTTCGGCGCCACCTTGCGTGAGTTCTATCAACAGGACACGCCGATTATCGCGTTGTGTGCGGCCGGGATCGTGATCCGTACCCTGGCGCCGTTGCTGCTGGAAAAAGGCGCCGAGCCGCCAGTGCTGGCCGTGGCTGAGGACGGCAGCGCGGTGGTGCCGCTGCTCGGTGGCTTAGGCGGGGTGAACGTCATGGCGCGAGAGATTGCTGCCGTTCTTGAGGTAGCCGCCGCGATCACCACCAGCGGCGAATTGCGTTTCGGCACCTGCCTGCTCAATCCGCCCAGCGGTTACGCGCTGGGCGATCTGGAGTCGGGCAAGCGTTTCGTTTCCGATCTACTTGCCGGACACAGCGTGCGCATTGAGGGCGCCGCGCCGTGGCTGGATCAGGCGCAGTTGCCGGAAGATCCGCAGGCGCAGCGCTCGATCCATGTCGGCAGCGCCGAGCGTGAGGCGAGCGCCAATGAATTGCTGATCTATCCTCGCAGCGTCGCGGTGGCGGTGAGTGCCGGGGTGGCGGATCTGCCGGATACGATTCGCGCGGCGTTGCAGCAGGCGAAAGTGGCGGTGCAGTCGTTGGCCTGTCTCGTGGCGGCTGAGGATGAGATGGCGAGTCCGGCATTGCGTGAGGCGGCGCTGGAGCTGGGTGTGCCGCTGCGGTTTGTCACCTCCGTGAGCGACCTGAGCACGCTGCCCGATGTAACGATCATTGCGACGGCCCACGACATTACGATAGCCGTGGCCGAACAGCCGCTGGACGTGACGCAAATCGGCCGCCCGCGCGGACGGCTGGCGGTGATCGGGCTCGGTCCCGGTGCCGCCGAACTGATGGTGCCCGCCGTGAAAGCCGAACTGGCACGGGCCACCGACGTGCTCGGCTACGAAACCTACGTGCGCATGGCCGGGCCGTTCCGCGAAGATCAGGTGCTGCATTGCACCGACAACCGCGAAGAAATGCAGCGCGCCCGTCACGCCTTCGAGTTGGCGGCGCAAGGCCGTTCGGTGATTGTGGTTTCGTCCGGTGACCCTGGCGTGTTCGCCATGGCGGCGGCGGTGCTGGAGGCGTTGCACGAATCGAGTGAGCCGAGTTGGCACAGCGTCGATCTGGAAATCCTGCCCGGCGTGTCCGCCTCGCTCGCCACCGCCGCCCAGGCCGGTGCGCCGCTGGGCCACGATTTCTGCGTGATGTCGCTGTCGGACAACCTCAAACCCTGGTCGATCATCGAGAAGCGCCTGGATCTGGCCGCTGAAGCCGATCTGGCGCTGGCCTTCTATAACCCGATTTCCCGTGCGCGGCCATGGCAACTGGGCCAGGCGTTGGAAATCGTCGGCCGGCATCGCACGTCGGAAACGGTCGTGGTGCTGGGCCGCGACATTGGCCGTCCTGGCCAGTCGCTGCGGGTTACCACGCTCGGCGAACTGACCCCCGATCAGGTCGACATGCGCACCATGGTGCTGATCGGCTCTTCCACCACCTGCGTGTTCCCTCGCGCCGAGGGTGGAAACTGGGTGTACACCCCGCGCTGGTATGGCGTTAAACCCGCCTCCTGAAATCGAGCGGCCCTTTTAGGGCCGCCGCATGGATCGTTTTCCGTCGATTCTTGAATCTCTCTGATTCACCCGTTTGGCAGCAGTTTCCTACTGTTGTTGTGGGTTTGTTCTTTTCGCAAGTTTCAATTCTTATAATTGGACATACAAAGGCATGCGTTGTAATGCGCGAAACATAAAGCGCTCGCACCCTGACGCCGTTGGGTTAAGTCTTGTTTATGGGGTTGTAGTGTAAGGGGTTGGTATAGGTTTCTCCCGGGTTCTGACATTAATTGAATTCCTTGTGAGTTGATGGGTTGTGCAAGTTGACGTTATTTTTTGAATAACACGTTTGCTCAATGAAAAAGGATGTTCAATTGAAAAGTGCAGAGGCAGGAGGGCTGGTCGGTCGGGATTTTTCTAAATCTGTTGATAGAGCCAAGTTGGAGTTCGTCCTGACGCGCCAGTTAAATGCGGAACTTCAAGGCAAGGCGCTGCGTTACTACGTAGGTGCTGTCACGGCCTCCAGTCTGTCCGAACAGCTGACGGCGGTCAGTTTGCTCAAGGAAATGATCGAATCAACTCCAGCCAATGCCTCGACGACCCAACTGCAACAACTTCGAGCCACTCTGGCGGATTACCATACTCGCTTGACCACCACCGTGGAGTTGTTGAGTACTGCCAAAGCCGTACCCAAAAAACTGCACTTTGTCTGGGTGGGAGGAGGTATAGGGGCAATCCAGGGTGATTACATCAATGTCTGGAAGCAGATGGCGGGGCCTGATGGGTACAGCCTTAATCTCTGGTACGACAGTGACGCGCTGCTGGCCCATGAAACCCATCGAGTCATTGTCGAATCCGCCAAGGCCCTGGGGGCCATGTCTGTCCCTGAAGGCAAGGCAGATACCCCTGCTGCGCTGGCTGATCGTTATATCGAACGAGCGCGCGTGCTGCGTCAGCAGATGTTCGAACATATCCAACAGGTCACTGGTGCGGGTGGAAGTGCCGACCAAGCGCGAATCGATCTTTTGGTGAGCGCCTATGGCCAGGATGAACAGGCGCTCAAGGCACTCAAGTCACGCAACGTGCAGTCCCTGGAGGCTGTAGAACGCAACGGGATTTTGCTTCGCGACATCCGCACGCGGTTATCCGATCAACCGTTGTTCGATATTTATGAGCGCGAAATCTCCTTTCGCGCCAATTTGGCAGCGGCATCGGATATCACGCGTTTGCAGGTTGTGAATCTCGAAAGCGGTACCTACCTTGATGCGGATCTGCTGCCGTCCTTGCATAAAAAAATCGGTGGCGTGGATCTCACCGGTTTCGATGCCGAGGAGCGCATCGGCGTTATGCAGGTCTTGCTTGATCATAATCCGCAGATCCTTCCGAACCGCGGCTCGCACTATGCAGATCTACGTCACCAGATACCTGAGCAGTACAGAGAGGCGTTGGTAGACTTCGCCAAAAAAGTATCTTCAGTGCGGGATATTTTTGCACCGTTCGGTGACGTCATGGTTTCTGAAGGTGGGCTGCGTGTCGGTAACAAGAACAGTCCTGATCTGGCGGCAAATTCAATCGTCCCCTTCAACGGTCTTTCCAATGCATTGTTGAGTGGCCACGCAGGCTCTGCAGCGATTGCCGGGGTCATGGAAAAGATCCGCAAGAACTACGCGTTCCTAGACCGCGTGCTGGAACAGGCACAAATAGCTTACGTATCGCTTCAGGATCGCCAGGCGTTTACCGATCTGATTATTGGTGAGTGGGAGAAGCAGCACGGGCCGATATCAGACTGGGAGGGAGACCTGCGTACACTCAATAGCTTTTTACCGGCAGTCGCTGGCTACGATGCCGACGGCATCAAGTTCGGCGCCCAATCGGCCATTGTCATGAGCGGCCCATCGGCGGTGTCGAGCGGACTGAGTGATTTCGTCATTCACCATGGAGTTGCGAGTGCCCGCCAACTAGTCAGTGACAGGGTCAATCTGTTTGACGGTTTTAATCTGGCAACCGAAGAGGAGACCCACCACAGCTGGAAAGACAACGCCAAGACGGAAACTGCATGGTTCGAACTTGAAACAAAAAAGATCGAGGAAGGTGCCTATAACCTACGTTACAAGGGCAATGTAAATGAATTGCTTGAAGGTCAGACCCTTACTCTCGAGAAAGGCTGGCCCGTCATAGAAGGCCGGCCGGTGTTGATGACGGCTGTACTGCAACAGTTGATGGATGATCTGGGCGAGCCGTTGATCCAGGCGATGCGAAGCAAGATCAGCGGCGAGATGGTGCTCAACAAACCGTTGAACCTCAGCTTCGACCAACGCCAGCAGATCCTTGCCCAACCCGTCAGCGAACTCCCGCCGTCCCTCGGTGCAGAGCAAGCCGCGAACCTCAACGAGTTGTTCGCCCGTCTCGAACACGGTTCGCTACCTATCGAACAATTGAGCCCGCTGCAGCGCGTTGTGCTGGGCGGTCTGTTCGGCGTCCAGAGCCTCGATGCCACGGGTTTTGCCAACGCCTGGCAAGACGCGCTCAAGCTGGCCCGGGAAACCGCTGAAGGCGGGGTGTTTGCCCGTTACGCGATGATCGAGAAAACCCTGCACCAACACAAGGCTGCGGCATTCGAAGCAGGTCTTGCGCAGGGTGGCGTCCCCGGCCTGCAAACGGCGCGGGAGCTGAAGGCACTCGCGTTGACCGAACCCATGAGCTTGAACCAGTGGGGCCAGCGTATCGCGCAAGTCAACAGCACCGCGCAACGGGAATATCACACACAAATCCTCAAGCGTGCTGCGCAGGTTCGTGAACAGTTTTTCCAGGCCGGCGCCCTTTCCGCGCGGCAGTTGCCTCAGGATTTGCTGGCGCGCACACCGGGCGACCCGAGCCGTCGGTGCTACCCACTGACATTGCTCATGGCGGTGGCGCTGAGCAGGGGTGTGAGCGCCGAGCGAACGCTGGTAGGCCGAGTGGCCAGTGCCAGTCTGATGCCCGATGACACCGATTCCCGGGTATTGATGCAGGCTCTGGATGAGTTGCTCGGCGTCGCCATGACCGACGCCGGAACGCCACTGGGAACCCACAGCCTGGAAAAGATTCTGCAGACGCTGCAAGCGAAAAGCACCACGAGCGTGTTGCTGCTCGATACCGGCAATCATGCGTTGCTTCTGGCGAAAGTCGTCGTCGGCGACAGCAGTTTCTATCGTTTCTTTGATCCCAATTTCGCCGTGTATGGATTTGACCAGGTGCAGTCGCTGAAGCAGGGCATTGAGCGCTACCTGAGTCATGGCAACGCCGAATTGGCCAGGTTGTACGGCCTGTCTGCCACCCCGTCATTCAACGTCATCGAACTCAATCCTGCGGCCATTGCCGACAGGATCCTGCCATCAGAAGTGCAGGTGGGCAGCTTCCTGAATGACGGACCGGTTGCGTCCGCTCAGACCGCCACAATATGGGAACGACAGGCTGTTCAGCGCACGCGCTCGCTGTCGGAAAACGCCCGGATGGGGGCCAGTCTGGCGCAACTGGACGGGCGTTTCTGGGCACGTGAATTCGATGAGGCGACCCGCCGTTTGCGCAGCGAACATGAACTGGGGCGTGAATTCTTGCCATTGCTGGAGACGGTTCAGGGCAGTCCGGAGACGGGTTATACGTTGACGATGGTGGACGCCCGCAATCCCTTGGATGCTGTCAAGGTCACCACCGCCGACTCGCGGTTTATCAAGTTAAAAAAACATATTCGAAGTTTGCTGGAGAGGGTTGCGGGCAACAACACCGGCCCGGTGGAAGCCGACGGTGGCAGCCGCTTGAGTTTTGCCTTCGCCATCCAGACCGTGATCACCGAGATGCGCAACCGTGAGTATCAGGCCGGGGAGGGGCAAGTGCCGGCGCTGGCAGTCGCTCTTCAGGTGCAGGTCTATGTCAGTTATGCCCAGCTGGGCTATGGCGTGGTGAGTGATTCGGTGCAGATTATCAATCTGGTTCGTCAGGTCGCCGCCAGTGAGCAGGCCCTGGCGATACGCCAGTCGTCGCTGTCCGGGCGACTGTTGGGCCGTGCGTCCACGGGGGTAGGAATCGGATTTTCCGTGGTGAACATTGGCTTCGACATCTATGGCCTGGCCGTAGCGAACAACCAGGAGCAACGTTCGCGGCTGGCCACGCAATTGGTATTCGATGTGGCGGCGCTGGGGCTGGATGTCGTTGCACTGGCCGTGGGCGGAACCGTCGGCGCGGCAGCGGCCATCTTGTCGGTGCCGTTGCTGGGCGTGGGCATCGGTGTGACGGCCATCGCCAGTAACCTGGGGCAGATCAGCGACAAGGCCAGGGCCGTGGGCGAGCATTTACGCAAGATCCAGGATGCTTACGGAATCGCCGCTTACACGAGCAAGGACGGGGTCTTGCGCTTCGAACCGGAGGCGGTCATCACTCATCTGGACCTGCCGAAAAAACGCATCGGGTTCGACAGCCAGAAATTCTACCCAATGGTACGCGGAGGTCTGGAGCTGCCGCAGCCCGACACGAATCCCAGGCAGTTGCACCGGGCCATCGACATCCGCCAAGCATTGGAGCTGCCAGACTTCGTCGCGCTGGATCCCGGGATTCCACCGACCCGGACAGTGGTATTGCCGTGTACGCCGATTTGTTACTACGGCTATGAGTACCAACTGGGGTCGGCAGGATTCGATTATGTGCCGAAGGAAGGCGAGTCCGACGTCGAGGCGTCAGACCTTCCTTCGGGAACCTGGTACCCGAGCCTGCACAACAGCACGGTGAGTAAGCTGGAATATGACGAGGAAGGTGAGCGTCGTTTTTACTTCTTTGCCAATACCCCGTTCCCGCACATCCTCTACAAGCTCAATCCGGTCTATAAACCGACGAGGATAGAGGTGACCCTGGACGCTCATGTCCGGCAATTGCTGGTGCCCGAGTTGCCGACGAATTGGAAGAAATGCATTTCCTACGTAATCAGCGGTCACTCGGGTCTCTATCAACTCTGCCTGACTCCCGGGATCGTGGCGGTTGCCTTGAGGAACAGCACTTTCGGCGAGTCGGTCAGCTGGATGATTCGTGCACCATGGGTCAGTGAGAAACAGGTTACGTTGGAGAATACAATCCTGACCATCGACGGCGTCCAGGTCGAGGGTTTCGGAGTCTTGGAAGGGTTCCTCGAACTGGCGAACGGGGAGCTTTTCCGGTTCGACCAAGACCAGCAACATTGGGTGTTGCTGTCCGTCACACTGGACACCGGAACGAACGAGACTGCACTGCCGGCTGCTCTGGCCCGGATTCGCGAGCGGGCGCACGAGAAGCGGCTGGCTTCTGCGTATGTGCCGCTGCACAACGACGAGATCCCGTTCAACGACCGATCCGCACCGGCGTACACCACCGGATACTACGATGTGGCGCAGGATCGGGTGCTCTACGCACGCAATCTCCCGGCTGCCGCCAATGAGGGCATCGTTCTGGGTGGCGCCAGCGGTCAACACGCCTGGTTCTATCATCCAGACCATCCGACCCTCTGGCGTGTCGATGCGACCACCGGAACGGTCAACCATCGCTATCGCCTGATGAACCCGCAAAGTGGTTCGACAATCATCGGTTGCGAGCAGACCGCAGACGGGAAACTGCGCGTGGTGCAGAAAATGAAGAGGAAACGGACCTACGACTATACGTTGGAGTACCTGATCTGCGATCAGTCCCTGACGTTCGTTGGCATCAATACCTGGGGAACGTTTCGTCACGACCAATTTTTTGGCACCGACGTGGAGGACTGGAGGGATCCGATCGACGCCTTCGGGCAGCCTCATTCCTATGCGGATGAGACGCCCGGCATGGCTGCATCGATGGCCAACTGGACATCCGCTCCCTTCATTTGCGGGCGCATGTATTTGTGGGAAAAATTCCAGTATTCGGTCTGGATTCGTCTGCATGACAACCAGTATTTTCGCGATGGCATAGGACTCACTCAGAGAATCATGCTGATGTGGGATCAAGACGATAATGACGCCATGCTTTTCTACGACAAGGAACGCAACGTTCTCTTCCGTGGTTTTAGGGATCTGGACGAGCTTTCTACTTTCCATGACGAAATTATCGAGAGCGATGTTGTAGAGGTCTCATCCACTGCCGGTCGCTACATCGCCACCAAGCCTGATGGCCGGCTGTTCGAGATCGAGATGGACAGCGCACTGAAGTTTGTCGGCGTCGGCCAGCGCTGGCTCGAGCAGCATCCAGATTGGCTCGCGGCGTTACCTGAGTTGGTGAAAGAACATTCGGGTGGGCCGATTCCGATCATGGGCCTGGGCAACGGTTCCGACAGCACCTTCCTCGCGGCGTGGTGCATCGACGGACAGCTTCTGCTGGCGGACATCGGTCATGGCAAAGAGCTGGCGTTGCTCGGGCTGACCCCCGACAGGCAAGCGGGCTGGCTGCTCGATGTTGCAGCAGGGCAGATCTATCGCCAGAGGCTAATCGGGTTCGAAGCCGTTCGGCCGGCCTTTGCCAATGGCGCTCGTGTGCTGCATCCCGAACACCTGCCGGTCGCGCAAAAAGTCTGGTCGGGCTGGTCGTTTGCCGAGGTGCTGACCGACGGGCAAGGGCTACGGGGGCGAACCCGTGAAGGCGTGAATCTGGAGTTACTGGACAACCGGCCTGCACGGATCGTGAGCGTGGAAAATCAATGGTCTTACGTTCGCGGTGAGACGACTGAACAGTTGCAGGCGCGTTTGAAAGCACTGGTGTCGAGTAATGCCCATGCCTTGGTTCTGCAAGTCGAAAGCTTTCCGAATCGCTACAAGTATTTTGTACCCGAGCTGAACCGTGTATTCGACGTCTCCGGGCGAGCCGACGGACAGTGGGCGGTGTTCCTTGGAACCCGAAACGAATCGGTGCCGATGCTGTTCGATCCGGTGGACGGGTTGATTTTCGGCCGCGGTACGACAAATGGCATCTGGTTGACGGGCAGTCATGCCAGCAGAGACGGTGAGGTACTGGTGCTTGAGACGACCGTTGAGGTCACTGACCTTTTTCCCTTGGTTCCGGATGGCGTCGACAAGTTGATTCTGGCCTTCGGTTCGCAGGTGCAGACTTATTGCGTGTCCGACCAGACCTGGCAACGGCTGGACTGCATTGTCATCGATAGCCGGCCTCTGCGGGAGGATCAACCTTCGATCGTGTGTACGCTGGCCCTGGACATGGCCGACAACCAGCGTTTGTTGCTTTGTGTGGCTGAGGGGCATCTGGTGGTTACCGATCCAGACAACGCTCATAGCCTGATTGTGCGTGATGCGGATCCGCAGGATGGAGAATCAAGGATGCCATTGGAAGTCAGCATCAAGCTCCAGGGGCATGACCACAGATTTGACCTTGAACGATTGCTGAAGATGTTGAAGGACTCCCAGGGTGATGCGGGGTCTGTCGTGTTGGGTGAAATGATCAAGAAGAACGCAGCCTCTCAATAGGCCGGGGACCGCTGGCGCAACTGTGCGCAGCTTTCGGTGTTTACAACCAGATTTGCGATAACGCAGAAGTTTTGCAGTTTATCACTGAGTGAAATAGTTGCTGTGCTTCGGGTTCTGTGGCGATGTTTTTATGTGTCTGTTTGTTGGCGTTTTTATTAATAGAACAAGTTCAGGGGTGTATTTCTCATGCAAGAATTGAAAGTAAAAATCAGCGACGGCTATGTAAGGTTCGTCAATCTTTTCAAGCTATCTGATCTTGAGCGATCGCTGTTGCCGTACAAGAATAGCGAGCAATACGATGCGCTCATTCGTTATTACTTTGCCTGTATCGGTTTGCTGGAGTCGCCCAGATTGCTAGAGCCCTTGGGGCTCTTGAAACAGACGCTGGTACCGTTACTGGACAACCATCGCGTGAAGCGCAGCCTCCAAGCGCAGACGTCTCGCGTTGCTGATGATGCCGTGGATTTGTCGCAGATACATGACAGAGTCGAACGTTATGAGTCGCGTCTTCAATCCAGTGTCGAGCAGATGAAAGTGGTGGCGACGGAAGTTCCCAAAACGTTGCACTTTGTCTGGCTCGGCGGAGGGCTTGGCGTCATTCAGCGCGACTATCTCAATGTGTGGAAACAGGTGTTGGCCGAGCAGGGTTACACCCTCAATCTCTGGTATGACAGCGATGCGCTGTTGGCCTGGCAAACCAACAAACTGATTGTTGAAGCCGCCAAGGCAGATGCCCTGTTGCGGGTCGCGGATAAGAGCATCTCCGAAGATGAGCTGGCTACCCTGTACGAGGAGCGCGCCATTGTTCTGAAACAACAGATGTATGCGCACATCAATACGGCGGTGGCGAAAAAGGAATCCGCCGATGACGCCCGAATGGATTTGCTGACCCGCGCCTATGGCCAGAATACGGCGGAGCTGGAAGCGTTGAAGGAACGCAATCATCGCAGCGTGCTGGAGATGGCCGAAGGGGGCTTCCAGTTGCGCGATCTCGATGCTGGCGCAGTACCGCTGCAACTGCGGGACATCTACGATCGGGAGATGCGTTTGCGCGGCAATCTGGCGGCGGCGTCCGACGTGGTGCGCGCCGAAGTCCTGTATGCCGAAGGTGGCAGTTATACCGATGTCGACCACCTTCCACCGTTGTCGAATACCCTGGGCGCAGTCGACCTCAGCGGTCTGACCCCTGATGCCCGTCTGGGCGTTCTGCAGTTGTTGCTGAACAACAATCCTGAATGGATGCCAGGGCGTCAGGCATCCTCAAGATATTACGGGAGCATTCCTCCTGAACAGGTGCCAACGCTGGAGGCTTTTGCGCAAAAACGGCCAAGCCTGAGCGAGGTGTTCCAGGCCCCGGCGGATCGGCTGGCTCGACCTTTCATGCTGCGCGCACTCCCCAAAGACACTACGTTAACCAATGCATTTCTGATGGCTCATCCCCGTTCAGGGGTATTGAAAGCCGTGATCGAGCGGTTCCGTTTCAACTATGAAGTGATTGATGCGTCGACTCGGCTGGCCGCGCAGCGAGGTGTTGCATTGAGCGATTTTGACCTCATGGCGCCGCTGGCGCAGGACGTGCTGGAAAAAACCTATGGGCCGCTGATTGGGCTGCAAATGGAAGAAGAAATAACCGCAGCCTTTCTGGCGAGTGCTGTGGCGTCCTACTTCCGCGACGGCATTCGCCTTCAGAGCGAAGGGACAATCTATCTGACCGGTCCGGGTGCCCTACGTGACGGCATGACCGATTACGCCAAAGCGCACTTGACACCCTCGGTTGCCGAGGCTGTGCGCGAAGAGGCGGCCATTGCGACGCACTCGACAGTCAACCGCGATACCGAAGAGGAGTTGGACCACTCCTGGAAGGACAATGAAACCGACGGGGTGAAGTGGGTCAGCGACGAGCAGCAACGTTGGCGCGAAGGCCGATACACGACCCGTTACAAGGGCGATCTCGCGCAACTTCTTCAATCTTCGACGATTGAGTTCCAGCAAGGTTGGCCAGTGCTCGAAAACCGGCCGGTGCTGCTGACCGAGGTGCTGGAGCGATTGGTCGACGGACTCGGAGCGCCGTTCATCGAGGCAATGAGCCAAGGACACAATGGCGCAATCCGCTTCAAGGAACCGCTGCCGCTGAGTTTTGATGATCGCCAGGCAATCAGGAACCAGGCTTTCGAGGCGCTTACTCCAGCCTTCCTGAGCGATGCGCAAATTCAAAACCTTGGGGTCGATGAAATGCTGAGCGACATCGCCAGTGGCTCCCGTCACTTCATTGATGCAAGCCCTTTGCAGAGGCTGTCGCTGGGCGTGTTGTTAGGGCTGGATTCACTGCATAACCAGCGCTTTGTGGAGTCCTCCAGCGAACTGGACAATTTGGCCAACAGCGTTGCCGAGCAGGGTGCCTCTGGCCGTTACGCCGTCATTGAACGGCAACTGTACAAGCGTAAGGCTGCGGGGTTCATGGCCGGGCTGGCCAGCGATCTGGATCAGGCGCCGATGTTGTCCGACAGCGCGCTGGAACTGAAAAAAGCCGCCTTGAAACAGGCGCCAACGCTGTTTCAGTGGGGCCGTCGTGTGGCGCAGATCCAGCAAGTGGCCACCCTTGAACATCGCATTCAGCTCGGCGAACGGTTGGCGCAGGTACTCCATGATTTCGAGGCCAGCAGCATCCACATGGTTCCCCAGGATCTGCTGCTGAATAGCGGTGGCGAGGCGATTGGCGGGCGTTGTTATCCGCTGGCGCTGGCGATGAGCGCGGCGCTTGTGCAGATTAATATGGCCTCCAGACGCTTGCGCGAGCGTTTCTTTCTGGCGGTGCTCGAACCTGGGCAAGACGATTCGGCAGCCTTTGTGCAAGCGCTGGAAGAGCTGCGGGACGTGCAACTGAGCGAGGTCGGGACGCCGCTTGAGCGCGCGGATCTGGATCAGGTCACTGCCGCCCTTGAGAAACACGCTGGCACCCGCACGCTGATGCTCAACTCTGATAATCATTCGATGCTGGTGGCCAAGACCGTTAACGCAGGACGCGCCACTTATCATTTTTATGACCCCAACTTTGGTCTGTGCGAATTCGAGCATCCCGCCCTGTTCAAGCGGGCACTGGAGCACTTCTTCCAGAAACAGGGCATGGCCCGCTATTACGCAGCCTATGGTTCTGAAGCCCGGCCAGTGTTTGATCTGATCGAACTGCAGGGTGAAAAGGTGGCAGCCTTGCAACTGTCTGCCGGATTCGCTGTGGAGCAACTGCTCAAACCCGATCCATTACCGGGAGTAAAGGGGCCCACGATTCGCCAGCGTCTGAACAGTGCCCACGGGAAATCGCTGGTCGACAATTCGCACCTGGGCAGCAGTTTGCTGGAGCTGGACAGCCACTGGTGGGGACAGCAGATCGCGCACGCTGCTGCCTCCTTGCAGGATTTGCATCCGTCGGCAACGCCGTTGGTGCCGTTGTTCGAAACGCTGGAGATCACGCCCGAGGGCAAGTACCGGGTGAGTCTGATCAATCCGTCAGACCCGCAGCACGTGATTCAGGTGCTCAGCGACGATCAGCGGCTGCTGCGGATCAAGAACTGGCTGTCGGAACAGTTTTCGACCCTGGCGCGTAAACCGGTCGAGACGGGCAGCGTCCTGGATCCGACCGAAGCCGGCAGTGTCCACACCCTTAACGCAGGCTTCACCATTCAGGCGTTGATGAACGCCTTGCGAGGGCGGGAAGGGGATGACCGGACACTGACCACCTCCGTGCGCCTGCACGCGTACGTTAACTATGCCCAGTTGGTGCATGGCAATGTCGTGGATGTGGTGGGCCTGGTGCAATTGGTTCGCACCGCGCTGGGCGAAGAAAAGATCATCGCCCGCACGTGCGCTCCGGTAGTCGGTGAGGCCCTGGGGCATGCGGCCAACGAAGGTGTCGGCGCCGTGTTGGGGCTGGCCAATGTTGGCTTTGATGTCTATCAGTTGACGACGGCGCAAAGCGAAGTCGAGATAGCTCAGTTCGGCACTCAGCTGACATTCGATTCCGCCAGCCTGGTGTTAACGGCGGTCGGTATCGGTGCCGGGCTGGTCGGCGCCTCGACCGCCGCGGCGGTGCTCGGTGGCGCTGGAGTGATTCTCGGTGGATTGGCTATTGGTGTGGCGGCACTGGCCCAAGGATTTGCCAATATCGCGCGCGAGGCGCAGGAGGTCGGGAAGTTTTTCGACGACATGGAGCGGGCCTATCGCAGGGGGGGCTACCGTTACGATGACGCTCTGGCTGCGTGGGTTGCACAGCCCTCACTGATCGTAAAAAGCATCGACTTGAATGCCGGGAAGGTGATGCTCGACAGTCCGAAGCTGTATCCCCTGCGCGATCATTTCGGCGTGCCGGACTTCGACCCCGATTACGCGCGGGCGATCAATATCCGTCGGGAGCTGGGACTGCACGCACAGATCGGATTTGCACCGCCCGGCGGCCAAACTATCGTGCTGCCGTGCACACCGCAAACCTGTTACGGCTATCAATACAAGGCTCTGCCCTTTGCCAGCGCACGTCACGATCGCGGTTTCGACACGGCCCGACGCCTGGAGAAAAAGCAATCGGACGGCCAGTGGCTGTTTCGGTTTTCGTTCTATTCCTTTCCTTCCGATTACATTCTTTATCGCCTGACTCCGGTGTATCGCGAAACGCTCATCGAGGTGCAACTGGATGCGGTGGAACGTGCACTGGTGATCCCCGTTTTGCCGAAAGTCTGGCACGGCAAATTGTCTTATCAGCTGACAGGCGCAGACGCCTCCTGTTCATTGACGCTCAATCCCGGGGCCAATATAAGCCTCGTCTCACCGAGACTGAAGCGTTGCCGCTGGGTGTTGCAGGCTAGCTGGGTCAGTGAACGTGATATTCGGATCGAGTCTTCGGGCGAACTGTACGTAGGCAGCGTCCACGTGACGTTTTCCGGCAAAGGTCTCCACGAGGTGCTGATCAGGACGGCTGACCAACGGCTCAAAGTCAATCGCGGTAAAGGCCAGTTGGAGTTTCTCGAACAGACGGCGCCAGACGGACTCGATGAACAGGTAATGCTGGAACACTACAAGAGCCTTGCTCAGGCGCATCGACTGGTGCTGCCGTATACACCGGTCCATCACTATCTGATCCCGTTCGAGGATCCGCAGGAACCGCGTTGCACCACGGCCTGGTATGACTCCCGCGAAGATCGCTTCCTCTATGTCCGCAACGAGGAAGTGCTCGACATCAGCGAGCCGCAGCTATCGGTAGTCGTCGATGGATCTGCCTATTTTTACGACCCAGCGGATTTCCAGATCTGGCAAGTGGATGCCGCGACAGGCTTGCTCAAGCATCGGTATTGGTTATTGCTTCAGGATGGAAAAAGCATCATTCGCAGTATCGAAGCGGATGCCCAAGGTGTGATTCATGTCGTGCAGGAATACGTCGTGGGCAATCAAGCGGTCAGGCAATACCGTTACTTGATTCATGACGGGCAACTGCTGTTGAGTTCCGTCACTCACGACATGGCGCCGGAACTGCAGGCGCTGGTTCTGGCCAACGATGCGCAGGCCGACTGGTCAACGGTACTGGGCAAGTTTCTGCGACTGGAAGCCCGTCCGTTGAACAACGGTGTCACCACGGTCGACTGGCAGCCGGCCCCTTACGTTTCGATCTGTTGGACGATTGAACCGAAGGTCCGGGGCATGGTGTGGGTGCGCAGCCGCGATCGACTTCTCATCGTTCCGCAGCCCGGTCGGCATCACGCACGTGGCTGGGACGATTCGATCAAGAACCTGAACGATCTGATGCTGTTGACGATGGCCGATGACAGCGATGTGTTCCTTATTTATGAGCGACTCTACCGCAACCAGTCACTCAGCCGACTGCAACGGAGCGGAAAAAACGGCAAAGGGCAATGGACACACCGATGGGTGCAGCCCGACGGGCTCAAGCAGGTCGTGGCCATCGAGGGCGGCTATGTGGCACTCGATGAAAACGGGCTGTTTTTCAACCTGACCTCGCAAGGCGAGGTGCAACTGGGTGGCTTGAGCGAGCAGTGGCTCAAGGATCGTGCTCAATGGTGGCGGGCGCTGGAGCCGATTGCCGAGCAATATCCGGGCAAGGATTTTGCGATTGTCGGTGTGCGCAATTTCACCGGTAGCGGCAACTTGTGCGCCTGGTACGTGAATAACCGTTTGGTGCTATGCGATCCAGGACTCGACAAGGAAGTTCGCTTGCTCGGCGTAACCCCGGACAATCAAGCGGTCTGGCTGTTTGATCTATCGAGCGGTGAGATCTGGACCCAGAATTTCATCGATCCGCAGCAACTCGATGAGGCATTTGGCGCCGGCTCGCAATTGTTACTGAGCGACAACCTGCCGGCTTATCAGCGGGAGTGGGAGGACTGGCGGTTCGCCGACGTGACGATTGATGCCGCCGGATTGCGCGGGATAACCGTTGACGGCGTATCACTGGAGCTTCGTTATCAGGAGACGGAGATCATCACTGGGGTCAGCCACGATTGGGTGAGCGTGCATGGCGAACACTTGATCAAAGATCTCCAGTTGTTACTGGAAGCGGCGGAACATCCTGAGTTTGTGTCTGTGGAGTCCGAACCAGGCAGCTTGCAATGGTATGACGTGCAAAGTGCCCGGCTGATCCGGATTACCGGTGAGAACCTGCCCAGGGATTTTGCGCTGCTGGGTACTCAAGACCAGGTCAACGTGTTGCTGCATGAGCGCCAGGATGGATGGGTGCATCTCTATCCGGACATGCGAAGCCTCGGGCCGTTCGATTATGTTCAGCGCAACGGCGAAGTGCTGGTCGTCGAAGGACAGACGGCCCAGCGCGATCTCTTGCCGCTGATTCCCGATGACGTCAATACGTTGATTCTGCGATTGGGGCAGGGCGCCGTGACGTGTCACCTGACGAAGGCAGTCTGGCGGAAACTGGACTCGGTCGTCGTCGACTGCCGGCATGCTCTGGGTGAAACTCCGGCCATTGTGGGCAAGTTGATTTGGGCGTTCGACGAGCCTGAAAAACTGTTGCTCGAGATTGTCCAGGAGCATCTGGTCATTGTTGACCCGGACAGCGAGCACTGCTTGATCTTCCGTGATGTGTGTTCCGCCGACCCTGCATTGCGCGGTGAAGTGTTCCTCGCGTTTGAAGCGTTGCAGTCACATCCGGTATCCATGTTCGTGGCGCGGTTACGGGACAGAAAAGGCAAGGTTGGCAGTGCAACCCTGCAAGAGCTGCTGACGGAGTCGGCATTTGCAGGGTAAGCGGCCGTCACTCAGGGCACCAGATACCCCTTCACCCCGGTAAAAATGATCTGCGCCGCAAGGGCGCAGACAAACAGGCTCATGGAGTTTCAAAGGGACTCAATGAGTGAGTTCTTTTTTCTCAAGGAAAATCGCGCCATACGGTACCTATCAATTAACAGTTTGAGTCGTGCTCTGTTTTGCGCGAATTTTTCTCGATTTAACATTAGATGTACAGCTCGACGAATAATTTTTGTTGATCGATCTTCCCAGTTCCAGAATAAAAAATTACCGTTTTTTGTTTCGGAAAACAACTGCACTTGAATGATTGTTATAAAAAGGTTGCCTTGTAAGTCATACTTGGCTGGTATAACTTGTAATGTTTGCCCCTCCCCTGTTTCTTCACCCAGCGACAGCATTGCTGGGTTGTTGGACTTCAAGGCGTCGAACGTGTCAATCATTGCATTTTTTTCAACAGGGTCCTTGAACATCCATACAATATAGTCTGCTAAAGACAGGGTTACGTCGTTATGTGTAAGTTCTTTAATGTCACTGTTTACGGTCCAGCCCAAGTAATCCATTGTTTCTAGGTATTCTAAAAACCAGCTGTCTGAGTCGGCATATCGGTAGTAACCGAGGTCGGCCGATTTGGTTGCAATATTTTGGCTGTCTGCCAAGTCGTTGTGGTCGCTCAAGGACATTGTTTCAACATAGGAAGCCAGGGTCGGGCCGGTTACTAGCCCGGAGAGTAGTTCATTCATGGGTGAGGTCTCGTCAGAGTTGATATTGAATTTTCTTTGTTTGTGCGAGGTTGCATTGTTTGGATTGTATGAATACAACTGTTGGCGAAAATTTAAAAGTCATTAGGTTTTTTAGTGTGTGTCTGGTTTTTTGTTCGGTCATGTGTGAAGTTGTTTTGCCCTTACATATTCAGTAATCAGTGGGGAGTGTTGTGTAAGGAGGTGATGAGTTAGATTGGCGTTAGTCCGCAGGAGCGGTCAATTGGATAAAAAAGGAATAGTTATGAAATATTTTGAGAGTGTAATTGGCGTTGCGCAAAGCGTTGAGTTGATAAAGGCCCGCGTTAACAAACGTAAGGCGCTGGCGTCCGTTGGCCCTCGCCCGCGTGCGTTTGCCGTACAGCAAGATGACAGCCCGACAAAGGAACTCGATGCGGTGATGCTGGGCGATGCGCTAGTTGGTTATGGTAAGGGTATGTCGCTTAGCAATATGGCGATGATGGAGAACTTGATGACAATGGCCATTATGGAGGCTAATTACGAGGTTCCCAAGGGAAAGAATACTCAGCCATGGTATGAGGAATTTGTCCGATGCTTAATGGATCTTGGATGTTTCATTGCCGAGGATGGTTACACTCGGTACTCCGAGAGTTCTTTGCGTGTCAATATGGACTATGTGATTAAAGATATCGTTAAAGGAATATTGGACGGTGTGAAGGCCAGTGTGCCAGCGGCGGCTGTGCTCGGTGGAGTAATAGAATCCACCATTGGTGGCTTGAGGGATGATGAGAAAACCTTGAATCTTTTCAATCGTGAGGTAAAAATACCCGAAGGTGCACGACTGTCTGTCATTCCATGCGAGCAGTTGGAGAACGGTGTTCTAATCGCCTCGACTGCGTCAATAAAACAGGCAGGGTCTTCGCACAACGGCGGGGTTCTCTTTGTAAACTGGCAGTCTTCTGCACTGGAAATCTTTCGAGGGAAGTCGTTCGTCACCTTTAATCCTGCACGTTATGAGGAATTTCGAAGTGACATTGAACAATATCTTGGCGAACATCGGAAGGAAGTCCTGAAGCAAAGGTTTAGTCGTCGTAGGCCTTAAAATTGCTTAAAGAGAAAAGCGCTGACTTTTTTGGGGAGAGTTGAATAATGGAATATTCAGTTTATATAAGTGCATGCAGTATTTTATTACTGTCCCGATCATTGTCAGAGTCTTTACGGCAGAGCGTGCAGGATTCGACTCTTTTTTCCCAGCTTTGCGCAGACGAGGATTTTTTCGAAAACTCGGTGACTGTGGAATGGCACGAAGTTTTCAAGGAGTCTTTGGAGTCTTGTGGCTGGAGTTTGTACGAACAACAGGAAATGTCGTTAGCTGCTGACGGCGAGCGATTCACGCTTACAAATATTCTGCTCGGCGTTTTTGGGGATCACCTTTCACGTGCGCAGAAAAATTGTCTGGATATCGCTTCCAAGCTACTTGCTGCGTTGCCAGAAAGTACACCACTTGCCAGGATATTCCGTGATCATACGGTGATGAAAGGGCAAACTCATATCAAGATGCAATTAGGCATCGTTGACAAAGAGGGACTTCTTAAAGTTACTACGGTGCTTTTCGAGACCGTTGAGGACGTGGGGGCGAACCTCATTGATCATGTTTTCGATCCAGCCCAAGTGCAGGGGGGCGTGAAAACTGGTTTTGTTATAGCTCGATTTAACATCAAGAGCTATGAGGAGAATGCAGAGAACGTTGTGCAGTGGCTAGGTTCGCAACGGCAATCCCACTCCGGCCGTCTCGATCAGCCGTAAGGATGACGACCTCATTCGAGGGCGTCTCCCTTTTCTACCCAGTATCCCGAAGATGTTTCATATACGGGATACTGGGTCGTCGATCGTTTGGAAGAGGCGAGTGGGTGTGGCTTAGGGCACCAGATACCCCTTCACTCCGGTGAAAATAATCTGCGCCGCCAACGCACACACGAACAGCCCCATCAACCGGCTGACGATCTGCAAGCCTTGGTCACCGAGAATGCGCTCGATGCGGTTGGACAGATAAAGGACCACGCCGACGGTGAAACTGGCTAGGGCAATACTGAGAATGGCCGTGAGTTTGTCGTCCCAATGAGGCTGACTCACGCCCATCACCAGTAGCGCACCGATGGTGCCGGGGCCGACCGTCAGGGGAATGGTCAGCGGGACGATGGTCACGTCCTGCTGCACATTGTCTGTCTGCACCGCCGACTTGCCTTGGGCCATGCCCAGCGCCGAGATGAACAACACACTGCCGGCACCGATGCGGAATGCGTCTACGGTGATGCCGAAAACACTGAAAATCACCCGCCCGAACAGGTACAGCAAGACGCTGGAGACCAGCGTGGCTGTCGCCACTTTCCAGGCCAGCCGACGTTGTTCCTTGCGCGAATAACCGCGGGTCAGACTGATGAAGCAGGACAACACGAAGAACGGGCTATAAAGCACCAGCATCTTCAGGTAAACGCTGAACAACACGTGGAGCATGGTGCAAGCTCACTGGCGAGGGAAGTCGAGGGGAGTCTATCAGGCGCTGCGGGGTCTGTCGGCTCAGGACGTTTGAGTCGCTGCCCGGATCTGCTGATCGCGCTGGGCCACCCAATGCTCGATCAGGTCGCGCAGTTGCGACAGCTCGACCGGTTTGGCCATGTGCCCGTCCATGCCGGCCTGACGCGCGCGCTCTTTATGCTCGGCGAGGATGTGCGCAGTCAACGCCACCACGGGGGTGCGAGTGCGCTGGTTGCCGACTTCCCAGGCACGCAATTGCTGAGTCGCGGAGAAACCGTCGAGGATCGGCATTTCGCAGTCCATCAGGACCAGGTCATAGCGCTGGGCTTTCATCGCCTGCAAGGCTTCTTCGCCATTGCTGGCAGTGTCCGGTTGCAGGTTGAGCTTGCCCAGCATGCCGCGAATTACCTTGGTCGAAATGCTGTTGTCTTCGGCCACCAGGATGCGGAAATCGCTTGGCACCTTCACCGGTAAAGTCGGTCCGACGGGCAGGTGCTGCGAGATAGAAAGGCCCTTGTTTCGCTGGTTCAGCTCATCGGCCAACGTCGTCTTGAGGGTGTAGCCGGCCACTGGTTTGGCGAGGATGCGTTTGATCCCGGAGTTGCGCGCGATGATCTTGCTGGGTGCGTTGCTGATGCCGGTGAGCATGATCAGCAGGATGTCGTGGTTCAGGCTCGGGTCTTCCTTGATCTTGGCGGCCAGTTGCATGCCGGTCATGCCGGGCATGTTCTGGTCCAGCAGAACTACGTCGAAGTAATCACGCAAGTGGGCCTTGGTGCGCAGCAGCGCCAGCGCTTCCTTGCCGGACGGTACGGCACTCACATTCAGGCCCCACGCGCTGCACTGCTGCACCAGCACCTTGCGGCAGGTGTCGTTGTCGTCCACCACCAACACCCGTGCACCCTGCAGTGGGCCATCAAGGTCGGACGTCGGGTGCTCGAGGCGGTCAGGGTCCAGCGGCAGGGTCAGCCACAAGGTGCTGCCCTGGTTGGCGCCACTCTTGACGCCGAACTCCCCTTGCATCAAGCGAATCAGCTGGCGGGCGATCACCAGCCCCAGATTGCCTCCCAAGCGGGTGGCCGAGAGGAAGTGCTTGCTGTGCAGTTCGGCGTGCATCAATGCGTCGCGCTCTTCGGCGTCCATCGGCTCGCCGCTGTCCTGCACGGCAATGCGCAAGCGCGGTTTGGCACTGCGCTCATCGAGCGCGACGACGATGAGGATCTCGCCCTCATCGGTTTTCTTCAGGGCGTTCTCCAGCAGACTCAGCAGGGTCTGGCGCAGACGCGTCGGGTCACCGCTGATGACGCGCGGCACTTGCGGCTGGATAAAGCTGATCAACTCGACGTTCTGCTGTTCGGCTTTGGCGCGGAAGATACTCAGGCAGTCTTCGATCAACGCGTTGAGATCGAACTGAACATCGTCCAGTTCGATCTGCCCGGATTCGAGCTTGGAAATGTCGAGGATCTCGTTGATCAGCGTCAGCAGTTCGTTGCCGGCACTGTGGATGGTCTGCACATAGTCGCGCTGCTTTACCGAGAGCGGCGTGCCCAGCAGCAGCTCGGTCATGCCCAGCACGCCGTTCATCGGGGTGCGGATTTCGTGGCTGATTTTTGCCAGGAATTCGGCCTTGGCTTTGATCTCGGCGTTGCTGGCGGCCAGGTCGCGGCTGACGCTGAAACGGTCTTCGGTGATGCTGCGCTGACGTTCACTCAAGGCAATGCTCATCAACAGGCCACTGATGCAGATGAACACCAGCAAAGTGATGATCAGACCTTGAGGCTCCACCAGGGTCAGTCCCAGCAGGGCGGGCAGGATAATCAGCGTACCGGCGTTGAACACCACCATTGCCGCCACGAAAAGACGTGCCGGGCGATAGCCTTTTTGCCAGTGATAGGCGCTGACGAACAACATGGTCAGACCCGCGAGGGCGACCAGCGCGTACGTGATGATGTTGAGCGGCAGCGTATTGACGAACAACAGCAGCAAGCCGCAGACACTGATGAACAGGATGTCGCCCAGCAGCAACTTGTTCAGCGGATGCGGGCCGAGCGGGGCGAAGAAGCGATAGGCAAACATCAGACCGCAGGGCGCTGTCAGCAGCAGCGCGAGGTAAGCCCCCGGCGTCTGGACCGCATGCCAGTCCGGCAACCAGGGTCCGGCTACATTCAGCAGCAGGACCAGGCTGAGCATCAACAGCCCTTCGCAGCCAGCTAGCCAGAGACTGCTGCGCGAGCGGGTGTAGGCATAACGAATGACGTTGTGCAGGATCAGCATCGCGATACAGCCGAGCAACAGACCGTAGATCAGCGTCTGATTCTGATTGGCTGCGGTCATGACCGCCGACTGCAGGGTGATGTAAGGCCTCAACTGATGGTCGGAGACCAGTCGCAGGTAAACGTCGAGGTTTTTTTCGCTTTGCGGCAGCGGCAACATGAAGTCGCTGCTGGGCAATGGCCTTTCGGCTTGGGGCTGTCCGGTACCGGTGTTCAATTGCTCGATCAGCGTGTCGCCGTCCAGCACATAGAGATTGAGGTGCGACAGGTCGGGAGCGAACACCCGCAGCAACTGTTCGTGCTTGCCAGGCGCGAGTCTGAAACGCAGCCATAAAGCGCCATCGGGCTCGGCGGCGGTGAGGCGGTCGAGTTCAATGGGGCTGAATTGATTGGTGTAGCGAGTGGAGCGGATGTCGCTTAGCTGCAGGTCGCCCTGTTCGTCGAGCAATACCGCCCAGCCACTGCCTTGCACGGCTTGGGCCGGGAGCATGCAGAGCAAGGTCAGCAGAGTGACGGTGAGACCTATGGCAATCCTGAGCCAGCGCACGGCGAAATCCCTTCGTAGGTTGATGCCAGAATTATAACTATGCGCGGCGCCGGAATAGCCCGGCAAGTGCCCGAAGCCCTTGCCTGGCCGAATGGTGCCCTTATTCCTGATTTTCGCCACGCTCGCGGGCAATGGCGCGGTAGCCAATGTCGTTGCGATAGAAGCAGCCTTCCCAGTCAATCCTTGCCGCCAGCTTGTAAGCTTGCTGCTGAGCGGCATCGACGCTGGCACCCATTGCAGTGGCGCAGAGTACCCGACCACCGGCCGTCACCACTTGACCGTCCTTGAGCGCAGTGCCGGCGTGGAAGACTTTGCCTTCCAGTGCTGCGGCTGCATCAAGGCCGTTGATGGCAATGCCTTTAGCGTAGTCACCAGGATAGCCGCCTGCGGCCAGCACGATGCCGACGCTCGGACGCGGATCCCATTGTGCTTCGACCTTGTCCAGGGCTTGTGCCAGGGCTGCTTCGACCAGCAACACCAGGCTCGACTGCAAACGCAGCATCACCGGTTGAGTCTCAGGGTCGCCGAAACGGCAGTTGAATTCGATGACTTTTGGGTTACCAGCTTTGTCGATCATCAAACCGGCGTACAGGAAGCCAGTGTAAACGTTGCCTTCTTCGGCCATGCCACGCACGGTCGGCCAGATCACCAGGTCCATGACACGCTTGTGAACTTCAGCGGTCACGACCGGGGCAGGAGAGTAAGCACCCATGCCGCCAGTGTTCGGTCCGGTATCGCCGTCGCCGACGCGTTTGTGGTCCTGGCTGGTGGCCATCGGCAATACGTTCTTGCCGTCGACCATGACAATGAAGCTGGCCTCTTCGCCGTCCAGGAACTCTTCGATCACCACGCGCGAACCCGCGTCGCCGAAGGCGTTGCCAGCCAGCATATCGCGCACGGCGTCTTCGGCTTCGGTCAACGTCATGGCAACGATCACGCCTTTACCGGCAGCCAGGCCATCGGCCTTGATCACGATCGGCGCGCCTTTTTCACGCAGATAAGCCAGGGCTGGCTCGATCTCGGTGAAGTTCTGGTAGTCGGCCGTCGGGATCTTGTGACGCGCCAGGAAATCCTTGGTGAAGGCTTTCGAACCTTCCAGCTGGGCAGCACCAGCGGTCGGACCAAAGCAGTCCAGGCCACGGGAGCGGAACAGATCGACGACGCCGGCGACCAGCGGCACTTCCGGGCCGACGATGGTCAGGGAAACGTTTTTCTCGGCAAAGTCGGCCAGCTGTTCAAGGGCCAGCACGTCGATAGCAACGTTCTCGCACTTGGCTTCAATGGCGGTGCCGGCGTTACCCGGAGCCACGAACACTTTCTGCACGCGCGGATCCTGAGCCACTTTCCAGGCCAGGGCGTGTTCACGGCCACCGCTGCCAATGATCAAAACATTCATTTCAAAAACCTCGGATGACGCTAATTCTGTGGGGGCAGCCTGAGCTGCCTGGCTAACGGTACGCGGCATCCGCCACTGCACCAAACCGGTAGGAGCGAGGCTTGCCCGCGAAGGGAACGCCTCGGTGCGTCAGCCAGACCGAGGTGAGGCCTTCGCGGGCGAGCCTCGCTCCTACAAGAGCAAAATCAGTGACGGAAGTGGCGCATGCCGGTGAATACCATGGCGATGCCGGCTTCGTCGGCAGCAGCAATCACTTCGTTATCACGCATCGAGCCGCCTGGCTGGATCACCGCAGTGATACCCACCTTGGCCGCGTTGTCGATACCGTCGCGGAACGGGAAGAATGCATCCGATGCCATGACTGCACCTTGCACCTGCAAGCCAGCGTGCTCAGCTTTGATCGCCGCAATACGCGCGGAGTTCACGCGGCTCATCTGACCAGCGCCGACACCAATGGTCTGGCGATTCTTGGCGTAGACAATGGCATTGGACTTAACGTACTTGGCGACTTTCCAGGCGAAGATGAGGTCGTGGATCTCCTGCTCGGTCGGGGCGCGTTTGGTCACGACTTTCAGGTCGTCGGCGCCGATCATGCCGATGTCGCGGCTCTGCACCAGCAGGCCACCGTTGACGCGTTTGTAGTCCCAGGCAGCGGCGCGTTCAGCCGACCACTCGCCGCAGGCCAGCAGGCGTACGTTGGCTTTTGCAGCCACGATGGCGCGGGCTTCTTCGCTGACGCTTGGGGCAATGATCACTTCGACGAACTGACGCTCGACGATGGCCTTGGCCGTTTCAGCATCCAGTTCGCGGTTGAAGGCGATGATGCCGCCGAAGGCGGATTCAGTGTCGGTGGCGTAGGCCAGCTCGTACGCCTGACGGATACCGCCTTCGGCGTCCAGGCTGACGGCAACGCCGCACGGGTTGGCGTGCTTGACGATCACACAGGCTGGTTTGACGAAGCTCTTCACGCATTCCAGCGCGGCGTCGGTGTCGGCCACGTTGTTGTACGACAGCTCTTTGCCTTGCAGTTGGGTCGCGGTGGCGATACCCACTTCCGCAGGCTTGGTTTCAACGTAGAACGCCGCGCTCTGATGCGGGTTCTCGCCGTAGCGCATCTCCTGCGCCTTGACGAACTGGCTGTTGAAAGTGCGCGGGAATTCGCTGCGACCTTCGGTGCTGAGGGTGTCAGCCGCCTGGTTCACGGTGCCCATGTAGTTGGCAATCATGCCGTCATAGGCGGCAGTGTGTTCGAAGGCCTTGAGCATCAGGTCGAAACGCTGAGCGTAGGTCAGGCCGCCGGCTTTGAGGCCTTCGAGCACGCTGGCGTAGTCGCCGGCATTCACCACGATGGCCACGTCTTTGTGGTTTTTTGCAGCCGAACGGACCATGGTCGGGCCGCCGATGTCGATATTTTCGATCGCGGTCGGCAGGTTGCAGCCCGGCTTGTTGATGGTGGCTTCGAACGGGTACAGGTTGACCGCGACCAGGTCGATCGGCTTGATGCCGTGCTCGTTCATGATGGCGTCGTCGATACCGCGACGACCGAGGATCCCGCCGTGGATTTTCGGGTGCAGGGTTTTCACCCGACCGTCCATCATTTCCGCAAAACCGGTGTAATCCGCGACTTCCACTGCGGCAACGCCGTTGTCGCGCAGCAGCTTGAACGTTCCGCCGGTGGAGAGGATCTCGACGCCCAGGGCTTCAAGCTCTTTGGCGAACTCGAGGATCCCGGTCTTGTCGGAAACGCTGATCAAGGCGCGGCGGATCGGCAGGCGGGTAGTCTGGTCGGTCATTTCAATTTCCATCAAAAAGCAAAGGAGTCAGCAAAAAAGGCGACCGTTTTTACGCGGGCGCCTTTCTGGTTTGATTGAATGCTTACAGCAAATCGTACTGCTTGAGTTTCTTGCGCAGGGTGCCTCGGTTCAGTCCGAGCAGCTCGCTGGCCTTGGTCTGGTTGCCCTTGACGTAGTTCATCACGCACTCGAGCAGGGGAGCCTCGACTTCGGAGAGCACCAGGTTGTACACATCCGTGACGGCAGCGCCCTCAAGGTGGGCGAAATAATTGTGCAGCGCCTTCTCGACACTCCCGCGAAGGGTCTGACCTTCTTCGCTCGGCGTATTGAGGTGCTGTTTCAAATTCACGTTGTCGCTCACGGGTGTTGTTCCACTCACTAAAGTCTCGGTCATCATCGTCATGCGGCCACCTCGTCTCCGTCCCCTGTCAGGCTCTTGTTACGTTCGGCGAAGTAGCCCTGAACGTTGGCGCATTGTGCTTCCGTATCTTCCAAACGATTGAAGTGGGCGCGGAACTCCCTGGCGCCCGGCAAGGTTGCGAGATACCAGCCCACATGCTTTCGAGCAATGCGTACGCCCATGACATCCCCATAGAAGACGTGCAGCGCAGCCAGATGCTCTAGCAGAATGCGTTCCACCTCGATCAGATCCAGCGCCGGGAGTTTCTCGCCGGTACGCAGAAAATGATCGATCTCACGAAAAATCCATGGCCGCCCTTGGGCAGCCCGGCCGACCAACAGGCCATCGGCACCGGTCGCGTCGAGCACGTACCGGGCCTTCTCGGGTGAATCGATATCGCCATTGGCAAAGACCGGCATCGACACGGCCTGCTTGATCGCTGCAATGGTGTCGTACTCGGCTTCGCCGGTGTACAGATCGGCACGGGTGCGGCCATGAACCGCCAACGCCGAGATGCCTGCCTGCTCGGCAATCTTCGCCACCGTCAGGCCGTTCTTGTTGTCCCGGTCCCAGCCGGTGCGGATCTTCAGGGTGACCGGCACATCAACCGCAGCCACGACGGCCCGCAGGATCTCGGTCACTAATGCTTCATCTTTCAACAGCGCGGACCCGGCGGCCTTGTTGCAGACCTTTTTTGCCGGACAGCCCATGTTGATATCAATAATCTGTGCACCCAGTTCGACGTTGGCCCGGGCTGCATCCGCCAGCATCTGTGCATCACCACCGGCGATCTGTACCGAGCGGGGCTCGGGATCACCTTCGTGGATCATGCGCATCCGCGATTTGCGGGTGTTCCACAAGCTCATGTCGCTGGTGACCATTTCCGAGACTACAAGCCCTGCACCCAGTCGTTTGCACAGCTGACGAAAGGGCTGGTCGGTGACCCCCGCCATCGGGGCGAGAATCAAGCCGTTGTGCAATGTATATGGACCGATGCGTACCGCCGACATAGGACTTCCCTGTTGTGGGGCCGGATCATGAGAGTTCGAAAAAGGGTTGGCATGATACCCGCTCTCGATGACTGGATAAAGGCTGAATTGAACAAAATCTGAACAGTGATTTTGTTATCGCCAGCGGTTTGGTACGAACGGTCAAAGTCAGAAATATGCCGTCAAAGCCGTAATACTGAACCGTTTCACTCGGGCGAATGAAAACTCAGGCTGTAATTCACCGCTTTGGAGCCTGGGTCGAGGATATCCAGTGCGATGTGGATCGGTGTTTGCGGAGGCATTTCCACCATTCCTTCTAGATCGCCATTGAGGTACTCGCCGGGTTTGAAGCGACGGCTGGCGATCAGGTGACCGTTGAGGTCGGCAAAACGCAACTCCAGCAGCGGGAAAGGCTGGGAGAAGGGCGCGCGGTTGTAGATGATCGCGTCGACCACCAGTGCACCGTTGAAGTCCGGGTGGCTGCGGACCACCAGGTTGCTGCTTTTGATTTTGGCGATGTCGACTTTGGACGGCACCGTGCAGCCGATCTGGGGGCACAGTTGCTGGAACCACGGACGGTACTGATCCTGGCGCGCCAGTTCGTCGAAATGGTAAGCGATGTACTGACCGGCGAGCGCCGCCGCGCCGAGCAGGATCAGCAGCAGCCAGAAAAGTCGGCGACCCCAGGGTGAGCGGCGTTTTTGCCAGTCCAGTTGCAGTGGGTCATCGGTCAGGTCGTGCAGGGCTTCAGCGCGGACAGCCGGCTCACGCTTTTTGCGCAGGGGCTCGATCGAGGGCAGGTCGTCGTCGATCTCATCGGTCGCCGACAGGCGTTCGTGATGCATCGGCGCGTCGAGCGGATCGTGCAGGCGCAGTTGGGGCGGCTGATGTTCGTCGTCCAGTTCCACCGGTTCCAGGGACAGCGAAGGTTCGGTGCGCGAGTGTTTGCTCGGCTCGAGTTCCAGCTCCGGCAAGTCGGCTTCAGCGGTCTGCGCACGATCGGCGGCCGATTCGCTGAACAGGCTGTCGGGCCAAGGCGCTTCTTCGTGCTCGACGGTATCGCGGCTAGCGCTCAGGTTGTCTTCGCGGGGGCGACCGAATTCCGTGGTCGGCTGGATCTCCCGTTGTTCGAGGCGGGCGAGCTCTTCGTCCAGGTCCAGGCTGTCCAGATCCAGCTCGGCGGCGGTCCATTGCTTTTGGCTGATGGCCCGCGGCTCCGGTGGTTCGACGACGGCCGGGGCAACTGGCGTGATTGCGTCCTTGCCGGTCCGTTGCTCAAGCAGCTGCTTGGCGGCATTGAACACCTGCAAACACGAGCCGCAACGAACCACTCCGCGGGCCACGCTCAACTGAGTATGGCTGACGCGGAAGCTGGTTTGGCAATGCGGGCACTGGGTGACGAAGCTGTCGGTCATGCGGCGATCCGGTTTATGCAGGCGCTCATTCTAGCGCCGACGGCCAGTGATGCGCACCCAGCCATCGCGATGGGCGATTGGGTCCAGATCGAAGTCCTGAGCGTAGGCTTTGGCGACGTCTTCACCTTGTTCGGCGAGGATGCCCGACAGCGCCAGGCGGCCACCCGGCTTGACCAGGCTGGACAATTGCGGCGCCAGGGAAACCAGCGGGCCGGCAAGGATGTTGGCCACCAGCACGTCGGCCTGAACCTGCGGCAGATCTTCCGGCAGGTACAGTGGGAAGAGCGCTTCGGCAATGTTGTTGCGCCCAGCGTTATCGCGGGAGGCTTCCAGGGCTTGTACGTCGATATCGGTACCGACGGCTTGCTTGGCGCCCAGCAGCAGGGCAGCGATGGCCAGAATCCCCGAGCCGCAGCCGAAGTCCAGCACGTTGCAGTCTTTCAGGTCCTGACCGTCGAGCCATTCCAGGCACAGCGCGGTAGTCGGGTGAGTGCCGGTGCCGAACGCCAGGCCCGGATCCAGCAGCAGGTTGACGGCGTCAGGCTCGGGTGCGGCGTGCCAGCTTGGGACGATCCACAGGCGCTGACCGAAACGCATCGGCTGGAAACCGTCCATCCAGCTGCGTTCCCAGTCCTGGTCTTCGATGATTTCGCTGTGATGCTCGGGCAGCGGGCTGCCCGTCAGCAACTCGAGGTGGGCCAGTACGCTGGCGGCTTCGGTGCCACCTTCGAACAGGGCCAGCAGGTGCGTGTGGGACCACAGCGGCGTGGTGTTGAGTTCTGGCTCGAAAATCGGTTGATCTTCGGCGTCCATGAAGGTCACCGAGACGGCGCCCACTTCAAGGAAAGCATCTTCGTAGGTTTCGGCTTGTTCTGGGCTGATGGCGAGACGGACTTGCAGCCAAGGCATGGCGGGCACCTTTGAAAAATGTTGATTGCAGCCTAGCGGGCTGCGCGAAGCGCGCAAGTTTACGCGAGCGCGGAGCTTTTGTGGGAGCGAGCGTGCTCGCGTTCACATTATGAAACCTTCAGAAACAACAAAGCCGCTCGAAAGCGGCTTTGTTGGTCAGGATCACATCTTAATGCTTGTCGCCAGCCAGCTTGTGTTCCAGGTAGTGGATGTTGACTCCACCTTTGCAGAAGCCTTCATCGCGGACCAGATCGCGGTGCAACGGGATGTTGGTCTTGATCCCGTCGACAACGATTTCGTCCAGCGCATTGCGCATGCGCGCCAGGGCTTCGTCACGGGTTGCGCCGTAGGTGATCAGCTTGCCGATCAACGAATCGTAGTTCGGCGGAACAGCATAGCCACTGTACAGGTGCGAATCGACGCGAACGCCGTTGCCGCCTGGGGCGTGGAAATGCTTGACCGTGCCTGGGCTCGGCATGAAGGATTTAGGGTCTTCGGCGTTGATCCGGCATTCCAGCGAGTGACCGCGGATAACCACGTCATCCTGGGTGTACGACAGCTTGTTGCCAGCGGCGATGCTGAGCATCTCCTTGACGATGTCGATGCCGGTAACCATTTCCGAAACCGGGTGCTCAACCTGAACGCGGGTGTTCATTTCGATGAAATAGAACGCGCCGTTCTCGTACAGGAACTCGAACGTGCCTGCGCCACGGTAGTTGATGTCAATGCACGCCTTGACGCAGCGAGCGAGGACTTCAGCGCGTGCTTTCTCGTCGATGCCCGGTGCCGGCGCCTCTTCGAGAACCTTCTGGTGACGACGCTGCAGCGAACAATCGCGGTCACCCAGATGGATGGCGTGGCCCTGGCCATCGGACAGTACCTGAACTTCCACGTGGCGTGGGTTGGTCAGGAATTTTTCCAGGTAGACCATCGGGTTGCCGAACGCTGCGCCCGCTTCGGTGCGGGTCAGTTTGGCGAAGGAGATCAGGTCTTCTTCTTTATGCACGACGCGCATGCCGCGACCACCACCGCCGCCAGCGGCTTTGATGATCACCGGGTAACCGACTTCGCGACCGATGCGCAGAGCGGTTTCTTCGTCTTCAGGCAGCGGGCCGTCGGAACCCGGAACGGTTGGAACACCCGCAGCGATCATGGCGTGCTTGGCCGAAACCTTGTCGCCCATCAGGCGAATGGTGTCGGCTTTCGGGCCAATGAACGCGAAGCCAGAGTTCTCGACCTGTTCAGCGAAATCAGCGTTTTCCGCAAGGAAGCCGTAGCCTGGGTGAATGGCGGTAGCGCCGGTCACTTCAGCCGCGGCGATGATCGCCGGAATGTGCAGGTAAGACTTTGCAGCCGAGGCCGGACCGATGCAGACGGATTCGTCTGCCAGACCCAGGTGCATCAGTTCTTTGTCGGCCGTGGAATAAACGGCGACAGTCTTGATGCCCATCTCTTTGCAGGCACGCAGAATCCGCAGGGCGATCTCACCGCGGTTGGCGATCAGAACTTTTTCCAACTTCGCAGTCATCAAAGTCTCTCCGCGGTTCAAACGATGGTGAACAGCGGTTGGTCGTACTCAACCGGCTGGCCGTCTTCGACGAGGATGGATTCGATCACACCGCTGGTTTCAGCTTCGATGTGGTTCATCATCTTCATGGCTTCGACGATGCACAGCGTGTCGCCTTTCTTCACGGTCTGGCCGACTTCAACGAAGGATGGCGAGGCTGGCGAAGATTTGCGATAGAAAGTGCCGACCATCGGCGAACGGGCAACGGTGCCGTTCAGAACAGGTGCGGCCGGAGCAGCAGGAGCGGTAGCGGCAACCGGGGCAGCAGCAACAGGCGCCGGCGCCGGAGCATGCATTGGAGCCGGTGCGTAGTATTGCTGAGCCGGGGTCTTGCTGTGACGGCTGATACGTACGGACTCTTCGCCTTCCTTGATCTCGAGCTCGTCGATGCCAGACTCTTCCAGCAATTCGATCAGTTTCTTAACTTTACGGATATCCATGAATCATCAACTCCCAAGGGTCGGTCAGGGGCGTTACGCTTGTTGTTCAAGCTGTTGCCTGTCTTTCAAGCTGCTCTAGGGCGGCCTCCAGGGCCAATCGATAACCGCTGGCGCCAAGGCCGCAGATCACTCCCACCGCTACATCGGAGAAGTAAGAGTGATGGCGGAAAGGTTCGCGTTTGTGCACGTTAGACAAATGCACTTCGATGAATGGGATGCTCACCGCCAGCAGCGCGTCACGTAATGCGACACTTGTGTGCGTAAAAGCTGCTGGGTTGATCAGAATGAAGTCCACACCTTCGCTGCGGGCAGCGTGGATGCGGTCGATCAATTCGTACTCGGCGTTGCTTTGCAGGTGCAGCAAATGGTGGCCGGCTTCACGGGCGCGGCGTTCCAGGTCCTGGTTGATCTGCGCCAGTGTCGTCGCGCCGTAGGTGCCCGGTTCACGGGTGCCGAGCATGTTCAGGTTGGGTCCGTGCAGAACCAGTAGCGTCGCCATCTGCTGTTCCTTGTGATCTGTGTGCAATTGTCAGAACTCGGCGACTATGCCGCAAAGCCTTTGTGACTGTCCAGTTCTATGCAATAGCCAGCACGATGGCCGATGTTTGCGCAAAATATATGACCGGGTTATTAAATCCGGTCATTTGCTTTCGCGACACGTTCGGCGAAGTCACGGGCGTTGATCTCGCCGATGACCCGCACATCGGTGTGTTCGACCCCGTCCTTGCCGAAAAACATCAGCGCCGGCGGGCCGAACAGTTTGTAGCGGTCGAGCAGGGCGCGTTGCTCGGCGTTGCTGGCGGTGATGTCGAAGCGGATCAGTCGATAGCCTTTGAGGCGTTCGACGACCTTGGCGTCGTTGAGCACTTCATGTTCGATGACTTTGCAACTGATGCACCAGTCGGCGTACCAGTCGAGCAGCAGTGGGGTGCCTGAAGATTTGGCTTCGGCGAGGACGCGGTCCAGTTCCGCCGGGGTGCTGATGGTTTGCCAGGCGCTTTGGCTTTGCGGGTTGTTCTCGGTTCACCGTCGTGACTGGCTGGCCGATGGGGTTAAGCAGATTGCTCTGACCGCTGAAAGCTCCATACCAACAGGCCATCGCGTAAAACAGCAAGAACAGCCCAAGCAGTTGTGCCAAACGCTTTCTAGGCGGTTTGTAAACAAATTCCAGTGCCCCGAGAAACAGGCCCACACCGCCCCACAACAGGCCGACCAGCAACAAGGTTATCGGACCTGGCAGCACACGACTCAGCAAGCCGAGGGCGACGCCCAACAATAAGACACCAATGACGTTTTTGACGAAGATCAGCCAGGGACCACTTTTTGGCAGCCATGCCGCACCGCCAGTTGCCACCAGTACCAGAGGCAGACCCATGCCAAGGCCGATCATGAACAGTTTCAGCGCACCACCTACGGCATCGCCGCTAGCGCTTATGTAGAGCAGGGCGCCTACCAGTGGCGCGGAAACACACGGCGAGACCAGCAAGCTCGATACCACTCCCAGCACCGCCGCGCCCCAAAGCGAACCACCTTGAGTGCGACCGGCAATTCGATCCAGGCGACTGCTCATGGCGTAGGGCAGTTTCAGTTCGAAAACACCGAACATGGCCAAGGCGAAAATGGCGAAAAACGTTGCGAACGGCACCAGCACCCAGGCCGATTGCAGCCGCGCCTGAAGATTGAGTTGGGCGCCGAACATTCCCATTAGCGCGCCGAGCGCGGCGAAACACGCCGCCATCGGCAGCACGTAGGCCAGGGAAAGTTTGAAGCCTCGCAAGCCCCCCACCTGATCGCGCAACACCACGCCGGAAAGGATCGGCAGCATCGGTAATACGCAGGGCGTAAAGGTCAGGCCAAGGCCAGCGAGGAAAAACAACGCCAGTTCGCTCCAGCTCCATTTGGACAGGGTGGGCGTGGTTGAGGTGTTGCCCGAAGCAGATGCGCCGACATCTTCGATACTCAGTCGCTCGGTTTCGGGTGGATAACACAGCCCTTTATCGGCGCAGCCCTGATAAGTCACCACCAGCGTGAACGCTCGTTGATCGGTGCGCGGCAGCTCTACATCGAGAACCCCGTGATAGACCTCGACATCGCCAAAGTACTCATCGTGTTTCTGTTCGCCCTTGGGCAGTTGCGCGGCGCCCAGGCCAGCATCGGCCGGGTCTGCGCGAAACTGAAAACGATGCCGGTAGAGGTAGTAACCCTCTGTAGCGATGAAACGCAGCTTGATTGATTGCGGCGTGCTTTCGACCAGGCTCAGATGAAAGGCTTCGCGCACCGGCAGGAAGTCGGCGCTGTTGTTGATCGAGCCCAACGTCGAACTGGGTTGACTCTCCAGCAACCCGGCGGCGGTGGCCGGCAGGGTGAGCACTATAAGCAGCAGGCAGAGCAAACGGCGCATGACAATCTCGCGTATCGAAGGTGAGGGCATCATAGCGGACAGCGGTCGGGTGTGCAGGGTGGGGAATTTTGCGGTGATTGTTCTGGTGCCTTCGCGAGCTATCAGACGCGGAAGGCTTGGACGGCGGTATGCAGTCGTCCACCCAACACCAACAAATTCTCCCCTTGCACGCGCCCTTCACCAATCCTCAGCAAGTTATCCCCACCCAACTGGTGAATCCGCTCACTGTGATCGCGGATCTCACTGACCGCACCGCTCTGTTGAGCCGTGACATCGGCAATGCGCACGGCGGTGTCGGAAATGGTCTGGATCGCCCCGACGATTTTATCCAGTGCACCGTCGGCGGCCTGGGCCTGATTGGCGGTGGCTTCGGCGTGTTCGACCTGGGCGCGCATGCCTTCCACTGATTGTCGTGCGGCGGTTTGCAGTCCAGCGATCAACGTCTGGATCTCTGCGGTGGCGCCGGCGGTGCGTTGTGCCAGTGAGCGAACTTCTTCGGCCACCACCGCAAATCCACGACCCATTTCCCCGGCGCGGGCCGCTTCGATGGCGGCGTTAAGCGCCAGCAGGTTGGTCTGGTCGGCGATCGAGCGGATCACCGTCAGCACGCCGCCAATGGTCGCCGACTCCTCGGCCAAGTGCTCGATCATCTGTGCATTGCCTTGGACTTCACCCACCAGCGCATGCAGGCCGGTGAGGCTCAAGCCGATGACTTTCTGGCCATGCTCCACCGCCAGCCCGGCATGGCGGCTGGCATCGCCGGCAACCTGTTGAATGGTCGCTTCCAGTTCACCGAGAGAATCGCGGATCAGCGCCGTGTCGCCGGCCTGATGTTCGGCGCCGCTGTGCAGGTCATTGCTCAACTCGGCCAGTGTTCGGCTGCTACCGGCGACCTGTTCGGCGTTGAGGCGAATGGTCCCTACCAAGTCGACCAGGTAGGCGCGCAAGCGATTGAGCGAAGCTTGAATGTCATGCAGTTCGCGATTGGTTGCGCCCAATTCAATGTCCCGGCTGAAGTCGCCCTCGGCCCAGGTCGAGAGGGCTGGCGCGAGGTTGGTCAGGGTTCGGGCCAAGCGTCGTTGCAGGGTGTCGATGAGCAATGCGATCAACAGGATCAGACCGATCATCACCCCTTGCATCAGCCGCACTTCGCCCTGGATCTGTCCGTGCTGGGCGCGAACCACCGGTTCCAGCCCAGCGATGACCTGCTGCACGGCGGCGATTTTCAGGTGAGTGGCGGCGCTGAGGTCGGTGCGTTTCTGGATCTGGTCGCGTGTGCGTGTCAGTTCGGCCGGGTAACGACTGAGGAGGCTGTTCAGTCCACGTTTGAGGCCGGCGCCAGCCTCTTCGACGACGGCTTTTTCGGTGTTCTCCAGGCCCATCATCGCCGCGAAATCATCCGTGTTCGATTCACTTTTGCTCGTCACGCCCAGCAGCGGCAAGGCGTCCAGAAGCTCAGCCTGGGTACGGATGTTGCTGACTTCACGCTCGACATCGGCGGCCAGTTCGCTGCGGCCGCTGCTGACCAGTTTGTCCCGGACCAGCGACAGTTTGCCCAAGTGCTGGGAGGCCGCGAGCAGCGGTGTCAGATACGCCGCGTTAGCGCTGGCGTATTGGCTGAGCTGATCGAGGCTGGCACCGAGTTCGCGTTCGGCTTGCAGCAACAGCGCCTGCGGATCACCGGCCAGCTTGCCGGCCGCCAGCAGATCGGTTTTGCTGAACTCTTCCAGGTTCGACAGGCTCGGGCGCAGGGTGTCGGCCAATGCCGGCGGCAACTCGCCGAGTTCCTTTTGCAGGCCGTCGATGGCCTGGCTAGCGCTGCTCAGGCGCAGGGCATCGCCGCTGGCGAGATAGTCCTCGATGTTACGCGCGACTTCATTTTGAAATTGTTGGGACAAGCCCAGGTAACGCTCCATCAGTAAATAGGGGCGCTCCAGGGCCTTTTGCGACCACCAAAGTGTGGCGCCAAGGGCCACGCACACGGCGACTAAAAGGAGGGTGTTGAGATTGGTCAGCAGCTTCAGGCGCATTGTGGGTCTACCAACGGCAGAATGGTAAGCGCCTGAAGTTATTGCGTTTCTGTTACGGGGTTATGACTGAATGGGTCGATTCCGATGAAAAAGTGGCACTTTGCTTTGACGTCCGCGCGGCCTGAACGCGGTTGCGTCCGGCGTCCTTCGCGCGGTACAGCGCTTCGTCTGCCTGGCTGGCCATCATCAGGCTGTCGGAGTTTTCGCACAGTTCCACCACCCCGGCGCTGAACGTGCACCAAAGGTCCTGTGGTTGGGCCGGGTAGTGAATCTCGGCAAAGCGTCGACGGATCTCGTCGAGCACCTTGTGAGCCGATTCGAGATCGGTGTCCGGCATGACGATGGCGAATTCTTCACCGCCATAACGGCCGATGAAATCGGTCTTGCGCAAGCGTTGCTTGAGAAACAGCGCCAGGCTCTTGATCACCCGATCGCCCATGGGGTGGCCGTGGCTGTCGTTGACCCGTTTGAAGTGGTCAATGTCGAGCATCGCAAAGCTCAACGGCTTGCTCTCGCGACGGGCGCGGAAGCTGCAGTCTTCGAGCAATTGCAGGATGTGCGTATGGTTGTACAGCCCGGTGAGGCTGTCGCGAACCATCCGCGATTTCAGATGGCGTGCCCGTGCCGCGCGGTTGCGCACGGTCGTGATCAGGTGTCGCGGCTTGATCGGTTTGGTCAGGAAGTCGTCGCCGCCCTCGCTCATGGCGTCGAGCTGCTTGTCCAGATCATCTTCGGCGGACAGGTAAATGATCGGCACGCTGACGTAACGGTCGTTATGACGGATCACCTTGGCCAATTCAGTGCCCGTGCAGGCCGGCATGTACATGTCGAGGATGATCAGGTCCGGCTGGAAGTCCGCGAGCTCGGCCATGGCCTGGATCGGCTCGATCAAAGTCCGCGTGACGATCCCGGCGCCGTTGAGCAGGCGCTCGGTGTGCAAGGCCTGGGCGCGGGAGTCGTCGATGATCAACACTTTATAAGGTTCGTACTGGGCGACGCAGGTCAGGACTTCAATCTTCTCCAGCAGGCTCGACGCTTCGAGGGTGCCGGTCAGGAATTCCTGGCCGCCGGCGCGCACGGCGGCGAGGCGAGTCGGGGTATCCGTTTCGTGCAGGCTGAAGAACAACAAGGGCAGCGTGTGGTCGAGGCCTTCCTGTGCTTCGGCGGCCAGTTTCAGGCCGATGCCGGGGCCGCTGAAGTCCACGTCCATGACGATCGCTGCAGGCAAGCGCTCGACCATTGAGGAGCGGAACGCCGAAACGCTGTCGAGGGCTTGAGCGCTGAGCCCAAAAAATTCTAGCTGCTTGGCCAGACGCTCGGCGCGGTCGTAATCCTGCAACATCACGTAGATCGGTTTGCGCAGGGGCGGCAGAAAGGTTTGGTCCATCTGATCGCCATGGCGCAGGCCGGTGCGTGACAGGCGCTGCATCAAACGATTGAGTTCAGTGATCAGTCCGCTGCTCAGGCGTCCGCGATTGGCGTCGACAGCCTCCAGCGACTGACCGATGTGGCGCGCCAGTTGGGTGTGTTCAGGTTGTTCGAATCGCTCAGCGAAACGCAGCAGGCGCAGATTGGCTTCGCTCAGTTCCGATAAGTCGGTGGTGGACCACTCGCTGCATTGCAGGCGCTGCCATATCTCAAGAATCTGACGTGCCTGATGAATTACCCGCTGGGCAAAGTGGTGCTTGAGGCGCTCACGGCTGGGGTCTTCTGGCTCGGTCATATCCTGACTACTAGTTAGGGTGCATGCTGAGATCGACTGGTGGCTCTATGCTAGCACCTCTTTTTCGATCGCATGAGTGTCGCACGTCAATAAACTGCAAAGCGACGTTATTCAGTTTATGACCGACTGGTCGAATAGGCTCAGCGCTGTGCTTCATTTATAGTGGCTCTCGATCCCGATCATTGTGCGGTAGCCGTTTTATGCAGGATTAATGCGCGGCACACGAGGCACGATGCGATAGGGTTGTGGTCGAACCGATGAACTCAAGTGATTGAAAGGATATCGCCATGCTGGACTGGAAGAACCGCGCGGGCAGCGCGCCCGAACGTGCCGCTGAACCGAAATCGGCCACCCGCAGTTACTTGGGGGGCCTGTTGTTCAGCCGAGCGCTGGCCACTCTGATTGCCATTTACTTGCTGGTGGCTATTGCGCTGGGCTGGTACTGGAGCCAGGAACCTGCGCTGTTCCCGGTTCAGCAGAATGCCCAGATGGCCGCCGAGAAAGAAGGCAAGCAAATGGTCATCGGCTACACCACGGTCGAAACCCTCAAGACCGTCGCCGGTACTTTGCTGACCAAGCCGGGCGGCTATATTTCCAACGACCGTTTTCCACCGGGCCTGTGGATGGACAACACGCCGAGCTGGGAATATGGCGTGCTGGTCCAGGTCCGTGACTTGACGCGTGCCTTGCGTAAAGACTTCGCCCGCTCGCAATCGCAATCTGCCGAAGACTCCGATCTGGCCAAGGCCGAGCCGCGTTTCAACTTCGACAACAAAAGCTGGGTGCTGCCATCCAGTGAGTCCGAGTACCAGGAAGGCATGAATTCCCTGAGCCGTTATCAGGCGCGGCTGTCCGATCCGTCGCAGAAAAACGCGCTGTTCTATGCCCGCGCCGACAACCTGAACAACTGGCTGGGCGATGTCGGCACCCGTCTGGGTTCGCTGTCGCAACGGCTGTCGGCCAGTGTTGGCCGGGTCAAGCTCAACACCGCGCTGAAAACTGAAGTCGTCGCTCCAGGTCAGGTGCCGCAGGTTGACGAAGAGATCGTCGAAACCCCGTGGATGCAGATCGACAATGTGTTCTACGAAGCCCGCGGTCAGGCCTGGGCCTTGTCCCACCTGCTGCGCGCCATCGAAGTCGACTTCGCCGACGTGCTGGCCAAGAAGAACGCCACGGTCAGCGTGCGCCAGATCATTCGTGAGCTGGAAGCCTCGCAAGAACCGGTCTGGAGCCCGATGATCCTTAACGGCAGCGGCTTCGGCGTGCTGGCCAACCACTCGCTGGTCATGGCCAATTACATCTCCCGGGCCAACGCCGCAGTGATCGATTTGCGCCAACTGCTCAATCAGGGCTGAGTCATGGTCGATAGCGCCAGAGAGGCCGCCCATCGCGCGGCCTCGGATGCCGAACAGATCGCCTGGGTTGACGAGCAGGACAACCTGCTCGGCGCCTTGGTCCGCTCCGACCTGCGCGAACGCGGGCTGATCGGGCGCGGCACTTACATCATGCTGTTCAATTGCGCCGGTGAACTCTGCGTGCATCGACGCACGCTGAGCAAAGCTATTTATCCAGGTTTTTGGGACGTGGCGGCGGGAGGCATGGTGCTTGCGACCGAAACCTACGCCGAATCGGCCGCCCGTGAACTGGAGGAAGAGTTGGGCGTGAGCGGCGTCGAACTGACCGCCCATGATCACTTTTTCTTCGAAGACACCGGCAATCGGCTGTGGTGTTCGGCGTTTTCGGCGGTGTGGGACGGCCCGTTGATCCTGCAGCCGGAAGAAGTGCTGGAAGCGCGGTTTATTCCGATCGATCAGGTGATGCTGGAAATCGAGGAGAAGCCTTATTGCCCGGACTCTTTGGCCGCGTTGAAGCGTTATCTGAAGGCTCAGCAAAGCAACGTCGCAAAGAAGGCATAAATTGGCGCCGATTGGCTCTTAGCAAGTCGGCTTTTTGCCGTTACACTGCGCGACCTTTTGTAGGAGCGAAGCTTGCTCGCGAAGGTCGTCAACGATAACGCATACATTCAGGATGTACGCGTCGTCCTTGCGATCTTCGCGAGCAAGCTTCGCTCCTACGACAAGCAATTCCGTTTCAGTAGCGCTGCCCCTGCCTGAGTGGGGCTTCGCGGTCGATGGCACCTGCCCAGGTTGCCGCGACCAGTCTTTGTCCTCCCAAGAGGATTGCCGGTGGCCAAAAAAGCCGCATCCTTCGCCGCCCTTGGTGGCCTGGTATTTTCCACCGACGCAGGTCGTCATTGCCCGGATTGCAGCAAACCGGTGGATGCCTGTATCTGCAAGCAAACCGTGATCCCGTCCGGCGACGGCATCGCTCGCGTGCGTCGCGAAAGCAAGGGCCGTGGCGGCAAGACGGTGACCACCATCACTGGCGTGCCGCTGGCTGAAGACGCGCTCAAGGACCTGGCCACCACGTTGAAGAAACGTTGCGGGACCGGCGGGGCGTTGAAAGACGGAATCATTGAAATCCAGGGCGATCATGTCGAGCTACTCTTGGCCGAACTGATCAAGCACGGTTTCAAAGCGAAGAAGTCCGGCGGCTAGCAGCCTCTGTGAAAACCACCCTCGGCTTGATCCAGTCCTGACAGCAGGTCTGGCGTCGTCTACATGGTTTTCACAGAGCCTGTTCTGACCGGTTTCTAAACTCACTGCGGTCAGCGAGGTCTACCCCCTCGTTGACGAACCGTCATTTTCATTCTTTAGACTGCGCCGGCCTGAACCCAGGCGACGCTCTATGACTTCTTTATAGGGGACTTCAATGTCCGTACGACGCACACGCAAAGACGATGGCAGCCAATGGACAGTTGCGGACAGCCGCAGTGTTTACGGGATTCGCCATTGGGGGGCCGGGTATTTCGCGATCAATGACGCCGGTCGCGTCGAAGTTCGTCCGAACGGTCCGACCAGTTCGCCTATCGACCTGTTCGAGCAAGTTGACCAGCTGCGCCAAAGCGGCCTGTCCTTGCCGTTGCTGGTGCGTTTCCCTGACATTCTGCAAGACCGCGTGCGCCAGCTGACCGGCGCGTTCGATGCCAACATCGAGCGTCTGGAATACCAGAGCAAGTACACCGCGCTGTACCCGATCAAGGTGAACCAGCAGGAAGCGGTGATCGAGAACATCATCGCGACCCAAGACGTGTCCATCGGCCTGGAAGCCGGCTCCAAGCCTGAGCTGCTGGCCGTGCTGGCCCTGGCGCCGAAGGGCGGCACCATCGTCTGCAACGGCTACAAGGACCGCGAATTCATTCGTCTGGCGCTGATGGGTCAGAAGCTTGGCCACAACGTGTTCATCGTGATCGAGAAAGAGTCCGAAGTCGCGCTGGTGATCGAAGAAGCCGCCTCGCTCAAGGTCAAGCCTCAGGTTGGCCTGCGCGTGCGTCTGTCGTCCCTGGCGTCGTCCAAGTGGGCAGATACCGGTGGCGAGAAATCCAAGTTCGGTCTGTCGGCGGCGCAACTGCTGTCGGTGGTCGAGCGTTTCCGCGCGGCTGGCCTGGATCAGGGCATTCGCCTGCTGCACTTCCACATGGGCTCGCAGATCGCCAACCTGGCGGACTACCAACACGGTTTCAAGGAAGCGATTCGCTACTACGGCGAACTGCGCAACCTCGGCCTGCCGGTTGACCACATTGACGTCGGCGGCGGTTTGGGCGTGGACTACGACGGTACTCACTCGCGCAACGCCAGCTCGATCAACTACGACATGGACGATTACGCCGGTGTCGTGGTCGGGATGCTCAAGGAGTTCTGCGACGCGCAGAGCCTGCCGCACCCGAACATCTTCTCCGAGAGCGGTCGTTCCCTGACCGCTCACCACGCCATACTGGTGGTGCAGGTGACCGACGTCGAGAAGCACAACGACGACGTGCCGCAGATCGAGAACAAGGAAGCGCTGCCGGAAACCGTGCAGTGGCTGGTTGACCTGCTGGGGCCGACCGACATCGAGATGGTCACCGAAACCTACTGGCGCGCCACGCACTACATGAGCGACATCGCGACCCAATACGCCGATGGCAAGCTGACCCTGGCGGAAAAAGCCCTGGCCGAGCAATGCTACTTCGCCGTGTGCCGTCGCCTGCACAACTCGTTGAAGGCCCGTCAGCGTTCCCACCGTCAGGTGCTCGACGAACTCAACGACAAGCTGGCCGACAAGTACATCTGCAACTTCTCGGTATTCCAGAGCCTGCCGGACACCTGGGCCATCGGTCAGGTGCTGCCGATCCTGCCGCTGCACCGTCTCGACGAAGAGCCGCTGCGCCGTGCCGTACTGCAAGATTTGACCTGCGACTCCGACGGCAAGATCAAGCAATACGTCGACGAGCAGAGCATCGAAACCAGTCTGCCGGTTCACGGTTTGAACGAAGGCGAAGACTACCTGCTGGGTATCTTCCTGGTCGGCGCCTACCAGGAAATCCTCGGCGACATGCACAACCTGTTCGGTGACACCGATTCGGTGAACATCTACCAGAACGCCGACGGCAGCGTGTACCACGCGGGTATCGAAACCCACGACACCATCGAAGACATGCTGCGTTACGTGCACTTGTCGCCGGAAGAGCTGATGACCCACTACCGCGACAAATGCGCCAGTGCGCGTATCACCGCCGCCGAGCGCACCCAGTTCCTCGATGCTCTGCGTCTGGGCTTGACCCGTTCGTCTTACCTGTCTTCTTGAGGTAAGGCACCGCTCTCATCAGGTTGTCTGAAAATGTACCGCTCGTTGCGGAAATTTCAGATGAGCTGGTGGGACGCCTCCCTGATTTCACGCGAGATGACTCACATTCTTGGCCATCCAAGCGATGTGGTCTTCTTTTCGCGTAGGTCATTTCCTAAGTTGTACTTCGGCACTCTACTCGGCCAACTCTCTCGGAGAGAATCGCCTGCCGCCCCTCCTGTAGAGAATCGCCGATGTTCGATCCAGTCAACGAGCCGTCATTTCGTCTGGATGTAGAGGGTTTGCCCGACCCCTTTGAGGTCTTGGCGTTTACCGGTCGAGAAGCCATCAGCGAGCCTTTTGTGTTCGACGTGGATCTGCTCATCGATGACCTGACACTCGACCTTGCAAGCCTGCTGTACCGTCCGGCCTTTTTGCACGTCGGGCCTGCGGAAAACGGCTTCCACGGACAATTGCATGAACTTGTCCAGCACGACCATCACCCGGCTGTCAGGCTTTGCCGCATACGTCTGAGGCCGAAGCTGGCGTGCCTTTCCCTGCGCTTCAGTCAGCGAATCTTCAGCGCGCGCTCGGTACCGCAAATCCTTGATCAGGTGCTCAAGGAACACGGCATTGCCGGCAAGGATCGGCGTTTCGAGCTGAGTGGCGATTACCCGCCCCGTGACTTTTGTACGCAGTACCGGGAATCGGACCTGCAGTTTCTCCAGCGCTTGTGTGCCCAGGAACAGCTTCATTACCACTTCGAACACCGTGCGGACGCGAACTGCGTGGTTTTCGGTGAGGGTCAGGGGCATTTTCGCCTCGGTGAAAATGCACGCTTCGAGGTCGAGAGCGAGCAACCGGCAGTGCGCCAGTTCGAGCTTCAGAGAGGGCGACGAACCCCGCAAAGTGCCGAAGGTCGTACGGACCTGACGTCGCTGCGCAGTGGTCAGCTGATGCCGCTGTTCGGCCATCCGATTGCCGACTGGAACCATCTCTGGCTGCTGACCCATGTCGAGCATCAGGGGAGCCAGGATCCAATGGCCCCCTACAGCAACCAGATCCGCGTGGTTCACTGGGAGGCGCCTTTTGTATCGCCTCACTCTGCAGCGAAACCAACGATGCACAGCCTGCAACGGGCTTGGGTGGTCGACATCGATGAATCGCCGCCCGATGCCTCAAGACCGGTTGCCGTGCAATTTGACTGGCTCTATCAGGGCGAGGGTGCGGCGCCCAGTCACTGTTGGCTGCCGTTGGCCGCTGAACTGGGGGGCGCGGCAGTCACGCAGTTGAGTGTGGGGGCTGAGGTCGTGGTGAGCTTTATCGAGGGGGATCCGGATAAGCCGTTGATCACCGGGTTTATTCACATGCCAAAGCCTGTTGAGGAGGCTAAAACACCCGTCACGACCGATGATTGGCCGCCCATTGAAGGCCTGCAGGAATGGCTGCAATCGAGCGAGCCCTTGATGTTGCTGTGCCTGCTGCCCGGTGGCGGCAGTTTCAGCCATTGCACGCAAGCCCTTTGCACCTGCCGGGCGGCGATGCGGTTTGGCCAGAGCGGTGCGGCATGATCGCCGCGACCCCGCAATGGCTATTGCTGGATGTACCGGGTGCGTCACAGGCTCGGGCGACACTGCAACAGAAGTTTGCGCATGCCCGGTGGTTCTGGTTGTTCGAAGGCACTGAGTGGCATGCATTGCGTGAACATGGACCGGCCCTGATCGACCTTCGGACATGCCCTGTGCTGGCCGGGTTGTGCCACAGCGAAGCGCCACTCTGGCGAGGCTTGCTGGTCGCCAGTGAGACGTCGTCGTCGCCGTTGCTGGCGCATTTGCGCCGGATGCTCACGGTCACTTTCGACCCACATCACCGGGCCTTGTTGAGTTACTACAACCCACACACCGCCAGTTACTTTTTTGATGCCTGCGATGCGCTGGAGCTGAGCCGCTGGCTGGGTCCGATCAGACAGTTGCGCTGGTTCGGCGGGACCTGGGCCGACCGCGCAGTCGGCAGTCAGGGCTGGCAACAGTTGGTCAACCCGGGGCTTGCCGTCAGCCCTTTGGCGGTTGAAGAAAACCTCAGCCCTCGTCATCGGGAAAAGCTGCAAACCTGTGTGTTGGAACAGCACACTTGGCACTGGAGCAAATCTACCGGGACCGAATACCACACGCTGTGGTCCCACGTGCAGGAAGGGCTGGCGCTGGGTTTCAGCGAACGTCGGGTGCTCGATGGCTGGTTATGGCTACGCTTGCAGTACCCCGGCGCGTTTCCTGCGCTACCGTTGCCGGGCGTCACCCAACAGGAACGTCTCGATAACCTGCGCAATCTATGGCAGAACGATCAGCCCTGAACATGAGGTTCGACATCGATGGCGAGCACACTCCGGCGGCTGTTCAGCTTGGCAATCGGCAGCGTTTTACTTGCCGCGATGACGGCATGTTCGCCACTGAAATTGCTCAATGTGCTGACCCCCAACGGAACCTTCGACAAGACCGAGGGTATTGCCTATGGCAGTGATCCGCGGCAAAAACTCGATGTGTATGTGCCGCGCCATCCCGTGGAAAACGCGCCGGTGGTGGTGTTTTTCTACGGCGGCAGCTGGAACAGCGGTTCGCGCAGCGATTACGGGTTTGTCGGCGAGGCGCTGGCGTCTCGGGGGATAGTCGCGGTGCTGGCGGACTATCGGTTGTATCCGCAGGTGCGTTATCCGCTGTTCCTTGAAGATGGCGCCCGGGCTGTGGCCTGGACCCATGAACACATTCGGCAGTATTGCGGTAATCCGCAGCGGTTGTACCTGATGGGCCACAGTTCCGGGGCCTACAACGTCGCGATGTTGGCACTGGACCCCGGGTTACTGGGGGCGGTGGGCCTGTCGCCACACAACCTCAGCGGCTGGATCGGCCTGGCCGGGCCTTATGATTTTCTGCCTATTAAAAATCCGGATGTGCGTCCGGTGTTTTTCTGGCCGGACTCACCGCCGCAGTCGCAGCCGATCAATCACGTCAGTCGCGGCGCGCCGCCGGCCTTGTTGATCGCCGCGAGCGACGATGAGCTGGTCAACCCGGCCCGCAATACCGGTGGTCTGGCGCTCAAACTGCGCGAGGCGGGCGTGCCGGTGCAGGATCTGTATTTCTCGCGCACCAGCCACGCCACGCTGGTGGCGACGCTGTCCCGGCCCATGCGCGGTTTGGCTCCGGTGCTGGATGAGGTCACGGCCTTCATCAAAGCCACGCCGACTCAGTGAGCGTTGCCTGCGAACCAGCCGTCGCTCTTGTGCAGATACCAGGCAAACGCGCCGAGGGTCAGGCTGCGCAGCAACATGAACAACAGAAACGTTATCCACAGCCCATGGTTGCCCAAACCTTGCAGCGCCCAGGCGAAAGGCAGTAATAGAATCGCCGTCAGCAGCATGCCGTTGCGCATTTCCCGGGCACGGGTGGCGCCGATAAACAGCCCGTCGAGCAGGTAACTCCCGACCGCGATCAGTGGCAGTGCGGCGAGGTAGGGCAGGTAGATGAACGCTGTGTTGCGCACGCTCTGAATGTTGGTCTGCATCTCGATGAACAGATGCCCGGCGAACAAGAACAGCACGGCAAATCCCAGGCTCGCCAGCAACGACCAACCGCAGGCCACCACCAATGAGCGGCGCAAGGCCTCTCGATCGCGAGCACCGATGGCATGCCCACAAAGGGCTTCCACGGCGTGGGCCAAACCGTCCAGCGCGTGTGCAGTCAGCAGCAAACCATTGAGCAGCAACGCGTTGGCGGCGACGGTGGCATCGCCCAGCCGCGCGCCTTGCACGGTGATCAGGAAAAACACCGATTGCAGCGCCAGGCTGCGGATGAAAATGTCGCGGTTGACCGCCAATAGCGGCCGCCAGCTCTGCCACAGCGCCAGCGCGGCCCAGGCGATGTGGCCGGGATAGGCGCGCAGGGCGTTGCGGGTCATCAGAAGACCGATCAGCGCGCCGGTCCATTCGGCGATCACCGACGCTCGGGCCGAACCGACCACGCCCCAATCCAGCCCGAGGACGAACCACAGGTTTAGCGCGATATTCACCAGGTTGGTGCTCAGCAGAATGGCCAGCGGCGCCCGGGCGTTCTGAGTGCCGAGGAACCAGCCGACCAGCGCATAACTGGCCAGCGCTGCCGGCAGACCGAACAGGCGGGTGTGGAAAAACTCGCGGGTCAGCTGTTCCAGCTCCGCCGACGGCTGCATGAAGTGCAGCGCGACGCCGCTCAACGGAACACCCAGTGTGCCCAGGACAATCGCCAGGCCCATGGCCAACAACAGACCCTGCAGCAAAATCTGCCGCAACGCCGCGCCATCCCCACGCCCGGCGGCCTGTGCGGCGAACCCGGTGGAGCCCATGCGCAGAAAACCCATGGCCCAGGCAAGAAAGGTATACAGGCTGGCCCCGACCGCGACGGCGCCCAACTGATGAGCGTGGGGCAAGTGGCCGATGACTGTACTGTCGACCAACGCCACCAGCGGTACGGAAATGTTCGAGAGAATCATAGGGGCGGCGAGCGCCCAGACTCGACGATGGGTTGGGCGGTCGCGCCAGTCGGCGATCAGGTTGGACATGCAGGCTCCTTCGGGGAGCGGGCATTGTAGCGACATGATCGTTCCCACGCTCTGCGTGGGAATGCAGCCCGGGACGCTCCGCGTCCCTGTCGGATCACTAGTGAATTATCCAGCTCAACAACCAAAGCCCCAACAGCAACCAAATGATCCCCATGATGATCGACGCATTCATGAACGCCCGAATCGCCGACCACAACAGCATCAACCCAAGAATCAACGCGATGATGCTGATGATCGACGCGTCCATGCCCAGCGCACGGGACAGCCCTTCGACAAAGTTGCTGCCGGCGTGGCTCAACAGATTGAACAAGCCACTGAGGCCGTCAACGATGAAACGGATAACCGAACCAAGTGCCTGGCCGAGCCATTCGAAAAAACTTTCTACCTGCATGTCGTGAGCGTCCTTGATGGAAGGGGTGGAAGTGATGGCGTGGTTGCCGGACTTGAGCCTTGGTCCATTGATAACAGTGACGAGTTCCCTGATGCCGGAACCGTTTGAGTATGGCGCAAGAACCTTGTAGCAGCTGCCGTAGGCTGCGTTCGGGTGCGAAGCAGTCGTGAAACACTGCAATTGGGTGTGTCAGGCGAATCGCCCACACAGAATTGACGACTGCTGCGCAGCCGAACGCAGGCTTCGCCAGCTGCTACATAGACCTTGCCTTGATTGAGGATCCCCCCGAAGCTATACGCCTTCAGGAGAGCCCGATGAACCTTGTTGAACTGACCGAACGCCTGCACGCCATTCGTGACCACAATGACTGGCGGCAATTTCACAGCCCGAAAAACCTGGCCATGGCCGCGAGCGTGGAAATGTCCGAGCTGGTGGAGATTTTCCAGTGGCTGACCGAAGACCAGTCGCGCCAGTTACCGGCTGACAAACTGACCCATGCGGGGCAGGAAATCGGCGACATCGTGCTCTATCTATTGCTGCTGTGCAGCGAGTTGGGGTTGGACATGAATGAAGTGGTGCGCAGCAAGCTCGCGGACAGCGAAAAGAGGTTCAGCTGATGAGCGACCGTCATTTCGATCAGTTGGCGACCCGCTTCGCCGAAAAAATCTATGGCGGTGCCAAAGGTGCGATCCGTCTGGCGGTGCTTCAGGCCGACCTGGCCGAAACCCTGCCAGACCGACCCTTGCGTGTACTGGACATCGGTGCCGGCCTGGGCCACATGTCGTTGTGGCTGGCCCAGCGCGGTCATGAGGTCACGCTGGCCGAACCTGCCGAGCCGATGCTCGAAGGCGCCCGCCAGCGCTTTGCCGATGCTGGGCAAACAGCGACATTCATACAGGCGCCGTGGCAGGAGCTGCTTCGCCAACTCACCGAACCCTACGACCTGGTGCTGTGCCACGCCGTACTGGAATGGTTGGCCGAACCCCACGCGATCCTGCCCGTGCTGCATCAGTTGACCAAGCCCGATGGCTGGTTGTCCCTGGCCTTCTACAACCGCGATGCGCTGATCTATCGCAACCTGCTCAAAGGCCATTTCCGCAAGATGCGCAAGAACGACATGGCCGGCGAAAAGCAAAGCCTGACGCCGCAGCAGCCCCTTGATCCACGTGAACTGGCGGCGCAACTTGAGGGCCTGTGGCAGGTCGAAACCCAGAGCGGGGTACGGGTTTTTCACGATTACATGCCGGTGGAATTCCAGGCCCGCGCCAAACTGGTGGATTTGCTGGAAATGGAACTGGCCCACCGTCGTCACCCAAGCTTTGCCGGGCTTGGGCGCTACTTGCACTGGATCTGTCGGCCGGTCTGATCGGAGCACGAAATGAACAGTCGATCGGGGTTATTGGTGATCTGTCTCGGGTTGGCGGCCTGTCAGGGCAGCAATCCTTATGTGGCGTCATCCAACCCCCTGCCACCCGCGCCGCCTCAGGCGGCCAACACCTTTGATCGCAGCGCCTACCCGGCACCGCCGCGCGACTACGGACGTTACCGCAGCTGGGCCTGGCTCAACGGACGCCTGCCGCCGGGCACCGCCTGGGCGGATTCGGCGCAGGTCGCCGAAGCCGTCAGCAATGCCCTCGATCAACGAGGCTTGCGCCCGCTGCACGACAATCGCCCGGCGGATCTGTTTGTCAGCGCCGACCTGCGCCTGGAAACCCGCCTGCGTCAGGTTCGGGACGACTATGGTTACTACGGCGGCGGTTATGGCGGTTACAACCGCTACGGCAGCGGTTACGGCATGTACAACACCGTGCCGATCGTTCGGACTTATCAGGAACAGGTCGTGGTGGTGCGGGTTGATCTGTTTGATGCCGGCACCGGTCAACCGGTGTGGAGTGCCAGCGCCGAAACCAGCAACCGAGGCAGCCAGAGCGAGCGAGCCGATGCGATACGGGAGGCTGTAGAAAAGGCGATGTCGGCGTATCCTCCTAGTTAGCTTCTGTCGTTAAGACGCTTTGCGCAGGTTCATGTCTTCAACCGGAGAAATATCATGTTCCGCCGTCTCGCTTTACTGGCTGTGGCCGTGCTGCTCAGTGCCTGCGCCAACCAGGTCAATCATGACTTCGATGCCAGCCGCGACTTCGCCGCCTATCGCAGCTGGAGCTGGAAAGACCCTGCCCTGCAATATCGCCCCGATGACCCACGGATCAAGAGCGACCTCACTGAACAACGCATCCGCCAATCCGTGGCCGATCAGCTGGATCAGCGTGGCCTGCGTCCGGCTGCCGCTGGAAAAAAGGGCGATTTGAGCGTGCAAACTTATCTGATCGTCGAACAGCGCCAGCAACAAGTGACCACCCACTACGGCGGCGGTTGGGGTGGTCCGTGGAATGGCTACTGGGGTGGGCCGATGTACAACGAAACCCGTAACGTCAGCTACAACGTAGCGATCATCCAGATCGACCTGCTGGATGGCAAGGACGGCAAGCTGGTGTGGCGCGGCAGTGACGAGCAGATGCTCAGCAGTACGCGGAATCCGTCTGATCGCGCCAATGCGATACGTGAAACAATCGGGCGAATCCTCGCCAACTATCCACCGAAATAAACACCACCCAAACACTGTGGGAGCAAGCTCGCTCCCACAGTGTTTTTTGTTGTCTGCACTGGCATGTCGCCAGCAGTCCCGCCAAGTCTTGTCTACACTTCTGTTCACCCATGGAGGTAGCCCTCGGCTGTGCACCGGCAAAGGAGTGTGCGATGTCTCCCCGTTTGCAGTTACGCAGCCCGTCCCGGCAACGGGGGGCGATCGGTTTGATGGCGGCGCTGACATTGGGCATGGCCCTGATGTTCTTGCTGCTCGTGGTCGACAGCGGTCGTTTGTACCTGGAAAAACGCGACCTGCAGCGCGTAGCGGACATGGCCGCCCTTGAAGCGTCTACCCGAGGGGGGGATTGCGCTGCTGGCAACACCGCCACCGTCTATGCCACCGACAGCGCAAACCGCAACGACTTCACCCTTCCTGACCCCAATCGCAATCTGCTGGTCGCTTGCGGCACCTTGACCCTGGATGCCAATAACCTTCGGGTATTTGGCGCCGACCCAAGCAAGAGCGAAGCCATTCGGGTGATCGCCAGCCATTCGGTCCAGCAGAGTTTCGCCGGCGGTGTCGGCGCCCTGTTCGGTGGCGCCCCACGTGGAGCGACCATTAACCTGACGGCCACCGCTGTGGCCGCATTACCGCCACCCCTGGCTTCGCTGACCATCCGCAGTACGGCGCTGAGCGTCGATACCAGCAAGTCCGCCACGCTCAACGCGCTGTTCGGCGGTTTGCTGGGCGGCAATGTCAACATCACTGTGGCGGGCTGGAACGGGTTGGTGAACACCAACATCAGCCTGCTCGGTTACCTCGACCGACTGAAGGTCGACCTTAACCTCAGCACCGCCGGGTATGACCAGGTGCTGGGCACTACCGTTGCCGTCAGCCAACTGGTCCAGACTGTCGTCAATGTGCTGGACCCTGGCGGCACGCTCGGCGCGACGGCGACAATTGGGAGTTTGCAGGCGCTCAAGGTCGCGGCTGGCACGACGACGGTGGTACTCGGTAACCTGCTGCACGTCGAGACTGGCAGCAACATTTCGGCGCTGGCGACCAATCTGAAGGTGTTCGACCTGATCGAAGCTGTCGTGCAACTGGCCAACAAGAAAAACGGCCTGGTGGCGACGTTGCCGATCAATCTGGCAGGCCTGGCGCAAATCACCGCCCGGGTGCAGGTGCTGGAGCCTCCGCAGCTGTCGGCCATCGGTAATCCGAAAAACGCCGCGCTGGCTCCATTGGGGCCCAACCGCATCTATGTGCGAACTGCCCAGATCAGGACATTGCTGTCGATCGACTTGCCGGTGCTCAATTCCATCGTGGCGCTGATCAATGCGGTGGCTGATCTGGCAGGCCCGCTGACCAACACACTGAACGCCTTGCTCAATCTCAACCTGGTGGGAGTGCTCAATTCACTGACCTGTGCCTTGCTCGTGCCCTGTCAGACTCCCGACATCATCGTGCTGCCGCCACCGATACGTATCGACGTGGCGCTGGACGTTGCCAGCGCCAACAGCTATGTCACTGCCTACAGTTGCGTCAGTACCACCAACAAAACCCTGACCACCAACACCAGCACTTCGCTGGTAAATCTGAAGATCGGCAAGATCGATCCAGCCACCGCTTTCGGCAGCAACACCACGCCACCGGCGGTAGTGGTGCAGCCGTTGAAGGTGATCGATATCGGGGTGAAAACCTGTATGAGGATTCTGCTCCTGCCCATCTCCTGCGACCCACGGATTCCGGGCGTCGGCGGCGGCATCAGTATCATGGCCGACACGACCGTGGCGCAGAACGCCAACATGCCCCACGTCTATTCTGCACCGCCGGCCACCAGCCTGCCGGAGATCAACCAGCCACCGTTCTACTATTCCTATTCCACCAGCAATATCGTCAGCAGCCTTACCGACACGCTGACCAATCTCAAGGTCGACATGTACGGCCCGACGGGCAGTCTGGTCGGTGGTCTGGGGGTGATCCTCAGCAGCGTCACAACATTGCTGGTCAACGCGATCAACAGCGTGCTCAGCCCGTTACTCGACGCCTTGATCAACACGCTGCTGCTCAGTCTGGGAATCGATCTGAACAAGGTCGATGTCGGCGCCAACCTCAGTTGTCACTCAGGACGAGCGACGCTGGTGATCTGATCGTCGGCGGCAATCGGCAGTTCGATACAAAACCGTGCGCCCTCGATCGAGTTTCTGACGCTCAGTTTTCCGCCCATGTTCTCGACGATGCCGTAACTCACCGACAACCCGAGCCCGGTGCCGACACCCACGGGTTTGGTGGTGAAGAACGGTTCGAAAATCCGCTCCAGCAACCGTGGATCGATACCACCGCCGTTGTCCTCGACCCACAGCCGCACCGACTGCGCATCATGTTCGGCGTACACCGAGATCCACGGTTTGAACTCGCGGTCGGCCTCGCGTTTACCGAGCAACGCATCCCGCGCGTTAACCATCAGATTGATCAACACCTGTTCGAGTTGATCAACATAACCGCGCACCTGCACGTCGAATCCAGTGTCGCTGACCCGCAGGTCGACCCCTTTGCCGCGCATCCCTTCGGCCAGCAGCGACAGCGTGCCTTCGATGGCTTGCGCCGGATTAAACGGATGCTGCTCGATCTCCGAGCGGCGGCCAAATACCCGCATGTGATCCACCACCCGGGCGGCGCGCTGCACCTGGGCATCGATGCGGTTGAGCTTGTCGGTCAGGTAATCGATTTGAGCATCGCCGTTGTTCAGACGCTTGAGCACATTGACGATGGCCATGCGCATCACGTTCAGCGGCTGGTTGATTTCATGGGCCAGCCCCGTGGCCATTTCGCCAAGGGTGGCCATTTTGGCGCTCTGGGTGAGCTGCTGCTGGGAGCGGCGTACTTCGGTGTTGTCGCGGCCCACGGCCTGAATCTCCAGCAAGCGGCCGTCCTCATCAAACACCCCGCGATCCGACCAGACCCACCAGGCATGTTCCCGTCCCGGCAGTTGCAGGTTGATTTCCGCGGTGCTGACCGGGAATTCCGGGCTCAGCTGGCCGAGCCGCTGGAGAAATGTTTCGCGCTGTTCTTGCGACATCCAGGTGCCCAGATTAACCCCTGGCAATTGCTCGGGCTGGCACTCCAGATACGTCGCCAGCGGACGGTTGCCGAAGGTCAGGGTCAGGTCGGGGCGGTAGCGGCAGATCATCGCCGGCGAGTCTTCCACCAGGATCCGGTAACGTTCTTCACTCTGTTTCACCTGCTCGGCGGCCAGGGTCGCTTCGGTGACGTCGAGCCACAGGCCGACGGCTTCCACCGGCAGGCCAAGGTCATCGCGCAGCAGTCTGGCTTCATCGAGCATCCAGTGGTAATCGCCGCGACTGTCGCGCAACCGGTAGCGGGTACGAATCGAACCTTCTCGCAACAGGCGTCGGGTGCGCTCGAAATACTGATCGCGGTCCTCGGGATGAACCCTTTCAACCAACGTCCCCGCCGCGCAATCTACCAGTGTCCAGCCGAGCAGCGGCAGCAGGCTGTCACTGAAAAACGTCGGTTGCAGGGCACCTTCGACATAGCGCTGCACGTAGATCACCGCCGGTGAACTGGCGATCAGATTGTCCAGTCGGGCATGGGCCGCTGCAGCGTTTTGCTCCTGGTTTTTGATGTCGCTGATGTCGAGCATGAAACCCACCAATCGCCGGTTTTTGCCAACGCCCAGGGCCTGTCCCTGCAGGCGATACCAGTTCGGGGTTTGTGCCAGGCGCACGCACAGCAGTAACGGGGTGTCTTCGTCCTGTAAGGCTTGCAGGCGACTGCTCAGCTCTTCACGGTCGGCGGGATGCACCTGATCAAGCCAGTTGTGCAGCGGCAATCGGGCGCTCGCAAGGTTCAGGTTACTGGCCAACGACGGCGCCAATTGCACCTCGCGACTGTCGCTGAACACCTCCCACCATCCGGTGCCGAGCAAGGCTTGCAGCGACTCCAGTCGCTCCAGTTGCAGATGGTGCCGGTGCTCGCGCAAACGCTCCAGCAATGGGCCCGCGAGCGCGGCGGCGAGCTGCAACCAGTCGCGATCATTCATGTCGGGTGCATGTTGCTGCACCGGATAAAAGCCACACAGCAACCAGGCGACCACACCCTGAGCATCGTGATAGGGCACCGCGAACCCTTCGGCATTGCCGAAGATGCCTTGCAAACGGGGGTGTTCACCGGGGGTCAGGCGTTGCGGCGCAGAGCCGTTCAGGCTGTCGAGGCCGGTGCCCAGGCGCTGAGCGTCTTGCCACAATTGGGGCGCATCGAACGCTGCATCATGCTGATGGATCTGCCAGCCTTCCTCCTGTTCATCGAGCAAGGCCACCGCGACGCATGGAATGCGAAAGCGCTGGGTCAGGCCTTGCAATTGTTCCACAAACACCTCGGGCAGGCGCGTCAGGCTGCACAGGCGTAACTGCTCGCCGATCTGCGCCGCGAGCAACTGGCATTGCTCGCGGCTGCGCGATTGTCGGCGTTCGAGCAGCAAGTCGCCGATGTCCAGCATCTGCAACAGCCAGGCATCGGCTAACGGCTGGACCCAGCCGCGCAGGTGCAGGGGTTGTCCGCCGAGGCTGTAAAAATCAAGATCCAGTGTCTGTCCCAGCCAATCCGCAGGCGAGCCTTCAACGGCGAGGCAGCTGTGGGGCATGAGGAAATCGAGGAGGTACGGTGCTTGTGCCGCGGGCGTCTGCTGGGCCAGCACATGCCGCAGCGGGCCGGTCAGGTGAATCACTCGACCTTCGACATCCAGATGCACCTGCAAGCCGACACCTTGCACACTCAGGGTGTCTGACGTGTCCAGCGGCTGAGGCGGATGGCGGTTCAGCAGGCGGCCGAAGAGTTTGTCTGCGGAACTCAAAATTGCAGGCTCGAACTGGCGGTGAGGGTTGCCGGCAGATTGGGCACCTGGCCAATCCCCGGCAGGTTCAGAAACGGGATGACCTGCTGCAGTTTGCTGGTGGGGTAGTTGATGCTGACCTTCAACACCCCGCCCACGTAGGTGGCGCTGGCGTCGGTGGCGATATTGAAATTCAGTGCGGCGGGAATCCAGGCCAGTTGCCGGCTCAATTCCGTGGTGGCGACGGTTATTACCGCGGTGTCGTACCCGGGGGTGCTTGGGTCCAGTGCCACGCTTCGGCGCACGGCTTCGGCGGTCGACTGGTTGAACGATTGCATCAGCAACAGCGGCAGACTGTACGTGACAATCCCATAAAACACGGCGAAAAAGATGAGGAACACCAAAGCGAATTCAATCGCTACAGCGCCTTTTTGCTTGCGGGGGAGGCCTGTTTTCATGACTGCGTCTACCCTGACATTCACTACGTGATATCAGCATAGAATCATTCAGCCAAAACGGGCGTTTTTTACGGATGCAGAGCTTTGTCCTACTGATCTGGCTGACGCTATGCGCAGCACAGGATGCTCGAGAACGGCACATCGCCAATGGCCTGACCCTTGGCGCAGGAGTGTTGGCGCTGGCCTATCTGCTGTGGACAGGCACCACCTGGCTGGGGGCCGAGGCGGGGCAGGGCGGTTGGGCTTGTTTGCTTGCGCTGGCCTTTACCTTGCCCGGTTATGCGCTCAGACGCCTGGGCGCAGGCGATGTGAAACTCATGACCGCCCTGGGGCTGGCGACGGACGGTATGCACCTGCTCGGCGTGTTCATCGGCGCCGGATTGAGCAGTGTGCTCTGGCTGCTGCTGGCGCCAAGAGTCTGGCTTCATATGGGGCAAGGGCTTAGGCATCGTCTTCGATATCTGGGGCCTGGAATGTCAAAAAAACAGCCCTTTGCGCCCTTCGTGCTGGTAGGCCTGTTGCTCACACTTGTCTGGCTCCACTAGCCACTGGTTCTGTGTACAGAGTCGGAAAGTACGTCTACTTTCAAACCAGTAGTTGTACCGCCTGTGGCTGTCGGTACAGGAGTGGTCAGCAGGGAGTTGCACGTGAACAAGCCTACCTCGGCAATGAAAATCCTCGTGGTCGACGATCAGCGGTTGATCGTTGAGCAGCTTTGTGAGTTTCTTGAGCGCAGCGGTTATCGCTGTGTGCCTTGCGAGTCCAGCCGGCAGGCGGTCGAGCGTTTCAGTGAGGACGAGGCGATCGGCCTGGTGCTCTGTGATTTGCACATGCCCGGCCTGGACGGGATTCAATTGGTTCAGGCGTTGCAGCGGCTATCCGGCAAGCACCGGGCATTCGAGGCGATCATGCTCACCGGGCGTGCGGACAAACAGGATGTGATCAAGGCGTTGCGGGCCGGGTTTGCCGATTATTATCAGAAGCCAATTGATCTGCATGAGTTGCTCGACGGGATTGCGCGTCAGCAAGTGGCGTGGCAGGAGCGGCAGAAGAGTGTGCAGCTGGGGCATTTGAATCAGAAGCTGCAGTATCTTTCCGAGTCGATCGATGATCTGTATCAGGATCTGGATAAGGTTCGGCGTGGGCCGCGGTTGTCGGTTTCCCCTGATGACGATGTCAGTGCTGTGGATCGGGTTGAGATTCCGGCGATTTTCAGTCATCTGTCGCCAAGGCAGTTGGATGTGGCGCGGTTGGTGGGCAAGGGGCAGACCAATTATCAGATTGCCTGTGAGTTGGGGATTACCGAGAACACGGTGAAGCTTTATGTGTCGCAGGTGTTGCGGTTGACGCATATGCATAATCGGACGCAGTTGGCGCTTGCTTTGATGCCCAGTCATTCCGGGTTGCGGCAGCGGGTCACCGCTCACTGAAAATGTGGGCGACCTGTATTGGGTTGATTGAGTACATATCCGTTGCTGCGGTAACGGCCGCTTAGGGTTTCGCCCTTACGGCAACTCACTTTTTTTACAAACGCCTAAAAAAAGTAAGCAAAAAAACGCTCGCCCCGAGCGTCCGGCCCCTCGCCTAGGCTCGGCGTTCCTTCGCTCCGGCATTCATCTGGGGGCATCGCCTCCGGTTGGCTTCGCTTCAACCTCCTCTCGATGTGTTCGACTGCGTCGAACGGCGCTTCGCGCCTACCCCCCAGATGAACACCTCCACTCAGCCTACCGAAGGGGCGGGTGGATCAAGGTCAAGATCAAGAGCTGCAGGCGAGCTAACGCTCGGCCTGTTGAATGGTGAGAAGCGAAAGGCGTACCCGATTTATTGTGGGAGCGAGCTTGCTCGCGAAAGCGGCAGTTCAGGCACAACAAATCCCGGATTAAGACTACCCCCCCGTCCCACTGTCCACCGTCCCGCTCTCATACTGATCAAAGTACTCCGGGATCTCATGCTGATAGCTTTTCAGCCAGCGCTGCATGCTCAGCTCGCGCTCGGTCGCGGTTGAGGTTTGCGGTTTCTGGGAAGCCGCCTTGTTACTGCGTTGCAGTTGCAGCCAGCCTTCGGTTTCCTGCTGTTGGGCCGAGGCGGGGCCGGCGTCGATGGCGTGGGTGGTGAGGGGCAGGGCCAGCAGGCCGAGGCAGTAGAGGGCGGTCGGTTTCATCAGGGCTTCTCCCTATTCACGGGGCGATGTGGCGACGGCGGCAACCTGGTTCGTGGCCGTCGGGCCGGGCTTGCTTGGGGTCTTGAGTCTTTCTGCGCGGGCCTGGGCTTCGGTGACCTGAGCGGGGCTCAGGCCGAGGCGGCTGACCAGTTCGGCGGCGCGGCTCCAGTCGTCCTGGTAGATCAGCAGCGTCACCAGATTCAACGCCGCCAGCTGATCACTCTGCTTGAGCTCCATGGCCGTCAGAAATTCGAAGCGCGCATCCTCGACGCGTAATTGATTGAGGTACACCACGCCCAGGTCGTTGCGGATTTTCTCGTCGGTGGGCGCTAGCCGTGCGGCCCGTTGCAAGTGGGCTTGGGCCAGGCCGTTGTCGCCCCTGGCGGCGGCGAGTTGGCCGAGGCCGTGTTCGGCTTCGGCGGCCAGGCAACTGCCGAGCAGGCTGCGGTATAACGGTTCGGCTTCGCTGCGACCCAGCAGTCGATAAACCTTGGCCTTGCGCAGGCGCACATCCGCCAGGTTGTCGGGCAGGCTTTGCAGGTTGGCGAGGCTGGCGTGCAGTTTGCCGTCATTGGCCATATCGTCGGCGAGGTTCAGCGACAGCTGTTCATCGGAGGTCAGCTTGGCGCAACTGGCGGTGTTGGTCAGGGCGCTCCAGGGTGTCGCGCCGTTACTCGCGCAACCGCCTAATAACAACAGACTCAAACCGGCAATGATGGCTTTCATAACGTTCCCTCTAGGAAGCAAAGGCCCGGGACAGGGCGGTGAATCCCGGGCCGGCCAGTACGATCAATAACGCCGGGAAGAGAAACAGCATCATCACGACGGACATTTTGGCGGACATCTTGGAGATGTATTCTTGCAGGCGTGTCAGGCGCCGGTCATCGAGCAATTGCTTGAGGGCCAGCAGGGATTTCATCGCACCGCCCCCCTGATGGATCAACTGCTGAAGGATGACGCAGGTGTCGGTGAACTCATCGACAGCCAGCAAGCGAGTGGCCTTGTTCAGTTCTTCGCCCAGTTCCAGGCCGGAATCGACCCGGGTCAATACCAGACGCAACTCAAGGGTCAGGGCCGGCAATAATTGTTTGCCTTCATTGCTCAACACTCGCAGCGACTGCTCCACCGCCATGCCCGATTCGAACAGAATGCGCAGCAGCGGAATGAAGGTGGAAATCTCGCTCGCCAACTGTTTTTGCCGGTTCTGGGCGGCTGCGGCCAAAAGGCGTTTGGGGAGCAGGTAGCCGATGCCGGTGGCAAAGGCCGGGACGAGCCATTGGTTGTCCACCTGCGGGAAAAACACACCCTGGACCAGCAAGCTCAGGGCCAGTGCCAACACCGGGGCGCCCACCTGGAAGGCCGCGAACAGCGAGCGTCGCCGAGCGCTGCGCCAGCCGAGGCGATTGAGCAGGGTCTGGGTTTCATTATCCAGATTGACCGACCGTTGGCCGATCCGGCTGCTACCCAGCACCTGCAGCCAGTGACCCACACGACCCATATTCAGCCGTTTGCCGTCCAGCCGTTGGGCCACCTGACGAGCTCGTCGCTGCTGTTCCAGCAAACTGCCGAGCAGTAATAACGTAGCGCCCAGAAACAGCAGCGCGCTGATCAGCAGAGGCATTTTCATACGCTGCGCAACATGCGCCAGAGCGCCAGGCTGCCCACCACCTGCAGGCCGAACGCGGACGCGAGCATGATTTGCCCCGAGTTGTCGTGCCACATGGCGAGCAAATAGAGGGGGTTGGTCGCCAGGAAATAGCCGGCCAGACCAATCGGCAAACAGCCCAGGACCCATGCGGTCACCCGGGTTTCACCGGTCATGGCCCTGAGTTGGCGCGCAGCCTGCTCGCGCTCGCGGATCATCTTGATCAGGTTCTCCAACAGCTCACTGGCATTGCCGCCATAGCGGTGATTGACCCGCAACCCGAGCGCGAACAGGCGCAGTTCATCTTTCTCATACAGTTCGGCGAGGTCCGAGGCGGCGTCCGGCAGGCTGACCCCCAGCTGCACGTTGCGCTGAACCCGGCCCATGGCATTCTTCAGCGGATCTTCGGCGGCGTCGATGGCGCCCAGCACCGCATCGGCCAGGGTCCGCCCGGACTTCAGACTGCGCACTGTGTGATCGAGCATTTGTGGCAGTTGTTCGATCATGCGCTGGAGTCGGTGCTGATAACGCCAATTGACATACAGACGCAGAATCAGCGGCGGCAGCAGTAACAGAACCAGCAAGCCGATCCAGCCACTGGTAGCAAATCCGAGCAAGATGCCAAAGGCCCAGATCAACAGCCACACCCCCAGTCGTTCAGTGGGGCGCCCGAGGCCGGCGCGCAAAAAGGCCCGCTCCACACCCGACCAGGACGATTTCGCCACCACCGGCTCCGGTTGCCCCTGAGTCAGACGGCCCAGCACACGCTCGGTGCCGGTCTGGCGCAAACCGTTGTAAAACAGGCGGATCGACAGCCCGAGCAAGATCAGGCAAACGAGAATAAGCAGCAGCGGTTTGAGCATGCTGTGGCCTCAGTACGCAGAGGGAGAGAGCGCCGACTCACGGCGCAGTTTGTCGCCCGCGGGGTTGACCGCCTCACGCATAAAACCGAAACCGCTGCGCCGGTCGAGCCGGAACAAGGTATTGGTGACGTAGACGTCATCGCGGATGCCGATTACCTCCACCACCTCGCTGACGCAGCGGCGGCCGTCGGGCATGCGCGTCAACTGGATGACTACATCCAGCGCGGCGCAGATCATTTGCCGCAGGGTGCGTTCGGCGATGGTGCGCCCCGTCAGGCCCACCAGCGTCTCCAGGCGCAACAACGCATCCTGGGCATTGTTGGCGTGCACGGTGCTCATGGAACCATCGTGGCCGGTGTTCATTGCGGTGAGTACGTCGAGCACTTCGACGCCACGAATCTCGCCGAGGATGATCCGGTCCGGGCGCATCCGCAGAGCGTTGCGAATCAGGTCACTGGCCTTCACTTCGCCGTGGCCTTCGGCATTCGGCGGTCGGGTTTCCAGGCGCACCACGTGAGGGTGGCCCAGTTGCAATTCGGCGACATCTTCGATGGTGACGAGTCGCTCGTGAGGGTTGATCAACTGGCTGAGAATGTTCAGCAGCGTGGTCTTGCCGGTGCCGGTGCCGCCGCTGATCAGGATATTGCAGCGCTTGCCCACGGCCTCCTGAATGAAGTCGAAGATGGCCTGATCGATGGTTTGCATCGCCATCAGGTCAGAGCTTTTGAGCATGTCCTTGCGAAATTTACGTATCGACAGGCAGGGGCCATCGAGAGCAATCGGTGGAATGATCGCGTTGACCCGGCTGCCGTCGGGCAGTCGGGCATCGACCATCGGCGACGACTCATCGAGCCGTCGGCCGAGGGGTGCGAGGATCCGTTGCATAACCCGTTCGACGTGATGCGCATCGATGAAACGCAGGTCGCTTTGATGCAGTACGCCATCGCGTTCAACGAACACCCGGTGCGGGCCGTTGACCAGAATCTCCGTCACCGCCGGGTCCCGCAGCAGCACTTCCAAGGGGCCGAAACCGGTGAGTTCGTCGACGATTTCTTCGGCCAGACGCTCCATTTCATACCGGGAAATCGCCAGGTGCAGCCGGGCGATGTACTCGGCAGTCTTGTCGACGACGAACTGTGAGAGCACCTGCCGCGAACCCTCCAGCAGGTTTTTGCCGGACTCCTCGATGGCGTCGATGATGTAGCGGTGCAGCACCAGTTTCAAGCCTTCGTGGTCGGTGTTACCGCTGGTTGTGCAGACAGGGGCGCCGAAGAGTTTTTCACCGCTCATTGCGCACCCCTCAAGCGGTTTAACCAGCCAGACTTGGGCTTGGCCAGGCTCTCGGAGCGCTTGGCCAACCGTTCACCGAGGGCGCGCAAGCTTTGAGTCAGGCCTTCGCGGGGGGCCAGTTCAAACAGAGTCACACCTTGGTTCTTGGCGTTAAGCCGCACTTCCGGGCTGTAGACTAGGGTCGCGATGACCTCCATGCCGAAGCTTTTGCCCAGGGTCTCGGAGTCCGGTGAGACGTTGCGCAGGTAGCGGTCCACCAGCAGTTTGGCGTGATCGAGCTTAATGCCTTTTTCACGCCACAGGTTGAGTACCGCCAGGTTGCGGCGGCAGTCGAGTACGTTCTGATCGGTGTACCACAGCAACTTGTCGCAATGGCTGACGAAGGTGCGCAATGCTTCGCTGTCCGGCTGGCCGGTGAGGTTCACCACGATGTGCTGGAAGTGTTGACGCAGGGCGCTGAGCAGCATGTACAACTCGGCGGCACTGGTGTGTTCCAGCGGTTCATCGTGACTGGCGTAGGCGAGGATCCGCAGCCCCGCGTCGCAACGGGTGAAGGCGCTGTCGATCAGCGTCGCATCGAGGCGCCGCAAATGCCTGAGCGCATCGCCGAAGTGAAACGAACTCTCCAGCCCGAGCAGGGCCAGGCTGTCGCCGCTTGGCAGGCCCAGGTCCAGCAACAATGTTTGCTGACCGCTCTTCTGCACCACTTGCGCCAAGTGGGAGGCGAGCAATGCGCCGTCGGCGTTGCTCTGCACACCGTAGAGCACTGTCAGGCCACCGAGTTGGGTGTTCGGGGCCACCGGCGGCAGCCGTTTGCTCAACCGTCGCACCAACCCCGCAACTTCGCTGGAACGCGAACCATAGGCCACGAAATCCCGTGCACCGGCGCGCATGGCATTGAGCACGAGTTGGTTGTCCATGCCGTCGCCGAGCACGACGATCGCCAGCATCGGCTTGGCTTCCAGGGCGCTTTCGATCAGTGCGCTTTGGGCCACCACGTGTTCGCGGTCCAGGCCGATGAACACCAGGCTGGCGAAGGTCACGTCCACCAGCGCCAGCAATTCGTCGAGGCTGCCACCGCCGGCGCTGACCACTTGGCCCAACGGGGCGAGGGCGCCTTGCAGCCACTCAAAGTCGGTGTTGTTGCGCGTGATCGCGAGGAAGGTCTGGCTCAGGTTCTGGCTCTGGCTCATTGCGATAATCCGCTGCGTTTATCGAAGTTGCCGTTTTCGAGGAAGTACAGGCGATACCAGTTGGGGTCGTAGTTGCGCAGTTTTTCACCGGGCAGCGACGGCAATTTCGCGTTGGCGGCCAATGGCTGGACCAGGTGCGGCGTGACGATCATCAGCAGCTCACGCTCTTCGCGGTTGACCGATGAGTTGCGAAAGAACGCGCCGATAATCGGGATGTCGCCCAGCCCCGGGAACTTGCTGACCTGCGAGGCATTGTGGGTGCTGATCAAACCGCTGATGACGAAACTCTCGCCATCGGCCAGGGAAATACTGGTGTCGGTGCGGCGTATGGTGAACGCCGGAACGGTGGTGCCGCCGATGGTCACGCCGTTGTTGTAATCCAGTTCGCTGACCTCCGGCGCCACTTTGAGGACGATGCGGTCGTGACTGACCACGGTCGGCGTCAGCGTCAGGCGGATGCCGAATTCCTTGTATTCGATGGAGTAACTGTTGCTGTTGGCGCTGGGCACCGGAATCGGGATTTCACCGCCGGCCAGGAAACTGGCGCTCTGCCCGCTCAGGGCCACCAGGCTTGGCCGCGCCAGGGTGTAGGCAAAGCCGCTGCCTTCCAGCGCATTGACGATGCCGAGAAATTTACTGCTGCCACCGCCCCAGACAATGTTGAAACTGTCGTTGAGTAACGGAATGCTGGGCACCGCGATCCGCGGATCAATGTTGAACAGCGGCACCACGCCCGGCGTCACGGCGGTATTGGGCACCGTGCCGGGCGCCCCGAAGAGGAAATTGTTGGAGCCCTTGCCGAAAATCGACGTGCCGGCCTCTTTCAGTTTAGTCCGGCTGACTTCGACGAAACGAATGTCGGTCTGTACTTGCGACGGTAGCAGTGGGTCATCAGAGGGTAACCGTGTAGTGGTGGTCATCGCCGCGGTGGCCTTGCCCTGAACGAACACCATGCTCTGGCGCGGAGCGCTGGCGCAGGCGGTCCAGACCATCAGGCTGGTGGCGCCTGGGGCCACTCCGGTGAGTAAAAACGCCTGATTACCGTTGACTCGCACGTCGGCGATTTTCGGGTCGCCCACCGCCACCCGAGTGATCGCCACCGGCGATTGCACCTCCTGTTGCAGCCCTTCACCGACTTCCAGCACCGCAGGCAACGAACCCAGCGCGGCGCAGTTGCCGACGGCTGCGAACGTCACGCCGAGCGGCAGACCGCCCAGCAAAGAGACCCAGAGCAGGCCTTGGAATAGGGGCATGGAACGTCTGCGCATAAAGATGCGTCCTTGCTCGACTCAGGGAATTTGTTGGGTGATTTCATTGCCGCGGATGACTTCCACGCTCGATTTGCGCGGTGCTGTGCCGCCGCTCGTGGCGACAGGTTTGGGTGGGGGCGTCATGGCCAGTTGGCTGAACTGGATCAACTCGCGGTTGGCACTGGCGAGGTTGGCCGATGAATCGCTTTCGCCGGCCCAGTAACGAGCCAGACGTTTCTCATCGGCGCTGCGTACGGCCAGGCGCAACACGCCGGCCTGGGCCGCCAACATCAGGCGACTCAATAGTTGTTCGGGGACGGCAAGCAAGACGTTGCGGGCGCTGGCGCGCGATTGTTCCTGCCTGAGTTTTTCTTCGTTGCTGCGGGCCGGGCTTGCGGGTTGACCGTCGTTGGTCAACCCCATCTGTTCGCCCACCCCGAGTACCCGCAAGGCCGGCACCACCAGTTGAGCCGACGGCTGAAGGTTGTTGTTGTCCATGCGCAGAAACAGCAGCACATCGACATAGTCCCCCGGTGTCAATTGCCCACCGGCATTGATCACTTCATCCACCGCGACGGCGAGGGCGCGTTCATCCGGACGAATCATCCGTGCCAGTCTGCCGCCGGCTTCGAAGCTTTCATCATTGAGCCAGCTGCCGGCAGTGAGGGCGCGCCAGGGCGTACGGCCAATCGCTTGATCGAGGCGGGTCAAGCTGCCGGCGGGGGCGGTGCGGAGTTTTTCCAGGGCAACGTCGGCGGCAGTAATCGACACGAACGGCGGCACGTCATGCAGGAGTACCACCACGGGTTGGCGGGTGGTGTCCTCCACCGACGCAGGTGTCGGGGCCGCGGCCGCGGGCGCGACAACGCTGGATTGCACAACAGGCTCGGGTGCCGGTTGACGGCTGAGTGTGAGGCCCCAGTAACCGGCAATGATGGCGCCCACCAAAAACAAACCGGCCAGGCCCAGAGTGATACGGCTGTTCATGACGGCTCTCCCTTTCCTGCTGCTTAAGACCCCGTCACATCCAACGAGACAACTTCGCAATCAGGCAGCTATGAACATGGAACTATTTCGCTATTTGAAGGTAGCTCAGCTAGAGCGAAACGCCATTACTGGTCTGAAAATAACTAACGAAAGTAAGTAGTCAGGGCGAAAACGTGCAGTTTTTGGCGTCAACGAAACAACTAATACTTTAGTGATAATTCGTTCTTACAGTTGTGGGTACGGGGAATGCCGACAATGCTGATGCTGGCAAAGGCGAATCATGTTGCGGTCGTGCAACACCCGTCGTCGTCCAGGAGAAACGCCATGTCCATTTCCAAGCTTGCGCAGAAGATCAAATCCGAAATCGCTTTTTACAAAGGCCTGGCGAAAGATACCGAAGGTGCTTCGGGTATCGAATACGCCATTATTGCGGGCATGGTGGCAATCGCTATAGCGGCGTTTGTGACGCCGATCTCCGGGCTTATCACCACCATGTTTACCACTATCCAAGGCGCGCTTTGACCTGCCTGCTGTCAATGGTCAGCTACTTGCCAATCCCGCAAAGGGCTTCTAACGTCAGCGCTTAGTCCATTGCAGGTGTTGCCCATGAACTCTCCCACACTCCCACGCCAACAGCTTCTACTGGTCGATGATGAGGAGGACGCGTTGTTGGAGCTGGCGGAGTTGCTGGAGGGCGAGGGGTTCACTTGTTTTACCGCGACCTCGGTCAAACTCGCGCTGCATCATCTGACGCGCAATCCCGATATTGCATTGGTGATTACGGACCTGCGGATGCCGGAGGAGAGTGGCATGTCGTTGATCAAGCGGTTGCGTGAACATACGTCCCGGCAGCATTTGCCGGTGATCGTGACGTCGGGGCATGCGGATATGGAGGATGTCAGTGACATGTTGCGGTTGCAGGTGCTGGACCTGTTTCGCAAGCCGATTTATCACGTGCGGTTGTTGGAGACGCTTAATAATCTGTTTCCGCAGCCTCAAGCGGGACTCGTTGGGACCTGACTTTTTGAGGGTCTACATCCACTGCCGAGCGATCAGGGAACAGGCCGCCAATGCCCGACCATATGCTCCAAATCGCCTGCGCCCACCAACCGCAGATCCCCACTGGCCCCCGCCGCACTGGCCAGCAATGTCACCTCACTGGGTAACCGCACCGGTTTCCTGAACTGCACCGCAATCTCGACATTCGCCGCCGGCAGATGCTCGCTTAACGCCGCCAGCGTACGTGCCTTGTTCCACAACCCATGGGCGATGGCTGCAGGAAAACCGAAGAGTTTGGCGCTGACGGCACTCAGGTGAATCGGGTTGTAGTCGCCGGACACTTTGGCGTACTGCCGGCCAATGTCCGAGGGCGCTTTCCAGCGGGCCACTTGCGACATCTCCAGCGTCGATGCCAACACTTCTTCGATGGGCTGGCCTTCGAGTTTGACCCCGCGGCATAACATCTGGCTTTGCGCTTCCCACAGCGGCCCCAACTGATCGTCGAGCGTCGTCACCAGATCGAACGTCGCACCTTTTTCATGTGGCTGAAGGTTTTGCACCTGCACGCTGACCCGCACGCGATTCACGCCGCCCATTGGACGCAAGATGCGAATGCGGTTGCTCAGGTGAATCAACCCCAGCAGCGGGAACGGAAATTCCTTGGCCGTCAGCAATTGCATCTGCAACGCGAACGCCAGGAGGTGTGGATACGTGGGCGGCAGCAGGCCGTTGTCGGCAAAACCGCAGACGTTGCGATAGGCCGCCAGACGCTTCGAATCGACATTGACCCAACAGCGTAAACCCGAGTCGGGCAGGGTGGTGCCGGTGACTTTGCGTCGCGTCGCTGCCCGCACGTACAACGCCGGCAGGCTCGGTTCGCGGTTGAGTGTGTGCCAATCGATGATCATGCCTAAGCCCCCAAAACACTTTGCCCGCACACTCGCAGCGCTTGCCCGGTAAACGCGCCGGTTCCCGGTTGAGCCAGCCACGCCACCGCTTCGGCAACGTCTTGCGGCGAGCCGCCCTGACCCAACGAACTCATGCGTCGCCCGGCTTCACGTAAGGCAAACGGCACGTGCGCCGTCATTTGGGTTTCGATGAACCCCGGCGCTACTGCGTTGATGCTGATGCCGCGTTCATTCAGCAGCGGCGCCCAGGCTTGAGCCAGACCGATCAGCCCGGCCTTGCTCGCTGCGTAATTGGTTTGCCCGCGATTGCCGGCGATGCCGCTGATGGACGCCAGCAGGATCACCCGGCCGTTGTCATGCAGGGTGCCATTGTCGAGCAGTGCTTTGGTCAGCACTTGCGGCGCATTGAGGTTGACCGCCAGCACCGCGTCCCAGAATTCCGGGGTCATGTTGGCCAGGGTTTTATCCCGCGTGATGCCGGCGTTGTGCACCACGATGTCGATGCCGTCGGGCAGTTGCTCGATCAACTGCGCGGCGGCGTCTGCGGCGCAAATGTCCAGGGTAATGCTGCGCCCGCCGAGGCGTGCGGCGAGGGCTTCGAGGTCGGTTTTGGCCGGTGGCACGTCGAGCAGGATCACGTCGGCGCCGTCGCGGGCCAGCGTTTCGGCGATGGAGGCGCCGATGCCACGTGCTGCCCCCGTCACCAGCGCCTTGCGGCCGGACAGTGGACGAGTCCAGTCCGTCACTGGCGTGTCGCAGGCGTTCAAGCGAATCACTTGCCCGGAAACGAACGCACTTTTGGGCGAGAGGAAAAACCTTAGTGGGCCTTCCAGTTGATCCTCCGCACCTTCCCCGACATAAATCAACTGCAAGGTGCCGCCGTTGCGCAGTTCCTTGGCCAGCGACCGGCTGAAGCCTTCCACCGCACGCTGGGCGCTGGCGGCGAACGGATCGCTCAAGGTCTGCGGCGCGCGCCCCAGAATCACCAGGTGCGCGCTGTGATCGAGGTTTTTAATCAACGGCTGGAAGAACTCGCGCAGCTGTTTGAGTTGATCGGTCTGCACCAGGTCACTGGCGTCGAACACCACGGCTTTGAGTTTGGGGCCGTGGCCGGGAATCCACGCGGTGGCCAGTGAAGGCTCGGTGCCGTAGCTGAAAATCGCGTCGGTCAGGCGGTTGGCGAAGGCACTGACCTTTTCCGCCAGCGGGCCACCGCCTATCAACAGCGCCCCTTCAACAGGGCGCAGCCGGCCAGCTTGCCAGCGCTCCAGCCGTACCGGTGACGGCAGACCCAGGGCCCCGACCAAACGATGGCCGATGGATGAATTGGCGAAGTCGATATAGCGGTCAGACATGGAACGCGCTCCAGCAGCTGGGATTCAAAGTGTGGACCACGAATGGCGTTTAGTCGTTCGATCCACGAGATAAGGCCTACGCTTGTGGGTTATAGCCTTCACAGAATAGGGAGCTTTTCATGACTCAGCTGCGCCGCGTTGCGATTATTGGTGGTAACCGTATTCCCTTCGCCCGTTCCAACGGGGCGTACGCCACCGCCAGTAACCAGGCGATGCTCACCGCCGCGCTCGAAGGCTTGATCGAACGCTACAACCTGCACGGTTTGCGCATGGGCGAAGTGGTCACCGGTGCCGTCCTCAAGCTGCCGCGGGACATGAACCTGACACGCGAGTGCGTGCTCGGCTCGCGGTTGTCACCCGCTACCCCGGCTTATGACGTCCAGCAGGCCTGCGGCACGGGTCTTGAAGCGGCTTTGCTGGTCGCGAACAAGATTGCCCTAGGCCAGATCGAGTGCGGTATTGCCGGCGGCGTCGACACTACCTCCGACGCGCCAATTGGCGTCAATGAAGGCCTGCGCAAAATCCTTCTGCAAGCCAATAGCGCCAAGACCACCGCTGACAAACTGAAAACTTTCCTGCAACTGCGCCCCCGTCATCTGATCCCGGAACTGCCAAGTATCAGCGAACAGCGCACCGGCCTGTCCATGGGCGAGCACTGCGAGTTGATGGCCCAGACCTGGAACATTCCGCGCGCCGAACAGGACCAACTGGCGTTGGAAAGTCACCAGAAAATGGCCGCGTCCTACACCGAAGGCTGGCACAACGATTTGATGACGCCGTTCCTCAACCTGACCCGCGACAACAACCTGCGCCCGGACCTGACCCTGGAAAAACTCGCCTCACTCAAACCCGCGTTCGAAAAAAGCGCCAAAGGCACTTTGACGGCGGGCAACTCGACGCCGCTCACTGATGGCGCCTCGCTGGTGCTGCTGGGCAGTGAAGAATGGGCCAAGGAGCGTGGCCTACCGATCCTCGCGTATTTGCGCGATGGCGAGGCGGCGGCGGTGGATTTCGTCAACGGTGCCGAAGGGCTGTTGATGGCACCGGTGTATGCGGTGCCGCGTTTGCTGGCGCGCAATGGCTTGACCTTGCAGGACTTCGATTACTACGAAATCCACGAGGCCTTCGCCGCGCAGGTGCTCTGCACGCTGAAGGCCTGGGAGGATCCGGACTATTGCAAAACCCGTCTCAGCCTCGATGCGCCGCTGGGTTCCATCGACCGCAGCCGCCTCAACGTCAAAGGCAGTTCACTGGCTGCCGGGCATCCGTTTGCCGCTACCGGCGCACGCATTGTCGCTAGCCTGGCGAAGTTGCTGGATGCAGCGGGGCAGGGCCGAGGGTTGATCTCGATCTGCGCCGCCGGTGGCCAAGGCGTGACGGCGATTATTGAGCGCTGAGGATCGCAGCGTTTTGTTGCGCCGTCAGCTGCCGGTTGCGGTTGGCGTAGCGCTCGGCCATGACCGAGCAGACGATCAGCTGCAACGGGTGATAGATCATGATCGGCAGCAGGATCAGCCCAAGGCCCGGGTCGGCGCCGAAGATCAGCGCCGCCATTGGCGCACCGGCGGCCAGGGATTTTTTGCTGGCGCAAAACACTGCTGCGATTTCATCGGCCGGGCTGAATTTCAACGCGCGAGCGGTGCGGGTGGTCATCCACAGGATGATCGCCAGCAGGATCGCGCTGCCGATCAGCGCGCTGAGAATCACGCTGTTGCCCTGTTGCTGCCACATCCCCGAGACCATCGAATTGCAGAACGCCGCGTAGACCAACAACAGAATCACCAGCTTGTCGGCAATGTTGGTGTAGCGTTTGTGGCGGGCGAAGAACTTGCCGAAGAACGGCCGCAGCAATTGACCAAGCACCAGTGGCAACAGCAACAGGGCGCAGAGGTCGAGCAGGGTTGCGCCCAGATCGATGCCGCCAGCGCCGCTGCCGACCACGAAACTCACCAGCAACGGCGTCAGAAAAATCCCCAGCACGCTGGACAGGCTCGCATTGAGAATGGCCGCCGGTACGTTGCCGCCCGCGCTGCCGGTCAGGGCCACGGACGAGGAGATGGTCGAGGGCAGGGCGCAGAGGTACAAGAAACCGAGCATGAGCAGCGATGGAATGTGCGAGCCCAACAGCGTGTCACTGAGCAGCCAGATCAGCGGAAACACGGCGAAGGTGAACCCCTGAACCATCATGTGCAGCTTCCAGTTTTTCAGACCGTGAGTGATCTGCTCGCTGGACAGGTTGACCCCGTGCAGGAAGAACACCAGGAACACACCGATATTGATCACGTATTCAGCGTGCATTCCGCCACCGGTAGCGCCGAAGGTCGGGAAGAAATACGACAGCAGCGTGGCGATCAACATGCCGCACAAGAACCAGTCGGTGACCACGCGTTTGAGGTGTTTAAAGGTATGCATAACCGGCACCGAATACATTTGTAAGAATTGGTGACTTAGCCTAACGTCGGCCTCATCAGCCGTCTTGCGACATAAGGCCAATCAATGCCGACTAACGGACAACTTTCCCTTGAACGGACGATTCCGACGCTGACGGCGTTGCCGCGTCCGCTCTATGCCCGTGCGGAAAGCCTCAGCGCCGGTTCATGGACGCCGCCTCATCGACACGATTGGGTGCAGTTTTCCTACGCGATCAGCGGCGTTCTCGGCGTGCACACCGCCGAAGGCAGTTTCTTTGCGCCGCCGCAGTGGGGGATCTGGATTCCGGCGGATCTCGAACACCAGGTGGTGACCTCGATGCGCGCCGAAATGCGCAGCCTCTATGTACGCCGCGAGGATTGTGAGTGGGCAGACGGGCGCTGCCGGGTGCTGGAAGTGACGCCTTTGGCCCGGGAGCTGATCAAGCGTTTTTGTTTGCTGCCGGTTGATTATCCACAGGGCGACAGCCAGGAATCGCGGCTGGTCGGCGTGTTGCTGGATCAGTTGGCGCATCTGCCGGAAGTCGGCTTCTCGCTTCCGTTGCCGCGCCATGAACGCTTGCTGGGGTTGTGCAATGAGCTGATTGAAAGTCCGGAGCGGAACGTGACCTTGCAGGAGTGGGCCGAGCGGTTGGGCACCTCGGAGAAAACCTTGATGCGGCTCTTTCAACGTGAAACCGGGTTGAGCTTTCGAGGGTGGCGCCAGCGAATGCGATTGCTGTCGTCGTTGAGTTTGCTGGAGGAGAGGGACAGCGTGACCAATGCCGCGCTGTCTTGCGGGTATGACTCGACTTCGGCGTTTATTGCGGCGTTCAAAAGCCTGTTTGGGTTCACCCCGGGAGAGTTATTCAAGCAGTGACGGCCTCTTCGCGAGCCTGCTCGCGATTGGCCGCGCGCGGCCCGGAGTTCTGAATCAGGTTCTGAACCGCCGAACCAACCCATCCAACTCATTCGACAACCCCGCCAAACTCTGCGAATCCACCCGCGCCGAGTTCGCCAGCTCCGCCACCAACTGCGCATCACCATGAATCTGGCTGATGTGCCGGTTGATGTCTTCAGCCACTTGGTGCTGTTCTTCCGCGGCGGTAGCGATCTGGGTGTTCATATCGCGGATCACGTCGACCGATTCGCGAATCAGCCCGAAGCTGCTGCGTGCTTCACCGATCCGCGTCACCGATTGCTGGGACACTTCCAGGCTGGCGTGCATTTGCTGAGTCACCTGACTGGTGCGCTTGGCGAGGTTGCCCAGCAAACCGTCGATTTCTGCCGTGGAATCGGCGGTGCGTTTGGCCAGTGCCCGAACTTCATCGGCGACCACCGCAAAACCACGACCCTGTTCACCGGCCCGTGCCGCTTCGATGGCCGCATTCAGCGCCAGCAGGTTGGTCTGTTCGGCAATCGAGCGAATGGTCCCGAGGATTGACTGAATGTCGTTGCTGTCGCGCTCAAGCTGTTGCATCGACTGGGCCGACTGTTCGATTTCCTGGCTCAAGCGATCAACGCTGGTCACTGCCGCATCAATCTGCTGCTGACCTTCGCGCGCTTGGCGCTGGCCGCTGTCGGCCGATTCCGCAGCCTGGCTGCAAGAGCGCGCGACTTCGTTGGCGGTGGCGACCATTTCGTGGAACGCCGTGGAGACCATGTCCACCGCTTCACGCTGACGCCCGGCCGCTTCGGCCATGTCGCTGGAGACCTGGGTCGAACTCTTGGAGGTGGCGAGGATCTTGTTCGCGGCGCCGCCAATGCTCTGAATCAGGTTGCGAATCGCTGCCAAAAACTGGTTGAACCAGTTGGCCAGTTGAGCGGTTTCGTCACTGCCACGGATTTGCAGGTTCTTGGTCAGGTCGCCTTCACCTTGGGCGATGCCTTCCAGACCGCTGGCCACGCTGCGGATCGGCCGCACGATGAGGCTGGCGAAACTGGCGCCGACGATGGCGAAGAACACGGCCAGCACGGCGGCGATGATCGCAATCAACCAGGTCAGTTGAGTGGCCGAACTCATCACGTCGGTTTGCTTGATAAGGCCGATAAAGGTCCAGCCCAGTTGCTCCGACGGCCAGACGTTGGCCATGTAGCGTTCGCCGTTCAACTCGACTTCCACCAGCCCTTTGCCGGCCTTGGCCAGTTGCGCGTAGCCGTCGCCGAGGCTGCTCAGCGCTTTAAAGTTGTGTTCCGGTTGCTTCGGATCGACCAGCACGGTACCAGTGTTTTCCAAAAGCATCAGGTAGCCGGTTTCACCGAGCTTGATCTGTTTGACGATTTCGGTGAGCTGCTTGAGCGTCACGTCGATGCTGACCACGCCGCCATGGGTACCCAATTTGTTGTCGACAGTGCGCACGGTACTGACGTAGGTCGCGTCATCCTGAGCCCAGTAGTAGGCCTCAGTACGGAACGGCTTGCCCGGTTTGGCCTGGGCAGCCTTGTACCACGGGCGCTGACGCGGGTCGTAATTGCTCAGCTTCGCATCGTCCGGCCAGGACACATATCCGCCCGCCGCGGTGCCGAGAATGGCATAGGCGTACGACGGATGGCTGTTACCCAGGTCCTGAAGGAGGCCGAAGACCTTTTTGTCCATCTCGCCTTGGGGAATGCTCTCGGCGTTGGCGCTCATGTAGGTCTTGAGGCTGTCGTCGGAGTTCTTGATCAGCGGTTGGGTCGCCAGGTAATCCACGTTCTGGCTGATGCCGTCAAAGAACAGTTGCATGGCGTTGCTGACCTGACGAATTTCGCGACCACTGCCGTCGACGAAATTGTCCTTGGCATCACTGCGCAAGTTCATCACAACGAGGGTAGCGACCAGCACCACCGGCAAGCAGGCGATGATTGCAAACGCCCAGGTCAACTTCTGTTTGATGTTCATCCGCGCTCCAGATTTTTCTTGTTGGCCCACGCAGTGCAGATGACTCGCGGATTATTGGCAGAACGATTGTCGGACAAATCACTTTGTCATTGATGACTTCGGCAGATGGAGGCGGAAATTGAGGCCTATTAAGAAAAATCCTACGGAGGGTATGAATCGAGGTGTCAACTTCTGTCGCAAAAACCCTCCAAGCCCTACCGCAACACGTGACGCTGGTTCAGCTATGATCTGAGGCGGCCGATGACGAGGGTCGGGTTTGCCTGATTAATCCGGCACATTGTGTGCTTCTTGATGTCGATGGGAGCGTTCATAGGTCGGCAACCCCTCCCCGGAATGAGTGGATTGCCGTATAACGAATGACTTTCGCGTGTTTGGTAATAAAGGACCCCCAATAAAAGCTGATGAAGACTCCAAAACGCATTGAACCCCTGATCGAGGACGGTCTGGTCGACGAGGTGCTGCGCCCACTCATGAGTGGTAAAGAAGCAGCTGTTTATGTGGTGCGCTGCGGCAACGAGTTACGTTGCGCGAAGGTCTACAAGGAGGCGAATAAACGCAGTTTCCGTCAGGCGGCCGAGTATCAGGAAGGCCGCAAGGTGCGCAACAGCCGTCAGGCTCGAGCGATGGCCAAGGGCTCCAAGTTCGGCAAGAAAGAAACCGAAGACGCCTGGCAGAATGCCGAAGTGGCGGCGCTGTTCCGTCTGGCCGGTGCTGGCGTTCGGGTCCCTCAGCCTTACGACTTCCTTGAAGGCGTGCTGCTGATGGAACTGGTGGCCGACGAGTACGGTGATGCCGCGCCGCGTTTGAACGACGTGGTGCTGGAACCGGATCAGGCGCGCGAATACCACGCGTTCCTGATTTCGCAGATCGTGCTGATGTTGTGCACCGGTCTGGTGCACGGCGACCTGTCGGAGTTCAACGTACTGCTGACCCCGACTGGCCCGGTGATCATCGACCTGCCGCAAGCGGTGGACGCGGCGGGCAACAACCACGCGTTCAGCATGCTGGAGCGGGATGTTGGCAACATGGCGTCGTACTTCGGGCGGTTTGCGCCGGAGTTGAAAAAGACCAAGTACGCCAAGGAAATGTGGGCGTTGTTCGAAGCCGGCACCTTGCACCCGGCCAGCGTCTTGACCGGCGAGTTCGACGAGCCGGAAGAGTTGGCCGACGTTGGCGGGATCATGCGCGAGATCGAGGCGGCACGCCTGGATGAAGAGCGCAAGCAAGCGGTGCGTGCGGCAGATGATGCACCACCGGGCAAAACCGAAGAGCCGCCTCCGCCTTGGATGCAGTGATTGGTTGATGAGAAACCCGGCTTCGGCCGGGTTTTTTGTCGAACGCGTAACCCTTGAAGGACCCTCCCACACTCAAGGACTGAATGTGAACACCTCCACCCGCAACGCCCAACTGATCATCACCGCCCGTCTGATCTCTGACTTCGGCGCCTTCCTCAACATGGTTGCCCTGGCCACCTACGTCTACCTGCTCAGCAACAGCGCCATGAGCGTCGGGATCTTTCTCGCCAGTCGTGTGGGTGGAGGGATTTTCGCCAGCCTGATCGGCACCGCTTTCTATCGCCACTGGGTCGGGCGCCTGCCGCTGATTGCCTTCGACCTGTTGCGCGCCGGGCTGCTGGGCCTGCTCCTGGTGCTGCCGGTCGCCCAACACGTACTGCTTTTACCGTTAATTGCGTTCGGTCTGGGATTCGGTAATTCGATGTTCGCCATCGGCCTCAACAGCCAGTTGCCACACTTGATCGAAAACGAACACCTGCTCAAGACCAACGCCTGGATCACTTCGGCCTCCTCGGCAGCAATGGTCGGTGGAAGTCTGGTGTCGGGGCTTTTAGTGGCGGCATTCGGCTTTGAAACGGTGTTTGCATTGAACGTGGTCACTTATCTGCTGGCCGCGTTGTTCATCTTGCCGCTGCGCTTTTCACAACCTGCGCCCAGCGCCGAACCCTCCCACGAACGGGGCGGATGGTCGGCCCTGCTCCAGGGCCTGCGCAGCACACCGGTGGTGGCGGCGATGCTCGCGGTGGCCATGGCCGACACCCTTGGCAGTGCTGCGCACAACGTGGGTTTTCCGATCATTTCCAAACTGCTGACGCCCGAGTCGGCCAGCGCCACGCTGGGTCTGATGCTGGCGGTCTGGGCCAGCGGAAAACTCATCGGTGCACGCATCGCCAGTCGGCTGAAAGGCTCGGACAACGTGAACCTCGAGCGACGATTTTTCTTGGGTGTGTTGCTGATGTCCTGCGGCTTTATCCTGATGTTTCAGCAGCAGACCCTTTACGGGCTGCTGCTGTTCTCGCTGCCGGCGGGCATCGGCGACGGTTTCTCGGAAGTCGGCCTGATGTCGCGTCTGCAGCGTGAACCGGACAGCCTGCGCCTGCCGATCTTCAGCTTCCTGACCCTGCTGCAAATGACCGGGTTCGGCGTTGGCATGCTGGTCGCGGCGCCGTTCTATTCGTGGTGGACGCCGGGTGCCGTGGTGCTGTTGTTCCACGGGATTCCCCTCACCACTTTGTGGGTGGTGAAGGGGCTGGCAATCAGGGGCGAACGGGTTGGGCGCAACAGCCCGACTCCAGGTTCTTGAGGATCGGGCAGTCGGGACGGTGATCACCGTGGCAGTGTTCGACCAGGTCCTGCAAGGTGTCGCGCAGTTGGCCGAGTTCGCGGATTTTCTGGTCCAGCGCTTCGATGTGCTGACGGGCCAGCGCCTTCACGTCGGCGCTGGCTCTTTGGCGGTCCTGCCAGAGGGTCAGCAGTTTGCCGACTTCTTCCAGTGAGAACCCCAGGTCCCGGGAACGCTTGATGAACGCCAGGGTATGCAGGTCGTCGTCGCCGTATACCCGGTAACCGCTGTCGGTACGATGGGCGGCTTTGAGCAAGCCGATGGATTCGTAATAACGAATCATCTTCGCGCTCAGGCCGCTCTGGCGGGCCGCTTGGCCGATGTTCATTGAGTGTCCTCCAGATCCTTGGGTTTCCAGGTTTTCAACAGTAACGCATTGCTCACCACGCTGACGCTCGACAACGCCATGGCCGCACCGGCCAGCACCGGGTTGAGAAAGCCGAACGCTGCCAGCGGAATACCGATCAGGTTGTAGACGAAGGCCCAGAACAGGTTCTGACGAATTTTCGCGTAGGTCTTGCGACTGATCTCCAGCGCCGCCGGCACCAACCGTGGGTCGCCGCGCATCAGGGTGATCCCGGCCGCGTGCATCGCAACGTCGGTACCACCGCCCATGGCGATGCCGATGTCTGCGGCGGCCAAGGCCGGTGCGTCGTTGATGCCGTCGCCGACCATCGCTACCACGCCGGTTTTCTTAAGTGTGGCGACGGTGGCCGCTTTGTCGGCTGGCAGCACTTCGGCGTGGACATCCTTGATGCCCAGCGCCTCGGCAACCACTTTGGCACTGCCGCGATTGTCGCCGGTCAGCAGGTGGCTGCTGATGTTCCGTGCGCTAAGTTGTTGCACGGCTTGTAGCGCGCCGGGTTTGAGCGTGTCACCGAAAGCGAAGAGGCCCAGCACACGTCGTTCGGGACTTTGCTCGATCAGCCAGGACAGGGTCCGGCCTTCGGTTTCCCACGCGGTGGCGCAGTCAGCCCATTCACCTGCGCTCAAGCCGCTCTCTTCCAACAGACGACGATTGCCCAGCGCCAATCGACGACCGTCGAGCGTGCCCGCGATGCCACGGCCGGTCAGGGACTGGCTGTCGGTGACATCGGCCACCGTCAAGCTGCGTTCGGCGCAAGCGTCCAGAACCGCCTTGGCCAGCGGATGTTCACTGCCGCGTTGCAGGGCACCGGCCATTTTCAGCAACGCCGCTTCGTCACTGTTGATTGCGCTCAAATGAGCGATGCGCGGAGTACCCGAAGTCAGCGTGCCAGTCTTGTCGAAGACCACCGCGCTGACTTCATGGGCGCGCTCCAGCGCTTCGGCGTCCTTGATCAGAATCCCGTAGCGCGCCGCCACACCGGTGCCGGCCATGATTGCCGTTGGCGTGGCCAACCCCAGGGCGCACGGGCAAGCGATCACCAATACCGCCACGGCATTGATCAGCGCCGTTTCCATCGGTGCGCCGTACAACCACCAACCGATCAAGGTTGCTAACGCAATGAGCAGAACCGTAGGGACAAACACCTGACTGACTTTATCCACCAGTTTCTGGATCGGCGCTTTTGCAGCCTGGGCGTCTTCGACCAGACGAATGATGCGCGCCAGCACGGTTTCCGCGCCCAAGGCCAGGGTGCGAACGAGCAACCGGCCTTCGCCATTGATCGCACCGCCAGTGACCTTGTCGCCGGGATGTTTGGGCACCGGCAGGCTTTCGCCGCTGATCAGCGCTTCGTCGGCGTGGCTCTGGCCTTCGACCACTTCGCCGTCCACCGGGAAGCGTTCACCGGGTTTGACCATCACCAGATCATTGAGCCGCAAGGCGCTGATGGCGACGTCCTGCTCGCGACCATCGACAACCTGAATCGCCCGTTCCGGGCGCAAGGCTTCGAGGGCGCGGATGGCACTGGCAGTCTGGCGTTTGGCGCGGCTTTCCAGGTACTTGCCCAGCAGCACCAAGGCAATCACCACCGCCGAGGCTTCGAAATAAAGGTGCGGCATGCGCCCGGCGGCGGTGGCCCATTCATAGAGACTCAAGCCATAACCGGCGCTGGTGCCCAACGCGACCAGCAAATCCATGTTGCCGGTACCGGCACGCACCGCTTTCCAGGCGGCCACATAAAACCGCGCACCGAAGATGAATTGCACCGGCGTGGCCAATGCGAATTGCACCCAGGCAGGAAGCATCCAATGCACATCGAACGGTTGCAGCAGCATCGGCAGCACCAACGGCGAGGCGAGGGCGATCGCCATGATCAAGGCCCAGCGCTCGCGGTGCAGGCGCTGTTGCTGATGGTCGGTTTGTGGGTGTTCAACTTCCCAGACACTGGCGCTGTAGCCAGCCTTGATCACGGCAGCAATCAAGGTTTGTGCATCGATCTGACCGAGCAGCTCAAGGTGTGCGCGTTCGTTGGCCAGGTTGACGCTGACGCTCTTGACCCCTGGCACCTTGGCCAGCGCTCGTTCGACCCGGCCGACGCAGGAGGCGCAGGTCATGCCGTCGATGCTCAGTTCCAGGCTCTGCTGCGGCACGCTGTAACCGGCCTGCTGCACCGCATCCATCAACGCCGGCAGGCTGTCACTGGGCGCTTGAACCCGGGCCTGTTCGGTGGCCAGGTTGACGCTGACGGCAGAGGCGCCGATGACTTTGCTCAAGGCACGCTCGACACGCCCGGCGCAACTGGCGCAGGTCATGCCGGCAATCGGCAGATCGAAAGTGGTGGATTCGGACATCGGTCACGCTCCCAGTAGAAGATGACTACAGGATCAACCTTGCCATGCGGGCAAGGTCAAGCGCCAATCAACAATTGATCGTTCCCACGCTCCGCGTGGGAATGCCTCAATGGACGCTCTGCGTCCGCTCTTGGGACGCGGAGCGTCCCGGGCTGCATTCCCACGCAGAGCGTGGGAACGATCAGCGGAAAGGAATCAGTAATCGAGGGCTGTGGGCTTGAGGTACATCCCTTCCTGCGTCATCGCAATCCGGAACTTCAGCACGTCACCGGCCTTGAGCGTGATGATCTGCGAACCGGGAGCCAGCATGCCCGGGTTGCACCCCGGCGCCTGACCCGGCAGCAGTTTCAGGCGCAGGGACACATCGCCCGGCGGCAGGTTGAACGAGGTGCTTTGTTCCTGGAATAACCGCGCTGACAACTGATCCTGGATATACACGCCGATTTCGCAGTTGGTCGAGACTTCCAGGCGCTCGCGGGAAATGATCAGCACGCCGTAATCCTCCCCGGCCGCATTGACCGAGGGCGCGACGGCGAAAAGACTGAGAAAGCCAAACAGGCTGAGAGCTGACCAGCGCATGGCTGAATCTCCTGATGTCGAGTCATTGATGGACGCAGCTTGGCCGAGCGCGACGCCGATTGCCAGCCCGGCAGCTCACTTCAGAACTTGACCTTGCCATGGTGGCAAGCTCGAGACTGCACGCAACCTCACTCAAGGAGTCATCCCATGCAAGTGTTCACCGTTCAAGGCATGTCCTGCGATCACTGCATCAAAGCCATCACTCAGGCGCTGCAAGCCAAGGATCCTGGGGCCAGCGTGCTTATCGATCTGGCGGCGAAAGAAGTTGGCGTCGACAGTGCATTGACAACGGATCAAGTGATCGCGGTGATCACCGAAGAAGGCTACGAGGCGAAAGTCTCCTGAAGCGATTTTTGTAGGAGCCGAGCTTGCTCGCGATAGCGGTAGAACAGTCACTGAGATGTTGAATGTTCCACCGCACCACCGCGAGCAAGCTCGCTCCCACAGGTATCAGTTGCTTGAGGGGTTTTATTAGTTAGCAACCTAACGGAGTGTTCAAGGCGTCCATGCGCGGCTAGACTGTGGGGCTGCCGACCCCTGTCCAACTGGATGCCTGATGAACTTCCGTACCATTTTGATTCTTGGCACCTTGAGCGCCTTCGGTCCGCTGGCAATCGATTTCTATCTGCCGGCCTTCCCGGCGATGGCGCTCGCCTTCGGCACCGATGAAAAACACGTTCAACTGACCCTGGCGGCGTATTTCCTGGGCTTGTCCATCGGTCAGCTGGCTTACGGCCCGGTGGCGGATCGCTTCGGGCGACGCATTCCCTTGCTGACCGGCGTCGGCCTGTTCACCGCAGCCTCCCTGGCGTGTGCCTATGCGCCGAATCTCGAATGGCTGATTGGCGCACGTTTCATTCAGGCGCTGGGTGGGTGCGCGGGGATGGTAATCGCGCGAGCGGTGGTCAGCGATAAATGCGATGCGGTGGGTTCGGCGAAGGTATTTTCGCAGTTGATGCTGGTGATGGGCCTGGCGCCGATTCTTGCGCCAATGCTCGGTGGGCTGTTGGTCAACACCACGGGTTGGCAGTCGATCTTTCTCGTGTTAACCGGTTTCAGTGCGCTGGCAGGGTTGACCGTGGCGCTCGGGCTGCCGGAAAGTCTGCCGGCCCATGTGCCGCGTCAACCGTTGTCCGGCGCGTTGCGTCAGTACGGTCGACTGTTGTCGGATCCGTTGTTCCTTGGCCACGCCTTGACCGGTGGCATCGCCATCGCCGGGATGTTCGCCTACATCGCCGGTTCACCGTTCGTCTTCATCAAGCTTTATGGCGTACCCGCCGAGCATTTCGGCTGGCTGTTCGGTACCAATGCGGCGGGATTCATTCTGGTGGCGCAGGTGAATGCGCGACTGCTGGCCAAGCGTGGCCCGGCGTTTCTGCTGGCGCGCACCGTGTGGATCTACCTCGGCGCGGGTCTGGCGCTGCTGGCCGTCAGTTCGTTGCACACCGTGCAGTTATGGCCGTTGCTAATTCCGCTATTTATCTGCATTGCCAGCCTCGGTTGCATCCTCCCCAACGCCTCGGCTTGCGCCATGAGCGGACAGGGCGCTCGCGCCGGCAGTGCGTCGGCGATGCTCGGATGCCTGCAATTCAGCGTCGCCGCCGGGGCAGCAGCGCTGGTGGGTGTTTTACACGATGGCAGCGCCATGCCGATGGCCATGGTCATCAGCCTTTGCGCAATTCTGGTGGTGAGCGTGGCGACGCTCACCCGACGTTTGCAAAATGCCCGGGCACTGGCACTGGCACACGCCCAGGTCTGAGGGCGAACTTAGCCAGCAGCGCGCTGCTGGTGTTCATTAATTTGATGAGGTGCTTGTAGTCGCGCTTCAAGGGTGCGGGTGAAGGCGCGAGCTTCGGCTTCGCTGCGGAATGTCACGGCGTGTTGGTCCAGACGGACCTGCCACTGGGATTTTGCCAATTCTTTTATCAGGATCTTCATTGCTGATCTCTCCTCTCGTAAAAGATGTCACATAAAAGATTGCACCGCAGAGTTCACGATTGTAGACCCGAATACGATCGCAATTGTGACAACGGTCAATCTTCTGACTGACGGTGTCGTCCACCCTTGGCCGACACCGGTGCTGTCTCGTTTTAGAACCCTTCAAGCACGATCTTGCCCTTGGACTTACCGCTTTCCAGCAGTTCATGGGCACGACGCAGGTTCGCCGCATTGATGCTCCCGAAGTGCTCGCCGACTGTGGTTTTCAGCGTCCCGGCGTCGATCAGCTGCGCAACGCGGTTGAGCAGTTTGTGCTGCTCGATCATGTCTGCAGTTTCGAACAGCGAGCGGGTGTACATGAACTCCCAGTGCAATGACAGGCTCTTGCGCTTGAGCTTGCTCACGTCCAGCGCCTTCGGATCATCGATCAGTGCCAGTTTGCCTTGCGGCGCCAGTGCCTCGACCAACTGATCCAGGTGGTGATCGGTCTGGGTCAGGCTGGCGACGTGGGTCACGTGATCGATGCCGGCGCGTTTGAGTTCTTCGCTCAACGGCTGGCTGTGATCGATCACCAGGTCGGCACCCAACTCACGAACCCAGCTCTGGGTTTGCGGGCGAGAAGCCGTGCCGATGACTTTCAACCCGGTGAGCTGGCTGGCCAATTGCGTGAGGATCGACCCCACACCGCCCGCGGCACCAACGATCAAAAGGCTCTGGCCTTGGTCGGTTTTATCTTCACACACTTGCAGACGCTCGAAGAGTAATTCCCACGCGGTGATAGCGGTCAGCGGCAACGCGGCGGCTTCGGCGAAACCGAGGGTTTTCGGCATATGGCCGACGATCCGCTCGTCTACCACGTGCAGTTCGCTGTTGCCGCCAGCGCGGGCGATGGAGCCGGCGTAGAAGACTTTGTCGCCCGCCTTGAACAGCGTTACTTCATTACCGACGGCCTTGACCACCCCGGCCACGTCCCAGCCCAGCACTTTCGCCGCGCCGCCTTCGGGCTGGACGTTCTGGCGCACTTTGGTGTCGACCGGGTTGACCGAGATGGCTTTGACTTCCACCAACAGGTCGCGCGGGCCGGCGACCGGCTCTGGCAGTTCGATGTCTTGCAGCGAGTTTGAATCGCTGATGGGCAAGGAGGCGTAGTAGACAATGGCTTTCATTGGGGCTCCTGAACAGTAATAAAGAAGGCAGAGATCAGACGATGGAACGCAGGCGCTTGAGGTCGAAGTGTTCGAGAAAGTCGCCGGCCTTGGCGCGGAAGTTCTGGATATGCGCGCTGGCGTCGTGAGCTTGCAGGGCTTCGTCGCTGCTCCAGTGTTCGATCATGTAGAAGGCGTGAGGATTGGCGAGGTCCTGGTGCAAGTCGTATTGACCGCAACCGGCCTCGGCGCGGGTCGGTTCCAGGAGCGCCCGCAGGTGCTGTTCGAGGGCGTCTTGCTGGCCGGCTTTGGCGATGAGGGTGGCGATAGCGGTAAAAGGCTGGGACATGTTCGACTCCGGGAATGGGATGAATTGGATGGGACGGATGATTGGCTATTTCTCTTAAAGATAAAACCCGCTAAAAGAGCAGTCTCTTTCAATATTTTTTTGATAATCGAGGCTGAAAAATGCTGCGTTTCGATGACTTTCAGTTGTTTGTCCGGGCGGCGGACCTGGGCAGTCTGTCAGCGGCGGCGCGTGGGATGGACCTGTGAGCGCGCACCGCTGAATTTGCTGTGCGCCCATCGCGCACAATTGAGTAAGCCGGTGAACCTTTTGCGGGAAATGCTCGCCAGCCGATGCGCCCGGTTGAGTAGCCAATTTCCGACGTTATCGGGCCCCGATCATTAGTCGCAGGCAAATAGCGAAATTTCACTCAGGAACTATCACCACCAATGGTTTCCCAAGGGCAGGAACCGGCGGTTAACCCGCCTATACTAGCGCTCGCCTCATGTACGCACCGTCGATCTCGCAATGGCGAGTCCACGTCCGAGTCAGCCAGGCCCCAGGGTCATTCGCCGAGGCTTTGCGAAACCTGCGAAGCAATGGCCTGTGCGATTGGTCGGCTTTGCCCGGTTTATGGCGGTTTCCACGCCTTGGCCGACGACACATTACTGGTCAAGATGTCTCTGAGCAGTAGACGAAACGATTCAACAGGGAGTGAATACATGGAACATGCACCTTGCATCAGCCAGATCGCCACGTTGCTGGCTGACCCAAAGCGCAGCGCAATGATGTGGGCCTTGATGGACGGCTCGGCGCGGCAAACCGAAGAGCTGGCCTTGTTGGCCGGCCTGTCACCGTCTTCGGCCAGTGCACATCTGGGGCGTTTGTCCGCCGGAGGTCTGTTGAAAGTCGAAATCCGCGGCCGCAAGCGGTTCTTCCGTATTGCCGCCCCTGAAGTGGGTGCCGCGATAGAGGCACTGGCCAGCGCCACCCTGGCCAGCACGCCTCGGGAAATCCCGGACGTTTTCAAGCGCACGGCCCCCATCGGCAAACCTCAGGTGGCGCCTTCGTCATTACTGCGCGCCAGGCTTTGCGACGACCATCTGGGCGGCACCCTTGCCGCCGATCTTTATCAGCGTCTGCTGGATTCAGGCTGGATCGAACAGTTCGATCAGCGAGTCATGATCACTCACAAGGGCGCCACGCAATTGGCGACGCGTGGTGTGTTCATCCAGGCGCTGGCCCATCGCAACAGCAGTGTCGCTTGCGCTTGTCCAGACTGGAGCGAAAGACGCCCACACATGGGCGGATCACTGGGGGCGGCGTTGCTGCAATTGTTCATGCAGTCCGGTTGGTTGAGCCTGCCCAACGATTCGCGAGCCTTGCAGATCACCGCCGCGGGGCAGAGTGAAATCCATCGGTTCGCCAAGGAAACCGAGCTGGAAATGGCGTAATAGACGCATCGAGATCGACGTCCGAAGCTTCGGGCGTCGTTCAGAGCTGCGAACAGGTCGCATCCAGCAGTAAGCGCCATCGATCAGTAACTAGGGTTTCACCAACCGTGCATCCAGGCTGTTCTGGGCCAGGCGCTTGGCCTGATCCTGGGTCATGCCCAAATCGGTGTAGAGCGCGTGGAAGTTCTCGGTGACATAACCGCCGAAGTACGCCGGGTCATCCGAGTTCACGGTCACTTTCACACCACGTTCCAGCATGTCGAGAATGTTGTGCTGAGACATGTGATCGAACACGCAGAGTTTGGTGTTCGACAACGGGCACACGGTCAACGGGATTTGCTCGTCGATAATCCGCTGCATCAAACGCTCGTCTTCGATGGCGCGCACGCCATGGTCGATGCGCTGGATTTTCAGCAGGTCGAGGGCTTCCCAGATGTACTCGGGCGGGCCTTCTTCACCGGCGTGGGCGACGGTCAGGAAGCCTTCGTGCCGAGCGCGATCGAACACGCGCTGGAACTTGCTCGGCGGATGACCCATTTCCGAACTGTCCAGACCGACAGCGACAAACGCATCACGGAATGGCAGCGCCTGGTCGAGGGTTTTCTCGGCTTCTTCTTCGCTCAAGTGACGCAGAAAGCTGAGAATCAAACCGCTGGTGATGCCCAGTTGCTGCTCACCATCTTTCAGCGCGGCGGCGATGCCGTTGAGCACCACTTCGAACGGTATGCCACGGTCGGTGTGGGTCTGTGGGTCGAAGAACGGTTCGGTGTGAATCACGTTCTGTGCCTTGCAACGCAACAGGTAGGCCCAGGTCAGGTCGTAGAAGTCCTGAGAGGTGCGCAACACGTTGGCACCCCGGTAATACAGGTCGAGAAACTCTTGCAGGTTGTTGAAGGCGTAGGCCTTGCGCAGGGTTTCGACGTCGCTCCACGGCAGGGCAATCTTGTTGCGATCGGCCAGGGCGAACAGCAGCTCAGGCTCCAGCGAACCCTCAAGGTGCAGGTGCAGTTCTGCCTTGGGCAGGGCGTTCAGCCAGTCGTACATAGTCTTTTCTCATCAGGTGCAGATGGCGAGCATTCTACAGATGCTCGTGGAAACAATTAGCAAAACCTGGCCAGCCGGTTCATCACACCGATGTCGCCAAGGTTGACCACGAACGTGCCGTCGATGGGTGGCGCGTCGATCCAGTCGCCTTTTACGTTTCGCACTTGCAGGCCGCCGGCGGCATCCTGATACAGCAGGGTGATGCAGCCGAATTTAAGACCGCAGGGTTCCCCTGCAACATAGAATCTCTCACAGGAGACCACGATCCAATGTGGGAGCGGGCTTGCCCGCGATGAGGCCCGCAAGGCCAATAAAAGTGCATCACCTGACACGGCCGCCATCCACTGGTGCGCTAAGGTGTAACGAAACGTTAGCGCCGCCCCGCAGTCAGTAGCTCATCACACTGATTTCGCTTCACACGGCAAAAAGGCCCGCAATGCTCACACTCCTCAAGCAAGAAAAGTTTTTGCTGCTGGCCCTGATTGCCGCATTCATCGCTTACCCGATGGAACACTGGATGCTGCACAGCGGCCAGCCCATTGCGTTGACCGCCGGCCTGGTGCTGATCGCATTCATCGTCGCGGCCTCCATGCGCGTCGCCCATCACGCCGAGCTGCTCGCGGAAAAAGTCGGCGACCCCTACGGCACGATGATCCTGACGCTGGCTGCGGTGCTGGTGGAAGTGGTGATTCTGGCGATCATGATGAGCAACGAGGCCTCACCGACCCTGGTGCGCGACACGATTTATTCGGCGGTGATTTTCTAGACACATAGGCTTTTGGTGTCAAAGCCCTTAGGCTTTGACCTGCTCCTGCTCCTGCTCCTGCTCCTGCTCCTGCTCCTGCTCCTGCTCCTGCTCCTGCTCCTGTTCCTGTTCCTGTTCCTGCTCCTGATGTGGAAGCTTAAGATGTGTATTTGACTGGGAGTGCTCTTGCCTTGGCCTTCCTGACACACCTCGATCTATGGCATACCCCGGAAGCCCCGCCAATTTCTGGGTGATGGCAATCTGCATACATACCCGTCATTATCGCCACATCACAGAGATTCCGCGCTCACGTTTGCTCAGTGTTGCCGGTCGTGTTGGGCTTTACCCAGGGAATGGAACCGTGTCCTCACCATTAGCAACTGTGCCTTCACTGAGTGAGGTCATAGACAAGCTGTTAAATCAGTCTCCCCTAGACGACTTCGTCAAATGCGCTTTGGACTTTTCTGTCCAGTCGCCAAGCTCACCACCCAAGCTCGCTTTGCTACATGTTCGTTTCCAAGAGGACATTCCGAACACTGGTTCCTTGGCCGACTTCCTAAGTAGCCAGGCGGTGAACTATGCCCTTATTGACTCCTGAGCACGCCCGCGAATGGATCGCCTTAGACACCTCACCCGAACGAGCGCGGGAGATTGCGCTGGAGCACTGCCGGCCAGCTACAGACTTTCATTGGTACAAGGTGAGCAAGGACGTAGGTAATGTTCGTAATCAGGGCCCACAGCTCATTGAGCCGCTTTCTTCAGCGTTGGACGTCGACGACTGATTAAGGTGCCGTGTACAAGATCAGCTCTGGCGCCGGATGGTGGGGTATCCCCTCTACAATCCCATTTCTGCTGTAAGCCGAAACCCCCTCAAACTGCGCGGCATGTTTTCGACCGGGATAATATTCAATAACTCGTCCGCGAGATATCCGGCGTGCGCGGAATACATCGCCAACCTCTCAGGTTCACTCGGCCTGTTTGGGACAACAGCACCTGCCGAGATTTGGGCGACTCTCAAAACATCGAGCACGGCATTGCCTAGGACGTCGCTGCCAAGGTACTCAACAGTCGAGCGAGATGGTGAGCTGGCGTTGGCCCATAGTTCAACGACCATGTGATGTAGACGTTCGGGGCCAAGGAATTCCATAGCGGCTTTCCATAGAAGTCCCTCCTCACACATTTTCAGTCGCGTACTCGTCATTCAAAATCACGGCTGGTCGGGTGGATTTTTTTTTAAATATCTGCGAACAGTCGCTTCAGACAGCTCCAGTCTTGCAGCGATCTCGACAACGGGCACTCCGTCATTCTTCAATCGACTGGCCTCAAGCGCGTTAGCCGCCGCCCCAGATCGAGCTGGTCGACCAGGAGGTAACTTCCCAGCCCGAACCAGTGACTCAATTTCTAGATCAATCCCCGCCTTCTTGATTCTGGTCAGTTGCTTCGAGAGACGTTTTAGACCGTCACTGAATGACTCGTGAGCTTGCAGCGAGGTCGCCATCAGAACCAGCGCAGCCGGGTCGAGATCTAGGATCCCGGCGAGCCGTACCAGGACGTCAAGCGTGATGCTTACTTCCCCCCGCTCGATCCGGCTGAGATGAGAGCGCCCGATGCTGTTGATGTCCTCTTGAGACAGGCCTTGCCCTCTGCGAATCCCACGAACCACGACAGCCAGCGCTTCTGCCGTATCCATCGGTATTTTCCCCAAGCAAATCTGAGGATAAGGCCACATCCTAATCAGTCATAACACGCCTTATTAGGTTCAATATGATTGCCTCTCGGCTTGCGTAGCGGTTTAATGGTCTCACCCAAGAGGCCAAGGCATCGCTGACGTGGGTCAGCCAGGTCACCGTGAGCGGCGGCCAGAAGGGTCATATTGTCAATTTGATGAAAATTACTGAAAGGAAACCCTATGGCAAGCGTCGAAGAACCCGACGTTGTAGGTGGGCCACGTACTCCCCGTGTTGGTCTGTCTAGCAGTTCAGAAGCTCGAGCTCTCGTATCCGAAAACTTTCCTGGCAAGCCGTACTGCCTTGTCGAAGAGTGGACAGTTTTTCACATCGACGTCACGCCCGATGAGCTCGCCAAAGTTCATGCAGTCGGCCAGCTCCCAATGATCGTATTTGCTCACAATGTGATCGAGGACAGTCAGGGACGTTTTCGGCAAGGCGACTGGGTTCGTTCAAGCATGTGCACCAGCTTCAATGACGGCGTCGTGTTCGAAACCAGAAATACGATTTACATCTTGATTGGCCCAGGGCATGAACAAACCGCGAGCCTGAAGACCATTTTTTCCTTTTTTTAACCTCGGTTCGTACGTCGAGCCCGTTGAGCTTCAGAGACACAAAATGTTCAGAACCCATGACAACGAGATGATCGGTCTCCCTGGTATGTTTGGCGAAGGCCAATGCCATTGGCAGAAGGTATCCAGAGTGCTACGAACCCATTGGTATCACGTGACCGTCCAAGCAAAGTACCAAGACAGAATCACCGAAGCGGCGCTGATGGTCGACAACGAAAATCGGCTACAGCAAATTTTGATTGCTCAAGACGACGAGACAATCGTCACCGATGTTCAGGTAGTCACGCCGGCTCACATGAATGGCACGAAAGGTTGGCGCATGGAAACCCTGACCAAAGTGACACTTGGTGAAGACGAGAACGAGTGCGTGGTGTGTCTAGTAGAAGTAGAGACAGGCTCCACATACCACAGCTCCCACAACCCTGCTTTCCAAAGCAACTTACTGACCAATCTCAGCCCGATTTTTCAAGCGGGCATGATCCGCGCAGCCTGAAATCCATCAGATTTTCGGCACGGCATCAGCGTGGATGATCCCGTGTCGAATTCCTGGTCTCCATACGAGCGGTCAAAGGTACGCAATTATGCTGAATACGATTGAGGTAAGTTTTCACGTAAAGCGCCACACAGATTTCGAACTTCTGCGAATCATCAAAGCTCAGAAGCAAGGATTTGAGGAGCCAGTCACCGCCTACCTCTGTGGAGTCGCCATCTGGGCGCGCACTGGCATAGGCGTAGTTTTTGGCCACAAGCGCGAAGACCAGTACGGTCGGTTCGGCGATGGTCATTTAATCCGAACTTCAGACGTTATTAAGGCTGAACGCGAGGGACGATTTTGGGTGCTGACCACAGTGAACTCTCGGTACGTGCTCGGTACGTTCCAGCGCGACAATGGACGTGCGAGCCTGCGTGAGTTTCTGCGGCTTTCACAGGGGATGCACCATTTCACCCCGCGAGTGTTGCAGTAATGGTCGTGTTCATCTTTGCCATGAAGCCCCATGAACAATCATAAGGTGGCGTTATGATCGTGAAGGCCGGAGAAGTCATCTGCATAGCCTCAGGCATTTTCGAAGGGTATGCCCGCGCAGGGCCATTTGTCGCTACGCAGGACTTCGACCTCGATTCATTCGTTGCAGAGGTAATAAAGCCGCTGACCGAGAGATGGGAGGTGTCGAGCTTATTATCGGAAATGCCTAGGATACTTTTCGAATGCGGACTCATCACCAAGTTACCTTGTCGGAACATTCACCTGGGAGCGATGGGCGAAGTTGACATTCGGGAAGTGCGGAAAGACTTCTGATGACGACGCATCAAGCATCTGACAAAAGAATCATGATGGTAGCGATAGAGCTGAGATGATTTGCACTACGCCAGTGATTTTGACAACGCTGAAGAAGCAGGAGATTTCAGCGGATGCATCGGCCTCCAGGCTAAGGCGGCTCAGGACTATCAGACGCTGGCAGGGTTGGTTGCGTAGTCGTCAATGGCTAGGATAATCGGCGACTACTTGATCGGTGCCCGTGGCCCGGTAGCTTTGCTCCGCGAGAACGTGAGCAATTTTTTCCAATAAGCATTGATTGCGAACAGGTTTGATGGGCTCTCTTACCAAGGAGCACCAAGATGAGCAGCATTTTCTGGCCCCCTAGCATGCAGCATGTCGTTCGCACGGTTTATTTACCGACGCCTGAAAATCTCGCCCCATCCATAGTTGAACAGATTAGTAAAATCTTGAAGCAAGTAGATGCACTGCGCAGCCTACAAGGTTACGGCGAACACATTCCGCTCGTAACCGACGCGCTGAAGAAAGACATCGCCACCCGCTTGGCAGAAGTTAGCGCACAACTGGAGGATGTCGACTCCCGCAAGGCGGCTGGTTTCATCGCCGAGGGGCTAATGGGCGGCGAAATGTTCTCGATCATGAGCAAACACCTATCGGAGCTGAACGAGCGTGAATTGGTTGGTCATGTGGGGGAGTTGTCAACTTGGCTAGGGAAGTCACGAAAAATGTTCTACTCGGCATTTTTCGGAACCCCAAATACGGGACTTCAATGCGTTTCAGACTGTGTCGATGAGCATTTTACCAAAGCCTTGCAATGTTTGGCCCAGACGCTGGACGTCCCCTTGCAGGCATTGCCGCACTGCGCCTACAAGATCATCGACCTATTCGGGATTGCGGGAGAAGCGAATTACTTTCCTAAGCATTTCGCCTACTTCATGCCCGAAGACCAGGGCGTCAAGTATTCACCCATTAAACGTACTATTGTCTTCGCAAACACCTACCGCAATCTTTACGAGAAGATCGCTTTAGAGCAGGCGCCGCTCTTCAACTGGGAACTAGGGGACTTACCTGCGTCTAATGAGATCGAACGCTACCTGATTACCTGGTTCAGGGGTCATGACCTTGGCCACTCCATTGTTCTGCAGGACACCAGCTTTGGCCAGTTGAGTAAGCATGATCGCTGGGGATCGATGGTGATCCAGGAGGCCTTGGCGGACGTATTCGGGTTCCTGATAAGCGTAGATGAAAGCATCGCCGGCAGCATAGGTCTCGACTCAGCAAAGATGACCCGCATGTACGTGCTGGAGCTGTTACGTTACCTCCGTCGCGGGCCACGCCAGTTCCCTGATGCTGGTTCCGCATACATCCAGTTGCGCATTCTGCATGATGCTGGGGTGATTAGCGGTACACCCATTACCGGGCTGACGGTCGATACCGACCGATTCATCGACACCATGCGTATCATCGCACAGAAGTTAATAAAAGCCGCGCTCGTCGGCGATCTGGCGCAATTCGAACGTTTCATAGATATATATTGCCCGCACCGTATCGAAGATGAGGAGGATCTCATGTTCGGCCTGGGTAGCTGCGGCATTACATTGGGTTATGCTCAACAGATAGTGGAAGGGTGTATCGATGCAGTTCAGTAATGGTTTTTTGCTTAGCCTATCTCTTTGTTTGGAATTGGGCCTAGCCAATTTGGCCATGATCACTCTTGCGATGCAGCGAGGCTTTGCTCAGAGTGTATGGTTAGGGATTGGAACTTGCGTGGGGGATCTTATCTACGCGATTCTGGCCATGGCTGGCATGGCCGTACTACTGCAGATCGAGTGGGTGCGCTGGGGACTGTGGGTTGGCGGCTCAGCTGTCCTATCGTATCTCAGCGTAAAAATGCTGTGGAGCGCCCTGAAAACTAAAATGGGTGATCCAGATGCGGCAGAAAGGCAGTGGGGGAGCGGTGGTCTGGCACTGTTCTTACGCGGCATCATGTTAGCGATGTCCTCTCCCAGTGCCATTCTCTGGTTCGCGGCAGTGGGCGGCGCGATCATTGCCCGGCAGGGTTCAGACATAACTAGCGCTGGGTTATTCCTCAGCGGCTTTTTCGCCGCTGGGGTAGTTTGGGCTTTTGTTCTTTGTTTGCTTGCGTCTCGGGGAAAGCAGTTGCTGGGGCAAAAATTAGTCAAATACACCTACATGGCTTCAGCTGTGATCTTTGCCTACTTTGCTATCTACGTTGTGATCACCGGCTATAACGAATTTTTGGGCGACCCGCAACCGCCGAGCATCGAACTGTAGTTTCGCGGCGACGTACCCATCACTTTGCGAAACGCATTGCTCATGTGGGCCTGGTCGAAAAAACCCAGGTCGACGGCAATGCGTGCCGGAGGATCACCGAGACGCAGACGCTTGCGAGCTTCGATCAGACGCAACTGCATAAAATACTGCATGGGGGGAAGTTTATTGATGGTCTTGAAGCTTCGCACTAGATGAAACTTTGACAGGTTGGTTTCAGCGCAAAGGTCTTTAAGCTCAATCGGCTCGTATAGATTGGCCTTCATGAAATTGATCAGCTGTTCCGCCTGCAACGGCTCACTATCTGTCTCAGGAGTTGTGCGAAATCGCAGCAGTTCCCTGAACAGCACCAATAGTGCCTCTTCGCGGCTACTCAAGCGCAGATGTCCAAATAGGTCGACGATGGAGCGGAACAGGTCATGGTCGCGGATAACCCCCTCTTGGAATGTGGGCAGGGTATTCGTGCTAGCAGTCTGGTTAAGGATGCTGCGGACTTGATTGCCATCCAGATGCACGCTAATGAACTGCACGCCTCTCCCGCAGAACTCCGACGCTTGGACTGTCATGGGGTTGTAAAGCGTTACCTCACCCAATGACACGTCTTGTTGCTTGCCGTCGTACCAGATCCGCTCCAACCCACTGAGATTTGCGCTGATCACATACTCTTCATGGACATGCTTAGGGTAAGAAGCCTCCTTCGCATGAACCTTCGAACACTCAATACGCTCAAACCGATTCAGGTTTTCCATTACCAGAGACATCGGGCTACCTTCTTTCCATAAAAAATTGCCACGGCCTTGCGCAAGCCGAAATTCAGGCGTGAGGAAGGATGGACAGACACAATCGCCCCCGAAATCAGCCCGGCATGTCGCAAAAATGCAACCCAGTGTCGCACTGGCATAGCTTTATCGCAAGGGGAGCTCTGTTTGACGCCGATTTGAACGCCCTCCGACCAGCTCCCGCTCCAGAAGAGAAACGCCAGCAACCCAAGCGCGCGCCGCTGCCACCGCAGTTTCCACGCACCGTAATTCATCACGAACCGGAAAACACCCAGTGCCCTTGCGGCTGCCAACTTCAGCGCATCGGCGAAGACGTCAGCGAGAAGCTGGATTACACGCCAGGCGTGTTTACCGTCGAACAGCATGTGCGTGGGAAATGGGCCTGCCGCCAGTGTGAAACACTGATCCAGGCACCAGTGCCAGCCCAAGTGATCGACAAGAGCATCCCGACCGCAGGCCTGCTGGCCCACGTAATGGTGGCGAAGTTCGCTGACCACTTGCCGTTGTACCGGCAAGAAAAGATCTTCGGCCGTGCCGGTTTATCTATCGCGCGCTCAACGCTGGCGCAATGGGTGGGACAGACCGGTGTACAGCTTCAGCCATTGGTTGATGCTTTGCGAGAAGCTGTACTGGCCCAACGAGTCGTCCACGCCGACGAGACACCGGTGCAGATGCTTGCACCCGGAGAGAAGAAAACTCACCGAGCTTATGTCTGGGCTTACTGCACCACGCCGTTCTCGGCGCTTAAGGCAGTGGTTTATGACTTCAGCCCGAGCCGCGCCGGTG
>NZ_JASBRE010000070.1 GCF_029960815.1 Pseudomonas sp. AL03
GTGTCGTGGCCCTGCGCCGCGGCGAAGCGATCAACGCCCTCTGGATCGTAGTCGCAGCAGTCGCTATCTATCTCGTCGCTTATCGTTACTACAGCCTGTTCATCGCCAACAAGGTGATGCAACTCGACCCCAATCGTGCCACGCCCGCTGTCGTCAACAACGACGGTCTGGACTACGTGCCGACCAACAAACACGTACTCTTCGGTCACCACTTCGCCGCCATCGCTGGCGCGGGGCCGCTGGTCGGTCCGGTCCTGGCGGCGCAGATGGGCTATTTGCCCGGTACGCTGTGGCTGATTGCCGGCGTGGTGTTGGCCGGTGCCGTTCAGGACTTCATGGTTCTGTTCATGTCCACCCGCCGCAACGGCCGCTCCCTCGGCGACATGGTTCGTGAGGAAATGGGCCGCATCCCCGGGACCATCGCGCTGTTTGGCTGCTTCCTGATCATGATCATCATCCTCGCGGTGCTGGCGCTGATCGTGGTCAAGGCCCTGGCCGAGAGCCCGTGGGGGATTTTCACGGTGATGGCGACCATCCCGATCGCGATGTTCATGGGCATCTACATGCGCTACATCCGCCCGGGCCGCATCGGCGAAATCTCCGTGGTCGGCGTGTTGCTGCTGCTCGGTTCGATCTGGCTGGGCGGGCAAATTGCCGCTGATCCGGTGTGGGCCAAGGCCTTCAGTTTCACCGGGATCCAGATTACCTGGATGCTGATCGGCTACGGTTTCGTCGCAGCGGTATTGCCGGTGTGGCTGATCCTGGCGCCGCGTGACTACCTGTCGACCTTTCTGAAGATCGGCACCATCGTGGCCTTGGCGATCGGCATCCTGATCACCATGCCCGACCTGAAAATGCCGGCGTTGACCCAGTTCATCGATGGCACCGGACCGGTGTGGAAGGGCGGGCTGTTCCCGTTCCTGTTCATCACCATCGCCTGTGGCGCGGTGTCGGGTTTCCATGCGCTGATCGCTTCCGGGACCACGCCGAAACTGTTGGCTAACGAAGGCCATGCCCGTTACATCGGTTACGGCGGCATGCTGATGGAGTCCTTCGTGGCCATCATGGCCATGGTTGCCGCGTCGGTGATCGAGCCTGGCGTGTATTTCGCCATGAACAGTCCGGCGGCGATCGTCGGCGGTGACGTGGTGGCTGTGGCACAAACCGTCAGCAGCTGGGGTTTTGCGATTACGCCGGAAGCCCTGCAAGCGGTGGCCAAGGACATCGGGGAAACCACCATCCTGGCCCGTGCCGGCGGTGCGCCGACCCTGGCGGTCGGTATCGCGCAGATCCTGCACAGTGTCCTGCCGGGTGAAAACACCATGGCGTTCTGGTACCACTTCGCGATCCTGTTCGAAGCGTTGTTCATCCTCACAGCGGTGGACGCCGGGACCCGTGCCGGACGTTTCATGCTGCAAGACCTGCTCGGCTCCTTCGTGCCGGCGCTGAAGCGTACTGATTCCTGGACCGCCAACCTGATCGCAACTGCAGGATGTGTGGCGATGTGGGGTTACCTGTTGTACCAGGGCGTGATCGATCCGCTGGGTGGCATCAACACCTTGTGGCCGCTGTTCGGTATCTCCAACCAGATGCTGGCCGGTATCGCGCTGATGTTGGCGACCGTCGTACTGATCAAAATGAAACGCCAACGCTACGTCTGGGTCACCATGTTGCCAGCCGTGTGGTTGCTGATCTGCACCACCACCGCCGGTTTCATCAAGCTGTTCGATGCCAATCCGGCGATCGGTTTCCTGGCCTTGGCCAAGAAATACAGCGATGCCCTGGCCAACGGTCAGGTCCTCGCCCCGGCCAAAAGTATCGAGCAGATGCAGCACGTGATCTACAACGCCTACACCAACGCAACATTGACGGCGATGTTCTTGCTGGTGGTCTTCAGCATCCTGTTCTTTGCACTGAAGGTCGGTATCGCCGCTTGGGGCACCAAAGAACGTACGGATAAAGAAGCGCCATTCCAGGCTCTGCCGGACGCGTAATCGAGGATTGCACCATGTTCAATGACCTGAGTCGCCTCGGTAAATACCTCGGTCAGGCCGCGCGCCTGATGGTCGGGATGCCCGACTACGACACTTACGTCGAGCATATGCAAAGCAAACACCCGGACAAACCGGTGATGAGCTACGAGATGTTCTTCCGGGAACGCCAGGAGGCTCGTTACGGTGGCAAGGGTGGGCCGAAGTGCTGTTGA
>NZ_JASBRE010000071.1 GCF_029960815.1 Pseudomonas sp. AL03
TCCATGCTCACGCCATGGTTGGTCATCACAAAGCCATGGGTCACGTCTTCAATCTGGTCGATGTTGGTGATGATTACGGTGACCTCGTTGCCCTGTTTGACGGTGAATTCCGGCAGGCCGTAAGCCGGAGCCATCGAGGTCATGTAGACGCGGACTTTGTTACCGTCGCGGATGACCTTGTTGTCGGTCTCCAGCTTGATCCCGTCTTTTGCGGCGATCACCACGGTTTCGGCGAAAAACGGGTCGTTGCGGTCCCAGATTTTTTTGGTCTTGATCTGGTCGCGACGGGCCATGACGCAATCGTGGGGCTCGGCGAAGGCCGGGCCGTCGTGTACCAGTTTCATCTCCTCGCCGGAAATATCGATCAACTGGTCGTTTTCCGGGTGCAGCGGGCCGGTCGGCAGGAAGCGGTCCTTGGAAAACTTGCTGAGGACCATCAGCCATTGGCCGTCGGCCTCGCTGGTTTCGGTCAGCGACGCATGGTTGTGGCCCGGCTGGTAATGCACGTCGAGTTTCTGCTTGATGTAATTGACCTTCTCGCCGGTGTACGCGCGAATCGCCTCCTCGACGTTCCACTTCACCACCTGGCTGTCGATAAACAGCGTGGTGTAGGCATTACCGCGACCGTCGTAGGTGGTGTGAAGCGGGCCAAGACCCAACTCTGGCTCACCGACCACTACGTCGCGCGGATCCTTGAACTTGTCGTCGAACAGATCATCCAGCTTGGCGATAGCAATGATCGTGCAGGTCGGCGAGAGCTTGCCGTTGGCAATGAAGTACTTGCCATCGGGCGAAGTATTGAGACCGTGAGGGTTTTTCGGCACCGGGATGTAACGCGTGAACGCGCTGTCCTTGCCTTCGTTTTTACGACCGTCGACCACCGGCACTTTCGAGCCGTCCAGGGTGATGAACTTGCCCGCCTTGATCGCCGCTTCGATGCGCGGGATGTTGAACACCACCACCCAGTCGCGTTCATTGCGCATCATGCCGCCCAGGTCATAGGCCCTCTCCGAGTTGTAGCAGGTAGAGGCCGCATACTTGCCGGTGTAATCGGCGTCGGTGTTATCGAGGTTGCCGTCGACGATGACCTGGAAGGCCATCTCCATCTTCTCGGCATCAATGGCGTTGAACATCGTGTAGCTGTTCTTGTCCTGCAGGTCGAAGGTGCTGCCGTCATTGGGGTGTGGAATGACGAATTCGGCATTGGCGAACACGTATTTTGTGTGCGGCACTTTCTGCAGGCGCAGCCCGTGAACGGCCTGAACATTGGGCACGGTGAGCATCTTGTCGCACTTCATGATGTCCAGACGGATACGCGCAACCCGGCTGTTGGCCTTGTCATTGATGAACAAGTACTTGCCGTCGTACTTGCCGTCGGTCATGGACAAATGCGGGTGGTGGCAATCGCCATTCTGGAAATGGGCGCTATCGCCCATGACCCGTTTGCTTTCGTTGGTCAGGCCCCAGCCGGTGGCGGAATCGACGTTGAACACCGGAACACGCAACAACTCGCGCATCGACGGAATGCCCATGATCCGCACTTCACCCTGATGGCCGCCGCTCCAGAAACCGTAGTACTGATCCAGTTCGCCCGGCCCGACGTGGGTTTTCAGTTGCGCGTCCTTGGCCGCTGCCGCCCATGTCTCACGGGTGAAGACCGCGC
>NZ_JASBRE010000072.1 GCF_029960815.1 Pseudomonas sp. AL03
CCAGAGTGTGTAAAAACAGGCTCAAGCATCGTCGGCGCGTAGCGCCGACGAGTGTTGGCTGACTCATTGAGCCTAAAGCGTTCTTCGTCGCTCCAGCCCCTTCTCAAGGCCGCTAACAACGCGTTACAGCCCGTCAATTGGGCAAAAAGGGCCTTTTCAGGCCGACAGCGCTTTCATTAGATTCTGCGCACCGAGGATTTTCATCACCCGCTTCAAGTTATAAGCGAGCACGTTCAAACTCATTTCGGCGCTCACCCCGGCTAATCGTCGCGTCAGGAAATGGGTTGCACCCATCCATTGTTTCAGCGTCCCGAAGGGATGCTCGACCGTTCGCTTGCGGATGCTCATCATCTGCGGCGCATTGTCCAGGCGAACCTGCATCTCCTCCAGCACCGCCTCATGCTCCCAGCGACGAACCTTTCGCTCTCTGGCCGGCGTGCATTGCGCTTTTATCGAGCAGGCCCGGCAGTTGGAACTCCAGTAACTGTCCAGCTTCTTGCCTTTATCAACGTAAGAGGAGCGCCAAATCAGCACTTCCTTGGCGGGGCAGATGTACACATTTTTGTCTGCGTCGTAGACGAAAACATCATTGTTGAAGCGTCCATTGAATTTGGCGCGCGAGCTCAGCGTCTTCGGCACATAAGCGGTAATTCCTGCCTCGTGACAGGCTAGGATTTCCCCGCTTTTGAAGTACCCTCGGTCAGCCACCACCGACAACGATTCGAGTTTCATCGCCTCACGGGCCTGCTGGGCCATCGAGCTGAGCTGATCACGGTCGTGACCCACATTGGTCACCTCGTGCGCGACGATCAGATGGTGCTTGGTATCGACCGCCGTCTGCACGTTGTAACCCACGATTCCATTACCGCTCGTCATCATGGAGCGGGCGTCCGGGTCGGTCAGCGAGATCTGTTTGTCCGGCGATGCTTCAAGCTGTATTTCAATCTCCTGAAGCGCCTTCATCTGCTCCTTCAGTTTGGCGATTTTCTCTTCCAAGCCGCCTTTAGGCCCAGAGGGCTTGGGCTCTTCCCGATCAGCCGCATCCAGCGCCGTTAGATAACGGGCAATGCTCGATTCGATTTCTTCCATCCGCCGCTTCAGTTTGGCGCTGGTGAAATTGCGGTCGCGGTGGTTCACCGCCTTGAATTTACTGCCGTCGATGGCGACGAAATTTTCCGAGAAAAGCCCCAACTGCTGACACAGCACAACAAACTGACGGCAGACGCCTCGAATGGCCTTGCCGTTGTCTTTGCGGAAGTTGGCGATGGTCTTGAAATCCGGCATCAAGCGACCGGTAAGCCACATCAGCTCGACGTTACGCTGCGCCTCACGTTCAAGGCGCCGGCTCGACTGGATGCGGTTTAGATAGCCGTAGATGTAGATCTTCAGCATGACTGCGGGGTGGTAAGCGGGTCGGCCAGTTTCAGCAGGGATAGCGCTTTCAAAACCCAAGGTGATCAGGTCGAGCTCGTCGACGAAGACATCGACTACACGCACCGGATTGGTGTCGCTGACGTAATCGTCCAGGCTCTCGGGGAGCAAGGTACTTTGACCTCGGTGTTCGCCTTGGATGAAGCGTTTCATGGGCAACCCTTGCGATGAAATCCTGGGGAATCATAGCAAGGGTTTGCTTGGGTGTTTTGACACACTCTGGG
>NZ_JASBRE010000073.1 GCF_029960815.1 Pseudomonas sp. AL03
TAATGCTGTTCACTTAAGCATTTGAGTCCAAGCCGAGGTTCACCGAAAATCCGATGCCAGACCTCTGGCATCGGATTTTTTATGTCTGTTCAACAAGACCTGCTCGACCTCGGCGACCTTTTCAACTTCTGCGACATGAGCACCTTCACCCAAAACATACCCATGGAGTGGGTAGCGTCTGCGCTGGATCTCTCCAGTCAGGCAACCATTCGCCGACGTCGCCTGCCCGCTGACCAAGTGCTCTGGCTGGTACTCGGCATGGCGTTGTTTCGTGATGAGCCGGTTCACGAGGTCGCCAGACGCTTAAACATTTGCGCCCAAGGCCTAGCCTCTGACCACTTGTTGGCCCGCAGTGGTGTAACCGAGGCGCGCAAGCGACTCGGTGCCGATCCTGTTGAGTGGTTATTTCGCAAAACTGGCACTCAATGGGGCGCAGAGCGCTATGACGATGATGCTTGGCAGGATCTGCAGGTATTCGCGGTAGACGGTGCGCTGTTGCGCACCCCGGATACGCCCGAACTTCGAGATCACTTCGGGTCGGGAAATACTCCGAGCGATCGCCAGACGCCGTTTCCGATGCTGCGTCTGGTAGCGCTGATGAATGTGCGTTCGCACGTGATCCTGGATGCTCAATTGAGTCCTTACCGACGCAGTGAAATGCGCTTGGCCGACGAGTTCTTGCAGCAGATTCCCGACCACTCGGTGACGTTATTCGACAAAGGGTTCTGGGGTGCCGAACTGCTGTCGAGCCTGAGTTGTGCGGGCACCAACCGTCATTGGTTGATCCCGGCAAAGAAGGGGTTGGTCTGTGAGGAAGTGAGCCGTTACAGCCAGCACGACCGCTTGGTGCGCATGAAAGTCTCGCCGCAGGCCAGAAAGCGAAACCCGGCTCTTCCATCGCACTGGGAGGTACGCGAAGTCAGCTATGAAGTTCAAGGCAAAGTGAAGACCGTCATGACGTCGTTGCCGGCCAACGCCTACAACACCAAGGCCGTTGCCAAGCTATATCAGGAGCGCTGGGAGATCGAGCTGGGTTTCAGGGACATCAAGAGTTCGATGCAGCAAAACGCAATGACCTTGCGCAGCAAAAAAGTCGAGCTGATCTATCAGGAAGTGTGGGGACTGTTGCTGGCTTACAACGTGATTCGTCGGGAGGCCAGTCAGGCGGCGGTGGCGTTTGGCCGAGCACCCTCGGACATCCGTTTCAAACCGGTTTGTCAGTACATCGCCGTGCAATTGATTGTGATGGCAGCGGCCAATCCGATTTCAGCTACAGGAAGACGTTTGGCTGAGCTAAGAGCAGGTGTTGGAGGCTTATTTCTGGATCACCGCCCAAGGCCTTCGAGGCCAAGGACGGTGAAAATTTCGAAAACCCGGTTTCCAGTAGACCGTAAGGCTGCTCCGCTTAAGTGAACAGCATTA
>NZ_JASBRE010000074.1 GCF_029960815.1 Pseudomonas sp. AL03
CAGCTGCTATGTATGGACTCGCCCCCACTGTCTACCCGCTTTTGAAAAACCGCCGCCCCGTTGCATCTATGTATCAGGCCTATTCGAGGAAGCCGTCTTCGGCTTCTGGCCAAAATTGGAAGAGCTCGTGGTATGCCGATTACAGTCAGGCCTCGAAGGCCAGTAGCAGCTAAGGCATCAATCCACGCCGGTCTTACCTGGGGTCAATTTTTTTTCAGCAAAGGGCCGGACAGTTAGTACCTCGGTGGCAGAACTCTGTCGCTCAGTGGCTCATCGTCGCTTGCTGGCCATCACCAGCCTGGCGACGATAAGTCTGGTCATTCTGTAGAAGCACCCAGACGATTCGCAGGTTGCGGTTGGCTAACCTGACCGCAGCCTCCTTACGGCCCAGTCGGCTCATCCAGCGCAACAAGCGGCGGTCATCGGGTTGCTGGGAATCAGGTCGTAGTTGTTGCAGTACCGCATGAGCTCCCTGGATCATCAGGCTGCGTAAATAAACATCGCCTCGCTTGGTCATGTCCCCCAGCCGGACCGTCTGCCCGCTGCTGTGCTGGTCAGGCACCATGCCAAAGTACGCGGCAAACTTGCGGGCATTGGGAAATCGCTCAGGCTTGGTTTCCTTGGCCACCAGTGCCGTGGCAGTGACTGGGCCGATGCCGCGCACAGTCATCAGTCGCTTCGCCGTCATGTCGGCGTTGGCGGCCACTTCCAGGCGCCCCGTCAGCACGCTGATGCGTTCGCCCAAATGGCGCCACTCGGCCAACAGTTCGTCGATCAGTTCACGCAGCAGGCCCGGCACCGGCTGGGTGGCATCTTCCAGTACCCGCGGAATTTTCTGGCTGATCGCAACATCGCCCTGCGCCAAGGCCACGCCGTGCTCGAGCAGCAGGCCGCGCATCTGATTACTCACCGCCGTGCGTCGACGCACATAGCCTTGGCGGGCGCGATGCAACGCCTGCATTGCCAGCGCCGCAACGCTTTTGACCGGCACTGCGTAGATCTTTTCATCGCGACCAGCCCGCAGAATCGCCAGCGCATCGTTGCGATCATTTTTAGGCCCGCTGCGATGGGTGGCCACCAAACCGGCTGGAAGAATCCGCGCCAGATTGCCTTGCTCTTGCAACTGCCGGGCCCAGGCTTGAGCACCCGGACCGGTCTCCATCAGAACCACGACATGAGGCGGCAACTGGCGGAGAAACTCATAAAACGCCTCGCGCGACTTGATCCGTCGCTCGTAGTGCACCTGGCCGAAGACGTCTTCACCGGCGACCTGAAAGACCTGCTTGGCCAGATCGACCGCCACGGTTGTGCAGGCCGACAAATCGGAAGAAGACAGGGATTGATCAATCGAAGTATGCTTTTTCATGGACTCGCCCTCGCTGTCGTTGGCTG
>NZ_JASBRE010000075.1 GCF_029960815.1 Pseudomonas sp. AL03
CGCTCCCACATCTATGGTTACCCCCTTTTCTGCAATACTGTTTTTGATGCGTGTTTGGCTTGCTTTCATCTATCCGGCGTCTGAGTGGGGTTGTGGCCCCCGCGCCTCGATGAGAATCGATGCCCGACGATCCTAATTATTTGAACGGCCTTTCAGCCGTGTGGGAGCTCAGGGTTGTCGTCAGGCCGGTTGGCCGTTCACGTCATCTGTTATCCAGCATCGCAAAACCAGGTGGGTGGTGCTCGGGTGACAGCAGGGTCAGGCGTTCATCGCGGTTGGCCCTGCATCGAATTCAGTGTGGTGTGCTGCAATTGCCCAGGCGATCCTCGCCAGTTTGTTGGCCAGCGCGCAGACCACATGGTTGGAGTGATGGTGGGCCAATAGCTGACGGACCCAGTCCGCCAGCCAGCCTTTCTGGCGCTCCAGCTGCATCAAGTAAACACGGGCGCACTGGATGAGCAGGCGCCTCTGGTTTCGATCACCGCGCTTGCTGATGCCCAACAGCACGGTCTTGCCGCCCGTGGAATGCTGTTTGGGCACCAGCCCGATCGAGGCCGAATAGCCTCGACCGCATTTGAACTGTTTGCCATCGCCCAACTCGGCAGCCAGGACGCTGGAGGTGATCGGGCCGACACACGGCATGGTCATCAAGCGAGCCGCCAGATCATCTCCAGCGGCCTGGCATTCCACGTCCTTGTCCCGTTTTTTGACTTGACCGTCCAGGTAGTTGAAGTGCTCATGCAGCATCATCAGAATTTTTTTGAAGGGCTCAGGCACTGAACTCGCCTCAAGCAGTGCCGGAAGATCTTTGATGGATTTGAAGCCTGGGGCCAAGCTGACGCCAACTTCAAGAAGGGCTGCGTGAATCCGATTGACGGTCGCGGTGCGGTCTTTGATGAACGCATCGCGTGTCGAATTGAGCATGGCCAGCGCCTGCTGAGCCTGGGTTTTGGGGGGCACAAAACGCATCGTTGGGCGGGTCGCTGCCTCGCAGATCGCCTCGGCGTCAGCGAAGTCGTTCTTGTTGCTTTTCACATAAGGACGCACGAGATGAGGCGCAATGAGCTTGGGCGTATGTCCCAGCTTTGCGACCTCCTGCGCCATGAAGTGGGCGCCGCCACAGGCTTCCATCACGACGGTGCAGGGATCGAGGTTCGCCAGGTGTTGGATCAGCGCCACTCGAGTAAACTTTTTGCGCTGGAGTTCATGACCACGATCATCTTGAGCATGCAGGTGAAAGGAGTGTTTTCCCAGGTCGATGGCGGCAATAGCTACTTTGTTCATGGCAACGGTCTCCGATAGGCCCCCTGTGAAAGCTTAGTGGGCGATCACAGGGGGCGGCGGGGGTAGCCATTTCATTA
>NZ_JASBRE010000076.1 GCF_029960815.1 Pseudomonas sp. AL03
TGTAGTGGTCAACTAATCCCGGACACGACGTTAAGTTTTTCTTCCGCGCGAGCTGGCGCCAGCCCATCGTTGAATTGATAGGGTCGAATCCAGTTGTACCGATGCATCAAGAAATGGCTGATATCGCGTTGGGCTTCTTGAGCAGTTCTGTAACCCGTGGTCGGTATCCATTCAGTTTTCAAGCTGCGGAACACGCGCTCCATCGGCGCGTTGTCCCAGCAATTTCCCCGGCGACTCATGCTCTGGCGCATTTGATAACGCCACAGCCGCTGGCGAAATAAACGACTCGCATACTGTGACCCTTGATCCGAGTGAAACAGCAGGCTCTGAGGCCTTCCTCGTTGCTCGTAAGCCATATCCAGCGCCTTGATAACCAACTCGGCGTCCGGCTTTTCCGACAACGCCCAGCCCACCACCCGGCGCGCGCAAAGATCCAGCACGACAGCTAGGTAATGCCATTTCCCTTGGGCCCAAATGTAGGTGATGTCGCCGCACCACACCTGGTTGGGTGCCGGGACATCGAACTCTCGATTCAAAATGTTCGGAATATCGAGTCGTTCAACCGTCGCTCGTTTATAGGCATGAGAACCTGGTTGTTTGCTCACGAGGTCAAGCTCGCGCATCAAGCTGCGCACTTTGAACCGACCAAGTTGCTCACCATCGTCACGCATCAACGAGAGAATGCTACGGCTGCCGGCAGCGCTGCGACTTTGTGAAAATAACTCGCTCACCCGGCTCCGCAACCGAAGCCGTTCGACATCCGGCGTTCGGTGCTTGAGGCGGTGGGCGTAATAACTTGATCGATTGATCTCAAACACTTTGCACAGCCAATCAATCGGCTCATGGACGCTCAGCTGATTGATCAGCGCGTACGCTCGTGATCTTCCGACATCAAGAGCGCGGTAGCCTTTTTTAATATCGATTTTTCCCGTTCAAGGCGGGTAATTCGGGCTTCCAACTCCTGAATTTTTTGCTGTTCCGGTGTCAGCGCTTTGCTCTGCGGGGTGACTCCTTGGCGTTCCTGCTGAACTTGGTCGACCCAGCGGCGTAGTGCCGACTCGCCGACGCCGAGTGAGCGGCTGGCTTCGATGTAGCTGTAGTTTTGCTTGAGCACGAGGTCGGCAGCCTCGCGTTTGAATTCAGCAGAAAAGGAACGGCGTTGTTTGGTCATCTGACACCTCGATCTGGCGAGCATTCTCGCCTAAATGGGTGTCCGGTTTCATTAGACCACTACA
>NZ_JASBRE010000077.1 GCF_029960815.1 Pseudomonas sp. AL03
CGTTGCGTGATGGTTGTGATTTGATGGATGTGATTGGTCGGCGGTTGCGGGCGCAGGCTGCGGAGTGAATGAAAACGGGCGACCAGTTGGTCGCCCGTTGCATATTGCTCATACAAAAAACGTGACAGTCTTGGCTCTTCGATTTGTCGTGAGAAAAATCAGAGGGTTCTCAGTGATTGATTTATGCTCTGGCCATCGGCAATAAATAAATCCGTCCAATTACAGCCCCGGACCTTCGCACTAACTAAATCTTAAGCGAAATAGAAAAATCCGGACCGAGCTCACTTCTCAAACATTCGGCCAATTGCTCTCCCTCCCGCTTGAATTCGCGCTCTAGATCTTCACTCTTAAACCCGGAGTTTGGTGGATAATCAGCATCCAGTGCTTCATCATATATAGCGGCCCACTTCACCAGACGCAGCCGAAGTTCTTTAGAGATTGGAAGCTCGCAAGGATCTATGTCCCCATACTCATCAGGGGACATATTCCAAAGAGGATGACACTGATAATCCGCCATCAATTTTATATTTTTCAATTAACGCTCCCCCTCGGATTTGCGCCAACGATAAATCCATTTCCTCCAACAGTCACAGCAATGCGCTGCGACTGCCCATTAACAGTTAACTCATAAACTGGGCGCCCAACACCAGTAAGCGTCCGCCGAAGTCACCTTGCATGACTCAGGCAGATACCCACTGATGCGGCAGCAGTTGGTCGATCTCACTCGCTCGCTGCATCGGCAACCGCGTCAGCACATCTTTGAGATAGGCATACGGATCATGCCCATTCATACGCGCTGACTGGATCAAGCTCATGATCGCCGCCGCTCGTTTGCCGCTGCGAAGCGACCCGGCAAACAACCAGTTTGAACGCCCGAGCGCCCACGGCCGGATCTGATTCTCGACTGGGTTGTAGTCGATGGGCACGGCCCCATCTTCCAGGTAGCGCGTCAGCGCGACCCAGCGCTTAAGGCTGTAATCCAAGGCTTTGGCCGTCGCTGATCCGTTGGGTACAAGATCGC
>NZ_JASBRE010000078.1 GCF_029960815.1 Pseudomonas sp. AL03
GCCGGCATGAACATCGCTGCGCGTAAGTAGGCGTTGCCACATTTCGACATTCGGCCAGGGCGGTTCACACTTGTTCCTGACTGGGTCAATCTCACGTCCAGCCCCGCATAACGGCTCACCTGTGCCGATTTGAGCGTTACAGGTAGCGTCGTCAACTCAGCCAGTGCAGCAATCGCTGAAGCCTCTCCCACGCCGGGTGCCGCCATCATGCAGCGAAACTGCAAGGTCAGGTTCGGGCACTTGGCGATGGCATCAAGTGCGGCTTTCTTCAAACGATCAATCCGTGTGTCCAGCGCTGCAATCGCGTCTTTCTCATCTGCGATTAGCAACTCAATACTCGTATCTGTCGCTTGTAGCGCATGCAATTCGTTCTTGGCTCTGGTCCGATGGCCAATCAGTCGATTGATATGACGGCCAATCGCACGCAGCATCATTTGATCCGCCGTAGGCGGGACCCAAAGCCTGGGTGCCATGCGCTCGCCATATTCAGCCAGCAACTGCGCATCGATCTGGTCAGTCTTGCTGTTTTGCAACATCAACTTGGCAAAGTTGTGGAAGCTTTTTGGGTTGATCACCGAGACCGGTAAGCCCGCGGCATGCAACTCCAACGCAAGATCCAGGTAGTAAATACCGGTGGCCTCCATGACCACGCTCAGCGGTTTGAGGCCCATCATCTTATTCACCGCGGCCTTACGACCCTTGGGCGTGTGCTGAATGTCCCACTGGCCGACTGTTTTGCCGTTCTGCCGCCATCCCATGGCAGACGTTTTGGCACCAATGTCTATGCCGACATGAGTATTCATGCTTTTCACTTCCCTGACTTTAGGTAAGATTGCTTCCGGTTCCCCCGACCTCGAACTTCATGCCACTGCAACCTTGTAATGCGAAGTCCGACTTGTCGGCTTCTCGATACTCTTCGTGGTGGGCAATGAGGCGGGGGGGCCTCTCTACAGACAAGGTCAGGAGCAAATCCTGCCTT
>NZ_JASBRE010000079.1 GCF_029960815.1 Pseudomonas sp. AL03
CTCGATTCCTCGTGTGCGTGCTCCAGATAAAACTGAACGAGTGGCTCGTCAGGTTGTTGAACGGCCACCAACAGCGGTGAGATATCCCGCAGCGCAGTGAACGGCGCACAGTCATATAGCGCGACGGTGGTGGCGCCGGGACTCAGTTGTTTCAAGCGCTCCGGCAAATCACTCAAGGTCGCACCGTCCAGCAACAGGAAAGCCTGTTGCTCGCTCCATGGCAGGTCTTCAGGCAATGAGGTCAAAAGCTTCATGCTTGAGCGGCCTCGCATATCAGGCAGCGCGAGGCGCGGGTTGAAATCAACGCATGGCGTTGCTGGACCGCATCGAACGTCACTTTCAGCAGGGGCACGGCTCCCGGCATCAGAGGCTCGGCGGGTAGACCCACGGTCGGGGCGCCGCCCACTAGAATCGGCACACTGCTGAAAATGCCTTCCGGCCCGAGCGTCAGCCAGTGACCGCCCGCCTGGACTGTCAGGTGCACACCGCCGTCGATGACGACTTGTTGGCCTGCATTGAGCTGAATGTGCTGGGTGGCGTTGAGCAGGTGATTGGTGGTGCGGATGTGGCGGTCGCCATGGACCAACAGGTGGTCGTCCTGTTTGAGTTCCGTCAGGCGGTTGCCGTGGGTCAGGTGATGTTCTTCACCGCGCAGGTCGTGGCTGGCAACCCCGCCGATGACCACGGTGCGCTGGTTATCGACTTGAAGGCGTTCGTCATTGAGGACGTGCTGGACAAAATCGCGCTGGGCACGCAGGGCAATTTCCTCGGCGCCTTTCCTGTCCTCGATGCGCA
>NZ_JASBRE010000007.1 GCF_029960815.1 Pseudomonas sp. AL03
GGCAATGAGGCGGGGGGGCCTCTCTACAGACAAGGTCAGGAGCAAATCCTGCCTTCAGGAGCGATCGGCCTCCCCCAGAAACGCACTTGCTGTTGAATGAATCCTTGAGCGTAACCTCTCTCGTTGGAATCAGGGTCAACATACAAGGAGCGAGGCTTGCCCGCGAAGAAGTTGACGCCGTCTCTCCTGAAAGACCGCATTATCGTTCTTCGCGGGCAAGCCTCGCTCCTACAAGGTCAGCAACTTAAATGTTTGCACGGAGCACGGTGGCCGGCAGCGGCTCACCGCGCTCGACACTCGCCGCCACCGCATCTATCAAACCACTCAACTCATACCCCTGAGCCTTGAGCCAATCCTGATCGTAATAGGTGGTGGCATAACGTTCGCCGCCATCACACAGAATCGCCACGATCGATCCCGACTCTCCCGCCGCCGCCATCTGCCGGGCCGCCATCAAGGCGCCGATCAGGTTGGTCCCGCTCGACCCGCCAACATGGCGCCCCAAACGCTGCGCCAGGTAATGCATGGCCGCCAGTGACAGGGCATCCGGCACTTTGATCATCGCATCGATCACCTTGGGCAGGAACGACGCTTCCACCCGCGGCCGGCCAATGCCTTCAATCCGCGAGCCATGGTCCAGGCACAGGCTAGCGTCGCCGGTCTGGTAGTAATCGAAGAACACCGAACGCTCGGCGTCGGCACACAGTACGCGGGTGCAATGCTGGCGATAACGCACGTATCGGCCCAGCGTCGCGGTGGTGCCGCCGGTGCCGGGGCTGGAAATCAGCCAGCTCGGCTCGGGGTGCAGCTCGAAGCGCATTTGCTGGAAGATCGACTCGGCGATGTTGTTGTTCGCCCGCCAGTCGGTAGCGCGTTCGGCGTAGGTGAACTGGTCGATGAAATGCCCGTCGTGTTCGCGAGCCAGGCGTTCAGATTCGGCGTAAATCTGTGTCGGATCGTCGACCAGATGGCTTTTTCCGCCGTAGAAAGCAATCTGCGCGATCTTCTCCTTGGAGGTACTCGCCGGCATCACCGCAATGAACGGCAAACCCAGCATACGGGCGAAGTACGCCTCGGAAATGGCCGTCGAACCACTGGACGCTTCAATCACCGGCGCACCGGGTTTGAGCCAGCCGTTACACAGCGCATACAAAAACAGCGAGCGCGCCAACCGATGCTTCAGGCTGCCGGTGGGATGGCTGGACTCATCCTTGAAATACAACTCGATGCCCGGAAAACCCGGCAGCGGCAAGGGGATCAGGTGGGTGTCGGCACTGCGCTGGAAGTCGGCTTCGATGATTCGGATGGCTTCGCGGGCCCACTGTCGGTTGTCGCTCATGGTGTTTTTCTCGTCGAATCGGGCAAGAGTCGGCCTTTTCGCAAGGCTCAGTCTTCAAGCTTAGGAAAAAACCTACATCACGCACAGGTACAGCTGAGGTCCAATACGTTCGGCAACTGCTAGGCTCAGGTCCTTCCCGCTGTTCCCGCTGTCACGGCTTATAACAAAAAAGAATATAACTTTTGTTTTAACAACTAACGGTACGGGTTAGGGTGTGCCACCTTTTGAATTCATCGATGGAGAGCGACCTTGCCTCTGCGTAACACGTTCACGCGTTTCTTTCAGTTGGAAGCTGCCAGCGGTCTGTTATTGATCGCTGCCGCAGCCCTGGCGTTGATCATCAACAACTCCCCGTTGTCGTGGCTTTATAACGGCCTGCTGGACACCCCCGTGGTCGCCCAGATCGGCGCGCTGAATATCGCCAAGCCTTTGTTGCTGTGGATCAACGACGGTCTGATGGCCATGTTCTTCCTCCTGATCGGCCTGGAAGTGAAGCGCGAAGTCCTTGATGGTCAACTGTCGAAACCGTCACAAATCGTCCTGCCCGGCGCGGCGGCGATTGGCGGCATGGTGGTACCGGCGCTGTTCTACTGGTTTTTGAACAGGGACAACCCGGCAGCCCTGGGCGGCTGGGCCATCCCGATGGCCACCGACATAGCCTTCGCCCTTGGCGTACTCGCCTTGCTCGGTAAACGCGTGCCGGTTTCACTGAAGCTATTCCTGATGACCCTGGCGATCATCGACGACCTCGGCGCCATCATCGTCATCGCGATCTTCTATTCCGGCGCGCTGTCGACCCTGTCACTGGCGCTGGCCGCGGCGTGTATTGTGGCGCTTATCGCGATGAACCGGCTCGGCGTAGTCAAGCTCGGACCGTACATGATCATCGGTTTGATCCTCTGGGTCTGCGTCCTCAAGAGCGGTGTCCACGCGACACTGGCCGGTGTGACCCTGGCCTTCTGCATTCCATTGCGCACGAAAAACGCCGAACCTTCGCCACTGCTGACCCTCGAACACGCCCTGCATCCATGGGTGGCCTACGGCATCCTGCCACTGTTCGCCTTCGCCAATGCCGGCCTGTCCCTGAGTGGCGTGACCATGGAAAGCTTCACCCACCACGTGCCCATGGGCATTGCGGTTGGCCTGCTGCTGGGCAAAACCCTCGGCGTCTTCGGCCTGACCTGGCTGGCGGTGAAAATCGGCATCGCCGCCCTGCCCCAAGGCGCCAATTGGGGCCAGGTATTGGGCGTTGCGATCCTCTGTGGCATTGGTTTCACCATGAGCCTGTTTGTCGGCTCCCTGGCCTTCGTGCCCGGCGCCAGTGAATTCGCCGGGATGGATCGGATGGGGATTTTGACCGGCTCGATTCTGGCGGCATTGATTGGTTATGCGGTGACGGCGGCAGCGAGTCGCAAGCGCACTGCGCTGCAATCCTGAGTGATAGAGAACACTCTTAGCGACATTCAGGATTCGTCCTACAGCCACGATTAGCCACGTTCGTTAACGTCACGCAGCCCCTTTTTTGAGGGCTGTCGACGTACGAACGCAAGGAAGATCAGTGGCTGGCAATAAGGACATTCCCCGGGTTCAGAATCCACCGTCAGGCGACGGGCACCACGTCACTCACCGCTTCATGACGGCCACCGAACTGGCCGAGCGCGAGGCCCGACAAAACGCTTACGACGCCATGCTCGCGAGGCAAGACGCCTTCGAGCGGAGTCGTGAGGTCGTGGCCAAAAAGCACGAAGGCGTTCGCGCGGGATGCGTCTTTGCCAAGTCCTGCAAGCTGCCGGACGCTATCATCGACTACTCAAACCCTTCGGGAATGGTGCCCACCGACAGCCTCAAAGACTACGGAGAAGTCGCCTGGCTCGGCGCTCGCGAGGTAGACGATGCCGGGCTGCTGAATCTTGAAACCATCAGCGGCAGTACCGTCTCGCTCGGCCTTGGCCGCCTTGCACTGAGTGCTCCGGCTCTCGCTGCTCCGGTCGCCGCAATCGGCGCTGCTGGAACCGCCGCATTGGCCACGGTAGTCGCACTGTTCTGGACGCCAAGCCTGGGCGACAGCGCGCTCTATACCGAAGACCAGTTGCGCGCCCTGAAACAGGCTCGAACCCGCGTTCGTCTTAGGGTCGAGCAACAGGCTGATGGCAGTCTCAAGGGATATGGTTTCTACACCGGCAAGAACCGCGATTGGGAAATGGTTGATGTCGTGCAGTTCAGTGTGCGCGGCAGTCAGCAGGTGGCGGATCTCGGGGATGGTGTTGAGCTGATCTGGACACCGGCCGTGGATGGTTCCGACATACTCGGGATTCCCGCGCTGGAGGCTGCGCCGCAAGCACCGCATATTTGGATTTATCCGCCGACGAAAGCGGCTGACAGCATTATCGTGAACCCGGTTTACCCGCCGGAGTACAAGGATTTCATTCTGGTATTCCCTGCGGGTTCGGAGGTGTCGCCGGTTTATATTGTGGTTAGTGTTTCTGAAAGAAAACTTCCTAACCCCGATCACGACTATCACTCCGCGCCCGAAACAGAAGAAATTACCGGATTTTCGGGCTTGAGCGCGGCGAAGAAGAAAACCCCACGACAAGGGGGCGGTGGCCTTCGAGAGCGTTGGATTGATGCCAAAGGCAGAACCATTTATGAATGGGACTCGTTGCATGGGGAGCTAGAAGCCTATCGTGCAAGCGATGGAAGTCATCTTGGCTCGTTCGATCACAAAACGGGTGAGCAAATAGATCCACCCAAGAAAAACCGCAACATTAAAAAGTATTTGTGAGGACCACATGGGGCTGAAAGTCAGATTGGACTGGTATGACAAGGAAACGGAAATAGCGGACGGAAAGGAATACTCCGCCGACCTTGGCGATGACGGCTCAATAATCGCAGCATTAGGTTTGATGGCGGAAAGCGAGATATACGACGGAGGATTTGATGTTTTAGCGGCTTGGATTCCTGAGATTCAGCCTCTGTTCAACCATCAAATTGATAATGCCGCTTTTGACTACCAGATTGCGTTTCGATATCGGAAAGCATGGTGAGAGAGCCAAATCCCCAAAAACAAAAAAAACCCGACCAGTCACCTGATCGGGGTTTTCTTTTACCCGTTCCCGCTTAATGCGAAACGCGGCTAGTCCCATCAACCGTAGCAATCCGCACCCGCTCACCCACACGGAACACTTCATTCTCCTGAACCTGTTGCACGTAGGCGCGCATGCTGCCGTCGTCTTCGCGAACAGTGATTTCCACGCCTTGGGCACGGGTCAGGCCTTCTTCGGTGGCCGAGCCGATCAGGCCGCCAGCGACGGCACCGATAACGGCAGCAACGATGCTGCCGCGACCGCCACCGATAGCGCTGCCGCCAACACCGCCAACCGCCGCACCGGCAAGGCCGCCGATCGGGGTTTTGGTGCCTTCGATTTTCACCGGACGCAGCGATTCGATGGTACCCATACGAACCGTCTGCACCCGACGCGCTTCGTCACGGGAGTAGGAGTCACCGGTCAGGCTCGATTGGCAGCCAGTGAGCAACATCGCCATCGTGGAAAAGGAAGCAACCAGCAGAACAGACTTACGCATAGCATCAACTCCAAAGGACAGGTACTCATTAAACTCCGCAGCTTGACGCCTGTCACGGCCTTGCCCGGATAAAATTGGTTTGATTCAGGCCCGGTACAGGGCGCTACCACGAACTTGACACACAGTAGCGGCAAATTCCGCAATCTGCGCCACTCAACCAAGGATTTTCATGGATTACTTCATCATTGTCGTCGCCACCGTCGCCGGTCTGTACTTCCACGGGTGGTTATACGTGCGGATCAAACGCTGGATGGACCGCGATCTGGCGTTGGCGCTGGCGGGTAAAGACGAGCAGAAAAAGACTTTCATGCTCCAGCAACTGGCGAACGCTCAAGCGCAGCAGATCAAGCGCCGAGACCTGCCCCAGTGGCTTGAAGCCGCTGCGGCAGGCTATCCCGATCGGTAGACTGCTTAGGGTGCCAGACGTTCAAAAATCCAGTTGGCGCCCTGCAAACGGTAGTTGAGGCGATCGTGCAGGCGGCTCGGACGGCCCTGCCAGAACTCGATGCGCTCCGGTAACAAGCGATAACCGCCCCAATGCTCAGGGCAATGAGGTTGCGTGTCGCTGAAACGTTGCTCGGTGTTCTTGAGCAACGCTTCCAGTTCGGCGCGATCGGCGATCACCCGGCTCTGAGGCGAAGCCCAGGCACCGAGACGGCTGCCCAGTGGACGGACCTGAAAATAGGCGTCGGACTCTTCAGGCGTGACTTTCACCACTCGCCCTTCGATGCGCACCTGGCGCTCAAGGGCCGGCCAGAAAAAGGTCATGGCCGCGAACGGGTTCGCGGCCAGATGCTGGCCCTTGGCGCTGTCGTAGTTGGTGAAAAAAGTGAAGCCCTGCTCGTCCAGCCCCTTGAGCAGCAGAATGCGGCAGTGCGGCCGACCGTCCTGATCGACGGTGGCCAGGGTCATGGCATTAGCCTCTACCGGGGGTTGCTCGGTTTTCACCGCGTCGGCAAACCACTGATGGAACAGCCCGAACGGCTCGGCCGGGGCTTGTGCCTCGGTCAGGCCATCACGGGTGTAGTCTCGACGCATATCAGCCAGGCCCTGGGTCATGGCGCATTCCTTTTAGTTAACGAATCACTTCTTTGTCGCGTCGGCGTCGGCAGCAGCGGCGGTGGCTTTTTTCGGGTCGACAGCGGCTTTGGCCGGAGCGGTCTTTTTCGCCGGAGTCGCGGTTTTAGCTGGCGCTTTCTTGGCGGCGGCTTTCTTGGCCGGGGCCTTTTTCGCGGCAGGTACAGCTGCTTTCTTGCCGGCCGGTGCAGGAGTAACAGGCTTGACCACTGGCTTGATGTCCTGGCCAGCAACCATCTTCACTGGCGCCGGGGCCGGCATGTTGTACTTGCTCAGCAACGCAACCATGGTGTTTTGCGGGGTCACCAGCAGTTCCACTCGACGGTTCAAGGCACGGCCTTCATTGCTGTCGTTGGCAGCACGCGGGGCTTCGCCACCCATACCGCGCAGCATCAGACGATCACGCTGCAGACCGCTGAGGCGGAAAATCGCCGCCACGGCCTGGGCACGCTCCTGGCTCAGTTTCACGTTGGCCGGTGCGGCGCCCGACGTATCACTGTGGCCGAGCACCAGCACGGCGGTCTTTGGATCAACTTCAAGGATTTTCGCGACGCGAGTGAATGGGCCGAGGGTCACCGGCAGCAGCATGGCCGGACGGTCAGGGTTGAACGAGCCTTCTACCGGCGCGGTCACCACCAAGACGTTTTCACGGCGCTCGAGTTGCAGATGGCTGCCCTTGATCGCTTCGCGCAGACGCGGTTCGTAGTCATCGAGCCAGGCCTGGGTGACTTTCGGATCAGGCATCGGTACGACTTTGGCAGTGCTTTGCTCTTTACCGCCGAACGGCCACCACCATTTGCCACCGGCGTCGGCCTCAGCCTTGGTCACAGCGGCAGGTTTAGCTTCAGGTTTTACCTCTGGTTTCACTTCTGGCTTGGCCGGGGTCTTGTCGGCAGCATCATCGGAGCCGAACGGCCAGTACCAGTGGCTGGAGCTTTCAGTCTTGGCTACCGGAGCCGTCGCGGCAGGCTTCAGGGGTGCGGGAGCCTTAGCCGGAGCCGGGTCTTTAGCGGCGACTTTGTCGGAGGAACCGAACGGCCACCAGCTGCTGCCATCCGAGTCATTTTGTGGAGTTTGTGCGCATCCGGTAATAGCGAAGCACAGGGCCAAAGCGAGAGTTTTATTGGAAGACATTGGATATCCACAAAATGAAATATTGAAATATCAGGCCGGATTGGCCCGGATAAACAGACGCTTGGAAACCATAAAGGCCTTGGGGTTCCGGCCCTGGAACCCCTGAGCGCGATTTACAGACAAGTGGCCAGTGCCCGCACAAGCTTTTGCGCGCGCGGATCCATCAAGACGTACGGCCCTAAGGTATTTGTCACAAAGCCGAAAGCCACATCGTGTTCTGGGTCAGCAAAGCCGATGGAACCGCCGGCACCCGGATGGCCGAACGCACGAGGGCCGAGGCCGTAGGTGGCGTTGGGGACGTCCGGTTGATCGAGCATGCAACCCAGGCCGAAACGGGTCCGGGTCAGTAAAGTCTTGTCCTCGCCGAGGCTGTGTTCGCGCGTCAGTTCGTCGAGCATTTCGCTTTCCAGCAAGCTGCCATCGAGCAGACCGGCATAGAACCCGGCCAGGCTGCGGGCATTGCCGTGGCCATTGGCAGCCGGCTGCTGCATGCGTCGCCACTCGGGTTTGTTGGTGCTGGTCATGATCGACGGCGGGTTAGTGAACGCCCTCGTGGTCATGGCCGTCGGCTCGCGCATAGTCACTTGCAGCAAGCGCTGGGCGGCGGCGTCGCCGACATTGCCCTTGACACGGGCGATGTGCGCCACGCGATGGAACTCTTCATCCGCCAGACCGACGTGGAAATCCAGCCCCAAAGGCTTCGCGACCCGTGCCACGATGGACTCACCCGGACCACGACCGTCGGCACGACGCAGCAACTCGCCGACCAGCCAGCCGTAGGTGATCGCGGCGTAACCGTGACCGGTTCCCGGCGTCCACCACGGTTCTTCGGCGGCCAAAGCGTCAACCATGGTTTGCCAGTCATAAAGGGCTTCCGGGGCCAGCAGCTCACGCACCGCCGGAAGACCGGCCTGATGGCAGAGCAATTGACGCAAGGTGACCGACTCTTTGCCAGCAGCGGCGAACGCCGGCCAGTAGCGAGCAACCGGGGCATCCAGTTGCAGTTTGCCTTCGGCCACCAGTTGCAGGGCGGTCACAGCGGTAAAGGTCTTGGTGCAGGAAAACAGGTTGGCGATGGTGTCGCTGTGCCAGGCTTCAGCGCCATCCTTATCGGCGCTACCGGCCCAAAGGTCGACCACGGTTTCACCGCCGATCTGGATGCACAGCGCTGCGCCACGTTCCTGAGGATCGTCGAACAGCGCCGCGAAAGCCTCACGCACCGCTTCGAACTTCAGCTCGTAAAAACCCTGAATCTGCACCTCGCAACTCCCCTGGATAATGTTCTACAACGTGGCCCGCATTGTTCCAGCCCTAGAAGGTTTTGGGAACTGTGGCGGGCCGGGTGGTCGCCATACAGCCCGGCGAAAAACACTTAGAAAATCAACGTACCTGTCAGCACTCAGTGACCATTGCCGGCATGCCCACCCGCATGGCCAGCGCCCTGCCCTGCGCCTTTGCCAGCATCGCCTTTTTTGCCGCCCTCAGCTTCGTGACCGGCTTTATCCGCTTCAGCCTTCGCCTTCTCGGCTTCTTTACCGAGCTGATCGACGGTCTGCAAATTGCTCTTGCGTACGCTATCGACGAACCCCTGGAACGGCAGATCGGTGATGCCCACCAAACCAAAGTGCCCGTTCTCGCCATCCAGCAGACGACCGGTCACCGGTTGATCGAGGTATTGGAACCAGTGCACCCCGACGATCGACGGTTCGCTCATCGCCTGTTTGAGGAAATTGGCGTAAGCCGGCCCACGGTCCTCTTCCTTCGCCAATTGCGTCACGCCACCCCAGAACGGGCCGCGATCCGCGGCGCCGAAGTTGAACTCGGTGATCAACACCGGTTTATCCAGGCTGCGCAGCTTGGCGAAATCGTAACCGTCCTGCGGTTGCAGGGTATACATGTTGAAGCTCAGCACGTCGCAATACTGGGCACAGGACTCAACCGCTTCCGGGGTGCTGATGGCAAACCGACCGCCCAGCAACAGCTGATTCGGCGCGTGCCACTTGAGCGAGTCGGAAATGGTCTTGAAGTACGTGTCGGCGAAGACCTTCTGGAAGTATTTGAAGTCGGCTTCGATTTCCGGGTGTTCGGCGCTGGGCAGCGGCGGCACGAAGCCCGGGTCTTCCATCAATTCCCAGGCCGGCAAATCAATGCCCCAGGCTTTGGAAAGACCCGCCTGATTGCGGTATTTGTCCCGCAGTTGCTTGAGGAACGCGCGTTTGGCCGGCACGTCGGTAGTCATCTTCAACGTGCCGTACGCGAGGGCGTAGCGGGCTTTCGGGTCATCGCCGGGGCCGGCCCAGGCCAGTTCGTTATCGGCAAAGTAACCGATCAGCCACGGGTCGTCGCGATGGTCGCGGGCGGCAATGGCCACGGCACGTTCGGTGGCCATGGCGAAACGCGGGTCAAACGGGTCGGGCATGCCACCCCACCAGTCAGTGCCAGTGCTGATGCTGGCGTAATCGCCGACGATCGACAGCGGCAACGTGTACGGCACACGGTCAGCGCTGGCCAGCGCCGGGGCGCTCCAGTTGCCGAGGGTATTGAAGCCCCAGGCTTGCAGACGATCAAGGGTGTGGCTGGCCCATTGTTTTTCATCGACAACCGCTTTGCAGGGTTCGGCGGGGGTTTTCTCAGCCGCTTTCGCGGCCGTCGCTTCCACGGCGTCAGCCTTGGCGGCTTCGGCGACACCGGCCTTGGTGTCGCTGCCCAGTGCGCAAGGTTCGCCATACAAACGCTGCAGGTTGGCACCATAGAAATCGTACCAGCGACCGGCGTTATATCCACGGCCCTGATCGACACCGTTGCCACCGCGGTTGTCGCCTTCACCATAGTGGCTGGCCAGCGGCTCGTCGGGTTTTGGCAGGGATTCGAACATCCATTCGCGACCGGCGATGTAAGTCTGGTTGACGTCCGGGGTGACGGTGTTGACCCCAAGCGAATAAAACGGATGCCCTTCAGGGGTCACCAGGTACCAGCGACCGTCGCGCTTCTCTGTGCGGAAAAAGCCGCTGGCCTTGAATGCCGGGCCTTTGTTCCAGCCACCGAACTTGTCCAGGGACGACTTCTCGCGCTCGGCCAGCCAGGTTTTCAGTTGCTGCTGTTCTTTGGCGGCGGCGCTTTTCAGTTGCTCGTCGCTGCTGACTTTCTCTGGCCATTTGGTCCGGGTTGACTGGCCGTAAGCGTCTACAAGGCCGCCAAAAGCCGCTTGGGTGAGCGCATCGCCGTCCTGCACGCCAAAGCGCTCAAGCAGAATACTTTGAGCGACTTTCGGCTGATCCATCGACAAGGTCACCGATACCACTTGGCTGCGCTCCAGCTCACCGACGCTGCTGGCCAGCAATACGCGTTGCCCCTCAAACATCATCGGCATCGGCGGGCCAGCTTTCAGGCCGAGGCTCAATGGCGAAAAGGGCTGCAGCGGCACCCATAACGTTTGCGCAGGGCCGGCCGGCAAGTCGACGCGGCTTATCAGCGTCTTGCCGTCGTTGCTCTGAATTTTCACGTACAGGGTCACGGCCCAGTTCATTGCACTCTGAATCCGTAAACTCATGAAGCCCGACTGCGACCAGTCCCAGGCGCCGGTCTGCGGGGTCAGACGCAAGGTCGGTTGGGCCACCGGGTTGAACGTCACCCGACGCAGCACTTCGCCCTCGGCCGTTTGCTCGGCGTTGGATTGCGGCAGGCTGGCGTCCTGAGTCGCCACTTGGACTACGTCGGCGGGGCGCACGAAGTTGAACAGCGTCTGTTGGCCGGCAGGGGCTGCCAGCACAGGGGCTGCGAACATCAGAGCGAAAACAGCGGGCAACGAACGGCGGATCATAAGAACGAAGTTCTCCCTAACGACCAACAATGGTCAATGGAAAAGCGATGGTAGAGAGATAGACAACGCGGTGGGCATATTTGCCCACCGGTGTATCAGGAAATTTCACGACGGAAGGGAGGCAACGCATTGAGGATTGCCTTGCCGTAACGCTGGGTGACCAGGCGTCGATCGAGCAACGTGATGGTGCCGCGGTCTTCTTCGGTGCGCAGCAAACGACCGCAGGCCTGGACCAGCTTCAGCGAAGCATCCGGCACCGAGATTTCCATGAACGGATTCCCGCCCCGAGCCTCGATCCACTCGGCCAGGGCCGCTTCGACCGGATCGTCGGGCACCGAGAACGGAATCTTCGCGATGACCACGTGCTCACAATACGCACCGGGCAAGTCGACCCCTTCGGCAAAACTCGCCAGGCCGAACAACACGCTGGAATCACCGCCATCGACCCGTGCCTTGTGCTTGTTCAGGGTTTCCTGTTTCGACAGGTTGCCTTGAATGAACACTTGCTTGCGCCAGTCGCGATCGAGGCCGTCGAACACGTCCTGCATCTGTTTGCGCGAGGAGAACAGCACCAGGGTGCCGCGCGAACCTTCCACCAAGGCTGGCAGGTCGCGGATGATCGCTGCGGTGTGGGCCGGCGCATCACGCGGATCGGCCTTCAGGTCCGGCACTCGCAGCACGCCAGCGTCGGCATGATGGAACGGGCTCGGGACGACCGCAGTCACGGCTTTTTTCGGCAGGCCGGCACGCATGCGGAAACGGTCGAAGGTGCCGAGGGCGGTCAGGGTCGCCGAGGTCACCAGCGCGCCATAGGCCACGTTCCACAAATTGCGCCGGAGCATTTCCGCCGCGAGGATCGGGCTGGCATTGACCTCGATGTCGAACAGCGAACCGCTTTCGGCCAGGGTCAGCCAGCGAGCCATGGGCGGGTTGTCTTCCGGGTCTTCTGCGGTGAACGCGCCCCACAATTCCCAGTTGCCCGAAGAGCGGGACAACAGGCTGCCAAACAGCGGATACCATTCTTCGGCCTGGTTACTGGCGATGCCGATGTTGACCTCGCCGTCCATGCCGTCCTTGAGCAGTTCGGTCAGTCGGGTAAAGACATCGGTCAGACGGGCAAAGCCCTTCTTCAACTCGATGCCCATTTCGCGCATGTGCTCGGGAATGACCCCGCCAACGAAGCGATGACGCGGCCGCTCGCGACCTTCGACGTCTTCGCCGGGCTTGAAATCGGCGACCTGCTCGCAGGCGGTGAACATGAATTGCTGCTGTGTCTTGATCTCCCGCGCGAGTTCCGGCACCTGCTCGATCAACTTGCCCAAGTCGCCCGGCAGCGGATGCTGGGCCAGCAATTTGGCGAGGTTCTTGGCGGTGGTTTCCAGCCAGTCGGCGGTGGAACGCAGACGTGTGTAATGGGCGAAATGGCCGATGGCCTTGTCCGGCAGGTGGTGGCCTTCGTCGAACACGTAGAGGGTGTCGCGCGGGTCCGGCAGCACGGCACCGCCGCCCAGCGCCAGGTCGGCCAGGACCATGTCGTGGTTGGTGACGATCACGTCGACCTTGCCCATGCCTTCGCGGGCCTTGTAGAAGGCGCACTGGCCGAAGTTCGGGCAATGACGGTTGGTGCACTGGCTGTGATCGGTGGTCAGACGCGCCCAATCGGCATCTTCCAGTGCGGTCGACCAACTGTCGCGGTCGCCGTCCCACTTATTGCCCGCGAGTTTCTCGATCATGCTGGTGAACAGCTTCTGACTGGCCTCATCAACCTCGATCTTGAAGCCTTCTTCTTCGAACAGCTGCGCCGTGGCGGTTTGCGCGTGACCTTCCTGAAGCAACATGTCGAGCTTGGACAGGCACATGTAGCGCCCGCGCCCCTTGGCCAGGGCAAAGCTGAAATTCAGCCCGCTGTTGCGCATCAGGTCAGGCAAATCCTTGTAGACGATCTGCTCTTGCAGGGCCACGGTGGCCGTGGCAATCACCAGGCGCTTGCCGGCGGCCTTCGCAGTGGGGATTGCAGCCAGGCTGTAGGCCACGGTTTTACCGGTACCGGTGCCGGCTTCCACCGCGACAATCGCGGGGTCGCCACTGCGCCGGCCTTCGTCGTCGGTGTCGATGTCACCGAGGACCTTGGCAATTTCGGCGATCATCAGGCGTTGCCCGTAGCGCGGTTTGAGGCTCTTGGCTTCGAGAAAACGCGAGTAGGCGCCCTGGATCGTGGTTTTGAGTTCGGTGCTGATCATGGATTGTCGGGCGCAAAAAACGCTGGATAAATTTTCAGTGGTTCGGATCGGCGGCTATCATACCGCGCTAATTAATCCCGCGCAGAACGGAGTACCTCAATGACCGCTTTTAGCCTCGTTTATACCCTGCATGTCCTATCCGCCCTGGTATGGGTGGGCGGCATGTTTTTCGCGTGGATGGTCTTGCGCCCCGCGGCGATGAAGGCCCTGGAAGGCCCTGCCCGTTTAAAGCTGTGGATAGAAGTGTTTCAAGGTTTTTTCCGCTGGGTCTGGGTCGCGGTGGTGCTTTTGCCGATCAGCGGTGTGGGCATGATTCATTTGCAGTACAGCGGTTTTGAAGCGGCGCCGCGGTATGTGCAGGTGATGATGGGATTGTACGTGGTGATGACGGCGCTATTTATCCGGATTCAGGCATTGTTGTTGCCGGAGTTGCGCACGGCGGTGTCGGCGCAGGATTGGCCGACGGGGGCCTCGGTGCTGGGGAGGATTCGCAAGTTGGTGGGGATTAATCTGATTGTCGGGTTGGGGCTGGTGGCGATTGCTGCAGCGCGGCCTACGTTCTAAAGCCTCGCAGCTTTTGTGGCGAGGGGCATTCTTACAACCGCTGAACAGTCACCGCCCCCGTCGCACCCGCAGACCCAGGCTGGCCATCAGCACCTGGACGACCACTTTTTCCGCCATCGGCCTTGTAGACGAAGCAGCCCTTGGCCTTGCCACCCGCTCCCGGCTTGCCGCCGGGCCCGGCCACGCCACCGGCACCGCCGGCCACCTGAACCTTGATCTGTTGCGCCGGGTAATCGCGCGGCACTTCCAGCCTTACCAGCGCACCCGGTGCTCCCGGCTGACCGTCGCTGCCATTACTGCCATCAGCACCGCGACCGGCCTGACCCCAGGTACAACCCGGCGCCTGACCGTTGGCCCCATCGAGACCGACGAAACCCGGTGCGCCCGCGCCGCCGCGAGCGTCCACCCACAATAGCGGCGCGCTCAGCGCCCTGATCTGCACATTCAGGTTACGCCCGGAGCGAGCCGCTTTGAGGTAAGTCCCCGGCGCACCGCGAGCAGTGATCTGGCTGCCTTCGGACAACTGCGCACGACTGACCTTCAGCTCAAGCGGCTGTTCGCTGGGTACGATGGCGATCCGCGCTTCACGACCCAGACGCAATTCACCGACGATGACCTCGGTCACATTCGAGGGAATCAACAAGGTACCGTAATCGGCCACTTCCAGGCGTTCCAGCTGCAAGGTGCTGGCGGTGTTGGGCAAACGCATCAAGGCGTTGCTTTCGACGCTCACCACCTGAGCGCAAGCCAATGGGCTGATGAGTGCAGCGAGCAGACAGAGTTTACGCATGGGAAGCCTTCAGTACGGTGGGAGCCGGGATGGTTTGCAGGTGGAAAACGCCGAAAAAGAGGATCTTCAGGCGATCACGCCAAGGGTGAGCGCGACCTCTGAGACTGCGGTAGCAGAACACCGCCTCCAGAAAATGGAGCAGCGCCAACAGGCTGCCAACCAGATCGACCAATAGATGCAGAGGATTGATAAACGGCGTGAATTGATTGACCAGCACCACCAGCCAGAACAGCAGGGTCAATAACTTCCCCAGCGCCCAAAACACGTTCATACGCTCCCCCGTTGAGAATTATTCTTTGCGCGCACAGTACCGGCTTCCATGCGGGATAAGCCAGAGGCCAACGGAAAATTCTTCATGAAGGCCGTCGAATGTCCGCCGGACCGACTTCACTTGTCGCCCAACGGCTCTATTACGGGGCTCAGCGATTGATGTGCAACGCCACCCGACGGTTCTTCGCCCGCCCTTCATCCGTTTCGTTATCGGCCACCGGCTGACTTTCGCCCTTGCCCGCGCTGGTGACTTTGTTTGGCGCCAGGCCCTGACTCAACAGGTAGGCCGCCACGCTACTGGCGCGGTCCGTGTGAGAACACTCATGGTGAAAGCTCCTGTGTTACCGGCCAATGCCGGTTACACAGGAGTAAAGATCCGCATCCGCGACTGCACAAGCCGCGGAATACGAGGGGTTTAGCGGTTGATTTTGATTTCAGTGCGACGGTTCGACGAGCGGCCGTCAGCGGTTTGGTTATCGGCGACCGGTTGGCTTTCACCGGCACCGGTGACAGATACGAAGCTGCTGCGTGGTACACCTTGGGAAATCAGGTATTCGACCACCGAGTGCGCACGACGATCCGACAGTTTCTGGTTGTAGGCGTCACTGCCCACGCTGTCGGTGTAACCGGTTACGGTCAACTGGGCGGTACTTGATTCCTGCTTCAGGCGCGTGGCGATGGTGTTGAGGACTTCTTTATCGGAAGGAGTAAGTGTGGCTTTGTCGAACTGGAAATGAACATCGCGAATGACGATGACTTCTTCTTTAACCACGGCCGCTTCTTCGACCACTGGCGCAGGCACCGGTGGAGGGCAGCCGTCGGCATCGACCTGCACGCCTCTAGGCGTACCCGGGCACTTGTCGCGGCTATCCGGCACGCCATCGCCGTCTTCGTCGCCATCACCGTGAACCCAGCAATAGGCCGCAGCCGTGGCGCCGACGATCAGCGCGCCATACCCCGCCCATGCCGAGCTCTCGGTCGCGCCGAGACCTGCACCCACGACACCACCGACCGCCGCACAGGTCGGCCAGTCGGTTTTCTGCAAACCTGCGCAACCAGTCAACACACTGGTTAGCAGAACCAAGGGTAATGCTGTGCGAACTATGCTCATCTGGTTTTCTCCTGAGGGGACCGGCTTAGGACCGATTCAGGTAGTAAAGACCCGAGTTTTAATCTCCGCCAGCAGTAGGCCATTGCAGTTTCGTCCCGTGTTCACGGTAGATCGACGCTTTTGAGAGAAACCACCTCTAGGCCCGGTCCCTTGAGCAGGCTAGTCTTGGCAGCTCTGATTGAGGAACTTAGATGATTGCAGGTATTTCTTCGCGCACGCCCCAGCAGGCGTTGGCCGCTTTGCTTGATCGTTACGCCCCCGCGCGCCTGTTGCTGATTGGCGCCAGCGAATTCCCCGCGCTTGAGGCCTTCAAGCTGGCGCACCCGGACACCTGTGTTGCACACGCGGCACCCGGGGCGTTGCCGGCCGAATTGGCCGCGCGCCGGTTTGACTTGGCGCTGGTGGTCGATTGCCTCGAACATTTGCCCAAGCGCGATGGCCTGAATCTGCTTGGCGGGATCCGTAACCTCAACGCCAGTCGCATCGCGGTGCTGGCGGACTTGCCGGCCAGCGGCTGGCAGGAGACCGACTTTTTCTCCCTGGCCCTGCAGGCCAGCGAACGCTTCCAGCGCGACGATCAGGTGCTGACCCTGTTCACCTATGATCTGCTTGACTACAAACAAGTACCCGACTGGCTAAACTCACGGTTCTGGGCCAATCCGGAAAACTTCGGTAAATATTGGTGGTAACGCAATGAGTACGTCCATTTGCCCCTGCGGCAGCGGCACCCTGCTGGATGCCTGTTGCGGTCATTACCATGCCGGCCATCTGGCGCCTTGTGCCGAAGCCTTGATGCGTTCGCGCTACAGCGCCTATGTATTGGGGCTGATCGATTACCTGGTGACAACCACCCTGCCCGCGCAACAGGCCGGCCTCGATCGACAGTCCATCAGCGACTGGAGCGTCCAAAGCACCTGGCTGGGCCTTGAAGTGGAAAGCTCGGAGGTCTTCGGCGGTCAGCCGGAACACGCCTTCGTGACCTTCACCGCGCGCTGGCACGATGGCAGCGGTGAACACAGCCACCGCGAGCGCTCGTCGTTCGTGCAGAACGCCGGCCACTGGTACTTCATCGACCCCACCGTACAACTCAAGGCCGGACGCAATGATGCGTGCCCTTGCGCCAGCGGACAGAAATTCAAGAAGTGTTGTGCGGGTTATTTCAGCAGTTGAGGTAATCGCAAGAGACTAGACTGGGCATCAAAGGGAGTCACTCCATGCTCAGTCAACGGCGCGTCTTTCAAACCCTCACCTTGCTCCTGTTTCTGGGGCTCGGCGGCTGCGCGTCCTGGTTCGGCGACGATTTGCCGGAGCCGCAGGTGCATCTGGTCAAGGTCGAAGTGGTCCAGGCCAAGCTGATGCAGCAACGATTCCTCCTGCACTTTCGCATCGACAACCCCAACGACAGTGACCTGACCGTGCGAGGCATCGAGTACCGCATTCACTTGGGCAACATGCTGCTGACCGAAGGCGAGCACGAGCATTGGTTCACGGTCGGTCCCAAGCGCAGTGCCTACTTTAAAGTGCCGATCCGCACCAATCTTTGGCCCAAGGTCCGGGATCTGGTGAAACTGCTGAAAAAACCCGACCAGCCCATCCCCTATCGCCTGGAAGGTGAATTGGAAACCGGTTTATTCATCGCCCACTACGTGCACCTTGCGCGTAATGGCGTGATAATCCCCGCCGATTTAATTCCGGAGCAAAACCGATGACCCAGCAACCCCATGTCCATGGCCCTGACTGCAACCACGATCACGACCATCACGACCATCACGACCACCATGATCACGACCACGGCCATGTTCACGGTCCGAACTGCGGCCACGCCCACCAGGAACCGGTGCGCAACGCCCTGAAAGACGTCGGTCGCAACGACCCTTGCCCCTGCGGCAACGGCAAGAAATTCAAGAAGTGCCACGGCGCATAATGCGTTGAAGCACTGTTCTGCGCAGAAGCCGGGCGTCCCCCGGCTCCTGCACGGTTTCAGTCGGACTTGAGAATTGCCGCAGTGCTCACGACCGTCGCGTATTCCCCATGCAAATTCCCCAGCGACATCGCATGCACTTCCTCGGCTGTATGGGCTTTACCAAAGAAGTCAGCCTTGTCGAAGGTAAAGCACGCATCCTCCGCCACCCACGCATCAAACCCAAGATTCCCGGCCGTTCGCACCGTGGACTCCACCGAGTTGTTAGTCGCCACGCCAACAATCACCAGTTGATCAATCCCAGCCTCGCGCAAACTCGCCTCCAAACGGGTCGAACAAAACGCATCCGGGACCTGCTTTTGTATGAGCTGCTCACCGGTTCGTGGCTGGAACCGCACCTGAAACTCCACCCCGGACTGCTCCGGCCAGAACACCGATTCCGGCGACCGGGACAGGTGCTGCACGTGAATCACCGGTCGCCCGGTTCGCCGCCAATGCGTTAGCAAATCGAGGATTCGCTCCTCGGCCTGAGGGTTATTTCGGCGACCCAGTTTGGGATGCAGGATGCCTTTTTGTTGATCAATGATGATCAGCGCCGCGTTCGTTTTGAGCTCCATGCCGGTTTTTCTCATGCTGGGTCATTGAATTTCACGCACTTCAGCATCACCTCCTTTTACAGGCAAGCGATCGAACGCAAACAGGACGAATCCTGAAAAACGACGCAATCCCCTCGCCACCGGTGAAGAAATAACCCCGCCGCCGCTTGCGCGGCTACCTCCTGCTCACTAACGTAGCGCCCTTAATGTGCCCGGCCTCGGAAGTCCGTTCATCTTTTGACGAGTGGCTAATGTTGTCAGACAAGGCGCCGCGACGAGTCATAGCCCGCTATGGCGAGGAGCGGCAACGCAGTCTGGCGACATTAGACGCCGTCAAAAGTGAACAGCGACTTTCGAGGCCGGGCACCACTACCCCCGCAGGAGCTTTGCCATGGCCTCGCCAGCCCTTACACATTTCCTTCCCCGGTTCGGCGTTGCCGCAGCAGTGGCCAGTGTTTTAAGCCTGACCGGTTGTCAGACCTGGAACACCCAGGACACCCTCCCGCCGACCAGCGGCGTGCAGCCGCTCAAGGGCCTGGCGCAGAACGTTTCGGTGCGCCGCAATGCCATGGGCATGCCGTTGATCGAAAGCAACACTTTCCACGACGCGCTGTTCGCCCTTGGATACGTCCACGCCAGCGATCGCATCACGCAAATGGTCACCCTGCGCCTATTGGCTCAGGGCCGCTTGTCGGAGATGTCCGGTCTGGACCTGCTGGACGCTGATCGCTACATGCGCGCCGTCAACTTGAAGAAAAGCGCAGGCGAGCTATACAAGGCGTCTTCGCCGCGCCTCAAACGCTTCTTCGAAGTCTATGCGCGCGGGGTCAACGCCTACCTGTTCCGCTACCGCGACAAGTTGCCAGCAGACCTCGCGGCCACTGGTTACAAGCCTGAATACTGGAAGCCGGAAGATTCAGCGCTGATTTTCTGCCTGTTGAACTTCAGCCAATCAGCCAACCTGCCCGAGGAAATTTCCTCACTGATGCTGGCTCAGACCGTCAGCACCGACAAACTCGCGTGGCTGACACCGTCTGCCCCCGATGAAAAACTGCCGCTGGCCGACGCTGAAAAACTTCAGGGCATCAAGCTCAACGGGCAAATCCCGGGCCTGGCCGACATCAGCAAAGCCACGAGCCAACTGTCCGATCTGAATCTGCTGGGCGCCACCTCGTCGAACAACTGGGCGATCGGCCCGCAACGCAGCCGCAGCGGCAAAAGCTTGCTGGCCAGCGACAGCCATGGACCACTGGGCGTGCCGTCGTTGTTCAGTTACGTGCAGATTCGCGCGCCGAAGTACCAGGCTTCTGGTGTGACGATTGCCGGTTTGCCAATGGTGCTCGGCGGTTTCAACGGCAAAGTGGCGTGGAGCATGACCACCGTCATGGGCGACAACCAGGACCTGTTCCTGGAAAAAATCAAACGCCAGGGCAACGGACTTTCCTACGAGGTGGGCGGCAAATGGCAGCCGGCGATCATGCGTAACGAAACCTACTTCGTCAAAGGCCAGCGGCCGATTCGCGAAGTGGTGTACGAAACCCGTCACGGCCCGCTGCTCAACAGTGCCCAAGGCACGACGCTGGCCAACGGGTTCGGCCTGGCCTTGCAGACGCCAAACTTCACCGACGACAAGACACTGGACGCGTTTTTCGACCTGTCCCGGGCGCAGAACGTCGAGAAAGCCTCGGACGCCAGCCGTGAAATCCGCGCCATTGCGCTGAACCTGGTATTTGCCGACGCCAGCAACATCGGCTGGCAAGTCACCGGTCGCTACCCCAACCGTCGCGAAGGTGAAGGCCTGATGCCGTCGCCGGGCTGGGAAGGTCGTTACGATTGGGACGGTTACGCCGACCCGATGCTCCATCCCTATGACCAGGATCCGGCCCAAGGCTGGCTCGGCACCGCCAACCAGCGAGTCATCCCCCATGGCTACGGCATGCAACTGTCCAACTCCTGGTCAGCGCCGGAACGTGGCGAACGCCTGGCCGAACTGGCAGGCGTGGGCAAACACGACACGCGCAGCGTGATCGCCATGCAATACGATCAGACCACCACCTTCGCCGCCAAACTGAAGAAAATGTTTGCAGCACCGGGCATGTCCCAGCCGCTCAAGCAGGCCATCGAAGCGTTGCCTGACGCGGATCGCGGCAAGGCTCGCGAGGCGTATACCCGCCTGATGGCCTTCGACGGCAAACTCAGCCCAACCTCCGCCGATGCGGCGATTTATGAGCTGTTCCTGCAGCAAAGTACCCAACAGACTTTCCTCGATGAACTGGGTCCGGAAAGCAGCCCGGCGTGGAAAGCCTTTATCGCCAACGGTAAGTTGTCCTACACGGCGCAGGCCGACCACCTGCTGGGGCGTGAGGACAGTCCGTTCTGGGATGACACTCGCACACCGCAGAAAGAAGACAAACCGGCGATCCTCGCCCGCAGTCTGGCGGCGGCGATCAGCGCTGGCGACAGTCAGTTGGGCGGCGATCACAAAGCCTGGCAGTGGGGCAAACTGCACCGTTATGAATGGAAGAATGCCAGTGGCCAGACCGTGCGCGGGCCATTCGCGGCGGGTGGCGATCACACCACGCTCAATACCTCGGCGTTCGCCTGGGGTCAGGATTTCAACACGACCCTGGCACCGGCCATGCGCTTTATCGTCGACTTCGGCCAGGCCGAACCGCTGATGGGACAGAACGGCACCGGCCAGTCCGGTAACCCGGCCAGCCCAAGCTACCTCAACAGCATTGATCCTTGGCTCAAAGGGCAATACATGAGCTTGCCGATGCAGCCGCAGAACTTTGACAAGGTGTATGGGAAGACGCGGTTGACGCTGACACCTGGCAAGTAATCCCTTTCGCGACTGATTTGATCGTTCCCACGCTCCGCGTGGGAATGCCTCTAGGGACGCTCCGCGTCCAGTGAAGCGGAGCGTCACGGGCTGCATTCCCACGCGGAGCGTGGGAACGATCATCATTGGCCGATGAAAATTCAACAGAACTTCCAGCCTCGCGCAAACCTCATAGCTAACAAGTCCCTCCATTTTTGGTAACAACATGGACCTTGTTATCGCGCGTCCTGAGGGTTTGTACTGCCCGCCCGGGGATTTCTATATCGACCCGTGGCGGCCGGTCGAACGTTCGGTCATCACCCATGCCCACGGCGACCATGCCCGCACCGGCAATCAGCACTATCTGGCGGCCGCGGCCGGCGCAGGGATTTTGCGTGCGCGACTGGGCCAGGACATCGATCTGCAAACGCTGGCGTATGGCGAGCCATTGTTGCATCACGGCGTAAAACTGAGTTTTCACCCCGCCGGCCATGTGCTTGGCTCAGCCCAGGTGCGTATGGAATACGGCGGTGAAGTCTGGGTCGCCTCGGGCGACTACAAGATCGAGCCCGACGGCACCTGTGCGCCGTTCGAACCCGTGCGCTGCGATACCTTCATCACTGAATCGACCTTCGGCCTGCCGATTTATCGCTGGCAACCCCAGGCGCAGGTCTTTGCCGAGATCAATCAGTGGTGGCGGGCCAATGCCGCCGCCGACAAAACCAGCGTGCTGTTCTGCTATTCCTTCGGCAAGGCCCAGCGCATTCTCCACGGCATCGACGCCAGCCTCGGCCCCATTCTGGTGCATGGCGCTGTGGAACCGCTGAACCGGGTTTATCGCGAGAGCGGTATTTACTTACCGCCAACGATCTATGCCGGCGAGGTCAAAAAGAGCGATCCGATGATGCGCAAAGCCTTGGTCATCGCCCCACCTTCTGCTGGCGGCAGTACCTGGATGCGCCGATTCGGCGACTACAGCGACGGCTTCGCCAGCGGCTGGATGCGTTTGCGTGGCACACGGCGGCGGCGCGGCGTGGATCGTGGCTTCGTACTGTCTGACCACGCCGACTGGCCGGGCCTGCTCTGGGCCATCGAACAGACCGGTGCGGAACGGGTCATGGTGACCCATGGTTCGGTGGGTGTACTGGTGCGCCATCTGCGCGAACAGGGTCTTGATGCTCAGAGCTTCAGCACCGAGTACGGCGACGATGAGGAAGAAAACGCCGCCGTCGAACCCGAGCGCGCCGAGGTGCTGCCATGAAGGCCTTCGCCGAGTTATACGCCGAACTCGACGCCACAACGTCGAGCAACGCCAAACTGGCGGCGATGCAAAACTACTTCGCCAACGCCGCGCCGGAAGATGCCGCATGGGCTGTTTACTTTTTGTCCGGCGCGCGACCTCGACAACGGGTGCCGGTGCGCATCCTGCGAGAGCTGGCGGTGGCGTACTCCGGCCTCTCGCCGTGGTTGTTCGAAGAGAGTTATCAGGCGGTCGGCGATCTGGCGGAAACCATCTCACTGGTATTGCCCGAAGCACTTCACAGCTCCAGTGACGGATTGGCGGTTTGGATTGAAGACAAACTGCTGCCACTGCGCGGTGAAACCCCGCAAGTCCTCGCCGAGCGACTGCCAGCCCTGTGGTCGCAACTGGACCGCCAGAGTCTGATGCTCTGCATCAAACTGATCACCGGCAGTTTTCGCGTCGGCGTCTCCAAGTTGCTGGTAACCCGTGCCTTGGCGGCCATGGCCGGGCTCGACAGCAAACGAGTGGCCCAGCGACTGGTGGGTTACACCGACCTGTCCCACCGCCCGAGCGCGCCCGGTTACTTGAAGCTGATCGCCGCTGAATCAACTGACGAACATGCGCAACGCGGTGGTCAGCCCTACCCGTTTTTTCTCGCCCACGCGCTATCGCAACCCGTTGAACAATTCGAAGCCCTGCTTGGCCCCGCCAGCCACTGGCAAGTGGAATGGAAGTGGGACGGCATCCGCGCGCAGGTCGTCAAACGCGATGGGCGACTGTGGATCTGGTCGCGAGGTGAAGAGTTGGTCACCGAGCGCTTTCCCGAACTCGATAGTCTGGTTCACGGCTTGCCCGATGGCACCGTGATCGACGGTGAAATCGTTGCTTGGAAAGCCGCACAACCCACCACCGAGGACGTCTTCGACCCTCCTTCCCCAGCCTCACCCGCGGTAAAACCTTTCGCTCTGCTGCAACAACGGATCGGCCGTAAAACCCTGGACAAAAAAATCCTCGAAGCAGTGCCGGTGGTCGTCCTCGCCTACGACCTGCTGGAATGGCAGGGCGAAGACTGGCGCAATCAGACTCAGGCCACGCGTCGCACTCAGTTGCAACAGGTGGTTAAAACCTGCGCTAACCCGGTGCTGCTGCCCTCGCCTGTGCTCACTGGCGAAGACTGGTTCGACCTCGCCCGACAACGGGAAGCCTCCCGCCGTCTCGGTGTCGAAGGCATGATGCTCAAAGCTCGGGATGCGCTGTATGGTGTCGGGCGGACCAAGGACATGGGCGTCTGGTGGAAATGGAAAGTCGACCCGTTCATCGTTGACGCGGTGCTGATCTATGCGCAACGCGGCCATGGTCGCCGCGCCGGTCTCTACAGCGATTACACCTTCGCTGTGTGGGACGGGCCGCCTGACGCGAGCGAACGCACACTGGTGCCGTTCGCCAAGGCTTATTCAGGGCTGACCGACGAAGAAATGCGCCAGGTCGACAGCATCGTGCGCAAGACCACTGTAGAGAAATTCGGGCCGGTGAGCAGTGTGACGCCGAGTCTGGTGTTTGAACTGGGATTTGAGGGCATCGCCCTGTCCAAAAGACACAAGAGCGGGATTGCAGTGCGGTTTCCGAGGATGTTGCGCTGGCGGCAGGATAAGTCGGTTGAAGAGGCTGACAATCTTGGGACGTTGCAGGATTTACTCAGCTGACTATCAGGTTATGCTCCACACCAGTGCATCAAATTTCCAACGCCCGTTTTCGTGCACAAATCCCTCCTTGCCATTTCTTGAATCACCTTTTAAAACGCTTGTTCGGGACTCTGGTTCGGAAATTGCTACTTTCAGTAGGTCTTACGCTTTCCAGTAACAATAATTCTGCGCCACAAGCGCTCATATTGGTTCTTAGGGATTGAATAATGAAAAAAGCATTGCTGACCCTTTCTGCACTGGCGTTGTGCATGGCTGCCGGCTCCGCGCTGGCCAAGGAATACAAAGAACTGCGTTTTGGCGTTGACCCTTCTTACGCTCCGTTCGAGTCCAAAGCAGCTGACGGTAACCTGGTGGGCTTCGATATCGATCTGGGTAACGCGATCTGCGCCGAGCTGAAGGTCAAGTGCAAATGGGTCGAAAGCGATTTCGACGGCATGATTCCGGGCCTGAAGGCCAATAAATTCGACGGTGTGATCTCTTCGATGACCGTCACCCCGGCCCGCGAAAAAGTCATCGACTTCTCCAGCGAGCTGTTCTCCGGCCCAACCGCTTACGTGTTTAAGAAAGGTTCCGGCCTGACCGAAGATGTGGCTTCGCTGAAGGGCAAGACCGTCGGCTACGAGCAAGGCACCATTCAGGAAGCGTACGCCAAAGCTGTTCTGGACAAGGCGGGCGTGAAAACCCAGGCCTATCAGAACCAGGATCAGGTGTATTCCGACCTGATGTCCGGCCGTCTCGACGCGGCGATCCAGGACATGCTGCAAGCCGAACTGGGTTTTTTGAAGTCGCCAAAGGGCGAGGGCTACGAAGTCAGCGAGCCGGTTGACAGCGAATTGCTGCCAGCCAAAACGGCTGTCGGTATCTCTAAAGGTAACAAAGACCTCAAGGCACTTTTGGATAAAGGTATCAAAGCGTTACACGACGATGGCACCTACGCCACCATTCAAAAGAAACACTTTGGCGATCTGAATCTGTACAGCGGCAAATAATGCGCGGCGCCCATCTCACGATGGGCGCTTTTTTTATCCGATCAGGTTGCTGATTTATGTTCGAAAACCTCTTACAAAATCTGGGGCTCTCAGCCTTCAGCCTCCAGGGCTTCGGTCCGTTGCTGATGGAAGGCACCTGGATGACCATCAAATTATCGGCGTTGTCGCTGCTGGTGGCCGTGTTGCTCGGCCTGCTCGGTGCCACGGCCAAACTGTCGAAAGTCAAACTGGTGCGAGTTCCGGCACAGGTCTACACCACGCTGATTCGCGGCGTGCCGGACCTGGTGCTGATGCTGCTGATTTTCTACAGCCTGCAAACCTGGTTGACGTCGTTCACCGATTTCATGGAATGGGAATACATCGAGATCAACCCGTTCAGCGCCGGGGTCATCACCCTGGGCTTCATTTATGGCGCGTATTTCACCGAAACCTTCCGCGGGGCGATCCTCGCTGTGCCACGGGGCCAAGTCGAAGCCGCCACCGCTTATGGCCTCAAACGCGGCCAGCGTTTTCGTATCGTGGTGTTCCCGCAGATGATGCGTTTCGCCCTGCCGGGCATCGGTAACAACTGGATGGTGATGCTCAAGGCCACCGCGCTCGTCTCGATCATCGGCCTTGCCGACTTGGTCAAGGCTGCGCAGGATGCCGGTAAAAGCACCTATCAACTGTTCTACTTCCTGGTGCTGGCAGCCGTGATTTACCTGCTGATCACCAGCGCGTCCAACGTCGTCCTGCGCTGGCTCGAACGCCGCTACGCCGCCGGTTCCCGGGAGGCCGTACGATGATCGAACTCTTGCAGGAATACTGGAAACCCTTCCTTTATACCGACGGCTATAACATCACCGGCCTGGCCATGACCCTGTGGCTGCTCAGTGCGTCGATCTTCATCGGTTTTGTGGTGTCGATTCCACTCTCCATCGCCCGGGTTTCGCCGCACCTCTACATCCGCTGGCCAGTGCAGTTCTACACCTACCTGTTTCGGGGTACGCCGCTCTATATCCAGCTGCTGATTTTCTACACCGGTATCTACAGCCTGGCCGCCGTGCGTGCCCAGCCAGTACTCGATGCGTTCTTTCGCGATGCGATGAATTGCACCATCCTGGCCTTCGCCCTGAATACCTGCGCCTACACCACGGAGATTTTCGCCGGGGCAATTCGCAGCATGGCTCATGGTGAAGTCGAAGCGGCCAAGGCTTACGGTCTGACAGGCTGGAAGCTTTATGCCTACGTGATCATGCCTTCGGCCCTGCGTCGCTCGTTGCCTTATTACAGCAACGAAGTGATTCTGATGCTGCACTCGACCACCGTGGCGTTCACTGCGACCATCCCGGACATATTAAAAGTCGCGCGGGATGCCAACTCGGCGACCTTCCTGACCTTCCAGTCGTTCGGCATCGCCGCGCTGATCTACCTGACCGTTACCTTTGCGCTGGTCGGCCTGTTCCGCCTCGCCGAACGCCGATGGCTGGCCTTCCTCGGGCCGACCCACTAGGACCCGCTTTCAGGAATAAAGAGACGAACATGCGCCACCAGATTCATGACCTGCTGGCCCCACTGCCGGGGACCGCACGACAGATTCACAGTTTCCACTTCGGCCCATCGTCGGCCAAAGGCAAGATCTACATCCAGTCGTCCCTGCATGCCGATGAAATGCCCGGCATGCTGGTGGCCTGGCACCTCAAGCAACGTCTGGCGGAGCTGGAAGCCGCCGGCCGCCTGCGCAGCGAAATCGTGCTGGTGCCGATAGCCAACCCGGTCGGCCTCGAACAAGTGCTGATGGATGTGCCGCTGGGCCGTTACGAACTCGACACTGGGCAGAACTTCAATCGCTGGTTCGTCGATGTGAGCGAAGCCGTCGGCAACGAGATCGAAGGTCAACTCGGCGACGATCCGCAGCTCAACCTCGAACTGATTCGCAGCTGCCTGCGCAATGCCCTCGCTCAGCAGACTGCCAGCACGCAACTGCAATCCCAGCGCCTGACCCTGCAACGGCTGGCCTGCGATGCCGACATGGTGCTGGACCTGCATTGCGATTTCGAAGCGGTCGCCCACCTCTACACCACGCCAGAGGCCTGGCCGCAGGTCGAGCCGCTGGCGCGGTACATCGGGGCCGAAGCCAGTCTGCTGGCCACCGATTCCGGCGGTCAGTCGTTCGATGAATGCTTCACCCTGCTCTGGTGGCAGTTGAAGGAGCGCTTCGGCGAACACTTCAACATTCCGTTGGGCAGTTTTTCGGTCACCGTTGAATTGCGCGGTCAGGGCGACGTCAATCACCCGTTGGCCAGCCTCGATTGCCAGGCGCTGATCGATTACCTGATTCACTTCGGCACGATTGCTGGCGAACCCGCTTCGCTGCCCCAGCTGCCCTACCCGGCCACACCCCTGGCCGGCGTTGAACCGGTGGCAACACCGGTCGGCGGGTTGCTGGTGTTCACCGCGCTGCCAGGGGAATACCTCGAAGCCGGGCAACTGATCGCTGAAATCATCGACCCGATCTTTGATCGCGTCACCCCCATTCATTGCACCGTCGCCGGATTAATGTACGCCCGCTCGCTACGGCGCATGGCCACTGCCGGCATGGTGATCGCGCACGTCGCGGGCACCGAGGCCTATCGCAGCGGCTACCTACTTTCGCCTTGAGGATGCATGCCCCATGTACAAACTGACCATCGAAGGCCTGCATAAAAGCTATGGCGATCATCATGTGCTCAAAGGTGTTTCACTCAAGGCCAACACCGGCGACGTCATCAGCCTGATCGGCGCCAGCGGCTCGGGCAAAAGTACCTTCCTGCGTTGCATCAACTTTCTCGAACAGCCCAACGATGGCGCCATGAGCCTGGACGGCCAGAACATCCGCATGATCAAGGATGGCCACGGCATGCACGTGGCTGACGCCGATGAACTGCAACGGATCCGCACCCGCCTGGCCATGGTGTTCCAGCACTTCAACTTGTGGAGCCACATGACGGTGCTGGAAAACATCACTATGGCCCCGCGAAGGGTGCTGGGTTGCAGTAAGAAAGAGGCCGAAGACCGTGCCCGACGTTACCTCGACAAGGTCGGGCTGGCAGCGCGAGTGGCCGATCAGTACCCGGCGTTCCTCTCCGGCGGTCAGCAGCAACGGGTCGCCATTGCCCGCGCATTGGCCATGGAACCGGAAGTCATGCTGTTCGACGAACCGACCTCGGCGCTCGACCCGGAACTGGTGGGCGAAGTGCTCAAAGTGATCCAGGGCCTGGCCGAAGAAGGCCGGACCATGATCATGGTGACCCATGAAATGAGCTTCGCCCGCAAAGTATCGAGTCAGGTGTTGTTCCTGCATCAAGGGTTGGTGGAGGAAGAAGGCGCTCCGGACGACGTGTTGGGCAATCCGAAGAGTGAGCGGTTGAAGCAGTTCTTGAGCGGTAACCTCAAGTAAAACTAATCCCGTGCCGGCGTGGTCACTGAAAGAAGACTTTCAGAGCGCACACGGCCGGCATGGGAACCTCCTCCGACTTCGCAAAACAATGGTTCACCGCTCGCGGCTGGAAGCCGTTCGTCTTTCAGAAACACGTGTGGTCGGCAGTTAAACGCGGTGAGTCCGGGTTGCTGCATGCCAGTACCGGCGCCGGTAAAACCTATGCCGTCTGGTTTGGCGCGCTTAATCGCTACGCCTCTTGTGTTGAACAACCTCGTAAACGAGAAACGGTTGCCGACCCGTTGACGGTGCTGTGGATAACGCCCATGCGCGCGCTGGCTGCCGACACCGCTCGCGCACTGGAAACCCCGCTACACGACCTGCAGATTCCGTGGAGCGTCGGCCTGCGAACCGGCGATAGCAGCAGTAGCGAACGTGCGCGTCAGCGTCGACGATTGCCCACCACGTTAATCACTACCCCGGAAAGTCTCACCCTGATGCTCGCCCGTGCTGACGCACAAACGGCGCTGTCGACCCTGCGCATGGTGGTGGTCGACGAATGGCACGAACTGTTGGGCAACAAGCGCGGCGTGCAACTGCAACTGGCCCTTGCCCGTTTGCGCCGCTGGCATCCTGAGCTGATTGTCTGGGGCGTTTCCGCGACCCTGGGAAATCAGGCCCACGCCGAACAGGTATTAATCCCACAGGGCGCTGGCATCAGCGTCCAGGGCCAAACCCATAAAAAACTACACGTCGATACGCTGCTACCGCCCGCCACCGAGCGATTTCCATGGGCCGGGCACATCGGGCTGAAGATGTTGCCGCAGGTCATCGCCGAGATCGATTCCAGCCCCAGCAGCCTGGTGTTCACCAACACCCGTGCGCAATCGGAGATCTGGTATCAAGCCCTATTGGAGGCGCGCCCCGATTGGGCTGGATTGATTGCCCTGCATCACAGCTCACTGTCACGAGACACGCGTGACTGGGTCGAGCGCGCCCTCAAGGAAGGTCAGCTCAAAGCCGTTGTCTGCACGTCCAGTCTGGATTTGGGGGTGGACTTCCTGCCAGTGGAACGCGTGCTGCAAATCGGTTCGGCCAAAGGCGTGGCGCGACTGATGCAGCGTGCGGGGCGTTCCGGTCATGCACCGGGGCGGGTTTCGCGGGTGACGCTGGTGCCAACGCATAGCCTCGAACTGATCGAGGCCGCTGCGGCACGGGACGCCGTAGCACAACGGCGAATTGAACCACGCGAGTCACCCTGTAAACCGCTGGATGTGCTCGTTCAGCATCTGGTCAGCATGGCGCTGGGGGGTGGTTTTCTGCCCGATGAGTTGTACGAGGAAGTCCGCGGCGCCTGGGCTTATCGCGACCTTACGCCAACGGACTGGACTTGGGCGTTGGCTTTCGTACGCCACGGCGGACTTTCCCTGACGGCTTATCCGGATTATCGCCGGGTCGAACCGGATGAACACGGTGTCTGGCGCGTACCCGATGCGCGATTGGCCCGCCGACATCGCCTGAGCATTGGCACCATCGTCAGCGACGCGAGCATTCAGTTGAAGTTCTGGAGCAAGGGTGGCGGCGGCAAGCAATTGGGCAGCGTCGAGGAAGGTTTTATCGCACGGCTCAAGCCCGGCGACGGTTTTCTGTTCGCGGGGCGCTTGCTGGAGTTGGTGCGGGTGGAAAACATGACCGCCTATGTAAAACGCAGCATCGCGAAAAAAGCTGCGGTGCCGCGCTGGAATGGCGGGCGCATGCCATTGTCCAGCGAGTTGGCCGATGCGGTGGTCGCGCGCTTTAGTGCGGCGGCGCAGGGCGAGTTCGCTGGGCCGGAAATGCAGGCGCTGCGCCCACTTTTAGAGGTGCAACAACGCTGGTCCGGGCTACCGACTTCGGACACTTTGCTGGCCGAAACGCTGAAATCACGCGAAGGCTGGCACCTTTTCCTCTATCCATTCGCCGGGCGCCAGGTACATCTGGGGTTGGCGAGCTTGTTGGCATGGCGGGTCAGTCAGCAGCAGGCGGTGACGTTTTCTATGGCGGTGAATGATTACGGGCTGGAATTGCTCAGCGCTACCTGTGTGGATTGGTCCGACCCTCTGCACCCCGGACTATTAAGTCCGGAGCATCTGCTCAGGGACGTGCTCGCCAGTCTGAATGCCGGTGAACTCGCGCTTCGCCGTTTTCGGGAAATCGCACGAATTGCCGGGCTGGTGTTTGCCGGCTACCCCGGCGCACCGAAAAGCACCCGCCAGGTTCAGGCCTCGAGCGGGTTGTTCTTCGAAGTGTTCAAGCAATACGACGCTGGGAATCTGCTACTGGCCCAGGCAGGGGAAGAAGTCCTACGGGAGGAATTGGATATTCATCGACTGAAACAGACGCTGGAGCGGATCAACCGATTGAAACTGGACCTGCATCACATCAAACGTCCTACGCCGCTCGGGTTTCCGCTGCTGGTGGAGCGCATGCGGGAAAGCATGAGTTCGGAAAAACTCGCGGATCGCATCAGGCGCATGGTCACGGATCTAGAAAAAACCGCCGGAACCGGGAAAGCCAGATGAATACGCCCTATCCCGTGCAATTGGCTGGCGAAGAACTGTGGCTGCTGCCAGAAAAAGCCATCTACTGGCCCGCCCAACAAGCGCTGCTGATTGCCGACGTGCATTTCGGCAAGGCTGCGGCCTATCGAAGCCTCGGCCAACCCGTGCCTCACGGCACCACCGCCAGCAACATTGCCGTGCTGGACGGGATACTGGCCGCCCTGCCCTGCCATCAGCTGATTTTCCTCGGGGATTTTCTTCACGGCCCCGGTTCCCACGCAACGGCCACACTAAACGCCTTGGCTGGATGGCGCGCCCGACACCGCGATTTGCCTATGACACTGATCCGCGGCAACCACGACAGGCGAGCGGGTGATCCGCCGGCCTCGTTAAACATTCGTGTGGTGCCCGAGCCGTTGCTGCTGGGGCCGTTTGCCTTGCAGCATGAACCCGACCCGCACCCAGGCCGGCACGTAATCGCAGGCCATGTGCACCCGGTTTTTCGGCTGAACGGCCGGGGACGGCAGAGTCTGCGGCTGGCGTGTTTCAGGCTCGGTATGGAAATTAGCCTGCTACCGGCCTTCGGCGCATTCACCGGCGGATATCAAGTCGAACGGGACGATAGCTGTAGGATTTTTGTCATCGGCGCCAATGAAATATGGCCAGTCAGCTGAAGTCTTTAAGGACATCAGCTGACTGGCCATTCATTTCAGCAACAGATCAGGCTACAGGCGCGGGAGGCGGCTCATCCGGCAGGGTGGGCTCACCGGGCTCGGTAGGTTGTTCGTTGGGCGTATCGGGATCAGGCTGACCGGGGATGCCCCCTGCCATGCTGATGGGTGGATGTGCCAACAAGGACCAGGCCAAAACGCCAACCTGATTGGGCTCAAGCTTTGCCAGTTCGGCACTTATTCGCGGATCGATCTTCATAGAGCACTCCTGAGCGATGGCCCCGTCCGCATTGCGCGGACCGGGCAGTACACCCAATAGAGTGTCTACTCGCTCAAGAATTCCCACGACTTGCCAGACAAACCGATCAGGTGCGTGGCAGGGTGACGCCGCGCTGGCCCTGATACTTGCCGCCACGGTCCTTGTAGGACACTTCGCACTCTTCGTCGGATTCGAAGAACAGCATCTGAGCCACACCTTCGTTGGCGTAAATTTTTGCCGGCAACGTGGTGGTATTAGAGAATTCAAGGGTCACGTGGCCTTCCCACTCAGGCTCAAGCGGTGTCACGTTGACGATAATGCCGCAACGAGCGTAGGTGCTTTTACCCAGGCAGATAGTCAGCACATTGCGCGGAATACGGAAGAATTCCACGGTGCGCGCCAAGGCAAAGGAGTTTGGCGGGATGATGCAGACATCGCTCTTGACGTCGACGAAGCTCTTCTCGTCGAAGTTCTTCGGATCAACGGTCGCCGAATTGATGTTGGTGAACACTTTGAATTCATCGGCGCAACGTACGTCGTAGCCATAGCTCGACACGCCGTAGGAAATCACTCGGTCGGCGCCTTCGCCGCGCACCTGGCGCTCTACGAAGGGCTCGATCATGCCGTGCTCTTGCGCCATGCGGCGAATCCACTTGTCCGATTTGATGCTCATGGCGGGTGTCCTGAATAGCGAGGTGGAAAAAATCTGTCCGGCATCTTACCGGGCGCGCGCTTCGGGTTCAAAGTCCGGGGCACACAATTCTCGCCAATCCCCCGTGAAATCTGGCCCTTCGCCGCAATCGGGTGCACCGTCAGTCATGAAAACAGAGAAACCTTCGCAGGAAGCATTGGCACGTTCCGGAAAAAGGGTTAAGGTGGCGCCACTGTGCTGCTTGTGTCACTGAGAATCTCTACACGATATGTTGAATTTCGATCCAACCATCTACAAGAATTTTTCCTGCTCTTTGCACTCAGTCTCGGCCAGGGTTCTTCCTGCGTCGCAGTTATCTTTGTTCAAGGAGTTACACCATGTCTAATCGCCAAACTGGTACCGTTAAGTGGTTCAACGATGAAAAAGGCTTCGGCTTCATCACTCCACAATCCGGTGACGACCTGTTCGTTCACTTCAAAGCTATCCAATCCGACGGCTTCAAAAGCCTGAAAGAAGGCCAACAGGTTTCTTTCATCGCTACCCGCGGTCAGAAAGGCATGCAAGCTGAAGAAGTTCAAGTTATCTAACTTGTACTTGCTTTAGTAAAAAGCCCCGCCCTCAAAAGCGGGGCTTTTTTGTGCCTGCCTGTTTTGCAGGCAAAAAAAATCGCAGCCCATGGCTGCGATTTTTTGCGTCTTACCAGGCCACGCCAAACCCTGCGGTGTAGCGGGTCTTGTCCAGATCGGCATCGTCGGTACCGCTGATAATGTCTCGCTCGGCCTTCAGGTTAAGCGACGCCCAATCCGTCACCTTGTAACGCAGCCCGATCTCGGCATCGAGGGCGTAGTCGGCCACACCCGACAGAGGCTTGCCAACTTCTCCGTTGGTGAAGAACTCCACCTTCTTGCCGATCAGGTAGCGGTTGTAATCCCATTTCATCGCCAGGGAATAGAAGTTTTCTTTGCCGCCGTCGGCGAACTCATAATCCGTGCGGTTGACCAGCGAGCCCAAGGAGAATGCGCCCAACTCGTCGTCCCAGAACTGGTAACCAGGGCCCGTACCGACCGTGCGCTGGCGGGAAAGGTCTTCAACCTTGTCGCGTTTATAGACCGCCCGACCTTGCCAGAACCATTTCTCGGTCAGGAAGCGGTCAAGGGAGTACTCGCCCCGCCAGTTGTCCGTGGTGACTACGTCATCCTGGAACTCGCGGTTGTACTCGCCTTCCGCCGTGTGCCGCCACCGGCCATGGCGCGCAGTGGTTTTGAAGTCGATGTCGTAGTCATCGGTGTCTTTTTCGGCCCGCTGATAATCAAGCGCCGCGTCGACATTCCCCTTCCACACCAGATCCTCGACCACCGGTTTTGGCTTGAGAATCTGCTGAATACTGGCCAGCTCGACGGTCTTGGGAGCGTCGCCATTGGCCAAGGTGACCTTGCCGTCATCTGCCGCATGCAGCGCCTTGGCCTTTTCGCCCGTGTAGGCATCCTGCTTGACCAGCAACTGCTGATCACTTTCCAGGGTTTTAACCTGCTTCCAGTCGATCGGGACGGCACCGGCGTATTCGGTCTGGATCAACAGCTTGCCGCCATCGAAAACGGTGATCTTGCCGCTCAGCTTGTCACCGTTCTTCAACCAGACGGTATCGGCGAGTAAGGGTGTAGAAGCACTGGCGACAGCGAGGCACAGCAGGGTTCTGGACAACATAAGCAAATACAGGCTCAAATTTGCGAAGAAAAGTCGGCATTATCCGTAGGAATAAGACCCTAGCAAGGACTGACCCGACTAATTCTATTGAGTTCCTTTCTCAATGGGTGATCCAGGATTTACTCTACAGACGGTAATGCGAACTTTTTTTCAGGAACTGCGGACGTGACCGACTCAACCACTGAAACCGATAGTCCGGCGCAAATCCGACGCACGGCGCTCTACCTGACGCTGGCCCAAGTCCCCGAGGGCAAAGTCGTGAGTTACGGGCAGCTTGCCGAGCTGGCGGGATTGGGTCGCGCCGCCCGCTTCGTCGGGCGGACATTAAGCCAACTGCCGAGTGACAGCAAATTACCCTGGCATCGTGTGCTCGGTGCCGGCGGGCGTATCAGCCTGCCGGTAGGCAACCCTTCGGGGGATGAACAACGCGCGCGTTTGCGCCTGGAGGGCATCAGTATCCTGAACAATCGTGTTGATATTCAGCGCCATGGCTGGCGCCCGGTAGAGCACAGCGGTTAGAGTGCGCGCTTTGTTTCCGTATTTCTTGAGGCAGACTTCAGCCCATGCCCCGTAAAACATGGCGCGCCGCGCTCGCCGCCTATGCCAGCCCTTCGACGCTCGTACTGTTGCTGCTTGGTTTCGCCGCCGGCCTGCCCTACATGCTGGTGTTTTCGACACTTTCGGTCTGGCTGCGCGAAGCCGGCGTGGCTCGCGAAACCATCGGCTATGCAAGCCTGATCGGCCTGGCCTATGCCTTTAAGTGGGTCTGGTCACCGCTGCTCGACCAATGGCGCCTGCCATTGCTCGGCAAGCTCGGTCGACGACGTTCCTGGTTGGTGCTTTCCCAGGCACTGGTCATCCTCGGTCTGATCGGGATGGGTTTCTGCGACCCGCAAAAGCATTTGTCCTGGCTGATCGCTATCGCCGTAGTCGTCGCCTTCTCCTCGGCGACTCAAGACATCGCGGTCGACGCCTATCGCCTGGAAATTGCCGACGACAGCCGCCAGGCAGCGCTGGCCGCCAGTTACATGGCCGGTTATCGGATCGCAGCGCTACTGGCCACCGCCGGCGCCCTGTTCTTCGCTGAAGGCTTCGGTTCCACCGGTTTCAACTATAAGCATTCGGCATGGGCCGGCACTTACATACTTTTCGGCGCCTTGATGGTTCCGGCGCTGCTGACCTCCTTTTTCATGCGCGAACCGCCGGTGCCGCTGCGCACCCAGCTTCAGGCCGGGCGCTACAGCTTTGTGCATCAACTGGCATCGGTGTTTGTGCTGATCGTGTTGCTGGTTTCCGTGCCGGCCATGTTCACCCAGTTGTACAACACCGATTTCGCCAGCGTGCTATTCGAAGGCGTGAGCCTGCTCGACCTGCTGCTCGAAGACCGCGCGCTCCTGCGGGCAATCCTCTACACCACACTCACGGCTATATGCCTGTCGGCCATTGGACGCCGCGGCTTGGCGCCGGTGCTGACGCCGATCAACGACTTTATTCTGCGGTACCGCTGGCAGGCGTTTTTGCTGCTCGGGCTGATCGCCACCTATCGGATGTCCGACACGGTCATGGGGGTGATGGCCAACGTGTTCTACATCGATCAGGGCTTCACCAAGGATCAGATTGCCAGCGTCAGCAAGATCTTTGGCCTGATCATGACTTTGGTTGGCGCCGGCATGGGCGGCCTGCTGATCGTGCGCTTTGGCATCCTTCCGATTCTATTCATCGGCGGCATCACGTCGGCCGGCACCAACCTGCTGTTCCTGATGCTCGCCGACATGGGCGCCAACCTGAACATGCTGATTGGCACCATCTCCCTGGACAACTTCAGCTCGGGCCTGGCGACCTCGGCGTTCGTCGCCTACCTGTCGAGCCTGACCAACCTCAAATTCTCGGCCACCCAGTACGCCCTGCTCAGCTCGATCATGCTTCTGCTGCCACGCCTGATCGGCGGTTACTCAGGTGTCATGGTGGAGAAGTTCGGCTATCAAAACTTCTTCCTGATCACCGCCCTGTTAGGCGTGCCGACCTTGCTGTTGATCGCCTTGCACTGGTTCCAGGAGAGCCGTCGTGCAGGTCCGACACCAACGCCAGAACCGGTTCCGACCCAGATCGCGGAAGAATCATAGGCTCGTAACAAAGGAAGCATCGCAGAGGGTGCGGCGATTCCCGCCCTCCTGCCACACCGCCGACCGCACGCCTGTACGCCAGCAGATCTCGCCCGTACAATGTTCCGTCATTTCTCGTCATCAGCAACCGACAACGGCCAACCATGCGCACCAGTCAATTTTTGCTCGCCACACAGAAAGAAACGCCTTCCGACGCGGTCGTGATCAGCCACCAGCTGATGCTGCGCGCCGGCATGATCCGCAAACTTGCCTCGGGCCTGTACACCTGGCTGCCGATGGGCTTGCGAGTGATGCGCAAGGTCGAAGCCGTCGTTCGTGAAGAAATGAACGCCGCTGGCTCTCTCGAAGTGTTGATGCCGAGCACCCAACCGGCTGAGCTGTGGCAGGAATCCGGTCGCTGGGAAGAATACGGCCCTGAATTGTTGCGCTTCAAGGATCGCCACGGTCGCGACTTCTGCGCCGGTCCGACTCACGAAGAAGTGATCACCGACCTGATGCGCAACGAGTTGAGCAGCTACAAACAGCTGCCGATCAACCTGTACCAGATCCAGACCAAATTCCGTGACGAAATTCGCCCACGCTTCGGCTTGATGCGCGGTCGCGAATTCATCATGAAGGACGCCTACTCTTTCCACGCTGACCAGCCATCGCTGCAGGTCACCTACGACCGCATGCACCAAGCGTATTGCAACGTGTTCACCCGCCTGGGCCTGAAGTTCCGCCCGGTTGAGGCCGACAACGGCTCCATCGGCGGTGCCGGTTCCCACGAGTTCCACGTGCTGGCCGAGTCCGGCGAAGACGATATCGCCTTCAGCAACGGCTCCGACTACGCCGCGAACATCGAGAAAGCCGAAGCCGTGCCGCGCGAAACTTCCCGCGCCGCACCGAGCGAAGCGCTGCGCCTGGTCGACACGCCGAACGCCAAGACCATCGCGCAACTGGTCGAAGGCTTCAACCTGCCGATCGAAAAGACCATCAAGACCCTGGTGGTTCACGCTGAAGAGCAAGGCAAGCTGATTGCCCTGATCATCCGTGGCGACCACGAGCTGAACGAAATCAAGGCCGCCAACCAGCCTGGCGTTGCCAGCCCGCTGGTCATGGCGTCCGAAGCCGAACTGCGCGACGCCATTGGCGCTGGCGCCGGCTCCCTCGGCCCGTTGAACCTGCCACTGCCAATCATCATCGACCGTTCCGTCGAGCTGATGAGCGACTTCGGTATCGGCGCGAACATCGACGACAAGCACTACTTCGGTGTGAACTGGGAGCGCGATCTGCCGGTTCCGACTGTTGCTGACCTGCGCAACGTCGTCGCCGGCGACCCAAGCCCGGACGGTAAAGGCACCCTGGAAATCAAGCGCGGCATCGAAGTCGGGCACATTTTCCAGCTGGGCGACAAGTACAGCAAAGCGATGAAGTGCGAAGTGCTAGGCGACAACGGCAAGCCAGTCACCCTGCAAATGGGTTGCTACGGCATCGGCGTTTCCCGCGTGGTGGCGGCGGCGATCGAGCAGGGCAACGATGCCAACGGGATCATCTGGAGCGACACGCTGGCTCCGTTCCAGATCGCTCTGGTACCGCTGCGCTACGAAACCGAACAGGTTCGCGAAGCCACCGACAAGCTGTATGCAGAACTCACTGCAGCCGGTTTCGAAGTACTGCTGGACGACCGCGACAAAAAAACCAGCCCGGGCATCAAGTTCGCGGACATGGAGCTGATCGGCATTCCTCACCGGATCGTGGTCAGTGACCGCGGTCTCGCCGAAGGCAATCTGGAGTACAAGAGTCGCACCGAACCCGAAGCGCAAGCGCTGCCGGTCGCCGAAGTACTGTCCTTCCTCCAAACCCGTATCCGCCGCTGACACCAGATAGAGAAGTCATGTTCAAGCGAAACACCTTAGGCCTCGGTGGTGCCGCCCTGTGCGGCGCCCTGCTGGTCAGCGGCTGTGCCAATCACATGTCGCAACGCAGCGAGCACGAGGAACGTGTCGAGCGCAAATTGCTCGATCACAGCCTGCAGATCGATGTCGGCGAGCCAAAGGTGCTTGAGCTGCCGCAACGTCGGGTGAAGATCCACGAGCAGAAGACTTTCGAAGTCACCGAATTCGAAGTCACCCGCCACTACGACCGCTACACACCTTACCAACCCTGGCGCGAGGCTTACGAGATCCCGCTGGGTGCGGTGGCCGTGGTCGCCGGTGTCGGCGCGAACGTGGTCAACGTGTTCACTCTCGGCAACCTGCCGGACAGTGTGACGAAAGATTGGTTGAGCTACGGTTTCGCCGGGCTCAACCCGTTCATGAACGTGCAGTCTCATGGTCGCGCGCAGCAGAACCTGGCGGGAATCGACGAGGTCCAGCTCGACAAGCGCACCGAATACTCGAGCCTGCCATGGAGCGAGCGACCGGTTGAGGTCAAGGCTGGCAAAGAAACGTTCGATCTGAGCACCGACAAAAACGGCGTATTGCGCGTGAACCTGCTGGACAGCCCGTTCGCCGAACATGACATCAATCATCTGAGCCGACTGCTGATCAGCGTCGAAGACGCCCAGGACGATGTGCACACCGATTCGTCCCTGGCGATCAGCAGTTCCTTGCGTGGCAAGCTGCTCGAAGCTCACAGCCTGATTTACGACGACCTCGAAGACGACGAAGTGAGCCAGTGGGTACACCGGGTCAAACGTCTGTCGGAACTGGGTCTGGAAGAAGAAGCCACCGAGCTGGAACAGAGCCTGATCGAACTGACGCGCAACGATCCTGAGTTGCAGACCGAATTCCTCAAGTCGTTGACCAAGGATGCCGGGCGACTGGTAGCGGATCCGGGACCGAATTAAACCCGGAAAAGCTTCGCGGGCAAGCCTCGCTCCTACAGATTTGGGTTGAACGCGGTATCGCGCACGACACAAATCCGTAGGAGCGAGGCTTGCCCGCGAAGAGGCCTTGACACTCACCGAAAATCTACCGCTCAAACAACTCCATCTGCTCAAAGCCACCCCGCAAATCCTCCAGCCGCACTCCAATCCCCAACAAACGCACCGGTTTGCCGCCGCGATTGAACGCCTGGGTCAGCAACAACTGATAACTCCCCAAATCCCGCCCTGCCCCGGCCTGCTCCAGAGTGGTCTGAGTGAAGTCATGGAATTTCACTTTGACGAACGGCTTGCCCGGCCGATAGCTGCTGTCGATCCGCGCCATGCGGCCGGCGAGGGTTTCCAGCAACTCGGGCAACTTATCAAGGCAGCTCACCAGATCCGGCAGGTCCACGTCGTAGGTGTTTTCGACACTGATCGACTGCCGGCGACTGTCGTTGTGCACCAATCGGTCATCGATCCCACGAGCCAGGCTCCAGAATCGCTCGCCGAAGCTGCCGAATTCCCGCACAAGCGCCAACTTGTCCCATTCGCGCAGATGCGAGCAATCGACGATGCCAAGCTTGCCCAGTTTGTCTGCGGTCACTTTGCCAACGCCGTGCAGCTTACTCACCGGCAAACCACTGACAAAATCCTCGACCTGATCCGGCGTGATGACGAACAAGCCGTTGGGCTTCTTCCAGTCGCTGGCGATCTTGGCCAAAAACTTGTTCGGTGCTACGCCAGCCGAAACGGTGATGTGCAGTTGATTAGAGACACGACGGCGAATGTCTTGGGCGATCCGCGTGGCGCTGCCGCCGAAATGCGCGCATTCCGACACATCGAGGTAGGCCTCATCCAGCGAAAGCGGTTCGATCAAGTCGGTGTAATCGCGAAATATCGTGTGAATTTCCTTCGAGGCTTCTCTATAGGCATCCATGCGCGGCTTGACGATGGTCAGGTCCGGGCACAGTTTCAAGGCATGGCCGGAAGACATGGCCGAGCGCACCCCATATGCCCGCGCTTCATAATTGCAGGTGGCGATCACGCCACGTCGATCCGCCGAACCGCCCACCGCCAGAGGTTTACCGGCCAGGCGCGGGTCGTCACGCATCTCGATGGCGGCGTAGAAGCAGTCACAATCGACGTGGATGATTTTTCGCTGCGTCATATAAAAGCAGTGTTCATGGTGAAGAAAGGGAGTCTTGGCGAGTCAGATCGGCAGTATCTCACTGACACCTGTATATAGCACCAGTACTCAGAATGTTCTTTTCCACTCGTAGGAAAAGCGCCAGATGAATTTATTTTTTCAATCGAAAAGCGCCACCCGATAGAGCTGAAAGCCCTGCCACACCGGCCTTTCAGCCGATCACACGGCCCTTTTTTCAAGCTAAGCGATTGAACAGGAAGAGGTTTTCTCTGGATTGAAGGTTGACAGCCCGCCGATCCTCTGTAGAATGCCGACACACAGACGCGGGATGGAGCAGTCTGGTAGCTCGTCGGGCTCATAACCCGAAGGTCGTCGGTTCAAATCCGGCTCCCGCAACCAAACATCAAAAAAGGCTACTCGAAAGAGTGGCCTTTTTTGTGCGCGCTTGTTTTGTACAGATGAAGTGCTTTCGCCTGCGCAGCGCAGAAATGAGAAATCATTCTGATTCCGAAACTTAGGTCTCCCCCCACGACCGTTCGCCGGTCATTTACGCTTATTTGACCCTATTCAGGATTAACGGTTGACACCTAGGCGTATCTCTATAGAATGCCGCCACACAGACGCGGGATGGAGCAGTCTGGTAGCTCGTCGGGCTCATAACCCGAAGGTCGTCGGTTCAAATCCGGCTCCCGCAACCAAACATCAAAAAAGGCTACTCGAAAGAGTGGCCTTTTTTGTATCTGCTGAAAAAGTCCTTTCGCATCAATGATCTGCCACTGTGTAGTAAGCCGTTCGGCATCACCCACACTCTGAGCCCCGAACTATCTGAACCGCAGACAAAACCCTCTACGACTGAAGACGCACCCTCGCCGATACCCGGTGGGGGGCGTTAATATTTGTGATTATTTTTTTCTACAGGGATTGGTAACTTGGCTGGATACCCCCATCCTGTCGCGCACAATCCAAGAGGTGATTGATGCGCGCCAACTCGTCTGATCCACAAGACACCGTCACAGCGACACAACCGATCAAGGCCGAGCGTCTGCGCTTGCTTGATCGAATCAGCAAATACCGCCACCCCATCGGCCTGGCCGTCACTTTGCTGTTGTTCGCTATCGCGCTGATTGCCTGTCGCCACCTGCTGAGCGAACTCGATCTGTACGCTCTGCACGACTCAATTCTCGACGTTCCGAAACCGGCATTGCTGGGCGCACTGGGCGCGACCGTGGCCGGCTTCATCATTCTGCTGGGCTACGAATGGTCGGCCAGCCGCTACGCGGGCGTGACACTGGCGCCGCGAATCCTGGCCCTGGGCGGGTTCACCGCCTTCGCCATCGGCAATGCGATTGGTCTTTCGATGCTCTCGGGGGGCTCGGTTCGTTACCGTTTATATGCACGTCATGGCTTGGGAGCTTCTGAAGTCGCCCATATGACGCTGTTCGCCAGCCTCTCGCTCGGCTGCGCCCTGCCCCCACTAGCCGCCCTCGCCACCCTCAGCAACCTGCCTGCCGCCTCTGCCGCACTGGGTTTATCCGAGACGTTGCTCGGCGCGATTGCGGTGGCCGTACTGCTGCTGTTCACGGTGCTGGCCATCGGCATCTACCGCCGCCGCCTGCCAGAACAGCCTTATCCCGACAACCTGCTGGTCAAGGCTGGACGCCGCACTTTGCGCCTTCCGGGCCGTCGCCTGACGTTCCTGCAACTGATCATCACTGCCCTGGACGTCGCCGCCGCGGCAACCGTGCTCTATCTGCTGCTGCCTGAAGCGCCGCCCTTTGGCGCGTTCCTGCTGGTGTACCTGCTGGCCCTGGCCGCCGGTGTGCTCAGCCACGTTCCCGGCGGGGTCGGGGTGTTCGAAGCCATTCTGCTGGCCGCCTTCTCCGACAAACTCGGCGCCGCGCCACTCGCTGCCGCCCTGCTGCTCTATCGCCTGATCTATGTGGTGCTGCCGTTGCTGGTGGCCTGCTTATTCCTGCTCATCAACGAAGGTCAGCGCCTGTTTCAATCGCGTCAGTCTTTAAGGGTGGCGTCCGGCCTGGCCGCGCCGATTCTGGCGTTGCTGGTGTTCCTGTCCGGCGTGGTGTTGCTGTTCTCCGGCGTCACCCCGGAAATCGACACCCGGCTGGAACACATCGGCTTTCTGATCCCGCATCGACTCGTAGACGCCTCGCACTTCGGTGCCAGCCTGGTTGGCGTACTGTGCTTGCTGCTGGCTCAAGGGCTGCGCCGCCGACTGTCGGCCGCCTGGATGCTGACCACCATATTGTTGCTGGTCGGCGCCCTGCTCTCTCTGCTCAAGGGTTTCGACTGGGAAGAAGCGTGTCTGCTGACCCTGACTGCGAGCTTGCTGGGTGTTTTTCGCAGCTCGTTCTATCGCCCCAGTCGCCTGACTGAACTGCCGTTCTCGCCGCTGTATCTGGTGGCCAGCCTGTGTGTACTCGGTGCGTCGATCTGGCTGCTACTGTTCGCTTATCAGGACGTCCCGTACAGCCACCAGCTCTGGTGGCAGTTCACCCTCGATGCTGATGCGCCACGGGGCTTGCGCTCGCTGCTCGGTGCCGCAGTCCTGCTGGTGGTGGTGTCCCTGACCTGGCTGCTGCGCACCGCGCGCCCGGTGATCCATCTGCCGACGCCCGATGAGCTGGACCGCGCGGTAAAGATCCTCATGGCCTCCGCACAACCGGATGGCGGTCTGGCCCTGACCGGTGACAAGGCGCTGCTGTTTCACCCCAACGACGAAGCGTTCCTGATGTACGCCCGCCGCGGTCGCAGCCTGGTGGCCTTGTATGACCCGATCGGCCCGACCCAGCAACGGGCGGAAATGATCTGGCAGTTCCGCGACCTCTGCGACATCCACCACGCCCGTCCAGTGTTCTATCAAGTGCGCGCCGAGAACCTGCCGTACTACATGGACATCGGCCTGACCGCGATCAAGCTCGGCGAAGAAGCCCGGGTCGACCTGCTTCGCTTTGATCTCGACGCCAAAGGCAAAGAGATGAAAGACCTGCGCTACACCTGGAACCGTGGCACTCGCGATGGCCTGTCGCTGGAGATCTTTGATCCGGGGCAAGCGCCGATGGATGAGCTTAAGGTGATTTCCGATGCCTGGCTGACCGGCAAAAACGTACGCGAGAAAGGCTTCTCGCTCGGCCGCTTCAGCGATGACTACCTCAAGCATTTCCGCGTCGCGGTGATTCGTTTCGAAGGGCGCCCGGTGGCGTTCGCCAACCTGCTCGAGACCTACGGTCATGATCTGGCCAGCCTCGACCTGATGCGCGCGCACCCGGACGCCCCCAAGCTGACCATGGAGTTCATGATGGTCGGCCTGATTCAACATTATAAAAATCATGGATACGCGCGCTTCAGCCTGGGCATGGTGCCATTGTCGGGGTTGCAACCCCGTCGTGGTGCACCACTGACCCAGCGTCTGGGCTCGATGGTGTTCCGCCGTGGTGAGCAGCTCTACAACTTCCAAGGTTTGCGCCGCTTCAAAGACAAATTCCAGCCTGACTGGGAACCCCGTTATATGGCCGTGCCCGCCGGACTCGATCCGCTGGTTGCCCTGGCCGACACTGCTGCCCTGATTGCGGGCGGCTTGACTGGATTGGTGAAACGCTGATGATTCAACGCTCCTTGCGGTACGTACTGGCCACACTGGTAGTGCTGGCCCTGATTCTCGGTGGCGGTTACTGGTACCTGAAACGCCCGGCGCCCGAACCGACCCTCGAACTGCTGACCCCGGCCGATGGCGCCGCGATGACCCGTGTCATCCCGGGTAACACGCCACGCGCCCAGGTGCTGGTGGCCGTCAATGAAGACCAGAAGCTCAACAACAAACAATTGATGACCCTGAGCCGCACCGGCTCGGCGCAGATTGTTCAGGTGATTCTGCCCAAAGACTGCCTGCTGCAAAGTCGCGCCTTGCAATCGGCCCTGAGAGAACTCAAAGGCCCGGCGACCCTGGTCAGCGGCATCGGGCCTGGCGCCGTGTTGGCGTGGCGCTGGTTGTCCGAGCAGACGGACGCCAAGGCCCAGGCCATTTCGGTTGACCTGGCCCTGGAAAAACCCGGTTGCACTCACCTGCTGCCGAAAAGCGCCGCTCACGGTCACTGGCTGGTGGCGTGGAACGACAACCCTGACGACACCAGCGCCGGCTTCGTGCGCGACCAACCCAACGCCGAAACCAGCATCAGCGACTACGACATCAACCTGCCGCAAGTGCTGAACAACGAACTGCGCAAGCTCCTCGTTGGTGGCGATAAGGCCGCCGGCGGCCTGCAGATCCCGGTGGTCGAAGTGCCCGCCGGCCAAGCCAAGGACACCGTGACCCTGTTCCTCTCCGGTGACGGCGGCTGGCGCGACCTTGACCGCGACGTAGCGGGCGAGATGGCGAAGATCGGCTATCCGGTGGTCGGCATCGACACCTTGCGTTACTACTGGCAACACAAGAGCCCCGAGCAAAGCGCTCTGGACCTGACCGAACTGATGCAGCACTACCGGCAGAAATGGGGCACCAAGCGCTTCATCCTGACCGGCTACTCGTTCGGCGCCGACGTCCTGCCGGCGATCTACAACCGCTTGGAGCCATCGGAACAGCAACGGGTCGATGCGATCATCCTGCTGGCCTTCGCCCGCACCGGCAGCTTCGAAATCGAAGTCGAAGGCTGGCTCGGCAACGCCGGCAAAGAAGCCGCCACCGGCCCGGAAATGGCCAAGCTGCCGCCGGAGAAAGTCGTGTGCATCTACGGTGAAGAAGAAGTCGACGAGAGCGGCTGCACCGACAAGACTGCGGTGGGCGAAGCGATGAAACTGCCTGGCGGTCATCACTTCGACGAGAATTACCCGGCTTTGGCGCAGCGTTTGGTGGATGTGATCGAGAAGCGTCAAGCGAAGGAGACGGCGGCTCAGGAGTGATCTGAGCCCCACACGAAAAGCCCCCGCTACCTCACGGTTGCGGGGGCTTTTTACATGTACAAACATGCAGCGCTACCAGCTAGCCGGACTGCATGTGGATGTTCTGTGCTTCCACGGCTAAAGCTGAACATCTATCCACGTTACGTCATCTTCAACAGTGATAAAGTCGCTATCCGGTGCTGCCAGCAAGCTGCTTTGCTGCGACTCCGTCAATTCTGCCCAGAAGCCATCGGTTACGAACACCAGTCGCGCACCGACAGACAATGGGTGAAAAACAAAGTCAGGGTCCGGGGCACGATTAACCTTCAGGCATCGGGTTACCCAGTTTCGAGCCGGATCTTGCGCCAGCTCACGGTGCGAACGGTCGCGCCTCCAATTGGCCTTGCAGTGGGGCGGCGTAATCCACTCGATCGTACCTGCCAGTGTCACTACACCGCACGAACAGTCCCCCTCATACGCAAGCGTGAGCTTCCCATGAGCAGCGAAACCGACCAGGTAACAAGTGGTCCCTGTCTGGTCCGCAAACAAGATGGGGTGAAGCTCGGCCAGCACTGAACTAAGTACCTGCTCAACTGCTCCGTGCTCAGTGATATCGCCCCCCTGATCTATGTGTTTTGGGTAGGCAGCTAAAACACCTTTTACGAAGCATTCTGCCAGTTGGCCACTGCCGGGTTTCGAGGTACCGTCCGTGATGACGAACAGCCCTCTGTCGCCGTCGCAGAGAGCTCCAGCACAGTCATGATTGGCTTTCCTGGTCCGTCCTATTACTGATCTGGTGTCATATCTCATGCGTTGCCCAGGTCCTTCATGCGCATGTGAATGATTCGCCCTCTACCCGGATTAGCCTGCACCGAGCCCGAGCTTTCAATCACGTAGTCGATACCACTGAGCGCCGTGAGCTCTCGAATTCCAGCCGTGATGAATTCCTTGAGCTCAGACTCAGCTTGGCTAATTTCCTCCAGAAGCTCTGGACGACCATCAATCAAGATGATGATATCTTCGACGTCCTTGTGGTAGGGGTTGCCCTCACCGCGACCGCTAAAGGCCTCTAGTTTGGTGGCAAGAAAGTAGGTCGGTTTAAAGATCTGGATAACGATACCGCTGGGCAACGTAAATTTATCAGCCTTCGCCAGCCCTTCCACGAACCAACGATTGGCATATCCGAGAACAGCTGGGTCAGAAGGCATCACGTCAACGACGACGTCGTTGAAGCGGAAACGACAGTTGACTTCATCCTCACCGGTGATCTTGAAATTCTTAGCCGCCAGCCGTTCTGTGAGATGTTGCCAGGCGCTAATGCCTGCCAGCTCGATCACCAAGTCAACATCATCGGTGAAACGAATGTCATCCAGCACAGCAGCATCAGTAACCAGCATGGCCGTGGTGCAACCGCCGACAAAGGCAACCTCAGCGAGAAACGCCTCCCCCAAGCCCTCTGCAACAAATTCTATGAGCTCATAGTTGTGATCAGCGTTTGATGACATGTTATTTCAGCCCCATCCCTGCCTTTAGAATGTTAACCGCCACACCACACTCTCTCGGGCCACCAAGACGGATCGCATCAGCAAGCGCAAGATAATGATAAAGGGTTCTGTCCTTCTTCACCGCTTCCGGCACGGTCTTGTAGAGCGGCACTATCGCCTGACCACGCTCAGTTCCGAGTGCATCAGGCCAAACCGGAATCAACCCGCCAGCGCTCTTGATGCTTTTGGACAGGGCTGGCGCTGCGAAGCCTGTTGGAATACCGCGAACCATCGCGCCCAGCTTCACGGGAAAAAAGTATTTCAGAGCGTGCTCGGTGATTTTCAGCAGCTCTCGCCGATTAACTTTCGGAAGCCCGGTGTCGTAGTCATTGGCGAGCATTCCGGACTCACGACACCTAGCTATAGAGTTTGAAACCTCGCTTTTGCTTAGCCCAAGAGACGCAGATAACGCACGCAACGAGTAACCTTCACTCCAGCTCGCCAGCGGTGGAGAAGGTACAGGCTCCGACCACCCTTCCCACCCATCCTCATCGCCCAAGGATGAGTCGAACTCCTGGCGGTGGAATACAGCTTCTTCACCATCAGCGGGATAGGTGACTAGCGGCTGCCCCACTCGCCCCCCTGCCGTCATTCGATTTATCTGCTGGGGCTTCAACAATTCCTCAACCATGTTCGAATTAGACTCAGATTCCATCTTCCCAAAGAGATTTTCTTCCTGGGCGTGCAGGCTGGCCATCTTGAACAAAAGCAAAATGTCTTGACTCTTCATGAAGCTAAAAACTCCAAGTGTCCATACTCCATAAAACGTGGACACTTGTCTCATTGGAAATATCGAGCCGTCAAGTCATTTCGATATTTATCAGATCTCACTGGGAAACCTGTCGATGTCCGCCAATTCGCCAACAGGCGGGATAGTGACAACACCGGTTTCATTCGTCTGCTGCAACAACGCAAAAATCCAGCGAGTTGTAAAATCGCTCGCCGCGTTTAGTTATGTTTACTTAAGGTGTCGAAATATCGGATGACGCCCGCAGACCTTGTAGGCAAACTCCGAATCTCGCGTTTGGGCACTTTGATGCCTTGTTGCGCTTTTCTTCGACGGGATACTCTCCGGACGTCGCTGACCATTCAGCGATCGGGTGTGGTAACCCGGTTAGGCAAAGTGCAACACCGCTCCCATCACGGTTCGTGCGTTTTTACGTCTGTAATCCCGTGTTATGGCGGCTGTGCGTGGGAGACCTTCGGGTCTGCCGGTTCCTTTGCTCCTCCGGTTTACCACCCTGCGTACAGCTGCCACCCATTCGTGTGGTAACGAATGCGGCAGCTCCTCGTTTTAAGGAGCGAAACAATGAGCAAAACAAATCCGTCTACACCCTCAGAACTGAAAGCCATCGGCCTCACCCCCTTCATCTACTGCTCAAATCAGGCGCTGTTCCGTGTCAGTCGAGACGTTCCCCTCGGTGATGCGCTAGCCATGGCCTCTGATTTTCTGTTCCTTGCCAAGGAGCTGACTAAAGATACTGCCTACGCCCGAGACACCGACCGACACGCCTGGGCCGCGCATTATCTGACGGCAATGAGTAAGGCTGTGATTGATGATGTGGAGAAGGTGCTGACGCCGCCACCTGCTCGCACAAAGGCCGAATCTAAAAAATAGCTGCCTGAGCGCAATTAAAGGCACCGAGACACAAGACATAAAAAAGCCCCCGCTACCACAAGGCAACGGGGGCTTTTTGATCCGGCTTACATCTCTACCTGAGTACCCAACTCAATCACCCGGTTCAGCGGCAGGTTGAAGAAGCGCAGGTTGCCGTTGGCGTTCTGCAACATGAAGGCGAACAGCGTCTCACGCCAGCGCGCCATGCCTTCGAGCTTGGAGGCGATGACCGTCTCGCGGCTGAGGAAGTAGGTGGTGCGCATCGGGCTGAAGTCCAGGTCATCGAGATGACACAGCTTCAGCGCTTGCGGCACGTCCGGCTCGTCGACGAAGCCAAAGTGCAGGATCACCCGGAAGAACCCTTCGCCGTGAGATTCAACCTCGAAACGCCGTTGCGCCGGCACCCGCGGGATGTCTTCGTACACCACTGTCAGCAACACCACTTGCTCGTGCAGCACCTGGTTATGCAGCAGGTTGTGCAACAGCGCATGAGGCACGGCATCCGGTCGCGCGGTCAGGAAAACGGCAGTGCCCTGGACGCGATGCGGCGGTTGCACGCGAATACTGCCGATGAAGATCGGCAGCGGCAATCCACCTTCGTCCAGACGGTCGACCAGCAGTTGCTTGCCGCGTTTCCAGGTGGTCATCAGCACAAACAACACGATACCGGCGATCACCGGGAACGCCCCGCCCTGAATGATTTTCGGCACGTTGGCAGCGAAGTACAGACCGTCCACCAACAGGAACCCGAGCAATAGCGGAACCGCGAGGACCGGAGGCCATTTCCACAGCAGCAATATCACCGCCGACACCAGAATGGTGGTCATCAGCATCGTGCCCGTCACGGCCACGCCGTAAGCCGCAGCCAGCGCGCCGGAGGACTCGAAGCCCAGCACCAACAGGATGACGCCGACCATCAGCGCCCAGTTCACCGCGCCGATGTAGATCTGGCCTTGTTCGGCACTGGAGGTGTGCTGAATGTGCATGCGCGGTATGTAACCGAGCTGAATCGCCTGACGAGTCAGGGAGAACGCACCGGAAATCACTGCCTGGGAGGCAATGACCGTGGCCAGGGTCGACAACCCCACCAACGGAATCAGCGCCCAGCTCGGAGCCAATAAGTAGAACGGGTTACGCGCCGCTTCCGGGTCACCGAGCAGCAACGCGCCCTGACCGAAGTAGTTCAGCACCAGCGCCGGCAGCACGAGGATGAACCACGCACGGGCAATCGGCTTGCGACCGAAGTGCCCCATGTCGGCGTACAGCGCTTCGGCACCGGTCAGTGCCAGCACCACCGCGCCGAGGATCGCCACCCCCATGCCCGGGTGCACGATGAAGAAGCGCACGCCCCAGACCGGGTTCATCGCTTGCAACACTTCCGGGTGCTGCAGGATGCCGTAGACACCCAGCGCCCCCAGCACGACAAACCAGGTCACCATGATCGGCCCGAACAGAATGCCGATCCGCGCGGTGCCGTGACGTTGTATCAGAAACAGCGCCACCAGCACGACCAACGACAGCGGTACCACCCAATGGTCGATACCCTCGAATGCCAGCCCCAGGCCTTCAATCGCCGAGAGCACTGAGATCGCCGGAGTGATCATGCTGTCGCCATAGAACAGCGCCGCGCCGATCAGCCCGCAGACCACCAGCAACGTGCGTAACTTCGGATGCCCGGCCGCAGCCCGCCGAGCGAGGGCGGTCAAGGCCATGATCCCGCCTTCGCCCTGGTTGTCGGCACGCAGCACGAACAGCACATATTTGATTGAGACAACCCATATCAGCGACCAGAAAATCAGCGACAGAATCCCGAACACGCCGTCATGGTCGACCGGTACACCATAATGACCGGAAAACACTTCTTTGAGGGTGTACAGCGGGCTTGTGCCAATATCGCCATAAACCACCCCGACCGCCGCGACCAGCATGCCGATCGGCTTCGCGGCCGAATGCTCGGTGCCCGCCGCCTGACTACTTGCCTGACCCATCCACTACTCCTACTACTCAGACCGGACTGCTTTGGAAGAAGCACTATGCTTTGCCGTGCAGCATGCGCTGTTTTACTTCACGTTGAAGACGTTTTGTTGACTGTAAAAAATCGGTAAAGCGTAACGGCTCGAAGCATAGCGCAGCACTCGTCGTATTTCCCTGCATAAAGCTGGTCAAGTGAGCTCCCCATCGCTAGAATTGCGCACTTTTTGATCAGAGGCACACCGAGTGCCCGTCTGTCGCCTTGCCGTTCATGGCTGGAGGCGTCACAAAACACCGAGGTTAGACATGTCCACCACTCCTGCGCCGGCCAATCCAAAGGTTGGCTTCGTATCCCTGGGTTGCCCCAAAGCACTGGTCGACTCCGAGCGCATCCTTACCCAGCTGCGTATGGAAGGCTATGACGTTGTGTCCACTTATCAGGACGCTGACGTCGTGGTGGTCAACACCTGCGGTTTCATTGACTCAGCCAAGGCTGAATCCCTGGAAGTGATCGGCGAAGCCATCAAGGAAAACGGCAAGGTCATCGTGACCGGCTGCATGGGCGTTGAAGAAGGCAACATTCGCAAGATTCACCCAAGCGTGCTGGCCGTGACCGGTCCGCAGCAATACGAGCAAGTGGTCAACGCCGTGCACGACGCCGTGCCGCCGCGTCAGGATCACAACCCGCTGATCGACCTGGTGCCGCCACAAGGGATCAAACTGACCCCGCGCCACTACGCCTACCTGAAGATTTCCGAAGGCTGCAACCACAGCTGCAGCTTCTGCATCATCCCGTCGATGCGCGGCAAACTGGTCAGCCGCCCGGTCGGTGACGTGCTCGACGAAGCTCAGCGCCTGGTCAAGGCCGGCGTCAAAGAGCTGTTGGTGATCTCCCAGGACACCAGCGCCTACGGCGTCGACGTGAAATACCGCACCGGCTTTTGGAACGGCGCGCCGGTGAAAACCCGCATGACCGAACTCTGCGAAGCCCTGAGCACCCTCGGCGTCTGGGTTCGTCTGCACTATGTTTACCCGTACCCCCACGTCGACGAGCTGATTCCGCTGATGGCCGCCGGGAAAATCCTGCCGTATCTGGACATCCCGTTCCAGCACGCCAGCCCGAAAGTCCTGAAAGCCATGAAACGCCCAGCCTTCGAAGACAAGACCCTGGCGCGGATCAAGAACTGGCGCGAAATCTGCCCGGACCTGATCATCCGTTCGACCTTCATCGTCGGCTTCCCCGGCGAAACCGAAGAAGACTTCCAGTACCTGCTGAACTGGCTGACCGAAGCCCAACTCGACCGCGTCGGCTGTTTCCAGTACTCGCCGGTCGAAGGCGCCCCGGCCAACGATCTGGACCTGGAGATCGTCCCGGATGACGTCAAGCAAGACCGCTGGGACCGCTTCATGGCGCATCAACAAGCTATCAGCTCGGCGCGCCTGCAAATGCGCGTCGGCCGTGAAATCGAAGTGCTGGTGGACGAAGTCGACGAACAAGGCGCCGTCGGCCGCTGCTTCTTCGATGCCCCGGAAATCGACGGCAACGTGTTCATCGACAACGGCAGCAACCTGAAACCAGGCGATAAAGTCTGGTGCAAAGTGACCGACGCCGACGAATACGACCTGTGGGCTGAACAGATCTAAACGCAAAAAATACGAAAAGCCCCGCTCTCTTGACGAGATGCGGGGCTTTTTTACGGCTATCGTTTTGTGAGGAAAGGATTCTCAACATTCACAGAAGCAGCGAGTAAAAAGAAGGAGCCGCCGGCCATGCGCCAACATTCGGTCATCCACACGCCGAAACACAGCGACTACGAAGAACTCACGCAAGTCTGGGAAGCGTCGGTGCGCGCCACCCATGACTTTCTGCCGGACAGTTATATCGAACTGCTGAAGAACCTGGTGCTGACCCGCTACCTCGATGCGGTGATGCTGATCTGTACCAAAGACCCGCGCCAGCGCATCACCGGGTTCGCCGGGGTGGCGGCGGGCAAGATCGAAATGCTCTTCATCGACCCGGCTCACCGTGGCCAGGGCCTGGGCAAGCAGTTGCTGCGCTATGCCATGGAACACCTGAATGCCGATGAACTGGACGTCAACGAACAGAACCCGCAAGCCTTGGGTTTCTACTTCAAACAGGGCTTCGAAGTGATCGGTCGCTCCGAGCATGACGGCATGGGCCAGCCTTATCCGCTGCTGCACATGCGCATGAAACAGGCGAATCAGCGCGCTCAACCAGGCTAAAAGCTTTACTGCGCAAATGGACCCGCGATTAACCGGCGCCCAGCAGGTACAATGCCCACCCCTTTTTTGTTACGGCCCTGTCATGACTGACCCGATTCGTCTCTCCAAACGCCTCATCGAACTCGTCGGCTGTTCCCGTCGGGAGGCTGAGCTGTTCATCGAGGGCGGCTGGGTCACCGTGGACGGCGAAGTCATCGACGAGCCGCAGTTCAAGGTCGACACGCAAAAAGTCGAGCTTGATCCAGAAGCCAAGGCCACTGCGCCGGAGCCGGTGACCATCCTGCTGAACGTGCCCGTGGGCATGGATGCGGAAACGGCCATGGCGACGATCAGCGCCGAGACCTTGAGCGAAGAACATCGCTTCAGCAAACGTCCGCTCAAGGGCCACTTCCTGCGCCTGACCGCCAGCACCGACTTGCAGGCCAATGCCAGCGGTCTGCTGGTGTTCACCCAGGACTGGAAGATCCTGCGCAAACTCACCGCCGATTCCGCCAAAATTGAGCAAGAGTACGTGGTCGAGGTTGAAGGCGACATGGTGGCTCACGGCCTCAACCGCCTGAACCACGGCCTGACTTACAAGGGCAAGGAACTGCCGCCGGTCAAGGCCAGCTGGCAGAACGAAAACCGTCTGCGCTTTGCGATGAAGAACCCGCAACCGGGCGTGATCGCCCTGTTCTGCCAGGCCGTAGGCCTGAAGGTCGTCGCCATCCGCCGCATCCGCATTGGCGGCGTATCCATCGGCAAAGTGCCGCTGGGGCAATGGCGCTACCTGTCCGGCAAAGAGAAGTTCTAATTCTTTTCACGCCGCCACACTTTTCGGCGCCGCTGTGTATGCGGCGCCCACTGCTGAATATCAGGATTGCACACCATGATTCATAACGACGTACTGCGCAGCGTGCGCTACATGCTCGACATCAGCGACAAGAAAGTCATCGAGATCATCAAGCTCGGCGGCATGGACGTGACCCTGGAAGACCTGGTGACGTACCTCGATAAGAAAGAGGAAGACGAGGAAGGCTTCGTGCGCTGCCCGGACGAAGTCATGGCGCATTTCCTCGACGGCCTGGTGACCTTCAAACGCGGCAAGGACGAAAGCCGTTCGCCGCAACCGATCGAAGTGCCGGTGACCAACAACATCATCCTGAAAAAGCTGCGTGTGGCCTTCGAACTGAAAGAAGACGACATGCACGCGATTCTCAAGGCGTCCGAGTTCCCGGTGTCCAAGCCTGAACTGAGCGCGCTGTTCCGCAAGTTCGGCCACACCAACTACCGTCCGTGCGGCGACCAGTTGCTGCGCAACTTCCTCAAGGGCCTGACCCTGCGCGTGCGCCCGCAGTAAGCGTCCGCCAGCCTTGAGCTGCAAACCTGTAGCTCAAGGCCAGGCTGTATAGACCCTCATTCCTCGCAAAAATAGTGGCTCCGCTTCTGGCGGCTGACGACTAGGGTGTATTGACCCTCAGCTCTCAGGATTCGCCATGCACCCGTACTTTCCCCTGCAAGGCCGCACCGCTCTGGTGACCGGCGGCACCCGTGGTATCGGCAAAATGATCGCCAAGGCTTATGTCGAGGCTGGCGCCACCGTGTACGTCTGCGCCCGGGATGCTGGAGCCTGTCAGCACCGAGTAAAGCGGCCCTGCATCAACTGCCTCGGATTCTCGCGCGGGAGCTGGTGAGCCAGCACATCAACGTCAACGTCATCGCCCCGGGGCGTTTTCCGAGCAAGATGACTCAGCACATCGGCAATGATGAACAGGCGCTGGCTGAGGATACGGCGCTAATTCCAATGAAGCGCTGGGGCCGGGAGGAAGAGATGGCGGCGCAGGGGATCAGTTTGGCGAGTACGGCTGGGGCGTACATGACCGGGAATATTATTCCTTTGGATGGTGGTTTCAGTCTCTAGATCGGCGGTGCGGCCATCACCAGACTTGAGGCCCGTCGGGTTATCATGCCCACCCTAACCCCGCTTCGACCCCAAACCATGACCTACAGCGTTTCCCCCATCGGCTTCGTGCGCTCCTGCTTCAAGGAGAAGTTCGCCATCCCGCGCCAGCCGCAACTGGCCCCGGCCGCTCGTGGCGTGCTGGAACTGGTGGCGCCGTTCGATCAGGGTGACGCAGTGCAAGGTCTGGAGCAGGTCAGCCATGTCTGGCTGCTGTTCCTGTTTCACCAAGCCCTGGAAGAAAAGCCACGACTGAAAGTGCGCCCTCCTCGCCTCGGCGGTAACAAATCCATGGGTGTGTTCGCCACCCGCGCGACGCATCGACCCAATGGCATCGGCCAGTCAGTGGTCAAACTGGACAAGGTTGAAGCCAATCGGCTGTGGATATCCGGTATCGACCTGCTGGACGGCACGCCGATTCTCGACATCAAACCCTACGTGCCTTACGCCGACATCATTGATACGGCCTCCAACAGCATCGCCAGCGCAGCGCCGCAGCTGATTCCCGTGCAGTGGGCAGATTCAGCGCTGCAACAGGCTCACGGCCATGCTCAGCGCCTTGAAGAACCGCTGGTGGCGTTGATCGAGCAATGCCTGGCACAAGATCCACGTCCGGCGTACCAGATTCCCACCCCTGAACGGGAATACGGCGCACAGTTCTGGGATCTGGATGTGCGTTGGCACTACCCCGAGGCGGGTGTGATCCGCGTCCTTGAAGTCATTCCCGCTTCCAACCTGTAGCTGCCGCAGGCTCCTACAGAGATTGTATCCGGCATAAAAAACCCCCATTGCCTGCTAAGGCAATGGGGGTTTTTGAGTGATACGGTTTGCTTACTTCTCGACGAACGCACGCTCGATCAGGTAATCACCCGGCTCGCGCATCCGCGGCGACACTTTCAGGCCGAAGCTGTTCAACACTTCGCTGGTCTCGTCGAGCATGCTCGGGCTGCCGCACAGCATGGCGCGGTCGTCCTGCGGATTGATCGGTGGCAGGCCGATGTCGCTGAACAGCTTGCCGCTGCGCATCAGGTCGGTCAGGCGACCTTCGTTCTCGAACGGCTCGCGGGTCACGGTCGGATAGTAGATCAACTTGTCACGCAGGGCCTCGCCGAAGAACTCATTCTGCGGCAAGTGCTCGGTGATGAATTCGCGGTAAGCGACTTCGTTGACGTAACGCACGCCGTGGCACAGGATCACTTTTTCGAAACGCTCGTAGGTTTCCGGGTCCTGGATGACGCTCATGAACGGCGCCAGACCGGTACCGGTGCTGAGCAGGTACAAATGTTTGCCGGGCTTCAAATCATCCAGCACCAACGTACCGGTAGGCTTTTTGCTGATGATGATCTCATCGCCTTCCTTCAGATGCTGCAACTGGGAAGTCAGCGGGCCATCAGGCACCTTGATGCTGAAGAACTCGAGATGCTCTTCCCAGTTCGGGCTGGCAATCGAGTAAGCGCGCATGAGCGGCCGGCCGCTGGGCTGTTGCAGGCCGATCATCACGAACTGACCGTTCTCGAAGCGCAGGCCCGGATCGCGGGTGCACTTGAAGCTGAACAGAGTGTCGTTCCAGTGATGAACACTGAGGACACGCTCGTGGTTCATGTTGCTCATGTACGTGGGACTCCTGGGGATTTTGTCTGCGCTTGCTCTGCGCCTGCTCTGCGAAAAATGAGCTGATGTGCACAATTGCATCGCATTCTAATGGCAGCCACAATATCTGTTAACTGGATTATTAAGATAAGGGTTATCGGTTATATAGATATGCGATTTACTCTCCGTCAACTTCAAGTATTCGTCGCCGTCGCCCAGCAGGAAAGCGTGTCCCGTGCTGCGGGTCTGCTCAACCTCTCGCAGTCGGCGGCGAGCACCTCGATCACCGAGCTAGAGCGTCAGTCCAGCTGTCAGCTGTTCGACCGCGCCGGCAAACGGCTGAGCCTCAACGCCCTCGGCAAACAGCTGCTGCCGCAAGCGGTGGCGTTGCTCGATCAGTCCAAAGAAATCGAAGACTTGCTCAATGGCAAATCGGGATTCGGCTCTCTGGCGGTCGGCGCGACCCTGACCATCGGCAATTACCTGGCCACCTTGCTGATCGGCAGCTTCATGCAGCGCCATCCGGAAAGCCAGGTGAAGCTGCACGTGCAGAACACTGCCAACATTGTGCAGCAGGTTGCCCACTATGAAATTGATCTGGGTCTAATCGAAGGCGACTGCAGCCATCCAGACATCGAAGTGCAGAGCTGGGTCGAGGATGAGCTGGTGGTGTTCTGCGCGCCCCAGCATCCGCTGGCCAAACGCGGCACGGCGACTATGGAAGAGCTGACCCACGAAGCCTGGATTCTGCGTGAACAGGGTTCTGGCACGCGACTGACCTTTGACCAGGCCATGCGTCACCATCGCAGCTCGCTGAATATCCGACTGGAACTGGAACACACCGAAGCGATCAAGCGTGCTGTGGAGTCTGGGTTGGGGATTGGGTGTATTTCTCGCCTGGCACTGCGCGATGCATTTCGCCGTGGCAGCCTGGTGCCCGTGGAGACACCGGATCTGGACCTGGCGCGGCAATTCTATTTCATCTGGCACAAACAGAAATATCAGACATCAGCGATGCGTGAATTTCTCGACCTGTGCCGCGCCTTCACCGCCGGGGTTCAGCGCAGCGACGAGATTGTGCTGCCCACCATCGCTTAAAGCAGAATCACCGCCCACACCAGCGCGATCATGCTCAGCGCCACGAATTGAGCGGCGCTGCCCATGTCCTTGGCGTTCTTGGACAGCGGGTGCAATTCAAGGGAAATGCGGTCGATGGCCGCTTCCACTGCCGAATTGAGCAATTCGACGATCAATGCCAGCAAACACACTGCAATCAGCAACGCCTGCTCGACGCGACTGACGTTCAGGAAGAACGACAGCGGGACCAATATGACGTTGAGCAACACCAGCTGCCGAAAGGCCGCTTCGCCGGTGAAGGCTGCGCGCAGGCCGTCCAGGGAATAACCGGAGGCGTTAAGGATGCGTTTTAGGCCGGTTTGGCCTTTGAAAGGTGACATAAAGTAGGCAACTGACCAGGAAGGAAGTGGGAAAGCTAGATTAAGCAAAGTCAAAAAAGCGTGAACATGCAGCGCCTTAGTGGTTCGAAATTGACTCAAGTTGTTGCAGAAGCAACGCTGCCTGCGTCCGGGTCCGCACATTCAGCTTGCGAAAAATCGCTGTCACGTGGGCCTTGATCGTCGCTTCGGAAACGCTCAGTTCGTAGGCTATCTGCTTATTCAGCAAACCTTCACAGACCATGGTCAGGACACGAAACTGCTGGGGCGTGAGGCTCGCAAGGCCTTCGCTGGCGGCCTTGGCTTCGGCGGAAACGCTGACCGCCTCGAACGCCTGGGGCGGCCAGAACACATCACCATCGAGCACCGCGCGTACGGCTTTCTGGATGACGCTCAGATCACTGGACTTGGGGATGAAGCCGCTGGCGCCGAACTCACGGGACTTCACCATAATCGAAGCTTCTTCCTGGGCCGACACCATGACCACCGGAATCTGCGGATACTGACCGCGCAGCAGCACCAACCCAGAAAAACCGTAGGCCCCCGGCATGTTCAGGTCCAGCAGCACTAAATCCCAGTCGGACTTCTCGTCAAGACGGGTTTCCAACTCGGCAATGCTCGCCACTTCCACCAGACGGACTTCGGGGCCCAGGCCTAGAGTCAACGCTTGATGCAGGGCGCTACGAAAAAGAGGGTGGTCATCGGCAATCAGGATTTCGTATGTGGCCATTTTTCAAATGATCCTGTTTTTCAAACAACTCAAGGCACAGCCACGGAGCTGCACCAACAGGGCACGTTCAACGCCAATCACGTGGCTATTCACGTAAAGAATACGGCGTATCAAACTTTGGCCGCGCCCTAATCGGCGCCAAGCATGCCCAGCGAAACCGGGGTGGTCAAGGTGCAGGGCCGGTACAGTTCTTTGCAGTATGGGCGACAATCAGCAGATGACCGGGGCCGTGTTCTGCACGAAAGGCATCAGTTCGGCGTGGGCTGGCGTTGCAACGTTCATGTCCAGTTGATGTTTCGCATCCAGGTAATGCTGGCTGAACACGTCGAAATAAGCGTCCAGCGCCGACGCAGCCTCGGTATCACCTGCAAGATCGAGACACAGCGCCGCCACCTCGGCCGTGCACAAATGCTCGCTGCGGGTCGACCTGCGCAACCGGTACCGCGACAACTTCTCGGGCAACAGGCTCAGGATCGGCAACGCATTAAAATACGGGCTTTTGCGGAAAATCTTCCGGGCTTCGGTCCAGGTCGCGTCTAGTAGAATGAACAGTGGTCGCTTGGTGCTATCGGCTTCGACGGTGTTCGTCACTCGCTCAGGTTCGACGTATTCACCTGGAAAGACCAGATACGGTTGCCATTGCGGGTCGGCCAGCAACGCCAGCAACTGCGGATCAGTTTCCGTGCGTGACCAGATAAATGCATGGTTGTCGCGCACCACATCGGCGATCAGCCAACCGGTGTTGCTCGGCTTAAACACTTCCTTGTTGGTCATGATCAGGCACACACCAGAGCGGGCCTCGACCTGCGGGCGCCAGGCGCATAGGCAGTGGCTCTCGATCACGCGGCAGGCTCGGCAACGCGACGCCCTCCAGCCTCGGGCCTGAATCGGCTTGATACCCTCTTCCTCTCGCTCATCGCGCAAGCGGGCTACTGCGTTTGCAGCAAAGCGTGGGGTTGCAGGGTTCATCGCAGGCAACGCCGGCAGGGGAAGAAAATCGACACGTAAACACTCGGCAGGGCAGAAAGTGCCGGCAGTTTATCAGAGCAGTCGGCGCAAGCCTGTACCGTCCAGGTCTCGTCCCCTATAATTCGCCGCCACTGAACGCACAGTCATGTGATGGGTCGAACCACCAGTCACTGAACCAGGAGAGTTTCATGCTGCGCCTTATCGTTCCCACCGCTGCCATTTTGCTGGCGTCGTCCTTCAGCGCTCAAGCTGCTTCCTTGAGTGAGCAGAATCTCACCAGAGAGCTGCGAAACGTCGCCACACAAAGCAGTGCTGGCACTCCACGGGCGATCAACGAAGACATTCTTGATCAGGGATACACCGTCGAAGGCAACACGCTGATCAATCATCTGAGTGTACAAAGCAGCCACGCCAACAAGATGCGTGCCGACCCGAAAGCCGTGTATTTCCAGCTGGGCGCCTCTGTGTGCAACAACCCATCGTTCCGCAAGCTGATGGCCAAGGGCGCGGTCATGCGTTACGACTTCACTGAGGTGAAGACCAACCGCTCAGTCGGCTCCGCCAGCTATCAGGAATCGGACTGCCCAAAAGCGGCTCCGGCCAAGAAGAAGTAATCAATGGGAATTGGCGCGCCGCTGTTCATCCTCGGCGCGCAGTTCTGCCACCAGCGCCTGCAAGTAACGTGAACGTCGGTCGGCCCCCTCCAGACGCCGGCAGCACTCCTCTTCGAGACTCAAATGATTGGTCTCGGCCGATGACTTCAGTAATCGATACAGTTGCGTATCGATCTCCAGAATGACTCTGGCCATCGCTTCCCGCCTCCTTGCACCTCGCCCTTGCTTGAGCGATAAAATCCTTGAACCACTTGTACCGTACGCCCTGCCTTTGACGCAAAGTTGACGTGCCTGTCATTTAGTAAATCAGACTATCGGACACGCGGGCTGCGTTCAGACGAGCGGTGAAAGCACCTCGCAAATCGCCAATAAGCGGTTGCCAGGAAAGACTTTGCGGCGCAATGATCAAGTCAGCGAAAATCTCTGCGAGGGTCTAGATTCATAGTGTTCACGTTCACTTTTCAGGGCAGAAAAGGGGCTGCCCATTGCACGTCTTGTTGCGCGAATGTTTCCTTCATCCAAGGGAAAAACAGAGCCTGTATGGAAGGAGAAGTTGATGCCTTACCAACCGAATGACCTCCTGAGCCGTCATTTTGAAGAAAGCGGCCACGACCTCATCAGCAAGGTCGAAGAGCAACTCAACCTGGTTTCACCCAACAGCCCGAACACCCCGATCTACCGCGACATGATCCTGACCGTGCTACGCATGGCCCAGGAAGATCACAACCGCTGGAATGCCAAGATCACCCTGCAAGCCCTACGCGAACTGGAACATGCCTTCCGTGCGCTGGAGCAGTTCAGGGGGCGCCGCAAGGTCACCGTTTTTGGCTCGGCCCGAACACCGATAGAACATCCTTTATACGGTCTGGCCCGGGAACTTGGCGCCGCGCTGGCGCGCTCAGATTTGATGGTCATCACCGGTGCCGGTGGCGGCATCATGGCGGCGGCCCACGAAGGTGCCGGCCTGGCACACAGCCTGGGATTCAATATCACCCTCCCCTTCGAACAGCATGCCAATCCCACCGTGAATGGCACCACCAACTTGCTGCCCTTCCACTTCTTCTTTACCCGCAAGCTGTTCTTCGTCAAGGAAGCCGATGCGCTGGTCCTGTGCCCAGGAGGTTTCGGCACCCTGGATGAAGCGCTGGAAGTGCTGACTCTGATTCAGACCGGTAAAAGCCCGCTGGTGCCCGTGATACTGCTGGACGCTCCTGGCGGCAAGTTCTGGCAAGGTGCGTTGGACTTCATTCACCATCAGCTGGAGGAAAATCGCTACATCCTGCCGACCGATATGAAGCTCGTGAGCTTGGTCTACAGCGCGGAAGAGGCTGTGGAGCAGATCAACCAGTTCTACAGCAACTTCCACTCCAGCCGCTGGCTCAAGCATCAGTTTGTGATTCGCATGAATCACAAACTAAGCGACCAGGCGCTCGAACACATGCAGGGGGCATTTGCCGACCTGTGTCTGAGCGATCATTTCCATCAACATGCCTACAGCGGTGAGGAACACGACGAACCGCAGTTCAGCCATCTGGCGCGACTGGCCTTCACCTTCAATGCCCGTGATCATGGTCGGCTGCGGGAACTGGTGGATTACATCAACTTGCCGGAAAACTGGGCGCAGTCCAAACCCCAATCGCAACAGCGCACGCGGGAACCGTCCAAGGTTACGTAGGCAAAAAAACGGCCCACTATCGAAATAGTGAGCCGTTTCAGTCAATCATCCATCCCTCGGCCGCCGAACAAGCGGCTGATCATTTCCATTGAATATCCCCGATAACTCAGGAACCTGCCCTGTTTGGCACGTTCCCGGGCGTCTATCGGTAAATGCCCGGAAAATTTTCGCCGCCAAGTGTCTTCCAGTTGTTCCTGCCAGCTGATACCGCTCTCGCGTAAAGCAAGTTCGATGTCGATACGTTGCAGGCCGCGCTGGCTCAACTCTTCACGAATACGCAAAGGGCCATAACCGGAACGGGCACGGTAGGAAACAAAGCTTTCGAGATAGCGGGACTCGGACAGCAGGCCTTCTTCCGTCAAACGGTCGAGTGCCGTGTCGATCATTTCAGGAAGGGCGCCGCGTTGGCGCAGTTTACGCGTCAACTCGACTCGACCGTGCTCGCGTCGCGCGAGCAGGTCCATTGCGGTTCGCCGCACCGCGACGAGTGTATCGAGTACGGCGGTCATCGGTTCAATCAGATATCAGCGTCAGCCAGGTCATCAGCCGTCTCTTTGACCGGCGATGCTTTAACGTCCGGCGCTGGAGTCAGCAGTTTGTCGCGCAGCTGCTTCTCAAGTTTCGTGGCGATTTCCGGGTTGTCCGCCAGGAACTTGGCCGAGTTGGCTTTGCCCTGACCGATCTTGGTGCCTTCGTAGGCATACCAGGCACCGGACTTCTCGACGAAACCGTGCAGAACACCCAGGTCGATCATCTCGCCGTTAAGGTAGATGCCCTTGCCGTAAAGAATCTGGAACTCGGCCTGACGGAACGGCGAAGCGACCTTGTTCTTCACAACCTTGACGCGGGTTTCGCTACCGACAACCTCATCACCTTCTTTCACCGCGCCAGTACGGCGGATGTCCAGACGAACCGAAGCGTAGAACTTCAGCGCGTTACCACCGGTAGTGGTTTCCGGGCTGCCGAACATCACGCCGATTTTCATGCGGATCTGGTTGATGAAGATCACCAGGCAGTTGGCGTTCTTGATGTTACCGGTGATTTTACGCAGCGCCTGGGACATCAGACGGGCTTGCAGGCCCACGTGCATGTCACCCATTTCGCCTTCGATTTCAGCTTTTGGTACCAGAGCTGCTACGGAGTCAACGATGATCACGTCAACCGCGTTGGAACGCACCAGCATGTCGGTGATTTCCAGGGCCTGCTCGCCGGTGTCCGGTTGCGAAACCAGCAGGTCGTCGACGTTGACGCCCAGTTTGCCGGCGTATTCAGGGTCGAGGGCGTGCTCGGCATCGACGAATGCGCAGGTCGCGCCGGCTTTTTGAGCCTGGGCGATCACCGACAGTGTCAGCGTGGTTTTACCGGAGGATTCAGGACCGTAGATTTCAACGATACGGCCTTTTGGCAGACCGCCAATGCCGAGCGCAATGTCCAGACCCAGAGAGCCAGTGGAGATAGCCGGGATCGCCTGACGGTCCTGATCGCCCATACGCATTACGGCACCCTTGCCGAATTGACGTTCGATCTGACCCAGGGCTGCAGCCAAGGCTTTCTTCTTGTTGTCGTCCATTAAAGTCCTCACGTAATCAATAAGGCCTGACGGCCAAAACCTGTATAAGTAGCCAGTATTATTCCACAGCGTTTCAGGATCGCCTACCCCTGATTTGAGATTTCTTCAGCGGTATGGCGCAGCAGCCCCTCTAGCGCGGCCTTCACCGTTTGTCGGCGGACCTCGTCACGGTTACCGGGAAAGTGCTGCACCTCGCTGAACACCTGCTCACCAACGCCCCAGGCCAGCCACACGGTGCCCACCGGCTTGCTCGGCGAACCGCCATCCGGCCCCGCCACACCGCTGACCGCCACGGCAAAACGCGCCTGGCATTTTTTCTGCGCGCCTCGGACCATGGCCTCGACCACCTCGCGACTGACCGCCCCCACCGTCGCAAACAACTCGACCGGGACATTCAATTGCTCGGTTTTCTGGGGGTTGGAGTAAGTGACATAACCGGCCTCAAACCATGCCGAACTCCCCGGAATCCGGGTGATCGCCTCGCTGATCCCGCCGCCGGTACAGGACTCGGCGGCGGTGACATGGGCATTGAGAACCTGCAAACGCCTGCCAAGTTCAGCGGCCAGTTGGGTGATTTCTTTCACGGTCATCTCCTGAGCAAGCGGAATGAGAACTACCGTACACGAGCGGATAACGCTTGCAAGGCGCAGGATCGATCAAAATGTTAGCGAGCGAGGGCTCTGATATAAGCCTGACAGGCCTGCAGGGCAATCAGAGCGCTGTCACCGGCGTCGGTGATGGTGATAATTCGTTGAGCATGCGTCGGATCAAGTCGGGCACGCGCGGCTCCATGATCCACGCCGCCGGTGCTGGAGGCGGTTGGCACTCCACAGGCCGAGGCGGCGTCATTGGCATCGAGGAGGACTGACAGGCGCAGATCAGCAGTGGCAAGACGATCGCGCAGGCGACCTTGATCACGTTGGGCATCGCTAAGCGCTCGGTAATGGTTTTGTTCGCTGGTCGAAAGACGCTGCTCCAGTGCTAGACGCTTGCCCTGCTCGGTCTGTTGCTGCGTCGCGGCTGCCTGGGTCAGCAGATTCAGCGCCTCGGCATGCAACCTGGCCTGTTCCGCCAGTTGCCGGCCATACCGCCAATCCTGAAACTGCCAGGCCAGCGCCGCCGAGCCACCGGCCAACACAGCCAGAAACACAACAACGCCAATGACGCGGTAAGACATCGGCATCAAACCGAAGGCGGGCATAACACCGCCCTCGCCCGTGCCCAGAGTTGCAAACGGTCTTGCAGCCCGTTCAGGCCGCCGTTGATGCGGCGGGTGATGCTGTTGAACTGGTCGCGGTCGGCCAGTTCGTTGAAGCCATTTTGCTCCCAGAACCACGCGGCCGACTCGGCGGCCCACTGCGGTTGCTCCAGTAGTTCTGGCAAAAACAGTAAACGATCATCACCGAAGAGTCCGAGACTGCACTGAAGGTAATTGTCGCGACCAGTGATCTGAATCAGGCCTCGGCCACGGTACTTTTGACCGTCGCCGTCCGGCTCCGGAGTGTTACCCAACCGGGCAGCGAGGGAACCGGTATCGTATTTGCCGAGGTATCGATTACTCCCCAACTCACGCACGTACTGCAACTGCCCTGACTCGTGACCCACTTGTGCGAGGAAGGCGGCGACGCGTTTCGGGGTGTTGATGTTGCGGTGGGCCATGGCGGTGTTGAGGGCGGAAATGAAAACACCCGCTTGAGGGCGGGCGTTGGGGAAAATTTGTTGCAACTGCGCTGAAGTGAGAGACATGGGTCATGTTCCATTTGCCGTTGTTTTAAACCAGACCGGCGCCAGGGGTTTGCTGAAGTCTTTTGGAAAGTTGGCTAGCGAGGGCCAGTCGCGCAGATCCTGCCGGTAATCCAGCAGTTCATGATATTGATCGCTGCTCAAAGCCAACGGAGTGCCGGCAGCTTGCTCATCGCGATCACGGTCGACCAGCCATTGGCTGGCGGCCAGTTCCTGGTTCCGCCAGGCTCGGGCAACTGTGGCTGGTTCAGGTTCTGCCTCCGGATCGTCTTCCAGCACGGCGAGCAACGGCACGCCACCACTCGCCAGCCATTGCTGGTATTCATCCCAGAAACGGTGATGCCGAGGCACGGTTGCTCCGTCAGGCAGACGAATGACAGTGGCCGGGTCTTTAGTGAGTTGATAGTGCATAGGGAAAACCTCCTTAAAGTTCGGCATCGGCGGTGGCGTGGATGTAATAAGTCTGAGTAACCAGCCCGATATCGGAGTTATCTACCCAGATGCCGCGAGTCGACACCCCAAGAGGTCGAGCATTAGCCGATGAAACTTCATCGCTCCCCGAACGCCATTGCCCAGCGACCCCCTTCGAAGTAGTGGTAAACAAACTGAGACTTGGAATAGCTCTCTTCTCAACCTTGAAGGTCCACTGAGCCAAGGGCTGTGAGGCAAAGCTCGTTTGCCCCTGTTTCACTGTGGATAACAGCGCACCGTAGGGACCTGTCATGCTTCCAGGCGGCAGATCCTGGCTATAGGTTTTTTCGTAATAACGCTGACACATCATCAACTCATCGCCAGGGCTACGGAGCTCGAACGGCGTCGACACCCGCCCCTCTTCCAACTGGATCTGCGCCAGGTCTATAACCTGCAAAACATTCAACGGCAGGTCAAAGGAGAGCCGCAGAAAGTCATTGCCACTACTTCCCAACGTTTTGCCCGCCAGGGACGGTACTTGAATCGTCGAGCTGTATCGGGTCCAGGAGGTTTTGAGTTGAAAGCTGCCAACCGGCGTCACGGTATCCACACTACCGCCCGCTCCGCAATACTGCGCGACAGTCACATTGAGTTGACGCGCCGTGTCGGCCTTGGCCCAGAACGTCAGCGTCGCGGTTTTCCCCGCCAAGGTCCTGACCGACTCGATAGCCTGGGAAATTTTATGCACGCTGGCGCCAACTCCCGCAGTGATTTGCTGCCAACGCATAAAGTAACGGGGCTCATTGGGCACCTCACCCTGACCCAGCGCAAAGCTCTGCCGGGAAATATTCACCCCGGCGTTTCCGTTCCAGTCGCAACGAAAACGGTCAGCGATATAAGCACCGGTGTAAGGCCCCAAGTTGACTGTACCGCGCTGCCAGATATCGAAGTTGCCATTAATCAGCAGGTTTTTGCGATAAACCTGCACCGGAAAACTCTGTTGGGGGTCGAGTTTCGCCAACTCTTTAATGGCCAGGCTCAACTGATCATTTTGATTCTCGGAAGGCATCAGTCCCGCGGCGGTGATGGCGTTGAGAATTTCCTGGGTGACGCTGTTACCCCAACTGGCTGGAATCAGGGAGCCGGGAGTTCCGGCTATCGGGTTTTCATCGGCAAATCTACCGTTGACCAGTCCTGCACTGGGGACGCTTTTTGGATAGTCCATTTGATCTACTCAAGTTGTAGGGCATAAACACAGGCAGTGCAGTTACTCGGTCGAGCCTGGAACCTGAGGCCAGTCGATCTCTGCAGGAAAGGTTGCTTGCCGTTCAAGGCGATTCAACTCAACGCTGTAGAGTTTCCATTCCATCAATGCCAGTTGCTCATCGTGAGTGCCGTCGCCGATATCTTCGGCATATTGAAGCGGGGCTATACGCAGGACTGCGTCACGAAGTAGCGCGTCTCGCTTGGTGAACACCTGATTCCTGACATCCGCCAATCGCGCCTGGTCATCCGACTCCCAGGTGTTATCACGCCAGACATAAAACTCACCCGGCCATGGAATCGTGGTAAAGGCGTCAGGCAGCTCCCCAAGTTCACTCCAGATCTGCTGAGCCCCGCCCTCTTTGCGATACACCAGACCGCGCCGGTCGATCACTTCGCGCGGGACATTATTGACCAGTGCCCATGTACGGCCCTGTTCCGGAGGCGGCAATTCAAATGAAAGTTCAACGGCATTACTGGGCAGTTGAATACCGATTCCCGGCGTCACGAAGAACTCCACGGGCCCCGACAAGGCGCCCGAGTTATCAATCAGATAATTAAACATGGACACCTCAGATAAGTTTGATGCGGCCGGGATAGGCGATGTTGCGAGGACGGGATTTGAAGAGATAGAGCAAGGTGCCGGCAGGATCCATCTGGTAACTGGTTCCGGCCGGATAGATGGGGCCGCCATTGCTGAGCGAGCCGATATATTGTGGCTCCTCACGGGTGTCGGCACCGACGGCAGCCAGACTGTCACTCCATCGTGACCCTACTGCACCGCCGCCATTCGCCCCCATGGCATAGGAATGAGAAGTTCCGGGCTGGAAGGCACCCACTACACGCCCGGCATCCACGCCACGGCCTTCGTCCAGAACCCTTAAAAACTCCCCGCGATTTTCAGGTCCACGGAACGTCAGCGCACCGTCACCGCTAGTCCACTTACCTTCGTTCCCGACCCGCGCGGCCTCGGTCCCGAGCATTCCCGATTGCTGGGCGTGATCCCACAACCACGGCCACTGCGCACGGTTCATGACCGAGCCGTTGAGTGCCCCATAGCCACCGGGACTGAGCAGCGTGGTCGTTTCGAAAAACGGTCGACCCAAGGGGGTATTGTCAAACCGCCCCACCGGCCACCAACTGCCAGCGCCATCACTGCGCAGATGCCACCAGTCACCACCGCCCATCAGTACGAGAAACGTATAACCGGCTGCCGAAAGATGGGTATGAAATTTGAGTCGGTCAGTGCCGGCAGCCCGGATAACGAGGCGGTTACCGCTATTGTCTACGCGTCGAAGAATGACGTCGCGAACGCCCATGGCAACGTTGGCTGGCGGAAGAGTGATGGTGGCGGCGCCGGGGCTTGCATCAATCAACACCAGACCGAGTTCTTCCGGCGCCAGCAGCTTTGATGCCGCTAGCCGGGTGACCACCGAACGCATCGGGCTCGTCACGCCAATGATCGCCTGGATGGCCTTGAGCAACTGGCCGTTGTCCGCCTCCAACGGCGCCATTCCGGCGCCGGCCACCACACTCAAAATCTCTTGCGTAACAGCATTGCCCCAAACCGCTGGTATCAACGATCCGGGCGAACCGGCCACCGGGTTTTCGTCAACAAACCGTCCATTGACCAGCCCGACACTGGGGACGCTTTTTGGATAATCCATATTTCATTCCTTGTCTGGAATATTCATTGGAGATACCGATAGCGCGCTTGAATCAAAGCGTTCATACCAGCGGTATCCGTTCACTCGACAGTCATCCAGACTGGCTTTTTTGGACGCGAGCGTTTGGAGGGAAACTTCTTCGCCTGAGGCCACTTGCGCAGTGCCTGCAGATAAACCAGCAGCGCCTGATAGTCAGTGTCGGAAAGCGTGGTGGCCTTCATCAGTTCCAACTCGTCCCGATGTCGGTCGCGAAGCCAGACCACGCGCGCAAATTCGTTGTCGCGCCATGCCTTGGCTTCCTGCAAAAGTTGTTCTTCCGAGAGCGGCGCAAGTTCAACCAACACCGGCAGGCCCTGATCGTCATGAGATCTATCTGTTCCCGCCTTCGGATTGGCAATCACCGCGCTATAGCATTCGTCGTCAATTTCAACGGCATCTTCGGGAAGCCTGGTGTGATAACCCGCCAGGTAGGTGTTACCGGTACTGCGGCTATAAAAACGCTTCATTTCAGTTCCCCACACTCAGGACAGCGATCCAGCCAGTACCACCGGAATTGCTCATGACCTGAACCTGACGGCGTCAAAGTAAGTGACCAGGGGTGCTGTAGTGATATCAACAAACGGAGCGTTCCCCGAGTGCGAATAACTGGCCCATGCGCCCCGGCACTGGTTTTTAAAGGCCAGTGGCCAAGGTTTGGATACGTAGCCGCCATTGACGCTGATAGAAACCTGTACCCACTGAATCATGAAGCCGCCCAGCCAGGCCGGAAACGCGATGTAGCCGTTTTCCGCAAAACTGTAGGAGACACCCAGACAGAGTTTTTTCGGTGTCACGATTGTGGTGTCGTCTGCTGCGGCATTGACTTGGGCTTGAGAAGCGATGCGTGCCCAGCCAAAGATCGACTCTGTCGCTTGCACCACTTTCTTTTCTATCGCCTGAAACACCCGTAGCGGCGTCATCAATCGACTGCTGCTTGCTCCTGACTCAGCTTCTTCCTTGCTCGCGAAAGAGTCGGCCTTGTTCTTCTCGACAATCACCGAGATCGCCGCTCTGAGCTGAGTGCTATCCGCTTCAGCAGGCACAAGACCGGCGGCGGTTATGACATTGACGATTTCATCCGTGACGCTGTTGCCCCACCTCGCCGGAATCAACGACCCCGGCGTCCCCATCAACGGGTTCTCATCCACAAACTTCCCATTCACCAACCCGGCGCTGGGCACACTTTTCGGATAGTCCATCCACCTCTACTCCTTAGTCATAATTGATGTGCACCTTGGTATGCGCCGGTGCGCTGCGATGGATCTGGCATTCCAGTGCAGAACCCGGGTTCATACCGAAGCGTTCGCCCCAGTAACTGGCGCCGAAACGTCGGCCCAGCAGCAGGCGGCCACCGGTGTTCAGCGTCCACATGAAATGCGCCTGCCATGTTCCGAAATGCGTCTGGCCAAACCGGGCCCGTCCCATTCGCGGGACTTCAAGCTCGGTGATGGTGGCGTTCGGGTACCCCTGACTCTTGGCGATCTCGACGTAGTAGCTGATGGCTTGGCTGCCAACAGCGAGCAGTCGACGGCGTACGGCGAGGCGGCGGTCGTCGAACAGTGGCGTCGCGCCCAGGCACGGGTCGGGCAGGTTCATCACCCGCTCCCAATCCGGCACCAGTTCGCTGACGCCGGCGGGGTCCATTTCGTTGAGCAGGTCGGCGGCGCGGGCGTCGAGGCGGGCCAGTTCCTGGGCGACGCCTTCAAGGACTTCTTCAAGTTCCGGGACCCGCTCGGGGTCCCACGCGGGACCGCTGGGTAGCAGGCTGCGCAGTTGGGCCCGGTATTGTGCGGCGGTTCTGATCACTGCCATACGCAACCTCCGAAGGTCAGCAACTGGTTGCTCTCGGCTTCGACGTCGGCGGTAGGTGACTTGAGACCGTGATCACTTTCGCCGGTTGCGCTGCTGATGGCTTCACGGATGTGACTTACCAGCAAAGTGTCGCCCAGGCCTCCTTCGCGGTTATGCAGATCGCGCAGTTGCGCTTCAACAGCGGCGCGTACGGCCGTGGTGTCGGGCTTCAGGTTCAGTCGGTAGGTCACCGGCACTTGTACCGGTGGCAGCACACGCAACTCGGCGGTGACCGGGCGCAGAGGTTCGATGTAGGCCTTGACTTCAGCCAGTTGCTCGGGATTGGGGACGGGTTTCGCATCGTCGTCCCGCATGATGTACAGACTGACAATGCCGGGGCCGGGATAGCTGCCGCGACACCAGGCACGGGTCACCCCCGGACATTCAAGCGCCCAGGTTTCGTAGTCTTGCGCCGAACCGCCGTGAGGAATGATCCGGTAAGAACGAATCACCCGGGACCGCAGGGATTCCAGACTTTCTCGAGCGATTCCGCCGGTCAACCCCGGCGCCAGCACCGTGAAGCTGTTGCCGATAATGCCCAGAATCGGCTGCACCGGAATCAGCGTCATGCCGGCGTCGGCATTCCCGAGACTGCCGGCGTCGAGGGCGGCGATGGTGGTGCTGTTCAAGCCATTGCTGGTGGTGCGGGCGGAAGTGACTTTGTAAATGCGACCGTCGTTCGATTGCAGCAGAGTATCGACGTCCAGCACAGCGCCAGCGCTGGCGGTAAAGCTGACGCTGCCACTGGCCGATTGTGCGGCTTTGCGCGGCTGGTTAAGACGCAGTGCGGCGATCCGTTCCAGGGTCGACTCATCGGCCTTGTCCGGAAGGATCTGCTCGGCGATCCAGTTCAGATAGCCATACAGACCATAGGCGGCGCCACCGAGGGTGCGGGCCAGCACTTGCGCATCGGACTGGCGCAGCGAATCGCTGGCCAGGTCGCTTTGGGTGCGCTTGATCAGCACCGGCAGCGAAGGGGTTTCAAACGGCATAGATCACCTGCCAACTGTTATCAGGGTTGATGTCCAGGCGCTCGCCGTCGGCCAGGGTCAGGACCGTGCGCAGGTTCAGGCGCTGAGCGTCGAGGCGTTCGCTGATGATGTCGATGGCGCTGCAGTGGCCGTCGTCGATCAGCCATTGCAAGGCTTCGCGGGCATAGAACTCGGCGTCCATCTGGGTCTGTCGGGTCAGCTTGACCCGCCGCAGCAGCCACAGGCGTGAGCCGATACGGTCGTCCGCGACCGTAGGAAAGGTGTCGCCCCACCAGCCGAAACGTTCTTCGTCATCGAGGGCATCGTCATCGGCGGCGCGGCGCCAGGTGAACAGGCTGATCAGCACTGAACGGGTCAGTGCGGCGTGGAGGTTTTGGCTGATAAACATCACTGGCCTCCCGCCGGCACGCCGGTCTGGCCGTTGCCCGCCTGCACGCCGACGTGCACGTGCTTGATCTGGCTGATGCCACCGGCAATCTGATCGCCCTGAGAGACGATCTTGCCGGTCTGGTTCAGGGTCGGTGTGTCGATATTTACGGCAGTGCTGGCGCGGATGTTCAGGGTGGTGGTTTCGATGTCGATGATCCGTCCACGCTTGAAGTGGATCTTGTCGCCTTCGTCGGTGTAGATCGCTACTTCGCCCTGGGCCAGTGCCTTGAGGCGATAGCGGCGGTCGGCGACCACCAGCACGATGGCGTGAGAACGATCGCCACCCAAAAACGTGGCGATACCTTCAGCACCGGCCAGCGGATTGCTGGTGAAACCGTAGGGTTCGAAGTGTTCCATGTCGTCGTTCACTTCACCGGCGGTGAGGCGCATTTGCAGGGATTGAAGCTTGGTAGCCGAGTTGGCGAGCACGACAGTGCCGCGCGCCAGGAGGCGTGTCAGTAGGCTCATGTGGATTACCTTGTAGGAGCGAGGCATAGCGGGGTGTCAGGTTTTTGGAGGCACCGGGTTCGCATCGAAGGTGTAAGGCGGCGCCACTAGAAGTGTGGTGACCGAGCCCTGTTCGGACAGCGAGTAAGTCACCTTGGAGATCAGCATGTCGTGGTCAAAACCCAATACCTTGTCGATCACCCGCACCAAGGTGTTGTGCTTCCACAAATCACCGTTGGATTGCCGCCAACCTTGTACCCGATAGGTCGTGGTGCCAGCCTTGCCGACGCGAACACCGCTTTCCCAATCGGCACGCTGCTGCGCCAGTTCCGGGGTCAATTGCGCGCTTTCGTTGATCACGGTGATCCGCTTGCGCCCGATAATCGGGTCGGTGGAAACCCCGGACACTTCGCTCACGGCCGCACCGCTCTTCTCGTCGCCGCCCTTGTGCTGACCGATCACCCGGTACTCGGAGAACACCTGGCTGAAGTCCATCGGCGCGTTGGCCGACAGAATATTTTTGCCCAGCTCAAGCACATCACTCGCTCGCCCGCCGCTGCCCGGCCGGGCCAGTACTACCCGACCTTCAGCGTCATCGGTGGAAAACACCCGAAACAGCGTGAGCAAGCGGTCGATCGACTGAAAGACCGTTTCCCCCGGCACGATGGTGTGGCTGCCGAGCCGCGTGGTTTCCGGGATTTCGCTGACCACTTTCCCGGCATAGGGCGCGGCCAGCGCTTCGACGATGCTGAGTAACGATTGCTGATGCCATTGGTTGGGCGTGTTGATCGCCGCACAGTCCACCAGGTCCTGAGTCTTTGAACTGCCTTCGATACTCAGGCTGATCTGCCGCCCGTCATAGCTGATCGGCGCCTTGAACACATACCCGCTGAGCACCAGATCGCAACCGATTCGCACTTGGCAGGGCGCACCCGGACGAATGGGTCGGTCGACCGTCTGCCCTGGCCATTGCCAGGTGATATCGAGCTTGAAAGTGCGGAACTGGCGCTCTAGGTCCGCGGTGATTTCAACGCTTTTCCAGCCGCCATACTCCAGACCGTCAACGGTCAGCAACACGCTGTTGTCGAGTTCATTCATGGTCTATTTCCCCAGGACTTTTACGTCGTCCAGCGGGAGAAAACCCGGATGAATAATGCCGTTGCGCTGTAGTACTTCAGCGATTCGCGTGGCGTCTCCACTTTGCTGATAGATCACGACCAGCCCCGGAAGGCTTTGCTTGAAAGACTTGCTGACCAGTCGAACGCCGGACGACGCGACCGCTTTCAAATGCGCCCGGAGCGCCTGGCGCAGATTGCTCATCGCCAGATAGTGCGCAGGATCCGCCTTGGCCTCGGGCAGCTTGAACACTTCCTCAAGTGCCACACGCAAGGCCTCTAAATCGTCGACCACCGGAACGTCCTGGTGCGTGGTCGGTTGCACAGCCTGATGCCCGACCGGCAGGTTGGTGACCCGCTTGACTGCCTGCGAAGCCACCGGCATCGACGCGACCCACTGGGCCATTTGCACAATCAAAGTGTCCTGCACCAGATTGGTCAGCGCCTGGGCCGCAGCGGTGGTGTCCTTGCCGGTGGTGAGCTTCGGCGCATCGGCCTTCTTGATGGCTTCGACCTGTTGGGAGACGTTGGCAATCACGCCACGATAACCTTCACGGGCGAAGTCCTTCAGTTCGTTGATGTCGCCGATCAATCCCTTGAATTCCGCCGCCACGTCCTTGGGCAGTTCCTTGACGGCTTTGACCAGATCGCTGATCTGCTGGTACTCATCGATCAACGGCTGAAGGTGCTGCTGAATCACCTCGTAAGCCTCCTTGATGCTGTTGCGCAGGTTGGCAATGCCGATCCGCGCAGCCTTGATCAAAGTCATCGCGTCTTCGAAACGCTTCACTGCGGAGCCCAGCAAGCTGTCGGCCGACACCAGCAATAGCTTCTGCGTACTGACCGCCGCCGTCGGAAACGGCACCGGTTGATCGGGGTAAAACTTCAGGGTAAAGGTCACCAGCCCGCCGTCCTGGCGGGTGTGAGTCATGTCGCATTCGCCGACCTTGACCTGCAGACGTCCCAGCCACGGGTGAACCAGCTCACCACTGCCCTGCTCCAGCGCCTTGAGCAGTTTGTCGCGCTGCTCCAGGCAATCGGGGCCGACGATAAATGCGGTCAGATCGTGAATCTTCGCCTGCAGGCCAAGGCCCTCGAAATACGGCAGATCGCGCTGCGGGTACTCGTGCAACTGGCCCTTTTGGCCGACCGAGTTTTTCGCCTGATCGACCCAGAACTGGACGCCGCGAAACGACGCCGGCATCAAACGATCACGCCAGCTCATTGGAACCTCCAAGGGACAGTGTGCGGTAGCCGATGCGCGAATTGAGCGCCAGCGCCGGTTGATTGGTTTGCGGCTGATCGGTGCGCATGCCGGCCGGCGCATTTTCGAAGCGCACGGTCAGGCCGCCTTCGAGTTGTGTGCGGCTGTTGGCGGCGCTTTGCTGAATCAGGGCGTTGGAGTTTTGTGTCAGGGATCCAGGCTGCATCGAGGGTTTGTGCGGCAGATTACCGGGCAGCACCGACAGGCTTTGTGGTTGCTCGGTATCGGTGCCAAAAAACGCCGGCGCAAACTTACCGTTGCCTTCGGCATTGGTTTTTTCTTGAGCCTCGGTCAGGCCTTCGACCTTGCCGGTCACACTGGCGACAAGACTGCCGAAACCACCGGCAAAGAATTCCTTGATCGGCGCGACGACGCCTTGCAGCTTGTCCCACCATTGGCTGAACCATTCGGTGATCGGCTCCCAACGCTTTTTGATCTCCTCCAACGGAAACCAGTCAAACAGGCTGCGCAGCGTGCCGTACATCACCAGCGCCGGGACCTTGATGCTGTCCCAGATACCGGAAAACAATTCGGTGACCGCGCCCCAGCCAGCGATGATCAACTCCCGCGGCGACCAGTCGAACAGGCCGTGCAGAAAGTCCATGACCGGCACCGACAGCGCTCTGAGCAAGTCCCAGATGGCCGAGAACAGGCCCGTCAACGGAGTCCAGTTGCTGATGATCAAACCCAGTGGTGACCAGGAAAAAAGCGTCTGAAAAAATCCGATTACCGGCGTGGCCGCCGCTTTGATGACGTCCCAGATCGCCGCGAACACGGCGGTGATCGGTCCCCAATGGCTGATGATTTGTCCCAGCGGCGTGAACGCAAACATCGTCCTGAAGAACTCGACCATGGGCATCACGACCGGAGAAATCTTTTGCCAAAGCCCGGCGAAGAACGCCGAAATGGGTTTCCAGTTGGCCACAATCAAACCGGCTGCCAAGGCGATGCCCGTGGCAATCAACACGATGGGATGGGTCTTGAGCACCCTGTTCATCAGATCGAACACTTGGGTCGCGCCGGTCACGGCGGTTTGCATCGCCGAAAACGCAATGGCACCGGCCGCAATTCCCTCGACCAGCTTCGGGTTGTCATTGAGCAGACTGCCAAAGCCAATGAGCAGCGGCTGAAGCCCTGCCGTGACGGTCGCGACGGCAGGTTGTAACGCGGTATTAGCGGCAGCCGACACCTGCTCCATCGACCGACTGAACACATTCATGGTTTGCGCGGCGCTGGTCGGTACGCTCGGCACATCGACACCTTTGGCGGCCTCATTGACCTCGGTCAATTGGCCCTTGAACGCAGCGGAGGCCTTGATCCCGTCCACGAAGGGCGTGATCACGCTGCCACCCTTGAACAGACCGCTGATATCCAGCTTGCCCAGCCCGGTTTGTTCAAGATGTGTTCTGAAGCCCTCGACCTTCGCTCGAAGGCCGGCGAGCCTGGGGGTCAGTTCATCGATCCCGGTCAGCCGGACCGACTTTTCATCTTCCTTTTCTATGTCTGCCATCACTGCACCTGCTGCATCGCATTGATCCGTTGCGCGTGCTCCAGCGATTCGCGGAGCACATCCAGTGGCCTGGCCATCATCTGTTCGGGGTCAACCTTCCAGAACCAGGCCAGGTCATAGGCGACTGAAATCAGGTCGGTGATGGCTCCGACGCCGCACTCATGAAAAAACTCGCGACAGCCCAGCTCAGCGCGTTGAGGTCAGCCAGGTCCAACTGATTGACCGACGACGGCGGGATGCCGGCGCAGACCGCGATGTATTTGGCCGCGACGTCCATGTCGAGGCTGACTTCTTCGCTCTTGTCGATCTTGTACGGCAGCGCCTTGATCGCTCGAACTTCCTGCACCGTTGGACGGCGCAGGTTGAGTTCGGTCAAGGGCTCGCCGTGAGCTTCGATCGCAACCTGAAGCTTCACGGCGCCAGTCATTGCCAGGTCCCCTTGATGCCTTCGAATTTCAGTTCGATGGTGGCGTCGTCGCCTTTGGAGACAGGCTCTTCCACCAGGTAGGCGCCAGCCAGTACGTAGACTTTGCCGTTGCTGAATTCGCAAGTGACGGTCATGTCAGTGCCTGCGATCAGTTGCTTGAGCGGGAAGTCCGCGGTGTGCAGCGCCGTCACTTTGAACGACGGGGAAATGTCGGTTTCCTTGTAGAAACCCGGTACGACGGTTTCCCGTTTCACAGCCATCAACGGCGCTTCGCAGCCGCCATTGATAGTCAGTTGAGCGCCGTCCACTTTGACGTAGCAGGTGCCCGCAATCAGTTGACCCATGGTGTTTCTCCCTTCAAATAAAAAGCCCACGCGTGGTGGGCTGAAATCACACAGTCAAGGGCAGCGATCAGGCTGCGTCGTCGTACTGCAGACGGAATTGGTTAAGCAGCGCGAACACGCGCAGGCCATTGATGTAATCCGGCGGGAACAGCACGTTGACCCGGCTCGGGTCCTGCACGTCGCGCTCGACGATCAGGTGCTCGGCGAACAGCTCGGCGTTTTCTACGTGGCCTTCCAGTTCGAGCTTGGCGTACTGGGCGATCAGCTCGCCGCGAATCGTGCTCGGGGTAACGATCGGCTGGCCGGCGCCGAAACGGGTGCCGTCAGAGGCCAGTTTGTGGCGACCGTATTTGCTGGTGATCACGCTTTGCAGACGACGCACGATGAAGGCCGACTGGTGCATGGTTTCGCTGTCCAGGTAGGAATTGTCTGCCTGGCCGTAGGCGTTCTTCTGATAGGTGGTAATCGAACGCTGAATGCGCACGTAGCCGCCTTCGTAGTAAGCGGTGGCGATACCGTAATTGAGCAGCGACTGACGCTCGGTCAGGGTGAAACGCTCACTGGCCGGTGCCGGGTCGAGACCTGGCAGGCTGCCGCTTTGGGTCGGGCGGCTGGCGTCGGCAGAGATGAACACTGAGGTGCGCGCAGCCAATGCCGCAGCCTGCACCCAGAACGGTTGCGGGACGCCCGGTTCCAGCGCCTGAAGGGTCATGTGCTGGTCATTACGCGCTTGGCCGGCAGCGACCAAAGTACCAATGGTGCCGCGCTTGGCGCTGTAGACATGACCGAACAATTGCTTGGCCCACGACCAACGACCGGTGCTGTCATCCATGACGGCTTGCCAGGTGTTGAGGGTCGACAGGTCCGAGAATGGCATGCAGATGAACTCGAACGGTTCATCGCCCAGCGCCGCTACCGCAGCGACCTGATCCGGCACACCGGCGCCGCCGGTCATGGCGGCGATGGCCGTGGTGAGGCCGGCCGGGGTTTCTTCGCCGTTGCTCTTGCCTAGGCGATTGAATTGCAGGCTGATGTCGTTACCGCTGTCGCCAGTCCATTTGGCGCTCAGGGTCACGATGCCTTCAACGGCAGCAGCGCTGACCGGCAGATCTGCCGAGGCGTTGATTTTCAGCGCCAGCGTGGTAGCGGCCTGAGCTGCCGTAGCGCCGTTGACGATGGCCGCTTGAACGCGAACGCCGCCGACGTACAGGTTGAGCACACCGCTTTGAGTGGCCGCGCCGGTCAGGGTCAACACGCCTTTGGCGATGCTGCCTTCAGTGTTGTGCAGCGGCAGGCACCAGATCTCGCCGATCGGGTCGGTCTTGCGCCAGGTTTCATACATCGAGGCGAGCATCGAGCCTTGGCCGCCAATGCTTTTGGCTAGCGCCACGCTGGACACCAACACCAGTTTGCCAACCTCGGCCGGCGCAATGTTGTCGTTGACCTGAGCGACGATCAAACGGCGCATGGCCGACGACGCGCTATTGGCGGCCGAATTGTCCATCTCGGCGTAAAACAGCGGAACACGAATGTCCGCGGGGATGTTGCTGAATCCGATCGCCATTATTTGGCTCCCTGTGGTTTTGCCGCTTTCACGGCTTTGGTAGTGATATCGCCATCGGCCAGACGTCGACGCCACCAGGCGTTGTCCGGCACTTCACGGCCCTCGAGGGGCAACAGATCGCCCGCTTCCGGGTCGGGCACGGCACGGCCTGGGGCCGGCAGCACGGTGATGCGTTTGCTCATGGGGTTACGTCTCCAGAGAAAGTCAGTTCCAGGCGTCCGTCGGGGCCTGGGCGTTTCAGATTGGGGTCCGCTGGATCAATCGCATCGACCCGCACGGTGACCCCGGTAAAGGACGACAAACCGTCCAGCTCACGTTCGTGCCAGCTCTCCGCAGGCTGACCAGGCAGATTGCGGCCGAGCTGGAACTCGGCAAAAAAGCGCAGGCGATACAGCACGCGGTTGCTGTTGATGGAAACCCGTTCGCCGCCGTCATAGGCGATGGCGTCGTAATCACTGCCGGGCTTGAAACCCACCAGCGCCCGCCACAGTTCGGCCCGCAGGTCGTGCAACAGATCCAGCGCTTTTGTAGCGTCGGTGGTGTCAAGCACCAGGGTCACTTCGAAGCGGTCGCGAATGGTCTGCCACGTAGCGTTTTGCGCCGCGTTTGCGCCCGCCAGATCGGTAATCGGCACCACGTAGGCGCAAGGAGTTGAAAGCGGGGTACTGGCTTTCAGCGTTTCGAGGTCGATGCCGGCAGCCACGCGATTGGCGAGGGTTGGGCAGTGATCACGCAGTTGGGTGATCAGTGGGGTGATCTTCATGGTGTTTTCACCGGGCAATAAAAAACCCGCTTGTTGGCGGGTTTGAGTGAAAGGTACTGGCCTTGAGAAACCCGCGTCCTTGCGGGTCGGATGCCGGTCGGCACCGCTGCTCGCCATTCCATTGGGCTTTGTGTTCATTGGTCCTGGCGGGTATCTCGCGGCGGCACTTCGCAAACGCCAATCCGCTTGGCCGCCCAGCGCTCATAAAGACCAATGGCAACGTCTGCTCCGGCCATCGCCGTAAGGCAACCGAACGCGCAAGCCGTCCAGATCGACACGCCGGCGGCATACAACAACATGATTGCCGAGACCCCGCAGACCATGCAGGCCCCGGATCGCAAGGCCAGACGCCGCAGCAATGACCAGCCGCGGGCGCCCTCCTTGTCGGCACGCCACATTTCGCCGGACACCCCGCCCACCAGGGCGAGGACGATGACGAGCCAGATCGGCATGTCCAGCAACGCTTGTTGCTCGTTTGTCATGTCACGCCTCCTGGGGGGTGATTAATGAGTGATGTGTGTGTCTTTCAAACGGTGTCTCTTGAGTTGCCTGACGGTAGGTAGGCATTCCAAAAAGCCCGGCGCTTGCCGGGCTTTTCAGTAATGCGGTCCTTCGCGTTGACCTTTCGGCGCTACTGGCGCGGTACGGATCGATTCACATTGTTCTTCCGACCGCGGTCCCTGCCCGCCGGATAACTGCTTGTGGTGCTTTACGCTGCACACCCGGGTCAGTTGCCAACCCTCTGAACCGTTGAGGCCGGTTCATCGCTGCCTTTGTGGTGGAACTAAAGAGCTTCGTCTCGAGCTGCTTTGTTGAGCGGCTTGAGACAAAGAATATGCATGGATGCATATACAGTCAATGCGTAAATGCATTTATTTATGCGCTGGCAATGCGCTGGCGCATGAACGTCCCGCAGGCAAAGTCTCTGACGGCTTTTCGGCAGGCGAAAAAAAACCCGCTCGGTGGCGGGTTTTATCTGACAACGTTGAGGTTAACGGGCGTACATGCCCCACCAGAAGACGTGACCGAGGATGACAATCTGCTCTTCCTGGATTTCCTGGAAGGTGTAGTCCTCGTCCGGATGCTCATCGCGATTGAAGCTGCGCAGGCGAATCCCTGTCGGCAGGCGATAAAGCTGTTTCACCCGCAACTGACCATTGTGGTTGATGGCGTACAGGTCACCGTCGACGATGTCGCCAATTCCGCATTTGCCGGCGTTCACGCCAACCGTGGCGCCGTCGCGCAGGACCGGCAACATACTGTTGCCGCGCACCGTCACGCATTTGGCCTGGTCGAACTGAACGCCGTTGTGGCGCAGACTCCGCTTACCGAAGCGCAGACTAGAGCGCTCGCTCTCTTCGATGACGAATCTTCCTGATCCTGCAGCCAATTCAACCTCGCGAAGAAAGGGGACGGATACCTCGTCATCATCGACAGGCGTATCGTCGTCCCACAGACTTATGTCCTTGAGTTCCGAATGCAATTGATCGCGCCCAGTGTTGGCTGCCGGCGCGACATCCGCACGGCCCCGCAACTGGTCGGTGCTCACGGCGAAGTACTCGGCGATCTTCGAGATGTGTTTATCCGAGGGATCGACGATCTTTCCGCTGAGAATCCGCGAGAGTGTGGATTGAGGCACGCCGGTGCGACGGTGAAGCTCCGTGGGGGAGATCCCGTGCTGATCGAGCAGCGCTCTTAAGACGGTAGAAACATTGCGTTTTTGCATAACGCGCATAGTGCTTGTTCTTTCTGCAGAAGACAAATGCCAAACTGCATAGACAATGCATAGGCGTGCATACTCAGAAGAAATGTACCGCGGGGCTTTCATGCCTGCGTCGGGTGGACTGCCCATGTTAACCTTGCGCCCATCGCGGAAAAGCCGGGCCGATGCCCCTCCTTTGCCCTACACCTTTCAACGAATTTGCCTGATTATCCGATGAATAAAGCACTCTCCGATCTGTCCTCCCACACGCCAATGATGCAGCAGTACTGGCGCCTGAAAAACCAGCACCCTGACCAGCTGATGTTCTACCGCATGGGCGACTTCTACGAGATCTTCTATGAAGACGCGAAGAAGGCCTCCAAGTTGCTGGACATCACCCTGACTGCCCGCGGGCAGTCGGCGGGTCAGGCGATTCCGATGTGTGGGATTCCTTACCACGCCGCGGAAGGCTACCTGGCGAAACTGGTGAAGCTCGGCGAGTCGGTAGTGATCTGTGAGCAAGTCGGCGACCCGGCCACCAGCAAAGGGCCGGTGGATCGTCAGGTCGTGCGGATCATCACGCCCGGCACGGTCAGTGATGAAGCCCTGCTGGATGAGCGTCGGGATAACCTGATCGCTGCCGTTCTGGGTGACGAGCGCCTGTTCGGTCTCGCCGTGCTGGACATCACCAGCGGCAACTTCACCGTGCTGGAGATCAAGGGCTGGGAGAATCTGCTGGCAGAACTGGAGCGGGTCAATCCGGTGGAGCTAATGATTCCGGATGACTGGCCCAAAGACCTGCCGGCGGAGAAACGTCGCGGGGTTCGTCGCCGGGCGCCGTGGGATTTCGAGCGCGATTCGGCGCTGAAAAGTCTTTGCCAGCAATTTTCCACCCAAGACCTCAAAGGTTTCGGCTGCGAAAACCTGACCCTGGCCATCGGCGCCGCCGGTTGCTTGCTCAGCTATGCCAAGGAAACCCAGCGCACCGCCCTGCCCCATTTGCGCAGCCTGCGGCATGAACGCCTGGACGATACCGTGGTGCTGGACGGCGCGAGCCGCCGCAACCTCGAACTGGACACTAACCTGGCTGGCGGTCGCGACAACACGTTGCAATCGGTGGTCGATCGCTGCCAGACCGCCATGGGCAGCCGTCTGCTGACCCGCTGGCTGAACCGTCCGCTGCGGGATCTGACCGTATTGCTGGCACGCCAGACCTCGATCACCTGCCTGCTCGACGCCTACCGTTTCGAAAAGCTGCAACCGCAGCTCAAGGAAATCGGCGACATCGAGCGGATCCTGGCGCGGATCGGCCTGCGCAATGCCCGTCCTCGTGACCTGGCTCGCCTACGCGATGCGCTCGGTGCACTGCCTGAATTGCAAGTGGCGATGACTGAGCTGGAAGCTCCGCACATCATTCAACTGGCGACAACCACCAACACCTACCCGGAGCTGGCGGCACTGCTGGAAAAAGCCATCATCGACAACCCGCCCGCAGTGATCCGGGACGGTGGTGTGTTGAAAACCGGTTACGACGCCGAGTTGGACGACTTGCAATCGCTCAGCGAAAATGCCGGGCAGTTCCTGATTGACCTCGAAGCCCGTGAGAAGGCCCGCACCGGCCTGTCTCATCTGAAAGTCGGTTACAACCGCATTCACGGCTACTTCATCGAGTTGCCGAGCAAGCAGGCCGAATCAGCGCCGGCAGACTATATCCGTCGCCAGACGCTGAAAGGTGCCGAGCGCTTCATTACGCCGGAACTGAAGGCGTTCGAAGACAAGGCGCTGTCGGCGAAGAGCCGCGCCCTCGCCCGCGAGAAGATGCTCTACGAAGCGCTGCTCGAAGACCTGATCGCCCAGTTGCCACCGCTGCAGGACACCGCTGCTGCCTTGGCCGAACTGGACGTGTTGAGCAACCTCGCCGAACGCGCATTGAATCTCGACCTGAATTGCCCGCGCTTCGTCGATGAGCCGTGCATGCGCATCAGCCAGGGTCGTCACCCGGTGGTCGAGCAAGTACTGACCACGCCGTTTGTGGCCAACGATTTGAGCCTCGACGACAACACCCGCATGCTGGTGATCACCGGTCCGAACATGGGCGGTAAATCCACCTACATGCGCCAGACCGCTTTGATCGTGTTGCTGGCGCACATCGGCAGCTTCGTGCCAGCGGCCAGTTGTGAGTTGTCTCTGGTGGACCGGATCTTTACCCGGATCGGTTCCAGCGATGACCTTGCAGGCGGGCGCTCGACCTTCATGGTCGAAATGAGTGAAACAGCGAACATTTTGCACAACGCCACCGAACGCAGCCTGGTGCTGATGGACGAAGTCGGTCGCGGCACCAGCACCTTTGATGGCTTGTCCCTGGCGTGGGCCGCGGCTGAACGCCTCGCACACCTGCGGGCTTACACGCTGTTCGCCACCCACTACTTTGAGCTGACCGTGTTGCCGGAAGCCGAGCCGTTGGTGGCCAACGTGCACCTCAACGCCACTGAGCACAATGAGCGGATCGTGTTCCTGCACCACGTGCTACCCGGACCTGCAAGCCAGAGCTATGGCCTGGCGGTTGCACAGTTGGCCGGTGTGCCGAGCGAAGTGATCGTGCGCGCTCGCGAACACCTGGGCCGGCTGGAAGCTACCGCGCTGCCCCATGAAGTGCCGAAGCCAACCAAGGGAAAACCCGCTGCGCCGCAGCAAAGCGACATGTTCGCCAGCCTGCCGCATCCGGTACTGGATGATCTGGCCAAACTTGATCTGGACGACATGACCCCGCGTCGTGCGCTCGAAATGCTCTATACACTTAAGACACGGATCTAACGCACTTGCCTGCAAGCTGTTAGAATCTCGCGCGGTTTGGGATGCTGCTGGCTAATAGCCTGACCAGCAGACTATCGCTCCCAAACCTGGCGACCCCAACGTGAAGGGGCTCCGCTGCCGCCGCCTGAGGAGAAAATTAGAAATGACCTTCGTCGTCACCGACAACTGCATCAAGTGCAAGTACACCGACTGCGTAGAAGTCTGTCCGGTGGACTGCTTTTACGAAGGCCCGAACTTCCTGGTGATTCACCCGGATGAGTGCATCGACTGCGCACTGTGCGAACCAGAATGCCCTGCCGTGGCCATCTTCTCCGAAGATGAAGTCCCGGAAGACATGCAGGAGTTTATTCAGCTGAACGTTGAGCTGGCGGAAATCTGGCCCAACATCACCGAGAAGAAAGAATCGTTGCCCGATGCCGAAGAGTGGGATGGCGTCAAAGGCAAGCTCAAAAACCTCGAACGCTGATTATCCCCGCGTTCTCGAAAAGGCCCCTTGCGGGCCTTTTTGCTTTTCTGCAGGCAAAAAAAGGGGCGGTTTGACCCGCCCACATTTTTTCCCTATTCCCTGTATTCCTTTTCATCGTCCTGATGAATCGATTCCTGCGATGTCCTTTCCCCTCATCCTTGAAGGGAGTGTCTGTCCGTTGACACGGTTCAGATACTAGAGAGTTCCCTACCAAGAGCAATGGCCCCGGACAATTGAAACTGCCCGTTACAGGCTATTCATATAAAAAAATAAGCATATAAATCAATTGGTTAATCTTATCTCACGTAAAAATATGTACGACTGCTACTCATGGAGTTAGCGAACACTTACGAAAGAGTAAGCAAACACTTACAGCGAGGGACTACAAACCAGAGATGATTACGGAGGGAACTCAAAACCTGCCTTTCAGGTAATAAAAAACCCCGAACCAGTCGTAATGCTGTTCACTTAAGCGGAGCAGCTTTGCGGTTAACCGGATACCGGTTTTTTGACATCTTCACCGCCCTGGGCCTCGCCGGTCTGGGGCGTTTTGTTATGAAAAGCACACCGATGCTGCCGCGAAGCTCCTCCAGGCGTCTGGGTGTGTGTGACGGCGACACTGCTCCAGCCATGACGACGAGATGGCTGGCGATGTGCCAACAGGCAAACTTAAGGCCGTCGGCACAGATATTGAGTCGGCGAGCGACCTCAACTATTGGCTCGCCTCTGAAAAGCGCCATCCCCACTACCAGCTAAAGGACCATGTCCGAAGGCAGGCGTCGACGTCGGATAGTCGCTTTGTCCGCCAGAGCGGCCGCAGCGGTGATCCAATCCTGAGGAATGTGATCGGTGAACACCCCAAGGTGTGAGAGTGGCTGTGCAGCGAAGTCCAGAACAGCGCTTAAATCTTGAGCAACAGACATAAAAAATCCGGATTCCTTATCAGATTCCGGATTTTCCTGCTGCCTGAGGATTAGTCAACAATCCTTAAGTGAACAGCATTGCGAACCAGTCGGGGCTTTTAATGCCAGCCAGCAAATGACTTATTGAAACAGCGACTCGCTCGACAGGCCATTCTTCTCGAGAATCTCCCGAAGACGCTTCAGGCCTTCAACCTGAATCTGTCTGACCCGCTCCCGGGTCAGGCCAATTTCCAGGCCTACATCTTCAAGCGTGCTGCTCTCATGACCGCGCAGCCCGAAGCGGCGTATCACCACTTCACGTTGCTTGTCGGTCAGCTCCGAGAGCCATTGATCGATGCTCTGAGACAGGTCGTCATCCTGCAACAGTTCACATGGATCGGTTGGACGGTCATCGGTAAGGGTGTCCAGCAGGGTTTTATCCGAATCCGGACCCAGCGAGACGTCGACCGAAGAAACCCGCTCGTTCAGGCCGAGCATGCGCTTGACCTCTCCCACTGGCTTTTCCAGCAGGTTGGCGATTTCTTCGGGTGAGGGTTCGTGATCGAGTTTTTGCGTTAGCTCCCGTGCGGCCCGCAGGTACACGTTGAGCTCTTTGACCACATGAATCGGCAACCGGATGGTCCGGGTCTGATTCATGATCGCGCGCTCGATGGTCTGACGAATCCACCAGGTCGCGTAGGTCGAGAAGCGGAAGCCACGTTCAGGATCGAACTTCTCTACTGCCCGGATAAGCCCGAGGTTGCCCTCTTCGATCAGGTCCAGCAGCGACAGACCACGATTGACGTAACGCCGGGCGATTTTCACCACCAGCCGCAAGTTACTTTCAATCATGCGTTTACGCCCGGCCGGATCTCCACTTTGCGACAAGCGCGCAAAATGAACTTCTTCTTCGGGGGACAGCAGAGGGGAAAAACCAATCTCATTGAGGTACAGCTGCGTGGCATCGAGTGCACGCGTGTAGTCAATGTACTTGTGTTGCTTTAACGAGGCGGAGTGTTTGGATTTGGCACGAACGGAAGGTGGAGCAGCCCCTTCATCATTCGACATCGAATCCGTACCGATGCCGGTCTCCATCAGGAGAACCTCATCGTCGATGTCAAACTCCGGCACTTCTTTACTGAGAGCCATTGTTATAGTCCTTTGGTGAGTTCGACCTCAAGCTCAAGCGGCGCCTCTATCCTTGGCAACGCTGGAGCCTGTTCCCTCTACGCGACGGAACAGGCTGGAAAGCGATCAACGACGTGGCAGGAATTGCAGCGGATCTACGGGTTTACCTTGACGGCGAATCTCAAAATGCAGCTTCACCCGGTCTGTTCCCGTTGACCCCATTTCGGCAATTGTCTGTCCGACCTTGACCTGCTGCCCCTCCCGAACCAACAGCCTGCGGTTATGTCCGTAGGCACTGACGTAGGTATCGCTGTGTTTGATGATGACTAATTCGCCGTAGCCCCTTAAGCCACTCCCGGCGTATACCACCGTCCCATCAGACGCAGCTAAAACAGGCTGTCCCAAATCCCCGGCGATATCAATTCCTTTATTCAAACTCCCGTTTGAAGAGAATTTACCAATGAGAATGCCATTAGATGGCCATCCCCAGCCGGTCGGGGCCGGGCCTGCCGGAGGCAGTGGAGCGGGTGCCGGTTTGTTCGCGACGGACGGTACAACCCCCCCTGTGCCCGTGGTCACACCTGTTACCGGACGACGGAAGACCGTGGTTTTACTCGACGACGAAGGCGTTGAATTCGACGAACTGACCACTGCTGGCGGTGTTGAACCGGTACGGCCGTCAAAGCGAATCGTCTGACCCGGATGGATCGTATAAGGCGCAGGAATGTTGTTGCGTGCCGCGAGGGCTTTGTAGTCCCAGCCGTAGCGAAAGGCAATGGAGAACAAGGTGTCTTTAGGTCGGACGACGTATTGACCCGTGGTCACTGCCGGACGCTGGGCGACGCCGTTGTTGCGATCGACGACGCGTACATCACTCGACTTGTTGCTGGAGCAACCTACCAGCAAGGTGCTCAAGACAAGGCCAGTCACCAGGCGCTGAAAGCTCGTTTTACCCATTCGCTGCGCAATGACTGTGAGACTCACCCGCCGCTCCCTTTGTGGTGGCTGAAAATGTGGATTGCCGTGTTCCGGCATGAAATGTCGCCAGTATAACGAGCCGTGCAGGCTTTACCTTTAATGAAGCGAAAGGGCTTCGCGCACACGTTTGCTGCCTGACGATGAATCCCGTTTAACTGATCGGTGCCGCTGTAAGACAGGAGCAATCGAAGAGAATTCAGCGCGCTGAAACAAATGCTCAGGCGAGCGGCCCATTGAGTAACGGGACGAAGCGAACAGCCCCCAGAACACGCCTGGAAAAGCCCTGCTCTTCCCGGATGATCAGCATCAATTGTTGAACCTCACCCGACCCAACCGGGATCACCAGCCGCCCTCCCGGCGCCAATTGATCAAGCAGCGCCTGAGGTACATCCGTCGCCACTGCGGTCACGATAATGCCGTTGTACGGCGCCAGTGCCGGCCAGCCTTCCCAACCATCGCCCCAGCGGAACACCACGTTGCGCAGGTTCAGCTCTACCAGGCGCTCCTTGGCCCGATCCTGCAAAACCTTGATGCGCTCGACCGAAAATACTCGTTCGACCAGTTGCGACAGCACCGCCGTCTGGTAGCCCGAACCGGTGCCGATTTCCATCACCTTGTCGAGAGGACCTGCCTCCAGCAGCAACTCGCTCATGCGGGCCACCATATAAGGCTGGGAGATGGTCTGGTTATGCCCAATCGGCAGCGCAGTATCTTCGTAAGCGCGATGGGCCAGCGCCTCGTCGACGAACAGGTGACGCGGCGTACGGCGGATGACTTCCAGCACCTTGGCGTTGGAAATCCCCTCCTCATAAAGCCGCTGAATAAGGCGCTCGCGAGTCCGCTGAGAGGTCATGCCGATGCCGCGACGCAGCATATCGTCTTGTTCACGCCCCATTAGTGCAGCCCCTCCAGCCAGCCATCGAGACTTCTGAAGGCATCATTGAAGGTGCGATCCAGTTGTAGTGGAGTGATTGAAACATAGCCCTGCATCACCGCATGGAAATCGGTGCCCGGGCCGCCGTCTTCAGCATCGCCTGCCGCCGCAATCCAGTAACCGGATTTACCGCGCGGATCGACCACTTTCATCGGCGCCGCAGCACGTGCGCGATGCCCGAGACGGGTCAGCTGAATACCCCGGATGTGGTCCAGCGGCAAATTGGGAATGTTCACGTTCAGTACCGTACGCGGTGGCAGTTCAAGGTCCGCGTGAGCCTCTACCAGTTTGCGCGCAAAGTACGCGGCTGTGGGAAGGTTCTCCACTTGCCGTGAGACCAACGAAAAGGCAAACGAAGGGCGCGCCAGGAAACGTCCCTCAAGGGCCGCCGCCACGGTGCCGGAATACAACACGTCATCACCCAGGTTGGCGCCCAGGTTGATGCCCGAAACCACCATGTCCGGTTCGCGTTCCAGCAAGCCGTTAAGGCCCAGGTGCACGCAATCGGTGGGTGTGCCATTCAGGCTGATAAAGCCATTGGCCAGGGTTTGCGGGTGCAACGGACGGTCGAGCGTCAACGAGCTGCTGGCGCCGCTTTTGTCCTGGTCCGGGGCGATAACCACGCATTCGGTGTAATCCGCCAGCGCAGCATAAAGCGCGGCGAGACCGGGTGCGGTTACCCCATCGTCGTTAGAAATCAGAATACGCATGGGCTGTCCGTCTGCCCCACCGGCACCAGATCAACGAGCTCGCGCACCAATACAGTGGCGAAGCATCCGGCCGGGAGGACGAATTCCAGTTGCAGAATGTCAGGCTCGGGATAATGCCACGTCAACCCACCAATGGGCAGCCGCAGGATGCGACGTTCGTGGCTCATACCGGCGTTAATCAACCAATCACGCAAGTCCGCTTCGCGCGTGGCGATTGCCTGCTCCAGTTCATGGACAGCGCCAGTCGCCGGCGAGTCACCTTCGCCCCACTGCGGACCAGTCGGGTGCAGATCGAGAATCGTCAGACGCGGGTCGCTGCACTCGGCAACACCTGCCGGAAAGAAGCTGCGGCTGTCGGTGAAGGCCAGCAGATCACCCACCAGGGCACGCTGCCAGGTGCCATCGGCGACGCGCGCCGCCAGCACCTGATTGAATAGAAAACTGCGCGCGGTGGAGAGCAGCCGCGAACGCACGTTGCGTTGTTCTGGCAAGGCTTTGCGAGCAGCCCACGCACGGGCATCGACCACGTTACCGCCGTCAAACCCAAAACGCTGAGCGCCGAAATAATTGGGAATACCTTGCTTGGCGATCAGTTGCAGACGCTCCTCGATCGCCGCTTTGTCGCCAGCGAATTGCGTCAGTCGCAACGTGAAGCCATTGGCCGAGTGAGCACCGCGTTGCAGCTTGCGTTTGTGCCGACCGGTCTTGAGGATTTTCAGCGTATCGTTTTCCGCCGCCGACAGATCAGGATCGGCCTTGCCCGGCAGCTGCACGCTGAACCACTGGCGAGTCAGCGCCTGACGATCCTTGAGGCCCGCGTAACTGACGGTGCGCAATGGCACGCCTGCCGCCTTGGCGATCCGCCGTGCCGCTTCTTCGGTATTCAGACCGCGTTTTTCCACCCAGATCCACAGGTGCTCGCCATCGCCACTGAGGGGAATATTGAGCACTTCGTCGACCTGAAAATCTTCCGCCGTCGCTTTCAGTACCGCGGTGCCGAGGACTTGGCCATAGGCCCGCGGGCCGAGCAATTGCGCCTCGTTCATGCGCGCAACAACAAGGCAACGGAGTGCACGGCAATGCCTTCTTCGCGCCCGACAAAGCCGAGCTTTTCGGTGGTGGTAGCTTTTACGTTCACTTGATCCAACTCAACTTGAAGATCCGCGGCAATCAGCGCGCGCATCGATTCGATATGCGGGGCCATTTTCGGGGCCTGGGCGACGATGGTGTTATCGACGTTACCGACTTTCCAGCCCTTGGCGTGGATCAGTGCGACGACGTGACGCAACAGCACACGGCTGTCGGCGCCCTTGAATGTTGGGTCGGTGTCCGGGAAATGTTTGCCGATATCACCCAACGCAGCGGCGCCGAGCAAGGCATCGCTCAAGGCGTGCAGCAGGACGTCACCGTCGGAGTGAGCGAGCAGCCCGAAGCCGTGCGCAATCCGCACGCCGCCCAGAGTAATGAAATCGCCTTCAGCGAAACGGTGCACATCATAGCCGTGGCCAATACGCATAAAAAAACGCCCCGATTTTTGTCAGGGCGTGATTCTACCTGCTTTGTCGGACATTAGGCGCTTAGAGCGCGCCCATGATGTTGCAAGTGGTCGGCGATGAAGCTGGCGATGAAGAAATAGCTATGGTCATAGCCGGGTTGCAAGCGCAACGTCAGCGGATGACCCGCCAGTTTGGCTGCCTGTTGCAAGGCTTCAGGCTTGAGCTGGGTGGCGAGGAAATCGTCGCGATCACCTTGGTCGACCAGCAATGGCAGCTTCTCGTTTGCCTCGGCGATCAAGGCACAGGCATCCCACTCGCGCCATTTCGATCGGTCTTCACCCAAGTAGCGGGAAAAGGCCTTCTGACCCCACGGGCAATCCATCGGATTGTTGATCGGCGAGAACGCCGACACCGACTGATAACGCCCCGGGTTACGCAACGCGCAGACCAGCGCACCGTGGCCACCCATGGAGTGACCGCTGATGCCGCGCTTGTCCGAAGCCGGGAAATGGGCTTCGACCAATGCGGGCAATTCCTGCACGACATAGTCATGCATCCGATAGTGCCTGGACCAGGGTTCCTGCGTGGCATTCAGATAAAACCCGGCACCGAGACCGAAGTCCCAGGCGCCATCCGGATCACCCGGCACATCGGCACCGCGAGGACTGGTGTCCGGTGCAACGATGATCAGCCCCAGCTCGGCGGCCATGCGCATCGCACCGGCCTTTTGCATGAAGTTCTCGTCGGTGCAGGTCAGGCCGGACAACCAGTACAGCACGGGCAATTTGCCGCCCTGCTCCGCTTGCGGCGGCAGGTACACGGCAAACACCATGTCGCAGCCGAGTACATCGGAGCGGTGCCGGTAGCGCTTGTGCCAACCGCCAAAGCTTTTCTGACAGGAGATATTTTCCAGGCTCATGACCGACCTCAGAAATGGATGACGCTACGGATGCTTTTGCCTTCATGCATCAGGTCGAAAGCCTTGTTGATATCTTCCAGGCCCATGGTGTGGGTGATGAAAGTATCCAGCGGGATCTCGCCGGTTTCGGCCATTTCGACATAGCTCGGCAGCTCGGTACGACCACGCACGCCGCCGAACGCCGAACCGCGCCAGACGCGACCGGTCACCAGCTGGAATGGACGAGTGGCGATTTCCTGGCCGGCACCGGCAACACCGACGATCACCGACTCGCCCCAACCCTTGTGGCAGCACTCAAGTGCAGCACGCATCAATTGGACGTTGCCGATGCATTCAAAGGAAAAGTCGACGCCGCCGTCGGTCATGTCGACGATGACTTCCTGGATCGGACGATCGAAGTCTTTCGGGTTCACACAATCGGTTGCACCCAACTGCGTGGCGATCGCGAACTTGGTCGGGTTGATGTCGATGGCAATGATCCGCGCAGCCTTGGCTTTGACGGCGCCGATTACGGCCGACAGACCGATGCCGCCGAGGCCGAAAATGGCGACGGTATCACCTGGTTTCACCTTGGCGGTATTGAGGACGGCACCGATGCCGGTAGTGACGCCGCAACCCAGCAGGCAGACTTTTTCCAAGGGCGCTTCTTTAGGAATCTTGGCGACGGAGATTTCCGGCAGCACGGTGTACTCGGAGAATGTCGAAGTACCCATGTAGTGGAAAATTGGTTGGCCCTTGTAGGAAAAGCGCGAAGTGCCATCTGGCATCAGGCCTTTACCCTGAGTCGCGCGAATGGCCTGACACAGGTTGGTTTTTCCCGACAGACAGAATTTGCACTGGCGGCATTCCGGGGTGTACAGCGGGATCACATGATCGCCGACGGCGACGGAGGTCACGCCCTCGCCGATTGCTTCAACCACTGCACCACCTTCATGACCAAGGATCGACGGGAAGATGCCTTCCGGGTCCGTGCCCGACAGCGTGTAGGCGTCGGTATGGCAGACACCGGAGGCAACCACGCGCAGCAGGACTTCACCGGCCTTGGGCATGGAGACATCGACTTCAACGATCTCGAGGGGTTTCTTGGCCTCGAAGGCAACGGCAGCGCGCGACTTGATCATGTGGATTCTCCAGTGAATAAAAACGAGACCGGGAGTGTAATACAACGCTCCACGGTGAATAATCCGGACAAAAGCAAAACATTATTGCCATACAGGGATAATCCTAATGTCCGAAAACCGCTGGGAAGGTATCGACGAGTTCGTCGCTGTCGCCGAATGCAGCCAGTTCACGGCTGCCGCGGAACGCCTTGGGGTTTCGTCCTCCCACATCAGTCGACAAATTGTACGCCTTGAAGAGCGGCTGCAAACGCGCCTGCTTTACCGCAGCACCCGCCGGGTCACTTTGACCGAGGCCGGGCAAACCTTTCTGCAACATTGCCAGCGTTTACAGGATGGTCGAGAAGAAGCACTGCGAGCGGTGGGTGACCTGACCAGCGAACCCAAAGGCATGCTGCGCATGACCTGCGCCGTGGCGTATGGCGAACGCTTCATCGTGCCGCTGGTGACCCGTTTCATGGGGCTCTATCCGCAACTGCGAATCGACCTCGAACTGAGCAATCGTCCACTGGACCTCGTGCATGAAGGCCTGGACCTGGCAATCCGCCTCGGTCGCCTGCAGGACTCGCGGCTGGTGGCGGCACGCCTGGCGCCACGGCGCATGTACCTGTGCGCATCGCCGTCTTACCTGGAACGGTATGGTCGCCCGCACAGCTTGTCGGAACTGAGCCGCCACAACTGCCTCATCGGCAGCTCGGACCTCTGGCAACTGGAACAGAACGGGCGGGAGTTTTCTCAGCGAGTACAGGGAAACTGGCGCTGCAACAGTGGGCAAGCGGTTTTGGATGCGGCGTTGCAAGGGGTTGGATTGTGCCAGCTGCCGGACTACTACGTGCTGGAGCATTTTAAAAGTGGTGAGTTGGTTTCGCTGCTGGAAGCCCACCAACCGCCGAACACTGCCGTGTGGGCGCTTTATCCACAACAGCGGCATTTGTCGCCGAAGGTGCGCAAGTTGGTGGATTACTTGAAGGAAGGATTGGCCGAGCGGCCGGAGTACGCTGCCTAGCGACGGTTAGTCCAACGTTGGCGCAACCATTCGAGGTCTTCAGGGCGAGTGACCTTGAGGTTGTCGGATCGGCCTTCGATCAACCGCGGAGCCATACCTGCCCACTCCATCGCCGAAGCTTCGTCAGTGATGACCGCGTCTGCCACCAGACTGTCGGCCAATGCCCGATGCAGCGCACCAAGGCGAAACATCTGCGGTGTATAGGCCTGCCAGATCACATTGCGATCCACGGTTTCCAGCACACGCCCGTGCTTGTCGACACGCTTGAGGGTGTCCCGTGCAGGAACACCCAACAAACCACCGACCGGATCGTCAGCCAGTTCGCTCAGTAACTTATCGAGATCATCCCGGGCCAGATTCGGCCGTGCGGCATCGTGAACCAACACCCAATCCTCATCATCAGCGCCCAGCGCATGCAAATGCAGCAACGCACTGAGCACCGACCCGGAGCGCTCGGAGCCGCCTTCAACCCGCTGAATACGCGGATCGCAAGCACACGCCAAATTCGGCCAGTAAGGATCATCAACAGCAAGACTGACCACCAACCCCTTCAGGGAAGGATGATCAAGGAAACAGCCGAGGCTGTGTTCGAGAATAGTGCGCCCGCCCAGTTGCAAGTATTGCTTGGGACGGTCCGCGGCCATACGGGCACCGACGCCCGCGGCAGGAATCACGGCCCAGAAGGCCGGTAACGAGGGGTTCATTGAGCCAACTGGTAAAGGGTTTCACCGTCCTTGACCATGCCCAACTCATGGCGGGCCCGTTCTTCAACGGTCTCCATGCCCTTTTTCAACTCACTGACTTCAGCGTCCATCACCCGATTGCGCTCGAGCAGCCCCTCGTTCTCCGCGTGTTGATCTGCGATCTGCTGAGTCAGTTCGGCCACTTGCGCCAGACTGCCATTACCCACCCACAGGCGGTATTGCAGGCCAGCCAGCAGCAGGAGCAAGACGAGGAACAACCAATTGGGACTGCGCATCGAATATCAGGTATCCAGTGAAAAAAGACAGCCATGCCAAAACTTTGAAGCATCTGATAGCACGAAGCCTGGAAAAACCAGGCTTGTGCTAATAAGGCATCAGATTAGTGGCAAATCCATCGCTGGAGCGATTTTTCCGACACAATCCGGTGTCTTTTTTACTATCCAGCAATCAGCCGCGGAATTCGCTGCGACCGTTGTACTTGGCTTTGCCATTCAACTGCTCTTCGATACGCAGCAGTTGGTTGTACTTGGAAACGCGGTCGGAACGGCACAGGGAACCGGTTTTGATCTGGCCAGCCGCAGTGCCCACAGCCAGGTCGGCAATGGTCGAATCTTCGGTTTCGCCGGAGCGGTGCGAGATGACGGCAGTGTAACCAGCAGCCTTGGCCATCTGGATGGCTTCCAGGGTTTCGGTCAGGGTGCCGATCTGGTTGAACTTGATCAGGATCGAGTTGGCGATCTTTTTATCGATGCCTTCTTTCAGGATCTTGGTGTTGGTGACGAACAGGTCGTCGCCTACCAGCTGAACCTTCTCGCCGATTTTGTCGGTGAGAATTTTCCAGCCAGCCCAGTCGGACTCGTCCAGGCCATCTTCGATGGAGATGATCGGGTAACGCTCGGTCAGACCTTTGAGGTAGTCGGCGAAACCTTCAGCGGTGAACACCTGGCCTTCGCCGGACAGGTTGTATTGACCGTCTTCGTAGAATTCGCTGGCCGCGCAGTCCAGTGCCAGGGTCACGTCGGTGCCCAGCTTGTAACCGGCGTTGGCCACGGCTTCGGAGATCACTTTCAAAGCGTCTTCGTTGGAAGCCAGGTTAGGTGCGAAACCACCCTCGTCACCCACAGCAGTGCTCAGGCCACGGGCCTTCAGAACAGCTTTCAGGTGATGAAAAATCTCGGTGCCCATGCGCAGACCTTCCGAGAAAGACTTGGCGCCAACCGGCTGAACCATGAATTCCTGGATGTCGACGTTGTTATCGGCGTGCTCGCCACCGTTGATGATGTTCATCATCGGAACCGGCATCGAGTAAACACCCGGGGTGCCGTTCAGGTTGGCGATGTGAGCGTACAGCGGCAGGTCCTGGTCCTGTGCTGCTGCCTTGGCGGCTGCCAGGGAAACGGCGAGGATCGCGTTGGCGCCCAGGGAACCTTTGTTTTCAGTACCGTCGAGCTTGATCATCGCGTGATCCAGCGCTTTCTGGTCGCTTGGGTCTGCACCTTTCAACAGGTCACGGATCGGACCGTTGATGTTGGCGACGGCTTTGAGTACGCCCTTGCCCAGGTAACGGCTCTTGTCGCCATCACGCAGCTCGAGCGCTTCACGCGAGCCAGTGGAAGCACCGGACGGCGCGCAAGCGCTACCGATGATGCCGTTATCGAGAAGCACGTCCGCTTCCACGGTGGGGTTGCCACGGGAGTCGAGAACTTCACGACCTTTGATGTCGACGATTTTTGCCATTGTTGTAAACACTCCAAAGTTGACGAAAACGCTGTAGGAGCACGGCTTGCCGGCGATGGAGCCCTCAAGGGCGCCATCGCTGGCAAGCCATGCTCCTACAAGAGCAGTGCGGCCAGCGGGCCTGAGCATTAATTCGTGCGGTACTTTACCGGAGAAATGAGGATTACGCGGTTTCTACCGTCGGAAAACTCTTCACCAGTTCGTCCAAAGCTTTGAGCTGGGCCAGGAATGGCTCCAGTTTGTCCAGACGCAAGGCGCAAGGGCCGTCGCATTTGGCGTTGTCCGGGTCCGGGTGTGCTTCGAGGAACAGGCCGGCCAACGACTGGCTGATACCGGCTTTCGCCAGATCGGTGACCTGGGCGCGGCGACCGCCGGCGGAATCGGAGCGACCGCCGGGCATTTGCAGCGCGTGGGTCACGTCGAAGAACACCGGGTATTCGAACTGCTTCATGATGCCAAAGCCGAGCATGTCGACGACCAGGTTGTTGTAGCCGAAGCTCGAACCGCGCTCGCAGAGGATCAACTGATCGTTACCCGCTTCCACGCATTTGCTCAGGATGTGTTTCATTTCCTGAGGTGCGAGGAACTGGGCTTTCTTGATGTTGATCACCGCACCGGTCTTGGCCATCGCGACCACAAGGTCGGTCTGGCGCGACAAGAAGGCCGGCAGCTGGATGATATCGCAGACTTCAGCCACGACCGCGGCCTGATCAGGCTCGTGGACGTCGGTGATGATCGGCACGCCGAAAGCTTGCTTGATGTCCTGGAAAATCCGCATGCCCTCTTCCAGGCCGGGGCCACGGTAAGAGGTCACGGAGGAACGGTTGGCCTTGTCGAAGCTGGCCTTGAACACATAAGGGATCCCGAGTTTCTCGGTAACTTTTACGTATTCTTCACAGACCTGCATCGCCATGTCGCGGCTTTCCAACACGTTCATGCCACCGAAAAGCACCATTGGCTTGTCGTTGGCAATCTCGATATCGCCTACGCGAATGATCTTCTGCGCCATCAGAATTGCGCCTTCTTCTGGTGTTGAATCAAAGCTGCTTTAACGAAACCGCTGAACAAGGGGTGGCCGTCGCGTGGTGTCGAGGTGAACTCAGGGTGGAACTGGCAAGCGACGAACCATGGATGATCCGGGGCTTCAACCACTTCAACCAGCGCGCCATCACCGGAACGACCGGAGATTTTCAGACCGGCAGCCATGATTTGCGGCAGCAGATTGTTGTTCACTTCGTAGCGGTGACGGTGACGCTCGACGATCACGTCCTTGGCGTAGCAATCGTGCACCAGGGAACCCGGTTCCAGCAGGCAATCCTGTGCCCCGAGGCGCATGGTGCCGCCCAGGTCGGACGTTTCGGTACGGGTTTCGACCGCGCCGGTGGCATCTTCCCACTCGGTGATCAGACCCACAACCGGGTGACCGCTTGCACGGTCGAACTCGGTGGAGTTGGCGTCTTTCCAGCCCATGACGTTACGAGCAAACTCGATCACGGCCACTTGCATGCCCAGGCAGATGCCCAGGTACGGGACCTTGTTTTCACGAGCGTATTGAACGGCAGTGATCTTGCCTTCCACGCCACGCAGACCGAAGCCGCCAGGGACCAGAATCGCGTCGACACCTTCCAGCAGCGCGGTGCCCTGGTTTTCGATGTCTTCGGAGTCGATGTAGCGCAGGTTGACCTTGGTGCGGTTGCTGATGCCGGCGTGACTCATCGCTTCGATCAGCGACTTGTAGGCGTCCAGCAGCTCCATGTACTTACCGACCATGGCGATGGTGACTTCATGCTCAGGGTTGAGCTTGGCGTCGACCACGGCTTCCCACTCGGACAGATCGGCGCCGCCACATTGCAGGCCGAAACGCTCGACAACGAAATCATCCAGGCCCTGGGCGTGCAGAATGCCCGGGATCCTGTAGATGGTGTCGGCGTCTTCCAGCGCGATCACTGCACGTTCTTCAACGTTGGTGAATTGCGCGATCTTGCGACGCGAAGAGATATCGATTGGGTGATCGGAACGGCAGACCAGCACGTCTGGTTGCAGGCCGATGGAACGCAGTTCCTTGACCGAGTGCTGAGTAGGCTTGGTTTTGGTTTCACCGGCAGTGGCGATGTACGGCACCAGTGTCAGGTGCATCAGCATCGCGCGCTTGGCGCCGACTTCGAAACGCAATTGACGGATCGCTTCGAGGAACGGCTGGGATTCGATGTCACCCACGGTGCCACCGATCTCGACCATCGCCACGTCGGCATCGCCGGCGCCCTTGATGATCCGGCGCTTGATTTCGTCGGTGATGTGCGGGATCACCTGAATGGTGGCGCCCAGGTAATCACCACGGCGCTCTTTGCGCAGGACGTGTTCGTAGACACGGCCGGTGGTGAAGTTGTTGTTCTGGGTCATGGTCGTGCGGATGAACCGCTCGTAGTGGCCCAGGTCCAGGTCGGTCTCGGCGCCGTCGTGGGTGACGAACACTTCACCGTGCTGGAACGGGCTCATGGTGCCCGGGTCAACGTTGATGTACGGGTCCAGCTTCAGCATGGTGACCTTAAGTCCCCGCGCCTCCAGGATGGCCGCCAATGAAGCCGATGCGATGCCTTTCCCCAATGAAGAAACAACACCGCCCGTGACGAATATGTAGCGCGTCATGAAAAACCCTAGAAGTCTGCGTTAAAGCGGTCCGAGCCGCCGGGGAAAGCGAAGGAAGGCCGAAGCCCCCGATCACCTGCATTAATCACAGCGCACCTTTCAAAAAAACCGCCGCGTTGGGACAGACCGGAAAATGAAACACCGGTACGTTGCTCGCTACACATTTTTTGGAATCGCCCAGCAAAGACTGCTTGGTAATCGGCAACTGCTGCAATTCAGGCGAATCCACAGAAGTTGTATCAAGAAGGGAGCGTAGTCTACCGGAAAGCCCCTTTCAGCTCAAACCTTGATCTTCGTTCGGTGGCTGCCAATGCAAATTCCAATGCTCCTTTGCACTGCCGTCCAAGCCCCGCAGGTTGGCCACCGCCAGCAATTGCTCGCCTCGGTAGAGCAGCGGCAATCTGCCACGGGCGAAACCCGGCACGCCGCTTTCGTTGAGCAATCGCTTCAGATCGCGGTGGCCGCGACCGGGCAGACTCATGACCTCGCCTCCCTCACGATAGCGGATATGCAGCGGACCATCGGGGATTTGGCCGGTGAGTGTGATCACTCCGTTGTCCGGCAACACCAGCGATAGCGAGGGATCAGGCCAAGTTCCAACGGCTGGCGGCGTGCGCAACCAGCTATCGGACAACCACCAGATACGCCCTCCCGCGCGATGCAGTTCGCCATTCGCCAGCCGCCAGATCGGGCGGGCATCGCCGGTGGCATCGCGTAAATCCTCCCAACCCGACCAATGGTCACTGTCTGGCAGTCGCGTCAGCGGCTCGAGCCAATGACTTAACGCATTACGCTGACGAGCAGCGGACAGCTTTTCCAATGCCGCCAGCTCCAGCGACGGCAACCCCAGCCAATCAAAATCATTGGCCGTGCTGGCGTCGGTCAGGTCGATTTGCGCAAGCTCATCGAGCAATCCCTGCGCTTCACTCAGATGTGCAGCACTGCGGACCATGGTCGCCAACGCTTGCGGCCAGCGCTCGGTCAATACAGGGAAAACCTGATGCCGCAGGTAATTACGCGAGAACTGTCGGTTTTGGTTCGAAGGGTCTTCGATCCAGTTCAGCCGATGCTCGGACGCATAGGCTTCAAGTTCAGCCCGCGTGACATCGAGCAATGGCCGAAGCAACTGCCCTTTACCGAGCGGGCGCTGGCGTGGCATCCCCGACAATCCCCTCACCCCCGCCCCACGCAACATCCGAAACAACAGGGTTTCCGCCTGATCGTCACGGTGCTGGGCGGTCATCAACACTTCATTGGCCTGAGTCGCCTCGATGAACGCGGCATATCGCGCTTCCCGAGCTGCACGCTCAAGGCTGGCGCCGGGTTGAACCTGCACGCGAACCACCTGCAGCGGCACACCCAGAGCATCGCAGACCGACTGACAATGATCCGGCCACGCATCAGCCACAGCCTGAAGGCCGTGATGGACGTGGATGGCGTTGAGCGCCGGCAAGGATTCGGTTTTTGCGAGGTGGGCTAGAAGGTGCAGCAGAACGGTGGAGTCGAGACCACCGGAGAAGGCAATGCGCCAGGTTGTAGCGTTGCGCCAAGGGGCGAGTTGCTTGAGAAGTACTGCGCAGAGAGTCATGAACGCACCAAAACCTGTAGGAGCCGAGCTTGCTCGCGATAAACGATAACGCGGTCGGCCTGTTAAACCGAGGCGTCCCGATCGCGGGCAAGCCTTGCTCCTACATGATGCAGGAGCGATCGATCAGAGACCGTAGCTCATCAGACGCTCGTAACGACGGGCCAACAGCGCCTCGTTATCGAACTTCTTCAACATCGCCAGCTGCGAGCTCAGCTCGGCACGGATCGATGCCGCCGCAGCGGCTGGATTACGGTGCGCGCCACCCAAAGGCTCGCCGATCACTTTATCCACAATACCCAGGCCTTTGAGACGCTCGGCAGTGATGCCCATGGCTTCAGCGGCGTCCGGTGCTTTCTCGGCGGTCTTCCACAGAATCGAGGCGCAACCTTCCGGCGAAATGACCGCGTAGGTCGAGTACTGCAGCATGTTCAGTTGATCGCAAACACCGATTGCCAGAGCGCCACCGGAACCACCTTCACCGATTACGGTGGCGATGATTGGGGTTTTCAGGCGTGCCATGACGCGCAGGTTCCAGGCAATCGCTTCGCTCTGGTTGCGCTCTTCAGCGTCGATACCCGGGTAGGCGCCCGGGGTGTCGATGAAGGTCAGGATCGGCATTTTGAAACGTTCTGCCATTTCCATCAGACGGCACGCCTTGCGGTAGCCTTCCGGACGCGGCATGCCAAAGTTGCGACGAACTTTCTCGCGCACTTCGCGGCCTTTTTGGTGACCGATGATCATCACCGGCTGGTCGTCCAGACGGGCAACGCCGCCCACGATGGCGGCGTCGTCAGAGAAGTGACGGTCGCCGTGCAATTCGTCGAACTCGGTGAAGATGTGTTCGATGTAGTCCAGGGTGTACGGGCGACGCGGGTGACGCGCCAGACGCGCGATCTGCCAGCTGGTCAGCTTGCCGAAAATGTCTTCGGTCAGCGTGCTGCTTTTGTCCTGCAGGCGGGAGATCTCATCGCCGATATTCAGCGAATTGTCATTACCGACCAAGCGCAACTCTTCGATCTTGGCTTGCAGGTCGGCGATCGGCTGTTCGAAATCTAGAAAATTCGGGTTCATAGGCGTCCGTCTTGGGTCGACCTCCAAGAGAGCTTGGGTCGGCCGGTTGTCTATTCGCGCCCTACCTTAAGGGAGAGGCGCGTTCAGGTCGAGATTAAAAATTGGGTCGAGATCAGAGCCGCACCCATTCACAAGAGCAGCACCTGACCGTCAACGGTATTGGAGGAAGACGTTGTCTCGCCCGAACTGGTCACGCAGGGCTTGAATCAAAGCATCCGCCGGGTCGATTCGCCAGGTCTCGCCGAACTGCAGCAAGGCTTTCGCATCGGGACTCGTATATTCCATGGTGATCGGGCACGCACCACGGTGACGCTTGAACAGTTCACCCAGCCAGCGTAGCTGATCGCCCTTGAGGTCCTTGGTCTGCAGCTTCAAGCGCAGGCTTTCGGCCAGATTGGTGCGCGCATCTTCCATGCTCATCACCCGCTTGACCCGCAGCCGCAGCCCGCCGGAGAAATCGTCGTTACTGACTTCGCCTTCGACCACCACCATCGCGTCGGTCTGCAACAGCGATTGCGCCGAATGGAATGCTTCGGCGAACAACGAGGCTTCGATCCGCCCAGAGCGGTCGTCGAGGGTAATGAAACCCATCTTGTCGCCCTTTTTGTTCTTCATGACTCGCAGGGCGATGATCATGCCCGCGACGGTCTGGGTATCACGAGCTGGTTTCAGGTCGATGATGCGCTGACGAGCGAAACGGCGGATCTCGCCTTCATATTCGTCGATCGGGTGACCGGTCAGGTACAGGCCCAAGGTATCTTTCTCCCCTTTCAGGCGTTCCTTGAGGGTCAGTTCCTTGGCCTTGCGGTGATTGGCGTAGACGTCGGCGTCTTCTTCGACGAACAGCCCGCCAAACAGGTCGGCATGGCCACTGTCGTGGGTGCGAGCGGTTTGTTCGGCGGCCTTGATCGCCCCTTCCATCGCTGTCAGCAACACCGCACGATTTTGGTCGATGTTGGCTTGATAGGCTTTCGGTTCGTCATGGAAAAACGGCCCTAGACGATCCAGCGCACCGCTGCGGATCAAACCGTCCAGGGTGCGTTTGTTGATACGCTTGAGATCGACACGGGCGCAGAAATCGAACAGATCCGTGAACGGACCGTCCCGACGCGCCTCGGTGATCGCTTCCACCGGACCTTCGCCCACACCCTTGATCGCGCCGAGGCCGTAAATAATGCGGCCTTCGTCATTTACCGTGAACTTGAACTCCGAAGTATTCACATCCGGCGCGTCGAGACGCAGCTTCATGGTGCGAATTTCTTCGATCAAGGTCACGACCTTGTCGGTGTTGTGCATGTCCGCCGACAGCACCGCGGCCATGAACGGCGCCGGGTAGTGAGTCTTCAGCCACGCCGTTTGGTAAGACACCAGACCGTAAGCAGCCGAGTGAGATTTGTTGAAGCCATAACCGGCGAATTTTTCCACCAGGTCGAAAATGTTACCGGCCAGGTCCGCGTCGATATTGTTAGCGGTGCAACCTTCAATGAAACCGCCGCGCTGCTTGGCCATTTCTTCGGGCTTTTTCTTACCCATGGCCCGGCGCAGCATGTCCGCGCCACCCAGCGTGTAGCCGGCCATGACCTGGGCAATCTGCATCACCTGTTCCTGATACAGGATGATGCCGTAAGTCGGCGCCAATACGGGTTTAAGGCCTTCGTACTGGTAGTCCGAGTGCGGGTACGCCAGTTCGGCGCGACCGTGCTTACGGTTGATAAAGTCGTCCACCATGCCCGACTGCAACGGACCCGGACGGAACAGGGCCACCAGTGCGATCAAGTCTTCCAGGCAGTCAGGCTTGAGCTTTTTGATCAGCTCTTTCATGCCTCGAGATTCAAGCTGGAACACCGCGGTGGTTTCAGCTTTTTGCAGCAACTGGTAGGTCGGCTTGTCATCCAGCGGGATGAAAGCGATGTCCAGCGGCGGCTCATCAACCTTGGCGCGGTCGCGGTTAATCGTTTTCAGCGCCCAGTCGATGACCGTCAGGGTCCGTAGACCGAGGAAGTCGAACTTCACCAGACCGGCAGCCTCAACGTCGTCCTTGTCGAACTGGGTTACCAGACCATCACCGGCCTCGTCGCAATAGATCGGCGAAAAGTCCGTCAGTTTGGTCGGCGCAATAACCACACCACCGGCGTGCTTGCCGACGTTACGCACAACGCCTTCAAGCTTGCGGGCCATTTCCCAGATTTCTGCGGCCTCTTCATCGACCTTGATGAAGTCACGCAGGATTTCTTCCTGTTCGTAGGCTTTTTCCAGGGTCATGCCGACTTCGAACGGGATCATCTTCGACAGACGATCCGCCAGTCCGTAGGACTTGCCCTGCACCCGCGCCACGTCACGGACCACCGCTTTTGCCGCCATGGAACCGAAGGTGATGATCTGGCTTACGGCGTTGCGGCCGTATTTCTCGGCCACGTATTCGATGACCCGGTCGCGACCATCCATGCAGAAGTCGACGTCGAAGTCGGGCATCGATACCCGTTCCGGGTTAAGGAAACGTTCGAACAGCAGGTCATATTCCAGTGGATCGAGGTCGGTGATCTTCTGCACATAGGCCACCAGCGACCCGGCACCCGACCCACGACCAGGACCTACCGGCACGCCGTTGCTCTTGGCCCACTGGATAAAGTCCATAACGATCAGAAAGTAACCGGGGAAGCCCATCTGGATGATGATATCCAGCTCGAAATTCAGCCGGTCGATATAGACCTGACGCTTGGCTTCGTAGTCTTCGGTGGTGTCCTTGGGCAACAGAACACTGAGACGTTCTTCCAGACCGTCGAAGGAAACCTTGCGGAAGTATTCATCGATGGTCATGCCATCGGGAATCGGGAAGTTGGGCAGGAAGTGCTTGCCCAGCTTCACTTCGATGTTGCAGCGCTTGGCAATTTCGACGGTGTTTTCCAGCGCCTCGGGCAAGTCACTGAACAGCTCGGCCATTTCCTCGGTGCTTTTGAGGTATTGCTGATCGCTGTAATTCTTCGAACGCCGCGGATCGTCGAGGGCACGGCCCTCACCGATGCAAACGCGGGTTTCGTGAGCCGCAAAATCTTCCTGCTTGATGAAGCGCACGTCGTTGGTCGCCACCAGTGGCGCACCGATTTTCTCGGCCAGGGCCACGGCTCCGTGCAATTGTTCTTCATCGTAGGGGCGGTTGGTGCGCTGGATCTCCAGATAGAAACGGTCAGGGAACACCGCCATCCATTCGCGGGCCAGGGTTTCGGCTTCGGCCGGGTTGCCGCCGAGCATAGCCAGGCCGATCTCGCCTTCTTTCGCCGCCGACAGCATGATCAAGCCTTCGCTGGCTTCAGCCACCCACTCGCGCTCGATGATGACCGAGCCGTTGCGCTGGCCGTCGATGAAGCCGCGGGAGATCAGTTCGGTGAGGTTGCGATAGCCCACGGCGTTCATCGCCAGCAGGCTGATCCGGCTCAACGGGCTGTCCGGGTCCTTGTTCGACAGCCACAGGTCGGCGCCGCAGATCGGCTTGATCCCGGCGCCCATGGCCGCTTTGTAGAATTTGACCAGGGAACACATATTGTTCTGATCGGTGACCGCTACGGCAGGCATGTTCATGCCGACCAGGGTCTTGACCAGCGGTTTGATCCGCACCAGACCGTCGACCAGGGAATACTCAGTGTGCAGGCGTAGATGAACGAATGAAGCCGGCATAGTGATCCTGTCTAGAAACTAGAAACGTGGAAGACAACAAGGCCCGGATTGTACCGGGCCTTGGCAAAAACATCAGCCTTGTGACTAGCTCTCGATCAGGTTTTCCCGAGCCTCGTACGCCAGACGTACGGGGGCAAACGAGCGGCGGTGAATCGGCGTTGGCCCCAAGCGGGCCAGCGCTTCCAGATGAACGGGCGTCGGGTAGCCTTTGTGGCCGCCGATGCCGTAACCCGGGTAAATCAGCTCGAACGCTGCCATCTCGCGGTCGCGGCTGACCTTGGCCAGAATCGACGCTGCAGCGATGGCCGGTACCTTACCGTCGCCCTGCACCACCGCTTCGGCGCGCATGGACAGTTTCGGGCAACGGTTGCCGTCGATCATCGCCAGTTTCGGTGTGATGTGCAGGCCTTCGACTGCGCGCTGCATGGCCAGCATCGTGGCGTGAAGGATGTTCAGCTCGTCGATTTCTTCGACTTCGGCCCGGGCGATGCACCAGCTCAGGGCCTTTTCGCAGATCTCGTCGTAGAGCTTTTCGCGGCGGGCTTCGGTGAGCTTCTTCGAGTCATTCAGACCCAGGATCGGACGGTTCGGATCGAGGATCACCGCGGCTGTCACCACCGCACCGCAGAGCGGGCCGCGACCGACTTCGTCGACGCCTGCGACCAGATCTTCAACTTCGGCGACCAGGGTGAAGTCCAGGCCCATCTGAGTGCTTGCTTTGCTCATTGTGTTTTGCCGATCAGGTTCAGTACCGCGTCCGCCGCCTGATTGGAGGCGTCCAGACGTAAGGTACGGTGAATTTCATCGAAGCCGCGGGTCTGTTCTTCACCGCCTTCGATCAGTGGCGACAGCGTCTGGGCCAAGGCCTCAACTGTCGCGTCGTCCTGCAGCAACTCGGGCACCAACAGGCGCTGCGCCAGCAGGTTCGGCAACGAGATATAGGGGCTTTTCACCATGCGCTTGAGAATCCAGAACGTCAGCGGCGCCAAGCGGTAAGCGACCACCATCGGCCGTTTGTACAACAACGCTTCAAGCGTAGCGGTCCCGGAAGCGATCAGCACAGCGTCACAGGCCGCCAGGGCCAGATGGGAGTTGCCATTGAGCAAGGTCAATGGCAAATCGCGACCGGCCAGCAATTCTTCCAGCTGCGCTCGGCGCTCAGGGCTGGCGCACGGCATGACGAAACGTACGCCGGGGCGCAAGGCCCGCAGGCGCTGGGCGGTATCGAGGAACAGCGCACCGAGACGGCCGACTTCGCCACCACGACTGCCCGGCATCAGCGCAACCAGCGGCCCGTCAGGCAAGCCGAGTTCAGCCCGCGCTGCAGCGCGATCCGCTTCAAGCGGGATAGCATCAGCCAGGGAGTGCCCGACAAACCGCACCGGCACGCCCTTCTCTTCATAAAATTTCGCTTCGAACGGGAACAACGTCAGCATCAGGTCGCAGCCTTCGCGAATCTTCAGCACCCGCTTCTGCCGCCACGCCCAAACCGACGGGCTGACGTAATGCACGGTCTTGATCCCGGCCTGACGCAGCTTCAGTTCGATAGTGAGGTTGAAGTCCGGGGCATCGATGCCGATGAACACATCCGGCTTCTGGGCGATGAGGTCGGTGATCAACTTCCTGCGACGAGCCATCAGCTCGCGCAATCGGCCCAACACTTCCACCAGACCCATGACAGAGAGACGCTCCATCGGGAAATACGAGGTCAGGCCTTCAGCCTGCATCAGCGGACCGCCGACACCCATGAACTCGACAGCCGGATGCTGAGCCTTGAGTGCGCGCATGAGACCCGCGCCCAGAATGTCACCGGAAGCCTCACCCGCCACCAGCGCAATACGCAGATTAGCCATGATTAACGAGTGATGCCGCGGGTCGAAGACTGGATGGAATCACGGAATACCGCGACTTCCGGGAACTGGGCCGACGGTTCGGCCAGTTCGGCGAGCGCCTGTTCGACCGTCAGCCCCTGGCGGTAAACCACCTTGTAGGCACGACGCAGCGCGTGGATCGCATCTTCGCTGAAACCACGACGACGCATGCCTTCGAAGTTCATGCTGCGGGCTTCGGCCGGGTTGCCAAACACAGTGACGTAGGCCGGGACATCCTTGCCGATGGCGGTGCCCATACCGGAAAAGCTGTGGGCGCCGATATGGCAGTACTGGTGAACCAGGGTAAAACCGGACAGGATCGCCCAGTCTTCAACGTGCACATGGCCCGCCAGCGCGGTGTTGTTGACCAGGATGCAGTGGTTGCCGATGACACTGTCGTGGCCGATGTGGGCATAGGCCATGATCAGATTGTGATCGCCCAGGGTCGTTTCAGAACGGTCCTGAATGGTCCCACGGTGAATGGTCACGCCTTCACGGATGACGTTGTGGTCACCGATGACCAGACGGGTTTCTTCACCCTTGTATTTCAGATCGGGCGTGTCCTCGCCTACCGAAGAAAACTGGTAGATGCGGTTGTGCTTACCGATTCGGGTCGGGCCTTTGAGAATCACATGCGGCCCGATCACTGTCCCCTCGCCGATTTCCACACCTGCGCCGATGATCGACCAAGGGCCGACCTCGACGCCGTCAGCCAGGATGGCCGTCGGATCGATGATTGCGCGAGGGTCAATCAAACTCATAGTTTGCGTTCCGCGCAGATAATTTCAGCGGAGCAGACTGGCTTGCCATCGACCGAAGCCTGGCACTCAAACTTCCAGATCTGACGCTTGCAGCTGATGAAGCGGGCTTCGAGGATCAACTGATCGCCTGGGGTGACGGGCTGGCGAAAACGCAGCTTGTCGGAGCCGACGAAGTAGTAAAGCGTGCCGTCGGCGGGCTTCACGTCGAGCATTTTGAAGCCAAGGATACCGGCAGCCTGAGCCATCGCTTCGATGATCAATACGCCCGGCATGATTGGATGCGCAGGGAAGTGACCATTGAAGAACGGCTCGTTGATGCTGACATTCTTGTAGGCGCGAATGCGCTTGCCTTCCACATCCAGTTCCACGACTCGGTCCACCAGCAGGAACGGGTAACGGTGAGGCAGGTATTCGCGAATCTCGTTGATGTCCATCATTTCGGGGGGAAGCCTATGTAAAGATTGGGAGCGCGCGACTGACGCGCACCCCTCTAGCAAATCAAGGAGGCAGTCTAGCGGCTGTGCACACTTGATATGGAAATGGTATCAGCCATCTGATGAAGCATTACCGCCAGGGGTCACTTCCCCTACACGCTTTTCCAGCTGTCGCAGACGTCGCGCGATGTCATCGAGCTGACGGATACGGGCCGCGCTTTTGCGCCATTCGGCTGCTGGTTGCATCGCCGTACCGGAAGAATAGGAACCCTTTTCGGTAATCGAGTGGGTCACCATGGTCATCCCGGTGATAAAAACGTTGTCGCAAATTTCGATATGCCCCACCAGCCCTACACCACCGGCGAGCATGCAATGCTTGCCGATTTTGGTGCTGCCGGAGATCCCCACGCACGCGGCCATGGCGGTGTGATCACCGACCTGCACGTTGTGAGCGATCTGAATCTGGTTGTCGAGCTTCACACCGTTACCCAGCACGGTATCGGCCAGCGCACCGCGATCGATAGCGGTATTCACGCCAATCTCCACATCATCACCGACCAATACACCACCGATCTGGGCGATTTTCTGCCAGACACCTTTTTCGTTGGCAAAACCGAAACCTTCACCACCGAGTACGGCACCCGATTGAATCACCACCCGTTTACCGACGCGAACATCGTGGTACAGCGTGACTCGCGGCGCCAGCCAACCGCCTTCGCCAATCTCGCAGCGGGCACCGATGAAGCAGTGCGCACCAACGGTCACTCCCGCAGCAATACGCGCGCAGCTTTCGATCACCGCAAAGGCACCAATGCTCGCCGCCGGATCGACCACTGCATCCGCTGCCACAACGGCTGTCGGATGAATACCGGCAGCGGCCTTTGGCTTGGGATCAAACAGATGGGAAACCCGCGCGTAGGCCAGATACGGATCAGGCACCACCAGCGCATTACCTGCAAAACCTTCAGCATCAGCGGCCTTCAGCAACAGGGCTGCGGCCCGGCTGTCAGCCAGGTACTTACGGTATTGGGGGTTTGCGAGAAAGCTCAACTGAGCTGGGCCAGCCTCTTGCAAAGTGGCTAGCCCAGTAATTTCTTTCTCCGGGTCGCCACGCAATGTGGCCCCGAGGAACTCGGCCAATTGGCCGAGCTTTATAGTCGCTGTCATGGTTACTTCAGCTGATTCATGCGCTCGATAACCTGGCGAGTGATGTCGTACTGAGGTTTGACATCAATCACTGCGCCACGCTCGAAGACCAGGTCAAAAGCACCTTTCTTGATGACTTCTTCCACAGCGCTGTCCAGTTTCGGCTTGAGTTGCTTCAGCATTTCACGGTCGGCAACGGCTTTGGCTTCGTTCAGTTCCTTGGACTGGAACTGGAAGTCACGGGCCTTTTGCTTGAACTCGAGTTCCAGGCGCTCACGCTCGCCTTGCTGCATCTTGTCGCCGCCAGCCATCAGACGGTCCTGGATGCCTTTGGCACTGCTTTCCAGAGTCTTGAGTTTGGTCAGCTGAGGGCCGAACTTCTTCTCGGCATCCACAGCGTATTTCTTGGCCGCGTCGGACTCCAGCAGAGCCATCTGATAGTTCAGAACGGCGATTTTCATGTCGGCAAAAGCCGGACCTGCTACCAGTACGGTCGCCAGGAGAACCAATTGAGTCAACTTACGCACGATGCACTCCTACAAAATCCATTGTCGTTATCTTGGGTCAAACGCTTAGAACGTCTGGCCGAGGGAGAATTGGAACACTTGAGTCTCAGCTTCATCCGGTTTCTTGATCGGCATGGCCAACGCGAAGCTCAGAGGACCCAGTGCGGTAACCCAGGTCACGCCTACACCGACTGAGCTGGCCACGTTGCTCAGGCTGATGTCGTTGCACGCTGTTTGAGCGGTTGAACCGACATTCGCGTTCGTGGTTTTTTCGCACTTGGAGTCGAAGACGTTACCCACATCCCAGAATACCGAAGTACGCAGCGAACGCTGATCCTTGACGAATGGCAGCGGGAACAACACCTCGACACCCCCCTGGATCAGAACGTTACCACCAAACGGCAGCGGGTCCTGGTCCGGGTCAGCGAGCGTACCGGTGTTACCCGTCACAGCCGCACCGCGACTTGGGGTACTGCGAGGACCGAGGGTGCTGTCCTTGAAGCCACGAACCGAGTTGAAACCACCAGCATAGTAGTTTTCATAGAACGGCAAGCCATCGGTAGAACCGTAACCATCGCCGTAGCCCAGCTCGGTGTGCAGGCGCATGGTGTAGTTCTCAGACAATGGCTGGAACAACTGGCCACGGTAATCAAGTTTGAAGAACGACAGGTCACTGCCAGGCGTGGTGGTTTCCAGTGTCAGGCTTTGGGAATGACCACGGGTCGCCAATACGCCTTTGTTCAGTGTGGACTCGGACCAGCCGGCCGAAGCCTTGAAGTTCAGGTAGTTGTCGCCTTCCTTGTTAACGAAGTCGAAGATCTCGTCAACGGTGTATTGACCGGTCTTGATCTTGTCTTGTTGCGCAGTCAGGCCGAAGGTCAGACGCGAAGTCTCGCTAATCGGGTAACCGACGCTCACGCCCGCACCCAGGCTGTCCACGGCATAGCTGGCTACGTCGACGTCGAGGTCTTTGTAGTCAGTGGTGCGATAGAACGCGTTGTAACCCAGGCTTACGCCATCAGCAGTCCAGTACGGGTCGACATAACCGAAGTTATAGCGGCTCTGGTACTCACTGCGGGTCAAGCCGATGCTGACCTTGTTACCCGTACCCAGGAAGTTGTTCTGGGTGATCGAACCACCGAGGATCAGACCGGCGCTCTGGGCAAAACCGACGCTGGCGGTAATCGAACCGGAGGCCTGCTCTTCAACGCTGTAGTTCACGTCAACCTGATCGTCGACGCCCGGCACAGCCGGCGTTTCGACGTTGACTTCCTTGAAGAAGCCCAGACGCTCAAGACGAGTCTTGGATTGGTCGATCAGGTAGGTCGAAGCCCAGCCGCCTTCCATTTGACGCATTTCACGTCGCAGCACTTCGTCTTCGGACTTGGTGTTGCCGCGGAAGTTGATGCGGTTCACGTAAGCACGCTTGCCTGGATCAACGGCGAAAGTGATGTCGACCGTGTGGTCTTCATCGTGAGGCTGAGGCACGCCATTGACGTTGGCGAAGGTGTAACCCTCGTTACCCAGACGGCGGGTGATCAGCTCGGAAGTGGTGGTCATCAGCTTGCGCGAGAACACCTGGCCTTTCTGCACCAGCAGCAGGGACTTGACCTGGTCTTCAGGGACTTTCAGGTCGCCGCTCAGCTTGACGTCACGGACGGTGTACTTCTCGCCTTCATTGACGTTGACGGTGATGTAGACGTGCTTCTTGTCCGGGGTAATAGACACCTGGGTCGAAGCGATATCCATATTGATATAGCCACGGTCCAGGTAATAGGAACGCAGGCGCTCCAGGTCACCGGAGAGTTTTTCACGAGCGTACTTGTCATCGTTCTTGAAGAACGACAGCCAGTTGGTGGTCTTGAGTTCGAACAGGTCGATCAGGTCTTCATCAGGGAAGACGGTGTTACCCACCACGTTGATGTGCTGGATGGCAGCAACCGTGCCTTCGTTGATATTGACCTTCAGCGCAACGCGGTTACGCGGCTGCGGCACCACTTCGGTGTCGACGGTGGCCGAGTAGCGACCCTGAGCGACGTATTGGCGCTGCAGTTCGTTACGCACACCTTCGAGGGTGGCGCGCTGGAAGATCTCGCCTTCGGACAGACCGGATTGTTTGAGGCCTTTCATCAGGTCTTCAGTGGAGATCGCCTTGTTACCCTCGATCTCGATACTGGCGACCGACGGGCGCTCGACTACCGTGATGACCAGGACGTTGCCATCTCGGCCCAGCTGGATATCTTGAAAGAAACCGGTTTTGAACAACGCACGAGTGGATTCCACCAGGCGACGATCATCCGCCTGTTCACCGACGTTCAACGGCAAAGCACCAAAGACGCTACCCGCGGAGACCCGCTGGAGGCCATTGACGCGAATATCAGAGATAGTGAAGGACTCGGCGTGAACTTCGGCGATCATCAATACGGTGAGAACCGCAGTTAGCAGCAGACGTTTCATGAAGTCCTTTCTTATTCCAACTGGCAATAAACAAACTGCCGCAAAATGCGGCAGATTCGCAATTCAGCGAAGCGTTACAGTCGACCCAGATCATTGACCAGAGCAAGCAACATCACCCCGACCACCAAACTGATACCGATCTGTATCCCCCAACCCTGCACCCGATCCGACAAGGGGCGACCACGCGCCCACTCGATCAGATAAAACAACAAATGCCCCCCATCCAGTACAGGAATGGGCAACAAATTCAGAACCCCCAAGCTAATACTCAGATAAGCAAGGAAATTCAGGAAATCAGCGACACCCGACTGGGCAGAAGCGCCCGCCACTTTAGCAATGGTTATCGGTCCACTCAAGTTTTTTACCGAGAGCTCGCCGAACAACATTTTCTTGAGCGAATCGAGGGTCAGTACACTCATGGTCCAGGTGCGTCGAGCACCCTCCCCAATCGCGGCCACAGGACCGTAACTGACCTCGCGAATCATCTCTGGCGGCCAATCGACTGCTTTCACCCCTGCACCCAGATAACCACTGGGTGCCTTCTTCTCGCCGCGAGCGGCCAGCGTCACAGGGACGTCGATTTGAGCACCATCACGCTCGACGCGCAGCATGATTTTGGTATCAGGGTGCATACGGACCGTGTCCACCACCTGCTGCCAGTCATCGACCGCCTTGCCATCCAGAGCCAACAGTCGGTCACCGGTCTTCAGGCCTGCAGCCTGTGCCGGGCCTTTCGGGTCAAGTTCAGCGAGGACCGGTGGCAGCGCCGGACGCCAAGGGCGTATGCCCAGCGAGCGAATCGGGTCCGGCTCATCGGCACCCTTGAGCCATTTATCCAACGCCAGCTCATGAGGCGAGTCCGCCGTGGAACCCTGATCACGGACCAGCAACTGCAGGGAACCGCTCTCCCCGAGACGACGGACCAGTTGCAGGTTCACCGCAGCCCAGCCGGACGTTGGCTCGCCATCGATGGCGATGATCTCCTGGCCCGGGTTTAAACCCGCCTTGGCGGCGATACTGCCGGATTCGACTGCACCGATGATCGGGCGCACTTGCTCGCTGCCGAGCATTGCGAGCACCCAGAAAAAAATCATCGCCAATAAAAAGTTGGCAATCGGGCCAGCAGCAACGATAGCGATGCGTTGACGGACGGTTTTTCGATTAAAGGATTGATCAAGCTGATCGGCAGGCACGTCGCCTTCGCGCTCATCGAGCATTTTTACGTAACCGCCCAACGGGATCGCGGCGACGACGAACTCAGTGCCTTTCTTGTCGTGCCAGCGCAGCAACGGCATACCGAAGCCCACGGAGAAACGCAGCACTTTGACCCCACAGCGACGCGCGACCCAAAAATGGCCGAATTCGTGGAAGGTGACCAGCACACCCAAAGCCACCAAGGTGCCGACAATCATATAGAGCGCGCTCATCTACTTTCTCCGCAATCCTATCCAGTGCTGCATGGGCCAACGTATTGCAGCACTTAACGCCCGTGACGGCTCAACCATTGTTCGGCCAGAACTCGCGCTTTCGCGTCGGCCGTGAACACTGCCTCGAGATCATCAACCGTAACGACAGGTTCAAGATTCAAGACTTCTTCGATGATACTCGCGATTTCCGGGTAGCGAACCCGCCCGTCGAGAAAGGCCGCGACAGCCACTTCATTCGCCGCATTAAGCATGGCCGGCGCACTATTGCCGGACTCGGCTGCCTGACGCGCAAGGCGCAGACACGGAAATCGCTCTTCATCAGGCGCCTGGAAGTCCAGCCGCGCAATTGTGAACAGGTCCAGCGGCGCAACACCCGAGTCGATTCGCTCCGGCCAGGCCAGCGCGTTGGCGATCGGCGTGCGCATGTCAGGGTTACCTAACTGGGCCAATACCGAACCGTCGATGTAATCGACCAGCGAATGAATCACGCTTTGAGGATGAATCACCACTTCGACCTGGGACGGCTTGGCATCAAACAGCCAGCAAGCTTCGATTAACTCAAGCCCCTTGTTCATCATGCTGGCCGAATCCACCGAAATCTTGCGCCCCATGGACCAATTCGGGTGGGCACACGCTTGCTCAGGGGAAACATGCGCCAGTTCAGCCATAGGTGTCTGTCGGAACGGACCGCCAGAGGCTGTGAGTAAAATCCGACGGACCCCGACGGCACCCAGCCCACGAGCGAAATCCTGTGGCATGCACTGGAAAATTGCGTTGTGCTCGCTGTCGATCGGCAGCAACACCGAACCACTCTTGCGCACCGCCTGCATGAACAGTGCACCGGACATCACCAGTGCTTCTTTGTTGGCCAGGAGGATTTTCTTGCCGGCTTCGACCGCCGCCAGGGTCGGTCGCAAGCCCGCCGCGCCAACGATGGCGGCCATGACCGCATCGACTTCAGGATCGGAGGCAATCTGACACAACCCCTCCTCACCCACCAGCACGCGAGTCGGTAGACCTGCGGCGCGCAAGTCGTCCTGCAAGCCCCGGGCAGCACCGGCCTCAGGCACCACGGCGAACCGCGGCGTATGGCGAACACACAGCGCCAGCAGCTCGCTCAGACGAGTGAAACCGCTCAAGGCGAAAACCTGATAACGCTCGGGATGACGAGCGATGACATCGAGAGTGCTCAGACCAATCGAGCCGGTCGCCCCCAGGACAGTAATCTGCTGAGGGCGGCTCACGGTGCCGCCATCCACAGCAGCACAGCAAACACCGGAATCGCTGCCGTCAGGCTGTCGATACGGTCCAGCACGCCGCCGTGACCCGGCAGCAGATTGCTGCTGTCCTTGATCCCGGACTGACGCTTGAACATGCTTTCGGTGAGATCACCTACCACCGAGATGAACACAATGATGGCAGCACCTATCAGACCTTTAAATAGCTGAGCCACCGTCCAGTCGCGGACCAGACCGACAACGACAGTGATAACCAGACTTAGCGCCAGGCCGCCGTAGACACCCTCCCAGCTTTTGCCGGGACTGACCTGCGGCGCCAACTTGCGTTTGCCAAAGGCCCGACCGGAAAAATAGGCACCGATATCAGCGCCCCAGACCAGCACCATCACCGCCATGATCAGCCAGTTACCCAACGGTTCCTGTTTGATCTGAATCAGACCTTGCCAGGCCGGCAACAGGATCAGCAGACCGATCACCAGCTTGCAGGCAGCGCTGGCCCAATATTCGCTGGTGCGCGGATAAGTCAGCACCAGGTAGGTTGCAACGCCCCACCAAAGCACTGAAGCGCCCAACACCCAAGGCGCAAGCCCGGGCAGGATATGCATGAAAAACAGCATCAACGCGACAACAACCGCATAGGCAACACGGATCGGCTGTTCTGTGAAGCCTGCCAGGCGAGCCCACTCCCATGCACCGAGGGTCACGACCAGCCCGATGAACAGCGCAAAACCGGCGCCCTCGAGCAGGAAAAACCCGCACAGGGCAATCGGCAGCAGGATCAGCGCGGTGATGATTCGTTGTTTAAGCATTAAACCCGGGCCCCAGCCTCGACCTGCTCGCTCGTTTTACCGAAGCGGCGCTGGCGAGAAGCAAAATCGGCCAGCGCATTACGCATGGCATCGTGTTTGAAGTCCGGCCAGAACAGGTCGGAGAAGTACAACTCGGCGTAAGCCAGTTGCCACAGCAGAAAGTTACTGATGCGGTGCTCGCCACCGGTACGGATGCACAAGTCCGGCAACGGCAAATCGCCGGTCGCCAGACAGGTTTGCAACAGTTCCGGTGTGATGTCTTCCGGACGCAGGTGTCCGGCCTGAACTTCCCGCGCCAGACGCTGTGCGGCCTGCGCGATGTCCCACTGACCGCCGTAGTTGGCGGCGATCTGTAGAACGAAGCGATTGGCGCCCGCCGTCATTGCTTCAGCTTCACGCATGGCAGCTTGAAGCTCTGGATGAAAGCGCGAACGGTCGCCAATGATGCGCAAACTGATGTTGTTTTCGTTCAGGCGCTTGGCTTCGCGGCGCAATGCCTTGAAGAACAGATCCATCAAGGCACTGACCTCGTCAGCCGGGCGCTGCCAGTTCTCGCTGGAGAAGGCGAACAGGGTCAATACTTCGACCTTGGCCTCGAAACACACCTCGATCACCGCACGAACTGCATCCACACCCGCTTTATGACCGGCGACACCCGGCATAAAGCGCTTTTTCGCCCAGCGATTATTACCATCCATGATGATCGCGACATGGCGCGGCACCGCGGACGGCGCAACCTGCTTGGTCTTTTCCATGAAACGCGACCCTTATACGGCCATCAGGTCCGCTTCTTTTGCCTTGGTGGCGGTGTCGATATCCGCCTCGGCCTTGTCGGTCAGCTTCTGGATATCCGCAGCGGCACGACGCTCTTCGTCTTCGCTGATTTCCTTGTCCTTGACCAGTTTCTTCAGCTCGCCCAAGGCATCGCGGCGGATGTTACGCACGGCCACGCGAGCGTCTTCAGCGGCGCTACGCGCCTGCTTGGTGAAGCCTTTGCGGGTTTCTTCGGTCAGCGCCGGCATGGAAATCAGCAGCAACTCACCCAGGTTGGTCGGGTTGAGGTTCAGACCAGCGCTCTGGATCGCCTTGTCGACCGCGGCGAGCATGTTGCGCTCGAACGCCACGACTTGCAGGGTGCGGGAGTCTTTTACGGTGATGTTTGCAACCTGGGTGATGGAGGTGTCGGCGCCGTAATACGGCACCATCACGCTGCCCAAAATGCTCGGGTGCGCCTTGCCAGTGCGAATCTGGCCAAATGCATGGTTCAGAGAATCCAGGGATTTCTGCATGCGCTCTTGAGCGTCTTTCTTGATTTCGTTGATCATTGTTGGCCTTCCTCGATCAGGGTCCCTTCAGCGCCGCCATGCACGATGTTCAGCAGGGCGCCGGGCTTGTTCATGTTAAATACGCGCAACGGCATCTTGTGGTCGCGGCACAGGCAAATGGCGGTCAGATCCATCACGCCCAACTTGCGATCCAGCACTTCATCGTAAGTCAGATGATCGAACTTCTCGGCATGCGGGTCTTTGAATGGGTCAGCGGTGTAGACGCCATCGACCTTGGTCGCCTTGAGCACGACATCGGCATCGATTTCGATTGCACGCAGACACGCTGCCGAATCCGTGGTGAAGAACGGATTGCCAGTACCGGCCGCGAAAATCACGACTTCCTTGGCGTTCAGGTGGCGCATGGCTTTGCGGCGATCATAGTGATCCGTCACGCCAACCATGGAAATGGCCGACATCACGATGGCCGAGATATTGGCACGCTCCAGCGCATCGCGCATGGCCAGGGCGTTCATCACAGTGGCCAGCATGCCCATGTGATCGCCAGTGACGCGATCCATGCCGGCCGCGCTCAGTGCCGCACCGCGGAACAGGTTACCGCCACCGATCACCAGACCGACCTGAACACCGATGCCGACCAATTGACCGACTTCCAGCGCCATGCGATCCAGAACTTTCGGATCGATCCCGAACTCTTCCGAGCCCATCAGGGCCTCGCCGCTAAGCTTGAGTAGAATGCGTTTATAGCGAGCCTGATAACCACTGCCCTGCTGAGCCATTGCGAATCTCTCCTGCGGCGTATTTTAAAAATTCTGCGAGCTGTTTACAGCTGGCGTTCACTCTAGCTTGGCACTGCTTCAGCGCCATCGGAACATGGCTTTGTAAGCCAGTTCCAAAAGGAAACCAATTAAAAATTGGTACCCCATCTGAAAAGAGGCTGCGCGCGTAAGCGGGCAGCCTCTTCAGGGCGACAGTTAAAAAACCGTCTTACTTCTTGCTGGCAGCCAGCTGAGCCGCAACTTCTTCAGCGAAGTTGTCTACTGGCTTCTCGATGCCTTCGCCCACTTGGAAACGGGTGAAGGAAACGATTTCAGCGCCGCCTTTCTTGGCCAGGTCACCAACGGTCACTTCAGGGTTCTTGACGAACTGCTGGTTGACCAGGCTGGCTTCGGCCAGGAACTTGCTGATACGACCGGCAACCATTTTTTCAACGATTTCGGCTGGTTTGCCTTTGATCTTGTCTTCGTTGAGGCTCATGAACACAGCTTTTTCGCGTTCGATGGCTTCAGCGGAAACTTGCGATGGCAGCAGGAACTCAGGGTTGCTGGCGGCTACGTGCATCGCGATGTCTTTGGCCAGTTCAACGTCGCCGCCTTTGAGGGCTACAACAACGCCGATCTTGTTGCCGTGCAGATAAGAACCTACAACGTCGCCTTCGATACGAGCCAGGCGGCGAATGTTGACGTTCTCGCCTACTTTACCAACCAGTGTTTCGCGAGCCGGCTCTTGAGCGGCGATCAGCGGAGCTGCGTCGGTCAGTTTGTCGGCGAAGGCTTTTTCTACGCTGGCAGCAACGAAGGCTTTAAAGTCGTCTTGCAGAGCCAGGAAGTCGGTTTGCGAGTTAACTTCAATGATGACAGCAGCTTTGCCGTCTTCCTTGATGCTGATCGCGCCTTCAGCGGCAACGTTGCCAGCTTTCTTGGCAGCTTTGATGGCGCCGGAAGCACGCATGTCATCAATGGCTTTCTCGATGTCGCCGCCAGCCTTGGTTAAGGCTTTTTTGCAATCCATCATGCCTTCGCCAGTACGCTCACGCAGTTCTTTGACCAACGCTGCAGTAATCTCTGCCATTTCAAAAATCCTCTTGGGTAGGTTTTCAACCATTCCACCCGATCGAACGGGCGATCAATTCTTCCCGAACCACCCTTGCTGGCTGCTGCAGGCTACAAAGGCTGTAACTGCGCCGCCGACAAACGGTTTTCGAGGTGGCAAAAAGGGGGCCAAGCCCCCTTTTTGCTTACTGAGTTAACGCCAGGGCGTCAATTACTCAGCGGCTGCTACCGGAGCTTCTTCAATGAACTGCTCGGTGCCGCCAGCAACGTGGTTGCGACCGCGGATTACAGCGTCAGCCATCGAACCCATGTACAGCTGGATAGCGCGGATTGCGTCATCGTTGCCTGGGATGATGTAGTCAACGCCTTCCGGGCTGCTGTTGGTATCGACTACGCCGATAACCGGGATGCCCAGCTTGTTGGCTTCGGTGATCGCGATGCGCTCGTGATCAACGTCGATAACGAACAGTGCGTCTGGCAGACCGCCCATGTCCTTGATACCACCCAGGGAACGATCGAGCTTCTCAAGATCGCGAGTGCGCATCAGCGCTTCTTTCTTGGTCAGCTTGGTGAAAGTACCGTCTTCGGCTTGCACTTCAAGGTCACGCAGACGCTTGATGGAAGCACGGATGGTTTTGAAGTTGGTCAGCATGCCGCCCAACCAGCGGTGATCGACGTACGGCGAACCGCAACGTGCTGCTTCTTCAGCAACGATCTTGCCAGCGGAACGCTTGGTGCCGACGAACAGAATCTTGTTTTTGCCCTGGGCCAGACGCTCTACGAAAGTCAGCGCTTCGTTGAACATTGGCAGGGTTTTTTCAAGGTTGATGATGTGGATCTTGTTACGCGCACCGAAAATGTATTTACCCATTTTCGGGTTCCAGTAACGGGTCTGGTGACCGAAGTGCACACCGGCCTTCAGCATATCGCGCATGTTGACTTGGGACATGATAGTTCCTTAATAAGTCGGGTTTGGCCTCCACGTATCCCAATGACCAACCAGCAGCATCAGCTGAAGGCACCCAGGTCATCGTGTCGACACGTGTGTGGATTTAGGCTTTTCAGGGGATCCCCGGAAAGCGGCGCATTTTATATCACAAGGCTGAAAAAAACGGAACCCGGATTGTTAAATCCTGGCGCCTGCCTTGGTTCCGCCCCTTGGAATCCTCCAAGGATGCGCCATTCTATAAGGAGAAGCGATGCACAGAGGCTCAGATTTACGCTGCTCGTCTGTTAGAATCGCGTTTTTCAGGGCCGTGAAGACCGATCGCGAAACGCCCATTTCGTTTTAGAAAGCGCCATCGAGCGCAGAGAGAGCCTGTATGACCGTCACCCTCAAAACCCCCGAGGACATCGCAAAAATGCGTATCGCCGGCAAACTGGCCGCCGATGTGCTGGAAATGATTGCCGAACATGTCAAGCCGGGCATCACCACCGAAGAACTGGACCGCCTCTGCCACGACTACATCGTCAACGAGCAGAAAGCCATCCCTGCCCCGCTCAACTACAAGGGCTTCCCGAAGTCGATCTGCACCTCGATCAATCACGTGGTCTGCCACGGTATTCCGAACGAGAAGCCATTGAAGGATGGCGATACGCTGAACATCGACGTCACCGTCATCAAGGACGGCTACCACGGCGACACCAGCCGCATGTTCCACGTCGGCACCGTCCCGGTCTGGGCCGAGCGCCTGTCGCATGTGACTCAGGAATGCATGTACAAGGCCATCGAAATCGTCAAACCCGGCTGCCGCTTGGGCGACATCGGTGAAGTCATTCAGAAGCACGCTGAAAAGAACGGTTTTTCCGTGGTTCGCGAATTCTGCGGTCATGGCATCGGCAAGGTGTTCCACGAAGAGCCGCAGATCCTGCACTACGGACGCGCCGGCACCGGCATGGAACTGAAAGCCGGCATGACGTTCACCATCGAGCCGATGATCAACCAGGGCAAGGCCGACACTAAGGTCTTGGGCGACGGCTGGACCGCGATCACCAAGGACCGCAAGCTGTCGGCACAGTGGGAGCACACCCTGCTGGTGACCGACACCGGTTACGAGATCTTCACCCTGCGCGCCGACGACACCATCGCGCGCGTTTCGGCCTGATCCGAGCCGCGCAGCTCCTCAGCCTTATAGACAGGAAAGCCAATCGATGCCGCAGGTGGATCCCGAACTCTTCGACCGAGGCCAGTTCCAGGCTGAACTGGCCCTGAAGGCTAGCCCGATCGCGGCCTTCAAGAAGGCGATTCGCCAGGCCCGCGAGGTGCTCGACGAGCGCTTCCGCAGCGGCCGCGACATTCGCCGGTTGATCGAGGATCGCGCCTGGTTCGTCGATAACATCCTGCAAAAAGCCTGGGAACAGTTTAACTGGAGCGAAGACGCCGACATTGCACTGGTCGCGGTCGGCGGCTACGGTCGCGGTGAGTTGCACCCTTATTCCGACATCGACTTGCTGATCCTGCTGGACAGCGCCGATCACGAAATTTTCCGTGATTCCATCGAGCGTTTTCTGACGCTGTTGTGGGACATCGGCCTTGAAGTAGGTCAGAGCGTTCGCTCGGTGGACGAATGCGTCCAGGAGGCCCGCGCCGACCTGACGGTAGTCACTAACCTGATGGAAAGCCGCACCATCTGCGGCCCCGAGCGCCTGCGCCAACGTATGCTCGACGTCACTAGCACCGCGCACATGTGGCCGAGCAAGGACTTCTTCCTGGCCAAACGCGCCGAACAGAAGGCCCGTCACCACAAGTACAACGACACCGAATACAACCTGGAACCCAACGTCAAAGGCTCGCCTGGCGGCCTACGGGATATTCAGACGATTCTCTGGGTGGCCCGTCGTGAATACGGCACCCTGAACCTGCGGGCCCTGGCCGGCGAAGGTTTCCTGGTCGAGAGCGAAAACGCCCTCCTGGCCTCCTCCCAGGAATTCCTTTGGAAGGTTCGTTACGCCCTGCACATGCTCGCCGGCCGTTCCGAAGACCGCTTGCTGTTTGATCACCAGCGCACCATTGCCGGGCTGCTGGGTTTCAAAGGCGATGACGCCAAGCAAGCCATCGAAAACTTCATGCAGCAGTATTACCGGGTGGTCATGAGCATTGCCCAGCTCAGCGACCTGATCATCCAGCATTTCGAGGAAGTCATCCTCGCGCCGGAGGACGAAGCGCCGCCGCAGCCGATCAACTCGCGATTCCAACTGCACGACGGTTACATCGAGGCACGCAACGACAATGTGTTCCGACGCACACCGTTCGCCATGCTGGAAATCTTCGTACTGATGGCCCAGCAGCCTGAAATCAAAGGCGTGCGCGCCGATACCATTCGCCTGCTGCGAGAAAATCGCCACCTGATCGATGACGACTTCCGCAACGACATCCGCAATACCAGCCTGTTTATCGAGCTGTTCAAGTGCAAGATCGGCATCCACCGCAACCTGCGACGAATGAACCGTTACGGCATCCTTGGGCGCTACTTGCCGGAGTTTGGCTTTATTGTCGGGCAGATGCAGCACGATCTGTTTCACATCTATACGGTCGATGCTCACACCCTGAACCTGATCAAACATCTGCGTAAGTTGCAGTACACCCAGGTGTCGGAAAAATTCCCGCTGGCCAGCAAGCTCATGGGCAAACTGCCCAAACCCGAGCTGATCTACCTGGCCGGCCTGTACCACGACATCGGCAAGGGCCGGCATGGTGATCACTCGGAAATCGGTGCAGTGGATGCCGAAGCCTTTTGCCAGCGCCATCAGTTGCCGGTGTGGGACAGCCGCCTGATCGTCTGGCTGGTGCAGAACCATTTGGTGATGTCGACCACTGCCCAGCGCAAGGACTTGTCCGACCCGCAGGTGATCCACGATTTCGCGCAGATCGTCGGCGACGAAACCCACCTCGATTATCTGTACGTGCTGACCGTCGCCGACATCAACGCCACCAACCCGACGCTGTGGAACTCCTGGCGGGCCAGTCTTTTGCGCCAGCTCTACACCGAGACCAAGCGTGCCTTGCGCCGAGGCCTGGAAAACCCGGTGGACCGCGAAGAGCAGATTCGCCAGACCCAGAGCGCCGCACTGGACATTCTGGTGCGCGGCGGTACCGATCCGGACGACGTCGAGCAGTTGTGGGCGCAATTGGGCGATGACTACTTCCTGCGCCACACTGCCGGCGACGTGGCCTGGCACAGTGACGCGATCCTCCAGCAGCCGGCCGACGGCGGGCCGCTGGTGCTGATCAAGGAAACCACCCAGCGCGAATTCGAAGGCGGCACCCAGATCTTCATTTACGCACCGGACCAGCACGACTTCTTCGCTGTGACCGTGGCCGCGATGGACCAGCTCAACCTGAACATTCACGACGCCCGGGTCATCACCTCCAGCAGCCAGTTCACCCTCGACACGTACATCGTGCTCGACACCGACGGCGACTCGATTGGGGACAACCCGGCACGGGTCAAGCAAATCCGCGAAGGCCTGACCGATGCCCTGCGCAACCCGGACGATTACCCGACGATCATCCAGCGTCGGGTGCCGCGCCAGCTCAAGCATTTCGCGTTTGCGCCACAGGTGACGATCCACAACGACGCCCAGCGCCAGGTGACGGTGCTGGAGCTCAGCGCCCCGGATCGCCCCGGCCTGTTGGCGCGGATCGGCACAATCTTCCTGGAGTTCGACCTGTCGCTGCAAAACGCCAAGATCGCGACCCTCGGCGAACGCGTGGAAGACGTGTTCTTTATTACCGACGCGAACAACCAGCCGCTGTCCGACCCGCTGCTGTGCAGCCGCTTGCAGGATGCGATCGTCAAACAGCTCAGCGTCAGCCACGAACCCGATATCAAACTGTCGCACATCAGCATCTAGCCGAGCGCCAGGATTCAGCCGCTTTGAACGAGACCCCGTACCGATGAACAACGCTCTGACCCAATTGCAGCCCTACCCGTTCGAGAAACTTCGCGCCCTGCTCGGCAGCGTCACGCCAAACCCGGACAAACGCGCCATCGCACTGTCCATCGGCGAGCCGAAACACCGTTCGCCAAGCTTTGTCGCCGAAGCCCTGGCCAGCAATCTGGATCAGATGGCCGTGTACCCGACCACCCTCGGCATCCCGGCCCTGCGTGAAGCCATCGCTGCGTGGTGCGAACGTCGTTTCAGCGTTCCGAAGGGCTGGCTCGACCCGGCGCGCAATGTGCTGCCGGTCAACGGTACCCGTGAAGCGCTGTTCGCCTTCACCCAGACCGTGGTCAACCGTGGCGACGACGCCCTGGTGGTCAGCCCGAACCCGTTCTATCAGATCTACGAAGGCGCGGCATTCCTTGCCGGGGCCAAGCCGCATTACCTGCCGTGCCTGGACGAAAACGGCTTCAACCCGGATTTCGATGCGGTTTCGCCAGACATCTGGAAACGCTGCCAGATCCTGTTCCTGTGCTCGCCGGGCAACCCGACCGGCGCCTTGATCCCGGTTGAAACCCTGAAAAAGCTGATCGCCCTGGCCGACCAATACGACTTCGTGATCGCCGCCGACGAGTGCTACAGCGAACTGTACTTCGACGAACAAACCCCGCCGGCCGGCTTGCTTAGCGCCTGCGTGGAACTGGGCCGCAAAGACTTCAAGCGTTGCGTGGTGTTCCACAGCCTGTCCAAGCGCTCCAATTTGCCGGGCCTGCGCTCAGGCTTCGTGGCCGGTGATGCGGACATTCTCAAAGGCTTCCTGCTGTATCGCACTTATCACGGCTGCGCGATGCCGGTTCAGACCCAACTGGCCAGCGTCTCTGCGTGGAATGACGAAGTGCACGTGCGCGCCAACCGTGCGTTGTATCGCGAGAAATACGATGCGGTGCTGGAAATCCTCAGCCCGGTGATGGATGTGCAGCGCCCTGACGGTGGTTTCTACTTATGGCCGAGCATTGGCGGTGATGATGAAGCGTTTTGCCGCGACCTGTTTGTCGAAGAGCATGTGACGGTGGTGCCAGGATCTTATTTGTCCCGTGACGTCGACGGTGCCAACCCGGGTGCCGGTCGAGTACGCATGGCGCTGGTTGCGCCGCTGGCCGAATGTGTTGAAGCCGCAGAGCGAATTCGCGCATTCATACAGCGCCGCAATTAACGCGGACCTGTAGATACTCTGTTCACGGTCAAGCATTCGCGAGATGTTTTTCGCTCAAAAGCTTGGCCGTATTAAATTCTTCTCCAGAGCGCATGAATAGCCGCTTCGCCGGTTTGCGCCAGGCGTCACGCACTTCATTGCGACGCTTGTCGTCCGGGCTTTTCTCATGACCACGCAGCATCAACGGCAAGGCACAAGGCCCGAACCCGCGGCATTAAGATGAATCATCAATCAACCTCTGCGCCGCGAACCCATAAAGTAGAAAATACTCGCCAACACAATGCAAAAAGACAAAACATAGAACATTACCTGAGGTGCATATAACGATAGCGCGACACCACACAATATGGGTCCGAGCGCAGCTCCAAGATTGGACAAGTTCTGCGCCCCGTAATAAACGCCTCGCATGTCCTCCGGTGCAATGAAATCAATAAATAGGTATTCCGCTGGAATAATGATGATTTCGCCCACGGTAAAAACAATCATGGCTACTATCCAGACGGCCTGCATCTGTGCATAGCAAAAGCCCATGAGTCCAACCACAAAGAACAACATCCCCAACATCAACATGCGGAACAGGTTGTTCTGGTTAATCCGAGAGCCGATCAGGTATTGAAGACTGATGACCACACAGGCGTTGGTGGTCACCAGGTAGTTGATAATGCGATAGGTGTTTTCCGGGTCACTCGTCACGATCAGGTATTGCGACAGATAGGCAGTGAACTGCCCGAACACGATTGCACTGAGAATTCCCCCAATCGTAAAGCAGACCAACCGGTAGTTACTCAACAAATGGACCAGCACACTGGCAAAACCGTTACCCGAACTCTCAACGCCCACAGGGCGGGGGATCCGCCCACCCAACACCCCATACAGCACTACAAAAGCAACCCCGATCAAGGCCGCCGCCGCAAAGGGCAGACCGGGGCTGATTTTCGCGAGCAGCATGCCGAGAAAAGGGCCGATGGCGTAACCGACGTTGGTCAGCGTGTACTTGATAGAGAACACGCCTCCCCTCTTGTCCGGCGCCACCAAGAAACCTATTCCAGATTTCACTGCGATATCGATCACCGCATAGGACAGGTTCACCACCACGATAGCAATGATGAACGGCACCAGGCTGGTTACCTGAAAGGCCAACGCGAAGGCCAGTGCGAACACCGTGGCTGCGCCGAGCATGATCCGATAATTGGAGAACCTGTCCACCAGGAAGCCGCCATATACCCCAAGAATCGAACTGACGATTAGCGACCCGCCAACCGCGAGACCAATATCCGCTACTCCCAGACCGAAGGCCTGGGAGAAGTACACGACCAGATAGGGCAAAGCCAGTGCCCGTGCAATGGTCAAGATAAAGGTCGCCAACAGAAGCAGAATCACAGGTCTCTCATAGACCTTGGCCCCGCCTTGAATCGCCAGCCCCCCCGAGACATCTTTCATTCCAGCATTTCCTTGTAGACGTATGGCTCGTGCTCACGCAGCAACTGAATACTGGTCTGAATGGCTAAACGGTCGTTATTCAGAATGAAAACGTGGCCGGGGCAGTTTTCCAGAGAGATAGTTTTCTTGAGGATCCCTTCATCCTGGATTTTTATACTGTGCACGCCGGGGATCGCCTTCCAGGGCGTAATGTCCGGCGTACGCTTGATCGGCCCAGCTTGACGAGCGATCAGGAACACACAACTGGATTGAAAGTAGAGTGTGTTTCTTGGCCGCTGCCGGTATTCGAGAAACACTTGCGGGTTAATCAGCGAGTCAATCCAAAGACTCAGCTGGTTATGCCCAAGAGCTTCGCTGACATAGTGCAGACCGTCGACACTCACAGTGTTGACGCAGTATTCGATGTCCACATCCTTAGACTTGCTAAGCAACAACTCGGATTTGAAATCTGAATCGTCCAGGTATTGCCTCGTGCATCTCGAACTTAACGTCGTCAGCATCCTTGCCTCATCGTTCATTAGGTCATTTATATGGAGTTTGCTAATGGCGTATCGCTGACTGATGCTCGAGTACCAAGCTTACTGTGGAATGGCGTTCTGATTTATGATGATTTTTACCAGATTGGTGGAACTGAATTCATGAATACAGGATGTCTATGTTTTCCTCCGAACGCTTGAAAGGTATCGATGTGTTTGTCTGCGTCGCGGAATCCGGCAGCTTCAAGGCCGCCGCAGAGAAAATGAATTTGACGGGCTCTGCAATCAGTAAAAGCATTGCTCGGCTGGAGAGCAGGCTGGGGACTCGGCTGTTCCATCGCACGACGCGACGCTTGTCGCTGACCGATGCAGGGACTGCCTTCTATCGCACCTGCACCAGTGTGCTTGCAGACCTCGAAGAGGCCGAGCTTTCGCTACAGGCCGAAAATACCGAGCCGTGTGGCAGGATTCGAATTGACCTTCCAGGTGCTTTCGGTCGTGCGCAAGTGCTTCCAATCATCCTGCGGTTTGTTCAGGATCATCCGTTGCTGGTACCGCACATTTCCTTCTCGGACGGTTTGATCGACCCGTTCCAGCAAGGTGTGGACGTTGTGGTACGCATTGGTGGTTCGGATGTCTGGCCCGATACAGTGGAGCATCGTTACTTGGCCAGTGAGTGGCATACCTTCTGTGCATCGCCCGCGTATTTGGCCAAGCATGGCATCCCCCTCACTGATGGTGATCTGGAGCATCACCAGTGCATCGCGTATGGCTGGGTGGACGGAAACGTGACCCCATGGAACTTCGCAGGAGACCACCGCGGCGCAACGAAACGCAGGCAGGTACCCGCTCAGTTCGTGGTGGGCAATGGAGAGGGTTTGCTGATGGCGGTAACGGCGGGCAGCGGTATCGCGCAGTTGCCGTCGTGGTTGATTAAGCAACAACTGGAAGAGGGGACATTGGTGGAAGTGCTTCCCCATCTAGCAACCGAAGGAATGGCGATCAATCTGGCCTGGATGAAAAGTCGTCAAGCACTTCCCAAGGTCAGTGCTTTGCTAGAGGTGCTTACTGCCAGCTTGACGCCGACGGGAGGAATATCGGGTAGTCCTGGGCTGACCGTTACACCAATGTCGCAGGCAACAGCTGATCGCCATGACCCACAGACAAACCCGACCACGGCCGACGCGAAACCGTCCGGTCATGGCATAATCCGTCACCTTTAATTTCCAGCACCTGCAAAGGGGGCAATTCCTTGACCGTTTCAAGCAAAACGTTGCACCTTTTCGGCATCAAAGCCTGCGACACCATGAAAAAGGCGCGCACCTGGCTCGATGAACACGCTGTCAGGTATGACTTTCATGATTACAAAACGGTCGGAATCGACCGTGAACACCTGACCCAATGGTGCGACGAGCACGGCTGGCAAGTGGTGTTGAACCGTGCAGGCACGACCTTTCGCAAGCTCGACGACGAACGCAAAGCCGATCTCGACCAGCCGAAAGCCATCGAGCTGATGCTCGCGCAACCCTCGATGATCAAACGCCCGGTGCTTGATCTCGGTGACCGAACCCTGATTGGCTTCAAGCCAGATATCTACGCGGCAGCGCTCAAGTAAGGCAGCCCGTTCCATTTTGTTAGAGGTATCAACATGTCCACTACTCTGTTCAGCCTGGCCTTTGGTGTCGGCACTCAAAACCGTCAAGGCGCATGGCTGGAAGTGTTTTACGCGCAGCCACTGCTCAACCCGTCGGCCGAACTGGTCGCAGCTATCGCACCTGTTCTGGGCTACACCGAAGGCAATCAGGCCATCGCGTTCAGCACCGCTCAAGCTTCGCAACTGGCCGACGCCCTGAAAAGCGTCGACGCTGCCCAGGCTGCCTTGCTGACTCGTCTGGCCGAGAGCCACAAGCCGCTGGTCGCGACCCTTCTGGCCGAAGACGCTCAGTTGACCTCCACCCCAGAGGCTTACCTGAAGCTGCACCTGTTGTCCCATCGCCTGGTCAAGCCGCATGGCCTGAACCTGGCCGGCGTGTTCCCTCTGCTGCCGAACGTGGCGTGGACCAGCCAGGGCGCGATCGACCTGGCCGAACTGGCCGAGCATCAACTCGAAGCTCGTCTGCGCGGCGAGTTGCTGGAAGTGTTCTCGGTGGACAAGTTCCCGAAAATGACCGACTACGTGGTACCGGCTGGCGTGCGTATTGCTGATGCGGCGCGTATCCGTCTGGGCGCTTACGTGGGCGAAGGCACCACCGTCATGCACGAAGGTTTCGTCAACTTCAACGCCGGCACCGAAGGCCCTGGCATGATCGAAGGTCGTGTGTCGGCGGGCGTGTTCGTCGGCAAGGGTTCGGACCTGGGCGGCGGTTGCTCGACCATGGGCACCCTGTCGGGTGGCGGCAACATCGTGATCAAGGTCGGCGAAGGCTGCCTGATCGGCGCCAACGCCGGTATCGGCATCCCGTTGGGCGACCGCAACACTGTTGAGTCGGGCCTGTACGTGACGGCCGGCACCAAGGTTGCGCTGCTGGACGAGCACAACAAACTGGTCAAAGTCGTTAAGGCCCGTGAACTGGCCGGTCAACCTGACCTGCTGTTCCGCCGCAATTCGGAGACCGGTGCTGTGGAGTGCAAAACCCACAAATCGGCCATCGAACTGAACGAAGCGCTGCACGCTCACAACTAAGCAGCGACTCGATGTTAGTCGAGCGGCCGGGCGCGTATCATCAGCGCCCGGCCTGCTCAAACGAGTCTTGACCACCATGCTTGTGCCCTCCCCCTGGCGCGCCGATTTTCCGGCCATCGCCGCATTGCAACGGCAAGACCAGACGTATCTGGACAACGCCGCCACCACGCAAAAACCTCAAGCCCTGCTGGATGCCCTGGCGCATTACTACGCCAACGGCGCGGCCAACGTGCATCGGGCGCAACATTTGCCCGGCGCCCACGCCACCCAGGCGTTCGAGGCCAGCCGCAGCAAAGTCGCCCATTGGCTCAATGCCGGCGATTGCGGGCAGATCATCTTTACCCATGGCACAACGTCTGCGCTGAACCTCCTGGCTTATGGCCTGGAGCATCTTTTCAATCCGGGCGATGAAATTGTCATCAGCGCCCTGGAGCATCACGCCAATCTGTTGCCGTGGCAGCAGCTTGCCCTCCGTTGCGAGCTGAAACTGGTGATCCTGCCGCTGGATGCCGACGGTTTGATCGACCTTGATGCCGCCGCGCAGTTGATTGGTCCGCAAACTCGTTTGCTGGCGGTCAGTCAGCTGTCCAACGTCCTCGGTGCCTGGCAGCCATTGCCCGCGCTGTTGGCGATGGCCCAGGCGCACAACGCGCTGACCGTGGTCGATGGCGCTCAAGGCGTGGTCCATGGTCGGCATGACGTGCAGGCGCTGGGTTGCGATTTTTATGTGTTTTCCAGCCACAAGCTCTATGGCCCCGATGGCCTGGGCGTACTGTTCGGGCGCAATGAAGCGCTTAAGCAACTGCGTCATTGGCAATTCGGCGGTGAAATGGTGCTGGACGCGGATTACCACAGCGCTCGCTTTCGCCCAGCGCCACTGGGGTTCGAGGCGGGAACGCCGCCGATCGCCAGTGTGATCGGTCTGGGCGCGACCCTGGATTATCTGGCAGGGCTCAATCAGGACGCCGTGACTGCCCATGAAGCAGCGCTGCATGACTATTTGCTCAAAGGCCTTGAAGCGCGCAACGGCATTCGCTTGCTGGGCAAGCCGCAGCTGGCGCTGGCCAGTTTCGTCGTCGAGGGTGTGCATAACTCTGATTTGGCGCACCTGCTAACGGAACAGGGGATCGCGGTGCGCGCCGGTCATCATTGCGCCATGCCGTTGCTCAAGCGTTTTGAGCTGGCCGGGGCGATTCGGGTGTCGTTGGCGCTGTACAACGACTCCGAAGACCTGGAGCGATTCTTTGAAGCGCTGGATCAGGCGTTGGAGCTGCTGCGATGAGCTTGCCCGCCGATGCCGCTACGGCACTGGAAACCTTTCAAAATGCCGCTGGCTGGGAACAGCGGGCGCGTCTGCTGATGCAATGGGGCGATCGCCTGCCGGTGTTGAGCGATGTGGATAAGGTCGACGCCAACCGTGTACATGGCTGTGAAAGCCAAGTGTGGCTGGTGGGCGAGTTGCAGGATGGCCACTGGCTGTTTGCCGCGAGCAGTGATGCGCGGTTGATTCGCGGGTTGGTGGCGTTGTTGCTGGCGCGGGTTAACGGGTTGTCGGCTGTCGAGTTGCAGCAGGTGGATTTGCCGGAGTGGTTTAATCAGCTGGGCTTGTCGCGGCAGCTGTCGCCGTCGCGCAGTAACGGCCTGAATGCCGTATTACAGCGAATGCGTGAACTCGCCGCCGACTGATCGTTCCCACGCTCTGCGTGGGAATGCCTCCACGGACGCTCCGCGTTCGGCTTTTGAAGGGACGCGGAGCGTCCCGGGCTGCATTCCCACGCAGAGCGTGGGAACGATCACGGCTCAGACAGGTTTGACCCTATCAGCTGGCCGCCGCACGCCGGCCACTATCTTATCCACAGCCTTGGTCGCCGCGACCATGCCAAATGTCGCCGTCACCATCATCACCGCACCAAACCCTCCAGCACAGTCAAGCTTCACACCGTCACCGACAAAACTCTTCTGCAAACAAATGCTGCCATCCGGTTTCGGGTAGCGCAGTTGTTCAGTGGAAAACACGCATGGCACGCTGTAATGACGGGTCACGGTACGGGAGAAGTTGTAGTCGCGGCGCAATGTGGAGCGCACTTTCGAGGCCAATGGATCATTGAATGTCCGATTCAAGTCGCAGACCTGAATCAGTGTCGGATCAATCTGCCCGCCTGCACCGCCGGTGGTGATGATCTGGATCTTGCGGCGCTTGCACCAGGCGATCAGTGCAGCCTTGGCATTCACACTGTCGATGCAGTCGATCACGCAGTCGATGTTCGGCGTGATGTACTCGGCCATGGTCTCGCGGGTCACGAAATCCGCCACGGCGTGCACCGTGCAGTCCGGGTTGATCCCGCGCAGACGCTCGGCCATCACGTCGACCTTGGGTTTGCCGACGGTGCTGTCCAGCGCGTGCAACTGACGGTTGGCGTTGCTGACGCAGACGTCATCCAGGTCGAACAGCGAAATCTCGCCCACGCCACAACGGGCGACAGCTTCCGCCGCCCAGGAACCGACGCCACCGACGCCGACGATCGCCACGTGGGCCGCGCGCAGGCGCTCCAGGCCGTCGATGCCATACAAACGGGCGATACCTGCAAACCGCGGATCTTCTGTACTCATGACCATTACCCCAAAAACCGGCGCGCATTATAGGGCTACAGTGCGAGAACTTTTAACCTTCCAGCGACAAGTGTAAGAACTTATGTGAAACCAGAGTGCCCAATGTCGGGCGTTTCCCTGTTCGCTGTACGGTCAGAGAACCTCCAGTGTAGGATGCGCGCGCCTGCCCCCTGGCAGCCAGCCGCCAACCGTTCCTTCGTTCCACAGCCTTTGGAACCCGAAAAAGCTATGTCATCGCGTAAATTTGGACTCAACCTGGTCGTGGTGCTCGCCATCGCTGCTTTGTTTACCGGCTTCTGGGCATTGATTAACCGCCCGGTCACCGCCCCCAACTGGCCTGAACAGATCTCTGGCTTTTCGTACTCGCCGTTCCAGCAAGGCCAGTACCCACAAAAAGAACAGTATCCGACCGACGATGAAATGCGTCGCGATCTGGAGATCATGAGCAAGCTGACGGACAACATCCGTACTTACTCGGTCGACGGCACGCTGGGCGATATTCCCAAGCTCGCCGAAGAGTTCGGTGTGCGCGTGACGCTGGGCATCTGGATCAGCCCGGATCTTGCGCGCAACGAGCGTGAAATTCTGCGCGCCATCGACCTGGCCAATACCTCCCGCAGCGTGGTTCGCGTGGTGGTGGGCAACGAGGCGATCTTCCGTAAGGAAATTACCGCCGCGGAGCTCAGCATTATTCTGGATCGCGTCCGCGCGGCAGTGAAAGTGCCGGTGACCACGTCCGAGCAATGGCACGTCTGGGAAGAAAACCCGAGCCTGGCCAAGCACGTCGACCTGATCGCTGCCCACGTCCTGCCGTACTGGGAACATGTTCCGATGGAGCAATCCGGGCAGTTCGTACTCGACCGTGCCCGCGACCTGAAAAAAATGTTCCCGAAAAAACCGCTGCTGCTGTCGGAAGTCGGCTGGCCAAGCAACGGTCGCATGCGCGGCGGTGCCGATGCGTCGCCGGCAGACCAGGCGATTTACCTGCGCACACTGGTCAACAAGCTCAACCGCCAGGGTTTCAACTACTTCGTGATCGAAGCGTTTGACCAACCCTGGAAAGCCAGCGACGAAGGCTCGGTAGGCGCCTATTGGGGCGTGTTCAACGCCGCTCGTCAGCAGAAATTCAACTTCGAAGGCCCGGTCGTCGCCATACCGCAATGGCGCGTGCTCGCTGTCGGTTCGGTGGTGTTGGCCCTGCTCTCCCTGACCTTGCTGATGATCGACGGTTCGGCCCTGCGTCAACGCGGCCGCACCTTCCTGACCTTCATCGCGTTCCTTTGCGGTTCGGTGCTGGTGTGGATCGGTTACGACTACAGCCTGCAATACAGCACCTGGTTCAGCCTGACGGTGGGCTTCCTCCTTGCCCTCGGCGCGCTCGGGGTGTTTATCGTGCTGCTGACCGAGGCCCACGAACTGGCCGAAGCAGTCTGGACCCACAAACGCCGGCGCGAATTCCTGCCGGTGGTGGGTGATTCGGACTACCGACCAAAAGTCTCGATTCACGTCCCTTGCTACAACGAGCCGCCAGAGATGGTCAAACAGACCCTCAATGCGCTGGCCAACCTCGATTATCCGGACTTTGAAGTCTTGATCATCGACAACAACACCAAGGACCCGGCGGTCTGGGAACCGGTGCAGGCCTACTGCGAAACCCTCGGCCCGCGCTTCAAGTTCTTCCACGTTGCGCCGTTGGCTGGTTTCAAGGGCGGCGCGCTGAATTACCTGATTCCGCACACCGCCAAGGATGCCGAAGTGATTGCGGTCATCGACTCGGACTACTGCGTCGACCCGAACTGGCTCAAGCACATGGTGCCGCACTTCGCCGATCCGAAAATCGCCGTGGTGCAGTCGCCACAGGATTACCGCGACCAGAACGAAAGCACCTTCAAGAAGCTCTGCTACGCGGAATACAAAGGTTTCTTCCACATCGGCATGGTCACCCGTAACGACCGTGACGCGATCATCCAGCACGGCACCATGACCATGACCCGGCGTTCGGTGCTCGAGGAGCTCGGCTGGGCTGACTGGTGCATCTGTGAAGATGCCGAGTTGGGTCTGCGCGTGTTCGAAAAAGGTCTGTCGGCGGCGTATTACCACACCAGCTACGGCAAAGGCCTGATGCCCGATACCTTTATCGACTTCAAGAAACAGCGCTTCCGCTGGGCCTATGGCGCGATTCAGATCATCAAGCGTCACACCACCAGCCTGTTGCGCGGCAAGGGTACCGAGCTGACCCGTGGCCAGCGTTACCACTTCCTCGCGGGCTGGTTGCCGTGGGTGGCGGACGGCATGAACATCTTCTTCACCGTGGGCGCCTTGTTGTGGTCGGCGGCGATGATCATCGTGCCGCAGCGGGTCGATCCGCCGTTGTTGATTTTCGCGATCCCGCCGCTGGCGCTGTTCGTGTTCAAGGTTGGCAAGATCATCTTCCTCTACCGCCGTGCGGTGGGGGTCAACCTCAAGGATGCATTCTGCGCGGCTTTGGCCGGGTTGGCGTTGTCGCACACCATCGCCAAAGCGGTGTTGTACGGCTTCTTCACCAGCAGCATTCCGTTTTTCCGTACACCGAAGAACGCCGATAATCACGGCTTCTGGGTGGCGATTTCGGAGGCTCGCGAAGAAGTGTTCATCATGCTGCTGTTGTGGGGCGCGGCGCTGGGGATATACCTGGTGAACGGCATGCCGAGCAACGACATGCGTTTCTGGGTGACCATGTTGCTGGTGCAATCGTTGCCATACCTGGCGGCGCTGATCATGGCGTTCTTGTCCTCTCTGCCAAAACCGGCAGCCGAGGTCGAGACTCTACCAGCGGTCTAAATCGTGACAGATGCACTAAACGGCGGCCAATGGCCGCCGTTTTGCTTTAAGATAACCGCCATTTTGCGCGCCCAGCCCAATCCCTGTAGGAGCGAGGCTTGCCCGCGAATGAAGCGACTCGGTGTAACAGATACACCGCATTATCGTTCTTCGCGGGCAAGCCTCGCTCCTACACAAGATCTTTCGGAGTTCCCCATGACGGCCCACGCCGACCTTTCGCCGACCCTTCAACTCGCCATCGACCTGATCCGCCGTCCGTCCGTGACGCCGGTCGACGCCGATTGCCAGAAGCAGATGATGCAGCGCCTGGGCGATGCCGGTTTTGCGCTTGAGCCCATGCGTATCGAAGATGTGGATAACTTTTGGGCGATCCACGGCAAACACGACGGTCCGGTGCTGTGCTTTGCCGGCCACACCGACGTAGTGCCGACCGGCCCGGTGACCGCCTGGCAGATCGACCCGTTCAACGCGGTGATCGACGAACACGGCATGCTCTGCGGCCGTGGTGCGGCGGACATGAAAGGGAGCCTCGCGTCCATGACCGTGGCGGCCGAGCGTTTCGTCACCGACTACCCGGATCACAAGGGTAAGGTGGCATTCCTGATCACCAGCGACGAAGAAGGTCCGGCGCACCACGGCACCAAGGCTGTGGTTGAACGCCTTGCCGCTCGTAAGGAGCGTCTGGACTGGTGCATTGTTGGCGAACCGTCGAGCACCACGTTGGTGGGTGATGTGGTGAAGAACGGCCGTCGCGGCTCCCTCGGCGCCAAGCTGACCGTGCGCGGGGTGCAGGGCCACGTGGCGTATCCGCACCTGGCGAAGAACCCCATCCACCTCGTCGCCCCGGCGCTGGCCGAACTGGCCGCCGAGCATTGGGACCACGGCAACGACTTCTTCCCGCCGACCAGCTTCCAGATTTCCAACGTGAACTCCGGCACTGGCGCGACCAACGTGATCCCGGGTGATTTGGTGGCGGTGTTCAACTTCCGCTTCTCCACTGAATCCACCGTCGAAGGCCTGCAAAAGCGCGTTGCCGACATCCTCGACAAACATGGCCTGGACTGGCACATCGACTGGGCGCTGTCCGGTCTGCCGTTCCTGACCGAGCCGGGCGCATTGCTCGATGCCGTTGCGTCGAGCATCAAGGACATCACCGGCCGCGAAACCCGCGCATCCACCAGTGGTGGCACCTCCGACGGGCGCTTCATCGCGACCATGGGCACTCAGGTGGTTGAACTGGGCCCGGTCAACGCGACGATCCACCAGGTCAACGAGCGTGTGCTGGCTGCCGACCTCGATGTGCTGACCGAAATCTACTACCAGACCCTGATCAAGTTGCTCGCCTGATGCTCGCCTGCCCAATCTGCAGCGAACCGCTGAACGCGGTGGACAACGGCGTGGCCTGCCCCGCCGGGCATCGTTTCGACCGCGCTCGTCAGGGTTACCTGAACCTGCTGCCGGTGCAGCACAAAAACAGCCGCGACCCTGGGGATAACCTGGCGATGGTCGAAGCCCGGCGAGATTTTCTGAACGCCGGTCATTACGCACCGGTGGCCAAGCGTCTGGCCGAACTGGCTGCGCAATACGCACCCCAGCGCTGGCTGGACATCGGTTGTGGCGAGGGTTACTACACCGCGCAAATCGCCGAGGCCGTGCCGAACGCCGACGGTTACGCGCTGGATATTTCCCGGGAAGCCGTCAAACGCGCCTGCAAACGCAACCCGCAACTGACCTGGTTGATCGCCAGCATGGCGCGGGTGCCGTTGGCCTCGGGCAGCTGCCAGTTTCTCGCCAGCGTCTTCAGCCCACTGGACTGGGAGGAAGCCAAACGTCTGCTCAGCCCCGGCGGCGGTCTGATGAAAGTCGGGCCGACCAGCGGCCATCTGATGGAATTGCGCGAGCGTCTGTACGACGAAGTGCGTGAGTACACCGACGACAAGCACCTGGCTCTGGTGCCGGAAGGCATGACGCTGCAACACAGTGAAACCCTGGAGTTCAAGCTGACGCTGGAAAAGGGTCAGGATCGCGCCAACCTGCTGGCCATGACGCCTCACGGCTGGCGCGCCAGTGCTGAACGCCGGACGGCGGTGATCGAACAGGCCGAGCCGTTCGAAGTCACCGTATCGATGCGCTACGATTATTTCGTACTTCAATAATTTTTGGTCTTGAGCAACGGCTCAAGGCCGGCTAAATCCGCGAATGGATTTTTCAGACCCGCAGTGAGGACATCCATGCGCCAACCCGATATCGAGATTTACCTGAAAGACGCCGACGTCGACTACAAGGCCATCGCGGCGTGGCTCGGCGCTGCTTTGGGCCCCTGCACCGACTGGGTCCAGAAAGGCCAGACCTACAAGTGCAAGGCCGGCAACGTGCCCGTGACCTGGCTACCGAAAGCCGTGGGCAAATGGAACAGCCTGTACCTGGAAAGCGACCAGACCCCATGGGAAGACGACATCGCCTGCGCCCGCGCTGCGTTTGCCGCGCTGAACGTCGAAGTGCGCTGTGCACCGGGTAGCTGGGTCGAGGAAGAAGGTGAGGAATCGGCCGATCGCTGGATGCGCATCAGCGCGGATGGTGAAGAAGAAATCACCTGGAAAACTGCCTGACACTGATCGTTCCCACGCTCTGCGTGGGAATGCAGCCCGGGACGCTCCGCGTCCCAGAAGCGGACGCAGAGCGTCCATTGAGGCATTCCCACGCGGAGCGTGGGAACGATCTCTAGAGGCCTACAACATCCTCAGCCTGCAAGCCCTTCTCGCCGGTCACCACGGCATATTCAACCTGCTGACCTTCAGCCAACGAGCGGTGACCTTCGCCGCGGATCGCGCGGTAGTGCACGAACACGTCCACCCCGTCTTCGCGCTGAATGAAGCCATAACCCTTGGCGTCGTTGAACCACTTCACGTTGCCGGTTTCGCGCGTAGCCATTTATCAGTCCCTCTTCTTTTTATTTTGAACGGCCGAGTATATGACAGCCGTCGAAACTCTCAACTCAAGTTTACTTAACCGCTTTTTTGCCGATTTTCGACGAATACGGCACACTAGGGGGCTTTCTCAATTAGTTTCCGCGCCGTGCCGGGCCTGCTGTTGTGCAGGGCAAGGCGCGAGAAACGTGGTTTGGTCATTCCAAATAAGTTTCGAGCAACACAGCCCTGCACAACAGCAGGCCCGGCCCTTCGGGTTGTGCCTTAAAGCGGGCCAGGCTGCGTTGCAGGCCTGGAAAGGGAACAACCATTCCCAGCGGCCCGCGCCTTGCCTGGCCCGCTTTAAGGCGACAACGCGGCGTGGAAACTAATTGAGAAAGCCCCCTACGCCCGCCCAAGCAAACGCTCGGTTTTATTCACTCACGCAGAAGCCGTATGACCCGTTCCCCGCTCCGCCGTCTTGTGTTTGGCACTCTGCGCCGACTGTTGTATCTCTGGGTACGCTCGGAGACGATCAATCAGTCTTCGTTCACCCTCAACCTCGACCGCAGTCGTCCGGTGTTCTACGTCCTGCAAAACCCTTCGCTGACCGACCTTGCCGTGGTCGATACCGAGTGCAGCAAGGCCGGCCTGCCGCGCCCGGTGTTGCCGGTATCGGTAGGTACGTTGGTGGAACCCGCCGCGTTCTTTTACCTGACGCCGGAGCCCGACTGGCTCGGCCGCCAGGACAAACGGGGCGCGCCGCCGACCCTGACTCGCCTGGTCAGTGCCCTGAGCCAGAACGCCGCTGAAGATGCGCAGATCATTCCGGTCAGCGTGTTCTGGGGTCAGTCGCCGGACAGCGAATCGAGCCCGTGGAAACTGCTCTTCGCCGACAGCTGGGCCGTCACCGGGCGTCTGCGCCGGTTGCTGAGCATCATCGTGCTGGGGCGCAAGACCCGGGTGCAGTTCTCGGCGCCGATTCACCTGCGTGAGCTGATCGACCACAACAAAGGCCACGAGCGCACCGTGCGCATGGCCCAGCGAATTCTGCGGGTGCATTTCCGTAATCTGAAAGCCGCCGTGATCGGCCCGGACATTTCCCACCGTCGCAACCTGGTCAAGGGCCTGCTCAACCAGCCTCTGGTCAAGCAAGCGATCCTCGACGAAGCCGAGCGCGAGAACATCTCCGCGGAGAAAGCCAAGGCCCAGGCCCTGCGCTACGGCAACGAGATCGCCTCTGACTACACCTACACCGCGATCCGCTTCCTCGAAGTGGTGCTGAGCTGGTTCTGGAACAAGATCTACGACGGGATCAAGGTCAACCACATCGAAGGCGTGCAGAAGGTCGCTCAGGGGCACGAAGTGATCTACGTGCCGTGCCATCGCAGCCACATTGACTACCTGCTGCTGTCCTACTTGCTGTTCCGCAACGGTCTGACCCCACCGCACATTGCCGCCGGGATCAACCTCAACATGCCGGTGATCGGCAGCTTGCTGCGGCGCGGCGGTGCGTTCTTCATGCGCCGCACCTTCAAGGGCAACCCGCTCTACACCTCGGTGTTCAACGAATACCTGCACACCCTGTTCACCAAAGGCTTCCCGGTGGAGTACTTCGTCGAGGGTGGCCGTTCGCGCACCGGGCGCATGCTGCAACCGAAAACCGGGATGCTCGCAATCACCCTGCGCAGCTTCTTGCGTTCGTCGCGGATGCCGATCGTCTTCATCCCGGTCTACATCGGCTACGAGCGCGTGCTGGAAGGCCGGACCTACCTCGGTGAACTGCGTGGCGCGAGCAAGAAGAAAGAATCGATCTTCGACATTTTCAAAGTCATCGGTGCCCTCAAGCAGCGCTTCGGCCAAGTGGCGGTGAACTTCGGCGAGCCGATCAAACTGGCAGAATTCCTCGACAGCGAACAGCCGGACTGGCGTAAACAGGAACTCGGCCCGCAGTTCAAACCGGCCTGGCTCAACGAAACCACCCACCGCCTCGGCGAGAAAGTCGCGCAGCATTTGAACGAGGCGGCGGCGATCAACCCGGTCAATCTGGTGGCGCTGGCGTTGCTGTCCACCAGCCGCCTGGCCCTGGATGATCGCGCCATGGCGCGGGTACTTGATCTATATTTGGCGCTGTTGCGCAAAGTCCCGTATTCGCCGCACACCACGTTGCCGGAAGGCGATGGCCGGGCGCTGATCGAGCACGTGAAGGACATGGATTTGTTGTCCGAGCAGAGCGATGCACTGGGCAAGATTCTGTATCTGGACGAGCAGAACGCCGTCCTGATGACCTACTACCGCAACAATGTGCTGCACATCTTCGCCCTGCCCGCGCTGCTGGCCAGTTTCTTCCAGAGCGCCTCGCGCATGAGCCGCGAACAGATCCTGCGCTACACCCGCGCGCTGTACCCGTACCTGCAATCGGAGCTGTTCATTCGCTGGTCGCTGGACGAGCTGGATGCGGTGATCGATCAATGGCTCGAAGCGTTCGTCGATCAAGGTCTGCTGCGTTTTGAGAATGACGTCTACCTGCGTCCGGCGCCGAGTTCGCGGCATTTCGTGCTGCTGACGCTGCTGTCGAAAAGCATCGCCCAGACCCTGCAACGCTTCTACATGACGGTCTCGCTGCTGCTCAACAGCGGCCAGAACAGCATCAGCGCCGAAGAACTGGAAGACTTGTGCACCGTCATGGCCCAGCGCCTGTCGATCCTCCATGGCCTGAACGCCCCGGAGTTCTTCGACAAGAGCCTGTTCCGCCACTTCATTCAGACAATGCTCGACCTCGACGTGCTCAAGCGCGATGAGGCCGGCAAGCTGAGTTATCACGAACTGCTGGGAGAACTGGCGGAAGGTGCGGCCAAACGGGTGTTGCCGGCGGAGATTCGCTTGTCGATTCGTCAGGTTGCGCTGCATCGCAGTGAAGATGCGGCGGAGCTGGTAAAGCCTCTCTGATCCATCGAGGGAACTACGCGGCACCATTGTTCAGAAGCAAGGATGCTTCTGATCTATCCCGCTATAAATTCGCCCCCAAGCGCAGGAATACTCCTACACACGGTTCGGTGCCCCCGGCGATATGCTGACGGCTCGTCATTTCCGACGATTAATTTGATAAGGAGATCAAATGAGCAACGAACATGTAATGAGCATCAGCGGTACCGTGCACTATCTGATAAAGATTCTGCTGTCGCCGAACTCGACACTTCACGTCAGCCTGCAAGATGTCACTCCGGCTGCGCCTGTCAAAGAACTTGCCCAGCAAGTTATCCCTCATGCAGAAACCGCAGGCCTGGACTTTAATCTGACTTACGCGGCCGCTGATGTGCTGCCCGGCCACAGCTATGGAATCACCGCACGCATCGAAACCAACGGCCAGGTGATCTTTGCAACAACCAAACCTCACCGAGTGGAGTTGGGTGTCAACCATCTGCGCCCTGAGGACGTCGTGGTCCGCAACGTCCGTAAAAATCCGGACAGCAACGCCTAAGCCCAACTGCCCGACATCACATGGGGCGAAATCACCTTGAAAATCCGTTAAATTGTCGTTGGCGCTGTTTTTCTCCGGGCGCCAAGGACAGGGATTTAACTCATGAAAAAACTCTCGCTACTGGGGCTTACTGCATTGCTCGGAGCCTGCTATACCCTACAACCGGCCGCTAAAACCAGCCTTGATGGCGAAGTATTTTACCTCCAACGCATTGCCCTCCCGCCAAGCGCCACCTTGAGCGTCAGCTTGCAGGACGTGTCTCTTGCCGACGCACCCGCCGTGGTCCTCGACGAACAGAAAGGCTCGATCAAAGGCCAGGTGCCGCTGCCGTTTCATCTGAGTTACGATCCGGCGCAGGTCAAGCCGGGTCATCGCTATTCAGTCAGCGCACGCATCGAAGTCGACGGCAAACTGATGTTCATCACCACCGAACATCACGCCGTACAGCTTGATGGCAGCGACCCGCAGCCACTGAAAATCCGCGTCGACGCCGTCCGCTAATCCTCTTTTCTGAACAAGGAAGCAGCCATGCTCCGCCCTACCCTTCGCTTCGCCAGCCTGTGCGCAGGCTTGATGATCTCCGCGAGTGCCCTAGCGCTGTCGCTCAACGACCTGTCGCAACAAGACGCCACCGGCGGCCTCAAGGATGCCCTGACTCAAGGTGCGCAACTGGCCGTGAAACAACTCGGCACGCCGGGCGGTTTCAGTAACAACCCGGACGTGAAGATCGAATTGCCGGGCAAGCTCGGCAAGGTCGCCAGCAAGATGAAGGCCTTCGGCATGGGCGCTCAGGTCGACCAGCTGGAAACCAGCATGAACAAAGCGGCTGAAACCGCCGTGACCCAGGCCCAGCCGATCCTGGTGGAGGCGGTGAAGAAAATGAGCGTGGAGGATGCCAAGGGCATTCTCAGCGGCGGTAAGGACTCCGCCACTCAATACCTGAGCAAAACCAGCCGCGAACAGATCCGCGTGAAATTCCTGCCAATCGTCAAGCAAGCCACCGATCAGGTGGGCCTGGCCAAACAGTACAACTCGTTCGCAGGGCAAGCCGCAACGCTGGGTGTGTTGGACGCGAAGAACGCCAACATCGAAAGCTACGTGACCGAGCAGGCGTTGAACGGTTTGTTCGAGATGATTGGTAAACAAGAAGAAACCATCCGCCAGAATCCTGCGGCGGCAGCGACCAGTCTGGCGAAGAAGGTGTTTGGTACGTTGTAATTATTGAGTGACTAAAACTCACAAAAAGCCCGCTGACCTTTATAGGTTCAGCGGGCTTTTTCGTTTGTGATATTGCTGCGGATCGAGGTGTTCCAGGACGCGATATACCAACAACGCTAACAACGAAATCATCTGTTGAATCGTCCCAAACCACTCAACAGGCCGAGCGTTAGCTCGCCTGCAGCTCTTGACCTTGACCCTCCCGCCCCTTCGGGAGGCTGAGTGGAGGTGTTCATCTGGGGGGAGGCGCGCAGCGCCGTTCGACGCAGTCGAACACATCGAGAGGAGGTCGAAGCGAAGCCGACCGGAGGCGATGCCCCCAGATGGACACCGGAGCGAAGGAACGCCGAGCCTAAGCGAGGGGCCGGACGCTTGGGGCGAGACCTTTGCTTCCTTTGGGGCGTTTGCCAAAGGGAGTCGCCGTAAGGGCGAAACCATTAGTGGCCATTACCGCAGCAACGGATATGTACTCAATCAACAAGCGCATGGTCGGCCCGAAGGCCGCCAAGATCAAAAGATCAAACGGCCTCTTTCTTGACCCTGAACCAAGCCGCATACAGCGCCGGCAAAAACAGCAACGTCAACGCCGTCGCCACAATCAACCCACCCATGATCGCCACCGCCATCGGCCCGAAGAACACACTGCGCGACAGCGGAATCATCGCCAGCACCGCCGCGAGCGCAGTCAACACAATCGGCCGGAAACGCCGCACCGTAGCTTCGATAATCGCTTGCCACGGTTTGAGCCCGGCGGCGATGTCCTGCTCGATCTGGTCCACCAGAATCACCGAGTTACGCATGATCATCCCCGACAACGCGATGGTCCCGAGCATGGCAACGAAACCGAATGGCTGACGGAACACTATCAAAAACAGTGTTACACCGATCAACCCCAGCGGCGCTGTCAGAAACACCATCACGGTGCGTGAGAAACTGCGCAGTTGCAGCATCAGTAACGTCAGCACCACCACGATGAAAAGCGGCACACCGGCCTTCACCGAGTTTTGCCCACGGGCCGAGTCTTCTACCGTGCCGCCGACCTCCAGCAGATACCCGTCCGGTAGCTCGGCACGAACCGGATCGAGAGTTGGCATGATCTGCTGCACCAGCGTCGCCGGTTGTTCCTTGCCGTAAATGTCGGCGCGCACCGTCACGTTAGGCAAGCGGCTGCGGTGCCAGATGATGCCTTCTTCGAAACCGTATTCCAGCGTCGCGATTTGCGACAGCGCTACGCTGCGGCCGTTGTCAGTTGGTACGGCCAGACTCGGCAGCAACGACAGCTCGGTGCGCTCATGCAACGTGCCGCGCAACAGAATCTCGATCAATTCGTTGTCTTCACGGTACTGGCTGACGCTGGAACCGGTCAGTGAGCTTTGCAGGAACTTCGACAGGTTCGCAGTGCTCACGCCAAGCGCCCGGGCACGGTCCTGATCAACGTTCAGATAAACAACTTTGCTCGGTTCCTCCCAGTCCAGATGGACGTTGGCCACGTGCGGGTTCTCGCGAACCTTGGCCGCGACTTTACGAGCCAGCGCGCGGACTTCCTCGATGTGCTCACCGGTGACCCGGAACTGCACCGGATAGCCAACCGGCGGCCCGTTCTCCAGACGCGTAACCCGCGAACGCAGGGCCGGGAATTGTTCATTGAGGGTTTCGATCAGCCAGGTGCGCAGGGTTTCGCGCTCCTCGATGGTCTTGGCCAGGACTACAAACTGCGCGAAGCTCGCCGCAGGAAGTTGTTGATCCAGCGGTAGGTAAAAACGCGGCGAACCGGTGCCAACGTAAGCGACATAGTTGTCGATACCGGCGTGATCCTTCAGCAGTGCTTCGAGGCGTTTGACCTCATCGCTGGTGTTGCTTAGTGATGCACCCTCGGCCAGTTTCAGATCGACCATCAATTCCAGACGACCCGATGCCGGGAAAAACTGCTGTGGCACAAAGCGAAACAGGACGACAGAGCCGATAAACAACACGACCGTCAGGACAATGACCGTCTTGCGCCGCTGCACGCACCACTCCACCAGGCGCCTGACGCGCTGATAGAACGGCGTGCCGTAAGGGTCGGACTGGCCGTCGCCGGTGCCGTGTTTGGCTGCATGAATTTTCGCCAGATCCGGCAGGAGTTTCTCCCCCAGATACGGCACAAACACCACGGCGGCCACCCACGAGGCCAGCAGCGCGATGGTCACCACCTGGAAGATCGAACGGGTGTATTCGCCGGTACCCGATTGCGCAGTGGCTATCGGCAGGAAGCCGGCAGCGGTGATCAGTGTCCCGGTGAGCATCGGGAATGCGGTGCTGGTCCAGGCGTAACTGGCCGCCTTGATCCGGTCGAAGCCCTGCTCCATTTTGATCGCCATCATCTCCACGGCGATGATCGCGTCGTCCACCAACAATCCCAGCGCCAGCACCAACGCCCCGAGGGAAATCTTGTGCAGGCCAATGCCGAGGTAATACATGCAGGCGAAGGTCATCGCCAATACCAAAGGAATCGCCAGCGCTACCACCATGCCGGTGCGCACACCGAGGGAGAAAAAGCTCACCAGCAGGACGATTGCCAGCGCTTCCACCAGCACCTGAACAAATTCGCCGACGCTGCTTTTCACTGCGGCTGGCTGGTCGGAGACCTTGCGCAGCTGCATACCGGCAGGGAGATTTTTCTGGATCCGGTCGAACTCGATTTCCAGCGCCTTGCCCAGCACCAGAATGTCGCCACCGTCCTTCATCGCCACGGCCAGACCGATGGCATTTTCCGCCATGAAGCGCATACGCGGCGCCGGCGGATCATTAAAACCGCGATGCACATCCGCCACATCGGAGATGCGGAAGCTGCGATCTCCTACGCGAATCGGGAAGCTCTTGATCTCTTCGACTGTCTGAAAATTCCCCGAGACGCGTAGCTGCAAGCGTTCGCTGGTGGTCTCGAAGAACCCGGCGGTGGACACCGCGTTCTGTTCTTCAAGGGCCTGCTGCACCGCCGCCAAAGGGAGGCCCAGGGTGGCGAGTTTGACGTTGGAGAGTTCGATCCAGATCTTCTCGTCCTGTAATCCGAGCAGATCGACCTTGCCCACATCCTTGACCCGTTGCAGCTGAATCTGGACGCGGTCGGCGTAGTCCTTAAGCACCGCGTAATCAAAACCGTCGCCGGTCAGCGCGTAGATATTGCCAAACGTTGTGCCGAACTCATCGTTGAAGAATGGCCCCTGGATGCCCGGTGGCAGGGTCTGGCGGATGTCGCTGATTTTCTTGCGAACCTGGTACCAGAGGGCCGGGATTTCCACCGAGTGCATGGAATCACGGGCGACGAACGTCACCTGGGACTCACCCGGACGGGAGAACGAAACGATGCGCTCGTACTCGCCGGTTTCCATCAGTTTCTTTTCAATGCGCTCGGTGACCTGGCGCGACACTTCCTGCGCCGTGGCCCCCGGCCAAATGGTACGAATCACCATGGCCTTGAAGGTGAACGGCGGGTCTTCACTTTGGCCGAGTTTGGTGTAGGACAGTGCGCCGACAACTGCCAGCAAGAGCATCAGGAACAGTACGATCTGGCGATTACGCAGCGCCCATTCGGAAAGATTGAAACCCATCGGGGATTACTCCTTGTCCGCCAGATTGACCACGCGGTTGGAGCGATCCACCGGGCGCACTTGCTGCCCGTCATGAAGCACATGAACACCCGCCGCCACCACCCAATCGCTGGCGTTCAGGCCCTCGAGCACCGGCACGGTTTTCTCGCCGAAGGCACCGACCCGGACCGGGGCTTTTTTCAAGGTGTTGTTGGCGCCAAGCACCCAAACGTAGGTGGCACCGTTTTCCGCGGTGACGGCCGACAGTGGTACCGACAGCGACACCACGTCGGCGGTCTGGATGAACACTCGGGCGCTCTGGCCGAGTTCTGCGGGGACCTTGCCGGCGGTGAAGGCGATGCGGGCGGCAAAGGTGCGCGATTTTGGATCGGCAGCAGGCGACAGTTCACGGATGCGCCCGGCGAAACGTTGGTCGGGTTGGGTCCAGAGTTCTACCGAGACTGGCTGAGCGACCTTGAAACGGCCGAAGCTTTGTTCCGGCAGGCTGATCGACACTTCGCGCTCACCATCGGTGGCGAGGGTAAACACTGTTTGCCCGGCCGCCACGACTTGCCCGACTTCAACCGCACGTTTGGCCACGACGCCATCCTGAGGCGCACGCAGCACGGCGTAACTGGCCTGATTGGTCGAGACGTTGAATTCGGCTTTGATTTGCTTGAGGCGTGCTTCACCCGATCGGTAAAGGTTTTCAGAATTGTCGTACTGCGAACGGCTGACCATCTGACGGTCCATCAAGGTCTTGTAGCGATCGCGCTCGGCGCGCACCAGGCTCAGATTGGCCTCGGCAGCGGCGACCTGGGCGCGGGTGGCTTCCAGTTGCAGGCGTACATCCTGAGGATCGAGCTCCGCCAACGGTTGGTCGGCCTTGACCCGCTGTCCCTCTTCGACCAGTCGTCGACTGACTTTGCCGCCAATGCGAAACGCCAGGTCCGGCTCATACCGTGCGCGGACTTCACCGGGAAAACTTTCCATCGCCTGAGCCGAAGGCTCTGGCTGCACGACCATGGCCGGGCGAATGGTGACTTGAGGCGCCTCTTCGTGACCACACGCAGACAATAAAAACACCAGACTGACTGGCAACGCGAGAGGCAAGGCATAGCGGAACATGGTGAAGGACCTTTCGCTAATGGTGCTTGGAATAATTATACTGGGCAGTATGTTATTAATAGCAAACTCACCAGTCCAGTAATAAAAGCGCATATGCCTAACAATCTTTCAGCACCCAACGGCCCAGGCCGTCCCAAGGATTTGGCCAAGCGCCGAGCGATCCTTGATGCGGCGAAAATTCTGTTTCTGAGCAAGGGTTATGCGAATACCAGCATGGACGCCGTGGCGGCCGAGGCCGGTGTGTCGAAGCTGACGGTCTACAGCCATTTCGACGACAAGGAGACGCTGTTCTCCGCCGCCGTCATGGCCAAGTGCGAAGAACAGTTGCCGACGCTGTTTTTTGAATTGCCGGACGGCATTGCCGTTGAAACGGTGCTGTTGAACATCGCGCGCGGTTTTCATCAGCTGATCAACAGCGACGAATCGGTCAACCTGCATCGACTGATGATGACGCTGGGCAGCCAAGACCCGAAACTTTCGCTGATCTTCTTCGAGGCTGGGCCTGAGCGCATGCTGCATGGCATGGAGCGGTTGCTGATCAAGGTTGATCAGAGCGGTACCTTGAGCATCGACAAACCGCGCAATGCGGCCGAGCATTTCTTCTGCTTGCTCAAGGGTGCGGGGAATTTCAGGCTGCTTTACGGATGTGGCGAGCCGTTGACCGGGGAGGCGGCCGAGAGCCATGTGCAGGAAGTGGTGAGGTTGTTTATGCGGGCTTATCGGCCAGAGACAGCCTGATAGATAGTGGGTGTCTGGTCCGGCGCCTTCGCGGGCAAGTCGGATCGCCGCACCGCTCGCTCCTACAGGATCTCCACTAACCCGTAGGAGCGAGGCTTGCCCGCGAATGGTTCTACGCGGTCTTAAGGCTTCAGCGCTTTCTTCGGATAAATGTCATACCGACTGGATTTACCATCCAGTGCATGGCTCGGCTTCGGCCCTTCAATGCACGGTGCCTTGCGCGGCCGCTTGACCACCACCCGGTGGCTGGCCAGGGCCAACGCGGCTTCGAGCAATGCAGGGGCATCCGGATCATCGCCGACCAGCGGCCGAAACAGGCGCATCTCCTTCTTCACCAAGGCAGTTTTCTCACGATGGGGAAACATCGGGTCGAGGTAAATCACCTGCGGCGGCTCGCCTTCCCAATTGCGCATCACCTCGATCGAATTGCCCTTGAGCAAGCGCATCCGCGCCACGATCGGCGCCACATCAAAGTCTTCCGCGCCGCGCGCCAGGCCATCTTCAAGCAAAGCGCCAATCAGCGGCTGACGCTCGATCAGGCTCATCTCGCAGCCCAGGCTCGCCAGCACGAACGCATCTTTGCCCAACCCCGCCGTGGCATCCAGTACGCGTGGACGCACGCCTTGGGCAACCCCGACAGCCTTGGCGATCATCTGACCGCTACCGCCGCCGTACAAGCGGCGATGGGCCGCACCGCCCTCGACGAAGTCCACCCGCACCGGCCCCGGCGCATCCGGCCCCAGTTGTTGCAGTTGTAAACCCTGTTCGCCCACCTGCAAGACAAACTCGCCGTCATCCACCTGCATGGGCAAGCCCAGGCGCTCGGCCCATTGTTCGGCCTGTGGCTGATAAGTCTCGGCCAGGGCCTCGACATGGATGCGGCAGGCCGCAGGTTGCTCAATCATGGGAAAAGGTGCTCAAAAAATTAATGATCGGCAAAAACGGCCGATAACAAAACTATCGAGCATTTTGCCAGAGCTGAGCGTCGACCGAGAGAAATGTCAGACATTCAAACCACATCCGTAGGCTACATCTCGCGTCATGGCGATTATGGCCTGCGAAACTCCCAAGCACTGAGCGGCGTCAGTCATCTGTGGCAAGATTTCTTTGCCCAGGCCCTGGCCGAACAGTCGAGTGATGTGGTGCCTGCATGCGGGACTTTCCCACCGGTTGATCTCGAGAGCCCGGTCGAGCCGACCGTCGGCAGCGAACTCTACGCACACATCATTTCCCAGCGTGAATGCGATGTGAAAGAAACCGAGGTCCGCCCGCCGGAGCCACTGTTCCTGCCGATTGCCGAGTTCGACATGGACCTGGCCGACAAACCGTTCCCACCGTTCCCGGTACAAGAAATCGTCGCTCAACAGAAACAACAGGACTTCGAAAGCAGCTGGGTTCGCCCGATCGTGCTCACAGCCGGTCAACCACTGCCAGCGCCTGACGCCGCACCGCAACCGCGTCCGCTGCACCTGCCGATCGCCGAATTCGAACTCGATCTGCTGGACAAGCCATTCCCGCCATTCTCGCCCGAAGCGCTGGTGGAGCAACAGAAACAACTCGATTTCGACAACGGCTGGGCTCGCCCGATCGTCCTGCAGAACCTGCGCATCGCCGCCTGACCTTCAATAACAGGCCCTCAGCGACACACCCACCATGGCCCGACATCCACATGAAAGTGATTGCGATGGGCGGCGTTGTAATCCGGGCTTAATACCACACTGAACATGTCGCAGGCGCCATCGCGGACCTGGCGTAAAAACTGTGCGTCCTGATTATCCTTCGGCCAATCCTTGAGCACGTTGATGGATCGGCCATCGGCCAACCGAAACCCGGCGATATCCAGTGCGTTGGCGCTGGCATGCTGGCTGCGTCTGCCGTTTTCGCGGCTGTAGACGTTGCGGCAGGCAAAGCTGCCAAGATGGTCGACACGCGTAACCGCTTGGCCGTACACCGCCTGTGCCGCCGGTTGCAGGGCGTGGTGTTCGAACAGGGCGAACGACACCGCCAGGCGACAACTGGCGAGGAAACTGCTGCTCAGGGCCACCTCGCCGCCTTGCACACGCAACGTGTTGATCAACGGGCACGTTGCGTCGGGGCTGTCGGCCCGACGGGTCACGCGCAATCCAGAGCTGCTCAGGGCTAGATCGCACAACTGCGGATCATCGCGCAGGCGCATCAGTTTGTAGCGGGTCAGAAAGTTGGGCGCGGCCTTTACGTCCAGCGGTGCCCAGGGATCCCACTGCGGCGGCAGTGAGATCCAGCCACGCCAGACGCTCACGGCCGCCGCACCAATGATTAACAGCATCAAAAGCGACCACCACCGAAACCGCATCGTCAGCCCTTGAACAATTGATTGGCCTGGGCGTACGGCATGGATCGCGACGTGAACCCGAACGTGCCCGACTTCTGGATCTCCTCGGCTGCGCGGAAAAACTCGCCATACGCGGCCAGGGCCAGCGCCGAACCGACGCTGATGCGTTTGACGCCCATTTCGCTCAACTGCTCGACCGTCAATTTCAGTCCGCCAGACATCAACACATTGACCGGTTTCGGCGCCACGGCACGGACCACCGCCAACACATCCTCAGCACTGCGCAGACCCGGCGCATAAAGTACGTCGGCGCCCGCCTCGGCAAACGCCTGCAAGCGGCGGAGGGTATCGGCGAGATCAGGATTGCCGTGCAGAAAGTTCTCGGCCCGGGCTGTCAGCACGAAAGGAAACGGCAAGCTGCGAGCTGCTGCCACGGCAGCCTTGATGCGTGCCACGGCATGCTCGAAGCAGTAAATCGGCGTTTCTTCACGACCCGTGGCATCTTCGATCGAGCCGCCGACCGCACCGGCCTCTGCTGCACGCAAAATACTCTGTGCGCATTCGGCTGGATCGTCAGAGAAGCCGTTTTCCAGATCGACGGCGACGGGCAGATCAGTTGCCGCGACAATCGCCCGAACGTTTGCCAGGGTGTCGTCCAGCGTCAACGCGCCATCGGGGCGGGCGTTGGAAAAGGCGTAACCGGCACTGGTGGTCGCCAGCGCTTCGAAACCAAGGCTGGCGAGCATTTTCGCCGAGCCGGCGTCCCACGGGTTGGGAATGACAAAAGCGCCCTCGCGTTCGTGCAGTGCTTTGAACGCTTGGGCTCGAAGGGTTTGCGCATCCATTGGCAGGCTCCTGAAAAAGGCAAGGAAACCGCTTCAGAGCAGGCCAAGTTGCTCGGCAGCGGGCTCTCTGTATAGCTCAGGCAGCGGCGGCAGGCCAGGCAAACGCAGCATCAGTTTTACGTGAAAACGTTGCGCCAGTTTGGCGGCCAGCAGGTTGTCGGCGGTGTGCAGGAAGATATAGGGCGTGCGGCCCTCTTCGATCCACACGGCGATTTTCTCGACCCACGGCACCAGGAACGGGTCGTTGGCCTCAAGCTGCGGATGGCCGACGAAGCGTACCTGCGGACATTGCGTGAAGGCGGCCGGACGGGTCGGCACCCTGGGCTTTTTCGATTGGGCGTGAAGTACCGAGGGATCGGTCGATGTGCAGCTGAACAGCGCTCGGGGATCAAGGCAGATACGCTCGACACCGCGATCAAGCAGCAGACGATTGAGCCTTCTCTCGGCATCGCCCTTGGCGAAGAATTCGTTATGCCGTACTTCAACTGCCAGAGGCCGCTCAAGCGCATCGATGAATCCGGCCAGTTCGGGCAATCGTTGCGGCGTGAAGCTTTTGGACAGTTGCAGCCACAGCGGTGAAACCCGTTCACCGAGGGGGCTGAGCAATTGCAGGAAGATGTCGGCAGCGGTCAATTGTTCGCGCAGGTCACCGCTGTGGCTGATGTCACCTGGGAACTTGGCAGTGAAGCGAAAGTGTTCGGGCATGGTCTCGGCCCAACGCTGCACAGTGGACGCAGCCGGGCTTGCGTAGAAGGTCGTATTGCCTTCCACGGCGTTGAACACTTGGGAATAAAGATTCAGAAACTCAGCGGGTTTAGCGTCCGGCGGATAAAGATAATCGCGCCAGGCGTTTTCACTCCAGGACGGACAGCCAAGGAAGTAAGGCAGCCGCATCAGATGTACAGGTCGAGACCCAGCACATCCGGATCCCAATCGACAAAACCGGCGGTGCTCAGGTAGCTGGCCAGGGCCTTCGCGACACTGTTGCTCATGGCTCGGTGATAAAGCATGTCTTGTTGACGGGCGGGGAGATTACTCAAGCGTTGCGCAGAGGCTTTGGCAGCGCGGGCGGCCATTTGCTCTTCGGACGGAATTTCCAGCTCGCCGTCGATATCGACGTAGTCGTCATCCGCCACAGGCCCTTTGCGAGGCTTGCGTTTGATGGGGTAGGACTGAGAGGGAACGCCGTCTATACGCATGAGTACATGTCCGGGATCAATGATGGCAGTTTAGTGGCGCATAGCCCGCTTCGCAAACCGCCGAGTGATAACTAGAACACAGAAAATGGAAAAGGTTTAAAAGCCAGGGGTTAGAAACTACGATTGGCTAAATCTCGGAGATTGCTTTCGCGGGCAAGCCTCGCTCCTACAGGGGTTAGCGCAGATCGTGTGGGAGCGAGCTTGCTCGCGATGAAGCCAACTCGTTCTCGGAAATTAACGTGCTTTCGGCGTCGCGACTTTATCGCGCAGGTACACCGGCTGAGCCTCATCAGCCACGATCGCTTCGCCACGCGCCCAAGCAAAACGTGCCAGGGTCAGCAGGTCTTCAGCGTGAGGCAGCATGCCCGCATCCTGCCCGGTCAGCTTGACGGCGATACGTTCGGCATAACCCCAGCCAGTGCCGGCGCCAAACCACTCACCGCTGGCATCAGTTGGCAACGCTGCCACTTCCGGCGGCAACACCGCTTCATTGCCAACCAGCCGCATCTCCCCCGCCGTTTCGCGGTAGCAACCCCAATACACCTCATCCATCCGCGCATCGATGGCGGCCGCGACCTGGCTCACGCCGTGTTCGCGAAAGGCGCGCTGGGCCAGCACCGCCAGATTCGACACCGGCAACACCGGACGCTCCAGCGCAAACGCCAGCCCCTGCACCACACCGATAGCGATCCGCACGCCGGTAAATGCCCCCGGCCCACGGCCAAACGCAATGGCATCGACCGCTTGCAGGGTGGTGCCAGCGTCGGCCAGCAATTGCTGAATCATCGGCAGCAACTTCTGCGCATGCAGGCGCGGGATCACCTCGTAATGGCTCGTAACCTTGCCGTCATGCAGCAAGGCAACGGAGCAAGCTTCAGTCGCGGTGTCCAGGGCCAGCAAGGTGCTCATCGATGTTTCCGTAAGAGAGTTCAGAAAAAGTGCGCCAGTATAAACAACTACGGCCCGCAAGCGGGCCGTAGAAGATGAAGCGATTCAGACTTTTCAGCTCAGTGCTTCAAGCACCTTGCCGGTGATCGCTTCAACCGAGCCGACGCCAGCGATGTGGCTGTACTTCGGTTTGCCCTGATCAGCGGCCAGGTTCTGGTAGAACGCTACCAGTGGCTTGGTCTGGGAATGGTAGACCGACAGGCGATGACGCACGGTTTCTTCGGTATCGTCCTTGCGCTGCACCAGTGCTTCACCGGTGATGTCGTCTTTACCGGCGATTTTCGGCGGGTTGTAGACGGTGTGGTACACGCGGCCGCTGGCTTCGTGAACACGACGACCGGCGATACGCTGAACGATTTCTTCGTCATCGACGGCGATTTCAACCACGTGATCCAGTTCCACGTCGGCTTTCACCAGGGCTTCAGCCTGAGGAATGGTGCGCGGGAAACCGTCGAACAGGAAACCGTTCTCGCAATCAGCCTGGCTGATGCGTTCCTTGACCAGGTTGATGATCAGGTCATCGGAAACCAGACCACCGCTGTCCATGACGCTCTTGGCGATCAGGCCCAGTTCGGTGCCGGCCTTGACCGCGGCACGCAGCATATCGCCGGTGGAAATTTGCGGGATACCGAATTTTTCGGTGATAAATTTAGCCTGAGTACCTTTACCGGCCCCGGGAGCTCCCAGCAGAATGACGCGCATCGATGTGCTCCTCAATTTTTATATAGATAACGTCAGATTCGCCTCGTGGGGCCAATCTCAAAAAAGGGTCGTGACCGCCCAAACGGCCAAAGGCTGATCAAGATACACAGCAGGCCCAGACCACACAAGCCGCCGAAAGTCGGAGAAACCCGCGCCTGATGAGACCTTTCGTCGGGGTACCCCAAGTCGCAACCCCATCACTAACTGTCGCCTGCCAGCACTTTTCAACCCCTCGCCCAGAGGCACTCGACGCTCGCGCCGAGCGCCTTGCCCCACGACGAAAACCTTAGCCGGTATTACGCAAACCGGCGGCAATCCCCGCCACAGACACCAGCAGCGCCTGTTCTACCGGGCTGCCCTGTTCCACTTCCTGTTGTCGCGAACGCGCCAACAACTCGGCCTGCAATAGATGAAGAGGGTCGAGGTAAGTGTTGCGCAAGCGGATGAATTCAAGCGTGGCTGGGCTATGTGCCAGTAGCTGCGACTGACCGGTCAGCCCAAGGACCACCGAGCAAGCCTGCGACAATAGGTCGCGTAAATGCGCACCCAAAGGGAGCAGATCTGGCTCGACCAAGCGCTCATCGTAGGACCGGGCGATATCGGTATCGGCCTTGGCCAGCACCATTTCCAGCATATCGATGCGCGTGCGGAAGAACGGCCACTGCTCGCGCATCTGCCCCAGCAGCTCGCCTTCGCCGCGCTCTAGCGCCTTGCTCAACGCCGCTTCCCAGCCGAGCCAGGCCGGTAGCATCAGACGCGTCTGAGTCCAGCCGAAGATCCACGGGATAGCCCGCAGGCTTTCAATCCCGCCGGCGCGGCGCTTGGCCGGGCGACTGCCCAGTGGCAAGCGTCCCAGTTCCTGTTCCGGGGTGGACTGGCGGAAATACTCAACAAACTGCGGGTTTTCCCGCACCACGGCGCGATAAGCGCTGACACCATCCGCAGCCAATTCGTCCATCAAATGACGCCAGGCAGGCTCCGGTGGAGGCGGCGGCAGCAAGGTCGCTTCCAATACCGCCGCCAGGTACAGATTGAGATTCTGCTCGGCGATGTCCGGCAGACCGAATTTGAAACGAATCATTTCCCCCTGCTCGGTGGTACGGAAACGCCCCGCCACCGAACCCGGCGGCTGCGACAGAATCGCCGCGTGCGCCGGACCGCCACCGCGACCCACGGTGCCGCCGCGACCGTGGAACAACAGCAGTTCCACTTGCTGCTCGCGACAGATGTCTACCAAGCGCTCCTGCGCCCGATACTGTGCCCAGGCCGCCGCCGTCGTGCCGGCGTCCTTCGCCGAGTCGGAGTAGCCGATCATCACTTCCTGCGGCCCTTGCAGGCGCGCGCGATAACCCGGCAACAGCAATAGCTTTTCGATCACCGGGCCGGCGTTGTCGAGGTCGGCAAGGGTTTCGAACAACGGCACCACCCGCATCGGCCGCAACACGCCAGCTTCTTTGAGCAGCAGTTGCACGGCCAGCACGTCGGAAGCGGCGCCGGCCATGGAGATCACATAAGAACCGAGCGATGCGCCCGGTGCCGCGGCGATTTCCCGGCAGGTCGCCAGCACCTCAGCGGTGTCGGCCGACGGTTTGAAGTACGCCGGCAGCAGCGGCCGGCGGTTGTTCAGTTCACGCATCAGGAAGGCGATGCGCTCTTCCTCGTTCCAGTCCTCGTACCGCCCCAGGCCCAGGTAATCAGTGATCTCGGTCATGGCCGCGGTATGCCGCGACGAGTCCTGTCGCACATCGAGCCGCACTAGGAACAGCCCGAACGTCACCGCCCGGCGCAGGCAATCGAGCAGCGGCCCATCGGCGATCACGCCCATGCCGCACTCATGCAGCGAGTGGTAGCACAGCTCCAGCGGATCGAGCAGCTCGCGGTTGTTTTGCAACACATCGGCCGTTGCTGGCGTGGCTGTCGTCAACGAGGCGTGAGCCCAGTTACGCGTCGCGCGCAGGCGCTCACGTAACTGTTTAAGTACCGCGCGATAGGGTTCGGCGCTGTCCCCGGCCTTGGCCTTCAAATCGTCGCTGGCCTGCTGCATCGACAACTCGGCCGCCAGGTGATCGACATCACGCAGGTACAAATCGGCGGCCATCCAACGCGCCAGCAGCAAGACTTCACGGGTGACGGCAGCCGTCACGTTCGGGTTGCCGTCCCGGTCGCCGCCCATCCATGAGGCAAAGCGAATCGGTGCCGCTTCCAGCGGCAAATGCAGGCCGGTGGCGTCATGCAGCGCTTTATCGGCCTTGCGCAAATAGTTGGGGATCGCCTGCCACAGCGAATGCTCGATCACCGCGAAGCCCCATTTGGCTTCATCGACGGGCGTCGGGCGGGTGCGGCGGATTTCTTCGGTGTGCCAGGCTTCGGCGATCAGGCGCTGCAACTTCGTGTGGATCTGCTCGCGTTCAGCAGTGGTCAGGTCGCGATGGTCCTGGGCGGCCAGCTGCGCGGCAATGGCGTCGTACTTCTGGATCAGCGTGCGGCGCGCCACTTCGGTCGGGTGTGCGGTGAGGACCAGTTCAATCTCCAGCCGCCCCAGTTGCCGGGCCAGGGATTCAGCACCATGGCCTTCGGCAAGCAGGCGGGCCAGCAATTCCGGCAGTACTCGCGCTTCGAACGGTGCAGGCTGCGACTCTTCGCGACGGTGAATCAGCTGATATTGCTCGGCGATATTGGCCAGGTTGAGAAACTGGTTGAACGCCCGCGCCACCGGCAGCAACTCTTCTTCGCTCAATTGGTTGAGGCTGGCGCTCAATTCGGCGTCCATCGAACCGCGACGGTCGGCCTTGGCGCCTTTGCGGATCTGCTCGATCTTGTCGAGAAAGCCGTCCCCGTACTGTTCACGAATGGTGTTGCCCAACAGCTCACCCAACAGGTGAACATCCTCGCGCAAGCGTGCATCAATATCGGTCATCAGCAGTTCTCCAGCGAAAATCCGGGTGTGCTTCGTCGTTAGAGAGTGCCGCTGTAAAGCGGTTCTTACAAGCAGACGAGGAAGGGAATGCTGTTTACCTGGGAAAGTTTTGGGATGGGGATTGGGATTGGTGGGGTACATATCCGTTTCTGCGGTGATAGCTGCTGGCGGTTTCGCTTTTACAGCGAGTCACTTGGAAAAGCCCCAAGTAACCAAAGGCTTTTGCCCCGCCATTCGGTGCCTCGCCTAGGCTCGGCATGCCGTAACGAAGGCATTGCTCCGGGGGCCCGCCGCCATCGGCCATCCATGGCCGGGGGCGGCGGGCCCACGGAGTAGGACCGGAGCGAGGGCATGCCGAGCCCAGGCGAGGCACCGAACGTCAGGGGCAAGAGACCTTGGTTACTTGGGGCTTTTCCAAGTGACTCGCTGTAAAAGCGAAACCAATAGCCGCCGCTGCCGCAAAAACGGATATACACCCAATCCCCCCAATGACCCCCCACCATTAGACGACGAAGGGACTTTAAACCTTGGGCGTTAAAGCTAGTCTGAAGAGTAAGCCGTACAACGGCCGCCGCCGGCCATTGCCGGACACTGACACTGCCTGCCACGAGCAGGTGCGCAATGAGGTCACTATGAAAATCCGCGAGCTTGCCCATCACTGGGAAGAAAACGCCAAGGGTCGCCTGACCGATACCGGATACACGATTCATCTGGACGTGGAAGCCGCCGCTCGGCTGGCGGCGATTATCGAGATGTACCCCAAACGACACCCCGAAGAACTGCTCGGCGAGCTGATCGGCGCCGCGCTTGAAGAGCTCGAAAAGAGCTTCCCGTATGTGAAGGGCTCTACGGTCGTGGCCACCGACGAAGAAGGTGATCCGCTGTACGAAGACGTCGGTCCGACTCCGCGCTTTCTCGCGTTGTCCCGTCGTCATTTACACGATTTGTCGGCCGTTGACGACAAACAGAAACACTGATTACCACGCTTCTTTCCCCCTCAAAAATTGCGCATTCCTGGCCCTATACAGGGCTGGGAATACGGCTATGTGCTGTGAAAATTCCCGGTCTAGAGCCTTGTCCGTTCGGTCAAAGTTTTTTCAGGCAATGGGCCATATTCTCTGAACTTTTGAAAAACGCCTCGGGTCACACCCATTAACCACGCCTGGGACGGCCGTTTCATAACACCCCGGAAATTGAAGGTTGCGGCTCCTTGCCCAGGATGGATTTTTAAGTTTTTCAGGAGTTATTCCAATGGAGTTGAAGACCATGAAAACCCGAACTGCCAAATCCTCGTTCCCCCCTCTGCGTAGTCTGAAACTGGCTGCACTGGCAATCGGCAGCAGCTTCGTTCTAGCCGGTTGTGCCGGCAACCCGCCAAGCGAGCAATTCGCCGTAACGGAATCGGCGGTCAACAGTGCCGTCAGTGCCGGCGGTACCGAATTCGCGGCAGTGGAGATGAAGTCCGCCCAGGACAAGCTCAAACAAGCCGAAATCGCCCTGCACGACAAGAAGTATGACGAAGCCAAGATTCTGGCCGAACAGGCCGAGTGGGACGCTCGAGTGGCTGAACGCAAAGCCCAGGCGATTAAAGCCGAACTGGCGGTGAAGGACTCTCAGAAAGGGGTTCAGGAACTGCGTCAGGAAAGCCAGCGCACTGTGCAATAAGCGGCGCGGCACGACGCACTTCTTACTCGACTAAAAGGACGAAACCATGATGCGCAAACAATTGATGATCCCTGCCCTGCTGGCCGCAAGCGTTGCACTGGCCGCCTGCTCCACGCCGCCTAACGCGAACCTCGAACAGGCCCGTACCAACTACACCGGCCTGCAAACCAACCCGCAAGCCAGCAAAGTCGCGGCGCTGGAAACCAAAGAAGCCAGCGATTACCTGGACAAGGCCGACAAGGCTTACATGGACAAAGAGAACCAGGCCAAGGTCGATCAACTGGCTTACCTGACCAATCAACGTGTTGAAGTTGCCAAGCAGACCATCGCGCTGCGCACCGCAGAAGCCAATCTGAAAAATGCCTCTGCGCAACGTGCCCAGGCCCGTCTGGACGCACGCGACGCGCAGATCAAGCAGTTGCAGGACAGCCTGAACGCCAAGCAGACCGATCGCGGCACGCTGGTGACGTTCGGTGACGTGCTGTTCGCCACCAACAAGGCCGAGCTGAAGTCCAGCGGTCTGGTGAACATCAACAAACTGGCCCAGTTCCTTCAGGAAAACCCGGACCGTAAAGTGATTATCGAAGGCTACACCGACAGCACGGGTGCGCCGAACTACAACCAGTCGCTGTCCGAACGCCGTGCGACTTCCGTGCAAGTGGCCTTGATCAAGATGGGTGTAGATCCAGCGCGCATCGTGGCCCAGGGTTATGGCAAGGAATACCCGGTGGCCGAGAACTCCAGCGTTTCGGGTCGTGCAATGAACCGTAGGGTGGAAGTGACCATTTCCAATGACAACCAGCCGGTGATCCCGCGTTCGGCAGTTAGCTCGAACTAAGCATCGTCTGCTGAAACACAAAAGCCCCGCCTGATCTGATCAGGCGGGGCTTTTGTTTTTAAGATCAAAAGGCGCGTTACGGTTGCAGCTTCTGCGGCGTTTCCTGACCTATGCAACGCACGGCTTTTTTCTTGTTGTTGACCAATACGCCACTCAGGCCTTTCTGTTCGGTGTCGAACATCACCAACACACCATCGATGCACTGCGCCACTTGCGGGGCCGGCTCCAGGGAGACTTTGTAGTCTTCGCCCGGCACAGTCTTGAGCAGGGTGAAGTCGCTGAGCAGCAGCGCATCTTCGGGTTTGGCGAAGTGCAGGTAGCCGTAGAACCACAGGGCCCCGACAGTGCCGAGGATGCTGCAGATACCGGTGATGATCAGCGGGATGGCGTTACGTTCTTCACTCATTGCGGACTCTCTGGTGGTTCATCTTCAGAATTTTTCGGCGCCGGGTAATTCGGGACTTCACCCAGTCGGCGCAAACCGTTGAAATGTTGCGGGTCTTCGAGATAACGCAGCATGACTTTGCGCCAGACCGGGTCGGCGAACGTCTGCACATGACCCCCACGGGTCAGTTGCAGCACTCGCGGCGGCGGCGCAGCTTGATACAGACGGATGCCGTTGGAAAGGGGCACGATCGGATCGTCGATGCTGTGGTAGATCAGTTTCGGTACGCCGCCCAGCTGCGCCATGGAATTGACCGCGCTGTCGCCGTCCGGTACCAGCCACGACAACGGCACCTGAAACATCCAGGTCAGCCAGGAATGGCTCAGGGCAAATTGACCGATACTGCGGTAACTGGCGGGCACGCCATCGAGGACGAAGGCCTTGAGTAGTTTTTGGCGCTCGGGGTGTTGAACCAGGTAATGCACGGCCATCGAACCGCCGAGGCTTTGCCCCAGGAGGATCAACGGCTTGCCCTTGACCTCGGGCGCCTGATCGAGCCATTTGAACGCGGCGTCGATGTCCTGATAGATCGCCGGCAGCGTCGGTTCACCCTCGGACAAACCGTAACCGCGATAGTCCACCAGCAGCACTTGATAGCCTTCTTTGGGCAACCACCAACTCCCACCCAGATGCATGGGCAGATTGCCGCCGTTGCCGTGCAGATGTAGCACGGTGCCTTTGACCTCGACACCTTTTTTCGCCGGCAACCACCAGCCGTGCAGCTTGAGGCCGTCGGCCGTGGTGAGGGTAACGTCGCGGAATTCGAGTTTGGCTTTTTCCGGAGTGAACAACTGGCCGGGCTCGGGGTAGAACAACAAAGAGCTGCAACCGCCGAGGGTCAGAAGCAGGCAGAAAATGCCGAGGATTCTCATCCGTTGAAACCTCATATTTATTGATGATCGTTCCCACGCTCTGCGTGGGAATGCATTCCGTGACGCTCTGCGTCACAGTGGACGCGGAGCGTCCATGGCGGCATCCCCACGCGGAGCGCGGGAACGATCTATATCAAAGGATGTTTGAGTAATCCGCTTCGATCCGGTCCAGGCTCAGGTGATTGAGGAAGTTGGAGAAGCACATCCACGCCGACAGCGCGTTCAGGTCACGGAACTGATCCGGAAGATACTTCGGTGCCACCACCAGTCCTTCATCCACCAGCTGGCGCAAGGTCCGCATGTCTTCCAGCGTGGTCTTGCCACAAAACAGCAGCGGGATCTGCTCGAGTTTGCCTTTACGCACGGCCAACTGAATGTAGTTGTAAACCATGATAAAGCCCTTGAGGTAGGACAAGTCTTTGGTAAATGGCAGCCCATTGGGCACCGAGCCGCGGAAAACCCGGCTGGCATTGCCGTAGCTTTCAGCCATTTCGAAACCCTGCTCGCGGAAGAACTCGAAGATCTGCATAAAGTCCGCGCCCTCTTCCACCATGTGGATGGCGCGGGTGCGGTTGGTCAGTTTACGCAGACGACTCGGGTAAGAGGCGAAGGTGATGATTTCCATCAGGATCGCCAGGCCTTCCTGAGTCACCGTCGACGACGGCGGACCTTTGGAGAGGAAGGTGCAGATCGGCTGGTTCAGACCATTGAGCGTGGTGCCCACATGCACCAGCCCTTCGTGGACTTCCAGAGCGCGCACGTCCCGCTCGTTGAACATCGCGTCGGCGCGAATCTTGATGTAATCGGCACCGGCCGCCGCATCGGCGACGATCCCGTCGGACTCGAACACCCGAATGGTTTCTTCGGCCTCGCCAAACACCTTGTTCAATCGATGTTGCAGCTGGCTGACGGCTTCCTTGGCGGTGAGTGTTTTCGGTTCGTCCTTCAGATCGCCACGGCCGTCGATGTTGTTCAGGTAATCGGAGAGCATCAGCCCCAAGTCGGCCAGGGTCGGGTCGCCGGCGTGAAACGCGTCGGACGCGGCGCCGTACAACTCTTGGGAAATCAGCCCGAAATCCTCGGTGCCGCGCGCTTCGAGCATGCGCACCACCATCCGGTATTCCTTGCACATGCGGCGCATGATCTGGCCGACCGGGTTGAACTGACCCAACTGACGGGTGATGTCGCGCTCGATGTTCTGGAATTCCAGTTTCACTTTGCTGGAGTCAAAAGACAGCGGGCGACTGAGGTAATAGTCACGGTCCACTGCCGGCATTTCCTTGCCCTTGCCCTTGAGGAAACCCTTGCGGATGCTGTCGTCCCACTTGACCGCATCGAGGACGCGAATCGGCGTCTGCGCCAGCACAATGCGATCGGACAAAATGCGTATCGTCTGCTGGTAATCGTCCACCCGAAACTCCTGTAGAAAAACCGTTAGGTGCTGGCTTTATTTAACTTTAGCTTTGGCTTTGGCCAGACGCTGATAGCGCACCGCCTCAACGAAGACATCGGAATTGGCGGGGTCGTCGAGGTAGGCAAACACCTGGTCCAGGCTGTTGTTGATCAATACGCCGTCGCCCTCGTCGGTCTGAAAGCCTTTGCCACTCAGGACTTTCTGCCCCAGGGCCTGGTTGATCTGCTCGAGATCGAGGTTGTAGACCACCAGTTCGTGCTTATCGGTGAGTTCGAAACCAGCGATGGTGTAATGCCCACCGAACTGCGCTGGTACCTTCGCCGACAAGTACCAGCGACTGCCATGGCGGGTCACCGTGAAGGGATAGGCTTCGCGTTCCTTGGGTTTAGCCTTGAAGTAGCTGACCGCCTGATAGTGATTATCGCCCAGGCGCGTCAGCTCCAGGTTAAGCGGCTCACCCCAGGCATTGGTGCTGGTCCATTTGCCGAGCAACCCTTTGGGTGCGAGTTCACTCGAGGCCAGCGGCTCCTTGAAGGTCACCAGACAGCCACTGAGCAGCAGGATCGACAAGGCGATCACAACGACACGCCAGGCTTTCATTCAACACTCCCTATCGATACACCATGACTTTTGCGCGCTGATCGAGCGTCAGACCGACGCCAATACCAAATGCATGTAGCGGGTCAGGATGCCGAGCATTTCTGCTTCGGCCCCAGGCTCGGCTTCGTTGAGCAGGCCCTGATATTCCATCCGTCCGATAATCGCCGTCAACACTTTGGCATCCTGTTGGGGTTCAGGGGAACCCAATACCTCGAAAAGCTGGCAGGTGCCCTGGAGCAAAATCTGCTGATGTGAACGCACCAACAACGCCAGGCGCGGATTGAGCAACGCCTCCTGGCGGAAGGCTTGCTCGGCCATCAAGTGCTCGCGGCGATTGATCAATTGCCGATGAACATAGTCCGCCATCAGCCGCGCAATATCGTCCGCCAGCTGTGAACGGGACTCGGGAGTGCCATCGCCGCTGACAACCATCTCGCGCAACAGGCCTTCATTGCTGGCCCACAGCTTGCCCATGAACGCCGCGCTGCGTTCCACGTATTGGGCAAAGGTATCGGTGAGCAGGTCATCGATATCCTTGAAATAGTAAGTGGTGGCCGAGAGCGGCACACCGGCCTCGGCAGCCACCGCGCGATGACGCACGGCCCGCACGCCATCGCGCACGACAATGCGCATCGCCGCATCGAGAATGTCCTGCCGACGCTGCTCGCTGCCCTGTCGGCTGGCCTTGCGACCCTGGTACTGAACACTTTCAGCGACCGCAGTGGCGACGTCCGCTGCACCCTCTTGAGCAATTGCACGGTTCACGACAGGTATTCCTCTCTACTTCAAAAGTAACCAATTGATACGTTTGTACCAGACAGGCAATAAAAAGCCGCCTGTTTTAGGCGGCTTTTTAGTTGAAACACTTACGCTTGCGGCCGCATGTGCGGGAACAGGATCACGTCACGGATCGACGGGGAGTTGGTCAGCAGCATCACCAGACGGTCGATGCCGATACCTTCACCGGCCGTTGGCGGCATGCCGTACTCCAGCGCGCGAACGAAGTCGGCGTCGTAGTGCATGGCTTCGTCGTCGCCGGCATCCTTGTCGGCCACCTGAGCCATGAAGCGCTCGGCCTGGTCTTCCGCGTCGTTCAACTCGGAGTAGGCGTTGGCGATTTCGCGGCCACCGATGAACAGTTCGAAACGGTCGGTGACGTTCGGGTTCTCGTCGTTACGACGGGCCAGCGGCGACACTTCGAACGGGTACTGAGTGATGAAGTGCGGCTGCTCCAGCTTGTGCTCGACCAGCTCTTCGAAAATCATCACCTGCAGTTTGCCCAGACCTTCGAAGCCCAGCACCTTGGCGCCGGCCTTCTTGGCGATGGCGCGGGCCTTGCCGATGTCGGTCAGGTCGTCAGCGGTCAGCTCAGGGTTGTACTTGAGGATCGAGTCGAACACCGACAGGCGCACGAACGGTTCGCCGAAGTGGAACACTTTGTCGCCGTACGGGACGTCGGTAGTCCCAAGAACAAGCTGAGCCAGCTCGCGGAACAGTTCTTCGGTCAGGTCCATGTTGTCTTCATAGTCGGCGTAAGCCTGGTAGAACTCCAACATGGTGAATTCAGGGTTGTGACGCGTCGAAACGCCTTCGTTACGGAAGTTGCGGTTGATCTCGAACACTTTCTCGAAGCCGCCAACAACGAGGCGCTTGAGGTACAGCTCCGGCGCGATACGCAGGAACATTTCCATGTCCAGCGCATTGTGGTGAGTCTCGAACGGCTTGGCTGCAGCACCGCCGGGGATGGTTTGCAGCATCGGCGTTTCGACTTCAAGGAAGTCACGCTGCATCAGGAAGCTGCGGATGTGCGCAATCACTTGCGAACGAACGCGGAAGGTCTGGCGCACGTCTTCGTTGACGATCAGGTCAACGTAACGCTGGCGATAGCGCTGCTCGGTGTCGGACAGGCCGTGGTGCTTGTCCGGCAGTGGGCGCAGGGACTTGGTCAGCAGGCGCACGTGGGTCATTTCGACGTACAGGTCGCCCTTGCCGGAACGCGCCAGGGTACCTTCGGCGGCAATGATGTCGCCCAGGTCCCAGGTTTTCACCGCGGCCAGGGTTTCTTCGGACAGGGTTTTACGGTTGACGTAAACCTGAATGCGCCCGGACATGTCCTGGATCACCATGAACGAACCACGGTTGAGCATGAGACGACCGGCAACCTTGACCGGGATTGCAGCCTCTGCGAGCTCTTCCTTGGTCTTGTCCGCGTACTGTTTCTGCAAGTCTTCGCAGTAGTTGTCGCGGCGGAAGTCGTTCGGGAAGGCATTGCCCTTGGCGCGCTCGGCAGCCAGCTTTTCCTTGCGCAGGGCGATCAGGGAGTTTTCTTCCTGTTGCAGGGCTTGCGGGTCGAGTTCTAGGTCGCTCATGTCTTTAAAAATTCCATCACAGGTTCGTTGCCCCCGGCTGTCGCCGGGGTTCGCGGGCAAGCCTCGCTCCTACAGGGGCATGACACCCCTGTAGCGCGTGCCTTAAAGCCCTTGTTTCAGGCTGGCCACCAGGTATTCGTCGATGTCGCCGTCGAGCACCTTGTCGCAGTCACTGCGTTCGACGTTAGTACGCAAATCCTTGATTCGCGACTGGTCGAGCACGTAGGAGCGAATCTGGTGACCCCAGCCGATGTCCGACTTGGTGTCTTCCAGGGCCTGGGAGGCGGCGTTGCGTTTCTGCACTTCCTGCTCGTACAAGCGCGCCCGCAACATTTTCATCGCGGTGTCTTTGTTGGCGTGCTGGGAGCGTTCGTTCTGGCAGCAGACCACGGTGTTGGTCGGTACGTGCGTAATACGTACGGCCGAGTCGGTGGTGTTTACGTGCTGACCACCGGCACCGGAGGAACGGTAGGTGTCGATGCGCAGGTCCGACGGGTTGATGTCGATTTCGATGTTGTCATCGATTTCCGGCGACACGAACACGGCCGAGAACGAGGTGTGGCGACGGTTACCGGAGTCGTACGGGCTCTTGCGCACCAGACGGTGCACGCCGATTTCGGTACGCAACCAGCCAAAGGCGTATTCGCCCTTGATGTGGATCGTGGCGCCCTTGATCCCGGCGACTTCACCGGCCGACAGCTCCATGATGGTCGCGTCGAAACCGCGTTTGTCGGCCCAGCGCAGGTACATGCGCAGCAGGATGTTGGCCCAGTCCTGAGCCTCGGTACCGCCGGAGCCGGCCTGGATGTCGAGGTAGGCGTTGTTGGCGTCCATCTCACCGCTGAACATGCGACGGAATTCGAGTTTTTCCAGGGACTCACGCAGACGCTCGACTTCGGCAGCGACGTCATCGACGGCGGCCTGGTCTTCTTCTTCGGCGGACATCAGCAGCAGGTCTTTGGCGTCGGCCAGGCCTGTGTGCATTTCGTCGAGGGTTTCGACGATCTGAGCCAGCAGGGACCGCTCGCGGCCCAGCTCCTGAGCGTACGTCGGGTTGTTCCAGACATTCGGATCTTCAAGCTCGCGATTGACTTCAGTCAGACGCTCATGCTTTTGATCGTAGTCAAAGATACCCCCGAATAGTTTCGGAGCGCTCGGACAGGTCCTTGATACTGTTAAGGATCGGGTTGATTTCCATGGCGGGCAGCACTCGTTGGCGAACTTTTGAAAGCCGGCGAGTATAACGTAATCAGGCTGTCACGGCAGCCCGCCTGGCGGCTTTAGGGCGAATGGTTTTGGCTAAACGGCGAACACCTGTAGCAGCGGTCGAGCCCCGCGAGGCCGCGTTCGGCGGCGAAGCCGTCGTAAACTATACAACACGGCCTTTCAGACAAACCGCGCACACAGGATTGGCGAGGACTTCGTCCTCGGACGCGGCCTCGCGGGGCTCGACCGCTGCTACATGGGATCGTATTTCAATAGCGGATTACTCAATCCCAACCTGATTACGCCCGTTGTTCTTCGCCAGGTACAGCCCCTTGTCCGCCGCCGAAATCAATTGCCGGCAATCGCCACCCGGTTGCGGGGTCATGGTCGACAGGCCGATGCTGATGGTCAGGCTCGAACCTTCTGCCGGAAAAACGTGCGGAATCTTCAACGCCGCAACGGTCTGGCGGAGCTTTTCCGCGACCAGTCGCGCGCCGCCCGGCGAAGTATTGGGCAGCACCAGAACGAACTCTTCGCCGCCATAACGGGCCGGCAGGTCCGAAGGCCGCGAACTGGCATCACGAATCGCCGTGGCCACTTTGCGCAAGGCTTCATCGCCTTCAAGGTGGCCGAAGCTGTCGTTGAAGGACTTGAAGTAGTCGACATCGATCATCAGCAGCGACAGTTGGGTCTGGTCACGCAGCGAGCGGCGCCACTCCAGCGCCAGGTATTCGTCGAAATGCCGGCGGTTCGACAGCCCGGTCAGGCCGTCGGAGTTCATCAAGCGTTGCAGCACCAGATTGGTGTCTAGCAACTGCTGCTGGCTGACCCGCAACGCGCGGTAAGCCGCGTCACGCTGCAGCAAAGTCATGTAGGAGCGCGAGTGGTAGCGAATGCGCGCCACCAGTTCGATGTTGTCCGGCAACTTGACCAGGTAATCATTGGCCCCGGCCGCAAACGCCGCGCTCTTGATCAGCGGATCTTCCTTGGTCGACAGGACAATGATCGGGATGTCCCTGGTCGCCGGATGGTTGCGGTACTCGCGCACCAGGCTCAAGCCGTCAAGTCCAGGCATCACCAGATCCTGAAGGATCACCGTCGGCTTGATGCGGATCGCCTGGGCGATGGCCTGGTGCGGGTCGGCGCAGAAGTGGAAGTCGATATTTTGTTCGTTCGACAACCCGCGGCGCACCGCCTCGCCGATCATCGCCTGATCGTCCACCAACAACACCATGGCGGCGTTTTCATCGGTTTTGAAGTCGTCGAGCTGTAAATCATTCATGGGCAGTCACCTGAGTACTACTTGGGCCAGGATTGCTGTGAAAATTCTTCATTTGGGGAATATCTCCAGCAATCGTGGCGCTATCTTGTCCAGTGGGCGAATTTCCATCGCAGCATCGATGGCCGCTGCCGCCTTCGGCATTCCGTACACCGCACTGCTGTTTTGATCCTGAGCGATGGTCAGGTAGCCCTGTTGGCGCATGAGTTTAAGCCCCTGCGCGCCATCGCGTCCCATGCCGGTGAGCAAAACACCCACGGCATCGCCGTTCCAGTAATTGGCCACGCTCTCGAAAAACACATCGATCGAGGGCCGATAGATCTCGTTGACCGGTTCGGCCGTGTAGGCCAGCGAACCGTTTTTCAACAAGCGAATATGGTGGTTGGTACCCGCCAGCAGCACCGTGCCGCTTTGCGGCGGCTCGCCTTCCTGGGCCAGGCGCACGTTCAGGCCGCTGGCGCTGCCGAGCCATTCGGCCATGCCGGCGGCGAACACCTGGTCAACATGCTGCACCAGCACGATGGCCGTCGAAAAATCTCGCGGCAGCCCCTTGAGCAAGACTTCCAGCGCGGCCGGCCCACCTGCCGATGAGCCGATCGCTACCAGACGCTGGCGCGAGGCCGAACTGCGCAGCGGGCTCGGAGCCGATCGCTCCCGATTGCCCCGGTCACCGATCAGCCAACCGATGTTCATGATCTTGCGCAGTAACGGGGCCGCCGCCTCCTGGGCATTGCCGGCACCGAGGGCCGGCGTATCGACCACATCCAGCGCGCCGTGGCCCATGGCCTCGAACACCCGATGCACGTTTTGCTCGCGGTCGACTGTGACGATAACGATCGCGCACGGCGTATCGGCCATGATCCGCCGGGTCGCCTCCACGCCATCCATCACCGGCATGATCAGGTCCATCAGGATCAGATCCGGCGTATGTTCGGCACAACGTTGCACCGCCTCGGCCCCATTGCTGGCGACCCAAACCAGCTCGTGCGCCGGCTCGAATGCCAGGGCGCGGCGCAGAGCCTCCACTGCCATGGGCATGTCGTTGACGATTGCGATTTTCATGCCCGCGCTCCTCCAATGAGCTCAACCACCGCGTCAAGCAGGGCGTCGTCATGAAAACTGGCTTTGGCTAGGTAATAGTCGGCTCCAGCGTCCAGTCCACGACGACGGTCCTCTTCACGATCTTTGTAAGACACCACCATAACCGGAAGCGATTGCAGGCGATTGTCCCGGCGCAGTAAAGACACCAGTTCGATGCCATCCATACGCGGCATATCAATGTCGGTGATCAGCAGATCGAAATCCTCCGAGCGCAAGGCGTTCCAGCCATCCATACCGTCCACCGCCACCGCCACGTCGTAGCCGCGATTGAGTAACAACTTGCGTTGCAGCTCGCGCACGGTCAGCGAATCGTCGACCACCAAAATCCGTTTTCGAGCGGCTTCAACCGCCTGGCTGCCCTGACGGGCAATGCGCTCAAGACGCCCGGTATTGAGCAGTTTGTCCACCGAACGCAGCATGTCTTCGACGTCGATGATCAGCACCACCGAACCGTCGTCGAGCAAGGCCCCGGCGGAGATGTCCTGCACCTTGCCCAGACGCTCGTCCAGCGGTAGTACGACCAAGGTCCGCTCGCCGATAAAACGCTCGACCGCCACGCCGTAAATCGCCTCGCGCTCGCGAATCACCACGACCTTGAGGGTTTGCTGACTGTTCTGGCTCGCCGGACGCTGCAACAGTTGACTGGCCGCGACCAACCCGACATGTCGGCCTTCGTGCCAGAAATGCTGACGGCCTTCGACCTGGACGATGTCCGCCGGCTGCAGATCGCACATCCGTTCGATGTGGGCCAGCGGGAAGGCATACGCCTCCTCACCGACGTCCACCACCAGACTGCGCACCACCGACAGGGTCAGCGGCACTTCGAGATGGAAGCGACTGCCCTCGCCCGCCGCCTGCTCCAGCACGACCGCGCCCCGCAACTGGCGAACCATGTGCTGAACCGCATCCAGACCGACACCGCGCCCGGAGACCTCGGTGACCGTGTCGCGCAGGCTGAAACCCGGTAGAAACAGAAAGGTCAGTAGCTCTTCTTCACTTAACTGCGCGGCGGTTTCGGCCGGGGACAATTGGCGTTCGATGATGCTGCGGCGGACCTTTTCCAGATCGACGCCATTACCGTCATCGCTCAGCTCCAGCACCAACAGACCGGCCTGATGGGAGGCGCGCAAACGAATCAGGCCTTCAGCGGGTTTGCCCGCCAAGAGCCGTAGCTCCGGGGATTCGATGCCGTGATCAACGGCATTGCGCAGCAGGTGGGTCAGCGGCGCTTCAAGCTTCTCCAGCACGTCACGGTCGACCTGGGTTTTCTCGCCCTCGATCTCCAATCGCACCTGTTTGCCAAGGCTGCGGCCGAGGTCGCGGACCATGCGCTCTTGCCCGGTCAACACATCGGCAAACGGCCGCATGCGGCAGGCCAGCGCGGTGTCGTACAACACTTGCGCCCGTTGACTGGCCTGCCAGGCGAACTCATCCAGCTCGGCGTTTTTCTCGATCAGCAATTGCTGGGATTCAGCCAGCAATCGGCGGGCATCGTCGAGAGCCTCCTGGGCCTCCAGGCTCAAGGCGTGGTCCTTGAGGTGGACGTTGAGGTTTTCCAGTGCCCGCAGGCCGTTGTTCTGCATGCGCTTGAGGCGTTGCATGGTGGCCAGGTGCGGTTTGAGCCGCAGGGTTTCCACCAGGGATTTGCTCGACAGATCGAGCAGACTGTTCAGGCGTTCGGCCGTGACGCGCAGCACCCGTTCGCCGTTTTCGGTGGTGCGCCTGGTCTTGCGCGGCGGCTCTGCGCAGTGCAGTTCGGCGACCGGGATTGGCGTCTCGACCTTGGGCGCCGGTGGTTGGAGCTGAAGCTGCGCCATCACTGGGACGACGGGTGCAGCGACCGGTGCGGGTGCCGCCATCGGATCAAGCAACCGCGCCATCAAGGCCACATAGGCCTCGATATTCGCACGTTCAGGATTGTTGGTCGGCGTCGCGATGCGCATCAGCAAATCGGTGCCTTGCAACAACGCATCGATGTGCTCGGGCCGCAGGTACAGGCGCCCTTCCTGGGCGCTGACCAGACAATCCTCCATCACATGCGCAACGCTGACCCCGGCATCGACGCCGACGATGCGCGCCGCGCCCTTGAGCGAGTGCGCCGCGCGCATGCACGATTCGAGGTGATCGGCTTGGGTCGGGTCGCGTTCCAGCGCCAAAAGACCTGCGTTTAGCACCAGGGTCTGGGCCTCGGCTTCCAGGCTGAACAGCTCCAGCAAAGAGGCGTCACGCATTTGCTCGGGGGTCATGTAAGGCTCCGGGTCACGGCGGACAGCAACTGTTCTTCATCCAGCCAACGCAGGCTGCGACCTTTGAATTGCAACACGCCACGGGTGTATTTGCCGCTGGCCTGAGTGCCGGAGCGGGACGCCGCCTCGAGGAGGTGTTCGTCGATGGCGTGAATCCCGTCCACTTCATCCACCGGCACCACCACCGGCCCGCCGTGGGCGGCGATGATCAGCATCCGCGGCATGACCCGCGCGCCGGACGCCACGCTGCTGGCGCCGTCGAGCCCCAGCAGCTCCACCAGCGACAGGCACGCCACCAGAGCGCCGCGCACATTCGCCACGCCGAGCAAGGCCCGGGAGCGCTGGTGCGGCAAGGAGTGAATCGCTTGCAACGGCGCCACTTCCACCAGGCTGCGGGTGGCCAGGCCCAGCCATTCTTCGCCGAGACGGAACATCAACAGCGAACGGGTTTTCACCTCGCTCTTGACCGCGCTGGAGACTTGCCCGCGGTCTTCCTGCTGCAACGCGTAGCGGTCGAGCAAGCGCGTCGCGGCGGCCGAATACACCGCGCAATTGCGACAGTGAATGTGATCGCTCAGCAGTGGGCAGGACTTGTCGCCATGGATACCGATGCGGTTCCAGCAGTCGTCGATGGCCTGGGCATCTTCATGGGTGAGGCTAAAGGTGTCGGCGGCGTTCATCGTTTACGCTCACTGTCAGCGGCGCGCTCACTGCGGGCGGCACGGTCCTGCAATCGCCTGGCACCCGCCGTGTCGCCCAAAGATTGCAGCAACGCCGCCAGGTGCATCAACGCGTCGGGATGTTGCGGTTCGAGGTACAACGCTTTGCGATAAAACCCCAGGGCCTCCAGGACTCTGCCGGCGACATCGCTGAGCAAGCCCAGCCAGTAAAAGACCTGGGCTACTGGCTCGTGACTGCGCAAATAGCTTTCGCACGCGGCACGGGCTTCGGCGCTTTTGCCTTCGTTGGCCAGCGCGGCAATGTTCGCCAGCAGCGCGACGGTGTCCGGGTTGGCGGTTGTCGTCACGACAGGTAGCGGCGCCACCGTTGCGAAGGGCCGGCTGCGAACGGGCGGCGATGTCACGCTGCTCGCCGGTTGGCGCACGGGCAGAGGCGTCGGAACGAAAGTCGGAAGGGGCGCAGGCTCAGGTGCGCTCTGACGATTGAACGCAAAGGACTGCGGGATGCCGATCGAACGCATGCCGAAACGGCCGAGCAAACTGCCCTCGGCCGGGCCGATAAACAGCACGCCGTCGACATGGGTCAGGCGCTTGAGCACTTCGAACACTTGCTCCTGGGTCGGTTGATCGAAATAGATCAGCAGGTTGCGGCAAAACACAAAGTCATAAGGCGGCTCGTTGGCCAGCAACATCGGATCCACCAGATTGCCGACCTGCAAACGCACTTGTTCAAGCACCCGCCCGCTGAGGCGATAGCCCTCGTCTTCGGCGGTGAAATGCCGATCGCGAAACGCGATGTCCTGACCACGAAACGAATTCTTGCCGTACAGCGCTCGCCGGGCTTTTTCCACCGACAACGGGCTGACGTCCATGCCTTCGACCTTGAACTGGTGCGGCTGGAACCCGGCATCAAGCAACGCCATGGCGATGGAATACGGTTCTTCACCGGTGGAACACGGCAGGCTGAGAATCCGCAGCGCGCGCATGTTGTTGATGTCGCTCAGACGTTTGGCAGCCAGTTTCGCCAGGGTGGCGAAGGATTCCGGGTAACGGAAAAACCAGGTCTCGGGGACGATCACCGCTTCGATCAGCGCGTGTTGCTCGTCCCGCGAACCCTGCAAAGCTTGCCAATACTCATCGGCCGTCAGCGCGTTGGACGCCGTGCTGCGCTGACGCACCGCACGCTCGATGATCGCCGGCCCCACCGAGGTCACGTCGAGACCGATGCGCTCTTTGAGGAAATCGAAAAACCGCTGATCGCTGCTCATGGCCGCTCCTCAAACAGCGCCAAGTCCAGTGGCGTCGACGGAAACAGCAGCGCGCGAACCTGCTCATCGAGCAAGTCGGCGACCCGCACCCATTGCAGCAAACCCTGAGCATCTTCGCGCACCGGCCCGAGGTACGGCGCCTGGCGATTGTCCAGGCCATAAGGCTGAAAATCCGCCGGGGTGCAACGCAAGGTATCGGTGGCCTGTTCCAGAATCAGCCCGAGCAATTGCGCCTCACTGGTTTCATCCGGGCGGTAATTGACCAGCACCAAGCGCGTGCTGGTGCGGGCCTGGGCCGGTTGGCCGAAGGTCAGCGCACTGAGGTCGATCACCGGCACCACCGCGCCGCGATAGGCGAACACCCCCGCGACCCAGTCCGGCGCGCGGGGAATCGGCTTCAACGGCAGGCGCGGCAGCACTTCCGCCACCTCGATGGCCTGCAAGGCATAGCGCTCGTTGCCGATGCGGAACACCAGAAACAATGATTGCAGCACCGGCTTCACGGCGATGCGTTTGGCCGTGAGTTCGCTCATCAGACTTTGAATCGCGAAACGCCGCTGCGCAGCCCTACGGCCACCTGGCTCAGTTCATCGATGGCGAAACTGGCCTGGCGCAGGGACTCGACGGTCTGGCTGCTGGCATCGCCCAATTGCACCAGCGCGTGGTTGATCTGTTCGGCGCCCGTGGCCTGGGCCTGCATGCCTTCGTTGACCATCAACACTCGCGGCGCCAGCGCCTGAACCTGATGAATGATCTGTGACAGTTGCTCGCCGACCTGCTGCACCTCGGACATGCCGCGGCGCACTGCTTCGGAGAACTTGTCCATGCCCATGACCCCGGCCGACACCGCCGACTGGATCTCGCGCACCATCTGCTCGATGTCGTACGTGGCGACGGCGGTCTGGTCCGCCAGACGCCGCACTTCGGTGGCGACCACGGCAAACCCGCGGCCGTATTCACCGGCCTTTTCGGCCTCGATGGCAGCGTTGAGGGACAGGAGATTGGTCTGGTCGGCGACCTTGACGATGGTCACCACCACCTGGTTGATGTTGCCGGCCTTCTCATTGAGGATTGCCAGTTTGGCGTTGACCAGATCGGCCGCGCCCATCACCGAATGCATGGTCTCTTCCATACGCGCCAAGCCTTGCTGCCCGGAGCCGGCGAGCACCGAGGCCTGATCGGCAGCGGTGGACACTTCAGTCATCGTGCGCACGAGGTCTCGCGAAGTGGCGGCGATTTCACGGGACGTCGCGCCGATTTCGGTGGTGGTGGCAGCAGTTTCGGTGGCCGTAGCCTGCTGTTGCTTGGAGGTAGCGGCGATCTCAGTGACCGAGGTGGTGACCTGCACTGAGGAGCGCTGAGCCTGAGACACCAAGGACGTCAGCTCGGCCATCATGTCGTTGAAGCCGGTTTCCACGGCGCCGAATTCGTCCTTGCGCGCAAGGTTCAAGCGGCCGCTCAAATCACCCGTGCGCATGATTTCGAGGATCTGCACGATACGGTTCATGGGCGCCATGATCGCGCGCATCAGCAACAGGCCGCAGAGACCAGCGGCCAAAACCGCCACCAGCAGGGAAATGCCCATGATGACTTGAGCGGTGAGCACGGCGTCATGGATGTCCGCCATGGCCTGATCTGCCCTGGCTTTGTTGTACACAAGAATGTCATTTAGTTTCAGACGCCCCGCGGTCCATGTCGGGGTCAGCTGTTCGTTGAACAACTTGATGGCGTCGGCTCGCTGGTTGCGCTGATGCAAGTCGAACACCGCGGCCAGCATCTTGCCGTAATCCTGATGGATTTTTTGGAAAACCGCGAACTCGGCTTTGTCTTCTTCGGTAGTCACAGTGCCGCGATAGTTGTTGATCGCTTCCTGCACTTGCGCTTCATAGCGCTTGAGGTCGGCGACATCTTTGGTACTGATACCCTGCCCTTCCTTCAGACCCAGCATCTCCTCGATGTGGAGGAAGCTGTCGACCCAAGCGCCACGAATCATCGAACTGTAATAGACCCCGGGAAGCGCGTCGTCACGTACGCTGTCTTCGCTGACCTCGATCTTCAACAACCGCGAATACGAGACGACGACCATCAGCAACATGATGGCGATAATCACCGCAAAGCTCGCCAAAATGCGTTGGCGCAACGTCCAGTTCTTCACAGTCAGTCCTCGGGGTGCAGTTCAAATGTTGCGGAGTATAGCTGAGGGCGGTGTTTCATTTGTAAGACGGGTGCGCACCACGTCTCATCCCTGTGCAAATCGCTGAAATACCTGTGCGGCGAGGGGCTTGTGTCGTTTCGGAGCGCGCTGTTGTGATGCAAAAAAAATCGCAGGCTCCGCCAGTGCCTACGGTCGATGTAGGCATTGGCGAAACCTGCGATTTTTTAAGACAACGCTTAAATAGAAGCCTGACGCACCTGCTTCTCCAACTCAGCCTTCAACCCCGGCTCAAGCTTCAGTTGCCGCGCCAGTTCATCGAGGTAGGACTTCTCCATGAAGCTCTCCTCGTCCACCAGCATCACACTGGCGATGTACATCTCAGCGGCCATTTCCGGCGTACTGGCAACGCGGGCAACGTCGGCCGGGTCCAGCGGTTTGTTGAGTTCGGCGTGCAGCCAGTGCTGCAACTCCTGATCGTTATCGAGCTTGGTGAATTCACCTTCAATCAGCGCACGCTCGCGATCGTCGACATGACCATCAGCTTTAGCCGCAGCCACTAACGCTTGGAGAATCGCCTGGCTGTGCTGTTCAACTTGCGCCGCCGGTAAGCGGTCGATGGTTTGCGGTTCAGTCTTCGGCGCAGTGCCCTGCTGGGCCTGCCAGTTGCCATACGCCTTGTAGGCAATCACGCCCAATGCGGCGAGGCCACCATAAGTCAGGACCTTACCGCCGACATTGCGCCCTTTCTTGCTGCCCAGCAGCAAACCCATGGCACTCGCCGCCAACGCTCCGCCGCCCGCGCCAGAGAGCAGGCTGCCAAGGCCGCCCGAACCACCGCTGCCGCCGAGCAATCCGCCCAAGCCACCCCCAGCGGTCTTGTTTTGTGAGCCGCCGGCCTTGTTCTGCAACATGTCCTGACCGGACTTGAGTAGCTGATCGAGCAATCCACGGGTGTTCATTTGCTGCCTCCACGCATTCGGGTTAACTAGATCTTTAAGGCCATCAGCCTAGATCGAAAGTGCCCGGTGTCCGGGAGCGAGAGTGCTTCGAGATGTTGCGCAGCGTTTTTCAGCTGACCGCAGCTCATCAGAAAAAAAGATATACACTCAGAAAAATCGATAAAAACCGCCCACCGGGTACTTCCCCATGATGACCCTGCGTCAGATCCGCCATTTCATCGCCGTGGCTGAGACCGGCTCAATCTCCGCCGCCGCTCAAACCGCATTCATTTCCCAGTCCACCCTGACCCTGGCGATCCAGCAACTGGAGCAGGAAATCGGCGTTGGCCTGTTCAATCGTCACGCCAAGGGCATGACGCTGACTCACCAAGGCCACCAATTCCTACGCCAAGCGCACCTGATTCTGGCGACGGTGGACGACGCCAAACGCACAGCCTGCAACAGAGCACCGACCAGGTCGCCGGGCAGTTGATCATCGGTGTGACCAGCCTGGTGGCCGGTTACTACCTCGCGGACTTGCTCACCCGTTTCCAGCGCGCCTACCCCAACGTCGAGATCCGCGTGATGGAGGACGAGCGCCCTTACATCGAGCATTTGCTGGTCAGCGGTGAAATCGATGTCGGCGTGCTGATTCTCTCCAACCTCGAAGACCGCCATGCCTTGCAGACCGAAGTGTTGACCCACTCGCCGCACCGGCTATGGCTGCCGGCCCAGCATCCGCTGCTGGAACACGACAGCATCAACCTCGCCGATGTGGCCCGCGAACCGTTGATTCAGCTGAACGTCGATGAAATGGATCGCAATGCGCAACGCATGTGGTCGGCGGCCTCCCTGCAACCGCGCATCACATTAAGAACCGCCTCAACGGAAGCCGTGCGAAGCCTGGTCGCCGCAGGATTAGGCGTTTCGATCCAGCCCGACATGACTTACCGCCCGTGGTCATTGGAAGGCGACATCATCGAAGCCCGCACAATCGCGGACCTGAGCCAAACCCTCGACGTCGGCCTGGCCTGGCGTCGCGGCACCGCGCGCCCGGCGCTGGTGGACCCGTTCCTGACCGTTGCCCGTGAGCAACCCCACGGCGGGCGCAAGCCATCTATTTAATCGAATGCCACCTTCAGTATTTAGAATTTGTCGACCTCGGGCCTGAGCACTAGTCTTGCTGCATCTATAAGACGGCCGGGCCCCAGTCACAGGGAGCACCATGGCCACACAAGAAAAGAGAACCCGAAAAATGGCTGGCGCGCAGACCCCGTTGTTCACCGCGTTGTTGATCGATGGCGAATTGGTCGCGGGCCAGGGGGTGGTTGTCGAACCCATTCTCAACCCGGCCACCGGTGAAGTGCTGACGCACATTGCCGAAGCGAGTACCGAGCAGGTCGAAGCCGCGATCCTCGCCGCCCACCGCGCCTTTGCCGGTTGGGCGCGGACCACGCCGCAACAGCGCTCAAATTTACTGTTAGACATTGCCAACGCCATCGAAAAACAAGCTGACCTCCTCGCCCGCCTCGAATCGCTGAACTGTGGTAAGCCATTGCACCTGGCCCGTCAGGACGACTTGAGCGCCACAGTCGATGTGTTCCGCTTCTTCGCCGGCGCCGTGCGCTGCCAGACCGGTCAGCTCAGCGGCGAATACCTGCCCGGCTACACCAGCATGGTCCGTCGCGATCCGATTGGCGTGGTCGCGTCGATTGCGCCGTGGAACTACCCGATCATGATGGCCGCGTGGAAAATCGCTCCGGCCCTGGCCGCTGGCAACACGCTGGTGTTCAAGCCGTCGGAACACACGCCGCTGTCGATTCTGGCACTGGCGCCGGCGCTGGCCGAGATCCTGCCGCGCGGCGTGATCAACATCGTTTGCGGCGGTGGTGAAGGCGTTGGCAGCCATTTGGTCAGCCATCCTAAAGTGCGCATGGTGTCGCTGACCGGCGATATCGTCACCGGGCAAAAAATCCTCCAGGCCGCCGCGAAAACCCTGAAGCGCACCCACCTTGAGCTCGGCGGCAAAGCGCCGGTGATCGTTTGTAACGATGCTGACATTCAAGCCGTGGTCGAAGGCGTGCGCACTTACGGCTATTACAACGCCGGTCAGGATTGCACCGCAGCGTGTCGCATTTATGCACAGGCCGGGATTCATGATCGCTTGGTGGCCGAACTCGGCGCGGCAGTCAGCAGCCTGCGCTTCGCCGGCAAACGCGACGCCGACAACGAGATCGGCCCGCTGATCAGCACTCGCCAACGCGACCGCGTGGCCAGCTTCGTCGAGCGCGCCCTCGGTCAGCCGCACATCGAGCGGGTAACCGGCGCGGCGGTGCATTCCGGCGCCGGATTCTATTACCAGCCGACCTTGCTGGCCGGTTGCAAGCAGAGCGATGAAATCGTCCAGCGCGAAGTCTTCGGGCCAGTGGTTACCGTGACCCGTTTCGATCAGCTCGAACAAGCCGTGGACTGGGCCAACGACTCGGAATATGGCCTCGCCTCCTCGGTCTGGACCCAGAACCTGGACAAAGCCATGCAGGTTGCGGCGCGGTTGCAGTACGGCTGCACCTGGATCAACAGCCATTTCATGCTGGTCAGCGAAATGCCCCACGGCGGCCTGAAGCGTTCGGGCTACGGCAAAGACTTATCCAGCGATTCGCTCCAGGACTACAGCGTGGTGCGGCACATCATGGCGCGCCACGGACAGCATCTCTGACTACGCTAATAACAAGCCACTAACGGCATGCTTCACCACGTTCACAACTGCCCCGACCATAATTAAATAAGAGGGAATTCCCATGTTCGTGCACAAGACCGCATTGCTCAGTGCCATCACAACAGCGCTGTTGTCCAGCGCCAGTATCCAGGCCGCCGAACCGCTGAAAGCCGTCGGTGCCGGCGAAGGTCAGCTGGATATTGTGGCCTGGCCCGGCTACATCGAACGTGGCGAAAGCGACAAGACCTACGACTGGGTGACCGGTTTCGAGAAGGAAACCGGCTGCAAGATCAATGTGAAAACCGCCGCCACTTCCGATGAAATGGTCAGCCTGATGGCCAAGGGTGGTTACGACCTGGTGACCGCGTCTGGCGATGCGTCCCTGCGACTGATCGCCGGCCAGCGTGTGCAGCCGATCAACACGGCGTTGATCCCGAACTGGAAGAACATTGACCCTCGTCTCAAGGACGGGCCTTGGTACGTCGTCAATCAGCAAACCTACGGCACCCCGTACCAATGGGGCCCGAACGTGTTGATGTACAACACCAATATCTTCAAAACAGCGCCGGACAGCTGGAGCGTGGTGTTCGAAGAACAGACCCTGCCGGACGGCAAGTCCAACAAGGGCCGAGTTCAAGCCTACGACGGCCCGATCTATATCGCCGATGCGGCGCTGTATCTCAAATCGAAACAGCCGGAACTGGGCATCAAGGACCCGTACCAACTCAACGAAGCGCAATACAAAGCGGCGCTGGACCTGCTTCGCAAGCAACAGCCCTTGATCCACCGCTACTGGCACGACGCAACGGTTCAGATGAGTGACGTCAAAAACGAAGGCGTGGCGGCGTCCAGCACCTGGGGCTACATGGTCAATGGCCTGGTGGCGGACAAGCAGCCGGTTGCCTCGGTCATTCCAAAAGAAGGTGCAACGGGTTGGGCCGACACCACCATGCTCCACGCCGAAGCCAAGCACCCCAACTGTGCCTACAAGTGGATGGACTGGTCGCTGCAACCGAAAGTCCAGGGTGACCTGGCGGCATGGTTCGGTTCGCTGCCGGCGGTTCCGGCGGGGTGCAAGGAGAGCGAATTGCTCGGCGCCGAGGGCTGCAAAACCAACGGCTTCGACCAGTTCGAGAAAATCGCCTTCTGGAAAACCCCGCAGGCTGAAGGCGGCAAGTTCGTGCCGTACAGCCGCTGGACACAAGACTACATCGCGATCATGGGCGGCCGCTAACACCCCTGTAGCAGCTGCCGAGGAACGAGGCTGCGTTGCGTGTCCGCAGGACCGCCCTTCGGGGGCCGCTGCGCAGCCCAACGCAGCCTCGTTCCTCGGCAACTGCTACAGATCGCTCCCACAAGAGCACCGCAAAACCTGTGGGAGCGAGCCGGCTCCGGGCGACGATGCGACGATGCTTTTAAAGATTCAGATTTTTGGAGTTGCGCACCATGACGCTTGCAGTCCAGTTCACCAACGTTTCCCGTCAGTTCGGCGAAGTGAAGGCCGTTGACCGGGTTTCCATAGACATCCAGGACGGCGAGTTCTTTTCCATGCTGGGCCCTTCCGGTTCGGGCAAAACCACCTGTCTGCGCCTGATCGCCGGTTTCGAACAACCGAGTGCAGGCTCTATCCGTATTCATGGCGAAGAAGCCGCCGGGCTGCCGCCGTATCAGCGTGACGTGAACACCGTGTTCCAGGATTACGCGCTGTTCCCGCACATGAACGTACTCGACAACGTCGCCTACGGTTTGAAGGTCAAAGGCGTCGGCAAGTCCGAACGTCAGAAACGCGCCGAAGAAGCCCTCGACATGGTCGCCCTCGGCGGTTACGGCGAGCGTAAACCGGTGCAACTGTCCGGCGGTCAGCGCCAGCGTGTGGCGCTGGCCCGCGCCTTGGTCAATCGTCCGCGAGTGCTGCTGCTCGATGAGCCGTTGGGCGCTCTCGACTTGAAGCTGCGCGAGCAAATGCAGGGTGAACTGAAGAAGCTGCAACGCCAGCTCGGCATCACCTTCATTTTCGTCACCCACGACCAGACCGAAGCGCTGTCGATGTCGGATCGCGTGGCGGTGTTCAACAAGGGGCGCATCGAGCAGGTCGACACACCGCGCAACCTGTACATGAAACCGGCGACAACTTTTGTCGCCGAATTTGTCGGCACCTCCAACGTGATTCGCGGCGATCTGGCGAAGCAATTGAGCGGCAATCCACAACCGTTTTCGATTCGCCCGGAACACGTGCGTTTCGCCGAAGGGCCGCTGGCCAGCCATGAAATTGAAGTCAGCGGCTTGCTCCATGACATTCAGTACCAAGGCAGCGCCACCCGCTATGAAGTAAAACTGGAGAACGGCCAGACCTTGAACATTAGCCAGGCCAACGTCCAGTGGCTGGACGTTAGCGCCCAGCACCAGACCGGGCAACGCATCAGCGCGCGCTGGGCACGGGAAGCAATGATCCCGCTGCACGACACCGTTGTCGGCGGGGTGTGAGATGAACAGCGTGGCGATGACTCAAATCCCGGCCGGCGGCTCGCCGTTGCACAGGTTTTCCAACCTGCTGTATCGCCGGCCGAACCTGTACCTGTCGATGCTGCTGGTACCGCCGCTGCTCTGGTTCGGCGCGATCTACCTCGGCTCACTGCTGGTTCTGCTGTGGCAAGGTTTCTACACCTTCGATGACTTCACCATGGCGGTCACGCCCGACCTGACCCTGGCGAACTTCGCCGCGCTGTTCCAGCCCTCGAACTTCGACATCATCCTGCGCACCTTGAGCATGGCCGTCGTCGTGTCGATCGCCAGTGCCGTGATCGCGTTCCCGATTGCCTACTACATGGCGCGCTACACCACCGGCAAGACCAAGGCGTTTTTCTACATCGCGGTGATGATGCCGATGTGGGCCAGTTACATCGTCAAGGCGTATGCCTGGACCTTGCTGCTGGCCAAAGGCGGGGTTGCGCAATGGTTCGTTCAACACCTGGGGCTGGAGCCCGTGTTGCAGTTCGTGCTGGGCATTCCGGGGGTGGGCGGCAGCACGTTGTCGACCTCGCACCTGGGCCGTTTCATGGTGTTCGTCTACATCTGGCTGCCGTTCATGATCCTGCCGATCCAGGCCTCGCTGGAACGTCTGCCGCCGTCCTTGCTGCAAGCGTCTGCCGACCTTGGCGCCAAGCCGCGTCAGACCTTTATGCAAGTGATTCTGCCGCTGTCGATTCCAGGCATCGCGGCCGGTTCGATCTTCACCTTTTCGCTGACTCTGGGCGACTTCATCGTGCCGCAACTGGTGGGGCCACCGGGCTACTTCGTCGGCAGCATGGTGTACGCCCAGCAAGGCGCGATCGGCAACATGCCGATGGCCGCGGCTTTCACGCTGGTGCCGATCGTGCTGATCGCCATTTACCTGTCCATCGTCAAACGACTGGGGGCCTTCGATGCGCTCTGACGCTTCGTCTCAAGATCAGGCTTCTCTGGGCCTGCGCATCGCAGCCTGGGGCGGGTTGGTGTTTCTGCACTTCCCGATCCTGATCATCTTCATGTACGCCTTCAACACTGAAGACGCAGCGTTCAGCTTCCCGCCCAGGGGCTTCACCCTGAAGTGGATCGGCGTGGCGTTCTCGCGTCCTGACGTACTGGAAGCGATCAAGCTGTCGCTGCAGATTGCGTCCGTCGCAACGTTGATTGCATTAGTCCTCGGCACCCTCGCGTCGGCGGCGTTGTACCGCCGGGATTTCTTCGGCAAGCAAGGCATCTCGCTGATGCTGATCCTGCCGATTGCCTTGCCCGGGATCATCACCGGTATCGCCTTGCTGGCGACCTTCAAGACGCTGGGGATAGAGCCTGGGATGTTCACCATCATCGTCGGTCACGCGACCTTCTGTGTGGTGATCGTCTACAACAACGTCATCGCCCGGTTGCGTCGCACCTCTCACAGTTTGATCGAGGCTTCGATGGACCTTGGCGCCGATGGCTGGCAGACCTTCCGCTACATCGTCCTGCCGAACCTCGGCTCGGCGTTGTTGGCCGGCGGCATGTTGGCGTTTGCGCTGTCGTTCGACGAAATCATCGTCACCACTTTCACCGCCGGCCATGAACGCACCCTGCCGCTGTGGCTGCTCAACCAGCTCAGCCGCCCACGGGACGTGCCGGTGACCAACGTCGTCGCGATGCTCGTGATGATGGTGACCATGCTGCCGATTCTCGGCGCCTATTACCTGACCCGGGGCGGCGAAAGCGTTGCGGGCAGTGGCGGGAAATAACGAACAACTCATTTTCCAATGTGGGAACCGGATCCTGTAGGAGCGAGGCTTGCCCGCGAAAGCGGTGTGTCAGTCGACATCAATGTTGAATGTAATGGCCTCTTCGCGGGCAAGTCGGATCGCCGCACCGCTCGCTCCTACAAGGGATCCGGTTCCGGCAAAAAAATAAAAGCTGCAATGAGGACAAGCCATGCGAACCAAACTCTTGATCAATGGCCAACTGATCGACGGCGAAGGCCCCGCCCAACCCGTGTTCAACCCTGCACTGGGCAGCGTATTGGTGGAGATCAATGAAGCCAGCGAAGCTCAGGTCGATGCCGCCGTGCGGGCCGCCGACAGCGCCTTCGACAGCTGGTCGCAAACCACCCCGAAAGAACGCTCGCTGCTGCTGCTCAAACTCGCCGACGCCATCGAAGCCCACGGCGAAGAGCTGGCCAAACTGGAATCGGACAACTGCGGCAAGCCCTACAGCGCCGCGTTGAACGACGAGATCCCGGCGATTGCCGACGTGTTCCGTTTCTTCGCCGGCGCCAGTCGTTGCATGAGCGGTTCGGCGGGCGGTGAATACCTGCACGGCCACACCTCGATGATCCGCCGCGACCCGGTCGGCGTGATCGCCTCCATCGCGCCGTGGAACTACCCGCTGATGATGGTCGCCTGGAAAATCGCCCCAGCCCTCGCGGCGGGTAATACCGTGGTGCTCAAGCCATCGGAACAAACCCCGCTAACCGCCCTGCGTCTGGCGCAACTGGCGTCGGATATTTTCCCGGCCGGCGTGCTTAACCTGGTGTTCGGCCGTGGTCCTACGGTCGGCAGCCCACTGGTCACCCACCCGAAAGTGCGCATGGTCTCGTTGACCGGTTCGATCGCCACCGGTTCGAACATCATTTCCAGCACCGCTGACAGCGTCAAACGCATGCACATGGAACTGGGCGGCAAGGCCCCGGTGATCATCTTCGACGACGCCGACATCGATGCTGCCGTGGAAGGCATTCGCACCTTCGGTTTCTACAACGCCGGCCAGGACTGCACCGCCGCCTGCCGCATCTACGCGCAGGAAGGCATCTACGACACATTCGTCGAGAAGCTCGGCGCGGCGGTCAGCAGCATCAAGTACGGTGTGCAGGATGATCCGTCGACCGAGCTCGGTCCGTTGATCACCGCGCAACACCGCGACCGCGTGGCCGGGTTTGTCGAGCGTGCCGTGGCGCAACCGCACATCCGCTTGGTCACGGGCGGCAAGGCTGTTGAGGGCAATGGCTTCTTCTTCGAACCGACGGTGTTGGCCGACGCTCAGCAGGACGACGAGATTGTTCGTCGCGAAGTGTTCGGGCCGGTGGTGTCGGTGACCAAGTTCACCAATGAAGCGCAGGTGCTGGGCTGGGCCAACGATTCGGACTACGGCCTGGCGTCGTCGGTCTGGACCTCGGACGTGGGTCGCGCACATCGCTTGTCTGCACGCTTGCAGTACGGCTGCACCTGGGTAAATACGCACTTCATGCTGGTCAGCGAAATGCCGCATGGCGGTCAGAAACTGTCCGGTTATGGCAAGGACATGTCCCTGTACGGGCTGGAGGACTACACCGTTGTTCGGCATGTGATGTTCAAGCACTAAAAGCATCGTCGGATCGCCGCACCGCCGCGATGGCCTCACCGCAACACAAAACAATAACCACCGATCCGGGCAGCGCCGTCATGACCCGGTCGGTTCAAAGTGGTGATGGGCGTGGTAATGATTTCCTTTATCTCCTGCGTCATCAGCCTGCAAGCTGCGGCGAGTCGTCTGCTCTATTCCTACGCTCGAGATGAAAGGCTAGAAACCGAGCGGCAAATTCACCCTCGGCGCCTGGGGCTGGGCAGTGAACATCGGTGCGCTGGTCTATTGGGTTGGGGCTGGTTTATATGTGGCTTGCCAAGCCGTATGACCATGGGGCTGCGCCTGCAGGGAATGCTTGGAAGGTTAGTCGATAACGGTACTTGCCCTGCCCTGCCCGCAGCGATGCGGGCTGGGTTCGTGGTCATGTTCTCTCCTACAGACGAGCCCTTCCTGAAAAGACACCGATTCCTACAGCATGCGGCGCCAACGTAGACTTGGCGCCGCGAGCGCCTGAACGATAGGCTTTACCTCGTCGCTGCCAAATCAGCGACCCGGGGTCGAAGCCGGAACACAATCAATATGGCGCAACCGCGCTCCTCTGAGTGGCGGCTCCCGATGCAGGCACAGCGGCCGTTCACGATCGTGGGCACTTGCAGTTGAAGGTAGAGTGAAAAAATGAAAAAGGGGCAGACTTCACAGTCCGCCCCCTTTGGCTTGAATACACCTGTTCAATCTCCCGCAAGAGCAATCCGCAGCCATGAGCAAACCGCGCATCACCAGCCAAAGCGTCACTGAAGTGATTTCAAGTGATAGCGCCTTTTCAGAAAAGTATCTGCAACAAACCATCGAGCTAAAAAATATCGCGGCTCGCCGCCAAGCAATCCACGAAGGCATCATCGACGCCGATGCTGGCAAACTGACCCGCCTGGCCACCGTAAAAGCCAAATGGCCTTCACGGTAACCATCCTCGGTCAAAACCGCGAAACACTCCTCATCGCATCCACCAAGTACCGCATCGCAATCTGGTCGCTTTCCGACAGCTCCCGATAGCGCTCTAACAATTTCATTTCGTCCGAACTCAGCCGACGCCTTCGCCGCCCGGTAGCCAGGCAGGGAAAGATTCCTAACAGTTCGGTGATGCCTTGTACTTTCGACATGGACGATGTCCTTCTATACGTCAGAGAAAACTTCAAAAACCGCATCGCCCTTTCCTTTTCATTCGCCGCCGGCCTGAAGGGCAGAAACCGGTCATGAACACAGAATAGGAATTAAATCGGCGCTGAAAAGTGATTTTTAGAGTAATTAGTCAAAAAAAGCAGAAATGCCCTATAAATCAGAAAGTCCTGTCAGAAAACTAAACCGACATTTCTTGTTTCATTGCCACGAAGCCAAAGTGCTACCAATCATTTTTTCTCCGCAACCGAACGGTTTAAGCTATTTGTTATCAGTGTAATGTCCGTTGCGTTTGGCCGAAGGCATGTCCGAACCTCCATTTTTGATCCAGCACGTGCCAGGAACGGCGCGGGATTGTTCACGACAGGTTGTACTTATGCACCGCAGGAATTTGCTCAAAGCATCCATGGCCATCGCTGCCTACACCGGATTGTCAGCCAGCGGCCTGCTGGCTGCGCGGGCCTGGGCCGGTAACAGCGCGGCGGATGGCGAAGCTCAGGCGTTCGACTTTGAAACGCTGAAGATCCAGGCCAAGCAGCTCGCCGGCAATCGATATCAGGACACCAAGCAGGTGCTGCCGCCGACCTTGGCGACCATGACGCCGCAAAATTTCAACGCGATCCGCTACGACGGCAACCATTCGCTGTGGAATGACCTCAACGGTCAGCTGGATGTGCAGTTCTTCCACGTTGGCATGGGTTTCAAGCAACCGGTGCGCATGTACAGCGTCGATCCCAAGACTCGTCAGGCGCGAGAGGTGCATTTCCGTCCGTCCCTGTTCAACTATGAAAAAACCACGGTCGACACCAAGCAGCTCACGGGCGATCTGGGGTTCTCCGGGTTCAAGTTGTTCAAGGCCCCGGAGCTGGACCAGCACGACGTGTTGTCATTCCTCGGCGCCAGCTATTTCCGTGCGGTAGATGCCTCGGGCCAGTACGGTCTGTCGGCTCGCGGTCTGGCGATTGATACGTATGCCAAGAAGCGTGAAGAATTCCCGGACTTCACCAAGTTCTGGTTTGAGACCCCGGACAAGGACAGCACCCGCTTCGTGGTGTACGCCCTGCTGGACTCGCCAAGCGCTACCGGTGCCTACCGTTTCGACATTGACTGTCAGGCCAGCCAGGTCGTCATGGGCATCGATGCCCACATCAACGCGCGCACCGCCATCGAACAACTGGGCATCGCACCGATGACCAGCATGTTCAGCTGCGGCACCCATGAACGACGCATGTGCGACACGATTCACCCGCAGATCCACGACTCTGATCGCCTGGCCATGTGGCGCGGCAACGGTGAGTGGATCTGCCGCCCGCTGAACAACCCGGCCACCCTTCAATTCAATGCCTTCGCCGACACTGACCCGAAAGGTTTCGGCCTGGTGCAGACCGATCATGAGTTCGCCAGCTATCAGGACACCGTCGACTGGTACAGCAAGCGCCCGAGCCTGTGGGTAGAGCCTACGACCGCGTGGGGTGAAGGCTCTATCGATCTGATGGAAATTCCTACGACCGGCGAAACCCTCGATAACATCGTCGCGTTCTGGACCCCGAAAAAACCGGTCGCGGCCGGTGATTCACTGAACTACGGCTACAAGCTCTACTGGAGCGCTCTGCCGCCAGTGGGTACGCCGTTGGCGCGGGTCAACGCCACTCGTTCGGGCATGGGCGGCTTCATCGAAGGCTGGGCCCCCGGCGAGCATTACCCGGAGGTTTGGGCTCGACGGTTTGCCGTGGACTTCACGGGCGGCGGCCTGGACCGCTTGCCGGAAGGTGCGGGGATCGAGCCGGTGGTCACCTGCTCGAATGGGCAGGTGAAGGACTTTAACGTGCTGGTGCTGGATGACATCAAGGGATACCGCATTACTTTTGACTGGTTCCCGACCAATGACAGCGTGGAGCCAGTGGAACTGCGGTTGTTCATTCGCACCCACGACCGGACGTTGAGTGAAACCTGGTTGTACCAGTACTTCCCACCGGCACCGGATAAGCGCAAGTACACCTGATAGCTGTAGAAACGCAAAAGCCCCGGTCAAATCGACCGGGGCTTTTTGGTTTTACAGCGTCAATCAGTCGCGTAAATCCGACTCGTGAATCGGCTGGTCACGATGGGTTGCCCGCTGATACTGCGCCGGCCAGATGGCCTTGCGCCCACCGAGGTCATCATCGGCATGCAGCGGCCAGTACGGATCTCGTAACAACTCACGAGCCAGGAAGATGATGTCAGCCTGGCAGGTACGCAGAATGTGCTCGGCCTGCGCCGGTTCGGTAATCATCCCTACAGTGCCTGTAGCAATGCCTGACTCCTTGCGCACACGTTCGGCGAAGCGGGTCTGATAACCGGGACCTGTAGGAATCTCGGCGTTGGCCGCGGTACCACCCGACGAGACGTCAATCAGGTCCACACCCAACGCTTTGAGGCGTCGCGCCAGCTCCACGGTTTCATCCGGGTTCCAGCCGTCTTCCACCCAATCGGTGGCCGACACCCGAACGAACAGCGGTAGTTCTTCAGGCCACACCGCACGCACCGCTTCGGTGACTTGTAGAACCAGCCGGATTCGATTCTCGAACGAACCACCGTATTGATCGCGCCGCTGGTTGCTCAGGGGCGAAAGAAACTGATGCAACAGATAACCGTGGGCGGCGTGAATTTCGACCACTTTGAAACCGGCGGTCAGTGCTCGCTTGGCCGAAGCGACAAAGGCCTGAATGACCTCAGCGATCTCGCCTTCATCGAGCTGTGTGGGGTGTGTGTGCTGCGGGTCGAAAGCAATCGGCGAAGGGCCCACCGGAACCCAGCCACCGTCTTCGGGTTTGACGCTGCCATGTTTGCCAATCCACGGCCGATGGGTGCTGGCCTTACGCCCAGCGTGAGCCAATTGAATGCCGGCCACAGCGCCTTGAGCCGCAATGAAGCGCGTGATGCGTTGCAAAGGTTCGATCTGTTCATCGTTCCACAGGCCGAGGTCTTCGGCGGTGATGCGTCCGTCGGCGGTCACCGCCGTGGCTTCGGTAAACACCAGGCCGGCCCCGCCGACAGCGCGGCTGCCGAGGTGGACCAGGTGCCAGTCATTGGCCAGTCCATCGACGCTGGAGTACTGGCACATCGGCGACACCGCAATGCGGTTGAGCAGGGTCAATTGGCGAAGGGTATAGGGTTCAAGCAGCAGACTCATGGGGCACCTCTCGAATCAGTGGGCAGGCTCCAGGGTTCTGTTTGAAAAGTCGACGAGTGACAGGAAAAAGGTGCAGCACCCGCCCCCGCGGGCAAAAATTCGACAAGACGTCACAAGGATAATCAAGCAGTGCTTAGAGCCTAGTCGACATCGGGGGATGAGGGAGGGTTCCGGGGATATTTGGCGTGAGGGAGATCGCCTGCTCGCGAAGGGTTCAACGCGGTTCGATGTGGGCAATCATCAACTGCACCGTCTCGTTGCCACGGAACTCGTTAAGGTCGAGTTTGTAGGCCAATTCCACCCACTTGATGGTCGGATTCGGCCAGATGTCGCGGTCGATTCCGAAGGCAATGCCATCCAGCTTCACCGAGCCGCATTCGCTTTTCAGCACCACTTTGAGGTGTCGCTCGCCGACGACGCGCTGCTCGACCAACTGGAACACCCCATGAAACAGCGGCTCAGGGAAGTGCTGCCCCCAAGGACCGGCATGGCGCAGGGCGCGAGCCAGTTCCAGGTGGAATTCCTCGACCGCCAGGGTGCCGTCCGTCAGCAGGCGCCCGGTCAGGTCTTCTTCACGCAATTGCCTACGCACTTCAGCGTCAAAGGCTTCGGCGAACAACGGAAAATTCGCTTCCGGCAACGTCAGGCCGGCTGCCATCGCATGGCCGCCGTATTTGCTGATCAGATTCGGATGCTGCGCCGCCACCACGCTCAACGCGTCGCGAATATGAAAACCCTGAACCGAACGCCCCGAGCCCTTGAGCAAGCCATCGCCCGCATCGGCAAAGGCAATGGTCGGACGGAAATAGCGATCTTTCATACGCGATGCAAGGATTCCGATGACACCCTGGTGCCACTCGGGATCGAACAGGCACAAGCCGAACGGCATCGACTCGACCGGCAAATCTTTCAGTTGAGCCAGCGCTTCACGCTGCATGCCCTGCTCGATGGATTTGCGGTCCTGGTTCATGCCGTCGAGCTGAACCGCCATTTCACGCGCCAGACCGGCGTCTTCCGTGAGCAGGCATTCGATGCCCAAGCTCATGTCATCCAGCCTTCCTGCCGCATTCAGGCGTGGGCCGACAATGAAACCCAGATCAGTGGAGGTGATGCGCGCAGAGTCACGCTTGGCCACCTCAAGGATTGCCTTGATGCCTGGCCGAGCACGCCCGGCGCGAATCCGTTCCAGGCCTTGGTGCACCAGAATCCGGTTGTTGGCATCCAGCGGCACCACGTCGGCGACGCTGCCCAGCGCCACCAGGTCCAGCAACTCGCCGATGTTTGGCTGCGGCTTGCTCTCGTACCAGCCGAGGCTGCGCAAGCGCGCGCGCAGGGCCATCAACACGTAAAAAATTACCCCGACGCCGGCCAGTGCCTTGCTCGGAAACTCGCAACCTGGCTGGTTCGGATTGACGATGGCATCGGCCAGTGGCAGTTCATCGCCGGGCAAGTGGTGATCGGTGACCAGGACGTTCAGCCCGGCCTTTTTCGCCGCCGCCACGCCTTCAACGCTGGAAATACCGTTATCCACGGTAATGAGCAACTGCGGATCGCGGGTCAAAGCCACTTCAACGATTTCCGGCGTCAGGCCGTAGCCGTACTCAAAACGGTTCGGTACCAGATAGTCGACGTGAGCCGCACCCAGCAGACGCAAGCCCAGCATGCCCACTGTACTGGCCGTCGCGCCATCGGCGTCGAAGTCACCGACGATCAGAATCCGCTGACGCTGCTCCAGCGCCGTCACCAGCAAATCCACCGCCGCATCGATACCTTTGAGCCGCTGGAACGGGATCAGCCGCGTCAGGCTCTTGTCCAGTTCAGCCTCGGACAGCACGCCCCGCGCCGCGTACAGACGGGTCAGCAGCGGCGGCAGATCACCGAGGAATGGCAGAGTGTCGGGCAACAGGCGAGGTTCGATGCGCATGGGGTGACAGGTGCTTCTCTTGAATACGTAGGATAAAACCGGATGACGCAGGTTAGCGGCGAATAATTAGCCGCGTTCGCCGCTCAACCACTGCAACTGGACTTCATGTTGACCACGGTCGTCGGTGACGAAAATCGTCCCTTCGCTGATCATCACGTCCCACTTGATAACGCGGGGCATGTCTTTGGCCAAGGTTTCCAGCACTTCCTGAGGCACGGCCGCGATGTGTACGTTTTTCAGGTTTTTGATCGCCGGGATCACTTTGGTTTCCCAGACGCGCAGGCTGCCGTAGGCCAGCAGGCTGGTGCGCTCGGTGCGACGCGAGCACCACGTTAGGCGATCGGCGTCTGGCTGGCCGACTTCGATCCAGTGCAGAACTCGATCGTCCAGGCTCTTTTCCCACAGGGCAGGTTCGTCCACGTCTGACAGACCCCGACCGAACGACAGCTGCTCGTTGTACCAGAAGGCGTAGGCCAGCAGCCGCACGGTCATGCGCTCTTCGGTTTCCGAAGGGTGACGAGCGATGGTTTGCTTCACGCTCTCGTACACGTTGCGGTCGAGGTCGGTAAGGTTCAGTTCAAACTTGTAGGTCGTGGACGGCTGGGCCATGAACGGGCTTCTTGATACGGGGAAAGGCGGCAAGTCTAACCGATGCGGTAGGCAATCCACGAATGGAAGGCGATCAACCTTGGTCGTCTGACGTTCGGCTATGTTAAAACGCTGTATTCGCTCAGCCACTGTCCTACAGGATTCAGCATGCCGCTCACCGGAAAACCGCTCTCAGGTCTGAAAGTCATTGAATTGGGCACGTTGATCGCCGGGCCGTTTGCCTCGAGGATTTGCGGCGAGTTCGGTGCCGAAGTGATCAAAATCGAGTCCCCCGATGGCGGCGATCCACTGCGCAAATGGCGCAAGTTGTATGAAGGCACTTCGCTGTGGTGGTTCGTTCAGGCGCGCAACAAGAAGTCCCTGACGCTGAACCTGAAACACCCCGACGGCCTGGCCATTCTGAAAAAACTGCTCAGCGAAGCGGACATCCTGATAGAGAATTTTCGCCCGGGCGTGTTGGAAAAACTCGGTCTGGGCTGGGAAGTCTTGCACGCACTGAACCCGAAACTGGTAATGGTGCGTCTCTCGGGCTTCGGTCAGACCGGGCCGATGAAGGATCAGCCAGGCTTTGGTGCCGTCGGTGAATCAATGGGAGGTCTGCGCTACATCACCGGCTTCGAAGACCGACCACCGGTGCGCACCGGAATTTCCATCGGCGATTCCATTGCCGCGCTTTGGGGCGTGATTGGCGCACTGATGGCTCTGCGTCATCGCGAAGTCAACGGCGGCCAGGGCCAAGTGGTGGATGTGGCGCTATATGAAGCGATCTTCGCCATGATGGAAAGCATGGTCCCCGAGTTCGACGTGTTCGGTTTCATCCGCGAGCGCAGCGGCAACATCATGCCGGGCATCACACCCTCCTCGATCCACACCAGTGCCGACGGCAAGCATGTGCAGATCGGCGCCAATGGCGACGCGATCTTCAAACGCTTCATGCTGATCATCGGTCGCGATGACCTGGCCAACGACCCTGCGTTGGCGAGCAACGACGGACGCGATAGCCGTCGCGACGAGATTTATGGGGTGATTGATCGCTGGGCCAGCTCACTGCCGCTGGACGCCATCATCGAGCAGTTGAATCAGGCCGACGTACCGGTCAGTCGGATCTTCAGCGCTGAAGACATGTTCAATGATCCACAGTACCTGGCCCGGGAAATGTTCCTGAAAGCCAAGTTGCCGGACGGTAAAGATTTCAAGATGCCGGGAATAGTGCCGAAACTCTCTGAGACACCCGGCACTTCAGAGTGGGTCGGACCGCAGTTGGGCGAACACAATGCGCAGGTACTCAACGATCTTGGTTACGACAAGGAGCAGATCGCAAAGCTGCGTGAAGCCGGGGCGATCTAAGCTGAAACGCCTGCTTACGCGACCCATCAATCACTGCCTGACGCGCGGCGGGCGAGCAGTGTGCGCGTTCGTGTTTTTCCTTTTGCTCGCCGGCCAGGCTCAGTCATCGTTGGCGCAACCGAAAGAAACCCTGGTCTGGTTATTGCGTGACCTTCCACCGCTGATGATTTTCGAAGGATCGAAAAAGGACCAGGGAGTGATCGATCAATTGTTACCGCTGCTGATCGCCCGCATGCCGCAATACGAGCACACCCTGATGCGAGTCAATCGCGCTCGCGGCTTGCAAATGCTCCACGAGCCATCCCTCACGTGCGATGCGGCGCTGAACTGGAGCAAGGAGCGCGATAGCTGGATCGTGTTTTCCATTCCGGTGTTTCGGGCCATGAGCAATGGATTGGCCGTACGCCGCGATGATCGGGAGGTGCTGACGCCCTTCATCAAGGATGGCGAAGTGGACCTGGTTGCCCTGTTGGCCAGTGGCCACGAGAAGCTGGGCATTATTGCCGAGCGCAACTATGGCGAATATCTCGACGCGCGGCTCAAACAAGCACCCGCCCACTCACTGACCCTCCACTACGGTAACGACGCCTTGGGCAGCCTGTTGCAAATGCAACGTCTGGGGCGCTTGCGGATGCTGTTGGGATACCGCCCGGAAATCCGCTACCAGGCCCAGCAGCAAGGGATCGCGGAGGATGAATTGCAGTTCTACCCGATTCGCGGCACGGGCAAATACCTGTCCGGCTACATCGGCTGTACCGACACACCCCAGGGCCGGCAGGCGATCATCGAGATCAACCAACTGCTGCGCACCCTGCCCCACGATCATTTGAGCCAGGCATACGCCGCCTGGCTGGACCCCGAAAGTCGCAGCGACTACCTGGAAGCCAGCCGGGCATTTTTCATACAACAGGCCGCGCAATGACAAATCGCAGGCAAAAAGAAACCCCGAGAAGTGGGGAGACGACTCGGGGTTAAACGTGGCCTATATAAAGACCAGTAACAGCAAGCTACAAGCACCGGAGCACAATGCTTGATCCTGCTGTTACATGATCTGACTGACATTGGCGCAGGAAGGTTCCCACAAAAAACAATTCAATTTCGATTGGCCAGGATCTTGTCCTGAGCCGCATTGCGCAACGCCGCTATGACGCAGGGCTCCAGCCGACCTTCCGCGATCAGCACGTCGCGATGCAACCCGTCGACCACATCCGTCAGTAGACGCTTGCTGGTCAACTGGGCCTGATTGAACGCGCGTTCGACCACGATAGCGCCGGTCGCATTCATCAGTGTCACCAGGCATTCGCCATGGGTCCCAGACGGGGTCAATGTAACCTGATACGGGCTCAGAGCCTCACCGAGCAATAGACTGATATTTTCCATCTCGATCACCACTCAATAGTCCAAAAACAAAGTGCCTGGGGCGTGCCTACCGTAAATGACCTCTGGCCCGAGAAGAAAGTTCTGGATACCGACTGCAGGCGAACCTGCGCCTCTGGTCAATAGAGCATGCACGGCCAAGATGACAGAGAAAAAACAGCCGCGTCACGCCTGCTTCTTGCGCTTGCCGATATCGGTCCATCCCCCCAGCAGGCCGCGCAATTGTCCATCGGCACTGTAAAAAGGCACCGTCCACTGATAGACATGCCTGACGCCGTTATTGAACATCAACTGACGCTCACTGAAGCGGGTCTTGCGCGTACCGAGCTGGGCCATGAACTCTGCATGGAGCAGTTCGGCAGTCGCTTTGGGCAAGACATCCTGTTCAATCAACTGTCGTCCCTGAACCTGGTCAAAACGAGTCGACAAGCCCTCTTCATAACTTTTGTTGCACATGATCAAACGCCCTTCCAGATCACGAACAAACATCGGATCGGGCATGGCGTCCACCAACGCATGCTGGAAAGCGAGCTGATCACTCAGATTTTTCTCGGCATCCAGGCGCTGCTGGATCAATACCGTGAGCCGACGGTTCCAGAGCAGAGACAGCAGGCCGAACAGACTGACGATAAACACTCCCCAGCAGCCCCACTGGGTGAGCCGGTGCCATTTGCCGGGCACTTGAACGGGGGCAATCCCATTGAGCCATTTCAGGCGGATGGCGCGCAATTCGGCAGGAGGAAACGCTTCAAGCGCCTTGTTGAGGATGCTCGACAATTGCGGCTGACCTTTGCGTACGGCCACGTGCTCCGCCTCCCATTTGCCCTCCACCGTATACCCGACCTTGAGCTGACCGGACGGATAGAGTTGTGCTCCTATTTCGTTTTCGATGGTGGCATAGGCCTCACCGCTTTCGACCAGCGCCCGGGCTTCCATATAGGTTTTAACCGAGCGCAGGTCGATGTCCGGATTGTCGCGGCGAATCGTAGCCTCCAGCGCATGCCGCGTCGGCAACACCAGGACCCTTCCCGACAGCTGCTCCAAGGATTGCACCACTGGTTCCCCGGCTCGCCCGACGAACACCCAGCCAGCGCCTCCGAACGCATGACTGAAATCCAGAAACGTCTTGCGTTCGTCATTCATCGCCAACGTCGTGCTCATGTCCGCGGCACCGCTTTCCAGCCGTCCAAGCAGCTGATCGGTAGAAAACGACTCTTCATGAACAAAGTGCAATCCCGTCATGGCGCTGATGCGGTTGAGCAGATCATTGTTCAAACCGCTCCAGTGGCCGTGCTCATCCTTGAACAGGTACAGCGGATATTGCACCGAGGCGACGATGACTTGCGAATGCTCGGCAATCCATTTCAACTCCTGAGCATCCAGCTCGATCGTTGGGCCGGCGACCGATCCTTTGGACTCGGAGGCCGCCAATTGCGACGCGCTCCCCCATTGAGCAAAGCCCAGGGTGCCGGCTAAAAAAAATACCCAGCACACGGCTGGTTTCAATCTACTGAAAAACAACATTGTCACTTCCTTGGCGATGAACTCGCCCGTCCTTCATGGGGCGACTCTTCATGTACGTATCACGACAAGTGTGACATGCAGAAATGAGAAAGCCCGTCAGGAGACGGGCTTCAAAATGTGACAGTTTTAATTGGTTACAGAGGCTTGCCGCGGTTGCCATGCTGACTGACAAAGGCCTGGACGGCTTTCAGGTCATTTGGCAGCACGGTGCAGCGCTCATCTCGCTCAAACAAATCAGAAAGATGTGCAGGTAGTTCGAGCGCTTTTCCTACGCCTGCTTTTTCCACGGCGTCCGGAAATTTGACCGGGTGGGCCGTACCGAGGATCACCATTGGGGTATCCAGGCTGCGACGGCACTCGCGTGCAGCCTTCACACCGATAGCCGTGTGGGGATCCAGCAGTTCGCCGGTTTGCTCGAAGACTTCGGCGATGGTTTCGCAGGTTTGAGCGTCATCCACGGCCAGCGAATCGAACAGTTTGCGAGCTTCGGTCCAGCGCTCCTCTTCGACGCTGAAACCGCCACCCTGCTTGAAGGTGTCCATCAAACCGGCAATCGCGGCGCCGTTGCGACCGTGCAGATCGAACAGCAGGCGTTCGAAGTTCGACGACACCATGATGTCCATCGACGGCGACAGCGTGGCGTGCAGCGTTTCCTTGACGTACTGATTGCCGCTCATGAAGCGGTGCAGGATGTCGTTGCGGTTGGTGGCGACGATCAACTGGTTGATCGGCAGGCCCATGTTGCGTGCCAGGTAACCAGCGAAGATGTCGCCGAAGTTACCGGTCGGCACCGAGAACGACACCGAACGCGCCGGGCCACCCAGTTGCAGGGCGGCGTGGAAGTAGTAAACGATCTGGGCCATGATCCGCGCCCAGTTGATCGAGTTCACCGCGACCAGGCGCGTGCCCTTGAGGAAGCTCTGGTCGGCGAAGCTGGCCTTGACCATTTCCTGGCAGTCATCGAAGTTGCCTTCGATGGCGATGTTGTGGATGTTCTCACCGAAGATCGTGGTCATCTGGCGACGCTGCACTTCGGACACGCGGTTGTGCGGGTGCAGGATGAAGATGTCGACGTTTTCGCAGTGCTTGCAGCCTTCGATGGCGGCCGAACCGGTGTCGCCGGAAGTAGCGCCGACAATCACCACGCGCTCACCGCGCTTTTCCAGCACGTAGTCGAGCAAACGACCGAGCAGTTGCAGGGCGAAGTCCTTGAACGCCAGGGTCGGGCCGTGGAACAGCTCCAGTACCCATTCGTTGCCGTTCAGCTGACGCAATGGCGCGACGGCGTTGTGCGAGAACACAGCGTAGGTTTCTTCGAGGATCTTTTTGAAATCGGCATCGGGGATGCTGCCGGTGACGAACGGGCGCATCACCCGGAAGGCCAGCTCGTGATACGGCAGGCCGGCCCAGGAAGCGATTTCTTCCTGGGTGAAACGTGGCAGGTTTTCCGGGACGTACAGACCACCGTCCGTGGCCAGACCGGCCAACAGGACGTCTTCGAAATTCAGGGCCGGTGCCTGGCCGCGGGTACTGATATAACGCATGACTGGCTCCAATAGACAGTGTTCGCAAACCCGGGCCCGCGCGCGGGCCCAGTGAACGATAACGGCTTAGTTCAGGTGCTCGACGCGGATCCGTACGACCGGACCGACCACGCCCGTCAAGGCTTCCAGAGCGGCGATCGCGTCATTCATGTGCTGTTCCAGCACACGGTGGGTCAGCAGGATCATCGGCACCAGGCCGTCGTGCTCTTCGACTTCCTTCTGCATGATCGATTCGATGTTGATGCCGCGCTCCGACAGGATGCTCGCGACCTGGGCCAACACGCCCGGATGGTCCTTGGCCTGGATGCGCAGGTAATAGGCGCTTTCGCAGGCTTCGATCGGCAGGATCGGGTGGGCCGACAGCGAATCTGGCTGGAAGGCCAGGTGCGGCACGCGGTTTTCCGGGTCGGACGTCATGGCGCGAACCACGTCCACCAGGTCGGCGATGACCGACGAAGCGGTCGGCTCCATACCGGCGCCGGCGCCGTAGAACAGGGTCGAACCGGCGGCATCACCGTTGACCATCACCGCGTTCATCACGCCATTGACGTTGGCAATCAGGCGATCGGCAGGGATCAGCGTCGGATGCACACGCAACTCGATACCGGCAGGCGTGCTGCGAGCCACACCGAGGTGCTTGATGCGATAGCCCAGCGCTTCGGCGTAGTTCACGTCAGCGGTGGTCAGCTTGGTGATGCCTTCGGTGTAGGCCTTGTCGAATTGCAGCGGAATACCGAATGCGATGGACGCCAGGATCGTCAGCTTGTGAGCCGCGTCGATGCCTTCAACGTCGAAGGTCGGATCGGCTTCGGCGTAACCCAGGGCTTGCGCCTCGGCGAGTACGTCTTCGAAGGTCCGGCCCTTTTCGCGCATTTCGGTGAGGATGAAGTTGCCGGTGCCGTTGATGATCCCGGCGACCCAGTTGATACGGTTGGCGGACAAGCCTTCACGGATCGCCTTGATCACCGGAATACCACCGGCCACGGCGGCTTCGAACGCAACGATCACGCCCTTCTCGCGGGCCTTGGCGAAAATTTCGTTACCGTGAACGGCGATCAACGCCTTGTTCGCGGTTACCACATGTTTTCCGTTCTCGATCGCTTTGAGTACCAGCTCACGGGCAACGGTGTAGCCGCCCACCAGCTCTATGACGATGTCGATCTCAGGGTTCGTGGCCACTTCGAAGACATCGTTGGTAATCGCAATACCGGTCGTCTGGAACTGAGGCTTTGGCGTGCGCATGGCGATTTGTGCCACTTCGATTCCACGCCCGGCACGACGAGCAATTTCCTCGGCGTTGCGCTGAAGTACGTTGAAGGTACCGCCACCGACGGTCCCTAACCCACAGATGCCTACTTTGACCGGTTTCACTGTGAACTCCCCATAAAACGGCCGACTCAAGGCCGGCCGTGAAAACAACCGCATGCTCGCGGTTCTCTATTGATGGCCCGGTGAATGTTACCGCCGGACCATGATCGTCAATGGCTGACCGTGACGATGCAAATTTATTTCGCGTCCAGCGCCAGTTTGGCGACTTGTGGCGCAGGCTGGTAGCCCGGAATGACTTGGCCATCAGCCAAAACGATGGCCGGTGTGCCGTTCACGCCGATCGACTGACCGAGGGCGAACTGTTTGGAAACCGGGTTATCGCATTTGGCGGCCTTGATTTCCTTGCCGTCGACCATTTTGTCCATGGCGGCTTTTTTGTCTTTCGAGCACCAGACTGCTTGCAGCTGTTCATCACCCGGCGAGCCCAGGCCCTGGCGCGGGAACGCGACGTAACGCACTTCGATGCCGCGCTTGTTCAGCTCAGGCACTTCGGCATGCAGCTTGTGGCAGTACGGGCAGGTGGTGTCGGTGAACACGGTGATGTGCGACTTGGTTTCGCCGATTGCCGGGTAAACCACGGTTTCCGCGACAGGGATTGCGTTGACCAGTTTGGAAACGCCCAGGCGTTCGGTCTTCTCGGTCAGGTTGACCGGTTTGCCGTCCTTGAGCTGGAACAGGTAACCCTGAACCACGTACTGGCCATCGGCGCTGGCGTAGAGCACGCGGCTGCCCTTGAGTTTGACTTCGTACAGGCCTGGCAGCGGGCTGGCGGTGATGGTTTCTACTGGCACCTCGAGCTGGAGGTTTTCCAGGCTTTTACGAATGGCTTTGTCGGCCGCGTCATCGGCGACGGAAAAGGTGCTGACCAACGCAATGGCTGCGGCGGCGAAAATATGGGTCAGACGCATGAGAACTCCTGAAGGCGGACAAATGGGACGATCAGAACGCCCGTGCCGAAACACCGGGTCATAATCGCCCATCGTGCAAACCGGCAAAGCCTACCACATAAGGCCCCTGTGGCCGAATGCGCCAGACAAGACACCTTACTTCCGGTGTACGACGCTTGGGTAGCAGCTGGCGAAGCCTGCGTTCGGCTGCGAAGCAGTCGTGAAACAAGGCACTGCAGTGTTTCAGTTGAACCGTGAACTCAGGATTTACGTCTGCTTCGCAGCCGAACGCAGGCTTCGCCAGCTGCTACACAGTTCTGCACTAACCGCGCGGGTGATGTTTGGCGTGCAGATCCTGCAAGCGTGCGCGGGCGACGTGTGTATAGATCTGCGTGGTCGACAGATCGCTGTGGCCGAGCAGCATTTGCACCACCCGCAGGTCGGCTCCGTGGTTGAGCAGGTGCGTGGCGAAGGCATGACGCAGGGTATGCGGCGACAGCGACTTGCCGATCCCGGCGACCTTGGCCTGGTGCTTGATGCGATGCCAGAAGGTCTGCCGAGTCATCTGCTCGCCGCGCCGGCTGGGGAACATGACATCGCTGGGACGCCCGCCGAGCAATTCCTGGCGGCCATCGCGCAGGTAACGCTCGACCCAGACAATCGCCTCCTCGCCCATCGGCACCAGCCGCTCCTTGCTGCCCTTGCCCATCACTCGCAGCACGCCTTGGCGCAGATTGACCTGCTCCAGTGTCAGACTGATCAGCTCAGTCACACGCAAGCCGCAGGCGTAAAGCACTTCGAGCATGGCGCGATCTCGCTGACCGATGGCTTCGCTCAGGTCCGGGGCGCTTAACAAAGCCTCGACATCCGCTTCCGACAGGGATTTGGGCAATGGCCTGCCGAGCTGTGGCATATCGACGCGCAACGTCGGATCGACGGCGATCAGCTTTTCCCGCAGCAAATAGCGATAAAAGCCACGCACACCGGAGAGAAATCGCGCCGTCGAGCGGGGCTTGTAGTTTTGCTCCAGGCGCCAGGCCAGGTGATCGAGGATCAACTCACGGCCGGCGTTGATCAACTCCAGCCCCTTCTCCTGCAGCCAGCCGTTGAACAAGGCCAGGTCGCTGCGATAGGCATCGCGGGTGTTATCGGAAAGACCTTTCTCCAGCCACAGCGCGTCGAGAAATTGGTCTATCAAAGGATGATCGATGGCGGGCATAAAGGCTCAGGCAAGACCGGCAGTACGGCCAAGGAAGATAAATCGCAGGCAACAAAAAAGCAGCCCGTAGGCTGCTTTTTTCTGCATCGGAAGCTGGACTTAAGCCAGTTTTTCCTTGATGCGAGCTGCTTTACCGGACAGGTCACGCAGGTAGTACAGCTTGGCTTTACGTACGTCACCGCGACGTTTAACGGCCATGCTGTCGATTTGCGGGCTGTAGGTCTGGAAAGTACGCTCTACGCCAACACCGTTGGAGATTTTACGAACGGTGAAAGCACTGTTTACGCCGCGGTTACGCTTGGCGATAACAACACCTTCGAACGCTTGCAGACGCGAACGGTCGCCTTCCTTCACTTTCACCTGAACGACAACAGTGTCGCCCGGGGCAAAGGTAGGGATCTCTTTGGTCATCTGCTCTGCTTCGAGTGCAAGGATGATTTTGTTAGTCATGCTGTGCTCCTAAGGTAGATCGTCGGATCTACCATCGATACGTTGTTAACTATCGTCCCGCTCGCGGATGTATTCCTCGAGCAGCTTCTTCTCTTCTCCAGAAAGCGAGCGGCTTTCCAGAAGATCGGCGCGTCGTTCAAAGGTCCTACCAAGGGACTGCTGTAAACGCCAACGCCGGATATGCGCGTGATTGCCACTTAGCAATACGTCGGGAACACGCTGATCCGCATACACCTCCGGTCGGGTGTAGTGCGGGCAATCCAGCAAACCATCCGTAAAGGAATCTTCCTCGGCGGAGTCCGCATGCCCTAAAGCTCCAGGCAGCAGTCGTGTAACCGCATCGATCAGGACCATCGCCGGCAGCTCGCCGCCAGACAGTACATAGTCGCCAATCGACCACTCTTCATCGACATGAGCTTCAATAAAACGCTCGTCAATGCCTTCATAGCGGCCGGCAATCAGGATCAATGCATCCGAATTCGCCAACTCGCGTACCGCCGACTGAGTCAGTTGACGGCCTTGGGGGGACAGGTAAATGACCTTCGCCGCCTCCCCGGCTGCTGCCTTGGCCTGAACCAACGCATCTTCCAGGGGCTTGATCTTCATCACCATGCCCGGACCACCGCCAAATGGGCGATCATCCACAGTGTGATGTCGATCCGTCGTGTAGTCTCGCGGATTCCAACAGGTGAGCTGCAAGAGCCCCTGTTTCACCGCACGACTGGTGATGCCGTACTCGCTGATGGCGGAGAACATCTCGGGAAACAAACTGATCACTTCTACGCGCAAATTAGCCACGCTTAGAAGTCCGCATCCCATTCCACCTTCATCTCGCCCGCGGCAAGGTCGACTACCAACACGCATTGCTCCGTATAGGGCAACAGGCGTTCGCGATCGTCCAGGCTGCCAGCGCAAGGCTTGACCACCATGACATCGTTCGAGCCAGTCTCTAGCAGGTGATCGATTTTCCCGAGTAGTTGCCCGAGTTGGTCGATGACCTTGAGACCTTCCAGCTGGTACCAGTAGTACTCGCCGTCGGTCAGATCTGGAAACAGGTTACGCGGCACGCAGATCTCATAACCGGCCAGAAGACGAGCTTCTTCACGATCATCGAGACCCTTGAGCTTTGTGACCAGAAACTTGCCGTTATGAACACGGCCGCTGACCAGCTCTACCTGCCGTACAACGCCTTCACGCTTGAGCGTCCAGGTTTTGTAGTCCAACAGGTTTCCAATTGGATCAGTAAAGGAAAAGACCTTCACTTCGCCGCGAACACCGTGAATCGAATAGATTTTGCCGATAACGATCAAATCATCAGCAATGGCTGGCGTCGCGTTCATATTGCTCAGGCCGCAGCCTTAGCAGCGTCCTTCAACAACTGAGCAACACGCTCAGAAGGTTGTGCACCAACGCTCAGCCAGTAGGCTACGCGCTCTTGGTTCACGGACAGACGAACTTCTTGACCACGAGCAACAGGGTTGAAGAAACCAACCTGTTCCTTGTGCGAACCGTCGCGCGGGTTGCGGCTGTCGGTTACGGTCAAGTGGTAAAACGGGCGCTTTTTGGAGCCGCCAAGGGCAAGACGGATTGTTAGCATGTGAACATCGTTCCTGTAGTCGGTGCTGCAAATCTAAAGGCACAGCGGGCATAGGTGCCCGAAAGGCCGCATATTCTAAGGAATATCCGGACTTTTGCAAATGTCTTTTTCCGGCGGCCTATCGGTCGCCATCAAGATTTGCTATAGAGCCGTCGTTGAAAACGGCCAGTCAGCTCCCGCCAAGTGCGGGTTTGCTGGAGATCCCACTTCCATGTGGGGTTGCGCCGACATGACTGTCGGCGCGAATTCTTTACATTTTCGGCATACCGCCGCCGGGCAACATACCGCCCATGCCGCGCATCATTTTGGCCATTCCGCCTTTCGCGGAGAATTTCTTCATCATCTTCTGCATCTGCTTGTGCTGCTTGATCAAGCGACCGATGTCCTGCACCTGGGTGCCGGACCCCATGGCGATCCGGCGTTTGCGCGAACCGCTGATCAGCTCAGGGTCGCGGCGTTCGGCCGGGGTCATGGAATTGATGATGGCTTCCATCTGCTTGAATTGTTTCTCTGCCGCGCCCTGGGCGTTGCCCATCTGCGCCAGGTTCATACCACCGATGTTCGGCAGTTTGTCCATGAGGCCGCCGAGGCCGCCCATGTTTTTCATCTGTTGCAGTTGATCGCGGAAGTCCTCGAGGTCGAAGCCCTTGCCCTTCTTCAGCTTCTTGGCCAGTTTGTCGGCCTTGTCCTTGTCGAGGGTCTGTTCGGCCTGCTCGATCAGGCTGAGCACGTCGCCCATGCCGAGGATGCGCGAAGCAATACGCTCTGGGTGGAACGGCTCGAGCGCGTCGCTCTTCTCACCCATACCAATGAACTTGATCGGCTTGCCGGTGATGGCGCGGACCGACAGCGCAGCACCGCCACGGGCGTCGCCGTCGACCTTGGTCAGAATCACGCCGGTCAGCGGCAGTGCATCGCCGAAGGCCTTAGCCGTATTGGCGGCGTCCTGACCAGTCATGGCGTCGACCACGAACAGCGTTTCGACCGGGTTGATCGCAGCGTGCAGCGCCTTGATCTCGCCCATCATCTCTTCGTCGATGTGCAGACGACCGGCGGTATCGACGATGACGACGTCGATGAATTTCAGTTTTGCTTCTTTAATAGCCGCTTGCGCGATGTCGACTGGCTTCTGGCTCAGGTCGGACGGGAAGAAGGTTACGCCGACTTCACCTGCGAGCATTTCCAGCTGTTTGATCGCTGCCGGACGGTAAACGTCCGCAGACACAACCATGACCGACTTCTTCTTGCGCTCTTTGAGGAAGCGCGCGAGTTTGCCGGCGGTGGTGGTTTTACCCGCGCCCTGCAAACCGGCCATCAGCACGACGGCTGGCGGAACGGCGCTCAGGTTCAGGTCTTCGTTGGCCGCGCCCATCAGGCTTTCGAGTTCGGCCTGGACGATTTTCACGAAGGCCTGGCCCGGCGTCAGGCTGCGCGACACCTCGGTGCCGACGGCGCGCTCCTTGACCGAATTGACAAAGTCTTTCACCACCGGCAAGGCGACGTCAGCTTCGAGCAACGCCATGCGCACTTCACGCAGGGTGTCTTTGATGTTGTCCTCGGTCAGCTTGGCCTTGCCGGTGACATGGCGCAGCGTCTGCGAGAGACGGTCGGTTAAGTTTTCAAACATTGCGCGATCCTTTCAGGCCCTGTGTAGACCGGGATAATGGCGGCCCAGACCGGAATAAACATGTGCTCGGCGAGCCTGCGGCGTGGGCAGGTCGCGGATTATAGCGAAGACTGCGCCTGGCGGACACCTCGTCGTCAGGTTGCATGGTCTTTCGTGCTGCGGGGGTTCTATGCCAAACTCAGCGCCTTTCGGGCTTGCCTAACAGGATTTATGCTCCCCTTGTCACCCAGTTTGCTAACTACCCTCGCCGCCGCCTGCTTGTATGCCGCTGCGACCCTCTATCAGAGCACTCGTCTGGCCATCGGCGCCAAGGCGAACAAGCGCCTGTTGGTCACGCTCGGCGTGCTTGCCGTGCTGGCTCACAGCGCCAGCCTGTTCACCCACCTGCTGACACCGATCGGCCTGGGCCTGGATTTTTTCAGCGCCGCCAGCCTGATTGCCGCCGCGGTGATTGCCCTGACGCTGCTGGCCTGCTCGCGGATCCCGGTGGAGAACCTGCTTATATTGCTGTTCCCGCTCGGTGGCGCCACCGTGCTGCTCGCGCAGTTCGCCCCCGCCGGCACGGTGCAGATCATCGACGAAGAACCGGGCATCCTCGCCCACATCCTGCTGTCGATCCTCGCCTACGGCATGTTCACCATCGCGGTGTTCCAGGCGTTACTGCTGCTGGTTCAAGACCATCAGCTCAAGCACAAGCATCCGTCCGGCCTGATCAAGAACTTCCCGCCGCTGCAAACCATGGAAAGCCTGCTGTTTGGCTTCCTCTGGGCCGGCTGGACCCTGCTCTCGCTGTCGCTGATCTCCGGCTGGCTGTTCGTCGACAACCTGTTCGCCCAGCACCTGGTGCACAAAACCTTGCTGGCGTGCCTCGCCTGGATCGTATTCAGCGTGCTGCTCTGGGGCCGTAACCGCCTCGGCTGGCGCGGACACAAGGCCATTCGCTGGACCCTCGCCGGTTTCTGCCTGCTGATGCTGGCGTATTTCGGCAGTAAGCTGGTTCGTGAATACATCCTGCATATCTGACGGGCGGCATTAATGGACGACTTGCCCATAGGGCCGATGCTCGCGGTAGTGGCCCTGCTGATTTTATGGTCGGGGCTGTTTACCGCCATCGAAGTTGCACAACAGCAGTTGCTCGCCCAGCGGACCGCTTCGCGTTCGAACGACAAGCCGGTGGCAAAGCTAAGCTTTGCGCTCAATAGCCTGATCCTCTGCAACACCCTGTGCCGCGCATTGGTTGTGGTCATCAGCACATTGCTGGCGATTTTCGCCTGGGCGGAAAACGGTCCATGGGTGGCCTGCCTCGGGGCTGGCGCCGTGCTTCTGGTGTTCGCCGACTACCTGCCGCGCACCCTCGCCGCTCGCTATCCGGACGCCGTCCTGACCTTGGGCAACACCTTGCTTGGCGCGCCACTGAAAATCGTCTATCCCGCCGCCTGGCTGCTCAATGGCATCAGCCAGTTGCTGGTGCGACCGTTCGCCCGCAAAGTCAAAGTGGTGCAGCAGAGCGAAGACGAGGCACCGAACGATCGGCACAACGATCACGAGCACGCCGTGTGCCGCCCGCACCCGCTGTCAGGTATCCATGCGCTGGACAACATCACGGTCAACGACATTCTGGTGCCACGCAGTGACGTCGAGGGGATCAACCTGGACGACTCCCTCTCAGACATCATCGAGCAACTGCGCAAAAACAAACGCACACGCCTGCCGGTGTTCCACAGCGACATCAACCAGGTCGAAGCGGTGCTCAACACCCGGCAGATCCGTCACTTATTGCACGATTCCAGCCTGACCATGGAAGCGCTCTTGGCGGCCAGCCACGACCCCTACTTCGTACCGGAAAGCACCCCGTTACAGCTGCAACTGTTGAATTTCCACAAACAACAGCGACGCCTCGGCATGGTGGTCGACGAGTACGGCGAAGTGCTCGGCATCGTGACCCTGGAGGACATTCTCGAAGAAATCGTCGGCGAGTTCGAAAGCCAGCACAGCCTGGATAACCCGCACATCCATCCGCAAGCGGATGGCCGCCTGGTAATCGAAGGTGCGGCGTCGATTCGCGAACTGAACAAGAGCCTCGGCTGGCACTTGCCCAGCGATGGTCCGAAAACCCTCAACGGGTTGGTGACCGAGGCGTTGGAGACGATTCCAGAAAGTGCGGTATGCCTGAAGATCGGGCGTTATCGCCTGGAGATTCTGGAGACGGAAGACAATCGCGTCAGCCGGGTTTTGATCTGGCATATCAGTTCGGTTCCCGCCGCTATCTAAAGCCCGACACGTGCCCTGTGGCGAGCCGCTTACCCAAGCCCCGCCATACCCAAGTGCTACCCGCACTCTGCGTTAAACCCACATCCCTGGGTGTTCGACCATAATAATTCGCTCCACTGGGGCACATGACTGTCAGGGATCCGCTGCCACCCCGCTGTCGGCCTGGGCCAGCGATCGTTTCGGGCGCAAACCGGTGCTGATCATCGGTGGCGTGCTGGCGATTTTGTCCGGATTCCTGATGGAACCGCTGCTGACCCAAGGTTCAACCTGGGGCGTGGCGCTGTTCCTGTGCATCGAGCTGTTTCTGATGGGCGTGACGTCTGCACCAATGGGCGCACTGCTGCCGGAGCTGTTCCCAACTCACGTGCGTGATACCGGTGCGTCGGCGGCCTACAATCTGGGCGGCATTGTCGGCGCCTCAGCGGCACCGTTCTTCGCACAGAAGCTGGTGGCGATGGGGGGGGGTTGAGTTATGTCGATGGGTATGTGTCGGGGGCGGCGGTGCTGAGTTTGATTGCTGTGCTGTGCCTGAAGGAAACGCGAAATAACGATTTGAATCGGGTTGCCTGATAGAAAAAGCTTCGCGGGCAAGCCTCGCTCCTACGGTCCCAGGTCGAATACATGCTTATGGATTGACCTAATCCTGTAGGAGCGAGCGGTGCGGCGATCCGACTTGCCCGCGAAGGGCGCGCCTCGGTTACAGCTCTACAACAACTGCTTGGGATGCACGGGTCGCTTTAGCACGAGCCGCTTCAATCGACTCATCCCGCGCCAACGCCACACCCATCCGACGCTGACCATTCACCTCAGGCTTGCCGAACAGACGCAACGCCGTGTCCGGCTCGCTCAACGCGGCCCCCAGATTGGCGAAAGCTGTCTGAGTCGACTGCCCTTCCACCAGAATGACCGCCGAAGCCGAAGGCCCGAACTGACGGATCAACGGAATCGGCAAGCCTAGAATCGCCCGCGCGTGCAGCGCGAACTGCGACAGGTCCTGGGAAATCAACGTCACCAAACCCGTATCATGTGGACGCGGCGAGACTTCACTGAACCAGACTTGATCACCTTTGATGAACAGCTCAACACCAAACAGACCACGGCCACCCAGGGCTTCAGTGACGGCTTTGGCAACGCGCTCGGATTCGGCCAGGGCAATCGGGCTCATGGCTTGTGGCTGCCAGGATTCCTGATAGTCGCCCTTCTCCTGACGGTGACCGACTGGCGCGCAGAACGTTGTGCCACCGACGTGACGCACGGTCAACAGGGTGATTTCGTAGTCGAAATCGATAAAGCCTTCGACGATCACGCGGCCTTTACCGGCGCGGCCGCCTTCTTGCGCGTAATCCCAAGCGGTTTTCACGTCATCGGCACTGCGCAGCAGGCTCTGGCCTTTGCCCGACGAACTCATGACCGGCTTGACCACGCAAGGGAAGCCCAGGTTCTGGACGGCCTTGCTGTAATCTTCGAAGGTGTCGGCGAAGTGGTACGGCGAGGTCGGCAGGTCCAGCTCTTCAGCAGCCAGGCGACGGATGCCTTCGCGGTTCATGGTCAACTGCGCGGCGCGAGCGGTCGGGATCACGGTGAAGCCTTCGGCTTCCAGTTCCACGAGGGTCGCGGTGGCAATGGCTTCGATTTCCGGCACGATGAAGTGCGGCTTTTCGGCCTCGATCACCGCACGCAGGGCGGCGCCGTCGAGCATGTTGATCACATGGCTGCGATGGGCGACCTGCATGGCCGGCGCATTGGCATAGCGATCCACGGCAATCACTTCAACGCCCAGGCGTTGCAGCTCGATCACCACTTCCTTGCCCAACTCGCCACAGCCACACAGCAATACGCGGGTCGCGGTTGGCGACAATGGAGTTCCGATACGGGTCATCTCAGGTCCTCAGAAGCGGATCATCGAGGGTCGCGCCTGGCGCGCTTCCCATGGGGAGAAAGCGCGGCATTTTACATGAACCGAGGGGTTTGGCTTCAGCTGGCGACGGCCTGTTTGCGCAAGCGCCAGGCCATGATCAGCCACACGGCCGTGACGCCCGCGAACTTCGAGCCCATGGCGGTGAGGATCACGCCTGGGGTGAACGCATCGATCATGCCGAAAAAGATGAATGTATCGAGGGGAATACTCAGCGCCGAACTTATCCACAGGCGATCGTGCAAAGGACGCTTGGTAATGCTGAACACCAGCCAGTCGATGCACTCGGACACCGCGAAGGCCGTGGCGCTGGCCAGCGCGATGGACGGATCGGACGTCACGTAGGACAGTACCAGCGCCGCCAGCATCGCCGCGATCGCGCCATGGCCAAAACGGGTTTGCACCATGTCGCGCAAAACGAACACCAAACCACCCCAGGCCGACCAGATGATGTCCAGTTGTGGAGCGGTGGAAAAGGCGTAGTTGATCAGCACGACGCTGCTGATGTAAGCGATCAGGAAGAGCATGGGGTGGCGGGATACCTGTCAATTTTGGCGTGCAGGGTACTTCAGTCATACACAAGCACCAAACCCAACGCGAATCCTGTAGCAGCTGGCGAAGCCTGCGTTCGGCTGCGCAGCAGTCGTGAATCCTGAGTCCACGGCTTACCTGAAAGAACCGGTCGACTGATTTCACGACTGCTACGCAGCCGAACGCAGGCTTCGCCAGCTGCTATGTATGGACTCGCCCCCACTGTCT
>NZ_JASBRE010000080.1 GCF_029960815.1 Pseudomonas sp. AL03
AACGTCGGCACCCTGCGCGGCACCCACGACCTGTCCGCCGACGTCAAAGGCAGCCTCTATCAGGGCGGTCTGGTCGAAGCCAACGAACGCCTGAGCCTCATGGCCACGGACAGCATTCGCAACGCCCTGGCCGGCGAAATTCGCGGCAACCAGGTCAGCCTCGCCACCCTCAAGGGCGACATCGTCAACGACCGCACCGCCATCGCCGTGGGTGCAGGCTCCGGCATGCGCACCCTGGTCGACGACGGCGGCAGCATCAGCGCCCGCGACACGCTGACGATCAAATCCGCCCGCGACCTGACCAACTCATCGGCCATCCGCAGCGGCGGCGACGCCAGCCTGAGCGCCACCCGCGACCTCAACCTGCTGGCCACGCGCAACGAAAGCGAAATCCACGAACTGGCAGACGGCGGCCATCGTTCCACCATCACCACCACCGTGGAAAACCTCGCCTCGAGCGTCACCAGCGGCGGCAACCTGACCCTCAACGCCGGCCGCGACATCAACGTCATCGCCAGCACCGCCAAGGCCGAAGGCAACCTCACCGCCGACGCCGG
>NZ_JASBRE010000081.1 GCF_029960815.1 Pseudomonas sp. AL03
TGGTGTCGGCAGAATCCGTCACCGAGGTATTCGCAGGCTTGCCGTCGACTTCCAGTTTTTCGAAGTTGCCGCCCTTGGCGTCGTTAATTTTGACGCTCAGCGAACCGCCACCGGCGAGGGCATCGTTTGGCGCGGTGAAGTTCACGCTGGCGCTGCTCGAACCCACCGGAATGGTGATGGTTTGACCGTTGGACAAGGTCACAACGACCGGCGAACCGGTGACTTCAGCAGACACGGACGCGGTGTAAACCACGGTGCCGCCTTCGGCCACAGTGCCGTTGGCGGTCAGGCTGACCGTCGAAGTATTGATCGTGTCAGTCACTTCGGTGACCGCAGCCGCCGGGCTGGTGACCAGGTTCTCGAAGTTGCCACCGCTGGCGTCCTTGATGGTCGCTTCGACCTTGCCGGCGTCTTTGTAGACGTCATCGGCAGGTGCCTTGACGGTGACGGAGCCGCTGGTAGCGTTGGCGGCGATGGTGATCAC
>NZ_JASBRE010000082.1 GCF_029960815.1 Pseudomonas sp. AL03
GTTGTTCAGCCCGGACTCGGCGCACGCCGTCGCTCAGCACTTACGCAAACTGCTGGCGGTTGAGTTGCCAGAGGGGGTGCAGGTCTTGCTGCGACTGGCAGACGCCGCCGTGGCGCGAATCCTGTTCGGTAGCTGCGATCAGCGATTGTTTGAACCATTGTCCTGTGTGGTAACCGCCGACGGTGTCGAGGTTAATTGGCAACAGCACCAACCCCGGCTGGCCGAGTGCCCTGAATTGCTAACGCCCTATCGCCTGAGCGCTGAACAGAATTCGGCGCTGGACCACGCTGATCGGCGCCGCGTATTGCTCGAACTTGACGCTCATCTGCTCACGCACTTCCCCGAACGCCATGGCAGCGAAACCGTGACCGAACGCTGGCCAATGCTCGAGCAACTGGAGGCTGAGGCCAGCACGCTGGGTTTGAGCAGCCAGTCCGAATTGTTTTATTACGCCAACGTCATGG
>NZ_JASBRE010000083.1 GCF_029960815.1 Pseudomonas sp. AL03
GAACTGGCCGAAGCGCTGCTGGATGAACACCCAGCAGGCGCCCTCCTTGGTGCAGTCAGCCTGGGTGGTGCCGACCCAGTTGGCATCGAGGATCGCCCAGCTCAGGATCGGCGGCACCACCAGGTAGATCAGGTAGAACGCGAACAGGGTCAGCAGGGTGTTGAGCCAGCTGGAGAACATGTTGGCGCGCATCCACGCCACGACACCGATGCTGCGGCTCGGGGGTGGCATGTCAGGTTTGAAAGTATGAGTCGTCATGCGCTTTTCCTTACCGCTCGATCAGCGCAATGCGCTTGTTGTACCAGTTCATCAGCAGGGAAATGCTGATACTGATCGCCAGGTACACGCTCATGGTGATGGCAATCACCTCGATCGCCTGCCCGGTCTGGTTCAGCACCGTACCGGCAAACAACGAGACCATTTCCGGATAACCGATACCGGC
>NZ_JASBRE010000084.1 GCF_029960815.1 Pseudomonas sp. AL03
TTAAGGCTGTAATCCAAGGCTTTGGCCGTCGCTGATCCGTTGGGTACAAGATCGCGCTGGGCCAACATCCAGTCGTGCAGCGCTTTCGCTAACGGCGCAGCTTTTTCTTGCCGTATCCGCCAGCGATCCTCATCACTCATCTCGCACGCTTGGCGTTCAACTTCGTACAAGCCGCCAATCGAGTGCAGTGCCTGTGCTGCCAACTGACTTTTATTCGCCACGTGCAGATCGAAAAACTTGCGGCGTGCGTGGGCCATGCAACCAATTTCGGTCATGCCCTTCTCGAAACCGGCTTTGTAGCCAGCAAAGTCGTCGCACACCAGCTTGCCATTCCAGGAACCGAGGAAGTTACGCGCATGCTCACCGGCGCGGCTCGGGCTGAAGTCATAAACCACTGCCTTAAGCGCCGAGAACGG
>NZ_JASBRE010000085.1 GCF_029960815.1 Pseudomonas sp. AL03
CGATCTGGCGAGCATTCTCGCCTAAATGGGTGTCCGGTTTCATTAGACCACTACAGTGTGTTCACCATCCGCTTACGGATCGTGTGACGATCATCGGGAACAAGCTCGATTGGGAGGGGGGGAGCACGACGGTAGTTGGCGTTGAAGAGCATCGGATGACGAGGTTGCTGGTGCTTAAGGAATAAGGGCAGAAAAGCAAGACCGCATTTGCGGCCTCGCTTGTTTTCAAGATATCACTCGTGCGAGTGCCCGTGCTCAGCGCTCTCGGAGGTTGTTTCTTTCTCGCCGCCGCTGCATGCAGTCATCAGGCCCAAAAAGCAGATCAAGAGTAAGCGTCCGGCCAAGTCACCTATCAAACCCCTGCAATAAGGGCGATGTTCTCC
>NZ_JASBRE010000086.1 GCF_029960815.1 Pseudomonas sp. AL03
GGGTAAAGCCGTCTTCGGGTTTGACGTCGCTGGTGATGGCCTCTTCCAGTGACTGAGGTTGCTTTCCAGCGTGCGTCACGCTGAGCAACAGCCACAAATCGTTGCAGGTTTTGCGCGGGTGTTCGGTCAGGTCGAACAAGTGACCGCAGCGCAGCGTGGGCTGATCACTTTTGCCCTCGGTCAACTGGTAATCGGCACGGTGCCGCTCCAAGGCCTGACGAGCGAGTTGTTTACCGCGTTTTTCGTTCTCGATTAATGCGGGGTAACGATAGTCTTCAAGCTCTGGGCTGAACTCGGCGGTGAAGCGACTCTCCAGCAGCAGACTCGGCCGTTTCAGGTCATAGTCCCGGCGCGTGACCGTGCTGGTGCGGGTG
>NZ_JASBRE010000087.1 GCF_029960815.1 Pseudomonas sp. AL03
ATCCATGCCGGGTTGCCCACTGCGCAGAACCTCCACTCGGCCTCTCGAGGGGGCGGTGCGTCAAAATCAAAAGCTGCAGGCGAGCTAACGCTCGGCCTAATGAGTGGTGAAGAGCGAAAGCCGTACGCCGATTTCTTGTGGGAGCGAGCCTGCTCGCGAAGCTGTTGATCCTGCCGTTGCCGTTGCCGTTGCTTTGCTTTGCTTTGCTTTGCTTTGCTTTGCTTTTGATCTTGATCTGCCCCGTCGGAAGGCCGAGTGGAGGTTCTGCGTAGTGGGCACCGCGGCAAGGATGCCGCGGTAGCCGCCCCCGGCCCAGAGTGTGTCAAAACACCCAAGCAAACCCTTGCTATGATTCCCCAGG
>NZ_JASBRE010000088.1 GCF_029960815.1 Pseudomonas sp. AL03
CTCCCACTGATAGAACATAGTGGAAATGGGCTACTACATAGTATGTATCGTGAAGCACGATGTCAAGGGATGAGTTGGATAAAACAATTCCGGTTAGACCACCAACTGTAAATAAGAAAATAAAGCCTAAGGCTCATAGTATAGCTGGAGATCATTTAATATTACCTCCGTGTAGGGTTGCAAGTCAGCTAAATACATTGACACCGGTAGGAATTGCGACAATTACAGTGGCGGATGTAAAGTAAGCAAGTCGGGGGCCAAGCGGGCTCAGGAAGACAAATCCTGGATGCAAGTCCCGGGCGCACAGCACGGCAGGCCGAAGCACCGGCAAGTGGCGGTAGCGTAACTCGAC
>NZ_JASBRE010000089.1 GCF_029960815.1 Pseudomonas sp. AL03
ACGCGCGTGTTTTCAATGCAAGAGCGACCAGGTTCTAACATGACCTCTGGCGGCATAATCGAAACAGGTCGTGATTTAGATATTGCCATGAGCGATAACGCCTGGCTTGCGGTTCAAGATGACTCAGGAAACGAAGCCTATACAAAAGTAGGCACGCTAAACATTACTGCGCAAGGTATGTTGGTAACAAGTCATGGTCGACAAGTTATTGGCGAAGGTGGCCCCGTAATTTTACCGGTTCCTATAGAAAAAATAAGTTTTAGTGAAGATGGCGCCATACAGGTTCGCCCGCAAGGGGCACCAGCCAATTTTTTAGAAGAAGTAGACACGCTGCGCGTTGTTGAAGGAA
>NZ_JASBRE010000008.1 GCF_029960815.1 Pseudomonas sp. AL03
TGACCAGGTCTTCGGCAGTCTGCACGGCCAATTGCGTTCCGGCGTACACCGGTCCGTGGGCATCGAGGCTTCTGGCTTTGATGTCGACGACATTACTGGCGGTAGCTTTGACCATGCTCAGGTGGCCGTTGACGTCGATTTGAATATCCCCGCCACTGGCCGCCAGGTTGCCATCGAGTTTCACCCCGACCCCGGCTTCGGTACCCACCAGTTTGATCGCCCCGGCGTACATACCGCCCAAGGCCGAGGAGTCGATAGCCAGCCCCGGCTTGGCGCTGCCGTCATCGGCGCGGCGCGGGACCAACGAGAACACCAACAGCCTTGTCCGCCGGTTTTTGCCGAAGGGAACCGACCTGTCCAAGCACAGCCAAGAGGAGCTGGATAAGTTTGCGTATATGCTGACCATCCGACCACGCAAGCGATTTAACTGGCAGTGCCCGATCGAGGTACTCACTCAGCTAATTGGATTGCAACATGAGGCTCCTCTTCAACTCAATAGGCGTGTTGCACTCAGCTGCTGCAACCGCCCCCTATGTAATTTCAAATTGGCTGCTCATCTGAAAAAACCACATACACAGCCTCAACCAAAGCGTCATCTTCACGTATATCTGGAACGTAAAAACGCAACCCTAACCTATTTAAATAATAACCTGAAGAGTTGAACTCAAGGACTTCTCCAGCCCGCTCAAGAAAACTCTGCACCTCATGCGAGCCAACACCTACCAAACGTTGTGAACCCCAGAAAAAATTGCTCCACTTCAGAAATTCCACGCCTTCAATATTGTGATTTTCAAGATAATAAACGTGCAAGCCGAGATCATCATAGGCGTCTGTAGGGACTATAGAATCTTCCACCTTGAAAAACTCTTCAAAGTTTTCGCCTAAAATCGTTCTCACACGATCCCTACTCATCCCGGCTTTAATTAAACCAAGATCTCCGAAGCTCAGCAATTCAAAATTCATATACTTATCTCTTGAAATCTTCAGGATTCAGCTTTGAGGCATAGTCCAACATCTGTTTTATCGCCCCATCGTATTTATCGCCAAATTTGCTTCTTATATCTCGAATATCCATATCGATAGCTTCCATCAGTTTGCCTTGTCTGAGGAGCTCCTCCTGTTTCTCCCTATATGCCACAGCCTTGGCCGAATTACCATGGCTCGCTGTTCTTGCATGATCGGCTGGTGTCATTTTTATTGCTGGACCATTCTTGGTGCTTATTGGGGCGCCGTCATAGCATCCCTTTGCGGGGCAGTGGTGCGAATCAAATCCATCATTCTTAGGTTTAGTGGTATCTCTATGAGGTCCACCTAAAATTTCAGACGGATTTTTTTTCAAAACTTCGATAGCCCTTCCACCAGCCCTATCGTGACTCGGGGTCGCCATCCCTATCAGGATCGAGGCCATGAGCGACCCACCGCCCAATCGCCAAGCATCCAGGTCAACATCCTCATTAAGCTTTTTACCCTCAATACCTTCAGCGATCTTGCGTCCAACAATACCTTGCAGATCACTTTGAAGCTGGTTCAAAGACTGTACCAAGGACGTTTCGCCTAGGACCTTTTGAGTGGCATACAAAATCATGCCCTTCGGGCCCTGCGCAGCAGCAAGAATAAGCTCGACAGCCTGAACCTTGTCGGGATTGGCCTTCAGGTATTTGTTAATGTCAGAAACACGATCAAGGGCAAGCTTGGAGTTGGTAATGGCAGGGCCTTTGATAACGATGTTCTTCTCGACAATGTTCTTGTCGGCCAGATCATCCTTAACCGCGGCTATCGTTTCCGACTGATACTTGGATAGGTCATTGAGCTGTTTTAGCTGAGCCAGGACCTGACTTTGAAAGGCCGGATCTTCCAACATCACCCGAGCATCTTTCCTGCTGTAACCCGCCTCCACTAAAGCGGACAGGGCCTGTTCGGCAACTTCTTGCCCGCCCGCTGCGATCGCGCCTTGCCCAGCACCTTCATGTTGGATTCGATCAATCTGATTACCGATAACCAAAGCCAACGCATTAAAGTTTGCTTTGGCGGTATCGCTGTAATTAATAGCGCTATTATTCCAACCATCCACGGTATCGATCGGATGCATTACCGCATCAATCGAGGTACTGCTGACATACAGATCCGTCCGATGCTCCTCATCCCGAGTTACTTCGTATGCCTTGTTCACATCGCGATTGAGCCCGGCCGTTGAGTCCTGTCCGGTAGCCTTGTCATGACGCACGACAATTTCGCCCGCGCCCACTGTGGCGTTCAGCGTCTGCTCACGATCCTTGGTGTAGTTGTAACCCTCCACCGCCCAACTGTTCTTATCCGGGGCTTCCATGCCTTTGTTGGGTTTGTCGGCTTGGGAGCCACCCTCCGCGCCGTAGCTACCACTGACATTCAGGTAGTAACCGTGCTCGTTGTCCTTGCCGGTGATATTGCGGAAACCCAGGGTATCGGTATCCAGCTTGAGATTGCCATTGTCGGCGGTCAGTACTGCGCCATCCAGCTGCGTGTGGCCTTCGGTGCGGATATCGACTTTGTTTTTACCGCTGATCACCGTCTGGTTTTCAACCCAGTTGGTCTGGCCAGTGGTTTTGCCATACCCGACCGAACCACTGACACCGTAAAACGAACCAGTGATGCTCAGGTCCAGTTCTTGCCCACGCACTTTGCCGGTATCAGGCACCGAGCTCACAGTGAGATTGCGACCCACATCACCAATCACTTCATCACCACGCAATGTGGCGCCAGCGATGTTGGTGTCACGGCCACTTTCGAAGTTGAGGTTATTGCCTGCGTACAGGTAGGCTTCCTGTTGTTTTACGCCTTCACGGTTGAGATCGCCGATACCGATATTGGCGGAGCCATAGATACCAAACCCGTCTTTACCGAGGATGATGCCGCCCTCTGCTCCCCAGCTGCGGCGGTCGTTTTCACTGCTGTAAGCATTTTGCGTGGACAGCACGTTCAGGTCGTTGCCAGCCTTGAGTTTGATATCCCGTTCGGCAGTCACCTGAGTCGCGATCAGCGTCAGATCGTTTTTCGCGTCCAGATTGATGCTGCCACCGGCGTTCAGTTGCGTCGCTGTAGAGGTGCCTTGGCTCGACTCTCCCTTATTGCCAGCATTACTGATACCAACGCCCAGTTTGAAGCCGCCGGTGGTGCCACCCTTGAGGCCGCCCTTGCTTTGGGTCTGAGTGTCTTCGCTGTTTTCGGCACCGTGTGCCACATCAAAAGTGATGTTGCGCCCTGTGACATTGATGTCTCGCCCGGCATCGAACTGGCTTCCTTTCACGTTGACATTTTCAGCCTCTAGCGTGATATCACCACCGGCCGACAGGCTGGATGGACGATGTGTCACGGAGGTCTGGGTTTGGGCCTGGCTGGTGCTTGAGCTGCCAATGTGCCCGTCGAACTTCGGCCCGCTGAAAAACTGATCCAGGGCATCAACCGACTTCAGAACGCTGGAACCCTTGCTGACCCCATCCTCACCTTTGCCTGTGCCTTTAAGGCTATCAACGGTGTTGCCAAAGTTGTAAGCGACAGTCGTGGTGCTGCCAGTACGTTTCACGCTGTCACGGGTGGTGACTACGTTGGCTTCTTCCGCCGCATCGATATTGATATTGCGACCGGCTTTGAGCTTTATATTGTTTTCGGCTTCAAGGTCGGACCCTTGCTGGTTGATATCGCGGCCAGCCGTTACCTTGAGGTTCATACCGGCATCAATGGAGCTGCCCGCCGCCGTATAACCGCTGCTATCCACCCCATGCTTGATGGTTTCATTACCGACAAACGTGGTGTACCCGTTGTTATCGACGGTTTGCTTGAGGCCGGTGCTTTTATCGGTTTCCCAACTGTTGCTGCGCTGTTGATCGGTGGAGGCGAGGACGTTGACATCACGCCCGGCATCCAGCTTCGCGTTGTTACCGGTGCTGATGCCGCTGCCGATGATATTGATGTCACGGGCCGCATTCAGAATCGCGTCATTTCCGGCGTTGACCTGGCTGCCAACACTGTTGGAACTGACGACCTCGCGCCCCTCTTTGTGTGACGAGTTGACAGTAATATCACCCCCGAAACTTGGCGTGCCGACCGCCCAGCCGATAGCGTCCTTGAGCGTCAGGCCCAGCTTTTTCTTGTACTCCTCGGCGCGGCTGTAGGTCAGATCATCGGAGGACGACAGCGTGATGTCACCGGTTTTGTCCACCAGCCCGGCGTGCAGTTCGGCATCATTTTCGGCATTGACTTCACTGGCGTTCAACCGCACATCGCGCCCCGCCAGAATGACCGCATCGTGGCCAGCATCCAGTTCACTACCGATGTGGGTGACGGTGGTCTGCAGTTGGCTCTTGCCGCTGCTCGACATGCCGAATAGACCGGTCTTGGTCTTCTTGCTGTAGTCGCCGGTTTCTTCGGTGGCTGAGAGCACTGCGACATCGTTGGTCGCACCGACCACCAAATCATTACCGGCCTTCAGCTGACTGCCGATGATCGTGACGTTACGCCCACCATCGAGGCTGACCGCGCCGTCTTCATCCTTGGTGGCGTTGACGGTCAGGTCATTCCCCGCCTCAATCACCGAGGCGACGTTTGTGCTGTCGTAGCTTTCTTTCTGAGTGGTGCTACTGCGGCCGAACGACCCTTTTTTCTTTTTGTAATAGTAAGACGAACTTTCGTCTTTGGCCGAAGCGACGGTGATGTCTTGCACGGCATCTAGATCAATGTTCTCCGAAGCTTTGATCCGGCTGGCGATGATCCCCAGATCGTTGCCCGCATTAAGGGCAATGTCTCGACCAGCGTTCAGCACGGAAGCCTGCTGAGTAGTGCTGTGGGTTTCCTGCGCGCGCTTTTTGCTGCGCGATACGTAATCGCTCTCGTTGGCGGCCGAGGTGATAATTATGTCATTGCCTGCATTGACCCCGATATCACGCTTGGCGTCCAGACGACTGGCAACAATGGCGACGTCACGATCAGCGCTGATCGACAGATCCCGGCCAGACGTCACTTCAGCAGCATGCTGGGTAATGGTCTGGTTGAGAAAATGGCTGCCACGCGCATTGGTGCTGCGATCCTGGACTGAGGTGATGTTGACGTCTCGAGTCGCACTAAGATCGAGGTCACGCCCACTCTGCAACACACCGCCAATGTTGTTGATGTCACGACCCGCATTGATACTCAGATCGTTGGCCGCCTCGATCCGCGCCGCGTTATCGAGATAATCGCGATGCTGCAGACTTCCACCCCGACGGACATCAACACCGGTCACGTCACGCTGGTTGATCACATCACCATTGGTTGCCGTCAGACTGACGTCGCGACCGGAGATGATCCCGCCCGATTTGTTGACGATGTTGTTGCCCGCCTTCAGCGTCAGGCGATCACCCGCCTCGATCAAGCCGGTGTTGGTGAGGTCGTTGCCGGCCTCGGCGGAAAGGTTGTTAGTGGCGCGCAGGGTGCCGGCATTGTTCAGGTCCTGGCCGGCGATCAGGGTCACGTCGCCGCCCTGGATCAATGCGCCATTGGGTGCCAGACGATTGTTGGCCTGGGCCAGATAGAGCACCGGCACCAAGACTTTTTCACCGTTCACTACGTGCTCTTCGAGCCAGACGATGTCGTGGGTCAAGGCAGCGACTTGCTGGGCGGTAAGCGTCACGCCCATGGACAGGTTGAGCTGGACCTTGCTGGCGATGGCGTTGTTCATCAGGTACTTGAACATCGCTTCGTCAGAGGTCTGACCGTCGAGGAAGCGCTGGCCGGTGCGTGCGACGATCGACTGCTGGACCAGGCGTTGCTCAAACAAACCATCGCCCAGGCGTTTGGCGCTGGTGTCCGGGTTGTAGCCGAGGTTCGCCAACAGGTAGTCCGAACTCATGAACTGCTTGAGGTTGGTCAGTACCGGGTTGGTTTCGATCAGGTACTTGTGCGGGTTGGAGCGCACGCTGGTGTCAGGCAGCCCCTGCACACGCGACACGTTGAAGGACGCGTTCCCTCTATTGGGCAACAGCACACCGACCGGACCGTCACCGGCGGCGGCATTGACGTTGATCAGCGCGGTTTTGTCGTTGAGATTCACCGACGGGCGACTGGCCAGAGCCAGCTCGCGATTTTTGACCGAGACCGGGTCGTTCTGGTCGAACTGGAATTCGGTGGCTTGCCTGACAGGCATGCCGTCCGAACGCTGCGTGTTACCGGCTGAAACGGAACCAATAGTCCAGCTCTGTCCGGGTAGGATCGTCTGCTCGGTGCCGCCTTTACCGCTAAGGCGGAACAGGCCGTTGTCTCCCGTTGGCAGGGTGAAGCCAGGCAACGTCAGCGGGTTGACTTGTTGTTGGGCCAGGTCCGGTGGCAACTGTGGATTCAGAAAGATGATGGTCGGTTTAGCGGCGTTTTTAACGCCGGTATCAGCCGTACCCTTGGTTGTACCGCCAAAACTCGTGTATGGATTGAGATTACCGTTGGTGATGGTGTTTTTAGCGTTGATCGCTATCGCTTGCCCGGCTTGAACGATGGAGGACACGCTGCCGCCGCCATTGGTGAAGACCCTGACATCGTTTTTTAGCTCGCCGGACAGAATTCGCGCAGGCACCGCTATTTCAGGCCCCATACCGTAATTCGGGTTGATTGTGTTGGTTAGCTGCTTATTCAGATCAACATATTCCCAATTCGTCCCGCCCTTATCAAGCTCATGCCAGAATCTTGAATACTTATAAACATAGATGGAGTTTCTTTTTGCATAAGCCCGCAGATCCGTGCTTGTCCAACCATCCTCGCGATCTGGAAGACCTGCGAGTTTGAAAGTGCGCGAGCGGGTGAAACTGCCCGACTGCAGTCCAAAATTATCGAAGGTGTCCACATCCAGCTTGATATTTTTGCCGGCCGAAATCTGCGAAGCAGTATTGGTGAAGGCCCCCACATTGCCGGTCAGGTTTCCCGCCACGGTGAGCGACGCCTGGGGACCGGTGATCGTTGATTGCGATACAAAGTTTTCATTTACGTAAAAAGTAGCGGAATTCGGATCAAACGTAATATCTCCGGACAGGAGCTTCTCTTCGCCAATGACGCCCTCGGTTTTATTATTGAAACTATTGGCCGACAGTGAAAAATCACCATCAACATTAATCGATGCAGCCAAGTTATTAACAGTATTGGCTCGACCGCCATCGCGCCCGGCAATCGTCAGATCCCCGATGCTATAAACATCCCCATTCTGGTTGGTGAAGTCATTGAGCAGCAGGTTCATATTGCGGCCGCTGAAGATCAGGCCGCGGTTGTTCACCAGGCTCGATGTCTTGATCGTCAGGTCTTGTGCAGCCCCTAACGTGCCTGTGTTGCTGACACTGCCGGCATTGATCGTCAGTCCGCCATCAGAGGTCAACCGCCCGGCATTCGTCAGTTGCCCACCAATATTGAAAGTGGTTTGCGCGCCCCCGCCAATGCTGGTCGCACTCGACAAGCCGAGTTGCGCGGCAGTCAACGTCAGATTGCCCAGACTGGAGAGCCGCCCGTTACCGGTGTAAGTGCCGCCCAGATTGAGATTCAAGCTTCCATCACTGGCAATCAACCCGTCGTTGGTCCAATTTACGCCTCGCCCTTCCAGATGACTGGAAGCCAACAATTGACCACTCGTGGTCTGCGTGAAATTGTTGACGTTAACTTTCAACCGCCCCGCCTGAATCACACTGCTGTTAGTCCAGCTATCGGCATTCAGCGTCAGCCCGCCACGCGTCACCAGCGAACCGCCGGCATTCATGACATTGGCCGTCGAAATGTCAAACTCACCCACGCCCACATGAGTCACGGTACCGCCCGCGTTCAGGAAGCTCGGCGTCGCGAGCGTCAGGTCAGTGTTCGCCGTTTCCAGCAGACCATTGCGGTTATCGAACAGGCTGCCGATCTGGAAGTTGGTTTTCCCGCTGATACCCAGCGCACGCAGTTTGCCGGTCTGGTTATCGAGGTTGGCGGCACGCACTGCGAGGGTGCCGGCGCTTTCAATCAGGCCGCCGCGGTTGGTGAGATTGCTATCGAGAACGATGTCGATACCATCGCCACTGATCTTGCCGGCGTTGTTGTTCAGCGCACCGCCAATAACCTTGACCTGGCCTTTGGCGTAAATCCCGCCGTTGCTGTTATCGATAGCAGCGTTGCCAGCGTTAAGCAGAATGTTGCCGGTATTGGCGGCGATGCGTCCGCCGTCGCTGTAGATTCCGCCCAAGGCCTGAAGGTCGAGGCGATTGCCTTCGATCTTGCCGCCCTGGCCGTTGCGCAATACGCCCGTCAGGCGGGTCTGCAGCAAACCTTTGAGGCTCGACAGCACACCGGCGCGGCTGTCGAGGCTGGCGGCGGTGATGTTCAGCTCACCGTTCTGGGCGATGACCTTGCCGCCCTGGTTGTCGATGGCGCCGCCCTTCACGTCCAGGGTCAATGCGCCCTGGCTTTGCAGCGCGCCGCCGGCATTGTTGAGGGAAGCGGCTTTGACGTTGAGGCCTGCATCGCGACTGGAGATCAGGCCGCCGGCGTCGTTACGAACACTGCCGGTGGCGGTGAGATCAAGCTGCCCATTGGCAGCCACGGTGCCCTCCAGGCTGTTATTCAGGCTTCCAGTCAACAGGCTCAACAAACCTTGACTGAGCAGCTGGCCGCCCTGGTTATCGATGCTGCTGGAACGCTTGATCACCAGCGGCCCCGTACTACCCAGCGCACCTTTGATGTTGGTCAGCGTACCGAGCAGATCGAGGGTGACGCTGTCTGCACCGACCAGACTGCCGTTGCTGTTATCCAGGCTCGTACCGGTGAAGGTCAGCGCTTTGTTCGCGGTGACGTTCCCCGATGCGTTGTTCAAGGAGGCCGCGCTGATAGCCAGTGTGCCGCTGCTTTCGATCAGGCCACCCGATGCGTTGTTGATCGCACCTTGAGTCATCGTCAGCGTCTGCTTGCCGCCACTGGTGACGATGCCGTTGCTGTTGTCAAGGCTGGCGGCAGTGATGGTCACGTCGCCTAAGCCCGCCAGGCCGCCCTTGGCGTTGTTGATCAGCGCACCGCTGAGGTCGATGCTCAGATTGCCGAGCAAGCTGGAGAGCGTGCCTTCCTGGCTGTTGTCGAGGCTACCGCCGGCAACGGCGAGTTTGTTCCAGCCGGAAACCAGGCCGCCCTGGTTATTCAGGCGGGTAGCGTTGAGGATCAATTGATCATTGCTGATCAGGTTGCCACCGCGGTTATCCAGCGTGTTGCCGGTCAGGCTGAAGCTGTGGACGCTGGAGATTTCGCCTTGCTGGTTATTCAGGTCACGCAGGTGCGCAATGCTCAACACGCCCTTGGTGTTGATCAGGCCGTTCTGGTTATTCAGGTCGGCAGGTGCTGCCCCCAGATCGATGCTCAGGCCAGTGCCACCCAGCAACGTACCGCCCTGATTATCCAGACCGTTGCTGTTGAGGGTGAGTTGTCCGGCCGCTTTGATCAGGCCTTTGTTCTGGTTGGTCAGTAGACCGTCGACGGTCACTTGCAGATCGCCATCGCTGAGCATTGTGCCGGCGCTGTTATCCAGACTGGCGGCGCGAACTTGCAATGCTGCGGCGGCAATTTTGCCTTTGACCGAGGTCAGTGCCTGCTCAATACGCAGTGTGAGTTTTTGGTTGCTGAGCACCTGGCCATCGCTGTTATCCAGCTGTTTGGCGACCAGTTCGAAGGCCTCTTCGCTAGAGATTTCACCATTGCGGTTGTCCACACCGGCGAGGTTTTTCAGCAGCAGTTGACCGGGCGCGTTAATGAAGCCGTCCTGGTTGTTCAAGGCCCCGCCGTTCAGGTCCAGGCTCAAGGCGCTCTTGCTGAAGAGCTTGCCGCCTTGCTGATCCAGGCCACTGACGTTGGCAACCAGCGAGGTGGCCGCGCCGATGCTGCCGCCGGTGTTGGTGACTAGGCCGGCGCTCAGCTCCAAGCGGTCGCCCGCGTAAATACTGGCCTGGCTGTTATTGAGCGCGCCGGTGGTGATGCTCATTCCACCTTTGCTGCTGATCGCACCTGTTTGCTGGTTATCCAGGCTGGTGCTAGTGAGCGTCAGTGTGGTGTCGGTCTGCAGTTTTCCGCCTTGGTTGCTGACTGCGCCTTTGCTATCGATTGTGAGCGCCTTGGCGCTGGAAATCGTGCCGCCGTTGTTGCTCAGGCTCTGGGCATTGATCGCCAATTTACCCTCGCTGACGAGGCTGCCCTGATTGTTGTCCAGATCCGAAGTCAGGTTCACCGTGAGGTTGTTCAGCGTGGTCAGCCGACCGCTGTTTTCCAGCGTCTGCCCGGTCAGCGTCAACCCGGCGTCGCCGGACAGCAGCCCTTTGTTGCGGTTGATGACCTTGTCTACGGTCAGTGCAAGGTTGCCACCGGCCAGGATGTAACCGGCGTCGCTGTTGTCGAGTTGTTGGCCGATCAGTGTCACGTCCGCCTTGCTCGACAACTCGCCGCTTCGGTTATCGAGGTTGTCGACGGTCAGTTTCAGCGCTTTTGTCGCCCCTACCAAACCCTCCTGACGGTTATCGAGACTGGTGGCTTTCACGGTCAGCCCGTCATCGGCGATGACCACACCGGCCTGGTTATCGAAGGCATCGGTGACCGTCAGATCAACCTCGCCACGACCACGGATTTCACCGTTGTTGTTATTCAGGCTCGCACTGCGACTGGCGAGGCCGGCAGACTTGATCAGGCCATGGATGTTGCTCAGTGCGCGGTCGATGACGAGAGTGAGTTTTTCATTGCTCAGCAGTTTGCCGTCATCGTTATTCAGGCTTTGGGCGTTAATGCTGTAGGCCTTGGCACCGGAGATTTCGCCGCCGCTGTTGTTCACCTCCTTGAGGTTTTTCAACAGCAAAAGACCCGCTGTATGGAGGTTGCCGCGCTGGTTGTTCAGCAGGCCGTTGTTCAGGTCGAGGGTCAGGTCGCTGTTGCTGAACAGCTCGCCGCCGTCTTGATCCAGGCTCGTGACCGAGACATTCAGCTGTTGCTGACTACCAATTTGCCCGGCCGAGTTATCCAGGTGCTTAGCTGTCAGACCAAGGGGGCCGTCAGCCGCCAGACTACCGCCCTTGCTGTTGTTGAATTCGCCGGTCGTGACGTTCGATGCAGCCTTGGCGCTGACAATGCCTTTGTCGCTGTTGTCGAGGCTGGCGCTGGTCAGCACCAGACCTTTTTGCGAAGCGATCAAACCGCCCTGGTTTTGCAGGGCTGCCGCTACGTCGAGCGTCATGGCTTCGAGGCTCGACAGCTTGCCCAGACGGTTGTCCAGACTGCCGGCGTTGAGCATCAGCGTGCCTTCGCTGCTGAACAACCCTTGCTGGTTGTTCTTGATGCCGTTGAAGGTCAACGCGAGATTGTTCTGGCTGACGATCTTGCCGCCCGAATTGTCGAGCCCGAGGCCACTGAGCGTGCTCGCGCCTTTGCTGAAAATCAGCCCGGCGGTCTGGTTGATGATTTGATCGACCTTGAGTGCCAGCGTCGTGTCAGAGAGCACTTTGCCGTTGTCGCTGTTGTTCAAGCTTGCGCCGTTGATGTGCAGGTCGGTCTGGCTGGACAGTGAACCGCCACGGTTGTCGATCTGATCGACGTTGACCGTCAGCGATTTGAGCGACGCGACCAGGCCGCCTTTACGGCTGTCCAGCGTCTTGCCGGTCAACTTAAGATTGCCCTCGGCAACCAGTTCGCCAGCCTGCTGGCTCAAGGTATCGATATTGGCTTCGATATCACCCTTACCGGAAATTCGGCCGCCATCGTTGGCGACTTCTTTGGCCTTGAGGTTGAGCGGGCCGCTGGCCGTCAGCAGACCACTGTTGCGATTGTCCAGTTTGTTGCCGTCAAAGGTCAGAGCAGCCTTGCTTTCGAGGCGTCCCTTATCGCGGTTATCCAGCTCGGTGATCAGCAGTTTCAACGTCTGATCGGCACGAATCACGCCGTTGCGGTTGTCTGCGTTGTTACTACTGACCGTCAGTGTGTTGATCCCGGAAATCTTGCCTTCACGGTTGTCCAGACGCGTGGCCTGCACATCCATCACGCCGTTGGCCTGGACCAGCCCTTTGCTCTGGTTGTTCAGGAGACCGCTGACTCGGGTCGTCAGTTGGCCTTCGCTGTTCAGCTTTCCTTGCTGGCTGTTGTCGAGGTTTTGCGCACGGACTGTCAGAGCTTGTTTCGCCCCCAGCGTGCCGCCGATGTTGTTGATGCCGCCACTGGCAGTGATGTCCAGCAGGCGACCAGCTGTGACAAGGCCGACAACGTTATCCAGCGAAGTCAGGTTCAGGACAACGTCAGCGAGGCTGCTCAGTTCACCGCTGCTGTTGCTCAATCGGCCGACGTTGCCAGTGAGATTGCCGGTGCTGTTGATCACGCCTTTCGAGTTCAGCACCTGATTGGCATTGAGGTTCAACGTGCTGTTGCTCAGCACTCGCCCGTTGTTTTGATTGTCCAGTGTTGCGGCGGTGATGTGGGTGCTTTGCCCGCTCAGCGTACCGCCCTGGTTGCTCAAGGTCTGAGCAGTGTTGATGGTGAGAGTGCGGCTGGCGACCAGGCTTTTGCCGGTGTTGTTGAGATTCTGCGCGCCGAGGCTCACATCGCCGTTGGTGTTGCGGCTGCCGTCGGCGTTGACCCCGGCCTCGATGACGCCGCTGTTGGTCAACTGCCCGCCGGCGCTCAGCGCGATGCTGTCGCGGGCGGCGAGGGTTTGCTGGTTGCTCAGGTTGCCTTGGGTTTGTACGTTTAGCGCTGTGCCCGCATAGACCGGACCGCGTGCATCGAGACTGGCGGCTTTGACATTGACCGTGCCGTTAGTCGCCGAGGTGTCTACCAGGCTCAAGTGCCCGTTGGCATCGAGCTGAATATCACCACCACTGGCGATCAGTTTGCCGTCGAGCTTCACGCCGACGCCCTGCTCGGTGCCGACCAATTTGATCGCCCCGGCGTACATGCCGCCGAGGGCCGAGGAATCGATGGCCAACCCTGGTTTGCCGCTGCCGTCATCGGCGCGGGCGGTGGCGTTGAGGCTGTCGGCATTGACGTCGTTGCGACCGGCGACAATGGTCAGGTTTTTCGCCTGAATCTCGGCGTTGATCTTGGCGCTACGGGTGATGATTTCGAAGCGGTCGACGTTGTTGGCGTTCAGCCCAGCGCCGTCGATGGACACGCTGCCCTGATCCACCTGAAAGCGATCCAGCCGACCGTTGTCCAGCACCGGCTTGCCGGTGGTCAGCGTCACGCGCGGCGTATTGATGAAGCCGCAACCGTTGCAGCTGATGCCATAAGGGTTGGCAACGATGACGCGGGCTGACTGCCCGGCCACTTCGGTATAACCGCGCAACTGGCTAGGGCTGCCGCCGATCACTTCGTTGAGGATGGTCTGCGCTGCGACCCGATTGGTGAGGTTGGGGTTGCCCACAATGATCCCACCCAACTGCGTCGCGCCGGTCTGGTTGGCGACGTTGTTGAGGATCACGCCCTGGGCGCCGACGTTGTAATCGTGAAACTGGTTATGCGATAGGCCCGTGCCGTTGGGCGTGGCGATGTTGACGATCGGCACACCGTTGCCGGCCTGCCCAAGGCTGACTCCCGGCGTAGCCACCACAATCCCATCCGCCTGCGCCCACATCGGTTGCCAGAACATGACGTTGGCCAACAGGAACGCCAACCCGCGCTTGGGCATGCCCCAGAAGTGCTCGCGTTTTTTGACCGCAGCAGAAGGCTGGCCGGCGAGGAAGGCGTATTGGCGAACGTCCATGTAAAAAGGTCTCGTTGCGAATGGCAAGAATGGAATGAGCAATTCAAAGACACAGCCGTTCCGACACGGCAGACGCTGGAGGCGTTTGCAGAGCGAATACGTCATAAGGGGATAAGTGCGCGCTTGGGTCAGAAGGTCCAAAGCGTGGCGTAACAACCACTGCATCAGCGTGTGGGTGGTCTGTCCGATCCCTCGAAACGGCAAAGTGATATCAATATAGTGGCGCGATGTTAAGTTGCCATCATTCTGACGTCAATAAGCCGTTCGGGATGTTTTTGGGTGGACGCTCTAGTTCGCAAGTTTAGGTCCATAGCCTGAACTTTCTGGATCGAGGAACCCTCAACTCAATAACGCTGTGACGCTGATAAATGAGGCTTCGTTCATGAAAAACACTCTGCTGAAACTCACCCTAGCCGCCACCCTCGCCTGCGCCCTCCCCGTCTGGGCCTGCACCCCCGAGGAAGCCACCGCCAAACGCGAGCAACTGGCCAAGGAAGTCACCAAACTCACCGAGCAGAACCCGGCCAAGGCCAAGGAGATCAACGCTGAGTTGCAGCAGATGGATTTGGGCACAGCCAGCAAGGATTTGCCCGACAAGTGCCAGCTGATCGATCAGCGACTCAAGGAGTTGAAATCGGCGGAGAAGAAAACCGAGAGTTGATCCCACCCAAGAATCCGAGGCATAAAAAAACCGGACATTTGTCCGGTTTTTTTATGGGGTCACGACGCGGCTTTTATTCAGCAGCCGGCGCTTCCGGCTTGCGGCGCTTCAACGGGGCCATGCCGTCCTTGCTGACCAGCGACAGGGCGTCGGTCTTCGGGCGGTTGGCGATTTTGCGCTTGGTCGGGGCCTTGGCACCGGTTTTCTTCTTGTCGCCTTTGGCGTCGACTTTTTTCTTCTTCACGCCAACGGCTTTGCCCGAGGCCTTGACCTTTTTCGGTCCGCCGTAGGTGCCTTTGACTTCCTTGATGGTGCGGCGCTCGAAGCTCTGCTTGAGGTAGCGCTCGACGCTCGACATCAGGTTCCAGTCGCCGTGGCAGATCAGCGAGATGGCCAGGCCATCGTTGCCGGCGCGGCCGGTACGACCGATGCGGTGAACATACTCGTCGCCGCTGCGCGGCATGTCGAAGTTGATCACCAGGTCCAGGCCATCCACATCGAGGCCGCGAGCGGCGACGTCGGTGGCAACCAGGATTTTCACGCCGCCCTGCTTCAGGCGATCGATGGCCAGCTTGCGATCCTTCTGGTCTTTGTCACCGTGCAGCACGAACGCTTTGTATTCCTGCGCCACCAGACGGCCATAGATTCGGTCAGCCATGGCCCGGGTGTTGGTGAACACGATGGCCTTCTGGTAGGTCTCGTTGGCCAGCAGCCAGTTCACGATCTGCTCTTTGTGCTGGTTGTGGTCAGCGGTGATGATCTGCTGACGGGTAGTCGCATTCAGATCGCTGACGTTGTTCAGCTGCAGGTGCTCAGGGTTGTTCAACACCTTGGCGACCATCTCGCGCAGACCCGAACCGCCAGTGGTGGCGGAGAACAGCATGGTCTGCTGGCGGTTGGTGCACTCTTGCACCAGACGCTGCACGTCTTCGGCAAAGCCCATGTCGAGCATGCGGTCGGCTTCGTCGAGGACCAGGACTTCGACTTCTTTCAAGTCGAGGTTGCCGGCGTTCAGTTGCTCGATCATCCGGCCCGGCGTACCGATCAGGATGTCCGGCACCTTGCGCAGCATGGCAGCCTGGACCTTGAAGTCTTCACCGCCGGTGATCAGGCCGGACTTGATGAACGTGAACTGCGCAAAGCGCTCGACTTCCTTGATGGTCTGCTGAGCCAGTTCGCGAGTCGGCAGCAGGATCAGGGTCTTGATGCTGACGCGGACTTTAGCCGGGCCGATCAAACGGTTGAGGATCGGCAAAACGAATGCAGCGGTTTTACCGCTGCCGGTTTGCGCTGTCACCCGCAGGTCACGCCCTTGGAGCGCCAGCGGAATAGCCGCTGCTTGCACAGGCGTTGGCTCGACAAATTTAAGCTCGGCCACGGCTTTGAGCAGGCGTTCGTGCAGGGCGAATTGGGAAAACACGGGTGCTACCTCGAAGAAATACAAAAAAACAGCTGCATAGGGTAACGGTTTCGAGCGCTAAGGCCGAGTTTCTTTATACAAACGGCGCTAAACAGTGGTTTTTTTGTTGCGTCTTTTGTCCCAAAACGTCATCCAAAGCGTCTTAAATGCTCTAATCGCCCCGTCGCGTCCTATAGAAGAAGCATTTTCGCCCATGGATATCAAACAGCTCTGGCTCAACGTCCAAGACCTTTGGGGTGCGCTCGATCAGCACCCGCTCCTGCATTCCAGCCTGGCGCTGATGGTGTTGCTGGTGATTGCGCTGGTCCTCGGACGAGTGGCGCGCTACCTCATTCTTCATGCGACCAAAATGCTTGGCCGCCAACCGGCGCTGCACTGGGTCAACGATTTACGCCACAACAAGGTGTTTCATCGCCTGGCGCAGATGACGCCGTCGCTGGTGATTCAGTTCGGCCTGCACCTGGTGCCGGAGTTGGGCAAGACCAGCCTGATCTTCCTTGGCAATGTGGCGCTGGCGTTCACCATTCTATTTCTGGTGCTGGCCATCAGCGCCGTGCTCAACGCCCTGCTGGACATCTATGCGCGCACTGAGCATGCCCGCACCCGCTCGATCAAAGGCTACGTGCAACTGGCGAAAATGGTCTTGTACGTGTTTGGCGCGATTATCATTGTCGCGACGCTGATCGATCGTTCGCCGCTGTTGTTGCTGTCGGGTCTGGGCGCCATGTCGGCGGTGATTTTGTTGGTTTACAAGGACACCCTGCTGTCGTTCGTCGCCAGTGTGCAGTTGACCAGCAACGACATGCTGCGGGTCGGCGACTGGATCGAGATGCCGCAAGTCGGCGCCGACGGTGACGTGGTCGACATCACGCTGCACACGGTCAAGGTGCAGAATTTCGACAAGACCATCGTTTCGATTCCGACCTGGCGCCTGATGTCCGAGTCGTTCAAGAACTGGCGCGGCATGCAGCAATCTGGTGGGCGTCGGATCAAGCGCAGCCTGTTCATCGACGCCAGCGGCGTGCGGTTTGTGCGTGATGACGAAGAGTCAAAACTGGCCCAGGTACACTTGCTGACCGACTATATCAGCCGCAAGCAGGCTGAACTCAAGGCCTGGAACGAAGCCCAGGGCAATGTGGCGGCGATGTCGGCCAACCGTCGGCGGATGACCAATATCGGGACTTTCCGCGCCTATGCGCTGGCGTATTTGAAGAGTCACCCGGAGGTCCAGCCGAACATGACCTGCATGGTTCGGCAAATGCAGGCCACGGCCCAGGGTATTCCGCTGGAAATTTACTGCTTTACTCGCACTACGGCGTGGGCCGATTACGAGCGGATTCAGGGGGATATTTTTGATTACTTGCTGGCGGTGTTGCCGGAGTTTGGCTTGAGCCTTTATCAGCAACCGAGCGGCGGTGACCTGAGGGCCGGGTTGCTTCCGGCAGTGCTCGGCGCGAGCCACATCCCTGAACCCGAAAAACACATCATGTAGCACCACATATCCCTGTAGGAGCGAGGCTTGCCCGCGAAGGCGGTGTGTCAGGCAACATCGTCGCCGACTGACACACCGCCTTCGCGGGCAAGCCTCGCTCCTACAGGGGTTTAGTGTGTGGTTATCGATTGGCGTACACCCAACCGGCTGATCCACACCGCCATCAGAATCACCACCCCACCCAGGAACAACCGCCCCAGCGCTTCATGCTGATTCCAGATCAGCAGATTGATCAGCAACCCCACCGGCACATGCAGGTTGTTCATCACCGCGAGCGTCCCGCCATTCACCAGGCACGCGCCCTTGTTCCACCAGTACAACCCGAGCGCAGTCGAGACCAGGCCGAGGAACACCAGCACGCCCCATTGCAGCGGTGCTTCGGGCAGGAAGTTCTGTTTGCCGAACAGCAGAAACGCTGGCAACGCCACTGCCAATGCGCCGAGATAGAAGTAACCGAAGCGCCGATAATGCGGTAGATCGCTCGGATGACGGGCGACCAGATGCTTGTAGAGCACCTGCCCGGCGGCGTAGGTGAAGTTGGCCAGTTGCAGCAGCAGAAACCCCATGAAGAAATCCGGGTTGATCCGGTCATAGCGAATCACCGCCGCGCCCATCACCGCCACCAATGCGGCGATCAATGCCCATGGGTTGAAGCGCCGGTTCAGCGCGTCTTCGATCAAGGTCACGTGCAGCGGCGTGAGGATGGTGAACAGCAACACCTCCGGCACTGTCAGCACCCGAAAGCTCAGGTACAGGCAGACGTACGTCACGCCGAACTGCAACGCGCCGATCAGCAGCATGCCGCGCATGAATGCCGGTTCAACCGAACGCCAGCGAGTCAACGGAATGAACACCAGCCCCGCCAGCACCACTCGCACCAGCACCGCAAAGTAACTGTCGACATGACCGGCCAGGTATTCGCCGATCAGACTGAAGGAAAACGCCTGAATCAGCGTGACAAAAAGTAGATAGCCCATGCTCGCCTCATTTCGAATGGCGGCGACGATAGCGGTTTTTGCTAGCCATCACTAAATCCCAGGCAAAAAAAAGCCCGATCTCGCTAAAGCGTTCAATCGGGCTACAGCACTCAGGAGCAACAAGTGCAAAGGGAGGTTCGATGCGCGTAAAGCCTTGAAGAGGTTCGCCAGGTCACTTGAACATCAAGGGATTATCTGGCGATTAAAGCCTCAGGCGACCTGGGCCAGCTTGGCGTTGGCCTGGCTCAGTCCCTTCTCCTGGAAGTCGCCGCCCAGGTTCATGCCTTCGGCGTGAATAAAGGTCACGTCGTGGATCCCGATGAAGCCCATGACCTGACGCAGGTACGGTTCCTGGTGATCCGCGGTGCTGCCGGCGTAGATCCCGCCGCGAGCAGTCAACACATAGGCACGCTTGCCGCTGAGCAGACCTTGTGGGCCGGTGTCGGTGTACTTGAAGGTCACGCCGGCACGCAGCACGTGGTCGAGCCAGGCTTTCAACGTGCTGGGGATCGCGAAGTTGTACATCGGCGCAGCCATGACCAGCACATCGGCGGCCAGCAGTTCGTCGGTCAGCTGGTTGGAGCGTTCCAGGGAAGCCTGTTCGATGTCATTGCGTTGTTCAGCAGGTTTCATCCAGCCGCCCAGCAGGTTGATGTCCAGGTGCGGCACCGGGTTGACGGCCAGGTCACGCACGGTGATCGGGTCGGCCGGGTGAGCGGCTTTCCACTGGCTGATGAAGGTCTGGGTCAGTTGACGGGAAACCGAGTCTTGCTGACGGGCGCTGCTTTCGATGATCAGAACACGTGACATGGGATGTAGGCTCCATCTGAGAATGCTGTAAGGCGATGGAGTGAAGGTTAAACAGAACTATATCGATGAAAAAGCGCAAGTAACTGCTATAAATCATCGATAAATTTGTTTATAAGCGGAGCGTACCCGGCGAGTGTGCTCCGCGTTGTGTCATTTTGGGGTGCAGGTCAGTTTGATACGCATCTTGATGATGGTCCGGGTGAACTTGGCGGTGGCATTTTTGTGTTTGCCTGCGGCCACTTCAATCTTGCGGGTGCGCGGTGCTTCCGGGCCGTTGTTGAAAACCACCGTACAAGACGCATCGGTGGTGCCGTAGTTGTTCACCTGAATGGAAGCAATGTCGCTATCTGTGTCATACGCGTTGTAGTCGATGCTCAAGCCATTCAGCTGTTTTTGAACATCGATTGGATAGGCAAAGGCCGTCAGCGGCAACATCACCAGCAGCACACAACCCGACACCACACAACAAAGCTTTTTCATTCAGCAGTCTCCAATAAGGACTGCCAGCTTAGACAAGAGGAGCTATTCATGAAAGCGCCCCGCGTGACCCTTGATCAATGGCGAACGTTACAGGCCGTGGTCGACCACGGCGGTTTCGCCCAGGCCGCCGAAGCGCTGCACCGCTCGCAATCGTCGGTGAGCTACACCGTGGCGCGCATGCAGGACCAGCTCGGCGTGCCGCTGTTGCGCATCGACGGCCGCAAAGCGGTGCTGACCGAAGCCGGCGGGGTGCTGCTGCGCCGTTCCCGGCAACTGGTGAAACAGGCCAGTCAGCTGGAAGACCTGGCCCATCACATGGAACAAGGCTGGGAAGCGGAAGTGCGGCTGGTAGTCGACGCTGCGTACCCGAGCGCCCGCCTCGTCCGCGCCTTGACCGCGTTCATGCCGCAAAGCCGTGGCTGCCGGGTGCGTCTGCGTGAAGAGGTGTTGTCGGGCGTTGAAGAAGTACTGCTCGAAGGCGTGGCCGACCTGGCCATCAGTGGTTTCAGCATCCCGGGTTACCTGGGCGCGGAATTGAGCGACGTCGAGTTCGTCGCGGTCGCCCATCCCGAGCATCCCTTGCATCGCCTTAATCGCGAACTGAATTTCCAGGACCTGGAAAGCCAGTTGCAAGTGGTCATCCGCGACTCCGGTCGCCAGCAGCCACGGGACGTTGGCTGGCTCGGCGCGGAACAGCGCTGGACCGTCGGCAGCCTCGCCACCGCCGCGACTTTTGTCAGCAGCGGCCTGGGTTTCGCCTGGTTGCCTCGGCACATGATCGAACGAGAACTCAAGGAAGGTCTGCTCAAGCTGCTACCGTTGGACCAGGGTGGCAGCCGCAACCCGAGCTTCTACCTGTACTCAAACAAGGACAAACCCTTGGGTCCGGCCACGCAGATTCTCATCGAACTGCTGCGCACTTTCGACACCGCGCCGCTGGATGCACCGTTCGCCGCCCCTGAACAAGCCTGACACGGAGTGTAAACATGGCCTATTTCGAACATGAAGGTTGCAACCTGCACTATGAGGAATATGGCCACGGCACGCCGTTGCTGTTGGTTCACGGGCTGGGTTCCAGCACCCTGGACTGGGAACAGCAGATCCCGGCGCTGTCGGCCCGCTACCGGGTGATCGTCCCGGATGTGCGTGGCCACGGTCGCTCCGACAAACCCCGTGAGCGCTACAGCATCGCCGGGTTCAGCGCCGACCTGATCGCCCTGATCGAACATCTGAACCTGGGCCCCACTCATTACGTGGGCTTGTCCATGGGCGGCATGATCGGTTTTCAACTGGCCGTGGATCAGCCGCAACTGCTCAAAAGCCTGTGCATCGTCAACAGCGCGCCCGAGGTCAAACTGCGCAGCCGCGACGACTATTGGCAGTGGTTCAAGCGCTGGAGCCTGATGCGCGTCCTCAGCCTGGGCGCTATCGGCAAGGCTCTGGGCGCCAAGCTGTTCCCTAAACCGGAACAGGCTGATTTGCGACAAAAGATGGCCGAGCGCTGGGCAAAAAACGACAAACATGCTTATCTCGCCAGCTTCGACGCGATCGTTGGTTGGGGTGTTCAGGAACGACTTTCGAAGGTCTCCTGTCCAACCCTTATCGTCAGCGCCGACCGTGACTACACACCGGTCTCGCTGAAAGAGGCCTACATAAAACTGCTGCCCGATGCGCGGCTGGTGGTGATCGCCGATTCGCGCCACGCCACCCCGCTCGATCAACCCGAACGCTTCAACCAAACCCTGCTCGAGTTTCTCACCGCAGTCGACACCACCCCACTCAGGATCACTGACCCATGCTGAAAAAAATCGCCCTCGTCGCTGGCACCGTTCTGTTTGCCGCCAACCTGATGGCCGCAACGCCCGCCAAGGCGCCGCACGTGTTGCTGGAAACCACCAACGGCCAGATCGAAATCGAACTGGACCCGGTCAAGGCCCCGATCAGTACCAAGAACTTCCTTGATTACGTCAACAGCGGCTTCTACAACAACACGATTTTCCACCGTGTAATTCCTGGCTTCATGGTCCAGGGCGGCGGTTTTACTCAACAAATGCAGCAGAAAGAAACCAAGGCACCGATCAAGAACGAGTCCAAAAACGGTCTGCATAACGTCCGTGGCACGCTGTCCATGGCCCGCACCTCTAACCCTGATTCGGCCACGAGCCAGTTCTTCGTCAACGTCAAAGACAACGACTTCCTCGACCAGGGCGACGGCTATGCCGTGTTCGGTAAAGTCGTGAAAGGCATGGACGTGGTGGACGTGATCGTCAACTCGCAAACCACCACCCGTGGCGGCATGAAAGATGTGCCAGCCGACCCTGTGTTCATCAAGTCGGCCAAAGTCATCGACTAAGCTGCACAGGGAGTCTTGAGCGGCTGCCGGAGTGCGCCGCTCACACTGTTCAAAGGAGAGCCCGTGCGCGGGCGGAGAACTGATGCTTTATCGCCGTTTTGAGAAACTGATCGACATTTTCCGCGATGCCCCGACGGCCGCTCCGCCGGATCGGGTTCTCCCTTTTTATACCTATTATCTGAAGCAGGTCTGGCCGAGTTTCGCCGTCCTGCTGATCGTCGGCCTGTTCGGCGCGCTGATCGAAGTGGCGCTGTTCAGCTACCTGAGCCGCATCATCGACCTGACCCAAGGCACGCCTAACGTCGATTTCTTCAAGGAACACGGCATCGAGCTGGCCTGGATGGCGGTGGTAGCCCTGATTTTTCGGCCGATTTTTGTTGGCCTGCATGACTTGCTGGTGCACCAGACCCTGAGCCCCAGCATGACCAGCCTGATCCGCTGGCAGAATCACAGTTATGTGCTTAAACAGAGCCTGAATTTTTTCCAGAACGACTTTGCCGGGCGCATCGCCCAACGCATCATGCAGACCGGCAACTCGCTGCGCGATTCCGCCGTGCAAGCAGTGGACGCGCTGTGGCATGTGCTCATCTACGCGATCAGTTCGCTGGTGCTGTTCGCCGAAGCCGACTGGCGCCTGATGATCCCGCTACTGACCTGGATCGTCGCCTTCATCAGTGCCCTTTACTACTTCGTGCCACGGGTCAAGGAACGCTCGGTCGTGTCCTCCGATGCGCGCTCAAAACTTATGGGGCGGATTGTCGATGGTTACACCAACATCACCACGCTGAAGCTGTTCGCCCACACCAACTTCGAGCAGCAATACGCTCGCGAAGCGATCAAGGAACAAACCGAAAAAGCCCAACTGGCCGGCCGGGTGGTCACCAGCATGGACGTGGTCATCACCAGCATGAACGGCTTGCTGATCGTCGGCACCACCGGCCTGGCGCTGTGGCTGTGGACGCAGTCGCTGATCACCGTAGGCGCCATTGCCCTGGCCACCGGCCTGGTGATCCGCATCGTCAACATGTCCGGCTGGATCATGTGGGTGGTCACCGGGATTTTCGAAAACATCGGCATGGTCCAGGACGGTTTGCAGACCATTTCTCAACCGGTCAGCATCACCGACCGCGAGCAGGCCAAACCGCTGGCGGTCACCCGTGGCGAAGTGCGTTTCGAGCACGTGGATTTCCACTACGGCAAGAAGAGCGGGATCATCGGCGACCTCAATCTGACCATCAAGCCTGGCGAGAAAATCGGCCTGATCGGTCCTTCCGGTGCCGGCAAATCGACCCTGGTCAACCTGCTGCTGCGCCTCTATGACGTGGAGGGCGGTGGCATCCTCATCGACGGGCAGAACATTGCTGAAGTCGGCCAGGAAAGCCTGCGCGAGCGCATCGGCATGATCACCCAGGACACGTCCCTGCTGCATCGCTCGATCCGCGACAATTTGCTTTACGGCAAACCCGACGCCACCGACGCCGAACTTTGGGAAGCGGCACACAAGGCCCGAGCCGACGCGTTCATCCCGTTGTTGTCGGACGCCGAAGGCCGCACCGGTTTCGATGCCCATGTCGGTGAACGCGGCGTGAAACTCTCCGGCGGCCAGCGCCAGCGGATTGCGATTGCTCGCGTGCTGCTCAAGGACGCGCCGATCCTGATCATGGACGAGGCGACCTCGGCGCTGGACTCGGAGGTCGAAGCGGCGATCCAGGAAAGCCTCGAAACCCTGATGCAGGGCAAAACCGTGATCGCCATCGCCCACCGGCTGTCGACCATCGCCCGAATGGACCGACTGGTGGTGCTGGAAAACGGCAAGATCGCCGAAACCGGCAGCCACGCCGAACTGCTGGCCCGTGGCGGGTTGTATGCGCGGTTGTGGCAGCATCAAACCGGTGGGTTTGTCGGGATCGACTAAATTTGTCGGTTGCCGAGATCCTTGTAGCAGCTGGCGCAGCCTGCGTTCGGCTGCGAAGCAGTCGCAAAATCCTATAACGCGGTGTTTCAGGCATAACGCATCTGCTGAATTAACGACTGCTGCGCAGCCGAACGCAGGCTGCGCCAGCGGCTACATGGAGTTACTTCATTGGGAGGTTGCGGCAGTGCGGTCCTGGCCACGTCTTCTCCGCTGGGGATGCTAAAACCCGGAGCAAGGCTCAGTCTTGCCGATAAGGCAAGGCCGTCCTCGCTTCCTCGGCATACGCCAACACGCCAACGCGTTCCTGCTGCAGGAAGTCTTTGACGGCGGCTTTCAGGCCAGGATGACGCAAGTAGTGCCATGAATGAGTGATCACAGGTTCAAACCCGCGAATCAACTTGTGCTCGCCTTGGGCGCCGGCATCGAATCGCTGGAAACCATTGGCAATCGCGTAGTCCATGCCTTGATAGAAACAGGTCTCAAAGTGCAGGCGGTCGAACTCTGCCAGACACCCCCAGTAACGCCCGTAAAAACTGTCTCCGCCCACCAGACTGAAAGCCATCGCGACTGGGCGTGAACCTTGTTTGGCCAACACCACACGAATCGACTCCGGCATGCGCTCGGCCAACAGGCTGAAAAACTCCCGCGTCAGATAAGGCCTTTGCCGACGCACTGCGTAGGTGTTGACGTAGCAGGCATACACAAAATCCCACTGCGCTTGATCGAGTTGCCTACCTTCGAGCCATTCGAAATCAATGCCATGCCCCGCCACTTGTTCGCGTTCCTTGCGCATCTGTTTGCGCTTGCGCGAACTGAGGACGTCGAGGAAGTCTTGAAAGTCCCGATACCCGCGATTCTGCCAGTGGTACTGACAGCCGATTCGCTGCAACCAGCCCGGCTGCTCGGCCAATGCTGCGTCGGTGAAAGGATCGGTGAAGTTGATGTGGGCACTGGAAAGTTGTTCGATCTCAAGGTAGCCGGGCAGGCTTTTCAACAGTTCGAATCCGTCCTTCAGAGTAGCTGCCAGCAAACGCGGGCCACTGACCGGACTGAACGGTACGGCAGTCAACAGTTTGGGGTAGTAATCGATACCGGCACGCTCACACGCGTCAGCCCAAGAATGATCGAACACGTACTCGCCGTAAGAATGCCATTTGCGGTAACTGGGCAGCGCGGCGATCAGACGATCGCCTTCGATGTGCAGCAAATGCTCGGGCTGCCATCCGGAATGGGGGCTAATGCTGGCGCTGTCTTCCAGCGCGCTCAGAAAAGCGTGACGCAAAAATGGCTGAGTATCGGGGACCAACGCATCCCACGTGTGCGGGGCGATTTCCGACAGGCTTTGCAGACGTTGCAACGGCATCACCATCCTCACTCTTCATGGCGTGAAAGCACCGCGAGTATCGCTTATCGCTTTGCATTGCACACGAGCAATTCGACGACAGCGCTCTAGCTCGATAGTTCGAGACGACTTTATATCGTCATCGAGATGCCATCACATTGCCACCGCCCTGTCATAAACCATCGCGATACTGGCGCCTGTTTTTAGAGCGTCGGGTTCTAGCCCGGCCACCGTTTTCCGCCCGTCAACGGTCGGTTGTGTCCTGGATGGCTCAGTCATCCCCTTTCATCTTCGGAGATTGATATGCGTCTTGCTTCCACGAAAACTGCGGCGGCCTTGTGTGGTGGCTTGCTGCTGGCCATGAGCGTTCCGGCCAGCGCCGCAGTCGACGCCAAACTGCTCGACATGCTCAAGGCAAACGGCTCGATTTCGCCTGCGCAGTACACCGAACTGCAAGCCGAGCTGGCCAGCGATCAGAAAGACCAGCAAATCGCCCGTCAGGCTCAGCGAGAGACCAACGAGCAGATCGCGGCGACCGCGAAGAAAACCAATGAACTGAGCACCTTCGACCAGAAACTGGCGTGGGCTGCCAAGACCCAGTTCAAGGGCGATGTTCGTTTCCGTCAGGAAACAGTCAAGAACGATGGTGTTTCCAACACTGGCGACCAGGACCGTCAACGCATTCGTGTGCGCCTGGGTGCCTACACCGAAATCAACCCGCAAGTCGACACCGGTATCCGGATCGCCACGGGCAGCGACAACGACTCGCGCTCCACCAACCAGAGCCTGGACAACAACTTCACCAAGAAGGATATCTGGCTGGACCAGGGCTACGTGGATTACCACCCTACGGCCATCAAGGACCTGCACTTGATCGGCGGCAAGATGCCGCAACCGTGGGTGAGCACCGGCGACATCATCTGGGATAGCGACATCAGCCCTGAAGGTCTGGCAGCAACCTACAAGCACGCGCTGGGCCCTGTCGAGATGTTCGGTAGCGCCGGTCACTACACGCTCAAGGACAACGTCGACGGCGAAGGCAAGCAGTTCCGTCATGACCTGCGTCTGTACGCGGGCCAGTTGGGCGCGCGTTTCGCGATCACCGACAACTTGAAAATGACTCTGGGCGGCAGTGTCTACGCTTACGACAACGACAACGACATCAACAATACGTGTGCCGCGGCAACATGCCGACTGGCCGTCAACGGCAACACTGCGAACGAACAGTTCAAACTGTACGAAGGCTTTGGTCAGCTCGACATCGGCGGCCTGCCAATGCCGCTGTCGCTTTACGGTCAAATCGTCACCAACGACGATGCCAGCAACGATCAGGACATGGGCTGGCTGGCTGGCGTCAAGACCAAGTTCTACGGCTTCGGAGTTGACTACAACTACCGCGACGTACAGCGTAACGCGGTGGTCGGCGCCTTCACCGACTCCGACTTCGCCAACGGTTTCACCGGTTCGCGCGGCAGCAAGCTGAAAGTGAGCTACGAGATCGACAAGAACTTCTCCCTCGGCGCGACGTACTTAATGGCTGACTCCGACTACACCAACGCCACCCTGCGGGATTCGAAAATCAACACCCTGCAACTGGATGCTGAAGCCAAGTTCTGATCCACGCTACACGGCTCGGGCAAGGAAGCCTGAGCTGCTTTACCAAACTCGCGTTGCTGTATCGGTCCCCATCATCCGTCCGATACAACAACGCGAGTTTTTTTGTCTGCGCAAAAAAAATCGTCCGAACTCGGACGATCTTTTTTTGACGAACTCAGCGCTTGCGCAGAATCACGCTACCAATCGAGTAACCGGCGCCGAAAGAGCTGAGTACGGCCAGCGAACCGGCGGCCAAATCATCCTGATGTTTGTGGAACGCAATCACGGAACCGGCGGAGCTGGTGTTGGCGTAGGTGTCGAGAATCACCGGAGCTTCTTCTTCAGTGGCTTCACGGCCCAGCAGTTTCTTGACGATCAGGTGGTTCATGCTGAGGTTGGCCTGATGCAGCCAGAAGCGTTTCACGTCGCTGATGTTGAGCGCGTTCTCTTCCAGGTGCGTTGCGATCAGCTCGGCGACCATCGGGCAGACATCGCGGAATACCTTGCGACCTTCCTGCACGAACAGTTTGTCCTTGGCACCGATGCCCTCTTCCGCCGCGCGATTAAGGAAGCCGAAGTTGTTGCGGATGTTGTTGGAGAACTTGGTCAGCAGCTTGGTGCTGACGACATCGAACTGGTGCTTGGACGTCGCCAGGTCGGCGCGTTCGATGACCACGGCAGTCGCGGCGTCACCGAAGATGAAGTGGCTGTCGCGGTCGCGGAAGTTCAGGTGACCGGTGCAGACTTCCGGGTTGACCATCAGGATCGCCCGGGCCTGGCCCAGTTGCACGCTGTTGGCGGCGGCCTGAATGCCGAAGGTTGCAGAGGAGCAGGCGACGTTCATGTCGAAACCGAAACCCTGAATGCCCAAGGCTTCTTGAACTTCGATGGCGATGGCCGGATAGGCCCGCTGCAGGTTGGAGCAGGCGACGATCACGCCGTCGATGTCCGCGGCGGTCTTGCCGGCGCGCTGCAAGGCTTGCTCGGCGGCGCCGATGGCCATTTGGCAAAGCACCGACCACTCGTCATTCGAGCGCTCCGGCAGGCGTGGCGCCATGCGTTGCGGGTCGAGAATGCCGTCCTTGTCCATGACAAAGCGGCTTTTGATGCCAGACGCTTTTTCGATAAACGCCGCGCTGGACTCGGTCAACGCTTCGATTTCGCCGCGCGCGATGGCGTCGGCATTGTCGGCGTTGAATTGCGCGACGTAAGCATTGAAAGACTGCACCAGCTCTTCGTTGGAGATGCTGTTGGCCGGGGTGTACAAGCCGGTGCCGCTGATGACGACGTTATGCATGGTCGTTTCTCTAATCTGGTCAGGCAGAAAGTAGTGGCACCGACGTACCAATACACAAAGAGTCTATTCCCCTCACGGGAAGCAAACCTGGCATCGCTTATTCCGATCCGCCCCGGCCTGTGAAGGCTCAAACTGCGGGGCCGGCGTTTATAGGCGCGAAGTTTGCCATAAACGCTGGGGTTTGGCCCCTTTTGCGAGATCGAAAACTACGGCTCGACTTGTGTCCATTGTTTGTTCAAACGCTTATCGGAAATCGGCACCTTGGTCCCCAATTGCTGGGCGAACAGCGAAACCCGGTATTCCTCAAGCCACCAGCGATAGAGTTCCAGTTGCGGATCGCGTTTGCCTTCCTGGGCGTGTTTTTTCGCGCGGGTCTGGTATTGCGTCCACAGGCCGGACAGTTCGCCGCTCCAGACCCGATCCCTCTGAACCTGAGCGCCGATTTTCTCGAAGCGCTGTTCGACAGCTTTCAGATAGCGCGGCAGCTCCTTGAGCCACTGCATCGGGGTTTCCCGTACAAAACCCGGATACACCAAATGACTGAGTTGCTGCTTGATGTCGTTCAAGGCCACGGCTTGCGCCAGGTCGATCTTGCCCTTGAAGCGTTTTTGCAGGCCGTGCCAGAGCTTGAGAATCTCCAGCGTCAGCTTCGCCAACCGTTCGGCGTGCTCAGTCCAGCCGCCGCGCTTGCGTTCGGCCAGTGACGCCAACCCGGCGCCATCACGCGGCAACGGGTCTTCACCGTCGAGAATACAACTGTCGAGGCTGGCCAGCAGGATGTCTTCCACCAAGGCATCGATGCGCCCCAATTCGCGGTACATCAAACCCAGTTCGGTCAGCCCCGGCAACTTGCCGCGCAGGAACTTCGCTGGCTCGGCCAGCTGCTGCATCAGTAGGCGCTGCAAGGCACGGCGATGCTGGAACTCGGCCTCGGCCGGGGTCGAGAAACGCCCTTCCTTGACCGTACCGCTTTCCTCCATCAGCGCCGGATAGACCGTCATCGACAACCCGGCGATCTTTTGCTGGGTTTTCTCGGCGACGGCGGCGAAGACTTTCGGCTCGACCGGTTGCTGGTTTTTTGCGGTTTGCGGTACGGCCAGCGCGGCCTGACTGGCTTCGGCAAAGCGTGCGGTCAGTTCCGCCAGATCACGTCCCTCACCGAGGAACTTGCCCTGGCCGTCGACGATTTCCAGGTTCATCCGCAGATGACTGTCGACCTGTTGCGACGCTTGCGCCCAGGCTTCATCGCTGACCCGCGCACCGGTCATGCGCAACAGTTCACGGCCCAACGCCTGCGGCAACGAGCCCTCGGCGAAGGTCATCCGCTGCAACGCGGCTTTGACGAAGTCCGGCACCGGCACGAAGTTCTTGCGCAGGGCTTTGGGCAGGTTGCGCACCAGCGCGATGCACTTGGCCTCGATGACGCCCAGCACCAGCCATTCCAGACGCTCCGGCGGCAGCATCGGCAACAACGGCGCTGGCACACGCAGGGTCACGCCATCGCGCGGGTGATTCGGTTCGAAGTGGTAACTCAGCGCCAACTCCAGATCACCGATGTGCAAGGTGTCCGGGTAATGCGTGGCGGTGACTTCACTGGCCTCGCGAGCCAGTACGTCTTCTTCGCGCATGATCAGCAGTTGCGGGTCTTTCTGGCTGTTGATTCGGTACCAGCTGTCGAACGTGGCGGTCTGGTGAATCTCTGCCGGCAGTCGCGCGTCGTAGAAGGCGAACATGGTTTCTTCGTCGGCCAGAATGTCGCGACGACGGGCCTTGGCTTCCAGTTCGTCGAGCTGCTCCAGCAACTGCGCATTGGCCGTCAGGCACTTGGCCTTGGACTGAATCTCGCCGCGCACAAGGCCTTCGCGAATGAAAAACTCACGAGACACCACAGGATCGATCGGCCCGTAATGCACCGGCCGGCGACCGACCACGATCAGCCCGAACAGGGTAATTTGCTCGAAGGCCACGACCTGACCGCGCTTCTTCTCCCAATGGGGTTCGAAATGGTTTTTCTTGATCAGGTGCCCGGCCAACGGTTCGATCCAGTCGGCGTCGATCTTGGCGACCATCCGCGCGTAAAGCTTGGTGGTTTCTACCAGCTCCGCAGCCATCAGCCATTGCGGGCGTTTCTTGCCGAGACCCGATGACGGGTGAATCCAGAAGCGCCGCTGTCGGGCGCCAAGGTAGTCGCCGTCTTCGGTTTTCTGGCCGATCTGGCTGAGCAGCCCCGAGAGCACGGCTTTGTGCAGTTTCGGGTAATCCGCTGGTTCCTTGTTGAGGCTCAACTGCATGTCGCGACAGATCAGGCTCAACTGGCGATGAGAGTCGCGCCATTCGCGCAGACGCAGGTAATTCAGGAAGTTCTTGCGGCACCAATTACGCAGCGGACTGGCGGTCAGGGCCTGGCGCTGTTCTTCGAAACCACGCCACAGATTGACCAGCCCGGCGAAGTCCGAGTCCACGTCTTTCCACTGAGCGTGCGCCTGATCCGCCGCTTGCTGACGCTCCGGCGGACGTTCGCGCGGGTCTTGAATCGACATGGCGCTGGCGACGATCAGCACTTCCTGCAAGCTGCCGAGTTTCGCCGCTTCCAGCAGCATGCGGCCCATGCGCGGGTCCACCGGCAACCGCGCCAACTGCCGACCCAGCGGGGTCAGCTGGCTGTTGCGGTCGACCGCCGAGAGTTCTTGCAACAGGTTGAAACCGTCGCTGATGGCCTTGCCATCCGGCGGCTCGATAAACGGGAAATCGGTGATCTCGCCGAGGCGCAGATGCAGCATCTGCAAAATCACCGCCGCGAGGTTGGTCCGCAGGATTTCCGGGTCGGTAAACTCCGGGCGACCGATGAAATCTTCTTCGCCATAGAGGCGGATGCAAATGCCCGGTTCAACCCGCCCGCAGCGACCTTTACGCTGGTTGGCGCTGGCCTGGGAAATCGCTTCGATGGGCAGACGCTGGACCTTGGCGCGGTAGCTGTAGCGGCTGATGCGCGCGGTGCCACTGTCGATCACGTAACGAATACCCGGCACCGTCAGCGAGGTTTCCGCGACGTTGGTCGCCAGGACCACGCGACGGCCTGGGTGCGACTGGAAAATCCGCTGCTGTTCGGCCGGCGACAAGCGTGCGTACAGCGGCAGAATCTCGGTGTGCTTGAGCTGAGCCTTGCGCAGCATGTCGGCGGCGTCGCGAATTTCGCGCTCGCCGGGCAGGAACACCAGCACATCGCCGGGGCTCTTGCGCTCGCTGCGTTCGAACGCGGCGATTTCGTCGAGGGTGGCGAGAATCGCCTGATCCACCGTCAAGTCATCCTCGACGCGGTTGCCCTCTTCGTCCTGCTCCAGGGTCAGCGGGCGATACCAGGTGTCCACCGGGAAGGTGCGGCCGGAGACTTCGACAATCGGCGCATCGTCGAAGTGCTTGGAAAAGCGCTCCAGGTCGATGGTCGCCGAGGTGATGATGACTTTCAGGTCCGGACGACGCGGCAGCAGGGTTTTCAGGTAACCGAGCAGGAAGTCGATGTTGAGGCTGCGCTCGTGGGCTTCGTCGACGATGATCGTGTCGTAGCGTTCGAGGTAGCGGTCGTTCTGGGTTTCCGCCAGCAGGATGCCGTCGGTCATCAGTTTGATCAGGGTGTTGGAATCGCTCTGGTCCTCGAACCGCACCTGGTAGCCGACCAGCGCGCCCAACGGCGTTGCCAGTTCTTCGGCAACCCGGCTGGCCACGCTGCGGGCGGCGATTCGACGCGGCTGGGTGTGGCCGATCAGGCCATGCTGGCCGCGACCGATTTCCAGGCAGATCTTAGGCAACTGGGTGGTTTTACCCGAACCGGTTTCACCGGCAATGATCAGCACCTGATGCTTGAGCAGTGCTTCTTTGATTTCGGCGCGTTTGGCGGCGATCGGCAGGCTGTCGTCGTATCGAATCACCGGCAGGCTGGCACGCCGCGCCAACACCTGATCACAGGACGCCTGCATGCGTGTCACCCACTGGGCCAGCTTGGCCTCATCAGGTTTTTTGCGCAGCTCAAGCAACTGCCGCCGCAGCCGGTGGCGGTCGGCGAGCATGGCGTGATCGAGGTTTTTCAGCAGTTTGTCGATTGAAGGCGATTCGTCAGTCATCTGGTACGCAATAAGTTGTCTGGTGGCGCAGGGGGCGGATTGTCGCAGATTTAAAGAACGAACGAGATCCCTGTAGCAGCTGTCGAGCCCCAGCGAGGCTGCGTTGGCCCCGACGCAGCCTCGCTGGGGCTCGACAGCTGCTACGACGTCGTGCAATTGCGACTATTCGTTATCCAGGCCCTTACGCCGATACGGAAACACATCAATCACCTTCCCCGCCCGAATCGCCTCCTGCAGGCTCTTCCAGTAATCAGCGTTGTACAACTCACCATGCAACTGATCAAACAACTTGCGCTGTCCGGAATCGGCAAACAAAAACGGCGGAAACTCCTCAGGAAACACATCCAGCGGCCCAATCGAATACCACGGCTCGGACGCCATCTCATCTTCCGGCGTACGCGGTAGCGGGATGTGACGGAAGTTGGCCTCAGTCAGGAAGCAGATCTCGTCATAGTCATAAAACACCACCCGCCCATGACGAGTGACGCCAAAGTTCTTCAGCAGCATGTCACCGGGAAAGATGTTTGCTGCCGCCAGTTGCTTGATCGCCAGACCGTAATCTTCCAGCGCCTCTCGGACCTGAGCGTCGTTGGCGTTCTCCAGATAAAGGTTCAACGGCGTCATCCGCCGTTCGGTCCAGCAATGGCGGATCAGCACGGTGTCGTCCTCAACCGACACCGTGGACGCGGCCACCTCAAGCAGCTCTTCCAGGCACGCCGGGTCGAATTTGCTCAATGGGAAACGGAAGTCGGCAAATTCCTGGGTGTCGGCCAGGCGTCCGACCCGGTCGACGCTCTTCACCAAACGGTACTTCTCGATCACCGTGGCGCGGTCGACGTTCTTCGACGGCGAGAAGCGGTCTTTGATGATTTTGAATACGGTGTTGAAACCCGGCAGGGTGAACACGCTCATCACCATGCCACGCACGCCAGGGGCCATGATGAACTGGTCGTCGGTGTTGGCCAGGTGATTGATCAGCGCCCGGTAGAACTCGGACTTGCCGTGCTTGTAGAAACCGATCGAGGTGTACAGCTCGGCAATGTGCTTGCCCGGCAGGATGCGTTTGAGGAAACCGATGAACTCCGCCGGTACCGGCACGTCGACCATGAAATACGAACGGGTGAACGAGAAGATGATCGACACGTCCGCTTCATCGGTGATCAGCGCATCGATCTGAATCCCGCGGCCTTCGCGGTGCAGCAGCGGAATCACCAGCGGCCATTGTTCGTCCTGGGTGTAGATGCGCCCCACCAGGTACGCGCCCTTGTTGCGGTAAAGCACCGAGGAAAACAGTTCGACGCTCAACTCCGGATCCTTGCAGACCCAGTCCGGCAGGTTCTCACGCAATTGCCCTTCGAGTCGAGACAGGTCGCCCGCCAGGTTGGCGTAATCCTCGCTGAAGCGGTAGTCGGCAAAAATGCTCGCCAGCATCCCGGACAGTTGGCCCTGGGGCTTGTACGTGCGGGTTTGCGCGGCACGGGCCCGGCGCAGGCTCGGCCGGGTGGTGTGGATGAACATGCAGCCGTCGCTGATCAGGTCATGGCTGAACAGCCCGCAGAAGATCGAGTTGTACCAGGTCTCGGACAGCTCATCGTCGAAGCGCAGGTCGATCAAGGTGATGTAAGCGCTTTTGACCAGCGGCCAGCAACTGACATCCAGCGTGTCGGCGTCGAAAGCGATGCGCAGCCGTTCCACTGTTTCGCCGACTTTTTCTTCGTACAGATTGATCCGCGCCGCCGACGCCGATTGCGTCTCCTGCCACTTGGCCTGCTCGAAGCGGGCTCGGGCGCCGTCGGTGATCTGGCGGAAATGCTCGCGATAATCGTCAAAGCCATCGAGGATCATTCGGGCGATGTCGGCGGCGGGCCATTGCTGCGGCATAGGTAAAACCTCGGCGGCTGAATCTTATCGTTGGGGCCTGAGCTTAGTGGCCCTTTGTTACGCAACGCAACCATTGCCTTGCGTCCTGACTGGCGCGACACTTGCGCGCCAATCAAGGAAGGAATGTGCTGTGAACCCCGTCGATACTCTGCGTTTGCTGTCGCTTGCCGCCATTTGGGGCGCGAGTTTTCTGTTCATGCGCATCATCGCCCCGGTGATTGGCACAATCCCCACTGCCTTTTTCCGCGTGTCGATTGCCGCGGTCGGCCTGTTGGTGATCCTCGGGCTGATGCGCATCAGCTGGGATTTCAAAGGCAAGCTCAAAACCGTGATGCTGCTCGGGGTGATCAACTCAGGGATTCCGGCGACCCTGTATTCGGTCGCCGCGCAAGTGCTGCCGGCCGGTTACTCGGCCATCTTCAACGCCACCACGCCGCTGATGGGTGTGCTGATCGGCGGTCTGTTCTTTCATGAAAGGCTCACCGCCGCCAAGCTTGGCGGGGTGTTTCTCGGGCTGTTTGGCGTTGGAGTCCTAACGCGTGCGGGTCCGGTGGCGTTCGACATGGAACTGCTGACGGGCGCCCTCGCCTGCCTGCTCGCCACGACCTGCTACGGTTTCGCCGGGTTCCTCGCGCGCCGTTGGCTTGATCAGGCCGGTGGTCTCGACAGCCGACTGTCGGCGTTGGGCAGCATGCTGGGCGCGACGTTGTTTCTGTTGCCACTGTTTGGTTACAGCGTGATCAGCCAGCCACCGGCGAGCTGGGGCGGCTGGAGTGTCTGGTTGTCATTGCTCGGGTTGGGGCTGGTGTGCACCGCGTTTGCGTACATTATTTACTTCCGTTTGCTCAGCTCGGTTGGCCCGGTGAAGTCGATGACCGTGACCTTCATGATCCCGCCGTTCGGAGTGTTGTGGGGGGCGTTGTTGCTGGATGAGCCGCTGTCGATGGCGCACATTTATGGCGGGGTGTTGATCGCGGCGGCGTTGTGGTTGGTGTTGAAGCCGGCGGTGGTGAAGAAGAGTGAAGTGGTTGCCCGGTAATATGTGCCGTTATTGAAATTGCCATCGCGAGCAGGCTCGCTCCCACAGGGATCGCATATAACCTGGGGGAGCGAGCCTGCTCGCGATATAGGCGTCGGCTCGGTTCAGGCTGATTGACGGAAAACGAACACCAGACCGACGATGATCAGCAGCATGCCGAGCATGCTCAATGCCGCCAGCCGGTTGCCGAAAATCAGGTAGTCCATGACCGCCGTCACCGCTGGCACCAGGTAAAACAGACTGGTGACATTGACCAGGTTGCCCCGGGCGATCAAGCGATACAGCAGCAAGGTCGCCAGCACCGACACGACCAATCCCATCCACAACACCGGCACGATGAAACCGCTGCCGTGTTCGAAATGAAAAGGTTGGAATGGCACGAAGATCCCGCAGAGCAACAGTCCCGCCAGGTATTGCACTGGCAGTGTGCCGAGGGGATTTTCGGTGATGCGTTTCTGCATGATCGAACCGAACGTCATGCTCGCCAGCGCCAGCAATCCGAAGAGCATGCCGGCCAACGACATGCCGGCCAGACCGATGCCCTGATAGACCACCATGATCAACCCCGCCAGCCCCAGCGCCAGGCCGAACATCCGGCTCCAGGAACGCTGCCGCTCCATCAACACCACCGTGAGGATCGGCTGCACGCCCATGATCGTCGCCATGACCCCCGGCGTGACGTTCAGGTCCAGGGCCAGCAGATAGAAAATCTGGTAGGCCCCCAGCAACACCACGCCCGTGGCCATTGCATACACCATCGGCTTGCCACCCTTGGGCAGTTTGAGCTTGAGCAACGGCACCAGCAGCACCAGACCGCACAGCGCGATGGCGAAACGAAACAGCAAAAAGGCAAACGGTGACGCGTGGGCCAGGCCCCATTTGGAGAAGATCGCCCCGCTGCTCCACAGCAAAACGAACAGGCTCGTGGACGCCGCCGCGAGCGCGGATTTTTTCGAAAGGACAAACATGAATACCACCTGTAGTCAGGCAAAAAGCCAACTCAGCCGAAGCTGAAATTCAGTAGTTATTTTCAAGCGGGCGCTTTTTCAGACGGGCATGGGAACAGCAGAAAAAAGCTGATCAGCCCGAAAAGCCAACGCCCGGCGGTGATACGACTGCGCACACCGGCGTGCTACTGACAGGTGGGGGGTAATGACTGATCTGCGCAGGCTGCTGATTCCCGCACGGCACGACGCCAGCGTTGACCGCTGAATCGACTACCGCGTTGAAGAGGGAAGCAGGCATGGGCTGATCTTTTTTGATGGGTTGGAAGGTGGGTTAGTAAACCACCGAGCGCCGACTATAACCAGCGCGTGACAGGTATTGCAATGGCTTCGCAGGTAAACAAAACAACAGTGGTTTACACCGCCGCCCTCACCACAAGACCGGGCTAACTTAAAAAAACTGCTCCCAAGGAGCGGTTTTTCATTTCGTGATCGGCCTCAACCAAACAACCAATACCCCAACAGCGCCGACACCACCAACGCCAACACCGGTCGCAGCACACGGTAGGCCTTGGGATTACGACGCTTCCACTGTTTGATCACACCACTGAACTTGTCGCTGGAATTCTTGCTCCAGGCATAAACCTGGTTAATTCCGCCAACACGTTCATCACCCAGGTTCTGCGGCGCAGTGGCGCGGCCCAGGAATCCGCTGATCCAGCGGTTGATGCGGGTCATGAGGCGGTTGCTCAGCGGTCGTTCGATGTCGCAGAACAGGATGAGCCGAGTCTTGTCGGTTTCGTTCTTGACCCAATGCACGTAGGTTTCGTCGAACATCACGTCTTCGCCATCACGCCAAGCGTAGACCTGACCGTCGACGAAGATCCGGCAATCGTCGGAATTCGGTGTCGACAACCCCAGGTGATAACGCAGGGAACCGGCAAACGGATCACGGTGCGGGTTGAGGTGACTGCCACCGGGTAGTAACGCGAACATGGCGCCTTTGACGTTGGGAATGCTGCTGACCAGTGCCACGGTTTTCGGGCACAGGGCTTGCGCCGATGGCAGCGGTTTGTCGTACCACTTGAGGTAGAAGCGCTTCCAGCCTTTCTTGAAAAACGAACCAAATCCGGCGTCGTTGTTTTTTTCGGCGGCGCGGATGTAACCCTCGTCGAACAGGTGCATCGCTTCGTCGCGGATAACTTCCCAGTTGTCCTTGAGCACGTCCAGCTCCGGGAACTTGCTGCGGTCCAGATAGGGTTTGGAGGGCACGCTTGAGAACAGGTACATCAAGGCGTTATAGGGCGCAAACAATGCCGAATGGTTGACGAACTGACGCAAGACCGGCAAACGCGCCTTGCCGCGTAAATGCACATAGAGAGTGCTGCCGAGGAACAGCAGCAACAGCGACGCCTTCGCGGCAATGGAAAAGGTCATCAACAACTCCTTGATAGTAGACAACTCTGTACAACGCCATTTACCCAACGTGGCAGTCGGCCATGATCAACATTACCGGCCTCGGGAAAAACCCGCCTGTCTCAACATTCAGTGTTAAGGATCGCGCAACAAAGCACTTCTTAACCTAAGGTGCCTGAACAAGGGCTGACCTGAATCAACCCTCGCGATTCGCTCAAACAATCCAAGCCTTTTGCAGTGTCATTGCTGATTCTCCTGCTCGGTAAACAGATCACTGAACAGCATGCTCGACAGGTAGCGCTCGCCAGAGTCCGGCAGGATCACCACGATGGTCTTGCCCTGCATTTCCGGGGTTTCCGCCAGACGAACAGCGACAGCCATGGCGGCACCACAGGAAATGCCGCTCAAAATCCCTTCTTCCTGCATCAAGCGCAGGGCCATGGCCTTGGATTCGTCATCGCTGACCAATTCCACCCGATCGACCATCGACAGATCAAGATTTTTCGGCACAAAACCGGCGCCAATACCCTGGATCTTGTGAGGGCTGGGCTTGATCTCTTCACCGGCCATTGCCTGAGTGATGACCGGCGACACCGCTGGCTCCACCGCCACCGAGATGATCGGTTTGCCCTGGGTATTCTTGATATACCGCGAAACCCCGGTGATGGTTCCACCCGTTCCGACGCCTGCCACCAATACGTCGACTGCACCGTCGGTGTCGTTCCAGATTTCCGGACCGGTCGTTTTTTCGTGGATGGCCGGGTTGGCCGGGTTGTCGAATTGCGCTGGCATGAAGTACTTGGACGGGTCACTGGCGAGGATTTCAGTCGCTTTTTCAATCGCTCCTTTCATGCCCTTGGCCGGTTCGGTCAGCACCAGTTCGGCCCCCAGTGCCTTGAGCACTTTGCGTCGCTCGATACTCATGGATGCCGGCATGGTCAGCATCAGCTTGTAACCGCGAGCCGCGGCAACGAACGCCAAGCCTATACCGGTATTGCCCGAGGTCGGTTCGACGATGGTCATGCCAGACTTTAATTTGCCGGTGCTTTCGGCGTCCCAGATCATGTTCGCACCGATCCGGCACTTGACTGAGTAACCGGGGTTACGCCCTTCGATCTTGGCCAGGATGGTCACCCCTCGCGGGGCGATACGGTTGATCTGCACCAGCGGCGTATTGCCGATGGAGTGGGCGTTGTCAGCGTAGATACGGCTCATGGCTGGGTCCTTGTACAGCGTTGAATAAGCTCTCCAAGGTATGCCTGTTGCCCGTGGTCGTCCAGTCAGTCGAACGTCCTGTAACCGCCGCAGTCAATGGTTTTACATCGCCAGAGATTTGCCATCATGAAACGCAGATACAGTTGGCCCCTGTGGACCCTCGCCGGCCTCGTTGTGCTGCTGGTTGCCCTGCACATCGCCCTGCCCTACATAGTGCGCGACTACCTGAATGACAAGCTGGCGGACATGGGCGACTACCGTGGCCAGATCACCGATGTAGACTTGGCCCTGTGGCGCGGTGCGTACAAAATCAACGGGCTGAAAATCGTCAAAGTCGACGGCAAGGTCCCGGTGCCTTTCGTCAACGCGCCGCTGATCGACCTTTCCGTCAGTTGGCACTCGCTCTGGTCCGACCACGCCGTCGTGGCCGAGGTGCAGTTCTTCAACCCTGAGGTGAACTTCGTCGACGGCGGCGCCAACAAGAAAAACTCTCAAACCGGTCAGGGCACCGACTGGCGTGCGCAGTTGAGCAAACTGGCGCCGATCACCTTGAACGAAGTGCGGATCAACGATGGCAAGATCACTTTCCGCAACTTCAATTCCAAGCCCCCCGTGAACATGAACGCCACTCAGGTCAACGCCAGCTTTTACAACCTGACCAACGTGGTCGACACCAAAGGCAAACGAGACGCTCGCTTCGAAGGCAAGGCGCTGCTGCTAGGGCACGCGCCCCTGGAAACCACCGCAACCTTCGACCCTTTGAGCAATTTCGAAGACTTCGAATTCCGCCTGCGAGCCAGGGACATCCAACTCAAACGCATGAACGACTTCGCCTCGGCCTATGGCAAGTTCGACTTCAATGCAGGTCACGGTGATGTGGTCATTGAAGCGCAGGCTAAAAAAGCTCAATTAACGGGTTACATCAAACCGCTGCTGAAGGATGTCGACGTGTTCAATTGGCAGCAGGACGTAGAGAACAAGGACAAAGGGCTTTTCCGCTCCATCTGGGAGGCCATCGTTGGTGGCTCCGAAAACGTACTGAAAAACCAGGGCAAGAACCAATTTGCGACTCGCGTCGAACTGAGAGGCAATGTACATCGCCAAAATATCAGCGCGTTTCAGGCGTTTTTGCAGATTTTACGCAATGGCTTCATTCAGGCGTTCAATGCCCGGTATGAACGGCCGAAGCCGGATGCCGGTTAAGACTTGCGTGTGATGGTATAGCGACCGGTTTCTTCAGCCGCCCGCGCCGGGTTCGATTGCTGTTGTAAGAAGTCCCAGCCCAGGCAGGCTAGAGCCAATGATCGGGGTACCGCTTCACGACCGCTGCTGTAACGAGTGATGCTACGGGCACTGACTCCCAGCGCTTCGGCCGCCTGATTCAACGGCAACCCAGTTCGAGCGCGCCAGTCGATGAAGATCCGGGTGTTTTCGTCCGATGCGTTTTGCGCGAGCGCATCCAGATAAAGCGTGTCTGCGCCGATCTGAATGTCCAATTCAGGCCATTCAACGCTCCAGCCATCATCGCCCAGGGTTGCACCGTCGAAAGCGCCAGACTCCAGCAATGGTTGCAACCCTGGATAGCCACGCAGGTCTCGACTCAAATCGAGGTTCAGTTGCTGACCGTCGATAAAGGTCAGCGCCAGCTGGTGATCCGGCAACGCCTGCACAGACGACAGCCGTGGTCGTTTCATGGGTAACATCGTTTCCAATCCTCCAGCAATTGCACCTGATGGGCCCTGACCCACTCCAGCGCTTCCTTGATAATCAGCGGCGGCGCCTTGCCCACCATCACTTCGACGGTTTCAAGGCTGAGCATCACATCGAGCCCGCCACCAGTCAGGTGGACATGGGGCGGCGGATGATCCTTCTCGCGCAACTGAATGCGGTATGTATCGCGAAATCGATATTTAGTAGACATACCCCGCAAGCTATCGCCAAAATGGCGATAGCTCAATACTGGCTAGCAGCCGAGACTAAGTCAAGATGTGACGCCCCATTCAGAGACTGAATAAGCCGTCTGCGTTCACAGTCGACCGGGCACCGCGTTATAGTCGGGTACTACAATTATTGCGCCCCGCCCTGCCTCGTTCAGGTCGGCGTTACCGTTCGAGGATTAGCAGATGAAGTTCGAAGGCACCCCGGCCTACGTCGCCACCGATGACCTGAAGCTGGCGGTCAACGCCGCCATCACCCTGGAGCGCCCGCTGCTGGTCAAGGGCGAGCCGGGCACCGGCAAAACCATGCTCGCCGAGCAACTGGCCGAATCCTTCGGCGCCAAGCTGATCACCTGGCACATCAAGTCCACCACCAAGGCGCATCAGGGCTTGTACGAGTACGACGCGGTCAGCCGCCTGCGGGACTCGCAGCTGGGCACGGAAAAGGTCCACGACGTTCGCAACTACCTGAAAAAGGGCAAGCTCTGGGAAGCCTTCGAGTCCGAAGAACGGGTGATCCTGCTGATCGACGAAATCGACAAGGCCGACATCGAGTTCCCGAACGACCTGCTGCAAGAACTCGACAAGATGGAGTTCTACGTTTACGAGATCGACGAGACCATCAAGGCCAAGAAGCGTCCGATCATCATCATTACCTCCAACAACGAGAAAGAGCTGCCGGACGCCTTCCTGCGCCGCTGCTTTTTCCACTACATCGCTTTCCCCGATCGCGTCACGCTGCAGAAGATCGTCGATGTGCACTACCCGAATATCAAGAAGGACCTGGTCAGCGAAGCGCTGGACGTGTTCTTCGACGTGCGTAAGGTGCCGGGCCTGAAGAAGAAACCATCGACCTCCGAGCTGGTGGACTGGCTGAAGCTGCTGATGGCCGACAACATCGGCGAAGCGGTACTGCGTGAACGCGATCCGACCAAGGCCATTCCGCCGCTGGCCGGTGCCTTGGTGAAGAACGAACAGGACGTGCAGTTGCTTGAGCGTCTGGCGTTCATGAGCCGTCGCGGCACTCGCTGATCCCTCTGTTTAACAAGATAGAGGGCGATAGCCATGCTGCTTAACCTGTTCAATGAAATGCGTGCAGCCAAAGTGCCGGTCTCGGTACGGGAGCTGCTGGACCTGATCAACGCGCTGAAACAGCGCGTGACCTTCGCCGACATGGACGAGTTTTACTATTTGTCCCGGGCGATTCTGGTGAAAGACGAAAAGCATTTCGACAAGTTCGACCGGGCCTTCGGTGCCTATTTCAATGGCCTGGAAAAACTCGACGATCACCTTCAGGCATTGATCCCGGAAGACTGGCTGCGCAAGGAGTTCGAGCGTTCCCTGTCCGACGAAGAGCGAGCCGCGATCCAGTCCCTCGGCGGCCTGGACAAGCTGATCGAAGCGTTCAAGAAGCGCCTCGAAGAACAGAAAGAACGCCATGCCGGCGGTAACAAGTGGATCGGCACGGGCGGCACCAGCCCGTTTGGTTCGGGTGGTTTCAACCCGGAAGGTATTCGGGTCGGCGATGCCGGCAAGCGCCAGGGCAAAGCGGTCAAGGTCTGGGATCAGCGCGAGTACAAGAACCTCGACGATTCGGTGGAGCTGGGCACGCGCAACATCAAGGTCGCCCTGCGCCGGTTGCGCAAATTCGCGCGTCAGGGCGCGGCGGAAGAGCTGGACATCGATGGCACCATCGACCACACCGCGCGTGATGCCGGCCTGCTGAACATCCAGATGCGGCCGGAGCGGCGCAACACCGTCAAGCTGTTGCTGCTGTTCGACATCGGCGGCTCGATGGACGCCCACGTAAAGATCTGCGAAGAGCTATTCTCGGCCTGCAAGACCGAGTTCAAGCACCTGGAGTACTTCTACTTCCACAACTTCGTTTATGAATCGGTGTGGAAGAACAACATGCGCCGTACTTCCGAGCGTACCTCGACCCAGGACCTGTTGCACAAGTACGGTGCTGACTACAAAGTGATCTTCATCGGCGACGCCGCCATGGCGCCGTATGAAATCACCCAGGCCGGCGGCAGCGTCGAGCACTGGAATGAAGAAGCGGGTTATGTGTGGATGCAGCGGTTCATGGAGAAGTACAAGAAGGTCATCTGGATCAACCCGTATCCGAAAGATACGTGGGGCTATACGTCTTCGACCAACATCGTGCGGGACTTGATCAACGACCAGATGTATCCGTTGACGTTGCGGGGACTGGAGGAAGGGATGCGGTTTCTTTCCAAATAATTGTGTTGTCTGGGCGGTCGCCTTCGCGGGCAAGCCTCGCTCCTACAATTGGAATGCATTTCCCTGTAGGAGCGAGGCTTGCCCGCGAAGCTTTTAGCGATTTATGAAGCGCCGTAGATATTGGACCTGCTCCCGATGCGCCACATCTTGCATCACCGGCCGCAACCGCACCGTTGCCCCCGGCAGACACTGCGCCAGCTGTGCCAATGCCAACGGCGTCAAGGCGCCCAATCGCGGATAACCACCCATGGTCTGTCGATCATTGAGCAATACAATCGGCTGCCCGTCTGGCGGCACCTGAACCGCACCCAGCGGGATGCCTTCCGAAATCATCGGCTTACCCTGATACTGCAACGCCGTTCCCAGCAAGCGGATGCCCATCCGGTCGGCACGGCTGTCGAGGGTCCAGACGCTGTTGAACGCATCAAACAAACTCTGCCCGCTGAACTCGCCAATCTGTGCACCGAGCACCAGGTCCAGCGGCGAGTTGAGTTTGAAATCCGGCACCTGTTCGCGCGCCAACTCCCGCAGCAGGAGCCGTGAGCACCCCGAAAAACTCAACTGCGCATCTTTGGCCAACGCCCGGCCCATGCCATCCAGCCCGCCGAGCTCCTCACGGACCACCGTTGCGCTACTGCCCAACACTGCTGGCGCATCAAATCCGCCCGGCGCCGCCAAATAAGCCCGAGCGCCAAGCAGCGGCTGAGTGAATTGCAACTGCTGATCTTTGTTCAGCCTGAAACTGCGCCACGGTGCCAACGCCTCGCCATCCAACCGCGCCCCCAGATCCGCCCCGGCCAAGGCCAGCACGCAATCCTCTTCGGCAACGACGGTGAACCCGCCGAGGGTGATTTCAATCACCGGTGCCTCCAGCTCATTACCCAGCAGCCAGTTAGCCCACAACATCGATCGCCAATCCGCCGCCCCGCCCTGGGTCACGCCCAGATGCCGCACACCGAATCGCCCGGCGTCCTGTAAGAGGCACAGCGGCGTACTCGCTTCTATTGATAAACGACTCATGCCTGCGCCTCCAACGGCGTGTCGTCACCGCCGAGATTGATGAATTCTGCATGGCTGACGGCTTCGAAACGCACCGTGTCGCCGGGTTGCATCAGGCTGTAGCCGTCGCGTTCGCGGTCGAACAATTTGGCCGGGGTGCGACCGATCAGATTCCAGCCACCCGGGGACACCACCGGGTAAGCGGCCGTTTGGCGTTCGGCGATGCCGACACTGCCGGCGGCTACCTTTTTACGCGGAGTGTTCAGACGCGGCGCCGCCAGCGCTTCTTCCACCAATCCCATGAAGGCGAAACCCGGTGCGAAACCCAAGGCGAACACCTGATATTCACGCTCGCTGTGGCGGCGGATCACTTCATCCACCGCCAGCCCGCTGCGCTGGGACAACAGGTTCAATTCGGGGCCAACGCTCACGTCATACCAGACCGGTAGCACATGACATTTGCCGCGAGTGCAGGCGTTGGGCGACAGATCGATCAAGGCCTCGGCGATCAGCTCCCGAGCCTGAGCGGGACTCAACGCGGTCAGATCGTAATGCACCATCAACGTCGTATAGGACGGCACCAGATCGATCAGATGCCCGGCGAACGCAGCACGCAATCCTTCGCTGGCAGCGAGCATCCACGGCATGTTGGCCTCGCTGATCTCATCAAAGAGACGCACCATCAGGCAATCCAGCGCCGCCACTTCCACCCGAAATTTCATGGCGCACTCTGTTGAACAAGGGCTTCGCGAATGCGTCGCACGGCGGCCACTGAACTGGCGTTGTCGCCGTGTACGCAGAGGGTGTTTGCCTGCAAGTGCAACGCACTGCCATCGCTGGCCGTGAGGTTGCCACCACGGGCAATGATCAGCGCCTGTTTGATGATTGTCTCGGGATCGTGATGCACCGCGCCCGGCAATTGCCGCGAAACCAGCATTCCCGCGCTGTCGTAAGCGCGATCGGCAAAGGCTTCGAACCACAGGGTCACGCCGTATTCATCGCCCAATTGCTGTGCGGCGCGGTTGTCGCGAGTGGCCATCAACATCAGCGGCAACTGGCGATCATAGGACGCTACCGCCTGAAGAACGGCGCGCAATTGCGCCGGGTTGGCCATCATGTCGTTGTACATCGCACCGTGGGGTTTGACGTAACTCACCCGCCCGCCCTGGGCCCGGCAGATGCCGTCGAGGGCGCCGATCTGGTAGTGCAAAATGTCCTGAAGTGCCTGGGCGGTGTAGGCCATGGAGCGGCGGCCGAAGCCGACCAGATCCTGATACGCCGGATGCGCGCCAATCTGTACGCAGTTGCTCAGGGCGAGGCTGACGGTCTTGCGCATGATGCTCGGGTCGCCGGCATGGAAGCCGCAGGCGATGTTGGCGCAATCGATGAAGGGCATGACTTCGGCGTCCAGACCCATGGTCCAGTTGCCGAAACTCTCGCCGATGTCGCAGTTCAATAGCAGGCGGTTCACGGTGAACACTCCTGTAGGTTTGATTCATTTTAGCTGTAGGCATTTGCCCGCAGATTATCAGCTACTCCGCTTCAAGTTGCTTGCCACGGGTTTCCGGCAGGCTCAGGGCCGCAAGGATCACCACCCCGTAGGACACCGCCGCAAAAGCACCGATGCCTACGCTCAATGGCACCGTCTGGCTCATCAAGCCGATCAACAGCGGGAACAACGCCGCCAGCGCCCGGCCAATGTTGTAGCAAAAGCCCTGACCCGAACCGCGAATCCGCGTTGGAAACAGCTCGGTCAGAAACGCGCCCATTCCGCTGAAAATCCCCGAGGCGAAGAAGCCCAACGGAAAGCCCAGCCAGAGCATCACGCCATTGCTGACCGGCAATTGGGTGTAGAGCAGAACAATGGTGAATGAGCCGACCGCGAACAGAATGAAGTTCTTTTTACGCCCGAGGATGTCAGTCAAATACGCGCTGATGACATAGCCGACGTAGGATCCGACGATCACCATCGCCAGATAGCCACCGGTGCCGAGTACGCTCAAACCGCGCTCATTCTTCAGAAATGTCGGCAACCAGGAGGTGATTGCGTAGTAACCGCCCAGAGCACCGGTGGTCAGCACCGAAGCACGAATCGTAGTGAAGAGGATGCCAGGGGCGAAGATCTCGTAGAACTTTGCCGGGTTGCTCGGTTCCTGCTTGGCTTTGGCTTCCCGGTAGATTTCCGGGTCCTTGACCAAACGGCGGACGAAGATCACAAAAATCGCCGGCACGATGCCGAGGATGAACAGTGCGCGCCAAGCGTCTTCCGGCGGCAGCACCGAGAACAGCAGCGCATACAAGATCGCCGTCATCCCCCATCCCAGCGCCCAGCCGGATTGCACCATGCCCACGGCCTTGCCGCGGTCCTTGGCACGAATCACTTCACCCATCAGCACGGCGCCGGCGGTCCATTCGCCACCGAAACCGAAGCCCATCAGGGTGCGACTGATCAGTAGTTGCTCGTAGTTCTGGGCGAAACCGCAAAGGAAGGTGAAGAAGGCAAACCACAGAACCGTCAGTTGCAGGGTACGTACGCGACCGATGCGGTCGGAGAGAATCCCCGCCACCCAACCGCCGATGGCCGAGGCGATCAGGGTGCTGGTGTGAATCAGCCCTGCCTCGCCGGTGGTGATGCCCCACATCGCAATCAGGGTCGGCACCACGAAGCTGAGCATCTGGGTGTCCATGCCGTCCAGGCCATAGCCGATCTTGCAGCTCCAGAAGGTGCGGCGTTCCTGCTGATTGATGTTGCGGTACCAGTCGAAAGGTCCCGGGCGAACCGTGGCTTTGGGGATGTCGAGCGTGTCGGGCGCACTCATGGCAAATCTCCGCGCTAATTTTATTGGTATTGTTCTGAGCCCCGACGACGCCTATCGTGGGAACCGGATGGCCTGATTTTTGAGTGCCTTGCCCTGTTAAGTCCAACTAATAAAAACCCGCTCTAGACATAAGAAAACCTTATCCAACAAGCGGGTCGCACGAGCTGACCCCATGAACCTGAAGTTTCTCGAGACCTTTGTCTGGGTCGCCCGACTCAAGAGTTTTCGCCTGACGGCAGACAAACTTTTCACCACCCAGGCGTCGATATCCAGCCGCATTGCAGTGCTCGAAGGCGAGCTCGGGGTGAAGCTGTTCCTGCGCGATTCACGCGGCGTGAGCCTGACGCCCGAAGGCTTGAAAGTGCTCGAATACGCCGAGCAAATGATGGACACCATGCAGGCGCTCAAACAGTCGATCGAGACCCGTTCGAGCAAGGTCGGTCGGGTTCGCATCGGCGTGATGGACACGGTCATCCATACTTGGCTGAGCCCGTTGGTGGCGCAAATGATGGATCACTATCCGCGGGTGGAAATCGAGCTGGTGGCCGATACCGCGCTCAACCTCTGCGATCAGCTGCAAAAAGGCTTTCTCGATCTGATCCTGCAAACCGACCTGTTGCGACAGGAAAGTGTGCGCAGCCTTGAGCTGGCCAGCCACCCGATGGGGTGGATTGTGGCCAGCAATTCGATCTACAACCGTGAGTATTCAAGCGTTGCCGATCTGGCACGCGAGCGCATCATTACTTACTCGAAAAACTCACACCCGCATCAGGACATCCTGAGTTTGATGCAGGCCAATGGCGTCATGGCGCCACGGCTCAACTGCGTGAACTCGGTATCGGCGATTACCCGTCTGCTGCGCGATGGCTTCGGCATTGGCGCGTTGCCGCCGGTGCTGGTGGCCGAAGAACTGGCACGGGGTGAACTGACCTTGCTGACCATCGAGCAACGGCCGCCGAATTTGCAGGTGGTGGTGTCGTGGCGGGTTGGCGTGGAGTGGGTCGAGGAGATTGTTGCGTTGTGTCAGCAGGTGCTGGACAGGTATGCGCGCAAGGTGGGCGAGGATTACATAGTTCTCGCACGCTAGCCTTGTAGCAGCTGGCGAAGCCAGCGTTCGGTTCGGGCCGCGTTCGGACGTAGCAGTCGTCAATCCAGCCAACTCGGTTTGCCTGAAACACTGCGGTGCCTGATTTTGCGACTGCTTCGTCCGAACGCGGCCCGAACCGAACGCAGGCTTCGCCAGCTGCTACAGGGTCTGCGCCGTTGCTGATTACAACCCCCGCACATCCCGATCTTCGATCGGCCGGCTCTGGCGCAGGCGTTTGCCGCCCAGCACCACCCAGTCGATCAGCCGGAACAGGCATTCAATGCCGAACGACAACAGCAACGCCCCGCTCATGCCCCAGATCATCGCTTCCGGCGTCAGCAGAATTTGGTAGCTGTAGCCGTTCCAGGTTTCCTTGCGAATATCCGGGTCGGCCGCCAGCGCAACCTGCAGGAAGCGGATGTACCACGGGCCCTGCATGGCCTGGAACTGTTTATCAAGGGCCAGTTGACGGGTCAGCAAGGTGCTCAGGCTGTCGGCATCGCTGCGAAAAATCGGGTCTTCGCTCGCGCGGTAATGGGCCACCAGCGCCTGCATGTCACCTTTGAAGAACTGATTGGCAGTGCCCTGAAAACCGCTTAAACCGGTCTGCGCCTCTATCAGATGCGCTTCGACCCGCTTGGCGTAATCGCTGATAAACCCCGGCACCTGGACACCGATCAACAGGCCCGCCGCGAACAACACCAGCCGTAGATAACTGAGCAACATGAGGGGCAATCCTTATTCGGTCTTGCCTTGGCTGACGCATTCACCGCGTCGCCAGAGGCTCCATTGGCCCGGTTCGTAGCGGGTCCAGGTTTCGTTTTCGGTCAAGGGTTCGGTGGCGATCACCGTGACCACGTCGTTGGGTGTGGTTTCGGCCTGGAAGTCGACGATCACATCGACGTCCTTCAAGCGCGCCGGGCCGAATGGCGCGCGACGGGTGATTTGCGCCAGCTTGGTCGAGCAATAGCAGAACAACCAATCGCCGTCGCTGAGCAGGCAGTTGAACACGCCTTTGCTGCGGTATTCGGCGCAGGCGGCTACCAGGTCTGGCAGCAGTTCTTCGACCTCTACCGGTTCCGGGAACGCCGCGCGCACGCGGTTAAGCACATCGCAGAACGCCGCTTCGCTGTCGGTATCGCCGACCGGGCGGTAAAAACTCTTGATCGGTTGAAACTCCGCGAGCTGACCGTTGTGGGCGAAACACCAATTGCGCCCCCACAGTTCACGCACGAACGGATGGGTGTTGGACAGGCAAACCTTGCCAACATTGGCCTGACGGATGTGCCCGATCACTACTTCGCTCTTGATCGGATAGCGCTGCACCAGGTTGGCGACTTCGGACTCACTGCTTGCCGCCGGGTCCTGAAACAGGCGCAGGCCACGGCCCTCGTAAAAGGCGATGCCCCAACCGTCACGGTGCGGACCGGTGCGGCCGCCGCGCTGCATCAGCCCGGTGAAACTGAACACGATATCGGTCGGCACATTGGCGCTCATGCCCAATAACTCACACATGCTCGGATTCTCGCTGAAAGGCAGGGGCAAGGTTACAGACGTGGTTCAACCCGCAAACGCTGAGGGTTGCTCGGTACCGGTGGACGACCGTAACGATCATCGCCCGCACCGCCGAAATACTGATCCTCTTCAGGGTCATCGGCCCGGGCCGCAGCCTTGGCAGCGGCAGCCTGTTCCTTGCGAGCGTTGGACGCACGTTCGATAGGGAAACGGATCGCCACAAATACCAGGTAAATGCCGAAGACGATCATGCCGTACATGAACAGGTCGGAAACCGCCCGCCAGGCGTTGTTGCCGACCTTGAACATTAGATCAAGGGCAGTAATGGCGATGGCCGGAGCGACCTTTTCCTTCACCGGGTCGATGATGGTGGGGCTGAACAGCAACACGGCAACCAGCAGCCGCAGCGGCTCACGCAGCCAGCGCCACATCCAGCGGGTCAAGCGCATCCACACCAACAGGCAGCCCAAAGCGGCAAAGGCGTAGAGGCCCCAAGCGATCAGATAGTCGTTCTCGGTCATGGTGTCCATGGCAAGGCAGGCAAAGAGGCGCTTATAGTAACGACTTTTCGCACGTCAGGCTTGCCCGCCGTCTGCGAGACCCCTTTTCGTAAACCGCTCGAGAGTCCTTCATGCCCTTATCCGTCAACGTTTGCGACGCTCCCATTGCCCACAAGGCCGAAGGCGACGACCCGTATGCCTGGCTGCAGGAACGCGACACCGACGCTGTGCTCGACTACCTGAAAGCGGAAAACAGCTATCAAGAGGCGCAAACCGCCGATCAGGCCGCGCTGCGTGAAACCCTGTTCCAGGAGATCAAGGGCCGAATTCTCGAAACCGACCTGTCCTTGCCCTCCCCTTGGGGTCCATACCTGTATTACACGCGCACCACGGCGGGTGATGAATACGCCCGTCACTACCGCTGCCCGCGCCCGGCCGATGACAGCCTGCAGCTCGACGAAAGCCAGGAACAGCTGCTGTTGGACCCGAATGCGTTGGCCAAAGGCGGCTTCTTTTCCTTGGGCGCGTTCAGTATCAGCCCGGACCACCAGCGCCTGGCCTACAGCATCGACGCCACGGGCGATGAGATTTACACGCTGTTCGTGAAGGAGTTGTCCAACGGCCGTGTCAGCGAACTGGAATTCCAGGACTGCGACGGCAGCATGACCTGGGCCAACGACAGCCTGACCTTGTTCTTCGGCGAGCTGGACGAGACCCATCGCCCGCACAAACTGTTCCGCTATCGGCTGGACGGTACAGCGGCTGAAGAAGTGTTCCATGAGCAGGACGGTCGATTCTTCATGCATTGCTACCGCTCGAGCTCCGAGCAGCAATTGCTGCTGTCCCTGGGCAGCAAGACCACCAGCGAAGTCTGGGTGCTCGACGCGTTCCAGCCGCAGCAAGCTTTTACCTGTATCGCACCGAGGGTTGAAGACCATGAGTACGACGTCGACCACGGCGCGCTCGACGGTCAATGGACCTGGTTCATTCGCACCAACCGCGACGGTATCAACTTTGCCCTGTACCACGCCGTCGACACCGGCGTGGCGCCGACCGAGGCCGATTGGCAGAACCTGATCCCGCACAGCGACACGGTGATGATCGACGGCATGAGCCTCAACGCCGGGGCCATGACCCTGAGCCTGCGGGTCGGTGGCTTGCCAGTGATTGAAGTTCATCCGCAAGACCTGCCCAGCTACCGTGTGCAACTACCGGATGCGGCCTACAGCCTTCACGTGCAAAACAGCCTGGAATTCGTCAGCGACAGGATCCGCCTGCGCTACGAAGCGTTGAACCGTCCGGCGCAAATCCGCCAGCTTGAGCTGGGCAGCGGCGAGCAGAAAGTCCTCAAGGAAACCCCGGTGCTCGGGCCGTTCGACGCCGATGCCTACGTCAGTCAGCGTCTGTGGGCGACGGCACCGGACGGTACGAAAGTGCCGATCAGTTTCGTCGTCAAACGCGAAGCACTTGGCAAGCCGACGCCGCTTTATCTGTACGGCTATGGCGCCTACGGTGAAAGCCTCGACCCGTGGTTCTCCCACGCGCGTTTGAGTCTGCTGGATCGTGGCGTGGCATTCGCCATCGCTCACGTGCGGGGCGGCGGTGAACTGGGCGAAGCCTGGTATCGCGCTGGCAAGCAGGAACACAAGCACAATACCTTCAGCGACTTCATCGCCTGCGCCGAACACCTGATCGCCGAGGGCTTCACCACATCACAGCAATTGGCGATCAGCGGCGGCAGTGCCGGCGGTCTGCTGATCGGCGCGGTGCTCAATCAGCGGCCGGAGCTGTTCGGCGTAGCGATTGCCGAAGTACCGTTCGTCGACGTGCTGAACACCATGCTCGACCCGGATCTGCCGTTAACCGTCACCGAATACGACGAGTGGGGCAATCCTGAAGAGCCAGAGGTCTATGAGCGAATCAAGGCCTACGCCCCGTACGAAAATGTCACCGCGCAAGCCTATCCGGCGACCCTGGTGATTGCCGGCTACAACGATAGCCGCGTGCAGTACTGGGAAGCAGCCAAGTGGGTGGCAAAATTACGCGCGACCAAAACCGACACCCATCCCCTGCTGCTCAGGACCGAATTGGGTGCCGGGCATGGCGGGATGAGCGGTCGTTATCAGGGATTGCGTGACGTAGCACTCGAATACGCATTTGTTTTCAAGGTTTTGGGCATCGCCTGAGGAACTCCGTTCGGCGTGCCGGTCTTAACACCAGTACGCCGGGCCCTGCCTACACGCTATCCTTGTAGCAGCTGGCGAAGCCTGCGTTCGGCTGCGCAGCAGTCGTAAATGCGGATACCGCGGATTAAATGAAACACCGCGGCGTCTGATTTTACGACTGCTGCGCAGCCGAACGCAGGCTTCGCCAGCTGCTACATGGGATCGTGGGTGGCCAGTATCATTGACCTTAGCCAGGCCCGGACCAGCAACAGACACACGAAAAAGACCGTGACGACATGTCAGAACCGACCTTACTGAACAACGAAATTCGTGACTGGCTGATGGACTGTGGCCTGTTCGATCAACTGCTGCCGGCGGACTTCGCCGCTGCCTCGGGTTACTTCAGCATCAGCACCATTGCTCAGGGCGAAGAGATTTTCCATGAGGGCGATGCCGGCAGCTTCATGTGCATCATCCACACCGGCCAGGTGGCGGTGCAGAAAACCAACAGCGACGGGCAACGGGTGACCATGGCAACGTTGCGCAGTGGTCGGGCGTTCGGCGAAATGGCCGTACTTGACGGCGAACGACGTTCAGCCAGTTGCGTGGCCGCGAGCAATTGCCAGTTGCTCAATCTGGGTAAGGACTCGATGGAAAAGATGCTCAACGATGCACCGAAAATCGCCGCCAAAGTCATCCGCGCCCTTGCCGTTTCCCTCTCCAAACGCCTGCGCATGGCCGACGGACAACTGCTCTCGCAGCAGGTTTAACCGCCGGGTGATTTGGTTTTCGACGAGTTTTGCTCCAGCCCCGGCAGCGGCTGGTCCTTGGTGGGCGGGCTAGGCATTTCAATGGGCACCAACGGCGGACCGCCACTGCCCGGGCCAACCTTGGGCACGCTGGTCGGAGTGATTTGCGGGTACGGTGTCGGGGTCGCAGTACCGGGCGAACCGGGCAGGGGTGCGGGGTTGGTGGGAATGGTTTGCAGCGCCTGGGCCTGCACTGCAGTTATCGAGAGCGCGGCCAAGGCAATGACCGTTAGAATGGTGCGCTTCATCAATGGCTCCGTTGGCCTTGGTGTCTTTTTGCAGGCTACTCCCAACGGCGCGTGTTTGCCTTCCTCCTCTTTTGCCAACTTCTCCTCAAGTGAGTCCCATGAAACGTTTCGTTCTGCTCGACACCACTCCAATACCTGAAAATGGCGGTGCCTTGTGCCTGTTCGAATACGGTGAGGATTTTGTCATCAAGATCCAGGGCGGCGACGGCGGGCAACTGATGAACACCCGCATGCACGGCTCCGAAGATGCGCTGGCGGAGATCCCGTGCCGTAAAGTGGCCGGCCGGCCGAATTCGCGCGTGCTGATCGGCGGCCTGGGCATGGGCTTCACCCTCGCCTCGGCCCTCAAGCACCTGGGCAAGACCGCTGAAGTGGTCGTCGCCGAACTGGTGCCGGGGGTGGTGGAGTGGAACCGTGGACCGCTGGGCGAGAAAGCCGGGAACCCGCTGCTCGACCCGCGTACGGTCATTCGCATGGAAGACGTGGCCAACGTGCTACAAGCCGAGCCACAAGGTTTCGACGCGATCATGCTCGACGTCGACAACGGCCCCGAAGGCCTGACCCAGAAGGCCAACAGCTGGCTCTACTCCGCTGGTGGCCTGAGCGCCTGCGCCAAGGCCCTGCGGCCCAAAGGAGTGCTGGCCGTATGGTCTGCGAGCGCTGACCGACAGTTTTCCGACAAACTGAAGAAGGCCGGCTTCAAGGCCGAGGAAGTCCAAGTCTTCGCCCACGGCAACAAAGGTACCCGTCACACCATCTGGATTGCCGAGAAGCTCAAGGGCTGAGCTAAACTGCGTTTATTACCGTCATTAGTCTTTTACAAAGGTGAACCCATGAGTTCGTCAACGCCTCCGTCCAACACGTCGAAGCTGGACCGCATCCTTGCTGACAACCAGCGCGACAAGGAAATGGGTTACCGCGACAAGGCCCTGAAAATGTACCCGCACGTGTGCGGTCGCTGCGCCCGTGAGTTTTCCGGCAAGCGCCTGAGCGAACTGACCGTGCACCACCGCGACCACAACCACGACAACAACCCTCAGGACGGCTCGAACTGGGAGCTGTTGTGCCTGTATTGCCACGACAACGAACACTCGCGGTACACCGACCAGCAGTATTTTGGTGAAGGCTCGCTGAGCTCGCCGAAAATCGCCAAAGCGACGCATAACCCGTTTGCGGCGTTGGCGGGGTTGATGAAGAAAGAAGACTGAGCCCCGCATGATCGTTCCCACCAGAGCGTGGGAGCGATCACCGAACACCCCTCCCCCAATCCCCGTATAATCGCCGTTTTTTCCCCGAAGGCACCCGCTCGTGGCAGACAAACGGTACAGCTGCATTGGTTTGTATAACCCCAAATCACCGGAGAACGTCGGTTCGGTGATGCGCGCCGCTGGCTGTTATGGCGTGGCGTCCGTGTTCTACACCGGCAAGCGCTATGAACGCGCCGCCGACTTCGTCACCGACACCAAGCGAGTCCACTACGACATTCCGCTGATCGGCATCGACGACCTGAAAAAAATCCTGCCGCTGGGCTGCGTCCCGGTCGCTGTGGAATTGGTGGACGGCGCCCGTTCGCTGCCGGAATACACGCACCCGGACCGCGCGCTGTACATTTTTGGCCCGGAAGACGGCTCGCTGGATAAAGAGATTCGTGACTGGTGCGAAGACGTGGTCTACATCCCGACCACCGGCTGCATGAACCTGGCGGCCACCGTCAACGTCGTGCTCTATGACCGCCTGTCCAAGGGACTCAACACCCGTTCCGGGGCGAAGTTTCGCTGACTCACCGAACATCCGATGGAACAAGCCGCCCACCTCGGCAGTCAGCTTAATTATCTATTGTTGAAGCAGCTATTCCAGCCAGGAGACAGATCATGAGCGATCTCAAACGCGTAGAACGCATCGAATCCACCCCGTTCCAGACTCACACTGACCAGAACGTTGAGGGTTGGGAACGCATTGCTTCCCTGGCCGGCGGTGTGGTGATGGTCGGCAAGGGCCTGCGTCGCGGCGGCGTTTTCGGGTTGATTCAAGTGGCGATCGGCGGTGTGGCCCTGGCGCGTGGGATTACCGGGCACAGTTCGGTGAAAAGCCTGCTTGAGAAAAGCCGTCAGGACATGAACAACGTACGGGTGAAGATTCAGCGGGCGGGTGAAGAGCTGAACCGGTTGAAGGCGAATGCTGAAGCGGCGACCAATACCGCTACCGTAACGGGCAATGATTCTTTGACGTCGCCAAAAACCGGGGTTTGATCCAGGCGACGATCGTTCCCACGCTCGTGGGAACGATCACTGCAGCAACTCGGTATCGAGGACTTTGGAGGACTCGCCAATAACGCTCTCACTGAGCAGAACAAATTCCTTGGTATCCACGCTCTCCAGATGCATCGCTCCTTGCAATACATCATCCAGCGAACGCTTGTTGCGGGTCTTCAGACGAATTTCGCGATCCAGTTCCTGCAATAACACGACCGCTTTCGAGACCTGCGCCGGACTGGCCTGTTCACCGCGCAATGTGCTGACCTTCTGGCTGTCCTTGGCCAACTTCTTCTGCAAACTCTCATACCGCTCATCACTCATGCCGCCAGCGCGGCGCACCAGTTCGATGGCGTAATACTCGGCAAATCCTTCGCTGATCCAGTCACTGCGCTGCTTGTCGTTGATCCGCCCGAACACCTGAGCCAATTCCCGCACCAACGCACTGGTGCCGTTTTCGCTGACCAGCGGCAGACGCGTGTTCAGATAGATCGATTCACGTGCCGCCAGACTGCCACGCCACATCGGGTCGTTGGCACCGACGATTAACAGTTTGGTGGGATGACGGGGATACACCGCCTGCACTTGCGGCCAGATAAAGGTCAGCAGCGTCAGGACATCCATGCGGCGCATGCCCTGGCCTTGAGGCGAGGCGACGGTGACCTCGGTTTCCCCTAACCGCGTGCGACGGCTGCCGAGGTGGCCCGCAAGCATCCAGCCCGTGGGCCGGTCGAACAAGCGAGAAACGTTATCGACCCGGAACTTGTTCTTGCCGGTCCGCGGCCAGGCGGTTTCAACGCTTTTCCAGCCGGTGGGCAATTCGAATTCAAGCCGCGAAACCAACTCGATGCCATCCTGCTGATCGAGTTTGGCCGCCGGCACCAGGTCATCGCCGCGCATCAGCGCCCAAGTTGGTGTCATGCGCGTGTCGAAGCTGCCGCTCTTGCGCCCGTGGCTGATGCGTACGCGGTAGGTCAGGCTGGCCTTGTCGGCGGCCGGACGCCAGACACCACGGGCCTGTTTGCCCGGCGTGAGCTGCCATTGGCCATCGGCCTTGAAGTCGCTGTAGTGGCTGCCGTCACCCAGGTCGAAATCCAGACTGCGCACTGCCGAACCCTGGGCCAGGGTCAATCGCACTTCAGCCTGATCACTTTGCGGGAACAGGCGAACGTGGTAATCCAGATCGACCTTCTTCGCCGCCCACACGGGCGAACTCAGGGCAAAAAGCCCAAAGGCCAACGCCAGCCGCAATCCCACAGCCATACACACTCCTTCGTGAAACGTTAGGCGTTCAACCCGCCCTGAATATCAGATGGTCTTCCCAATCCTCTTCAGCCACGCTGCCTTCGGCGAGCATGCGCCCGGACTGGGAAATACGTTCGTGGTGCACCGCATCGCGATCACCGCACACCAGAGGATGCCAGAGCGGCAGGTCCTTGCCTTCGCTGACCAATCGATAGCCGCAGGTCGGTGGCAACCATTTGAACTCATCGGCCTTGCCCGGTGTGAGCTGGATGCAGTCCGGGACGAAATCGCGGCGGTTGGGGTAATCGGTGCACTGACAGGTTTTCAGGTCCAGCAGTTTGCAGGCGATGCGCGTGTAGTAAACGCTGTTGTCGTCTTCATCCTCGAGCTTTTGCAGGCAGCACAGGCCACAGCCATCGCACAGCGATTCCCATTCCTCTTGATCAAGTTGATCGAGGGTTTTGCGTATCCAGAACGGTTCGACTTTGGCGGCCATGGCTCAAGCATCAACATCAGGTGGTGAAAAGGCCGCCAGTCTAGTGCCAAGGCCGTTGTCGGCCAAGCATTGGCGACTGCCGGTAGAACCGGACTTGCCAGTTATTGCGCCGCCCAGTAGGGTTTTGCGTCGCCCCTCACGTTCAAACGTAGCAAGGAATGTCTTGATGAGTGCTAATCCACGCGTTGCCGATTATGCCATCCACCCTCAGTTCACTGATCGCTGGTCGCCCCGCGCCTTCACCGGTGAAGCGATCCCCATCGAGACCCTGCTGAGCTTCTTTGAAGCCGCACGCTGGGCGCCATCGGCTTACAACTCGCAGCCTTGGCGGTTTCTGTATGCGCGTCGCGACACGCCAAACTGGGAGCGCTATCTGGGGCTGCTGAACGAATTCAACCGCAGCTGGGCGCAACACGCCTCGGCGCTGGTGATCGTGATCTCGAAAACCACCTTCGCAGTGCCTGGCGCCACCGAAGAAACCCCGGCGCTGTGGCACACCTTCGACACCGGTTCGGCCTGGGGCCATCTGGCGCTGCAAGCGAGCATCAGCGGCTGGCACACCCACGGGATGGCCGGTTTCGACCAGGAACTGACCCGCAAAGCGCTGAACATTCCTGAGGGTTATGCGCTGCACGCGGCGGTGGCGGTGGGCAAACTGGGCGATAAGGCAACGCTGGCGGATTACCTGCAAGCGCGTGAAGAACCGAGCCCGCGTCGTCCGCTGAGCGAGTTGGCCGCCGAAGGCGACTTCACCCTCTAACCGCGCTCCACCCGATCGCTCCCACGCAGCGTGGGAACGATCATTGCGGTGTACTCAGTAGCCGCGATTGAAATCCACTTCCCCGCGCAACGCCTCACTCGCCTGATACGCCCGCAGGTTTTCGACAAACAGATTCACCATCATCGATGGCGAAGTCGGTGCCGAGCTGTGGCCGGTCAGCAGCAAGCCCCACGCCGTCCAGAACGGGTGACGCTGCGGCAACGGTTCCTGACGGCAGACGTCGATCACGGCACCGGCCAGATGCCCTTCTTTCAAGGATTCCACCAGGTCCGCATCGACCACTGCCACGCCGCGTCCGACGTTGATGAACAAACCGGTCGGTTTGAATTGCTTGAACAGCGCCGCGTCGTACAAGTCGTGGGTGTTCGGCGTATTCGGCAGCAGATTGATCACGTAATCCACTTCACCCACCAGACGCGGCAAATCAGCCAGCGCCCCCACTTCGACAAACGGCGTCTGCTCACGGGCTTCGCTGGCGACGCCGTACAACTCGACGCCAAACGGCACGAGGAACTGTGCCACGGTCTGCCCGATGTCACCGGTGCCGACGATCAACACTTTGCGGCCGGCCAGGCTTTGGCCCTGGCGACTGTCCCACCTGCGCTCGACCTGGCTGACCAGCCGCGGCAGCACTTCGCGCTCGTGGCCAAGCATGTAGGTCAGCACGTATTCGGCCATGACCTGACCGAAAATCCCCACCGCCCGGGTCAGGCGATAGTGCCGAGGCAAGCCGTCGGCCAGCAGCGGCGTGATGCCCGCCCAGGTCGATTGCAGCCATTGTGGCTCGTGGCCCTGACGCAGCAGGGTCGCCAGCAGGTCCGGCTGACCGAGCCAGATCGGACAATCGGCGGCCTGGCTGGCCAGTTCGGCGGAGTCACCGCTGGTCAGCACTTCCAGGTCAGGCGCTGCTTGACGCAACAGCTGGGCGTACACAGGGTGGTCGTGTTCAGCTATCAGAACGCGCATGGTTCAAACCTTTCGAAAACAGTGCAGACGGCCACCGACGGAGTATCGCCCCATCGCCCTGGCCATCGCCAAAATCATTCCAGTGTTTCATAAAGGCTCTGAACAGAGCCTGTCTGCCGATCACATCGGGTCGTTACGTCGCAGCAATTCTTCCGGCAAGTGTTCGATGTACTCGTCTTCGGCCGGCGGCATTTGCAAGTGATAACCCTGCTTCTCAAGGTTTTCCAGCACCACGGTGATGTCCTCGCGCGACAGTTTGCGCTCGGGGGTCAGCACCAGGTCGAAGGCGTGATGCGGTTTGCCGAAGGCGGCCATCAGGCTTTCCGGAACGCGCTCCAGTGCATCGCTTTTGAGCACATAGAGGTACATCTCGTTTTTCTTCAGGCTTCGATAAATGGAGCAAATACGTTTCAAGGCTGTTCTCCGGCGGTGGCCAGGCTGTCGAGCAGCGCCTGGCCCATCAATTCGCGGCGCCAGCCACGCAGCGAATCAGGCAATTGGTAAGGACCATTGGGGTAGCCGCTCTTGAGCAGCGCTTCCAGGGTTTTCTTGCGCAGCATCAGCTCTGGCGCAATGTTCAGGCGCTCGGCTTCGGCCTGGCCGATCGCACGCAGCTGTTTGACCAGGGCGGCGGCGTCCACCGGTAATGGCTCCGGCACTGCTGGCGGCCATTGGTCTGGCGACACACTGCCAGAGCGCTTGATCAGATCAAGCAGAAATTCGCCATCCTGACGCACGGTACGCGGGTGCATGTCTTCGATTTTCGCCAACGCGCCGAGGTTGTCCGGCTGAGTCCGCGCCAGCGGCCACAGCGAATGCTCACGAACGATGCGATTTCGCGGCAGATCACGGGCACGGGCTTCGCGCTCGCGCCAGGCGCACAGTTCACGCAACACCACGAGTTGGGCGCGGGAGAGCTTCCAGGCCAGCTTGGCTTCGCGATAGACCTCATACGGATCAACTTCGCGACGCAGGTTGGCCACCAGCTCGGCGCCGTCTTCCAGGACCCAGGCGTACTTGTCGTCAGAAAGCTTCGGACGAAGCTGTACGAAAACTTCCGCCAGGTGCAAGGCATCTTCGGCGGCGTAGCTGATTTGAGTCTCCGAAAGTGGGCGTTGCAGCCAGTCGGAACGGGTCTCGCCCTTGGGCAGATCGATGCCGAGCACTTCCTGCACCAACCGCGAATAACCCATGGAGAAACCCAGGTTCAGGTAAGCGGCGGCCAGTTGAGTGTCGAACAGTGGCGCCGGCAGGCTGCCGGTCAGGCGCAGCAGGACTTCGAGGTCTTCGCTGCACGCATGGACGACTTTGACCACGGCCGGGTTTTCCAGCAACGCGGCCAGAGGTTGCCAGTTGTCGATGGTCAGGGGGTCAATCAGGTAAGCGCGTACGCCATCGCCGATCTGCAGCAGGCCTGCGATCGGATAAAAGGTGTCGACCCGCATGAATTCGGTGTCGAGGGCAACGAATGGCAGCTGCTGCCACTCGGCGCAAAACTGACCGAGGCTATCGTTGTCGCGAATCCAGTGAATATCGATGGCCACACGGCTCTCCCTTGAAGAATGGCGCGCAGTATATATCGCCCCCGGCGATTTCCGCGCATCCACTGAACAAGAGCTTTAGCGAAAAAGCCTGCCTGACAGCAAGAAATGTCTGACAAGCGGAGCCTAGCTGGCCTTACGCAGGACGTAGACCCGCATCCGCGCACAGCCGGGCAGGAAGTCTTGATGACTGAGCAAGCGCAAACCTGCGCGCTTGAACTCGGCTTCCACCTCGGCCTTGCTGGCCAACTGTCGGGCCGGAGCGCCCTGTGCATCCGAGCGCTGGCCTTTGAAATGAGCATCGACCTTTACCGCCACAATCACCGTATCGCGACTGACCCGATGGAACTCCTTAAGCATGGCCAAACGATGTTCGGGGCTGGCGAGGTGTTGAAACAGCTGCATGCAAAAAATGCAGTCAACCGCGTTCGCCGATAAGCCAATTGTGAACGCTGAACTCTGAAAGGTCTTGACCCGTTTCAGCAGACTTTGCGGATGATGGGTACGGGCATGGTCGAGTATGTCCTGAGACGGGTCGGCCGCAAGGATCACCCGGTTGGCATGCTCGGCCAATACCGGCCAAAAGCGCCCGACACCACAGGCCAAATCGAGAACCAGGCCTGGCTCGCCAGCAACCTTGAGCGCGTTGCGCACCAGTTGCTCTTTACGCCAGAACGTCAACCGCCCGGCCAGGCCACGCGGTTGCGACTGAAGACAGACGCGGGCGTGCTCCTGATCGTAGCGCCGGGCGATCTCAAGCTCGATGGCAGATGGGGGTTGAGCGGACATGTGCAAGGGCTCTTGGGGGAAACTCTACCAGCCGCAGGTTAGCGGCCGGGGCGTGAAAAAAAGGTGGGAACGCTCATTCTTTGGCCAACACGCCGTCAATCACCGCACCGCGACATCCGGCAAACATATCCAGATTCTGGTTGTACACCTTGCTGCTGACCTCCAGCAGACCAAGCATCGAATGGAACAGATTGTCCTGGCTCAAGGGCTTCTCACGACTCAGTTGCAGGCAATGGGCGTCCACCGAGAACGACTTTTGATAGCTGTCGGAAAACCATGCCAACATCGCGACATGCTTTTGTTGTTCCGGCGCCAGCATGTAAGGCGTGCCGTGGAGGTACAAGTTGTACTCGCCCAGGGATTCGCCGTGGTCCGACAAATAGAGCATCGCGGTATCGACTTTGTCCTGATTTTTACGCAACAAATCGATCAGGGTGGACAGCACGTGATCGGTATACACCAGGGTGTTGTCGTAACCATTGACGATACTTTCGCGGCTGCAATTGTTCAGAGCGTTACTTTCACAAACCGGGGTGAAGCGTTCGAATTCTTTCGGGTAGCGCTTGAAGTACTCCGGACCGTGACTGCCCATCTGGTGCAACACCAGTACCGTGTCTTTATCCAGGGTATCGATGAAGTGCTGCAAACCTTGCAGCAGGATTTCATCGCGGCATTCGCTATTGGCGCACAGCACCGGGTCTTTCAGGTTACTGACGTCGTCGAGGGTGACCCGATCGCACGTGCCTTTGCAGCCCGATTGGTTATCACGCCAGATCACGTCGAGACCCGCGCGTTTGAGCACGTCCAGCAGGCCTTCCTGATTCTTTGCCTTACTGGCGTTGTAATCCTTGCGGCCCATGTCGGAGAACATGCACGGCACCGACACCGCTGTTTCCGTCCCGCAGGAATGCACGTTGGTGAAAGCGATCAGGCCAGCTTCTTTATTCAGTTTGGGTGTGGTGTCGCGGTCATACCCCAGAATGCCGAAGTTCTCGGCTCGGGCACTTTCGCCCACCACCAGCACCGTCAGGGATCTGCGGCCATGGGTTTGCCAGGCCGGAGTTCGCTGGGCATCTTCACCGAGCGTGACAAAGGGTTGTTGCGCCGACGCGACCTGCTCACGCAGATAGCCAGCCGAGGCACCGATGTAGTTGCTGGGTACTATCATCAGGCGCAACTCATGGTGATTGCGAAACAACGAAGACAGGCCCTGATAGTTAACCAGTGCAACGCCTCCGATCACGGCAACCGACGCGACACTTACCAGTGTTTTACTTATTAGCTCACGGTGCCAGCGGCGATAATTAACCGGGATCCCCCACAACAACAACGACGGCAAAACGCCCAGCAAAAGTATATAAACAAGCAATTTCAATGACAGCAAGTCACGCACTTCCGTCGCATTGGTTTGCGCAAAGTTACGCAGCATGCCGGTGTCAATCAAAACACCATATTGGCTCATGAAGTACGCCACGCCCGCACTGACCATGAAGATCAGCGTCAGGATCGGTTTCATCACGGGCCGGAAAGCCAGCAGGGTCAGCACAATGTTAAAAGCGGCCAGGATCATCAATCCGAAAGCCACGCGAATGACGATGCCCTTACCGTCAGACGCCGTGATTTCAAACAGGTGTTGCCAGAGAACAAGATTGAAGCCCGTTAATAGAAAGGCGCTGGCAATCAGTGTCACCCACTCGGGGCGCACGGCTTTAATCTTCAACATGATGATCGGCTGTTCCTGAAAAGAAGGGCCTTCGGTAAATGTGAAAATTTCATTTACCGCGACAGCACTAACTTTAGGCAGCCAACCATCAATTTTTTGTGAAAAAGAAGCCAACGATTAGTTGGCTCATGGCACTAGGCCAAAACTTTTAACTTATTTGAGAATGGTTCAGGTTCTGTTCAGGCTTGATTCAAATACCAGCGCCAGTCCTGCTCGCCGACTTCGCCCATGAACTGTCGATACTCGGCACGTTTTACCGCCAGGTAAACGCCGAGGAACTCACCGCCGAACGCTTCCCGTGCCCAGCTCGAACCTTCAAGCGCCCGCAACGTGGTCAGCCAGTCAGTCGGCAACAGTTCCGTGGCCTGGGCGTACCCATTGCCCTCCACCGGCGCGCCAGGATCGAGTTGTTCGCGTATACCGCGATGGATCCCGGCCAGAATCGCCGCAGCCGCCAGATACGGGTTGGCGTCGGCGCCACAGATGCGGTGTTCGATATGCCGGGAAAACGCCGGCCCGCCGGGCACGCGCAAACTCACGGTGCGGTTGTCCACGCCCCAGGTGGCCGCCAGTGGTGCGTAGCTGTTGGTCTGGAAACGGCGGTAAGAGTTGGCGTTCGGACAGAACAGCAGCAACGAATCGAGCAAGGTGCTGAGCATCCCGCCGACCGCCTGTTTGAGCAGCGGCGTGCCGTCCGGGGCTTCGCTGGCGAACAGGTTGTTGCCCTCCTTGTCCGCCAGGCTGACGTGCATGTGCATGCCAGTGCCCGCCAAGTCATCGAACGGTTTTGCCATGAAGCACGCCGTCATCCCGTACTTGTGGGCCACGCCTTTGACCAGCCGTTTGTAGCGCACCGCTTCGTCCATCGCCTGCAAGGCGTCGGTGCGGTGTTCGAGGGTGATTTCCACTTGCCCCGGCGCGTATTCGGAAATCGCCGTGCGCGCCGGAATACCCTGGAGCTTGCAGGCGCTGTAGAGATCAGCCAGAAACGGCTCGATCTGTTCCAGTTCACGCAAGCCGTAGACCTGAGTCCCACGGGGCCGCCCGCCATCGACATCCCGCGCCGGCTGCGGCCGACCGTCGCTGTCGCGCTGCTGATCCAGCAGGTAGAACTCCAGCTCCGCCGCCATCACCGGGTAATAACCGTCGGCCTTCAAGCCTTCGATGACGTTCGCCAGCAGATGCCGTGGATCGGCAATCGTCGCGGGCATGCCATCCTTCGGGTGCATGCTGACTTGCACCGCCGCCGTAGGAATCAGCCGCCAAGGCATGCGCTTCAAACTGCCACTGATCGGGTAAGCCCGGCAGTCGACATCGCCAACGTCCCAGACCAGGCCGGAGTTTTCCACGTCATCGCCGTTGATGGTCAGGCCAAGAATGGTGCTCGGCAATGGCCGCCCGCTTTCGTACACCGCCAGCAATTCATCGCGATGCAGCAACTTGCCCCGAGGTACACCGTTGTTGTCGAGGATGAACAACTCGAACATCTCGATATCCGGGTTCTGCTCAAGAAAGATCAGGGCTTCTTGCTTGGAGGCGAAGGATGTCGTGGCAAAACTCATGGGAATTCTCTTATTTCCGCGTCAGGCAAACGCACAGGCGCCGCCACTTTGATCCCGGCGCGCAGCGCGGGACCTGTAAGAACAATCAACGGGAAATGCAGGAATCCGGTGGGCGCGCGTGACGGCAGTGCCACAGCGCCCAGAAGGCTAATTCGGAGGGAAGTGTGACGGGACAACCGTCCATAGAAAAAACCACAGAGAACAGATGACCAGCAGCGTCACACGGGAGGTTAAGTCGTTAAATCGGGATTTGAAGAACTTTGGTTGCGGACTCGCTAAACATTGTTCGCGCCTTTCGGCTTCACACAGTTGTATTTAATGTCTAAATACTGCTCCGGACTTTCTGATTTGCGGTCTGCAGACCTCGCGCGCGTCGTTTGCACCGCGGGTGATGATCCGCACCGGCAGCTGGCGCATGGGCTTGGCGATCTGGGCGACGCGGGTGCTGGTAGCGTTGCTGTTTGGGTCCATGCAGCACGAAAGGATGCCGGCGCAGCCTGCTCAGGCGCAACGCAATGGGTCCTTCTTCGGCAACTCCCGCGCCTGGTTACTTGCAATCTTCTTCGGACTGGGCACGGCGTCCTACACCTGTGTGCTGGCCTGGCTGGCGCCGTACTAGTCGAAAAGGGTTGGAGCGAGCAAAACGCCGGGTTGCTGCTGGGTTTCTTGACCGCCATGGAAGTGTTGTCCGACCTGCTGACACCGGCCATCGCCAACCGCAGCCGAGACCGACGCGTGGTGCTAGTGGTGTTGCTGGCGCTGATCATGGCCGGTTTCTGCGGGCTTATTCTCAGCCCGCAACACCTGAGCCTGTTGTGGCCATGTCTGTTAGGGCTCGTCATCGGCGGACTGTTCCCGTTGAGCCTCATCGTGTCCCTGGATCATCTGGATAATCCCCAGCGTGCCGGCGGCCTGACCGCGTTCGTGCAAGGCATTGGCTATCTGATTGCCGGTCTCTCGCCACTGATTGCCGGGTTGATAGGCAATCGGTTCGGCCGCTTCGAATGGGCCTGGTGGTCACTGACCGGCGTCATGGCACTGATGATCCTGATGGTCTTGCGCTTCGATCCGCGACATTACGCCCAACACATCCCATGACCCGGAACCCACATCATGAAACGCCTGCAGCCGGTCAGGGTTGAAGGCATCTGGAACTGCCCCACAACTTTCCATGAAAGTTCCTACAGGGCATTCTCCTGGCACCATCGTTCCGTTAGGATCACTCGCACAAGTTTGCGCACAGTCAGCGCAAGGAGCACAGCGAGACGGAACGGATGCTGAACAGTAACTTGCTTAGAAAGCTCGATATGCAGGACCTCATGGTGTTTATCGCTGTGTATGAGCAAAGCAGCGTCACCGGTGTATCCGAGGCGCTCTGCGTCAGCCAGTCCACTGTGAGCTACTGCCTGAAAAAACTGCGCACCAGTTTCAAAGACGAGCTATTCATCAATACCCGCGCGGGTATGCGCCCCACCTACAAAGCCAGCACCATGTACACCCACGTGCTGAAGATCCTCGAAAGCATCAACCTGTGTCACGCCGGTGCCCAGGCGTTCGACCCGACCCGGCAACCGGTCACCTTCAATATCTACGCACCTGAATACTTCGAGCAGTTGATCCTGCCGCGTCTGTTGAAAAGCTTCGATTTCGCCGACCTTCCGGTGATGGTCAACATGCACAAGTTCGAAACCGACATCCCGGCCGAAGAACTGCGCGACGGCAGCCTCGACCTGGTGATTTGCTTCGGCCCGAACTTTCATCGCAGTCACGGCGATTTCAAATCCCGGAGGCTGCTGGAAGATGACCTGGTCTGTGTCTTCGACAAACGGGCCACACCGCCGGAGCCGCGTTTAAGCCTGCAAGCCTTTGCAGAACGCCGGCACGTGTTCCCGACACCCTGGACATCCACCACCAACATGGTCGACGGCAGGCTGGCGCAGCAGGCGCAAAAAAGGCAGATCGTCGCGCGCTCCAACAGCTACAGCGCGGCACTGAAGATGATCACCGGTACCGACTTCATCGTGACCCTGCCTCGGCGCATCCAGCAACTGCTGGCCAACGAGGCAATCTTCAATCACTGCGAAGTGCCTGACGACTTGCCGGGTTTCAGCCTCGACATGCAGTGGAGCCAGAATGTCGATCAGGACAGTGCCAACACCTGGCTGCGCGAACAAGTGGTCAAAGCCTGCACCGAGCAGGAAATGACCTGAAACTCAGGGGCTGATGGCAATCTTGGTGTAGGACTCTCGATCGATGTCGAGGATTTCCACGGCCAACTGGACTTCAACGTCCATCGGCCATTCACACAAGTCCTGCACCACCGCCAGCAGACTTTCGGACAACTGCTTCTTGATCTGCGCCGAGCGACCGCTCAGCAGTGCCAGTTTCACATGCACGAAGGCCCGTTCACCTAACGCCGTGCCGACCTTGAACGACTCGACCTTCACCGCTCGGCTCTTGATGTCGTATTCGGCAGCAAACTCACCGGAAGCCACCAACGTATTGTTGAGCCGGATCAACGCCACGTCGGCATTGAGCTCGGGCAGGTTGGCGGTGTATTCCATGTGCAGGTGAGGCATGACTGAGCTCCTCAAGGTTGGCAGAAAGGTCATACATATAACACAGCGTTGCCCTACTCACTCGGGCAGCGGCAACACCGCACGTTCACTCATGAACGCCTCCAGCCTCGACCTCAACCAGCGCTCGGCGGGGTCGGTATCGACATGGCTGAGCCAGACCATCGACAGATCCAGTGTCGGTGTCTTGAACGGAAACGGCTCCTGGAACAGCTGGCCGGACGCCGCCATGGCCTCAGCCGTATAGTCCGGCAGGCTGGCGATCAGATCGGTGCCCGCGAGCAAAGCCGGCAGCGAGCTGTATTGCGGCACGGAAAGGACGACCTGACGCGTACGACCAATCTCCGCCAGCCACTCATCGGCGTAACCACTGACATTGGCGGTGTGGGAAACCAGCACGTGCGGTCGCGCGCAATATTCATCGAGCGTCAGCGGTGTGTCCGATGCATCCGCGCGCAAAATGCTGGGCAGGATGTGCCGCAACAACTTGCGCTTGGCGTTGGCTGGCAAGCCACGGGTCTGGCTGATACCCACCGTGATATCGCCCGATGCCAGCAAATCCGGGATCCGCCAGTAATCGACATGCTGCACCACGAACACCACCTTCGGTGCCTCTTGGCGCAGGGCACGCAGCAACGGTGGCAACAGGCCAAACTCGACATCGTCCGACAGCCCGATTCGAAAGGTCATGGTGCTGCTGGCGGGGTCGAAATCATGGGTCAGGCTCAACGCCACCGACAACGAATCCAGGGCCGGCGACAGGTGCAGAATGATCTCCTCGGCCCGCGCCGTCGGCTCCATTCGATGGCCGACGCGAATGAACAGCGGATCGTTGAACATCGTGCGCAAGCGATTGAGCGCCGAACTGATGGTCGGCTGACCGAGAAACAACTTCTCCGCCACCCGGGTGACGTTGCGTTCGAGCATCAGCGTTTCAAACACCACCATCAGGTTGATGTCGGCCTTGCGTAGTTCGTTGCGATTCATCCACTGCCCCCGCTCCCAAATCTGATAACAGTTTAGGTAGGTGGCGCAATCGGCGTCTATGCGACTCAAGCAGTTTGCGTTTAATCCAAATTCAGACAGCGGCCTCGTCTTACATCCTCTTCCTGATTTCTTCGTTCATCTGGCGGCAAGCGCTTACGACTTTAAGCTCAGCAATGTTTAGGGCAAAGGCGTCTACGAACTGATCAAAAGAAAACTGGGACAGTCGCAACCGTAAGACCGCCCGGTTAAACGAAGCTACTCTGACTGAGCAGCTTCACCGCTTGAAGCCTAGATTTCCTTGACCGGCGTCTGATCGTGGGTCCCTTTGATCAAACTGATGGCATGCACACAATCAGCCTTGTTGACGTAAGCCTCCCCGCTGGCAATCGTTTCATTGTTTCCCGCCCTCAAACGCCACCGCCATTGACCTTTGCCAGTCTGTGCGATGCCACGGGTTTGCCTGTAAATCTCAAAATACATTGCTCGCTCCTTGCGATTGCTGATTACGGCAGATCAGTGACCTGCGAAACCAGAATAGATGAGGATTTTTTGAGGCAACGGGTTTCAATGTCAGCGGATATTTCGGAGAAATATCCTTGATTCGCGGGGCGGCCAATGGATACGGGGGTTGGTAAATAGAGTGACTGGGTTGAGTAAGTTTTCCCAGAAACTGGCTTAATTTTCTTACGCTGTAGCGTTACCTGTTCCGACGTCAGTTGACTAACTTTTCTGCTGAGTTGAATCGTCAGCTGACAAGGCCAGAGGCTGTTCCTGCATCAGCACTGGATCTTCCTCAAGTGGTGCTGCCGTAGTGGCGACTGGGTCAGGACGGGGTAGGAAACCCCGTACAACCCTATCAATCAGTGAAAGGATTCCATAGGTGATGAAGCCAAAGATAAGCCCGGCAACCACAATGCTCAAAGGATGAAGTTGCGCTGCGTCGGGGCTTTCCAACAGGTAGCGAAAAGCCTCAACAGCAACGGTCAGGCAGGCCGAAAATGCTGCCACCAGCTTCACAAACACCCAAAGACGTCGCCACCTGTTCATGCACTCCTCCGTCATCCGGTGATTTGCGCTGTATTCATGATAGCTAATGACCTGGATGCATCGTACTTTCTGAATCCGTCTGCGCTGACAGCCTGAGCAGCCCCGTTTCAACACACCCGCAGGTACTGCCTAGATTTCCTTCACCGACGTTTCGTTGTGGGCGCTTTTTATCAACCCGATCACGTGCAAGCAAGGCCCTTCCCGGTAAGCGGAGTGCCTCGCGACTGCCTGTAAATCTCAAAGTACATGGTTCGCTCCTTGCGACTGCTGATAACGACAGACTCCTGGTCTGTGCACGCAGAGTAGACGAGTGATTCAAGATTTAAGGGCGATCAAAAGTAAGCAAACACTGCTAAAAAATCACTCCATCTCGACGAAAGCCAACAGACACTGAGGCCAGTAAAAAGGGTAACTGAGTACAGTCACTTTTCAGGAAACATTACTTATTTTTCATACAGCGCCTATGCCGCATTCATCCCGACCTGCTCACGAAAAGCTCAGCACAAACAAGATCGCTCCGTGATTCCGCCCGACCCCATACCTGTCTACTACGACAGCTATCCGCCCGATGATGAGCACCATGGGTGGATATACCTCAAAAAAGTCGCTTTTTTGTTCATCACCCGCCAAGGGATAGTCCTGCCATCTCATTGATTTCAGGAAGTCCCCCATGAAGCCTCTAAAAGTTGAATATTTTCATGATGTTGTGTGTGGTTGGTGCTTTGTACTGGGCCCTCGTTTGAAAGCGTTGAGCGAAGAGTTCGATCTGGATATCGAGCATCGCAGTTTCGTCCTGCAATCGAACAACGCGCAGATGATCCAGCGTTTCGGTTCGATGCCCCAGGCCAAGGAAGTGATCCTCCAGCACTGGGAACAGTGCGCAAATGCCGAAGAGGTCAAGCGCATCAATATCGAAGACATGCGCCAACAGGATTTTGAATACCCCTCGGGCCTGCTGGCCGCCAAAGCCTGTCAGACCGCCCAGTCCCTGGCCGGACCCAAGGCCCACGAACTGATGTTTGACCGCCTGCAGCACGCCCATCTGGTGGAGAGCCGCAACATCGGCAGCCTGCAGACCATCCTCGAAGTGGCCGAGGAGCAAGGCTTCACCGCGGAATACTTCGCCCAGTACCTGCACCAGCACGCGCTGAGTGACCTGGAAAACGATCTCGCCCGAGGCCTGGCCCTGAACATCAGCTCGGTGCCGAGCCTCGTGGTCGAAGGAATGTGGATGATACCGGGGGCTCTGTCGCTGGACACGCTGTGCGACAACTTCACACAAATGCAGCAAGCCATTGCTGACAACCTTCCGGTTCTCGAGGACAACTGAGATGAAAATGACTTATTGGCTCAGCGGCGGCACTGCGCTGGCAGCGGCGATCGGGATTGCCGCCTTCACCCCGCTGTTGGCCAGCGGCAAGGCCGACAAGCCTGTCGCATCAGTGGCCGCGCTGACCCCGGTGGCCGTGGCCAGCGTGGTGTCCGGCCCGATCCCGGTGGAGCTTTCCGGCGTCGGCACCCTCGAAGCGGTGAATCAGGTCCAGGTCTCGCCGGAAGTCGGCGGGCGGATCGTGCAACTGAACTTCACCTCCGGCAAAAGCGTCAGCGCCGGCCAGGTGCTGATCAAGCTCAATGATGAACCCGAGCAGGGTGACATGAGCAAGCTACAGGCCCAGGCCAAGAACGCCCGGCTGGCCCTGGAGCGCACCCGCAAAGTCTTGCTGCTGGCCTCCACGCAATCGCAACTGGATCAGGCTCAGGCCAATTATGACCAAGTGCGCGGGGATATCGCCGGCGTCCAGGCGGTGATCAATCAGAAGACCATCCGCGCACCGTTCGCCGGGGTCCTGGGTATTCGCCGGGCCAACCTGGGCCAGTACCTCAACCCCGGTGATCCGGTGGTGACCCTGACCGATCTCTCGCGCCTGTTCGTCAACTTCCCGATGCCGGAACAGACCGCGGCCCAGTTGCAACCTGGCCAAGAGGTCCATTTGCGCGTCGACGCCTACCCGGACCGGTTGTTCAAGGCCATTGTCAGCACCCTCGAACAGCAGATCGATCCGGGCGCCCGCTCCATGCAGGTCCAGGCCACGCTGGACAATCCTGACCTATTGCTCAAACCGGGGATGTTCGCCGACGTCACGATTTCATTGCCCAACCCGACCACCGCCCTGACCGTGCCGGAAACCGCGATCAACTACACCGCTTACGGCAACTCGGTGTTTGTGGTGCGCGACAATGGCGGCCAACTGAAGGTCGAGCAGGTGTTCGTCAAGGTCGGCCCCCGTCATCGCGATCGCATCGTCGTACTCGATGCGATCAAACCCGGTGAGCGCGTGGTGATTTCCGGCCAGATCAAGCTGAGCAATGGCATGCCGGTGCGCATCACCGAGGATGCCATGGCCCAGAACAATGGCCCGCTCCTGGATATGGCGCAAAAGCAATGAAGCGTTCCCTTCGCCAACGAGCAACAGAAGAAGGCTCTGTTCCGGTATGAAATTCACCGACCTGTTTATTCGTCGTCCCGTGCTGACGCTGGTGGTCAGCGCGCTGATCGTGATGCTCGGCGTTCTGGCGCTGCTCAATCTGCCGATACGCCAGTATCCGGCACTGGAAAGCGCAACCATCACCGTCACCACCAACTATCCCGGCGCCCGCTCCTCGCTGATGCAGGGGTTCGTCACCCAACCGATTTCCCAGGCGGTGGCCTCGGTCGACGGGGTCGATTACCTGACGTCCAGCTCGACTCAAGGCAAGAGCCTGATCAGCATCCGCCTGAAACTCAACGCCGACTCCAACAAGGCGCTGACGGAAATCATGGCGGCGGTCAATCAGGTGAAGTACCGCCTGCCCGAAGGCGCCTATGACTCGGTGATCGCCAAATCCTCCGGCGAAGGCACAGCGGTGATCTACATCGGTTTCTCCAGCAAGGATATCAGCCTGCCGGCCATTACCGATTACCTGTCGCGGGTGATCCAGCCGTTGTATTCCTCCATCGACGGCGTCGCCAATGCCGAAGTGCTTGGCGGTCAGACCCTGGCGATGCGCCTGTGGCTGGACCCGGTGCGCATGGCGGCGCGTAATATCTCCGCCAGCGACGTGGCCGAGGCGATCCGCAAGAACAACTTCCAGGCAGCCCCCGGCCAGACCAAGGGTGCATACGTTTCGGCCAACATCAACATCAACACCGATCTGACCAGTGTCGAGCAGTTTCGACAGCTGGTGATCAAGAGCAAGGGCGACACGCTGATCCGTCTGAGTGACATCGGCACTGCCGAGCTGGGCGCCACCGCCTATGAAACCAGCGGCATCATGGACGGTGAGAAGAGCGTCTTCATCGGCCTGCACCCGACGCCCAGCGGCAACCCGTTGACCATCGTCAAAGGGGTCGAGGACATGATGCCTCAAGTGCAGAAAACCCTGCCGCCGGGCATGACCATGAACATCGTTTTCGAGGTCGCGCGCTTTATCAAGGCGTCCATCGACGAAGTGATGCGCACCTTGCTGGAAGCGGTGGTCATCGTTGCCGTGGTGATTTTCCTGTTCCTCGGTTCGATGCGCACGGTACTGATTCCACTGGTGACGATTCCGCTGTCGCTGGTCGGCGCCGCGGCGATGATGAGCCTGTTCGGCTTCAGCATTAACCTGCTGACCCTGTTGTCGATGGTGCTGGCGATCGGGCTGGTGGTGGACGACGCCATTGTGGTGGTGGAGAACGTCCACCGACATATTGAGTCAGGCAAGTCACCGCTGCATGCGGCGATGGTGGGAGCACGGGAAATCAGTGGTCCAGTGATCGCCATGACCATCACCCTCGCGGCGGTTTACGCACCCATCGGCCTGATGGGCGGCCTCACGGGCGCACTGTTCAAAGAGTTCGCCTTTACCCTCGCAGGGGCGGTGATCGTCTCCGGGATCGTTGCCTTGACGCTGTCGCCGCTGATGAGCTCGTTGCTGCTCACCAGCAAGTCCAACGAAGGCGTGATGGCCCGTGGCGCGGAACGGTTCTTCCACTGGCTGGGCGACAAGTACGGCCGGGTGCTGGACTTCTCGTTGCACCATTCGTGGATCACCGCTGTGATTGCCGTGCTGGTGTTCGCCAGCCTGCCATTTCTCTACCTCAACGCCCAGCGTGAACTCGCCCCCGGCGAAGACCAGGCACAAGTGCTGGCGGTGGCCAAGGCCCCGCAATACGCCAACATCGACTACACCGAAACCTACTCGCGCAAACTCGATACCTTGCTGGGCACCTACCCGGAAACCGACATGACCTGGGTCGTGGTCGGCAACGACGGACCACGTAGCGCATTCGGCGGCGCCAACCTCAGCGAATGGGACAAACGCACCCGCAGCGCCGACACCATTCAGGCCCAGGTGCAGCAGGAAGCGAACGAGATCGAAGGCATGAGCATCTTTGCCTTCCAACTGCCCTCATTACCGGGTTCCACCGGTGGCCTGCCGGTGCAGATGGTGATTCAGAGCTCCCAGGATCACCGCGTGGTGTTCGAAGAACTGGAACGCATCAAGCAAGCGGCGCGCGCTAGCGGACTGTTCGCTGTAGTCGACAGCGATCTGGACTTCAACAGCCCGCTGGTCAACATCAAGATCGACCGTACCAAGGCCAACGATCTGGGCATCAGCATGCAGGCGATCGGTGATTCACTGGCGGTGCTGGTGGGCGAAAACTACATCAACCGCTTCGCCCTCAATGGTCGGGCCTACGATGTGATCCCGCAGGTGCCGCGCAACCAGCGCATGTCCGGCGAGCTGCTGGTGGGCCAATACGTCGAGGCGGCCAACGGCGCACACATTCCGCTGTCGACACTGGTCAGTTTCGAGATGGCGGTGGAAGCGAACAAGCTGACCCAGTTCAACCAGCTGAACTCGGCCACCCTGCAAGCCGTTCCGGCGCCCGGTGTCAGCATCGGCGATGCGGTAAAATTCCTGACCGCGCAAGCCCAGACATTGCCTGCCGGCTTTACCCATGACTGGCTGTCGGATGCCCGCCAATTCGTTCAGGAAGGCGGCGCGTTGATGATCACCTTCGCCTTCGCGATTCTGGTGATCTACCTGGTACTGGCAGCGCAATTCGAGAGCCTGCGCGATCCGTTGGTGATTCTGATCAGTGTGCCGTTGTCGATCTGCGGCGCGTTGATTCCGCTGTACCTGGGCTACGCCACCGTCAATATCTATACCCAGATCGGGTTGGTGACGCTGATCGGTCTGATCAGCAAGCACGGGATCCTGATGGTCGAGTTCGCCAACGAACTGCAACAGAACCAGCAACTCGACCGGCGCACAGCCATCGAGCAGGCGGCGCTTATCCGTTTGCGGCCGATTCTGATGACCACCGCCGCCATGGTGGTGGGGCTGATCCCACTGCTGCTGGCCAGCGGTGCGGGTGCCCACAGCCGATTCAGCCTGGGTCTGGTGATTGTGGTCGGGATGCTGGTGGGCACGCTGTTCACGCTGTTCATCCTGCCCACCGTTTATACCTACCTGGCCAAGGATCACCGAGCCGCTCAGCACTCGGCCCGCAATCAGGAACTCAGCCAGGTCAGCAACGCCCTGACGGACTGATTCCGCCCCCAACTGTTTTCATCTCGCCACCTGCCGCAGAACCCGCACCGGGTTCTGCGGGACAGGCTGGCCGAAAAAGAGTACCTGTCATGTTCAGATTGTCTTTGATAACCCTGCTGATCTTCGCCACCCAGGCCAACGCCGTTGAAACGTCCCCACGCAGCACACTGATGTCGGTGTACAGCCAGGTCGTGGAACACAACAGCGAATTAGCCGCCGCTCAGGAAGACTACTTCGCCCGCCGCGAAGCCGTGCCCCAGGCACGGGCCGACCTGTTGCCACAGATAGACCTGCAAGCCCTGAACGGCAGCACCCGGACCAACCTGCATGATGTCGACACACGCAACGGCAGCCTGTACCGCGTGACATTGAACCAGCCGCTGTTCGATGCCGCGCACTGGTTCAACCTCAAGTCTGCCCACGCCCTGAGCGAACAGGCTCAACTGGACTTCTCCACCGTCCAGCAAGGGCTGGTACTCAAGACCGCCCAGAGCTATTTCGACACGCTGCTGGCCGAAGACACCCTGGCCGCCACCAAAGCCGAACTGCGCGCTTTCGAGCGTCAGTTGAACCAGACCCGGCAACGCTACGACGCCGGCCTCTCGGACCAGAACGATGTGCTTTCGGCGCAGGCCAGCTACGACCGCTCCCATGCCAGCGTGATCAATGCCCAGCGCCTGACCGACGATGCTTACCAGGCGCTGAATCGCCTGACCGGCCAGCCTCAGGCACCCTTGATCGGCATCCGCCATACCCTCCCTGTCGAACCACCGGTGCCCAACGAAGCCCAGTCCTGGGTTGACCAGGCGCTGACGCAAAACCTGCGCCTGCGTGCCAGTCAGCTGAGAACCCAGGCGGCACAGGAAAACCTGCGCAGCAAAAAAGCCGAACACTTACCTACCTTGGGATTGCAATTGGGGTATTCCGAGGGTGACGCCGATGTGATGGACAACCCACCTGCCTTCGGCCAGCGCGGCGGTAATGAGAAACAGAGTTCAGTGCTGCTGAACTTCAAGCTGCCGCTGTACAGCGGTGGACGCACCAGCTCTCGGGTTCGCGAGGCTTATCACCGTTTCGACGAAAGCGAATACGACCAGACCAGCCTGCAACGGGAGGTGGTCGAGGCCTCACGCAATGCCTTTCGTTCGGTCAACAGCGAGCGCGAACAGGTGCGCGCGTTGCGCCAGACTATCATCTCCAGCCAAGGCGCGTTACACGCGACGGAAGTCGGCTATGAAGTGGGTAACCGCAACATCGTCGACATCCTGTCCGCCCAGCGTGATCTGTACAACGCGGTACGCGAATACAACCTGGCCCGCTACAGCTACATCCTCAGCGGCCTGCGCCTGAAGCTTGCGGCCGGAACCTTGAGCCCCGCTGACCTGCAAAGTCTGGCGCAGTACCTGAAACCTGATTACGACCCCGACAAGGACTTCCTGCCGGCAGACCTGGCGCAACAAGACGTCAAGACACTCTGAGGAAAGCCCGCTTGCCACAGGTGGGTCACGGTTTCAGAGTGCCAGGGCCTCGGATTTGTCACTCTTGATGCCCTGGCACAGCTCGCGAATGATGTCGGTCATCAGCCGGACTTCCGGGTTGAGCTTGTACTCTTCCGGGAAGCCCATATACATCGGCACTTCGCGTTCACGCTGATGACACAGTGGCACCGTGCGCAACTGACCACCCGCCAGCTTCTCGCTGACCATGTGCTCCGGCAGCCAGGCAAAGCCCAGGCCTCGTTCGACAAAGGTCAGCGCGGTGCTCAGGTTGCTCACGGTCCAGCGCTGCGACGTGCCGAGCCAACCGCTGTTCTGCGAGGTGCGCATGCCCGAATCGCGAATCACGATTTGTCGGTAGTCTTTCATGTCGGTAAGGCTCAGCTCGCCGTTGAAATGGGCCAGTGAGTGATCGGACGCCACGACGCACAGCAGCGAGACGTTGAGCAAGAATTCCTGCATATAGCCCGCCGGCAGACTGCTGGCGATGCCCAGCTCGACCTTGCCGTCTTCCAGCAGTTCGCGTGCGCCGGACAACGCCGTTTCGTACAGCCGGATACGGTGCCCTTGCAAGACGGAGGAAAACCGGAACAGCGCCTGCTCCAGCAAATCGGCGGGAAACAGCATGTCGACCGCCAGCGCGTGTTCGGTAAACAGCCCCGGCTGGTACTGATTGGCCAGTCGCTCAAGTTTTTGCGCCGAGCCCAGCAAGTGCTTGGCCTGAGGCAGCAGGGCTTGGCCCAGAGGCGTCAATACCGCCCTGCGCCCCTCGATCAGGAACAGTTCCTGACCCAGCAGGGCTTCCATGCGATTGACCGAATGGCTGATGGCCGACTGCGACTTGAACATGTGCTCGCCAGCCTGCTGGAAACCGCCACACTCAACCGTAGAAACAAAAGCCTGCCACTGGTCGAGACTGATCTTGGAAAACATTCGAACCTCCTTGTCCGTATCAGGTAAAAATCAGAGCTACTGCGACGTGGCGTTTTACCACAAAAAACCCTCTCGCCCTACTCAATCGACGCGCTCGACTCGTGCGTGCTCACTGTCGATCCGTGTCGTTTTAGAACACATGAAAACAATGATTGGTTTGACTCAATTTAATTCACTTTTCCAGACCCGTTCTTTACCTTTATCACTGTTACCCGCCGCGAACAAAACAATAGGACTCGCGCTCCAAACACCGCTATCGCGCGACACGCAGAAGTTCATTTTGGAGAAAACAAACCAGCGCCACAGGTTAGTTTAAAAAACACAGCCCCTGTCAACTTCCCTGCCACTGACTGGTCATTCCAGTGGGTGCGTAGTCTATTGCCTTGTTATTTAAGTCTCCAACTCCTGAATGACTCCCTTCTTTAGCGTCCTCCTCCCCCGGGCTATTGCCAGAACCAGAAACCTTGTTTTTCCGAAGGACAAATCGGCAAATACCTTAAGCATTACCTTATAACTTTTCTGTCACATCCAGCCTCTACGGTTGTTCATAAAACAGCCACATCGGTGCCGTGCGCAGCAGAATCACCGATTTTTATATGAATAAAGCCTGCGCCAAAACTGCGCATGATGACTGAAGGCTGCCTAAAAAACATTCACATGCATAAGCGTAATGAAAAACATGAAGGGAGGTACTGGATCCGATCTGAATATTTCGCTTTTCCAGCTTGAGAGGATTACGGTAATAATTTGTCGTCATTTGATTTCTTAATAAATCGACGCCGCACTGCAGAACACCAACACCTCACCTATGGAATAAAAGATCATGGAATTGAACATGAAGATCGGCATCGATGACATTGGGTTGTATGTACCGGAGCACTTTTTCCCGCTTCACGAACTTGCCGTGCGGCATAACATTGATCCCAACAAATACCTGGTGGGTATCGGTCAGGAATTCATGGCGGTTCCAGCGCCTGACGAAGACATCGTCAGCATGGCCGCAAACGCCACCCAACCGCTGCTGACCGACGATCTGAGAGCGTCCATTTCGACCGTCATCCTGGCAACCGAGAGTGGTATCGACCAGTCCAAGTCCGCCGGGCTTTTCGTGCACCGGATGCTGGGGCTCAAAGCCGATTGCCGAGTCATCGAGTTCAAACAGGCGTGCTACGGCGCGACCGCCGGCCTGCAAATGGCCTGTGCACTGGTGCGTCAGCGTCCAAACGAAAAAATCCTGCTGATTGCCTCGGACATCGCCCGCTACAAACAGGACTCGGAAGGCGAATGCACCCAAGGCGCCGGGGCTATCGCGATGATCATCGCCAAGGACCCGCGCATTCTGGAAATTCACCCGCATGAGGGTAAATACAGCCTGGACGTCATGGATTTCTGGCGTCCGAACTTCGCCTCCACCGCGTTTGTCGACGGCAAGCTGTCGATCGATATTTACATGGAATCGCTCAAGCATTCCTGGGAGAACTACCGCAATGACGGTGGCCTGGCGCTCACCGATTTGAGTTACCTGTGCTTCCATCAACCGTTCACCAAAATGGCCAAGAAAGCCTTTTCGGTGTTCGAAACCCTGGAGCCAGCCGCAGCCGCCGCGCTCGGCGAAAGCAGCTACGCCGACAGCCAGATCTACGGTAAAGCCATCGGCAACTGCTACACCGCTTCGCTCTACATCGCACTGTTGTCACTGCTGGAAAACAACGCGCAAGACCTCTCTGGCAAAAACATCGGCCTGTTCAGCTATGGCTCCGGCAGTGTCGGCGAGTTCTTCTCCGGCACGGTGGTCAAGGGCTACGCAAACCATTCGCGCAAGCACTTCCACGCCAACATGCTCGAGCGCCGCACACAGCTGGAACACGCGCAGTACACCGACTGGTTCTATGGCGACAAACAAAGCGATGCCGAAACCTATCAAACGCCACGCATCAGCAGCGCCAGCTATCGCTTCGCCGGTACCGAAGGCTATCGCCGGCTGTATGAAGAAAACACTCAGCAAGCCTTGAGAGTCGCGTAATGAGTGAGGTTCTGCTGAGCTGGATCAATCCAGACGTGGCCTGCCTGACACTGAACAGGCCCCATGCAGGCAACGCGCTGAACGAAGCACTGTTGCTGCAACTGGCCGAGCATCTCGAGCTGCTGGCCAGCCAGGATGACCTTCGGGCCCTGGTGCTCGATGGGGAGGGAACGCACTTTTGCACCGGCGCAGACCTGCACTGGATGCGCCGCAGCCTGGAGTTCCGTCACGCGCAAAACCTGGACGATGCGGAACGCCTGGCCATCGTGCTACAGCGGCTCGACGAGTTCCCGGTTCCGGTGCTCGCCCTGGCCAAGGGCTCGGTGTTCGGCGGCGCCCTGGGCTTGATCAGCTGCGCCGACTATGTGCTGGCCAGCAGCGATGCGCGGTTCTCGTTCAGCGAGGCCCGCCTGGGGTTGGTCCCCGCATTGATCAGCCCCTATGTGGTACGCGCCATCGGTATGCGCCAGGCCCGGCACTACATGCTGTCGGCCGAGATTTTCGATACCGCCAGCGCCGTGCACCTCGGCCTGGTGCATCGACAGACCGCGACCTCGGCACTCCACAGCAGTCGCGATCAGTGGCTTGGGCATATCCACAAAGGCGGGCCGCAAGCCTGCCGCGAAATAAAAACCATGCTGCGCCGACTGGGCAAACACGACGGTCTGCTTGAGGAGCAGCCCGACAACCTTCGCCTGATCGCCAAGGTGCGCACCTCCTCCGAAGGACAGGCCGGCCTGAATGCGTTTTTCAACAATCGCAAACCTGATTGGGCCCTCTGAAACATCGCCCCGGACCCTGCGTGAACACTCGGTCCACGGGCACGGAGCAAACGCAGTGAAACGTCGCCAACATTATTGATGTTCTCAAGGAAAAATTTTTATGTGTGGTTTTATCGGTATGTATCAAGCCGCTCCAGGAGCCATGTCCGAACAGGCCATGGCCGACGCCCTTAAGAGCATCAACCATCGCGGTCCGGACGAAAGCAGTGTATGGCACGATCCGGCGGGTCGTGCGGCCCTGGGCCATACGCGCTTGAGCATCATCGGTCTGGACAATGGCGCACAACCTATCGTTGCCGACGAAGGCGACCTCGTGATCGTAGTCAACGGCGAACTCTATGACCATGAGCGTATTCGCCTGGAACTGGAAGCCGAAGGCTGCGTATTCAAGACCGAATCCGACAGCGAAATCGCCTTGCACCTGTACCGTCGCTACGGCATGGCCGGCTTGAAGCACCTGCGCGGCGAGTTCGCGTTCGTGCTGTTCGACCGCCAACGTCGCCTGATACTGGCGGTGCGTGATCGTCTGGGCATCAAGCCGCTGTTCTACACCCAACACGAAGGCACTTGGTATTTCGCCTCGGAAGTCAAAGCCATCCTCGCGGCCGGCGTGCCTTGCGAGTGGGATGAAGATGCTTACGCGAGCCGCGCGTTCTACCTGCGCGACCATACCCTGTTCAAGGGCGTGCGCAGCGTCAAACCCGGTTCCTGGGTGCTGGTGGATAACGGCGGCATGCAGAGCGGCCGTTACTGGGACATGGAGTTCGCCCGCAAGGATGCGCCAGACCCTACCGACGAGCAGGGCATGATCGAAGCGATTCGCTCGGCCGTCGAAGAATCGGTGCGCCTGCGCCTGCGTGCCGACGTGCCAATCGGTGTCTACCTGAGCGGCGGCATCGATTCCTCGGCGATGCTCGGGCTCGCCACGCAGCTGACAGGCAAACCCCTGGATGCGTTCAACCTGTCGTTCACCGACATGGAAGACTACGACGAAAACCGTTTCGCCCGCCTGGCCGCCGAGCACAACGGCGCACGCTTCCACACTATCGAAATTACCCAGGATGACCTGGCGGACAATTTCGAACAGGCGCTGTGGCACAACGAAACACCCTTCTTCAATGCCCACGGCGTGGCCAAGTACATCCTCAGCCAGGAAGTGCGCAAGGCCGGCATGAAAGTCGTGCTCACCGGTGAGGGCGCCGATGAAGTGTTCGCCGGTTACCCGCACTTCCGTCGTGACATGCTGCTGTACAACGTCGAACGCCAGGACCCGCAGGTCATCAGCAAGCTGCGCCAGCGCATCCAGAAAAGCGAACAGGGCTACACCCGTTCCGAGATGCCGGATGACATTCACTGGATGATCAATCAGCTCAACCACGGTGTGTCCTGGCTGGACAACCAGGCCGGCTGGTTCAAGGCGCTGGAAAGCCTGTACAGCAGTGACTTCCGTAATCACTTCAGCGGGATCGACCCGTATCGCCAGTTCTTCGACCGCCTCGATCACAGCCAGCTCGAAGGTCGCGACCCGGTGCATAAATCGATGTACCTCTGGGCCAAGTCGTACCTGCCAAACTTCGTGCTGACCACCCTGGGCGATCGCATGGAAATGGCCAACAGCATCGAAGGTCGCGTACCGCTGCTCGATCACCACGTGGTCGAGCTGGCCTGCAAGATGCCGGTCTGGATGAAAGTCCGTGGCTCGACCGAGAAGTTCATCTTCCGCGAAGCCATGCGCCCTTACCTGCCGCAAGCCTTGTATGAGCGCAAGAAGCATTACTTCCGTGCACCACCGGCCACGCTGCAGCAGCAAGGTCGTCTGTATCAACTGGTGCAGGACGTGCTGCACGGCAGCGAGCTGGACAACCTGCCGTTCTTCGATGCGGCAAAAGTCCGTCAGTTGCTCGATCGTCTGCCAGGCCTGACGCCACTGGAACAAGGCCTGCTCGATCCGATGCTGATGGAGCTGACCAGCCTCTGCCTGTTGCAGCGTCGCTACAAGATGCAAGCCACCGTCAACCCGCAGAGGATACGAGGAGTCGCTGCATGAAAATCGCGATCATTGGCGCAGGCCTCAATGGCCTCGCCTGTGCGCTGATGCTCAAACGCTTCGGGCTGTCCTGTACGGTGTATGAACGCAGCCTGGGTCCTCGGGACTCAGGTACCGGGATCTACGTCTGGCCCCAAGGCGTGCAAGTGCTGCGCTTTCTGTTCAATAGCCGCGAGTTCCTGGAGCAGGGCAAGGCGATCGAGTTCCTCGACACCTACTCACGCGAAGGCCAGTTGATCCACAGCCAGCCGGTGCGACCGAGCGGGCTGGGGATCCCCGCACCGGCAATGATGTTCCGGCGTACCGAGCTGTTCCGCCTGCTGTTGCAGGAACTGGGCGACGGCGCCGTGCGCTTTCAGATGGGCTGCAACCGCTTGCAGGATCTGGGACAAAAGACCCGGGTGAGCTTCAGCGACAACAGTGAGGAAGACTTCGACCTGGTGATCGGCGCCGACGGCGTCGGTTCCACCGTGCGCGAATTCATCAACCCGAACCTTGCGCCTTACGACACCGGTCTGGTGGCCAGCCGCGGCATGGTGGATTTCGGTTCGGACCTGCTCAAATCCGATCGCTGCCAGATCTTCACCTCGGCCTTCTCGCGCGTGGTGACATACCCGCTGGATGCCCACAGTAACTATCGCTACTGGTTCGCCGCGTATCAGCATCATCACCAGCCCCTGCATGATCGGGCCGGCTTGCTGAAGCTGTTCGCCGAGCTGCCGAGCGAGGTGGTACGGATGATCGCCGCCACCGAGGAGTCGGAGATTCTCACCCACAAGATGACAGCCCTGACCGGCGACGGCGCCTGGCAACGTTCACGGGTGGTGATGCTCGGCGACAGTATCCACGCGATGCTGCCGACCCTCGGCTATGGCCTGACCCTGGGTCTTGAGAACGGCTTCATGCTGGCCCAGGCGCTGATCGGCCATTGCGACGACAACCTCGACAGCGCACTGCAACGCTACGAGATTCGCGCCGCGGAGCGCTCACGGTCGATGCTCAAGGTGATGAGCGACATGACGGATCTGTATTACTTCGAAGAAGACCGAGCCATGACACCGACGCGCATCTCCCCCATCGTCAACCGCTTCCAGGACCTGGCCCTGACCACGGTTTTTTGAGGGAATTGCCATGAGCGAACTTTTTCGCAAGCGGGTTGCACACTTTGTTGCGGAGCACATCACGCCCCATGTCGCCGAGTGGGAAACCCTGGGCACCTACCCGCCGGCACTGCACCGGCGCGCAGGCCTTGCCGGCCTGTTGGCACTGGGTCAGAACCAGAACCAACTGCCCGATGATCCACGCGCCTTGGCCATCCTGGTGCAGGAGCTGACTCGCAGTGGCGCGCAGGGCATCACCATGGGCCTGGCCTCACACTTTGTCAGCCTCAAGGCGCTGCAACGGTGTGCGCCTGAGCTTGCGAGCAGTGTGGTGCCCGCGGTGTTGAGCGGTGAATGCAGTATTTCCCTGGCGTTGACCGAACCCCAGGCCGGCTCGGACCTGCGCGGCATGAACTGTCGTGCCGTACTCGAAAACGGGCAATACCGGCTGACCGGCACCAAGGCCTTCGTCTGCAACGGTGAACGGGCAGACTGGCTGTTATTGATCGCGCACTCTCCGGACGGTCTGGCGCTGTTTCTCGCCGAAGGCCATGCCCCAGGCATCATGCACACCCCGCAGCGGTGCCTCGGTTGGCGGTGCCTGCCTTTGACCGACCTGCATTTTACGAACACCCCGGTGGTACGTCTCACTCAAGGCTCCGGGGTCGGGCGCATCTTGCAAAACAGCCTGCTGCAGGAACGCCTGAATCTTGCGGTGATGGCCGTAACCTCCGCCGACATGGCGCTGCAAGCCAGTATCGACTGGTGCAAGCAGCGTCAGATGGGGGGCAAACCGCTCTTCGACAAATCGGTGATCCGCCAACGACTGGCCGAGTACCACGCGGAACTCGCGGTGGCGCAACACTATGTCGAGTCGGCAGTGAACTGGATGGCCGACGGCAACCTCGATCCACACCGGGTAGCCATCGCCAAGAACCAGTCGGTCGCCGTGCTGGAGAAAATCGCTCGTGGCGCGGTGCAAGTGCACGGTGCCCACGGCTGCATCGAACCGGCCCTGGTGGAGCGGATCCATCGCGACGCGCGCCTGCTGGCCATCGGCGGCGGCACCCACGAAATCATGCTGGACATCATCGGACGATCTTTATAGGAGCAGGGACATGCGCCAAATCAGCGAACACGCCGCCGCCCATTCCAGCGCGTTGCTGGAACACGCCTACCAGCGCTACTGCGGTTTGCGGCTGGTGGAACAACGAGAGGGGTTCTGCCAATGTCGACTGGTGGTCAGCGAGGCCATCGACAACCTCAGCCAAACGCTCCACGGCGGGGTCATTTACTCGATGCTGGATGTGGTGAGCATGCTTGCCACACTGCCGCTGCTAGGGCCAGATGAATATGCGCTGACCAACAGTTTCAATAGCATGTTGATGTCAGCCACGCCCCTGCACAGCGAAGTAGTTATTGAGGCCGAAGTTGTAAGAAGCGGCCGAAACCTGATATTTACTCAAGCAGCCGCTTGGAAAATAAACAGCGATCAAACCCGTACTAAAATCGCTTCAGCGCAATTAAGCAAGTTCCGCCTAAAACATCAGTGGTAACCTCGAAAGCCCCGCTCCCGGGGCTTTCCAGCCCTCCTCCAACGCTTGAGCCGCATCAACTCCCCCCCCCAAAACGCCGACAAAGCTCCTGTAAAAAGGGCCTTGAGAAATACATGACTGCCATGGGTGGGTGAACCTGAATTTATGCGCTATTCCTGCCTCTCCGATTGTTCAAAACTTACTCTCAAACAGCCGCTGCATTTCCTGAGAGAGAGAAAGCCATGAGTCAAAAAATACTGGTGATACGTTCGTCGATCAAACACGATGGTGGTTTTTCCGGGCAACTGGTGGACTACTTCCTGGACCAGCTCAAAGAAGTCATTCCTGAATCCTCCATCGTCGTTCGCGACATCGGCAAAACGCCGATTGCCCACCTCAACGCCAACACCATGGCTGCGCTGTATGGCCGCGAGCCGAGCGACGATGAAGGGCGCCAAGCCCTGAGCCTCTCGAACGAACTGATCGAAGAAATCAACGAAGCCGACCGCATCGTCATCGGCCTGCCGCGCTACAACTTCGGTGCGCCTTCGCTGATCCACGCCTACATCGATCAACTGGTCATCTCCGGCGTGACCTTCACGTACAACAAAACCGTTCCTGTCGGCCTGATCGACAGCAAGCCGGTGTACGTCCTGACCGCCAGCGGCGGCATCTACAGCAATGGCCCGGACACCCTGGCCCTGTGGCTGTCGCAGATCCTCGGTTTCATTGGCCTGACCCAGATCAAATACGTCTACGCCGAAGGCCTGGGCATGGGTGAAGAAAGCCTGGCCAAAGGTCTCAAACAAGCGCGTCACGAGATCGACCAGGCAATCAACGAATTGGGCGAACGACCTCGCCTGAAAATGGTTGGTTCGCAAGGGAGGTAACATGACCAAAGCGGTGAACAACACCCTCAACGATCAGCTGTTTCTCTCCGAGCTCGTGGCTGAAACCGACCGTTACCATCTGTATATCTCGCAGGCTTGCCCATTTTCGCACCGTGCCTATCTGGTCCTGAGCGTACTGGGGCTTGAGGGTGTACTGGACGTCTCGTCGGTTGCCGCACGCCGTCATGACCAGGGTTGGGAGTTCGACAACGTGGACCCGGACCCTCTGCACGAAGAAGTGTCCTTGCTCTCCACGCTGTATGAACATTCCCGACCCGGGTTCACCGGTAATCAATCGGTGCCCGTGCTGTGGGACAAACACCAGAAGCGGATCGTCCATAACGATTCCGCAGACCTCGCCTGGCAGATGGCGACCCGGTTGCTGCCGCTGGCGAAGACGCCCATCGAACTGGTGCCCGACGACCTGGGCGACAAAATCGCGAGCCTCAACGACTGGTTGCACACGCACGTCAATCGCATGGTGTACAACATGGGGTTTGCCAGCGACCAGCAGAGTTACAGCGAGGCGTTTACGGTGTTCTTCGACGCCATGGACGAACTGGAAACGCGTCTCGCTGATCAACGCTACCTGTTCGGCGACCGACTGACATTATCCGACCTGTTCCTGTTACCCACGCTGATTCGTTTCGAGGCAGTGTATTGCCTGCATTTCAAGGCCAATCTGCGCCCGCTGCAAGACTACCCGGCACTGTACGACTATCTGTGCCGGTTGACCCGACGCGAAGACGTGCGGCGCACCATCGACATGGAACACATCAAACTGCATTACTACTACTCCCACAACCACATCAACCCGACACGAATCGTTCCCGACGGACCACAACTGGCCTGGCTGGCACAATCCGCCTGATCGAATATGCACCCTCCGAGTCCGGGCCCCACCCGGACTCATATCCTCCGACACTCCCCTCGCCTGTATTCTTTCTGTCATACAACTAGAACGAGACAATTAACGCACCGTTTTATTTATTTTTTTGTCCGTCAAAAGATTACCCGGCATCGGCTTCATGTCTCACATGAAGATTCTGAATAGGTACTGGTTAATTAATTCACTTTAAACAATCAAGCCACTTATGAGAAAAATCGAACCCACGCAGAACGCTGTCTAAGTACGTCATCGCAAGGATTTGCTATTCACTGACATACCGAATACGCCCCCCACCGTTCCCGACCAGAAAGCCCTACACGCATCGGTGTGGCTATAGCTGTGGACACGAGTGGGAGTCTAAAAACAACAGACACCCAATGGTGAACGAACACCGTCGAGAAACATGGCCCAACAGTTGATAAAACCAAGCTGTTACAGGGGGTATGAAAGGGCGCCGGTTGCCGTAATTAACAACAAGATCAATGAGCACGCATGTACCACAACCAAGCGATTCAACAATCTCACTATCGACTCCCGCAGAAAAGAAAGGAAAACTTGCATGCGCATTCAAGTAGCCAAACGCAATACCCAACTCTGGAAGTCCGCCGTTGAATTTGTAAAACGTCGGTACATGAAATCCTTTAATGCCATCATCGAGCCATCTCCCGAGTACTTTTTAATCGTTTTACAACACAATGACTCCATTCAGTCTTGTGCAGGTTTTAGTTTTGCCAAGTCAGGCCCTCTATTGTCCGAGTGTTATCTGGACTCAGCGTGCGAGGAGACACTGTCCAGCATCACCAACACCCGGATCGAACGCGACTGCATCGTCGAAGTCGGCAGTACCGCGTCGATCAATCCGGTTGCCGGCCAGACCCTGTTCAATATGCTCTCGGTGGTGACCTGGTGCATGGGCGCACGCTACTTGCTGTGCACCTGCACCCCCCACTTGATCAAAGTGATGGGCAACTGCAACGTCAAGGTCAACAAAATCTGCGAGGCCGACCCGCAACGCATGACCTCCCAAGCGGAAGTCGAATGGGGCTCCTACTACGACCAGACGCCTATCACCGGTTACATCAAGCTGGGCGAGATGGAGCGTCACTATCACGAGACCGTCCTCAAGACCGTTTTCCGGCTCGACGTGCAGAGCGAGCAAGCAGCATGACGCATTTCGTCGAACGCTTGCTGGCCCAGGCCCAACGCACACCGGATGCCATCTGCGTCGTCGACACTCCTTCGGCGCAAGGCACGGGCGGGTGCCGTCTGACCTACGCCCAGGTGCTGGACCATGCCCGGCAGCTTGGGCAACACATGAACCGCCAGTTCACCGACGAAAAGCGCACCATCGGCATCGTCATGCGCAACAGCAGCGACTGGGTCATTGCCGACTTCGCCTGTCTGCTCTTCGGCTTCACCTCCTTGCCGCTGCCTTTGGGTTTCAGTAAGTACCAGGCCGAACACCTGGCCTTAGAATGTTCGGGCTTCCTGGTCGATGACAAAGGCTTGGAGACTCTGGAAACGCGCTGGGAAATCGACCTCAACGCCAGCCGTCTGGTCCATGTACCCAGCGCACTTCAGACCCCGATTCCAGTGCCGGCGGGCCCAAGCTTCATCGACAGCGCCGATGCTGAATGGATCTGCAAAGTCATCCACACCTCCGGCACCACCAGCAAGCCCAAAGGCGTGAAGCAAAGTCTGGACGGCCTGAGCGCTGTGCTGCAATCGCTACTCGGCGTGGTCCCGGCCGCCTTTCAGAAACGCTACCTGTCGGTGGTGCCGCTGAGCCTGTTGATCGAACAGGTCACGGCGGTCTACCTGCCGCTACTGTCCGGCGGCACGGTATATTTCCTGGACGAGCACACGCCGCTGATCGGTGAGGCTGGCTACACCACCTCGGCGATTCTTGCGCAACTGCTCAAAACCCGGGCGAGCGCGGTCACCGTACCGCCGATAATGCTCGACGTGTTCCTTGAAGTGGCCGAGCAAAACACCGATCCAGAGCTGCTGTCGTTGCTGCGCAACGAGTTGTACATCACCGCCGGTGGCGCTCCGATCAGCAGCGAAAAACTGCAACGCCTGAGCGCGCAGGGTATTGAGGTTCATCAGGGTTACGGGCTGAGCGAGAACGGTTCGGTGGTGAGCGTCAACACCCCTACCCACAGCAAGCTGGGCAGCGTTGGTAAACCCTTGCCTCACGTCCAGGTCCGGGTGACGGATCAGCAACGGGTAGAAATCAAAAGCACCTCGATGTTCCGGGGTTACTCCTGGGTCGATCCGAGTGCCTGTTCCTTCACCGAGGATGGCTGGCTGCGCACAGGTGATATCGGCGAGCTCGATGACGAGGGCTTCCTGTTCATCACCGGACGCGAGAAAAACATCATCTGCCTGCCCAACGGCCGCAATGTTTCTCCGGAGCAAATCGAGCTGGAGTTCAAAGAGCAAACCGGCGTGAACGATGCGCTGATGTTCATGACCGCAGACGGTCAACTGGCGATCGTGCTCAGCGTCGGGCCGCAGTTCAGCCACCCACACACCCAGGACTGGGCGCAACAGCGCTTCTCGGAAGTCGAGCTGCCGCAGACCCTCTGGCCGCTGGCGCCGGACGCCCCGCAGCTGCAAAGCCTCTATACCCTCAACGGCCCGGCCCGTAGAGCCCACGCCACTGACCTGCATCGTCAGACATGTACTCACTAAAGGACTAGCGACATGAATCAATCTACTTATCAGGCGCGGGTCATCACCGATCGCGAGTATGCCTTGAACACCGACACCGCGGCGGTTTTCGAAGAGCTCTCGAGCGCCGGCGTGATTATCTTCCGCAACTGCATCCTGTCTCTGGACGAGTTCGGTGCCTTCGTGAAAAAACACAGCTCGCGCCTTAGCCTGGACCCGGGCCGCGTGATCGCCAAAGGCGTCGCACAATTGGTGGACGCCGGCACCGATGCCGTAGGCCTGCACTGCGAAAACGGCAACGCGCCGATCTGGCCGGACCTGACATGGTTCTTCTGCGAAATCGCCCCCACCAAAGGTTCGCAAACCACCTTGTGCGATGGGGTGAAGGTCTACCAGGAACTCAGCGAAGAGGCCCGTCAGCGCTTCGAGAGCAGCCGTATCCGCTACCGCCGCACCGTACCGGGCGAAAAGTGGCGCAAGATCGTCTGCTACTACAAACCGGAAATCCAGCAACTGGAAGACGCCAGTTTCGAGCACCTGAGCGAGATCATCGGCCAGGACCCCAACACCCGGATGGAATACAACCCAGGCACCGATTGCGTGGCCTACGCCTACAGCGTCCCGGCGTGCCAGACCTCCAGTTTCTGTGAGCACCCCGCCTTCGCCAACAGCATTCTCGGGCCGTCCTTCAACTACGAGAAACCGGTGATCGATTTCGAGAACGGCGAAGAGATTCCCGCCGACCTGCTGGCGGAAATCACCGAGATCACCGAACGCAATACTCACACCGTGGGCTGGCAGGACCTGGACCTGGTGATGATCGACAACCGCCGGGTCATGCACGGCCGACAAGCGATCATCGATGACCAGCGTCGCATCTTCAATGCGCTGAGCTACCGGTAATGGCCGCCATCACGAATCACCCAGGTCAGACCTGGGCCGTCGAAGGCCAGTACGAAAGCTTCATCGACAACCACGGCCATCAACTGATTGACCTCAGTGGCGGGTTCGGCCTGCAAGTACCCGAGGTGGTGCAAGCAGTGAGTCGGCAGGTCGATAAAATCGGCCTGTCCAACCGTGTCCTGTTGTCCGCGCCGTTGATCGAGTTGTGCAAGCAACTCAGCGACTTCATGCCCGAAGGGCTGGAGAACTCGTATGTCTGCAACTCCGGCGACGAGGCGTTTGAAGGTGCGCTGAAACTCGCACGCTCGATCAATCCCCATCGGCGTACGGTGATCGCCGTGGGTGGCGTGGCGTACGGCTCGTTGTCTTATGGACGCTATCTGAGCGCCCCCGAGCATTACCCGGAGTCCGGGGAGTTTCTGGGGATCAAGGTGGTGCATGTCGACTCGGTGCACGACCTGCCGGACATGGCGATCTGGCAGGACTGTTTTGCCCTGTGCTACGGCCCGTTGCGCACGGCCGCCAACGGACTGCTGGAAGCGGTCGACCCAATGCTGATCGCCAGTCTGGAACGGATCGCCAACAGCCAGCGAATTGCGACCCTGTTCAACGACGTCGACACCTGTCTGGGTAGCGTCGGGCATCTGCTGTCGCAGAGTCTGTCCGGTGCGCGCCCGGACATCGTTGTTCTGGGCAAAAGCCTGGGCGGCGGCTGCATCCCCATCGGCACCTACACCTGCAGCCATGCGCTGGCCTACAAGGCCTACGGCAAAGTCTCACCTGCCAAACACGGGAGCACCACCGCCGGTAACCCGCCATCGTGCATCGCGGCACGGACCGCCCTGCGCTATGCGCAGGAAAAGCGGCTGGACCAGCGCAGTCTCGACAACGGCAAGGCGCTGGCCACAGAGCTGGCCGACCTCAGTGCACGGGCCATCGGCGGCATCGTCAAGGTACCGCTGGCCAGCACTGAGCAAGCCGTTGAGGCGCAACGGGCGCTGTACGCCGCCGGTGTGCATATTCGTCGGCCAAGCGGGCGTGAATTGCTCTTGCGTTGCCCATTGGTCGCGCGCACGGAGCGCGTCGTCGACGCCGCACGCCTTATAAAAAGGACCTTGCAATATGCTGCTTAACAGCCTGGTGGATGACTGCTACAAACACTGGACGCCCTCGGCGGCCAAGCTTTATCGCATCGCCAATACCGGAATCGAACGCTCCGCCGAAGGTGCGATCGTCACCGACCATCGCGGTAAGCATTTCATCGATTGTGCGTGCAGCTATGGAATATTTCTGGTCGGCCACCAGAACCCTCTGGTCAAGTACGCCAGCCAGCGTCAGTTGAACCGGATGGCCTGGCAGCCCGAAGGGCTGACCCACGACTCGCAACACCAGTTGAGTGAGACCCTCAGGCGTCTGGCGCCCGGCGAGTGGGGCGATGTGCGCTACACCATGACCGGTGCCGAAGCCATCGAGCAAACCTTGCGCTACGTGCTCAAACGGCAGTTGCCGCGCAAACGGATCGTGGTCATGCGCAATGCCTACCATGGCAAGACCCTGACCACGATGGCGATCCTCGGCCAGCAGTACCAGAGCAACCAGCATGGTCTGAACCGCCTCACGGTCGACTTCATTCCCTACGGAGACTTCGCCGCACTGGAACACGCCATCACCGACCAGGTGGCGGCGGTCTACATCGAGCCGATCCTCGGCGGCGCCTACCTGACCCTGCCCGAGGTCGGCTACAACACGCGGATCCGCGAATTGTGCAGCGCCCACGGCTGCCTGATGATCGCCGATGAAATCCAGACGGCGTTCGGTCGCTGCGGTAAATGGTTCGCCGTCGATTACGACAATGTAGTGCCCGACATCATGGTGCTTTCCAAGGGCTTGACCGGCGGCTACGCAGCCATCGCGGCGGTGATGTACAGCCGCGCCTTGATCGAACAGTTGCCACTCGACCCTCTTGAAGATCAAGTCTGCGGCCAGGGTGGCTTGCCTTATGCCTGTGAAACGGCCCTGGCCGCAATCCATGCGATTGAAGACGGCCAACTGATCGAAAAATCCCGAGCTTCCAGCACACAGCTGTGCCGGGGATTGCAGCTACTGGCCGAAGCCTACCCGCAGATAATCAGCGACGCGCCAGCGATTGGCCTGATGACCGGTTTGCGCCTCAAGGGCGCGGTGTGGGAAAGCTTGATCAGCATGGAACTGACCAAACGCGGGGTTCACGCCGGGCACTCGTTGAACGAAAAAGCCTCGGCGCCGGTGTTGCGTTTCTATCCACCGCTGACCATCAGCACCGGGGAAATCAGCCAGGTCCTCAAGGCCCTGGAAGAATCGCTCGAAGCCGTTGCCAGCAAGCCGCGCTGGATGCTCAAACTGATGACGCCGATCATCCGCAACCTCTACCGCCTCCCTTACGCCATGACCCCACGGAGCGCAGACCAATGATTAGCGTGGACGATCTCTCCCTGGTTGAAATGGCCTCGCTGATCCGTCATTCAACCCTGACCAGCGAAGCCATCACCCGCCACTACTTGCAGGCCTTGAAAGAACGCAACCCTGCTGTCAACGCGGTGATCCAGAAGCACACCGACGAAACGATCCTCGCGCGGGCCCGCGAGGCCGACGCCGCGGTTTCCCGGGGTCAGTCTCTGGGGCCGCTGCACGGTGTGCCGATTACCATCAAGGACGTGTTGCATGTCGAAGGTTATCGGCTGTCGCGCGGGCTCACCGAGTTTCTCGGTGACGCCAGTCAGAAAGATGCCACTGCCGTCGCCCGCCTGCGTGCTGCGGGAGCAATCATCATCGGGCTGACCAACGTACCCGAACTGTGCATGGCCTTTGAAACCGACAATTTCGTCTATGGACTGACCCGCAATCCCCACGACCTGAACCGTTCCGCCGGCGGCAGCAGCGGTGGCGAAGGCGCCGCTATTGCCGCCGGGATTTCCCCGGCTGGCCTGGCGTCGGATGCCAGCGGCAGCGTGCGGGTTCCGGCGCACTTCAATGGGGTCTGCGGCTTCAAACTGACGCAGGGCCGAGTGCCGTTGACCGGACAGTTTCCACGCGAGCGCTCCGGGCTCTTTCACCACACCTCCAGCTTCGGAGTGATGGGTCGTTATGTCGCAGACGTCGAAGTCATGGGCCGCCTCATCGCCGGGCCCGACGGTCATGACCCGGACACCGTCGACGTGCCCTGGCAAGGTCTGGATACACCGCTGGATCAGCTGCGGGTGGCATTCCTGTATGAAACCTCACGGGTTTCACCGTCGCTCGCCGTCGCCCGCACGCTGGATACGGTACGCGAGCTGACCGGCAAGATCGTCGCCAGCATCAGCGACGAACAGCCGCCGATGCTCGAAGAATCCTGCGATGTGCTGTGGCGTCTGTTCATCACTGGCGGCGATTCGGCCAGGGGCTGGAAACAGTTGTTCAGCGACATTGGCAAGAAGTCCTTCACCCCGGCCCTCAACACTCTGGTGGCCATGAGCGAGGAAGTCGAATGCAGCATCGACCAGGTGAAGCTCGACTGGAACAACCTTGATCGCATGCGCTACCAGCTGGCGGCGTTCTTCAGAACTCATGACCTGCTGATCACGCCGGTCCACCCCACGGTCGCGTTCGAGCATGGCCACTCCCTGAACGATCGTCACCAATATGGCTACGTGTTCCCGTTCAGCCTGTCCGGGTCACCGGTGCTGGTCATTCGGGCCGGGGTCGATGAAGCCAGCGGTTTGCCGATCGGTATCCAGATCGTCGCCCCGCACTGGCAGGAGGCGCGGCTGATCGAGTTCGGCAAGCGCCTGGAGGCCGCCTTGCCAAAATGGCAGGCGGTTATTCCCGCTCAGTAACCCTCCCTCCGTTGCAACCGTTGCCCAACGTTATCTCGGCAGCGGTTGCCGGATTTTGCTGTATCTCCCTACTTCCCAGGACATCCGCACCATGAACAACTACGTGGCAATCTACGACGGTATCGGCGAAAAGTTTGACCAGGCCATCAGCAAGGCCAGCGAGCGAGAGGTGGAGGTCAACACCTTCTTCCACATGCTCGGCGATGTGAACAACAAGCGAGTGCTCGACCTGGCCTGCGGCCATGGGTTCTTCGCCCGACAAATGATCGAACGCGGGGCTGATGAAGTGGTGGGTGTCGACATCTCAAGCGAGATGATCAAGCTGGCGATCAACGACAGCCTGGACGTGCCGAACCTGCAGTACCACGTGCATGACGTGGCGCTGATGCCTCACTTGGGCAGCTTCGATCTGGTCAGTGCCGTCTGGCTGCTGTGCTACGCCGACAGCGAGGAAACCCTGGTGCAGATGCTGGTCAACATCCACAACAGCCTGCTGCCAGGCGGTCGGTTGATTGCCTACACCTCTAACCCGGACTTCCGCCTGGGGATCTGCAACTTCACCCGCTACGGCCTGACTATCCTCAGTGAAGAGCCTATAGAGGGCGGCTTCTCCTGTGATGCGCAGTTCGTCACCGAGCCACCGGTGCCCTTCCACTTCTATCGCCTCAGCCGTGAGGTCTACGAGCGCGCCATCCGACGAGCCGGTTTTAGTCACTTCGAATGGGTCGTCCCGATGATCCCGCAAAAGCATCTGGACGAATTTGGCGAAGCATACTGGTACGACTTTCAACGCAATTGCGATCAGGTGGGGCTGGTGTGCCAGAAATGAGCGTCCGGTGGGTTCTTCAGACCGGGGTAATGCGATAAGCGCAACGGCGGGCATTCATCAGAATGTGCTCCACGCGCTCAACCCTGGCTTGCAGAACCTGCTCGAACACATTCAGTTCGGCACGGCAGAAACCCTGACACGCGGCCGCCGCCGCGCAGATCGGACAATGGTTCTCGATCAACACGAAGGCCCCGTCCGGTTGCTCGCTCCACTCGGCCATATAGCCTTCACGGGCACGCAGGGCCGCAAGGCGTTTGACCCGTTCCTGAAGGGTCTCGGCACCGGCCAGTTCTTGCAGGTACAAGGTGCGACTCTGCTGCTCGCGAACATCGATCAGACGATCGATGGCCCCGGGCCCGAAGGTCTCGCGCACGGTCTGCAAGAGCTGCACGGCCAGTTCCGAATGGGTATCGGGAAACCGCGCATGGCCAGCCGCCGTCAGGTGCCAGACCTGCGACGGGCGTCCGACGCCCCGGGCCTCGGACTGAGCGTGCACCAGGCCGCTGGCGGCCAACTTGACGAACTGCTGGCGCGCCGCTTCCCCCGTGGTACCCAGCGCGCGTCCGGCATCGGCCGCCAGTTGCGGGCCAAGGGTCTTGAGCATGTAAAGCAGTCGGTCGGCTGGCGACATCGAGACTTCATCCTGTTTTTCCAAGTATTTTCTTGACAAACAACGACCCCCGCAGCTTCAATATTTAAAGAATTTACTTGGTAAATCTAACCCAAGCCTTGAAATCAGGCAATTAACTCTCGCAATCCGTCGGGTCGCGAGTCACAGCAGGAGGTTGTATGTCTACGGAAGAAAGCAGCTGGAGCGATTTACTCTCCGGAAAAAACGCCGCGCGATCCATCGCACTGTCAGGAGGCGTTGCGCTGCATGCGATCAATATTTACATCGCCACGACCATCCTGCCCTCCGTGGTCAAGGAAATCGGCGGGCTCGACCTGTACGCCTGGAACACCACACTTTTCGTCGTCGCATCCATCCTGGGCTCCGCGCTCACGGCCAAAGTCCTGCAACGCACAGGGCCACGCGTTTCCTATGCGATAGCCGCGTTACTTTTCCTCACCGGCAGCCTCATCTGCGCACTGGCACCGAGTATGCCGGTGATGCTGGTCGGTCGCTCGGTTCAAGGCCTGGGCGGTGGTTTGATGTTCGCCCTGTGCTACTCGATGATTCAGTTGGTGTTCGAAGAGCGTCTCTGGCCTCGAGCCATGGCTCTGGTCTCGGGTATGTGGGGGATCGCCACGCTGATCGGCCCGGCCATCGGCGGCATTTTTGCTGAAATGGATGCCTGGCGCGCCGCCTTTGGCTCGTTGGTCCCTGTGACGTTGGCGTACATCCTGCTGACCAGCAACGTGTTGCCCAAACGTGACATGAACCAACCGCCCGTGGGCCGCTTGCCCTTGCTGCAACTGTTTCTGCTGGCCGCGGCAGTGCTATCGGTATGCGCCGGCAGCGCCTCGTCGCTTCCAACCTGGAACCTGCTTGGCATAGGCCTCTGCCTGCTGCTGGTATTTTTCCTGGTTCGTCATGAATCCAGCACCCTGACGCGCCTGCTGCCCAAGGACGCCTTGCGGCTCAATACCCCACTCTGTGCGCTGTACGCGACCATGGGACTGTTGGTGATCGGCATGACCAGCGAGATCTTCGTACCGTACTTCCTCCAAACCCTGCACGGGCAGACACCGCTGATTTCCGGCTACCTGGCGGCCCTCATGGCCGCTGGCTGGACGTTGTCTGAAGTGATGAGCTCCGGCTGGCGCGAGCGTGGCGTGCGCCGCGCAATCATCAGCGGCCCGGTGTTCGTACTGGTCGGACTGATCATCCTCGCCGTCGCCACACCGTTCAACAGTGGCGGAGACTGGGCGCTGCTCGCCCCAATCTGCATTGCCCTGACCCTGGTGGGATTCGGCATCGGCATCGGCTGGCCACACCTGCTGACCCGGGTCCTGCAAGTGGCCTCGGCCGAAGACCAGGACTCAGCCGCGTCCTCCATCACCACCGTACAACTGTTCGCCACCGCGCTGGGCGCCGCACTGGCCGGCATGATCGCCAACATGGCCGGGCTCAACGACCCTTCCAACGCCGAAGGCACCGCCAACGCCGCGCGCTGGCTGTTTGCGCTGTTCACCATTGCGCCGATTCTGGCGTTGGTGACCGCAGTCCGTTCGACGCGCATTCGGCCAGACCTCGCAGCGGCCTGAAGCGGCTCTAGCGACAATAAAAAACCGGTGTTGACCGCAATGCTGTTCACTTAAGCCGGAGACCGGAGCTTTTTGATTTCAAGCTCTACGGTGAAAAGCCCAGTAAAACGCCGCTTTCTCATGTCGAGAAAAGCGGCGTTTTTCCTAATTTGCCATCGGTTGCGGCAGGACGACGATAGCGCGCTGACTGACCACAGCTGTAGCACCCAGAGGGCTAGGCCGCGCAAGGGAACACATGGGGGAACAGAAACAGCAGAATGCAAAAAGGCCCCATAAAATGGGGCCTTTAAGTATAAATATGGCGGAGAGATAGGGATTCGAACCCTAGGTACCGGTGAAGGTACAACGGATTTCGAATCCGTCCCATTCGGCCACTCTGGCATCTCTCCAACGGCGCGCATCATAACAACACTTTTGCCGGAAGCGAACCCCCTAAGCGAAATTTTTCCGTGCTATCAGATGCTTGCGTCGATTAAAGCGGTACGCCCAAACGATTGGCGACTTCTTCGTAGGCTTCGATGACGTCACCGAGGCCCTGACGGAAGCGGTCTTTGTCCATTTTCTTGCCGGTGGCCTTGTCCCACAGACGGCAGCCGTCCGGGCTGAATTCGTCGCCCAGGACGATGGAGCCGTCGGAGAAGACACCGAATTCGAGTTTGAAGTCGACCAGCAGCAGGCCGGCGTCGTCGAACAGTTTACTCAGGACTTCGTTGACCTTGAGCGACAGTTCTTTCATGCGAACCAGTTGCTCGGCGGTGCCCCAACCGAATGCCACAACATGGGACTCGTTGATGAACGGGTCGCCCTTGGCGTCGTCCTTCAGGAACAGTTCAAAGGTGTAAGGGTTGAGCTTCAGGCCTTCTTCGACGCCCAGGCGCTTGACCAGGCTGCCGGCGGCGTAGTTACGCACGACGCACTCGACCGGGATCATGTCGAGTTTTTTCACCAGGCATTCGTTGTCGCCCAGCAGTTTGTCGAATTGGGTCGGCACGCCGGCTGCTTCGAGTTTCTGCATGATGAAGGCGTTGAACTTGTTGTTCACCATGCCTTTGCGATCGAGCTGCTCGATGCGCTTGCCGTCGAACGCCGAGGTGTCGTTGCGAAACAGCAGGATCAAGCGGTCAGCGTCGTCGGTCTTGAAAACCGATTTGGCTTTGCCGCGGTAGAGTTCTTCACGTTTTTCCATGATGGGCTCCGCTTGCTAAGTAGGTGGGCTAGGCGATATGTCGCCAGTCGAGCCCTGAATCTTGATCGGCCAGTTGCAGCCAGTCCGGGTCGCACCCGAGGGTGTCGACAAAACATTGCCGGGCCAGCTGCGGCAGGTTGTTCTTGCTGCTCAAATGGGCCAGGACCAAGTGTTGCAGGCCTTGCCAGCCCAACTCAGACACCAGGAATGCCGCCTGATGGTTGTTCAAATGTCCCAATTCACCACCCACCCGCTGCTTGAGAAAGTACGGGTAGTGACCGCGAGCCAGCATGTCACGGCAATGATTGGACTCGATCATCAACGCATCGAGGTCCCGATAACCGTCCAGCACCTTGTTGCAATACGAGCCCAGGTCAGTCAACAGGCCGAAACGCCGCTCACCGTCACTGAATACGTATTGCGTCGGCTCCTGTGCATCGTGTGCCACGGCAATAACGCCGATGCTCAGTGCGCCGATCTGCAGTTGCTCACCGCCAGCCAGAAGGCCAGCCGGTTCAATGGGTTTGCGCATCCCGCGCAGGGTGCCGCGACTGAGGTAGACAGGCAGATTGTAGCGCCGAGACAGCAAACCCACGCCATGCACGTGGTCGGCATGTTCGTGGGTCACGAGTATCGCGCTCAGTTGCGCAGGGCTCACACCCAAGCGCAGCAAGCGTTTTTCGGTTTCCCGCAGGGAGAAACCACAATCCACCAGCACATACGTGTCAGCGCTGGCTATCAGCGTGCCGTTCCCTTGGCTACCGCTGCCGAGAACGGCAAAACGCATGTGATCAGCCCAGGTTGTCCTGAATCACGCTCAACACTTTGCGCGCCACGTCTGCTGGCGCCACGGTATTGATGTTTTTCTCGACGGTGACCTGGACGTTCTCGCCAACCTTGCTCAGGCGAACCTGATAACGCTCGGCACGGGATTCAACTTCTTCCTTGCTCGGCGCGCTGCCTAACAGGCTGCTGAAGAAACCAGGCTTCTCGTCTTTCTTCTCGGCTTTTTCGGCCAGGTTGATGTAGTACAGGCCCAGGCTGCGGTTGATGTCTTCAACGCGCCATTCGCCCTGTTCCAGCGCACGACCGACGCTCGACCAGGCACGATCCAGATCGTTGCCGACGTTCAGAACCGGGTTGCCGCTGCCGTCTTCGCTCAGGCTGACACGGCTTGGCGTATCGGAATCACGCGAAGCCAGCATGGAAACCGAACCGCCCTTCTCCGAGGTGCGGCTCATGCTCGCGAGCATGTCGTCGACCAGTGCCGCGTCCAGGCCAGTGTTGACCGAACGGTTGGTAAAGGCCACGTCGGAGGTGCTACCGGCAGGACGCTCGGCGCTGACCACATAGACTTCACTGGTGTTGCGTTGCACGCCAGGCTCAATGCGGACCCGCACGCGGGTTTCGCTGTCAGCGCCGACACCGGCCGCACTCAGGCGCTTGGCCATGGCGGCGGACAGTTCGTCGGAATGCTGCCAGGTGGTGGTGAACTCGCCGGTTTGCGGGCGCTGTTCGTCCAGACGGAAACCGTTGTCCTGGAAGAACTGCACAGCCACTGGCCAGACTTCGGCCGGCGGGTTCTGGGCGACGATCCAACGCGAATCACCGGTCTTTTGCAGGGAGTAGGCGCTGGCGTCGGCGGCTGCCGACAACGGTTGCGGACGAGGAACGATGTACTCGCCCTTAGCGGTGTCATCGGCCACGTTGCGCGGGATCGGCAATAGCGGATCCAGACGTTTGGCAGTGCTGACATCCGCCGGCAATTGCATGGGTGCAGTTTGTTGCGCTTCCAGGTAATCGCTACCACGGTCACGGAAATAACCTTCCGGGCCCCAAACCCATCCGCAGCCACTGGTGCTGGAGATGATCAAGGCAAGTGCGGAAAGTCCGGCCATTCGCTTCATGCGTAGTACTTCCTCAATTAAACCAGGACGCCGGACTGGCGCATGGCCTGCCGCAGCGGTTCGTGACAGGCAGCGCTGAGCCAGGTGAGCGGCAGACGGATACCGTCCGGCATCAAGCCCATTTCATGCAGCGCCCATTTCACGGGGATAGGGTTGGATTCGATAAACAGGGTTTTATTGAGCGGCATCAGCTTTTCGTGAATCGCGCGGGCCGTCACGGCGTCACCTTTCAGAGCAGCGTTGCACAGGTCGCTCATGTCGCGCGGCGCAACGTTGGCGGTCACCGAGATGTTGCCCTTGCCGCCGAGCAGGATCAGTTCGACTGCGGTGGCGTCGTCACCGGAAAGCACCACGAAGTCTTTGCTGACGCCGTCGATGATGGCTTTGGCACGCGTCAGGTCGCCGGTGGCTTCCTTGATGCCGATGATGTTTTTCACGGTCGACAGGCGGATCACGGTTTCGGTCAGCATGTCGCAGGCTGTACGGCCCGGCACGTTGTAAAGAATCTGCGGGATGTCGACGGCTTCGGCGATGGCTTTGAAGTGCTGGTACAAGCCTTCCTGGGTCGGCTTGTTGTAATACGGCGTTACCAGCAGGCAGGCATCGGCGCCGGCCATCTTCGCATTATTGGTCAGCTCGATGGCTTCGCGAGTCGAGTTGGCGCCGGTACCGGCGATCACCGGGATGCGCCCTGCAACCTGCTTCACCACGTAACGAATCACTTCGATGTGCTCATTCACGTCAAGAGTGGCCGATTCACCTGTGGTGCCGACCGCCACGATGGCGTGGGTGCCGTTTTGCAGGTGAAAGTCCACCAGTTTGCTCAGGCTGTCCCAGTCGAGACGACCTTGTGCATCCATGGGTGTGACCAGTGCCACCATACTGCCCGCAATCATGCAACCGCTCCTGCCGGAAAAAGAGAGCGGTAATGGTACTGGCGCCAAGATGCTTGTACAAGCAAAGTACTGCGCTGCTGCCATTCCCCTTGGCGCTGCTTTTCGCTACCCTTCAGACTTTGATCGGTACTGATAAGCTCGTACGCCGGGTTCCAGCCTTCTTTTTCGGCATCACAAGCCCCGACCCAGCGTTGCCACCCCTCGCTCTTGCCACACTGGAGCACGTTGCAACCTTGCGGCTCGGGTTTTCTGAATTCGCATCCGCAGGCTCGCTCTCGGCAAAAAAAGCCCGTAGAAGTATCGACCGCTCATCGCTTTAGGAATGCTGCATGTCCACCCCCACAGTTCGCGAACAATTCCTTGTCATCAGTGCCCTCGGCGCCAACCCCATGGAGCTGACTAACGTCCTGTGCCGCGCCAGCCATGAAAACCGCTGCGCCGTGGTCACCTCTCGCCTGACGCGTCATGGCGAGTGCAGTGCGCTGATTCTCGAGATCTCCGGCAGCTGGGACGCCCTGGCGCGCCTCGAAGGCAGCCTGCCGAGCCTCGCCAAGAAGCACGCCTTTACGGTCAACGTGGTGCGCAGCGCGGCGCTGGAGAATCGTCCTCAGGCCCTGCCGTACGTCGCCTATGTCAGCTCGGCTTACCGCTCGGACATCATTAACGAGCTGTGCCAGTTCTTCATGGACCACAACGTCGAGCTGGAAAACCTGACCTGCGACACCTATCAGGCTCCGCAAACCGGCGGCACCATGCTCAATGCCACGTTTACCGTGACCTTGCCGGCCGGTGTGCAGATCAGCTGGCTGCGCGATCAGTTCCTGGATTTCGCCGACGCGCTGAACCTGGATGCCCTGATCGAACCGTGGCGCCCACAAAACCCGATGTAAGGAAGCTTTCATGGCCGTCGCCATCGACCAACCGGTTGCCGACTTCGAAGCACCCGCCACCAGCGGGCAGACCGTCAGCCTCGCGAGCCTCAAAGGCAAGCAGGGGGTAATTTACTTTTATCCGAAGGACAGCACACCGGGCTGCACCAAGCAGGGTCAGGGCTTTCGCGATCAGCTGGACGCTTTTAAAGCCGCCAACACTGAAGTCTTCGGCGTGTCTCGCGACAGCCTGAAATCCCACGAAAACTTCAAGGCCAAGCAAGCGTTCACCTTCGAGCTGATCAGCGACAAGGAAGAAGCACTTTGCCAGTTGTTCGACGTGATCAAGCTGAAGAAGCTTTATGGCAAAGAGTATATGGGTGTTGAGCGCAGCACATTCCTGATAGACAAGGACGGTGTGCTGCGTCAGGAATGGCGGGGTGTGAAGGTACCGGGGCATGTAGATGTGGTGTTGGCTGCTGCTCAAGCGCTGAACAAGGCCTGATCGTTGAATGCTGTGGGAGCCTGCTCCCACAGACCGCTTACAACAGCGGCGCCACCACCGGCTCCTTGCGCGGCCACGCATCCAGCACAGCCTTGAATAGCGTCGCCAGGGGAATCGCAAAAAACACCCCCCAAAAACCCCACAGCCCGCCAAACAACAACACCGCGCAGATAATCGCCACCGGATGCAGATTGACTGCTTCCGAGAACAACAGCGGCACCAGCACGTTGCCGTCCAGTGTCTGGATGATCCCGTAAGCCGCCATCAAATAGATGAACTGATCGCTCCAGCCCCACTGGAACAGCGCAATCAACAGCACCGGCACGGTCACCACCACGGCCCCGACATAGGGCACCACCACCGACACACCCACCAGCAACGCCAGCAGCGCCGCGTAGTTCAGGCCCAGGGCGACGAAAGCGATGTAAGTCACGCCACCGCAAATGAAGATTTCGATGACCTTGCCGCGAATGTAATTGGCGATCTGCCGGTTCATTTCCTGCGCGACGCGGGTGATCAGCGCCCGCTCACGGGGCAAGTAGCCACGCACCCACTGACCGATCATTTGCCGATCCTTGAGAAAGAAAAACACCAGGATCGGCACCAGCACCAGGTAGATCATGATGTTCACCAGCAGCGGCAGACTCGACAGCGAGAACGTCAGCGCCCACTGACCGAACTTGCCGATCTCGCCCCGCGCCACTTCGATGGCCTGCAGCACCTGCTCGTCGGATACCAGATGCGGATAGCGCTCGGGCAGCAGCAGTAACAGCGACTGCCACTTGGCGAGCATGCCGGGTAACTCGTTGAACAAGGTGATCAGCTGATGCCAGAGCAACGGCACCACGACAATAATGAATACCAGCAAAACCCCCATGAACAAGGCGAAGACCAGCCCCACCGCCACCCCTCCGGGCATGCGCAGGCGTTCGAGAGTGACGACCAACCCTTGCATCAGATACGCCAGCACCATCCCGGCCAGCACTGGCGCGAGCATGCCGCCCAGCGTAAGCACGGCGGTAAACGCCAGAAACAGCAGGACTGCCAGCACCACGGCTTCTTCATCGGAGAAGTAGCGCTGAATCCAGTCGCGTAACACCTTGAACATCAATAATCCCTTAGAAACGAACGCAGCAGAATTCAGGCTTTTTTCAACCAGTAGCGGTAAACACCCGCTTCATCTTCTTCACGAAGCAGCGTATGACCGGCCAATCGGGCAAAGGTGCGGAAGTCGCGCTGTGAGCCCGCATCGGTAGCGATCACCTTGAGCACTGCGCCGCTGGCCAGTCGATTCAGTTCCAGCTTGGCCTTGAGCAACGGCAACGGGCAATTCAAGCCACTGGCGTCGAGTTCGGCGTCATGGGCTACAGCGTCGGTCATTGCATCACTCCGGGGTCAGGTGGTTGAGCGGCTAGAATATCTGGTCCGAAGCGTAGTGTCCGGCTACAGTAAGGTCTTTGTCGACTAAGGCTTTGTGCATGACTTTTTTGCGCCCTACCCTGCTGACGCTCGCTTGCCTGCTCGCCTCACCGGGCTTCGCCGACGACCTGCCGTCACTCGGCGACGCCAGTTCTGCCATCGTCTCGCCGCAACAGGAACACCAGTTGGGCCGTGCCTGGCTGGCGCTGTTACGTAGTCAGGTTGCACAGCTCAATGATCCGCAACTCAAGGACTACGTCGAATCCAGCGTCTACCGACTAGTGGAGACCAGCCAGGTCAATGACCGGCGCTTGGAGTTCATCCTGATCAACAGCCCGCAACTCAACGCCTTCGCGGCACCAGGCGGAATTGTCGGGGTCAACGGTGGTTTGTTTCTCAATGCCCAGACCGAGGGCGAATACGCCTCGGTACTCGCTCACGAATTGGCTCACTTGTCGCAACGCCACTTCGCCCGCGGCGTCGAAGCCCAACAGCGCATGCAAGTGCCGATGATGGCCGCGCTGCTGGCCGGGATCGTGATTGCCGCAGCCGGTGCCGGCGATGCCGGGATCGCGGCCATTGCGGGCACACAGGCGGCGGCCATTCAGGAACAGCGGCGCTTCTCTCGCCAGAACGAACAGGAAGCCGACCGCATCGGCATCCTCAATCTGGAAAAGGCCGGTTACGACCCGCGCTCGATGCCGACCATGTTCGAGCGATTGGCGCGCCAATACCGCTTTGACGCCAAGCCACCCGAGTTTCTGCTGACTCACCCGGTCACCGAGTCGCGGATCGCCGACACCCGCAACCGCGCCGAACAGGCAAAACCGGGCGGCGTCGAAGACACCATGCGTTATCAGCTGATTCGTGCACGGGTCCAGTTGATCTATGAAGAAACCCCTGGCCTGGGCGCCAAGCGTTTTCGCGCCCAGCTTGATGAAAACCCGAAAAACGATGTCGCGCGCTATGGCCTGGCGCTCGCCCAGATCAAGGGTGGTCAGCTGAACGAAGCACGGGAAAACCTCAAGTTGCTGCTGGCCAAGTCGCCAAACGAGATCATCTACAACCTGGCTCAGGTCGATCTCGATATTACCAACAATCGCCTGCCGGACGCCCAGACTCGGGTTGACCGGATGTTGACTCAATACCCGGGCAACTATCCGCTGAATTCGGTGCGTGTCGACCTGCTGCTAAAGCAGAACCGTGCACCCGAAGCGGAAAAAGCACTGGAGAATCTGCTCAAGAGCCGTCCGGACGATCCGGACGTCTGGTACATGGTGGCCGAAACCCGTGGTCTGTCAGGCAACATCATCGGCCTGCATCAGGCCCGCGCCGAGTATTTCGCCCTGGTTGGGGACTACCGTCAGGCCATTCAGCAACTGGACTTCGCCAAGCGCAAGGCCGGCACCAACTTCCCGCTGTCGTCGCGAATCGACGCTCGGCAACGGGAGCTGATGGAGCAAGAGCGCATGATCAAGGACATGATGGGCTGACTCTTATCAGCAGACACAAAAAAACCGCCTCTTTCGAGGCGGTTTTTTATTCAGCCAACAACCGGTTTATTCAGCCAGTTTGAAGGTGATGAAGCTGGCGCGATTTTGACGCAGAACCCGCATCGACACCGAGCGGTTCTTCGGCAGCGCCTTGGCAATATCCGTGAACTCCTTGGTGGAACCGATCGCCTGATTGTTCAGGTGAGTAATCACATCGCCTGGCTGCAGGCCAATCAGAGAAGCAGGACCGTCCTGGACTTCCTTGATGACCACGCCGCCTTTGAGGTCGTAGGTTTTCTTCTGTTCATCAGTCAGCTCGGCCACGGAAACACCCAGGCGGTTGCTGCTGCGTTCAGTGCTGGATTTTGGCAGGGTGTCCAGCTCTTTGCCTTCTTCCGGGATAGCGCCAACAGTCAACTCGACATTCTTGCGCTTGCCTTCACGTATCACTTGCAGATCAGCTTTTGAGCCGGCCTTCAGCGCACCCACCAGGTGCGGAAGATCGGCGGACATGACGATCGGTTGGCCATTCATGCTCAGGATCACATCGCCTACTTGCAAGCCACCCTTGGCAGCCGGGCCGTCATCCTGGATCTGAGCCACCAGCGCACCGGCCGGTTTCTCCAGACCGAATGACTCGGCCAAGTCCTTGTTCACTTCCTGAATCACCACACCCAACCACCCACGGCTGACTTTGCCGCCACTTTTGAGCTGATTGGAGACGTCCATGGCTACGTCGATAGGGATCGCGAACGACACGCCCATGAAGCCGCCGGAACGGGTGTAGATCTGCGAGTTGATGCCAACCACTTCACCGGCCAGGTTGAACAGCGGACCACCAGAGTTACCTGGATTGATCGGCACATCGGTCTGGATGAACGGCACATAGTTTTCGTTCGGCAGGCTGCGACCGATGGCACTGACGATACCTTGGGTCACGGTATGGTCGAAACCGAATGGCGAGCCAATAGCCACGACCCATTGGCCGGCTTTCAGATCTTGAGATTTGCCTAGTTTCAGGACAGGCAGATCCTTGCCTTCGATTTTCAACAGAGCCACATCGGAACGTGGATCGGTGCCGACCAGCTTCGCCTTCAATTCGCTACGGTCAGCGAGTCGAACGAGAATTTCGTCGGCATCGGCGATTACATGGTTGTTGGTCAGGATGTAGCCATCAGGCGAGATGATGAAGCCCGAACCCAAGGATTGGGCTTCACGCTGACGATCACCGCGAGGCGCACGCGGCTGTGGCATGCCACGCTCGAAGAACTCGCGCAGCATCGGCGGCAAGCCTTCAAGGTCAGGCATCTGCTCGCTCGACACTTTGCGGTCCGGCAGTTTCTGCGTGGTACTGATGTTCACTACCGCGGGCGAGGCCTGCTCGACCAACTGTGTGAAGTCAGGCAACTCGGCCGCTTGAACAGCGACCGCCTGACCAAGCACCAGCACGGTGGCAAAAATAGAGAGATAAGACTTCAAGCGTGGTATCGACATACGGCTCCCGTTACGACGAGCATGGTTAAGCGATATGGAGCAAGGAACACCGGGAACAATACGCCGGTATTTTTGTTCCGGGAACAACAAACAAGGCCAGAGCCGAGGGGCTCTGACCTATAGAAAAATTCGGAGATATTTGCAAGTTGAAATGCTCACCAAACATTTCGATAAGCTCACTACTTGGTTGCAGTGGCGTCGGAGCGCATGGATAGCGCAATCCGCTCAGCGGTGCCAATCGGAATCTCACCGACCACGGTCACCATCATCTCACCTTGCGGGGTAGTCAAGCGCCGGGAAACTGCAACGGTCGGCCCCAACTGGGTGCGAGTATCAGTGACTGTTGCGCCATTCAACGGTTCCAGGAAAACCGAGAAACGGGCCAGACCATCGTCATACATCAGACTGTTAACTTGAGTTTTGGTCTCTGGATCCTTGCGCGATGTACTACTGGTCAGCTCGAAACCAGGCGGCAACCAGTCCGAACGCCATACCTGAGCGGCCTTGATTGCAGAAGCCTTGTCGCTGTCGAGGGCAACAGTTTTGCAATCGGCGCCAGGCTGCAAGTCGCTATCGGACGGAGCATCGGCTGTATCCAGCTGGGTGAACTGGAATCGCTCCAGCAATTGCCCTCTTTCATTCAGAAGCAATGATTTCAGAGGCAGGCCGGTTTCTTTATCCAGATGCAATTCAAAACCGTAACGGTGTTGATCGCGGGGTGTCAGTGAAACGATCACTGCCGCACGCCCGGCCACACGCGACTTGCCAATGACGGCAAGGTCGTACCAATTCTTTAGCTTATGTGGATCGAGTGCACGAGCAGCGGAGTTGGGGGAATCCCCAAGCCCTGCTATCAGGGTGCCGCTGACACATTGAGTATGTCCATCAATGCGCACGACTTCCTGTGCCGAGCCGTCGAGCTGAAGTAAACGCTCATGGACCTTGCCATCCTGGACGCGGTGCCAGATGTTGTGGGTAGAAAAACTACCGTTACGCTCGTAGACGAATGTACCGTGAAAGCTTTGCTGTTGCTCGGCTTGGCCCAGACGGATCAACCAGTCCTGGGCTTCATCAGCATTGGCTGGAACAACAAACCAGCCACCGAGCAGAAGCGTAAGTAGAGGTATGGCGCGCATGATCCTCCTTAACGGTTTTCCAGACTTGCTGCACGAGCGTAGGGCAGAGCGCTCTCAGTACCTTTCAATGCAGCCTGTTGAGCATGTTGGCGCAAGTAGCCCGGCAGCCGCTGATCGTGCCAGCCTGGCTGACCTTGCAATACGCCGTTGGCCATAGGACCAGTGGCTTCCGAACTCTCATTGTAGCCTGCCAAAACAGCTGGACCCTTGACCTGAGGAACGGCCAGACCCGGTTGATTGGATTGCTGTGCCAATTCGACACCAGCGATCTCGTCCTGGTTATACAGACGAACGCCCGCCAGTACCGCGACGGTTACCGATGCTGCGACCGCCAGACGACCCAGGCTGCGCCATGGACCACGGGAGGCTTTTGCCGGTACGGCTTCGTCAGCCAGCGCAGCAGAGACTGCCGCAGCGATATCCAGACGTGGAAGCAGCAGATCCTTATGCATAACTGCCCGAGCGATCTGATAACGAGCCCAGGTTTCACGGGTTTCAACATCGTCAAAGGCATTCAATACCCGACGCAATTCCAATTCGTCCGCTTCGTTATCCATCACTGCGGACAGCGATTCCTGCAGGGCTTCACGACTCATGGCGTTCCTCTCTTGGCTGTCGCCGCTGTCTCAGTTTTCCTGCAACAACGGCTGCAGGGCTTTATCGATGGCTTCCCGAGCGCGGAAAATCCGGGAGCGCACGGTACCCACCGGACATTGCATGACGGCCGCAATGTCCTCGTAACTCAGACCATCGAATTCACGTAAAGTTAACGCCGTCCGCAAATCTTCTGGCAGTTGCTGAATGGTTCGATGGACGGTGCCTTCGATCTCATCCCGCAGCAATGCACGCTCTGGCGACTCGAGATCTTTCAGGCCATGATCGCCATCATAGAACTCTGCATCCTCGGAACTGACATCGCTATCCGGCGGCCGGCGGCCGCGTGAAACCAAATAGTTTTTCGCCGTGTTGATGGCGATGCGGTAAAGCCACGTATAAAACGCGCTGTCTCCGCGAAAATTTCCAAGTGCACGGTACGCCTTGATAAAGGCTTCCTGCGCCACATCCTGGGCTTCATGGGTGTCGTGCACGAAACGCACGATCAACCCGAGAATTTTGTGCTGGTATTTCAGCACTAGCAGATCAAAAGCTCGCTTGTCGCCGCGCTGAACGCGTTCGACCAGCTGCTGATCCTCTTCCTGGGTTAGCATGAACACTCCTCGATAAGCTCGGAAGAGGCTTGCATAACTAAACAACCAGACTTGCAAACATAGACTCGGGCTTTTCGCAAAAGTTCTCCCCCTCCAAGCAAGTTTCCTGCGGGCTCTGATTTGGCACGCACGAAAAGCGCAGCTCGGGTTAGCCCGGCTGCGCGAATAATCTTGTCATCGGATTCGCCGGCAAGGATCAAACCACAGATCCCGCGTTGAAGCCGACACTGTCCCTTAAATCAGGCAACGGTCTATTGATCTTGGGCCTTTGGCAAAAGTTCCAAATATTTATAGCTGCGCAAGGCTGACATTGTGCAACCGTGAAGAGAAAAAGACTGTTAAATCCACGATACAGTCTTCTAGTCGCCGAACCGGTCAAAAAAACATCCGACGAAGCGTCCAGTCTTTTCCGTCACAGTAGTTTCACAATGCCATGTGGGCTCGGCTATTGTGCCGCTCCCCCCCTCTATATACTAGTGGGCTGTGTGGCTGTCTTGACTCGCCGATCCAGGTGTCTTGCGCCAACCCCGACCCAGGTCGCTTTGAGCGGAATCCTGAAATGAGCCAACAGTTTCAACACGATGTACTGGTCATTGGCAGCGGTGCTGCCGGCTTGAGCCTTGCGCTGACCTTGCCCGGTCATTTGCGCATTGCCGTACTGAGCAAAGGCGACCTCGCCAATGGCTCGACTTTCTGGGCCCAGGGTGGCGTCGCCGCCGTCCTGGATGACACCGACACCGTTGAGTCACATGTCGATGACACCCTCAATGCCGGCGGCGGTCTGTGCCACGAAGACGCCGTGCGCTTTACCGTCGAGCACAGTAAAGAGGCGATTCAATGGCTGATCGACCAAGGCGTGCCCTTCACCCGCGATGAACAGTCCGGAACCGAAGATGGTGGATTTGAGTTTCACCTGACCCGCGAAGGCGGTCACAGTCATCGGCGCATCATCCATGCCGCCGATGCCACGGGTGCAGCGATTTTCAGAACCTTGCTCGACAAGGCCAGGCAACGACCGAACATCGAACTGCTGGAGCAACGAGTCGCGATCGATCTGATCACCGAAAAGCGCCTTGGCCTTGAAGGTAATCGCTGCCTCGGCGCCTACGTCCTCAATCGAGGGACCGGTGAAGTCGACACCTACGGCGCTCGCTTTGTGATCCTCGCGTCGGGTGGCGCAGCAAAGGTCTACCTCTATACCAGCAACCCCGACGGCGCCTGCGGTGATGGCATCGCCATGGCCTGGCGTTCGGGCTGCCGGGTGGCGAATCTGGAGTTCAACCAGTTCCACCCCACCTGCCTGTATCACCCGCAAGCCAAAAGCTTTCTGGTCACCGAAGCCCTGCGCGGCGAAGGCGCACATCTTAAGCTGCCCAACGGCGAACGCTTCATGCAGCGCTTCGACCCTCGCGCCGAGCTGGCGCCACGGGACATCGTCGCCCGGGCCATCGACCATGAAATGAAGCGTCTGGGCGTCGATTGTGTCTATCTGGACATCAGCCACAAGCCGGAAGCGTTCATCAAGACTCACTTCCCGACTGTGTACGAACGCTGCCTCGAGTTTTCCATCGACATCACCAAGCAACCGATTCCGGTGGTGCCAGCGGCGCACTACACCTGCGGCGGCGTGATGGTTGACCAGCACGGTCGCACCGACGTGCCAGGGTTGTATGCCATTGGCGAAACCAGCTTCACCGGCCTGCATGGCGCCAACCGTATGGCCAGCAACTCGTTGCTGGAGTGTTTCGTGTACGCGCGCTCGGCGGCGGCGGACATTCTTGAGCAGCTGCCGCAGGTTTCGATTCCGATCGCCCTGCCCGTCTGGGATGCGAGCCAGGTCACCGACTCCGATGAGGACGTGATCATTGCGCACAACTGGGACGAACTGCGGCGATTCATGTGGGACTATGTCGGCATCGTGCGCACCAACAAGCGCTTGCAACGGGCGCAACACCGGGTGCGGCTGTTGCTGGACGAAATCGATGAGTTCTACAGCAACTACAAGGTCAGTCGCGATTTGATCGAATTGCGTAACCTGGCCCAAGTGGCCGAGCTGATGATCCAGTCCGCCATGGAGCGCAAGGAAAGTCGCGGTCTGCATTACACCCTCGACTATCCGAACATGTTGCCGGTCGCCCTGGACACTATTCTGGTGCCGCCCACCTACGTCGACTGAACGTGAGCCGAACCCGCAGGCGTCGGTGCAGATCCGTCGCCAGCGAGTCGCGGGGAACGCAGATTGATCTGACCCGCCGCTCGTCTCGCAGTCGAAAACGCAGCACCACAATCAATGGCAACGCCAGGCTGTCCGGTCGCAACTGCACTGACTGCCAACCTGCAGCCTGGTTCCACAACTGCCAGCCATCGGCATCGCGACGCAAGCCGCGAAATGCCTGAGGGTGCGTCAGCAGAATCTGCCTCGGCAATGCCCAACAGCCATGAACCACGCACAGAACAACGCCGAGCAGACTGGCCCAGACTGGAATAGAGAGAAGAAACAGCGAACCCAGCGCGAACAGCTGGGCCAGAAGATACGCCGCCAGCAACTGCCGTGAGGCATGCCAGCGGCATTCGAACGCATTATTTGGGCTGGACACGATCCAGGATCATGCGAACCATGCGTTGAAGCTCTGGATCTTCCGATTCGGCGCGCTCCATGAACCAGCCGAACATGTCCTGATCTTCGCATTCGAGCAGCTTGCGGTAGCAATCGCGGTCGACATCATTGAGGTGCGGATAGACCTCTTTCACGAACGGCACCAGCAACACGTCAAGCTCAAGCATGCCGCGGCGGCTGTGCCAGTAGAGGCGATTCAGTTCAACATCTTCGACCATGGAGCGCTCCTCAAATAGGCCGCAAGTATACAGCCCCAGACAGAGTCGGACACTCGGCTTTGGTCGGCCACCAACGATCCTTTGTGAACTACCCATTTCGAGAGCGCCCCCTTATGATGTCCCCCAGACTCTTTAACCTGCGATGACCCATGGCCGATTCTGCTTTTTTCTGCACCCTGTCTCATGAAGGCGCTCTCGCAGTACGCGGCGCGGATGCCAGCAAATTCCTGCAAGGCCAACTGACTTGCAACCTCAATTACCTGAGCGAATCCCACGCCAGCCTCGGCGCCCGCTGCACGCAGAAAGGCCGGATGCAATCGAGCTTCCGCATCCTGCTGGAAGGCGATGGCTTTCTGATGGCCATGGCCACTGAGTTGCTGGAGCCGCAACTGGCGGACCTGAAAAAGTACGCGGTGTTCTCCAAATCCAAACTGACCGACGAAAGCGCAGCCTGGGTCCGCCTCGGCGTCGATCATGGTGAGGCTGCACTGATCAGCCTGGGACTTGAGCTGCCGGCAGAAACCGACAGCGTCGTGCGCAGTGAAGGTCTGATTGCCATTCGCGTCTCGCCGGATCGTGCCGAACTCTGGGTCGCCGCCGACCAGGCCGACCTCATCAAGGTCAAGCTGTCCGCCCTGTTGGCCGAAGGCGATTTGAATCAATGGCTGCTGGGCCAGATCCGCGCAGGGATCGGTCAGGTCATGCCGAGCACTCGCGAGTTGTTCATCCCGCAGATGCTCAATCTGCAAGCCGTTGGTGGCGTGAGCTTCAAGAAAGGTTGCTACACCGGTCAGGAAATCGTCGCGCGCATGCAGTACCTGGGCAAGCTCAAGCGCCGCTTGTATCGCCTGAAACTGGATGCCAACGAGCTGCCTGAACCTGGTACGTCACTGTTCTCCCCGACCCATGGCAGTTCCATCGGTGAAGTGGTGCTGGCCGCCCGCGCCGAGCAAAACATTGAACTTCTGGCCGTGCTGCAAGCCGAAGCAGCAGAAGGGGGTGATATCCATCTGGGCGCGCTCGAAGGGCCAGCCCTGCACCTGCTCGACCTGCCGTACCCACTGGATCGCGATCGCGAAATCCAGCGTTAACAGCAGCACTTGTCGCAACACCTAGAGAAACGAAATGAGTGAGCTGGCGGAAAAGGTCCAACAGGATTTGGTTGAGGCCATCGATAACGACGACCTGGTTCTGCCAACGTTACCGGAAGTGGCCCTGCAGATTCGCAAGGCCGCAGAAGACCCTGAAATCAGTGTCAGCACATTGAGCAAAGTGATCGGCCGCGATACCGCGCTGTCGGCACGCCTGATCAAAGTGGTCAATAGCCCGCTGTTGCGCGCGACCCAGGAAGTCACTGATCTGCACACGGCGATCACTCGACTGGGTGTCAATTACAGCAGCAACCTGGCCATCGGGCTGGTCATGGAGCAGATTTTCCATGCCCGCTCCGAGGTGGTGGAACAGAAAATGCGAGAAGTCTGGCGCAAAAGCCTGGAAATCGCCGGAGTCAGCTACGCACTGTGCCGCCGCTACACCCAACTAAAACCCGATCAGGCAGCCCTTGGCGGACTGGTGCACCAGATCGGTGTGCTGCCGATCCTGACCTACGCTGAAGATCACTATGAACTGCTGTCTGACGCGGTCAGCCTCAACCATGTGATCGACCAGATTCATCCGTGGATCGGCGACAAATTGCTCAGGGTCTGGGAGTTTCCGGAAATGCTGGTACAGGTGCCGGGGCTTTATCTGGACTTCAAGCGAGAGTCGGAGCGGGTCGATTATGTCGATCTGGTACAAGTGGCCAGCCTGTATTGCCACAAGGACACCGACCATCCCCTCGCCCGTATCGACGCATTCAGCGTGCCGGCGTTCAAGAAGCTGGGGATTGATCCTGAAAACGAGGCGATGTGCCGCGATCTGGAAGAGTCGCGGTCGATGTTTTATTGATCGAGAGACCGCGGTGAGGCCAGTCCAGACACCACAAAACTACCCCGCAATAAAACTCACCCGCACCTTCAGCCCCGCCTGCTCGCCATCGTGCAGGCTGATCTGCGCCAGGTGTGCGCGGCAGATCTCGCCGACAATCGCCAGCCCCAACCCAGAACCGGCCACCTGCTGGTTGCGCCGGTAAAAGCGTTCGAACACCCGATCGCGCTCTTCAAGAGGAATCCCCGGGCCGTCGTCCTCGACCTCCAACACTGCCGGTGCCGTGACCCGAAGAATGACATTGCCACCCGGCGGTGTATGGGCCAGCGCGTTATCCACCAGATTGCTCAACAATTCGTTCAACAGCGTCGGCTCGCCGCGCAACCAGACGGGTTCGTCCGCTTCCAGCGCCAGCGCCACACCGCGTGCGTGGGCCAGCGGTGCCATGGCCATGCCGAGCTCGCGAGCCAGCTGACTGAGGTCAAGCAACTGCGCACCGCCCTCGGCGATGGCCCGGGCACCATTTTCGACCCGTGCCAGCGAGAGCAATTGATTGGCAAGGTGGGTCAATCGGTCCGTGCCTTGGGCGGCGGTTTCCAACGTACTGCGCCAGGTTTGCGGTTCGCTCGAACGCAGACCCAGTTCGAGTCGCGCCTTGAGCGCCGCCAGGGGCGTGCGCAATTCATGGGCGGCATCGGCGATGAACTGCGCCTGACGCTCGAACTGCCCGCGCAGGCGCTCGGTAAAGTGATTGAGCGCGCGCACCAGTGGCCACAACTCGTGCTGCACCTCCACCAGCGGCAACGGCCGCAGATCGTCCGACTGCCGCTCCTCCACCGCCGTGCGCAAGCGTTCCAGCGGACGCAGCGCCGCGCTGACCGCAAACCAAACCAACAACAACGCGCCGACCGCCAGCATGCCCAGACGCAACAGCGTGTCCGCTGCCAGACTGCGAGCCATGCTGACCCGCGCTTCATCGGTTTCCGCCACCCGAATTTCCGCCATGCCGTTCATGTTCGGGTCGCTCACAGGTTTAAGCAGGCTCACCACGCGTACGTTCTGTCCCAGGTATTGGGCGTTATAGAAACGCGCCAATGCCGGATAATCATCGGTGCGCGGCGTCCCTGGTGGCGGCGGCGGAAGGTTTTCGTAACCGGAGATCAGTTTCTGATTGATGTCGTTGACCAGGTAAAAAATTCGCCCCGCGCTGTCGTACGCGAAGGTATCGAGGGCTATATACGGCACGTCAGCGCTCAGCGTGCCGTCGCGCTGAGACACACCGGCGGCGATGGTCCGCGCCGACGCCAGCAAGGTCCGGTCATAGGCGGTGTCGGCGGCTTCGCGACCGTTCCAGTAAGCGCTCAAACCACTGGCCAGCATCAACACCACCAGCAACAGCGCCAGATTCCACAGCAACCGCCAGCGCAGGCTGCTGGGCTTATGCATCACGGCTTTCCAGCAAGTAGCCGAGACCACGGAAGGTCACGATGACGACCGGTTGACCGTCGAGCTTCTTGCGCAGGCGATAGACATAGATCTCGATGGCGTCGGGGCTGGCCTCTTCGTCCAGGCCGAACACTTGCGCAGCCAGTTGCTCCTTGCTCATCACCCGACCGGGACGGGCGATCAGGGCTTCGAGTACGGCCTGTTCGCGAGAGGTCAGGGTCAGCAGTTCTTCGCCGAGGGTGAAGCGCCGAGTGTCCAGGTCATAGACCAGCACGCCGCAGCGCTGCTGGCGTTCACCGCCGAGCACACTGCGGCGCAGCAAGGCTTTGACCCGGGCTTCGAGTTCGGTCAGTTCGAAAGGTTTGGCCAGGTAATCGTCTGCGCCGAGGTTCAGGCCGTGGACCCGATCCTTGACGTCGCTGCGGGCGGTCAACATCAACACCGGCAGGTTCTTGCCCCGCGCCCGCAGGCGCGCCAGCACTTCGAAACCATCCATGCGCGGCAGACCGACGTCGAGGATCGCCATGGCGTATTCCTCGCTGCTCAACGCCAGGTCGGCCGCTACACCGTCGTGCAGCACATCCACGGTCAGCCCGGTGCTCTTTAGCACCTGGGCGACACTTTCGGCGAGCTGCAGATGGTCTTCGACGAGCAGAACACGCATGGATCTTTACCTCATTCAGGGATGGTCGACGCCATTCTTTGGCGCGGAGTTTACAGCGGCATCCGCCACTGTGAAGCCTGAAAATCCGTGAAAGCCAGCTGAAAGGTTAGTGAAAGGTTCGACCGTTAAAGTCCAGCCACGGGCAGTTTCGACTGCCCGGCGCTAGCGCACTAGCGATACGAAAAACGCCACGAAGCGTTTTCGCCAATAAGAACAATAACGGAGTACTTCACGATGCTGTCCATGCAGCCTCAGGCTCGCCCGCCTGTTCGTTTTTCCCGCCTCAGCCAGACCGCCCTTGCCAGTGCCGCCGCCTTCGCTGGCTTTTCGCCGTTGAGCCAGGCTGCCTTCTTCGAAGACAGTACGGCAACGCTTGAAACCCGCAACATGTATTTCAACCGCGACTTTCGCAGCGGCACCAGCGCCCAACAATCCAAGCGTGACGAATGGGCCCAGGGCTTCATGCTCAATCTGCAATCGGGTTACACCGACGGCACCGTGGGGTTTGGTGTCGATGCGCTGGGCATGCTCGGCGTTAAACTCGATTCGAGTCCCGACCGTACCGGCACCGGCCTGTTGCCAACCCACGATGATGGCCGCGCGGCCGATGAGTACTCCAAACTCGGCCTGACCGGCAAAGTGAAGATCTCCGCCACCGAACTGAAAATCGGCAGCCTGATCCCGGAACTGCCGATCCTCAAGCCCAACGATGGGCGCATCTTGCCGCAGACCTTTGAGGGCGGCCTGCTGACCTCCAAAGAGATCAAGAACCTGACCTTCACTGGCGGGCGACTGGATAAAGCCAAGGACCGCGACAGCACCGATTTCGAGGACATCGCCCTCAACAACAAGAACGGCCGCTTCGCTGGCACGGCCGCGGGCAAGCACTTCGACTTTGGCGGCGTGGACTACAGGCTCACCGACAAAATCACCGGCAGCTACCACTTCGCGCAACTCGATGAAGTTTATAACCAACACTTCCTCGGCGTCGTCGCCTCGCATCCGTTCGGCCCTGGCACGTTCGGCACCGACCTGCGACTGGCCATCAGTGACGACCAGGGCGCGGCCCGTGGCGGCAAGATCGACAACAAATCCCTCAACGGCCTGGTGAGTTATGCCTTGAGCGGGCATAAGTTCAGCGCCGGTTATCAGCACATGTCCGGCGACAGTGCCTTCCCGTATGTCGATGGCAGCGACCCGTACCTGGTCAACTTCGTGCAGATCAACGACTTTGCCGGCGCCGAAGAACATTCCTGGCAGGCGCGCTACGACTATGACTTCGCCAAACTCGGCATCCCCGGCCTGACGTTCATGAGCCGTTACCTGAGCGGTGACAACATCAAGCTCAAGAACGGTGATGAAGGCAAAGAGTGGGAACGCAACACCGAGATCAAATATGTTGTACAAAGCGGCGCGCTCAAGGACGTCGCCGTACGCCTGCGTAATGCCACCTACCGTTCAAACTACTCCGCTCGCGATGCCGATGAAGTGCGTCTGCTGGTGAGCTATAGCGTTGCACTTTGGTAATTGATTGAACCGCCGAAGGCTAAAAGATCGCAGCCTTCGGCAGCTCCTACACATCCATACAACAAAAAATCTGTGGAGAACCCAATGAATTTGTCACTGCGTAAAGTTGCTCTCACCGCCAGCGCCCTGCTGTTCGCCGGCCAGTTGTTGGCCGAGCCGAAGCGCCCGGAATGCATCGCCCCGGCCTCGCCAGGTGGCGGTTTCGACCTGACCTGCAAACTGGCGCAAAGCGCGCTGATCAATCAGCATCTGCTGACCAAACCGATGCGCGTGACCTACATGCCCGGCGGTGTCGGCGCAGTGGCGTACAACGCGGTGGTCGCTCAGCGCCCTGCCGACGCCGGTACGCTGGTGGCGTGGTCCAGTGGTTCGCTACTGAATCTGGCCCAAGGCAAGTTCGGTCGTTTCGATGAAAACGCCGTGCGCTGGCTGGCGGCGGTTGGAACCAGCTATGGCGCCATCGCGGTGAAAAGCGATTCGCCTTACAAGACGCTGGACGATCTGGTTCAGGCGTTGAAGAAAGATCCGAGCAAAGTGGTGATCGGCTCCGGCGGCACCGTCGGCAGCCAGGACTGGATGCAAACCGCCCTGATCGCCAAGGCTGCCGGGATCAATCCGCGCGACCTGCGATACGTCGCCCTCGAAGGTGGCGGTGAAATCGCCACCGCCCTGCTCGGCGGCCACATCCAGGTGGGCAGCACCGACATCTCCGACTCCATGCCGCACATCCAGAGCGGGGACATGCGCTTGCTGGCGGTGTTCTCCGAGAAGCGTCTGGACGAGCCGGAAATGAAAGATATTCCGACCGCCAAAGAACAAGGCTACGACATCGTCTGGCCAGTGGTTCGCGGCTTCTACCTCGGGCCAAAAGTCAGCGACGAAGACTACGCCTGGTGGAAAGACGCCTTCGACAAACTGCTGGCATCCGACGATTTCGCCAAGCTGCGCGATCAACGTGAGCTCTTCCCGTTCGCCATGACCGGCCCGGAGCTGGACACCTACGTGAAGAAGCAGGTTGCGGACTACAAAGTGCTGGCCAAAGAGTTCGGCCTGATTCAGTGATCGCCTCTGTCTAGCGGCTGCGGCCCCCGTTCTGCAGGGCCGCGGCACAGGAGTTTCCCATGCTATTACAACGCATTTTTGCTTCGGTGCTGTTGCTGGCCTGTCTCAGCCTGGTGCTGATGGCTTGGCCCTACCAGGCGCCTTTTTCTTACGAACCGATCGGCCCACGGGCCTTTCCCCTGTTGATGCTGGGGCTAATGGGGCTGGGGTTGGTTTATATGGTGTATCGCCCTTCGCCGATCAAACACACCGATGAAGATCCGCCGATGGATCGCGAAACCCTGAACAAAATCGGCCTTTGCGTGCTGTTGTTGCTGATCTTTGCCGGGCTGTTCGAACCACTGGGCTTCATCCTCAGCAGCATGCTGATTGGCATTCCGATGGCGCGCCTCTACGGCGGACGCTGGTTGCCAAGCGCAGTGATCATCAGCCTGATGAGTATCGGTCTGTACCTGCTGTTCGACAAAGTCATGGACGTGCCACTGCCTCTGGGCCTGCTCGACGTTCTGGAGAACTGATATGGATACGCTTGGTTATTTGAGTCACGGCTTCGGCGTCGCATTGACCCCTTACAACCTGGTGACCGCACTTAGCGGCACGCTGATCGGCACCGTCGTCGGCCTGCTCCCCGGCCTGGGTCCGATCAACGGCGTGGCGTTGCTGATCCCGATCGCCTTCGCCCTCGGCCTGCCACCAGAATCGGCGTTGATCCTGCTGGCCGCGGTTTATCTGGGTTGCGAGTACGGCGGCCGGATCAGTTCGATTCTGCTGAACATTCCGGGCGAAGCCTCCACCGTGATGACCACCCTCGACGGCTACCCGATGGCTCGTCAAGGGATGGCGGGCGTTGCGCTGTCGCTATCGGCGTGGAGTTCGTTCATCGGTGCTTTCATTGCGACCTGCGGGATGGTGGTGTTCGCACCGATTCTGGCGAAATGGGCGATTGCCTTCGGTCCGGCGGAATACTTTGTGCTGATGGTGTTCGCGATTGTCTGCCTCGGCGGCATGGCTGGCGATCGACCGCTCAAGACGTTTATTGCGGCGCTGATCGGCCTGTTCCTGTCGACGGTCGGCATTGATGCCAACAGCGGTGTCTACCGCTTCACCGGCGACAACATCCACCTCACCGATGGCATCCAGTTCGTGGTGCTGGTGCTGGGTCTGTTCTCGATCAGTGAAATCCTCTTGCTGCTGGAAAAAACCCACCGTGGCCAGGAAGCGTTCCAAGCCACTGGGCGCATGATGTTCAACTTCAAGGAGGCCGCTTCGGTGTTCTGGGTGAACATGCGTTGCGGTGTGCTCGGGTTCATCATGGGTGTGTTGCCCGGTGCCGGTGCGACACTGGCCAGCGCCGTGGCTTACATGACCGAGAAACGTATCGCGGGTCCAAGCGGAAAATTCGGACAAGGCGACAAGCGTGGTCTCGCCGCTCCGGAAACCGCCATCGGCGCTGAAGCCTGCGGCGCCCTGGTGCCAATGTTGACGCTGGGTGTTCCCGGTTCGGGAACGACGGCGGTGATGATCGGCGCACTGTCGCTGTACAACATCACCCCGGGTCCGCTGCTGTTCCAACAGCAACCCGACATCGTCTGGGGTCTGATCGCTTCGTTGTTTGTCGCCAACATCATGTTGGTGATCCTCAATATTCCAATGATCCGCATCTTCACCCGCATCCTCGCCGTGCCGAACTGGGCGCTGGTGCCGATGATCGCGATCATTACCGCCATCGGCGTTTTCGCGGTGCATGCCACCACCTTCGACCTGTTCCTGATGATTGGTATCGGCATCTTCGGCTACATTCTGCGCAAGCTGGACTTTCCGTTATCGCCTGTTCTGCTGGGCTTCATCCTCGGAGGCTTGATGGAACAGAACCTGCGCCGAGCCTTGTCGATCTCCAACGGTTCACTGGAGATTCTCTGGTCGAGCGGGATCACCATGGGTGTCTGGGCGTTGATCGCCGTGATGCTGCTGGTGCCGATCCTGCGAATCTGGCGCAAACGTTCGGTAGCCCGACGCGCTATCGCCGATGTCTGATCGAACACCCTTCAAAGCCTGGTGGGGAACCCCGCTGGTCGGTCTGCTGGGCGGTTACCTCGCCAGTCAGATCGGCTGGCCACTGCCGTGGATGGTCGGCTCGTTGCTGGCGATCATCCTGGTGCGCTGCCTGACACCCTGGCAATTGGCGGAAATCCCTGGCGGCCGCAAGTGCGGCCAGTGGATTGTCGGTATCGGCATCGGCCTGCACTTCACCCCGGTGGTGATGGAGCAGGTCCTGAGCCACTTCGGTCTGATCTTCTTCGGTGCGTTGGTCACCAGCCTGTCGGCCGTGGTCGGGGTCTGGTTGATGCGGCGTACCGGTGAAGATCGCGCTACGGCGTTCTTTTCCAGCATGCCGGGCGGTTCCGGGGAGATGGTCAACCTCGGCGCGCGTAACGGCGCGGTGCTCAGCCGTGTTGCGGCGGGGCAAAGTCTGCGGGTGTTGGTGGTGGTGCTGTGTGTGCCGGCGGCGTTCAAGTATTTGCTGGGCGGCGATGCACCGATTTTTCATCCGTCCACCGTCAACGGGTGGTGGCTCGCTCTTCTCTTCCCGGCGGGGGCCTTGGCGGCGTGGCTCTGGGAACGTCTTCGTCAACCCAATCCGTGGCTGTTCGGGCCGTTGTTGGTGAGTGCGGCGGTGAGCATTGGTTGGGACCTGCACATCGGTTTGCCCAACGGCGGCAGCCAGATCGGCCAATGGCTGATTGGCAGCGGGTTGGGGTGTCACTTCAATCGGCAGTTTTTCCGTCGCGCCCCGTCGTTCATGGGCCGGACCTTGATCGGCACGGTGCTGACCATGTTGATCGCCACGCTGGCGGCATTGGGGTTGAGTGCGCTGACCCACCTGGATCTGCGTTCGCTGACCTTGGGCATGATGCCCGGCGGGATTGCGGAGATGAGCCTGACGGCGGAGACCCTGCAATTGTCGGTGCCGCTGGTGACGGCGATGCAGGTGATGCGGCTGTTGTTTGTATTGTTTCTGGCGGAGCCGTTGTTCCAGTATTGGAATCGAAAGCCGGATTCAGTCTGAAAGACCGAGTCGACGCCATCGTCGGAACGCCGCCCGGAGCAAGCTCGCTCCCACACTGGATCTTCAGTGTTCAAAAAATCAATGTGGGAGCAAGCTTGCTCGCGATGCTTTTTAGACTGGCGGCAACCGCCATTCGATCGGCGTCTCGCCATTCTGCTCAAGATACTTATTGGTTCGGCTGAAGTGCCCGCAGCCGAGGAAGCCGCGATAAGCGGACAACGGTGATGGATGCACTGAGGTCAGCACCAGGTGCTTGGTGGCGTCGATCAGTTTCTGCTTGCTCTGGGCATGCGCGCCCCACAGCAAAAACACCAGATGTGGCTGGTGTTCGCTAACCACTTCGATAATCCGATCGGTAAAGTGCTGCCAGCCTTTACCCGCATGGGCGTTGGCGTTGGCACGTTCCACGGTCATGGTGGTGTTGATCATCAGCACGCCCTGGTCGGCCCAGCTTTGCAGGCAGCCGTGGCCCGGGATGTCGATGTTCAGGTCGCGCTTCAACTCTTTATAGATGTTCACCAATGACGGCGGAGCCGGTACGCCCGGTTGCACCGAGAAGCACAAGCCGTGGGCCTGTCCCGGACCGTGATACGGGTCCTGGCCGAGAATGACGACTTTGACCTTATCCAGCGGCGTCAAATTGAGCGCATTGAAAATCATCGGTCCTGGCGGGTATATTTCCTTGCCTGCCGCGCGCTCCTCTTGCAGGAAGTTGCGCAACTCTGCCATGTAGGGCTGGTCGAATTCGGCACGCAGTGCCTCCTTCCAGCTCGGTTCGAGTTTGATACGGTCGTCAGCAGTCATGGTTACATCCGGCAAAAACAATGGAGCGAACCCTAGGAAAGCCCATCACGCTTGTCAATTGATCTGACGCAGATCCGGCACTTTCCTGCATAGCGATCATACTGAACGCTCAAATTCCCAATCGAGGTCACGATGAATCTGCACTTCGAAGAACTCACCGGCACCGACGGCGCCCGCATCGGCGTTGCCAGCCTGGATGCCGAAAATTCCCTCAATGCCCTGTCCTTGCCAATGATCAACGCCTTGCGCGATCAACTGGACGCCTGGGCCAAAGAGCCGCAAATCGTCTGCGTCGTGTTGCGCGGCAACGGTGCCAAGGCCTTTTGCGCCGGCGGTGAAGTCCGCAGCCTGGTGGAAGCCTGTCGCACCCATCCAGGCGAAGTGCCGCCGTTGGCCGCGCACTTTTTTGCGGCGGAATATCGCCTGGACTTCAATCTGCACACGTACCCTAAACCGCTGATCTGCTGGGGGCATGGCTATGTGCTCGGCGGCGGCATGGGGCTGCTGCAAGGGGCGAGCCTCCGGATTGTCACGCCGAGCAGCCGCCTGGCGATGCCGGAAATCAGTATCGGTTTGTACCCGGATGTCGGGGCCAGTTGGTTTCTGTCGCGCCTGCCCGGCAAGCTCGGATTATTCCTCGGCCTGACCGGCGCCCATATGAACGGACGCGATGCGATCGATTTGGACCTTGCCGATCGTTTCCTGCTCGATGAACAGCAAGAAAAGCTGATCGAAGGCCTGCTGCAATTGAACTGGCAGGAACAGACGGCGATGCAGCTCAACAGCCTGCTCAAGGCGTTGCAGCAGGAAGCGCTCGCGCAAATGCCCGATGCCCAGTGGCTGCCACGACGCCAGCAGATTGATGAGCTGCTGGATGTCAGTGACGTGCGCTGCGCCTGGAAGGCGATCAGCCAGTTGCGCGACAACACGGATCTGCTCCTCAGTCGTGCCGCGAAAACCATGAGCGAAGGCTCGCCCCTGACCGCTCATCTGGTGTGGGAACAGATCGCCCGCGCCCGGCACCTGTCGTTGGCTCAAGTCTTTCAGATGGAGTACACCATGAGCCTCAACTGTTGCCGTCATCCAGAGTTCAGCGAAGGCGTGCGTGCGCGGTTGATCGACAAGGATCAGAAACCTCACTGGCACTGGCCGGACATCAACAACGTGCCGGATGCGGTGGTGCAAGCGCATTTCCACAAGGCCTGGGAAGGTCGGCATCCGCTGGCTGATCTGTAGGAGTCCTGACATCCGGGCATAAAAAAGCGGCGCTTCATGCGCCGCATTTTTTATGAGTGTTTAACGGTGGCCGCCTCGGCCATCGTGATCGCCGCGACCGTTGTGATCGCCGCGTCCGCCACGATTGTCCCGTCCACCATGTCCGCGATAGTCGTTGTCCCGACCGCCGCGGTTACGGCCGTCCCAACCGTGGTTCTGATGGGCCCGATAGTCGCCTCGTTGCGACTGGTAATAGCGTGGTGCCGGTTGATACACCCGCGGCTGGTGGTAATACCGCGGTGTTGGCTGGTAATAACGCGCTGGCGGTGCGTAGTACCGGCGTGGTTGCGTGTAATAACCGCCGTCACCTGAATAGTAAGATCCACCGGAATAATAGGCTGGCGCTGGCGAGGTATAGACCTCGGAACTGTAGTAGCTGGCTCCTCCATCGGAATAGGGTACACATGCACCAAGAGACAATCCCAATAAAACAATCAGAAGAATTTGGCCGAGCTTTTTTCGACAGAGCATGGCGGCCTCCTGGACCGCGAGTGAGCCACACCAGCGACGCTGGCAGGCGACAGTCAATTATTCGGTGACAGTCGAAAGATCAGACATCGAATTCCAAATCTGGTGCGTTCCTGAAATAGATTGAAACAAGTCGCCGATGAAAGGTTTTTCACCTTCCCCCATAAAAAACGGCGCCTCCATGGACCCTGCGGCGCAACGTAAACCTACGGATTAGCGGCCAGCACGTTCCATTGCGGTGCAGCACGCACCATCAAAAGGCAACACCCCCACCCCGTCCCAACGCGCCGACCCCGTAATCCCCCGAGCCAGAGCGCTCAAACCAACTTGGCACGGCTCTCGCTTTAGCAAAGACGTGCAGGAGTCATCACAGGTTCGCGGCTCCACAATTTGCAATGGCTGACTAGGGTTCCGGCTCGCTAAGGCGAGCGGCTGGTCCGAGAGTTGGCGACCTCCAGTTGAGGTTACACGGCGGGATAAAAGCCCGGGAGACAAGCCACCGTTCACGGTGCCGCGTTGACTCCTGCCCGCCCTTGATCAACTGGAGAACCACCCATGTCCCAGCTTCGTTTACCCGCCCTGCTTGCCGCTGCTTTCGCAGCCTTCGTGAGCGTCTCGTCCCAGGCCGCTCAGAAAGACGCGATTGCTTTATGAAGGCCCGTGGGTGGCCGAACGCTACAGCGTGGCAGGCGAGTTGATGGAGAAAAACCCGGAAGCGGTGCTGCCGGTGATTCGCGCGGTGCTGGCCAAGGCTCCAGCGGTGAACGGCGTGCAAACGTTCCGCGCCCAGTATCGACTGCAAGTGCTGAAGGCTCTTTGCGACAAGGCGCTGGACGGCCTCGATTGCGTGCTCACACCCACCCTCGGCCGCCCCGTCACGCTGGCGGAACTGGACGCCGAACCGGTGCTGCGCAATTCGGAACTGGGCTATTACACCCATTTCATGAACCTGCTCGATTACGCCGCCGTCGCCGTGCCCAGCGGTTTCATGGGTAATGGTTTGCCTTGGGGCATAACGCTGTTTGGCCGGGCATTTACCGATCAATATTTGTTGAGCGTGGCGGACGCCTTGCAACGCCAGCAAGGTTCGGCCGCGCCTGCACTGACAGCTGCCGCGCGTAATGACCGAGCGCGATTGGTGGTGTGTGGCGCGCATCTGGATGGGCTGGCGTTGAACTGGCAGCTCAAGCAGCGCGGGGCTCGCCCGATCAATGCCTTTTTGAACGCCATCGAGACGTCCTGAATGGCTTCTGCACTCATCGGGCCGTTTACGAACTGATCAATCAGCTCTTTGGGAATGGTTGGAAGGTCTCGCGTGGCCTCACGGGCCGGTTTTTTCTTAGTCGGCATACATGCACCTCTTCAACATGTTATGCCCGAACACAAAATTTATGGCACTCCCCGATCCAACGCCTTAATCCGGGCCTCAATAAACCGTCGTTCCGGCACCTGCTGCGTCAACTCCAACGCCCGCTCATAAGCCGCCCTCGCCTCCTCAACCCGCCCCAACTGCCGACAAAACTCGGCCCGTGCCGAGTGCGCCAAGTGGTAATCCAGCAACTCACCCCGCGCCAGAATCCCTTCAACCAACGTCAGCCCCGCCAACGGCCCATCCCGTTTGGAAATCGCCGCCGCACGGTTCAATTCAATCACCGGCGAAGGCACCGCCTGCAACAACACGTCATACAGCCCCACAATCTCCAGCCAGTCCGTTTGCGCCGCCGTGGACGCTTCGGCATGCACCGCCGCAATCGCCGCTTGCAAGCAATATGGCCCGAAACCCCGGGTCGTCAGCGCCCGCTCCACCAGTGCGCAGCCTTCAGCAATCATCCCGGCGTCCCACAACGTACGATCCTGCTCATCCAGCACGATCAACTCCCCGCTCGCTGACGTCCGCGCCGGACGTCGGGACTCATGCAGCAGCATCAGTGCCAGCAGCCCCATCACTTCGGATTCGGGCAGCAGTTCCATCAACAAACGACCGAGCCGAATCGCTTCGCGGGTCAAATCCTCACGGGTCAGTTCGGCGCCGACTGACGCGGAATAGCCTTCGTTGAACACCAGGTAAATCACCCGCAGCACGCTGTCCAGGCGCTCGGGCAATTCCGCCAGGGTCGGCACCTGATAAGGAATTTTCGCGTCACGGATTTTGGCCTTGGCGCGCACAATGCGCTGGGCGATGGTCGCAGGCGCCGACAGAAAGGCCCGGGCGATTTCCTCCGTGGTCAGGTCGCAGACTTCCCTCAGCGTCAACGGCACCTGCGCGTCCGCCGCGAGTGCCGGGTGGCAACAGGTGAAGATCAGGCGCAGGCGATCGTCTTCCACGTCTTCGTCACTCCAGTCGGCCTGCTCCAGCGCCTCCAGTTGAGCGATCAACATCGGTTGCGACGCGATGAAGCGTGCGCGTCGACGCAACACATCGATGGCCTTGAAGCGCCCCGTGGACACAAGCCAGGTGCGCGGATTGTCCGGCACCCCGTCACGCTGCCAGCGCTCGACCGCGATGAAAAACGCCTCGTGCAAGGCCTCTTCGGCAAGGTCGAAATCGCCGAGCAACCGGATCAGGGTCGCCAGAATTCGCCGCGAGTCTTTGCGGTAAACCTGCTCGACCTGCGCACGTACCGATTCGCCAGACATCAGTCGGGCATGCCTTCGGTCACCAACGTCACCAGTCGATCGAGACTTTGTCCCCAACCGTCGTGAAAACCCATGGCCTCGTGTGCCTGGCGATCTTCCTCGCTCCAGTGCAGGGTGCGGGCGGTGTAGAGGGTTTTGCCGTCGCGGTCTTCGAGTGTCACTTCGGCAGACATGAACGGCTTGCCCGAAGGAATCCAGCCGGGGGTGAAAGCGTCAGTGAAGACCAGCCGTTCAGGGGCAACGATTTCCAGAAACACGCCGATGGTCGGGTACTCTGTGCCGTCCGGTGCGCGCATCAGGGTGCGAAACTGGCCGCCGACCCACAGGTCCATTTCGCACTCGGCAGGCTGTTTTTTATAGGGTTGCGGACTCATTAAGATCTCCTGTTTTGTGAATGTTACTCAGGGACTCAACTGGCGAACGGGACGCACCTCGACACAGCCAACCCGGGCCGCCGGGATGTTGCCAGCGACCTGGATGGCTTCATTGAGGTCCTTGGCATCGATCAGGTAGAAGCCGGCCAACTGCTCCTTGGTTTCGGCAAATGGGCCGTCGGTGATCGACATCTTGCCGTTGCGCATGCGCACGGTGGTCGCGGTCTGCACCGACTCCAGCGCCTCGGCGGCGACCATTCGGCCGCTGCCCTGGATCGACTCGGCATAGGCCATGCATTCAGCGTCCTCCGGGCTTTCGGGCAGCGAGTGCAACTCGCGTTCGTTGCTGTAGACCAGGCATAAATACTTCATGGAAAGCTCTCCATTCTTGGGGCTCTGCCCTGATCGAACTGATCAACTATGGCTGCTGATTGAGACTTTAGCGCTGTTTCCCGACGATCAGCCCGACAAATCAGTCCGACGCTCACGGTTCCAGGTTGAACAGCGCCGTGCCGCTCATCATGTCGAACGGGGCGGACCAGTGTTCGTGGACGATGCGCCATTGCCCATCGTCGCGCCGATAGCAGGCGGTCACGCGCATCCAGCAGGCCTGGGTTTCGCCTTTCTCGTTAGTGCCGCCGCAATGGGCCAGCCAATGGGCGAAGGCGATGTGCTCGTCCGCCACGATGTTCATTTGGTCGAAGTCAAACGTGTGCGCGCCCTGGCACATTTCCAAGCACTCCTGCCAATGCGCGCGGTAGGCCGCTTTGCCCCGAAATTGCAGGGCCTTGACCGCGTCGTAGGAGACGATGTCGTCGGCATACAGGGACATGAGTTTCTCGACATCCTTGGCGATGAACGCCTGACGATAGATGTCGATCAGGGTCTGGATCTCGTGTGTAGCGTTCATGGTGGTTCTCCGTGGTTTTTGTGGTGAAGACACCCCTAGTCGTCTGGCGAAAAGCCAAATCGACAGCCCAAATAAAAATAATCCAGGAACGCAAACTCGTTAGAATCCGAAACACATTTATGTTGGAAAAAGGACACTCCAGTGACAGCCCGACTCGTGCCTTACGAAAGCCTTAACGCGCGCCAGCGCCAGCAGGTCGAGGCCATTGAAGTTCACAAAGAACAAATCAAGTTTTCCGGCGACATCCACGGTGCATTGCACACCTTGCTGTCCAAACCCGGCCCCGGCGTCCAGGGATTTGCGCTGCTGGCCGAGGAAATTCCCGTGGCCTTTCTGCTGCTCAAGCGCCCGCCCGTATTGCCGGCGTGGGCCAATGAACACAGCGCCACCCTGCATGCGCTGCAAGTCGATCATCGGGCTCAGGGCAAAGGCTATGGCAAGGCCTGCCTGCAAGCCTTGCCCGACGTGGCGCGTCAGGCGTTTCCTGAGATCAAAGCGCTGGAGCTATCGGTGGATGCGGACAACGAGGCCGCCATCGCGCTCTATGCGAAATTCGGCTGGGTCGACCGCGGCGAAGCCTACAAGGGCCGTATCGGGTATGAACGGCGCATGAGTCTGACTTTCTGAGGTGGTTAGGGCAGTAACGATCAGGATGGCCAACGCAACAAGATCTGAATTTAGTCCATTAAAAACTTATCTCAAGAAATCATTTGCTCTTCTCAAAGATCCAACACCATCTCATGCCACGCCATCCCGCCGTGGTCCGAGGCGGAAGGCTTGATGTAGGCAAACCCGAACCCGGCATAGAGCGGAATGTGCCGCTCCTTGCACATCAGGTTGATGCTGGTCTTGCCCAACGCGCGCATCCGCTCGATGAATTCGCCCATCAAGCGTTTCGCCAAACCTTGACCCTGGTAATCCGGGTGCACCACCACCGACATGATCACCACGTGCGGGCCGGCCGGGTCGTGGCCGATCAGTTCCTTTAACGCCTCGTCCGACATTTGCACCTGAAACGCCGCACCGGAATTGATGAAACCGGCGACCATGCCATCGACTTCGGCGACGATGAAACCCTCGGGCCAGGTGGCGATGCGGGTGGCAATCTTTTCGCGCGTAGCGGCTTCGTCGCCTTCGTAGGCCACGGTTTCGATGGCGTAGCAGCGGTCCAGATCAGCAGGCAGGACGTATCGGATAACAGGGTTCGTCGAGTTCATGGCGCTGCGCAGACCTTGGGGCAAAGTGAGATGACAGGATAACGCTCGCCGAGTCTAACAATACTTGCTTGCTCTCGAACGCCCAATACCCACCTCTCGTATGAAGTGCATAGGGTTCAAGGACGGCGCCGTAAAGCTTTCATATAACCGCTACCCAAGGCCCTGGGTTCGTATTATCTATTGAGTCCTCGACGATTGACGACACCCTGCCACGGCAGGTTGAGCGCTCCTCGTCCCCCCCCCAGGACTTTGATCATGAGCTCGACTCAAATCGGCCTACTCGTGTTGTTCAGCATTACCTCGTTCGGTTTCATCACGCTGTACATCGATTTCCTGCACGAGCGCCGGATCAAAAAAGACAAGTGAGTGACACACGGCCAGGCGCTGCGACCAGCGTCCGCCGTGCTTTACAGCCCCACCAAGCGATATCCCACCTGCAATTCGGTGATGAAATGCTGCGGCTGGGCCGCATCGGCCTCCAGTTTTTGCCGCAAGTGCGCCATGTGCACCCGCAGATAGTGAGCACGATCGACGTAATCCAGGCCCCACACTTCCAGCAGTAGCTGGCGATGGGTCATGACCCGGCTTTGTCCGCGAATCAGCGCGCACAGCAAGCGATACTCGATGGGCGTTAGATGGACCGGTTGGTCCTCGCGCCGGACCTCGTGCGTGGCCATGTCTACCTCGATCATGCCGAATGTCACCTTGCTGGTGACCGCGGTGGTCCCGTTTTGCACATGCCGACGCAACTGGGCGCGGATACGCGCGAGCAACTCGGGCACGCCGAAGGGTTTGACCAGATAGTCGTCCGCCCCCGCATCCAGTGCGGCCACTTTCTCCTCTTCACGATCACGGGCCGACAGCACCAGAATCGGCACCGTCATCCAGCCCCGCAGCTCGCTGATCAATTGTTTGCCGTCACCGTCGGGCAAGCCCAGATCGACAATCACCAGATCCGGTTGACGACTGGCGGCGTGGATCAGGGCGCGTTTGACGTTGTCGGCCTCGAACACCTGAAAACCTTCGTCTTGCAGCGCGATACCGACGAAACGACGGATGTTGGCCTCGTCCTCGACAATGAGGATGCGTGCACTGGTCATAGCGATTCCATGGAAGGCGGGTGACCCGCCGGTAGAGTGATCACAAAGCGGATGCCCGAGGTGGCCTGAGGCTGAGCCTCGATCGTTGCGCCATGGGCCTGGACAATACGTCTTGCCAACGCCAGCCCAAGGCCGATGCCGGCAACGGCCGACTCCTGCTGCCCCCGCGTGAACGGTTCGAACAAGCTCTGAGGCGTGCTGCCCTGAGGACAACCGGGACCGGCGTCGATCACCTCCAGCACCATGCTGTCCTCCTCTTGCCGGGCCACAACCTGTACCAGCGTTCCGGCCGGGGTGTACTTGGCGGCGTTGTCCAGCAGGTTGACCAGAACACGCTCGATCAACAGCGCATCGACTTCCACCAACGGCAACCGCGGCGACAGCGCGGTACGCACCACATGCCGCGCCAACGGCTCGCGCAGTTGACGCAAAGCGCTGCCGACGATTTCCTCCAGTGAGTGCCATTGCCGGTTGAGGCGCACACCGCGTTCCTGCATCCGGGCCATGTCCAACAGGTTTTCGATCAACCGCTGCATGGAGCTGGCCTGATCGCGGATACCGCCCAGCAACTGCACCAGTGGTCCGGGCGGCGCATGGGGCGCCGCTGCATCTGCCGCGCCGATAATGGTGGTCAGCGGCGTGCGCAGGTCATGAGAAATCGCGGCCAGCAGGGTATTGCGCATGCGCTCACCCTCCATCTGCACCAGGGTGCTTTGCGCCACCTCGACGAAATGCACCCGCTCCAGCGCGATTGCCAGTTGGCTCATGCAGGCCTCAAGCAGGCGCTGCTCTTCCGGCTCGTTCAATCGCTCGGGTTCAGCCAGCTCGAGCACCAACACTCCGCGCACGCGCATTGGCGCCTTCAACGGCAAATAGCGGCCCTGAGCGGCGGCCAGCGTATCGGTGCCCTGACCGGCAGGTTGGCCATGGTCGTAAACCCATTGGGCAATGCTTTCATCGATCGGGAATGCTCCGGCGCCACGAGCGTGGACACTGTCTGTGGCGTCCGGCAGTGTCAGCCCGACCCGCGCTTCAAACACGCCGCTGAAGGTGCGCAGTGCCACCTCCGTGATCTGTTCCACCGTCAGCGCCGCCGACAAGTCGCGCGCCAGCCTGGCCAACGACGTCGCGCGCCGCTCACGACCGGCGGCGGTGCGGGCTTCATGACGCAAGCGTGCCGTGAGCTGCCCGGTGATCAACGCAATACCCAGCATCAGGGCGAAGGTAAAGAAGTACTGGGTGTCGTTGACCGTGAACGACCAGCGTGGCTGGACGAAAAAGAAATCAAAACACAGCACCGCCAGCATCGCTGCCCAGACACCTGGCCCTCTCCCATAACGCAGGGCGACCAGCACCACCGTGAGCAAAAACAGCATGACCACGTTGGCCAGATCAAACACCTGCAACAGCAAGGCAGCCACCGCCGTGGCGGCAAAACAGGCCAGGCTGGCCCACAGATACGCCGGTGCCCTGCTGGGTGGCAGCGCTGCATCAGTATTCACCGCAACCGCAACCACCATGGGCAACGGGCCATGAGCGATGACAATCTGATCGATCTCGGGATGGCGACGGCTGATGCGGTCACTGACCGACGGGTGCCAGAACTGCCAGACCTTGCGCGGGTAATGCCCCAACACCAGGCGGTTGGCGTTGTGCTCACGAGCAAACGCCACCAGCGCCTCGGCCACGTCCATGCCGGACAGCGTGGCGGTGTCGGCACCGAATTCGGCGGCCAGCGCCAAGGCCTTCATGGCGGCGGCATAGCGGCTCGCATCTGCGCCACGGCGCTGCACCGAAGGCACATGGACGACAATCCAGTCCGCCTCAAGCTTTTGTGCCAGACGCGCCGCTTCACGAACCAGACGATCATCCGAAGGGTGCCCTGCCACTCCGACCAGCAAACGCTCGCGCGCGGGCCAAAGGGTGTTGATGGACCGCTCGCGGCGATAGACGCGCATCTGTGCATCGACGCGATCAGCGGTACGCCGCAGCGCCAGCTCGCGCAAGGCCAGCAAGTTGCCCTTGCGGAAGAAATGCCGGGACGCGCGCTCGGCCTGGGGCGGCAGGTAGACCTTGCCTTCCTTGAGGCGGCGCAGCAGGTCATCGGGTGGCAGGTCGATCACCACCACTTCATGAGCATCGTCGAACAGATGATCGGGCACGGTCTCGCGCACCCGGATGCCGATGATCCCGCTGACGATATCGTTGAGACTTTCCAGGTGCTGGACATTGAGGGTGGTCCAGACGTCGATGCCGGCGCGCAGCAGTTCTTCGACATCCTGCCAGCGCTTGGGGTGACGCGAACCGGGAACGTTGCTGTGGGCCAGTTCATCCACCAGCAGCACCGCCGGACGCCGCGCCAACGCAGCATTTAGATCGAACTCGCTGAGGGCGCACTCGCGATGCATCACGTTGTAGCGCGGCAGCAGTTCCAGGCCGGCGAGCAGTTCCGCGGTTTCCCGTCGGCCATGGGTTTCTATCACGCCAGCCACCAGGTCACGGCCCTGGTTCACTTCGCGTTGGGCCGCGGTGAGCATGGCGCAGGTTTTCCCCACCCCTGCGTTGGAACCGAAATAGATGCGCAGTTTCCCGCGCAGGGCGGCCTGTTCGTCCTGTTGCAGCTTCTCCAACAGCGCGTCGGGATCTGGGCGGCCATCACGTGAAGCGATGAACGTATCAATAACGGGCATGGCAATCCTTTTGAACTGCACGGCGCCACACAGGGCGCCGTGCAGTCAGTCCTTTCAAACCAGGCCGAGCCCGGCCAACAGCATGTCGATCACCTTGATCCCCGCGAACGGCACCAGCACGCCACCCAGTCCATAGATCAGCAGGTTGCGATTGAGCAACGCCGCCGCGCCGATGGCTCGATAGGTCACGCCCTTGAGCGCCAGCGGGATCAGAAACACGATGATCAGGGCATTGAAGATCACCGCGCTGAGAATCGCCGAGTTCGGGCTGCTCAGGTGCATCACATTCAGGGCGCCCAGTTGCGGGTAGGTCGCGACGAATGCGGCCGGTACGATAGCAAAATACTTGGCCACATCGTTGGCCACGCTGAAAGTAGTCAACGCGCCGCGAGTCATGAGCATCTGTTTGCCGACCTCCACCACCTCGATCAGCTTGGTCGGGTTGCTGTCCAGATCGACCATGTTGCCCGCTTCCTTGGCGGCCTGAGTACCACTGTTCATAGCCACCGCCACGTCCGCCTGGGCCAGTGCCGGCGCATCGTTGGTGCCGTCTCCGGTCATTGCCACCAGCTTGCCTTGGGTCTGGTAGTCGCGGATCAGTTGCAGCTTGTCTTCCGGCCGAGCCTCGGCAAGAAAGTCGTCGACCCCGGCTTCCACGGCAATCGCTGCCGCCGTCAGGCGGTTATCGCCGGTGATCATGACGGTCTTGATACCCATGCGCCGCAGTTCGGCAAAGCGCTCTTTGATGCCACCCTTGACCACGTCCTTGAGCTCGACTACGCCCAATGCCTGTTGGCCATCGCACACAACCAGCGGTGTACTGCCACGGCGCGAGACTTCATCGACCCTGGCCTGCAACTCGGGCGGGAAGCTGCCGCCCAGCGCCTCGATGTGCAGTCGAATGGCATCTGCCGCACCTTTGCGGATGCTCCGGCCGCCCGCCAGATCGACGCCGCTCATGCGGGTTTGCGCGGTGAAATGCACGAAGCTGGCGCGCAGCGCATTGAGGTCCCGCGCCCGCAGGTCGAACTTCTGCTTGGCGAGCACCACGATGCTGCGCCCTTCCGGCGTTTCGTCGGCCAGCGAGGCCAGTTGCGCGGCGTCGGCCAGTTCCGATTCCTTGACCCCGGGCGCCGGCAGGAAACTGCTGGCCTGGCGGTTACCCAAGGTGATGGTGCCGGTCTTGTCCAACAGCAGGACGTCAATGTCGCCCGCCGCTTCCACTGCTCTCCCGGAGGTGGCAATGACGTTGGCCGCCATCATCCGGCTCATGCCCGCCACACCAATAGCCGACAACAGACCGCCAATGGTCGTGGGGATCAGACAGACCAGCAGCGCCACCAGCACCGTTGCGCTGACCACGTCGCCTCCGCTCATGGCCACCGCGAACATCGAGTACGGGCCCAGCGTCACGATCACCAGCAGAAACAGAAAGGTCAGACCCACCAGCAGAATGGTCAGCGCCACCTCGTTGGGTGTCTTCTGGCGCTTCGCGGATTCGACCATGGAAATCATGCGATCCAGAAACGACTCGCCGGGGTTGACGCTGATGCGCACCACCAGCCAGTCCGACAGCACTTTTGTCCCGCCGGTGACCGATGAAAAGTCGCCGCCCGCTTCGCGAATCACCGGTGCCGATTCGCCGGTAATCGCGCTTTCATCCACCGACGCCACGCCTTCAATCACCACGCCATCGAGGGGCACCAGATCGCCGGCTTCGATCAACACCACCGCGTCCTTGAGCAGTTCGCTGGAAGGCACTGGCATCCAGGCGGAGCCATGCCGAGGCTGTTGCAACAGCTTGGCCATGGTCTGGCGCTTCATCCCGCGCAAGCTGGCCGCCTGGGCCCGGCTGCGGCCCTCGGCCAGGGCTTCGGCGAAGTTGGCGAACAGCACGGTGAACCATAGCCACAACGTGATGCTGAGAATGAAGCCACTGGAGGCTTCACCCTTGCCGACCAGTGATTGAAACCACAACAGCGTGGTGAGAATGCTGCCCAGATACACCACAAACATCACCGGGTTCTTCCACTGCGACTGGGGCAACAACTTCTTGAAGGCATCCAGGCACGCCGTGAACAACAACTTACGGTCGAACAAAGGCAAACGAGCTTGCTTACTCATAGTTGTTTCTCTTACTCACTGGCCGCAAGGGGTGGCTGATGCGCGGGCGCCAGAGCATCCAGCGCGAGGTTGAGTTGCAGCACATTGACCCGGGGCTCGCCGAGCAGGCCGAAGGTGCGTTGCTCGGTGTGGGTATTCACCAGCTTCAACAGATCGGCTTCCGGCAGGTGGCGCAGGCGTGCGACGCGCGCCGCCTGAATCTGTGCGTTGGCCACCGAAATGTGCGGGTCCAGGCCTGAAGCCGACGAGGTGACCGCATCCACCGGCACCTGCGCATCTGCCGCCAGGCCGTTCTGCCGGCGGTAGGCTTCGACCCGCATGGCCACGGCGTTGATCAACTTCTGGCTGGTAGGGCCAAGGTTGCTGGCGCCACTGGAACCTGCGTTGTACGGCTGCGCCACGCTCTTGCTCGGGTCCAGTGGATCTGCGCCGAGGGTCATGCTCGCACGGCCCTGAAAATATTCGGGGCGGGTGAAATGCTGGCCGATCACCGCCGAACCGATCACCAGCCCGTCCCGTTCAACCAGGCTGCCCTGGGCCTGAAACGGGAACAGCACGTTGGCCACCAGCGTGGTGAACAACGGATACGCCACCCCGGTCAGCAGCATGAAGAACGCCGCCGAAATCAGCACCGGGCGCAACAGCCCGGTAAACAGAAATTGCACCTTGGTTTTTGTTTGTACTTGAGTCATCACAGCGCCCTCACTTGTAGGTCTGGCCGGTCAGCAACTGCAGTTGCTCGACCAGCGGGCCGAGCGCGAGCGCCGGCAGGAACGTCAGGCCGCCCACCACCAGCACCACGAACACCACCAGGAACATGAACAGCGGTGTGGCGGTCGGGATGGTGCCGGCACCGGCCGGGATGTTCTTTTTCATCGCCAGAGAACCTGCGACCGCGAGCATCGGCAGCATGGTGAAGAAACGTCCGAGCAACATGGCAAGACCGATTGTGGTGTTGAAGAACGGCGTATTGGCATTCAATCCGGCGAACGCCGAACCGTTGTTGGCAGTGCCCGAGGTGTAGGCATAAAGCACCTCGCTGAAGCCATGGGGCCCCTGGTTGTTGAGGCTGTTCAGGGTGTCCGGCCAGAGTGCCGCCAGGGCGGTGAAGCCGAGAATGCAGATGGGGTGCGCCAGTACCGAGAGCATGACCAGCTTGATCTCCCGTGCCTCGATCTTCTTGCCGAGGAATTCGGGACTGCGGCCGATCATCATGCCCACCAGAAACACCGTCAGCAGCGCGTACTGGATCAGGTTGATAAAGCCCACGCCGTCACCACCGAACACGCAATTGAGCATCATCTGCGCCAGCGGTACGAAGCCGCCCATGGGTGTCAGCGAGTCATGCATGGCGTTCACCGAGCCGGTGGTGGCGCCGGTGGTGGTGGTCACGAACAGGCTGGTGTCGGCAATCCCGAAGCGCAGCTCCTTGCCTTCCATGTTGCCGCCACTCTGGGTTGCCGACAGCACCTGGTCCGCGCCCACCCGGGTCAGCAGCGGGTTGCCACTTTGTTCAGCCGTGTAAACGATGCTCAGAAAGCCGACGAACATCACCAGGAACGTGCCAAAGAATACCCAGCCCTGACGCCGACGCATCAGCATGCTGCCAAAGGTGTACGTCAGCGCCGACGGGATCAGCAGCATGCTGAGGATATGCAGCATGTTTGTCAGCGGAGTCGGGTTCTCAAACGGATGTGCGGCGTTCATGCTGAAGAAACCGCCGCCGTTGGTGCCGATGTGCTTGATTGACTCAAAGCTCGCCACCGCGCCGACGATCAATTGCTGCTGCGCACCTTCCAGTGTGGTGGCCAGGGCCTGGGAATTCAGGGTCTGCGGCATGCCTTGCCAGACATAAACCAGCGCCATGCCAAAACACAGTGGCAACATCACCCGGTACAGCGTGCGAGTGAAGTCCACCCAGTAGTTTCCGATATCAGCGGAATTCGACCGACTGAGGCCGCGAATGAAACCCGCCGCCGCCACAACGCCCGCTGTTGCGCCGACGAACATCAGGAAGGTGATGACAGCCATCTGGCTGAAATTGGACAGGCTGGTTTCACCTGAATAAGCCTGCCAGTTGGTGTTGGTGATAAAGGACGCAGCGGTATTGAACGCCAGATCAGGAGTTTGCGCGTTCAGCCCCAAGGGGTTAAGCGGCATGAAACCTTGCAAGCGCAACACGATGTAACCCAGCAACATCATCGCCGCGTTCGACAGCAGCAGGGCCGAGCCATAACGTGCCCAGCCCATGGTTTCGGCCGTATCGATCCCCAGCAGACGATAAGTAGCGCGCTCCGCCAAGGCATGGTTGCGCCCGGTAAATACCAGGGTCAGCCACTTGCCCATCAACACGGCGAGTCCGGTCATCAACCCGAGAATCACCGCAAATTCCAGCATAGTGCTCAACATGTCGATGCTCCGTTCAAATCTTGCCCATGGCGACGATGACCATGGCTGTCGCAGCAAAAAACACCACGCTAACCCCCATAAAGATCAGGTCGTACATTGCCGATTTCCTTTCTCAAGACCGCCCTGGAGGGCTGATAAAAAAGCCTGTGCCGCAATGACTGCGGCCATCAGAACTTCTCTGCACGGATAAGGGCGTAACCCAGGTAGACAAACAACAGGGCGGCACACAGGCCGCTGGCGATGTAAATGAACTCGAGTGTTAACAAGACAGCTCCCCCTGACAAAACGAAAGGACACCCGCAATCGGGTACCGGCAGAGCGCGTCAGTGCAAAAAAACGCACTGAATTCGCGCTCTCATCGGCGCCTTGCAGGTTAAGTGAGGGGGTATCAAGGACGGACACTGATTGGGGGCAGCGGTATTAAGACGGCGTATAGATCGAGCGAAACGGACGGTGTGCGGGGGTGATGCGAGGAGTCAACGACAGTCACGAACGGGCACAGTGAAGTGCCCGTCCGGGGCTTGGGTCAATCCGATTTGAGCGGCAGCCAGATTTCCAGCACACCGGTGTTGAGTTTCGGATTGAAGTCGTCGCTGTAGCGTTCGAATTCCGGGGCGTCCGCCGCTTCTTTACCGGACTGCGGCAACCAGGTTTTCCAGATGTATTGAAAAGTCTGCGGCAAGGTATCCAGCGAGCCCTTGTGCTCGAACACCGCGTAGTGCTGAGGCTGGACCTCAATCCAGCGGTACTTCTCAGGCAGGTCGTCGAGTTTGCTGATTTCAACGCCGGCGATGTATTCGAAACCACCCTTGCCATCCGGATTGCAGCAGACGCCGTAGGTCACTTCGTTCTTTTGACCGGGAATTTTGCCAATTTCGGGAATGAATTTCTCCCAGAGATCGGGGATGCCACTGGTCGTATCCGCGGTAAATCGTCCGCCAAGCCCGGCAATGAGCAGAAAATGCCCGCTCTCGAAGCGTGGCTCGGCCAGTTTGACGTCTGCTTGCTCATCCATGACTCAACTCCTGGAACAAAAAAGTGGGTTCGGCTGGAAGTATAGAAGCCAAACCCGATTCGCCCAATTACAGTGCGTGCAACTGCTCGACGGCGCCTGCGTCGACGAACTCGTTATAACCCGATAGGATCACGTAGACCGCGAAATAGCAGAAGATCGCCGCCGATGCCATATAGGAATAACGCAGCAGTTTGTCACCCTTCGGGCAAATTTGTTTACATAGTCGCTGGACAGTTTGCCACATCAGCCCTTACATTCCGCCACAGGTCACCGCAGTGACCAGCGTCGCTCGGACGGTTCCGGGCGCTCACGTTACCCGAGGCAACAATGGCCAACCCAGGTTCGCCGCGCCGCTTTGCGCGCATAGATCGACTCCCCCCTTACGTATTCAACATCACTGCCGAGCTGAAGATGGCCGCCCGTCGTCGTGGCGAAGACATCATCGACTTCAGCATGGGCAATCCTGACGGCCCGACACCGCCGCACATCGTCGAAAAACTCGTCACCGTCGCCCAGCGCGAAGACACTCACGGCTACTCGACGTCCAAGGGCATTCCGCGTCTGCGCCGGGCGATTTCCAATTGGTACAAGGATCGCTACGAGGTCGACATCGACCCGGAAAGCGAAGCCATCGTGACCATCGGTTCCAAGGAAGGCCTGGCGCATTTGATGCTGGCCACCCTAGACCAGGGCGACACCGTTCTGGTGCCGAACCCGAGCTACCCGATTCACATCTACGGCGCGGTGATTGCCGGCGCCCAGGTGCGTTCGGTGCCGTTGATTCCGGGCGTGGACTTCTTCGCCGAGTTGGAAAGCGCCATACGCGGCTCGATTCCGAAACCGAAAATGATGATCCTCGGCTTCCCGTCGAATCCCACTGCTCAATGCGTGGAGCTGGACTTCTTCGAGCGAGTGATCGCCCTCGCCAAACAGTACGACGTGTTGGTGGTGCACGACCTGGCTTACGCCGACATCGTCTACGACGGCTGGAAAGCACCGTCGATCATGCAAGTGCCGGGCGCCAAGGACATTGCGGTGGAATTTTTCACTCTGTCCAAGAGCTACAACATGGCGGGCTGGCGCATTGGTTTCATGGTCGGTAATGCCGAACTGGTCAACGCCCTGGCGCGGATCAAGAGCTACCACGACTACGGCACGTTCACCCCGCTGCAAGTCGCGGCCATTGCGGCGCTGGAAGGCGATCAGCAGTGCGTCAAGGACATCGCCGAGCAGTATCGGCAGCGTCGCAACGTGCTGGTCAAAGGCCTGCATGAACTGGGCTGGATGGTCGAGAATCCGAAAGCGTCGATGTATGTCTGGGCGAAGATTCCCGAGGCGTATGCGCACTTGGGCTCCCTGGAGTTCGCCAAGAAACTGCTGGCCGAGGCCAAGGTTTGCGTCTCGCCGGGCGTAGGGTTTGGGGAGTATGGGGATGATCACGTGCGCTTCGCGCTGATCGAAAACCAGGACCGAATTCGTCAGGCAGTACGCGGGATTCGCGGGATGTTTCGGGCGGATGGGTTGGTCACCAAGACCAACGCCTGACACATTGATCGTTCCCACGCTCCGCGTGGAAATGCATTCCGTGACGCTCTGCGTCACAGTGGACGCGGAGCGTCCATGGCGGCATTCCCACGCAGAGCGTGGGAACGATCATCACCCACAAAAAAACCGCATGGCTGCGGTTTTTTCGTGTCTGCCGAATGTGCTTTAAACGAACAGCGACAACAGCAGGATAAAGCCCAGCGCAACGATGGACAGGATGGTTTCCATCGCGGTCCAGGTCTTGAAGGTTTCCGCCACGGTCATGTTGAAGTACTGCTTCACCAGCCAGAAACCTGCGTCGTTGACGTGAGACAGGATCAACGAACCGGCACCGGTCGCCAGTACCAGCAGCTCACGATTCACACCCGGAATCATCCCCACCACCGGCACCACAATGCCGGCGCCGGTAATGGTCGCCACGGTCGCCGAACCGGTGGCGATACGGATCACCGCCGCCACCAGCCACGCCAGAAGGATTGGCGAGATCTGCGCTTCCACCGCCATGTTGCCGATGACATTACCAACGCCGCTGGTCACCAGCATCTGCTTGAAGCCACCACCGGCGCCAATGATCAGGATGATCGCGGCGGTCGGCGCGAGGCTCGCGTCCAGCCATTTGAGAATCTGGCTGGAACCTACGCCCTGCTTGTAGCCGAAGGTGTACAGCGACAACAGCAACGCCAGCAGGAGTGCCGAAATCGGGTGACCGATCAGGTCCATGAAGGTGCGGAAAAAGTTGCCGTCCGGCAGCACCACATCGGCAAAGGTCTTGAGCAACATCAGGAAAACCGGCGACAGCACGGTGATCAGGGTGATGGCGAAGCTCGGGAGATCGGCAGAATCGTTATCACGCGCCAGTTGATCCACCAGTTCCTGATTCGGATGGCCGGGGATGTATTTGGCAATGAAGGTGCCGTAGATCGGGCCGGCGATGATGGCCGTCGGCAACGCAACGATCAGGCCGTAGAGAATGGTTTTGCCGATGTCGGCACCGAACACGCCGATGGCGAGCAGCGGGCCCGGGTGCGGCGGAACAAGGCCGTGCACGGCCGAAAGACCGGCCAGCAATGGGATACCGATCTTGATGATCGACACGCCGGTACGCCGGGCAACGATGAACACCAGCGGAATCAGCAGCACGAAGCCGATTTCGAAGAACAGCGGAATGCCGACCAGGAAGGCCGCGAACATCATGGCCCACTGCACCTTGTCCTTACCGAACGCGCGAATCAGCGTTTGGGCGATCTGATCCGCCCCGCCCGACTCGGCCATCATTTTGCCGAGCATGGTGCCCAGCGCCAGAATGATCCCGACGAAACCGAGCACCCCACCGAAGCCGTCCTGGAACGCCTTGATGATGGTGCCAATTGGCATGCCGGAAGTCAGCCCGAGAAAGGCTGCGGCGATGATCAGGGCGATGAAGGGGTGAAACTTGAATTTGGTGATCAGGACGATGAGTCCGATTACCGTGACCACTGCGTCTAGCAGCAGGAACGTCTCGTGGGACATGCCAAACATTAGGGGTGTCTCCTGGTTGTTGTTGTTATTAAAGTGAGTAATTCGCAAGCCATCAAGACAGCGCTGTCTCTTCGAGAAAAACTCATACGGCGAGTTTCAGGCCGTGTTCAAGCCACCAGCGGTGTGCTTGAGCGGCCAGTTCGTCGACGCTGTGGTTCGACGCGTCGAGGGCCAGGGTCAGCGGTTCGCCAACGGGTGATTCGAGGGTGGCGAACTGGCTGTCGATCAGTGTTGACGGCATGAAGTGCCCCGGCCGATGAGACACACGATCGGCGGCGACTTCGGGGGTCAGCTCAAGAAAAACGAAGCCCAGGCCAGGCAAGGCGCTGCGCAGACGTTCACGGTAAATGTGTTTGAGCGCCGAGCAGGTCAGCACCGGGCGCTGGCCCTTTGCGTCAATGCGGCGCAGTTCATCGCACAGGCTATCGAGCCAACCAGCACGGTCTTCGTCGTTCAGGGGGATACCCGCGCTCATCTTTTTGATATTGGCGGCAGGGTGAAAAGTGTCGCCTTCAATGGCGGTCGCGCCGCTGAGTTGGCACAAGGCCTCGCTGACGCAAGTCTTGCCGCAACCGGCAACGCCCATGATGACCAGGGCGGTGATGGGATGATTCATGTAACACCTCAGCGCGCAGACAGCGCTACCTTTGCCAGTTATGCACTAGAGCAAAAGCAGAAGTTGCCGACGCCTTCTTGTCATTTTTGTGGGTTGCAGCATGTTCGTTCCTGACGCCAAAAAACGGGGATCAGGCAAACCCCGTTCACGCATTTGCAGCTGCGTCGAGACAGCGCTACCTTAGTGCCTCGAATTTTGTTTGGCAAGCCGTCCGATGATCTCTCCTAAAAACGATAAAAATACGCGCACCACTGGCCGCCCCACCTTGAACGAAGTCGCGCGCCTGGCCGGTGTCAGCCCGATCACCGCCTCTCGCGCCCTGCGCGGGGTCAGTACCGTGGCCACCGAACTGGTGGAAAAAGTCCAGAAAGCCGCCCTCGACCTCAACTACGTGGTCAACCCTGCCGCCCGCGCGTTAGCCTCGGCCCAGAGCCATTCGGTGGTGGTGTTGGTGCCGTCACTGTCCAATTTATTGTTTATCGACACGCTGGAAGCCATTCATCAGATTTTGCGCCCCAAGGGCTTCGAAGTGCTGATCGGCAACTTCCACTACTCCCGCGACGAAGAAGAAAACCTGCTGCGCAATTACATGGCGTATCAGCCGCGCGGTTTGCTGCTGACCGGTTTCGACCGCACTGAAAGTTCACGCCGGATGATCGAAGCCAGCAACATTCCCTGCGTGTACATGATGGAGCTGGACAGCGCCGCCGGCCTCAATTGCGTGGGGTTTTCGCAACTCGCTGCCGGCGAGACAGCGGCCGAGCATTTGCTGTCACGCGGTCGTAAACGCCTGGCCTACATCGGTGCGCAGCTGGATCAACGCACGTTGCTGCGCGGCGAAGGTTTCCGCAAAGCCCTGCAAAAGGCCGGTTTGTATGACCCTGATCTGGAAGTGCTGACACCTCGCGCCTCCTCCGTCGGCCTCGGTGGCGAACTGTTCCTGCAGCTGATCGCCAGTCATCCCGATGTCGATGCCATCTTCTTCGGCAACGACGACCTGGCCCAGGGCGCACTGCTCGAAGCCATGCGCTACGGGATCAAAATCCCCGAACAAGTGGCGATCCTCGGCTTCAACGACCTGCCGGCCTCGGCCCACATGGTCCCGCGTCTGAGCAGCATCAGCACCCCGCGCGAGGCGATTGGCCGGCGCGCAGCGGAGCAGATGCTGACCTTGATGGCCGGCAACACGGTGGCGAAACCGGTGCAGGACATGGGGTTTGAGTTGAAGGTGCGTGAAAGTACCTGACACTGTTTGATCGTTCCCACGCAGAACGTGGGAATGATCGGTGTGCAGCGTCAACGCCCCATCAACTCCACAAACGCCAACGCCCCTTTCTGCAACGGCTGGCTCTTGAGCCACACCGCATGCACCGGCAGCACCAACCCGTTCTCGATGTTGCGGAAGCTCAGGCGCTTGAGCCTTCCAGCATCGAGCCACGGCTGGACCACCGACAGCGGAAAATTGCCCCAGCCCAATCCGGCTTCGACCATTTCCAGCGCCATCGTCAACGTGTCGGTGCGCCAGTAAGACTCGGCCACCAGTGGCCGGATTTCGCTGATCGGCAGGTCGCGGCTGGCGACGATGATTTGCCGTACGCGGACCAAATCTTCGAGATACAAATCCTGGCCTTGAAGCAACGGATTGTCCGCCGCCAGCGTGGCGATCATCCGTTCGGTGCCGACGAACTGGAACCGCTCCAGCACGCTCATGCTCAGCCCGGCGAACGCCAGGCAAACGCTGACCCGGCCGCTGTGGAGCATCGCCAGCACATCATCCTGCGGCGCGCTGAGCACTTCGATTTCCAGTAGAGGATGACGCTCGGCGATGACCTTGATCGCCGCCATCACGCGGCCCTTGTCGATGTCCGCCACCACCCCGATCGACAACTTGCTTTCCAGCCCCAGCGACAGCTCGACCGCATGCACTTGCAGCTGTTTGAGCTGCTCGGCAATCAGTCGCGCATGCGGCACCAATGCGCAGGCCATCGCCGTCGGCACCGGCTCGCGATGGCTGCGATCAAACAGTGGATAACCGAGTTCGGCTTCCAGGTTGGCGATGCCCATGCTCACCGCCGACGGCACTTTACCTAGCGCCCGGGCGGCAGCGGAAAACGAGCCGCGTTCGATCACCGCGAGGAACAACTCGATGCTGTCGCTGTTGAAATTCATCCGTCGTCCTATCAATAAAACTGAAAGCTAATGACTTTTTCTGTCAGCCCTATTGAAGCTATCTTTCGTCGCCTTCGCCAGTGCTCCTGGCTTCAAGTTGGCAAGAAAGAGGCAACCCCCCATGCAAGGCGTTAAACGAAAACTGCTCTACGTGTCCCTTTACGAGGTCATCGGCATGACATTCTCGGCCTTGGGGCTGGCATTGTTGTCCGGCACCTCGCCCGGCAGCACTGGCCCGTTGGCAGTGATCATCACCACCATTGCGGTGACCTGGAACTTCATCTACACCACGCTGTTCGAGCGCTGGGAAAGTCGTCAGCCTTCGCGAACCCGCACCGTTAAACGGCGCATCGCCCATGCCGTGGGTTTTCAACTAACCTTGATAGTGTTCCTCATCCCGTTGATCGCCTGGTGGATGAACATCAGCCTGGTGCAAGCCTTCCTGCTGGACGCGGCGCTGATCATTTTCATCCCGTGCTACACCTTCGCCTTCAACTGGTTGTTTGATCGCACGTTTGGTTTGCCAATGTCGGCGCTGCCGGATCCGGTTTGAAAACGCTGAATGTCTGTTAGATTCCTGAAGCGTCGAATCGCTAACGGAGTAGCTCAATGGAACACGCACTGAAGATTCTGGGAAAAGCCTCGTCAATCAACGTCCGAAAAGTCCTGTGGACCTGTGAGGAACTGGGTGTTGCCTATGAACGTGAGGACTGGGGCGGCGGTTATGCGTCGACCCACACGCCGGAGTTTCTCAGGTTCAATCCCAATGCTCAGGTGCCGGTGATCATCGACGATGCGGGCGTGTTGTGGGAGTCCAACACCATCTGCCGCTATCTGGCCGGCAAACACCACAACACCGATCTGTTACCGCACGAACCGGCGGCGCGCGCTCGGGTAGAGCAGTGGATGGATTGGCAAGCGACCGAACTCAATGCCTCCTGGAGCTACGCGTTCACAGCGTTGGTGCGCAAAGATCCGGAGTTCCAGGACCCGCATCACATTACCGCTGGCGTACGCAGCTGGAATCAGAAGATGGGCATCCTCGAGCATCAGCTCGCGACCACCAAAGCGTATGTCGCCGGGCCACACTTCACGCTGGCGGACATCGTCATCGGGCTGTCGGTCAACCGCTGGTTGATGACACCGATGGAGCGCCCCGACTACCCCGCCATCGACGAGTATTTTCAACGATTGGCACAACGCCCGGGATTCCTCAAACACGGCTGCAATGGCCTGGCTTGAGCGGCTTCCGCGCTACCCGACCCACATCCATGCGGGTGTGGTCGGCAAGTTTCTCGCTTCGCTTTAAAAAGTGCGGAAATCAATAAAAAAGGTCCCTTCGAGGAACCCTTTTCAATTTGCCGCGATCAACTTATCTGCAAGGTCGAGTTGAACTGACTGATCGCATCCACCACATGCCGCGATCCTTGTTGAATCTCCAGAATCACTGCTCCCGCCTCGTTCGCCAGTTCCACCCCAAGACCGGTTCGACTCAAACTCGACTGCATGCTCGACACCGCACTCAATGACAAATCATGGTTCTTGCGTACCACTTCAACGATCTCCAGCGTTGCCTGGCTCGTTCGTGCCGCAAGGCTGCGAACTTCATCGGCAACTACCGCGAACCCGCGCCCGTGCTCCCCGGCGCGGGCTGCTTCAATCGCCGCGTTGAGCGCCAGCAGGTTGGTCTGATCGGCAATTCCGCGAATGGTCTGAACGATGGTGCCGATGATGTCGGACTGTTTGCTGACGGCATCAATGCTCAGCGCCGCTTCATTCAAGTCTTTGGAAATGTCCTGGATGATCTGCACCGTTTGCTGTACCACCAGAGAACCTTTCTGCGCACAGGCGTCGTTTTGAACCGAGGTACTGTGGGCCGACTCCGCGGCGGTTTGCAGGGTGGTCACCTGATCGGTGATGTCGCTGGCGAACTTGACCACTTTGTACAATCGACCCTTGGTGTCAAACAGCGGGTTGTAGGAGGCCTCCAGGAAAACCGTATGACCCTGCTTATCTTTGCGCTCGAAACGGTGCGAGTGATATTCGCCGCGATTGAGTGAAGCCCAGAACGCTTTATAGGCCTGCGATTCGGCTTCACCACGATGGCAAAACAGACTGTGGTGTTGTCCAACCACTTCGTTGAGCGAGTAATGCATCGTCTTCAAGAAGTTTTCGTTGGCCGAGATGACGTTGCCATCCGGGGTGAATTCGACCACGGCCATGGAACGACCGATCGCCGCGAGCATGCTCTCGCTTTCGTGTTCCTTGTCGGCCCTGGCTGAGATATCAGTGGCGACCTTGATCACACTCCGGACCTGACGATCAGCGCCGAACACTGGCATATAGCTGGCTTCAAGCCACATCTCCTTGCCGCTCTTGTTCAAGCGCAAGAAGGTCCCGCTCACCGGTTCGCCACGGGCAAGGTCACGCCACAACTTGGCATAGGCATCGCTTCGATAAAACGCTTCTTCGCAGAATATCCGGTGATGTTTTCCGCGCACGTCTTCGGCGCTATAACCCATGGCACTGCAAAAGTTGTCGTTGGCATCGAGCACGATACCTTCGGGGGTGAACTCAATCATCGCCATCGAGCGGCTGACCGCGGCCAACTTCGCGTTAGCCTCGGTCAGCGCGCAACTGAATCGTTCGATTTCCAGCAGGTCAGTCTTGTGACGTCGATTAAACATGGTCGTATCACCTTCAGCGCGGTCTTTTGTTTGATGAAAGTTCTTTGGTCTTTCAACGACTCCACCACTACGTTCCAAGGAACAGGCACACGCATCCCTCCACCGGAAGGACTGGGTCAGGTGATCAATGATGTTTAATTGGAGAGTCCATGCAGCGACGCTCTTATCAAGACATCCTTCTCTTGATAGCCCAGGATCGAGCCAGCCTTAACGTTCTGATAAATCGCTCCATTGACCGGACAGCTCCATGTTGTTCAGTGTCGGTGCCTTGGGTTGCGCACGCTCTTAACGTGTATGACGGCCTTCACATACTGGTCGACATAGTTAGTCACGAGTCAGCATAGACAGGCGAGGCAGGTAAGCAAGGCCACTAGTCGGCCAGTATCGAGGACAAAATCGGTTCAGCGTCGGTTTGAGTCATTTCTCGGCAAGCAGACTCATCAGCGCCTGCACCGCCGCCGAGGGTGGCTTGTTCGCAGCGACCACCAAGGCAAATTCGCGATCGATACGCGGCGTCACGGGCACTATGCGCAGGCCTTGGCGCAAGGTGTCGATTTCTTCTCGGTGGGCAATATCGAAGTAATGGGGCATGGCGTTGCTCAGATCGGGGGCCAGTCCCCTTCTGTGCAATGGCGCAGGGTTTTCTTGCAGATTATTTGGTTATTTCGTTAGAAGCAGCGGGAGCCCGAGGGCCGGGCTCCCTTGTCACGGGATCAATGACCGAACACATCCACCTTCTTGGCCTTCTTGTCGGCGCGTTTTTCATCGGCGGTTTTTGCCGGCTTCTTCTTTGCTGCTTTTTTTGAATCCATGCCTTTGGCCATGATACGTACTCCACTCATACGGGATGTGAGATCAGGTATACACCTATCGCTGCGTGCGCGTTCTTTTATAATCGCCCGCTTTGTGCACCGACAGTCGAAGACCATGCCCAATACCCAATACACCTTGCTCACCGAGCCTTTATGGCCCTTGATGAACAAGTTTTATCGCGCTCACCAATCGTCGATGAAAGCGGTCCGGGACGCTCAACTCTGGGTGGCCAGGCGCAACGAGATCATTGGGGCACTGTGTTTGCGACCGGTGGCGGACGGGCATTGGCTGACGGGTTTGTTTGTCGATCCAGCCTGCCGTGAACAGGGAATCGCTGCGGCGTTGATCGCCGAGGCGCTCAAGGACCTCGAAGGCCCGGTGTGGCTGTTTTGTCATCCGGACCTGCGCGGGTTTTATGAACGTCGTGGTTTTACCTTCGACCCGCCACTGCCCTACTCCATGGCCGAACGCTTGAGCCGTTACGCACGCAGCAAGCCGATGATCGCCATGGGTATGAAACCGTCTGGATGATTCACGGAGTGTGTCAGTCGTCTGCATTAGGATCGAGATCCGGAAACATCACGTCGGTAAACCCGAACTTGCTGAAGTCACCGATGCGCGACGGGTACAACCGCCCGATCAGGTGATCGCATTCATGCTGCACAACCCGCGCATGAAACCCCGAGGCGATGCGCATGATCGGCTGCCCCTTGGGATCAAAACCTTCGTAACGAATGTGCTGATAGCGATCCACCGCGCCGCGCAGGCCGGGCACCGAGAGGCAGCCTTCGAAACCCTCTTCCAGTGTCGGGGTCAAGGGCGTAATCAGCGGGTTGATCAGAATCGTCTGCGGCACGGCCTCGGCATCCGGATAACGCTCGCTGTGCTCGAAACCGAAGATCACCAGTTGCAGATCGACGCCGATCTGCGGTGCAGCCAGGCCAACGCCACCGACGCTTTCCATGGTCTGGAACATGTCGTCGATCAGTTGCCACAGCTCGGGGCTGTCGAACATTTCGGCGGGCACCGGCGGGGCAATGCGCAGTAGGCGCTCGTCGCCCATTTTCAGAATTTCACGGATCATTTGATGACTTCGTCAGTGGTCGGCTTGATCGAGTGATCCCGACCCAGTCCCGACACGTGGTGTTTGGGTTCGTGGTCGTGCTCACCGGGGACTTTTTCGCCATCATTCTTGCCCTCGGTCGACATGTGTTCGATCACGGCATTCATCTCGGCGCCGAGCAACAGCACCGCGGCGGAAATATAGAAATACAGCAACAGCACGATGATCGCGCCGATACTGCCATACATGGCGTTGTAGTTGGCGAACGCCTTGACGTACAGACCGAAACCCAGTGACGCGATGATCCACACCACCACCGCCAGCACCGAACCCGGCGTGATGAAACGAAACTCTTGTTTGACGTCGGGCATGACGTAATAAATCAGCGCCACCGCCATCATCAACAGAATCACGACCACCGGCCAGCGCACGATGGTCCAGAGCGTCACGATGAAGTCTTCGAGGCCGACTTGCGCGGCGATCCAGCCCATCACCTGCGGTCCGAGCACCATCAGCGCGGCAGCGACCAGCAGCATACCGGCGATGCCGACGGTGTAGATAATCGACAGCGGAAAACGCTTCCACGCCGGACGGCCCTCGACCACGTCGTAGGCAGCATTCATCGCGCTCATCATCAGCCGCACACCGGCGGACGCGGTCCACAGGGCAATCACGATACCGACCGACAGCAAGCCACCTTTGGATTGCTGGAGCTGGTCGATGACCGGGTTGACCTGTTCCAACGCCTGGGGTGGCAACACCAGTTCTGACTGCAGGCGCAGCCAGGAGAAGAAGTCCGGCAGGTGCAGGAAACCGATCAGGGCGATGAGGAACAGAATGAAGGGAAATAGCGAGAACAGCATCTGATAGGCCAGCGCCGAGGCATAGGTCGACATCTCGTCGGCGACGAACTCAGTGACCGTGCGAACCATGACACGGTGCAGGCGTAAACCTTTCATGTGTGGGAAAAACATTAGCGTCTCCTTTCGCCGCAAAATTTGGTCGAAGTCGTGGCGACTCAGGGGCCGTTTTCTACATCAAAGTAGCCTACTTGGCGATTTTGATCTTGCTCATGCTCAGACTGACACAAAAACGGCCATCCGCGGATGGCCGTTTCTGACACGCTTTAAAGGCCGGATCACGCCTTGTCGATGCCTTTCTTGATCGCATCCTTGGCTTTACCGACCGCTTGCTGGGCTTCGCCTTTCTTTTCCTGCACGACGCCTTCGGCGCGCATTTTGTCGCTACCGGTGGCCTTGCCGACGCCTTGCTTGACGTTGCCGGCGGCTTCGTTGGCCATGCCTTTTACTTTATCGCCAGTGCTGCTCATGGTGTTTCTCCTGTGAACAATTCAACGGGGAAAGTTGTTACACAAAGATTGACCGGAGGCGTTTGTGCCGAGTTTCATTTATTTTCACCGCGATATTTCATCGTTCAGTGCAGGTTGGGCTTTATGTTTGTCGACCAACCCCCGAGAATGCGCAACGTATTCAGGCCATGGCGCTGAAGATCCAATCCTGTAGGAATGTTATGAAACTCGATAAAAAGCAGGCCATTGCCCGCAGAAACCAGGAACTTGGCGGTGCTGTGCTTGGCGTCAATAACTGCCATTTCACCGAATTGAACCGCAACCGCAACATTTGGTGGTTCGATATTCCGGTCGCGCGCCTGGCCGTTGGTCAGTACGAATGGGTTCACCTGCTGATGCACACGCCGGACACCGACGAACTGCTGCACCTGAAAGTGCCGACGGTGTTCCTGCGCGAGAAGCTCGAAGGACTGGTGGTGCGCAACGAAGGCAAGCGTAAAGCCGCTTTGAGCCTGGAACTGAGCGCCGACAAGGACTCGTACCTCCAGGACATGCGCCCGGCGGGTACCAACGTGAACTTCGCGCAGTTTCGCCTGTAAAGAGATCGTTCCCACGCTCTGCGTGGTAACGATCAGCTATAAACAAGAAGCCCCGCATCTGCGGGGCTTCTTGTGTTACGCGCCTACCTTCTTGACGCCGAGCTTCTTCAATTCTTCGTCGCGCAACTCGCGGCGCAGGATCTTGCCGACGTTGGTGGTCGGCAGCGCATCGCGGAACTCCACGGAGCGCGGAACCTTGTAACCGGTGACGTTGGCGCGCATGTGCTCCATCACCTGTTCCTTGGTCAGCGTCACGCCCGGTTTGGCGACGATGAAGAGCTTGATCGCCTCGCCCGACTTCTCGTCCGGCACGCCGATGGCTGCGCATTGCAGCACGCCTGGCAGGGTCGCAAGCACGTCTTCCAGTTCATTCGGGTACACGTTGAAACCGGAGACCAGGATCATGTCTTTCTTGCGATCGACGATGCGCATGTAACCATCAGGCTGGATCAGCGCAATGTCACCGGTCTTCAACCAGCCTTCGCTGTCGAGGATTTCATCGGTGGCGTCCTGACGCTGCCAGTAGCCCTTCATGACTTGCGGACCTTTCACACACAGCTCGCCGATTGCGCCCAACGGCTGCTCAACGCCGGCATCGTCGATGATTTTGCACAGGGTCGACGGAACCGGAATACCGATGGTGCCGATCTGGATGTTCTGGATCGGATTGACGGTGGCCACCGGGCTGGTTTCGGTCATGCCGTAACCTTCGCAGACGGCGCACCCGGTGACCGCTTTCCAGCGTTCGGCGGCAGCCAGTTGCAGGGCCATGCCACCGGACAGGGTGACTTTCAACGCCGAGAAGTCCAGCTTGCGGAAGTCTTCGTTGTTGCACAAGGCGACGAACAGCGTGTTGAGCCCGACGAAACCGCTGAACTTCCACTTCGACAGTTCCTTGATCATCGCCGTCAAATCGCGCGGGTTGCTGATCAGCACGTTGTGGTTACCGATCAGCATCATCGCCATGCAATGAAAGGTGAAGGCATAGATGTGGTACAGCGGCAGCGGCGTGATCAGGATCTCGCAGCCTTCATGAAGGTTGGAACCCATCAGCGCCTTGCACTGCAGCATGTTCGCCACCAGGTTGCGGTGGGTGAGCATCGCTCCCTTGGCCACGCCGGTGGTGCCGCCGGTGTATTGCAGCACGGCAACGTCGCTGCTGGCCGGGTTGGCTTCAGCCACTGGCTGGCCATGCCCCTTGCTCAGCACGTCGTTGAACTTGATGGCCTTGGGCAAGTGATACGCCGGGACCATCTTCTTCACATACTTGATGACGCTGTTGACCAGCAAACGCTTGAGCGGCGGCAGCAGGTCGGCCACTTCGGTGACGATCACGTGCTTGACGCCGGTTTTCGGCACGACGGTCTGGGCCAGGTGCGCCATGTTGGCCAGGCAGACCAGGGCTTTGGCACCGGAGTCGTTGAATTGGTGTTCCATTTCCCGCGCGGTGTACAGCGGGTTGGTGTTGACCACGATCAGCCCGGCGCGGATGGCACCGAAGACGGCGACCGGGTACTGCAACACGTTGGGCAGCTGCACGGCGATTCGATCGCCTGGCTGCAAGTCGGTATGCTGTTGCAGGTAAGCGGCAAAGGCACCGGACAATTCGTACAGTTCACCGTAGGTGATTGTCTTGCCCAGGTTGCTGAATGCCGGTTTGTCGGCAAAGCGCTGGCAGGACTGCTTCAACACCGCCTGAATATTCGGATACTCGTCCGGATTGATGTCGGCAGCAATCCCGGCAGGGTACTTATCCTTCCAAAAGTCTTCGATCATGGAAGCCCACTCCTCAGCAACGCGAGTTCATCACCGCATTTGATTCGATTATTATTGGTGTGTGTTTTTTATTGGTGTCGATTGCTGGTGAGTCTGGCTTTTTAGTTAGGCCGAGAAGTCACAAAGCGCGCCGAGAGTAGCAGCTTTGCCAAGGGCCTACTAGAGCCAAAAACCGGCCCCACAGTCACTTTAATGACTAAAGACTAACAGGTAGTCATTTTAGAGCAAAAATTCTATAGCGCCCTGCAAGCCTTTGGATTCGGGCCTTCTGCCCCACAAAAAGCATCGCGAGCAAGCTCGCTCCCACAAGGTCATCGGTGATCCTGTGGGAGCGGGCTTGCCCGCGATCCGCGCAAAGCGCGGCCATTCAACACTCAGGCGATATCACGCAACTCCCGCCGCAAGATCTTGCCCACCGGCGTCATCGGCAACGACTCACGCAAGACGATGTGCTTGGGTACTTTGTACGCCGTGAAGTTCTCCTTGCAGTACGCCTTCAGTTCTTCAAGGCTGACACCCGATTCACGGGCCACCACAAACAGCTTCACCGCCTCCCCCGAACGCTCATCCGGCACACCGATCACCGCGCAGCTGGCGACTTTTGGGTGAGCCATCACCACGTCTTCGATCTCGTTCGGGTACACGTTGAAACCCGAGACGATGATCATGTCTTTTTTGCGATCGACGATGCGCACAAAACCGTCCGGGTCGATCACCGCGATGTCACCGGACTTGAACCAGCCTTCTGCATCCAGCACTTCGTCGGTGGCTTCGGGCTTCTGCCAATAACCTTTCATGATCTGCGGGCCTTTGATGCACAGTTCGCCGCGCTCGCCCAAGGGTTGCTCGACGCCCTCATCGTTGATGACCTTCAGCGTGGTGCCCGGCACCGGCAGGCCGACTGTGCCGATGCGCGACTTATCGCCGTAAGGGTTGGTGCAGGCCACGGGTGAGGTTTCGGTCAGGCCGTAGCCTTCGGTAATGCGACAACCGGTGAGCTGTTCCCAGCGCTCGGCGGTGACCTTGACCAACGCGGTGCCGCCGGAGTTGGTGAGTTTGAGGCTGGAGAAATCCAGAGTCTTGAAGTCCGGATGGTCCATCAACGCGACGAACAGCGTGTTGAGCCCCAGCAACGCCGAGAAACGCCAGTTCTTCAGTTCCTTGATGAAACCCTTGATGTCCCGCGGATTGGTGATCAGTACGTTGTGGTTACCGGTCACCATCATGCACATGCAGTTCGCCGTGAAGGCATAGATGTGGTACAGCGGCAGCGGCGCGATCATCACCTCCTGCCCTTCGCGCAGCAGTGGCTGACCGTCGGTGCCGAACTGACCCAGGCACGCGCGCGCCTGCTGCATGTTCGCCACCAGGTTGCCGTGAGTCAGCATCGCCCCCTTGGCCAGCCCGGTGGTGCCGCCAGTGTATTGCAGCACGGCGATGTCGCCGAGGCCGGCATTCAGCGGCTTGATCCCCAGGCCTCGACCCAGACTCAGCGCGCTCTTGAAGGAAATCGCCTGCGGCAAGGAATACGCCGGGACCATCTTCTTGACCTTGCTCACCAGGGTATTGACCAGCCAGCCCTTGGCGGCGGGCATCAGGTCACCCATCTTCGCTTCGATCAGGTACTGGATGTCGGTGTCGGGCAGCACCTCCTGGACTTTCTGCCCGAACATGTTCAGGTACACCAGCGCCCGGGCCCCGGAGTCCTTGAACTGATGACGCATCTCCCGCGCGGTGTACAACGGGTTGGTGTTGACCACGATCAGCCCGGCGCGCAGGGCACCGAACACGGCAATCGGGTAATGCAGGACGTTGGGCATCTGCACCGCAATGCGATCCCCCGGCACCAGGTCGGTGTGGGCTTGCAAGTAACCGGCGAAGGCTGCGCTGTAGCGCTCCAGTTCGGCGTAGGTCAGGGTTATGCCCATGTTGCTGAATGCCGGGCGGTCAGCAAATTTCTTGCAGGAACGCTCGAACACCTCGATCACCGACTTATAGGCCCCTTGGTCGATGTCCAGGGGCACGCCGGCGGGGCGTTTGTCATTCCAGAAATCAGGTTGCATTGTTTTTGTCCTCTTTACCTGAACCTATCCGGGGCCGCTTTTCTGTCCTTCCTCTCTCATCCCTCAAAAAGCAGAAAGCGAAAAGCGGGGCTTCACGGACACTAGCAGCTATGGCGAATCAGGCAAATATGCGCACGGGCCTCATTGACCGTGTGAATCTTGGTGCCGTGGCGTGGCCTGATCAGACGGCACGCTATGGATGCGCTATACAATGCAACGACGTCCATGCCACATGCAGCCCTATGCAAAGGAATCGCCATGATCCACGACACTTTTTGGCTGACCGCGAGTGACCGCAGCCGCCTCTTCGTTAACCAGTGGCTGCCAACAGCTCCACTCAAGGCAGTGATCCTGCTGGCCCACGGCATGGCGGAACACAGTGGTCGCTACGCCCGTCTGGCGGAAAAACTCTGCGATCAGGGTTACGGCGTCTATGCACCGGATCAGCGTGGACATGGCAAAACTGCCGAAAACGGGACACTCGGCCATTTCGCCGACAACGATGGCTGGGGCAAAGTGGTGGGTGACCTGGCTTGCCTCAATCAGCACATCGGCCAACAACATTCCGGCGTGCCGATCGTGCTGCTCGGCCACAGCATGGGCAGCTACATCGCCCAGGCCTATCTGCTGCATCACAGCGCCAGTCTGCACGGAGCCGTCCTCAGCGGTTCGAACTTCCAACCGGTGGCGCTCTATCGCGCGGCGCGGCAGATTGCGCGGTTAGAACGTTTGCGCCAAGGCCCGAAAGGTCGCAGCGCGCTGATTGAATGGCTGTCGTTCGGCTCGTTCAACAAAAAATTCAAACCGGTGCGCACGCGGTTCGACTGGCTCAGTCGCGATCCGGCGGAAGTCGATCTGTACGCCAACGACCCACTCTGCGGCTTTCGCTGCACCAATCAGCTATGGATCGATTTGCTCGGTGGGTTGCAGCAAATCAGCAAAGCGTCCAATCTCGCTCAGATTGATCCGGGTCTGCCGTTGCTGGTCATTGGCGGTGAATGTGATCCGGTGAGCGAAGGCAAACGTCTGAAAGTTCTGGCCCATGCGCTACGCGCGGCTGGCAGCCAGAGCCTGCAACTGACAATTTACCCGCAGGCACGGCATGAACTGTTCAACGAGAGCAACCGCGATGAAGTGATCAATGACGTGTTGAACTGGATCGCCCAAGCGCTGAGCCATCGCCGGCCACCCAGATCGGAATAGTTTTTTTGTGGATTTTTTTTCGTCACAGGATTGAAACAGATGACCCAGGTTACCAACACCCCTTACGAAGCCCTTGAAGTCGGCCAGACCGCCAGCTACAGCAAGACGGTCGAAGAGCGCGACATTCAGTTGTTCGCTGCGATGTCCGGCGATCACAACCCGGTGCACCTGGACGCTGAGTTCGCCGCCGGTACCATGTTCAAGGAGCGCATCGCTCACGGCATGTTCAGCGGTGCGCTGATCAGCGCTGCCGTTGCCTGCGAATTGCCTGGGCCGGGGACTATTTATATCGGTCAGCAGATGAGCTTTCAGAAGCCGGTGAAGATTGGCGACACGCTGACCGTGCGTCTGGAGATTCTCGAGAAGCTGCCGAAGTTTCGTGTGCGGATTGCCACTCGCGTGTTTAACCAGCGTGATGAGTTGGTGGTGGATGGTGAGGCGGAGATTCTGGCGCCGCGCAAGCAGCAGACTGTGTCGTTGCCTAAGCTGCCGGCAATCAGCATCGGCTGATACCTGACACTGATCGTTCCCACGCGCAGCAAAGGAATGCCTCAACGGACGCTCCGCGTTCGGCTGTTGATGGGACGCGGAGCGTCCCGGGCTGCATTCCCACGCGGAGCGTGGGAACGATCACTTTGAACCCTCCTGCACCTGCACACTCGCCGTCATCCCCGAACTCAAATTAATCCCCTCCGGCAACTTATCAATCTTGATTTTTACCGGAATTCGCTGCGCCAGCCTAACCCAGTTAAACGTCGGTTCCACCTCCGCCAACAACTGCCCATCCGGCGTGGTGTTGCGATCAGTAATCCCTCGACTGATGCTTTCGACATGCCCCTGCAACCCTTCCCCCGCGCTCATCAACCAAACCTTCACCGGATCGCCGACGCGGATCCGCGGCAGTTTGGTTTCTTCGAAATACGCCTGCACATAAAAAGTCGAATCGTCGATCAACGCCATCACCGGTTGCCCGGCATTTACGTAGTTGCCTTCAGCGAGGCGCAGGTTGGTGATGTGGCCGCTGCGGGGCGCGTGAACCTGGCTGCGGGCGAGGTTGAGTTCGGCGACCTTGGCTTCGGCCTGAGCTTCGCGCAGTTCGCCGCGGGCGATGCCGGCGTTGATCTGTGCGTTCTCGCGCAGCTCGGCACTGATCGCTTGCGGCCCGAGGCTGGCACGGCGGCTGGCTTCGCGTTCACGCAGGTTGAGTTGTTGTTGCCGGGTCTGAACCACCGCGTGGGCTTTCTCCAGCGCGGCGTCGAAACGATCGCGGTCGATGCTCAGCAATAAATCGCCAGCCTTGACCTGCTGGTTATCAAAAGCCTTGAGTTCACGCACCCAACCCGAGACGTCCGGGGCGATCACCACCACGTCGGCACGGATCCGCGCGTCCCGGGTCCATGGGGTAAGCATGTAGTACTGCCACAAATGGAAGCCGGCAAAGATCGCCGCTACCACCAGGCCCAGGGTCACCGCGACACGTAGGGGTGTACGCATTTTCAACTCCTTATAAAGGTCCGAGGACGACGGTGATCAGGGTCAATACACAGACGTACAAGGCGCAATCAAACAATGCTTCGTGCCAGATCCAACGGCCCACCGGCGTCAGGCGCAAGAGCATGCGCAAGGCCCCGGTCACGAGCAGCGCCAGCAACACATAAATCAGAAATGGACTGAGCAGCACGCCGCCCACCGACCACTCACGCAAGCCCATGGCTTTGCTCCTGTTGACGGCACCAGGCGCGCCAGCTGCTTTGCAATTGCAGCACCGCGCCTTGGGCCAGTTTCACCGCATCGCTGGGGGGCAACGCATACAAGGTCTTCAAGAATTCTTCACTCGGGGGAGCCAACGCTTCGGCGCGATTGCCGGCCGGGCCTTTTATGAGGATTTTTTCCAGCTGTTCGAGATAACGCCGCTGAGGCGCACTGACCGGCAACTGCGCCACCGCCAGGCTCAAACGTAAATGCAGCAACTCGTCGCCGATATCCAGGCCGAGCAAGCCATCGTCCCAGCGGCTGCGCGCCGGTTCCGGCAACTCGGGATAGTGCCGCGCCAGTTGCAGCAGGCGGTCGGCCATGCGCCCGCCAAACCAGCTCTCGGCACCGCGCAGATTGCGCCGGGTCAGGCGCACCAGATCGTGGAGGGTCGCCGCCAGCAAACGTCGGCCATGCCATGCCGGGTTGCGCAGGATCAACAAATGAAACGCCAGCACGGCGGCGCCAACACCGATCACGATGGATTGGGCACTGTTGAGGAACGTCGCGACATCGAATTTCATCGCGTTGAGCGGCGAGACCAGCACGATGAAGTGCAGACAAAATGAGGTAGCTGTCGCACCGATCTGCGGTTTGGCCATGCCCAGTGCGCCGAGGAACAACGGCACGCCCATGCCCATGCAAAGCAATGCAAAACCACTCCATTGCGGCAGCAGAATCTGCCCGACGATAAACGCGGCCGGAATTGCCAGGAAGATCCCGCGCATAAAACTCATGCCGATCTGAGCGCCGTTCTCGCGGCTGGCAAACAGGCTACACACCACGCACGTCAACAGCAGCGCGCCGGAGGCAGCGGGCCAGGCGGTCGCCAACCAGAAGCACGAGACCACCAGAAACGCCAATGCACTGCGGGCACCAAACACCAGCGCCAATGACAGGTCGCGGTGCGGTGTCAGGGTTCGTGGCGGGTCGACCGTTTCCTTGCCCTCCTCGACGGCGTTCAACGCGGCGCCGGCCGCCATGGCGGTATCGAGCAACAAGGTGAAACGAGCCAGGCAGTAACTCTGTGCGGAGCTGATGTGCCGGGCGTGGGAAGCGTCGAGCAAGCTCGGACGCAGCGCTTGCAGGGTCGCGGTATCCGGGTTGTTGAGCGCCTCTTGGACCTTGGTCATCCAAGGCAACAGTTGCTCGGCTTCCTGGGGTTCCAATTGCTTCCATTGACGGCGCGCCGAACGGGCGATGCGCAGCAGCATCAACAGCTTTTGGCTCAAGCCGCTGATCGCGCGTGCTCGTTGCCGCCCCAGGCTTCCTTCAAACCAGGCATGCTCGCGCTGGGCATCGACGGCGACGATTTTCCCGAGGATTTCCAGCAAGCCTTTACGCGCCTGACCGTCACCGGTCAGCGTCGCACGCGCAGCGCTCATGCCGCTTTGCCAGGCTGCCCGCGCCTGATCCGCCAGTTGCCGTTCGACCCGCATCGGCCAGAGCAACGCACTGGCGGCGGTGGCGCAAAGTATGCCCAGGCAGATTTCCGTGCAGCGAGCCACGGCTTGATCGAACACGGTCAGCGGATGGGTGATGGCCGGCAACGCGATGATCGCCACCGTATAACCCGCCAGCACGAATGAATAAGACCAGGCGCTGCGCAGCAAGGTCGAACTCGCCGTACACAGCCCCAACCACAACGCCAATGCCAACAAAAACAGCCAAGGCGTCTGGGCGAACAACCCCATGAACACCACTGACATGATCGTCCCGACCAACGTACCCAGCAATCGCGCCAAGCCCTTCTGTACCACCATCCCGGACAAGGGCTGGGCGACGATGAACGCCGTCATCAACGCCCATGCCGGTTGCTCCAGGCCCCAGCGCAATGCCAGCCACAGTGCCAGGCCTCCACCGATCAAGGTCTTGATCGCGAACTGTAAGGCGCGGCGGTCAGGCGCTAACAAAGCCTGCAAAGTGATAGGCACGTAATGGACTCTTGGAAAGACGATTTAACGATAGTCGGGTTCAGTTCAGTCACTTCAAAAACAAATTATTAGCTAGCTAACTATCATCCGTCCAGTGCTAATTCCCGGACACAAAAAAACGCCAGACTGGCTGGCGTTTTTGACAGGCAACGAACGCTTACGAGCGAGCGCGAGCCTGGTTACGCAGGGCTTTCACCTGATCGTGGTTGCGTTGGACGCCGTGGTACTGACGCTCAACCAGGTCACGAATGCCCACCAGGTTGTGTTTGTTGATTTTTTCGATGGCTTCTTTGTAAGCCTTCAGTGCATGGTCTTCACCACGTTCGGCTTCGTTCAGCACGGCTTCTTCATCCTTGCCGGTGAACATCGCTTTCACGTCGACCCAGCGACGATGCAAGTCACCACTGACACTGGTGGACGTTTCCGGATCACCGCCCATCGAACGCACGGCGGCCTGCAACTCAGAAGCAGCGGTTGCACAGTCAGCCGAGCGTTGCACGAACACGTTTTTGAGTTCAGGGTGTTTGATGTCTTCAGCGCACGTCTTGAACCCTTCCTGACCGTCTTTACTGGTTTCAATCAGGTCGTTGAGTACAGAGATGGCTTCTTTATTCATGTCGGTCATTTTCAATTCCTCACGGGTTGATGGAAGATGCAATAGCTATTGCACCCTGCATGCCAGCTTTGAATTGATAATCAATTGCTTATATTTCAATCACTTATCGTTCAACGCAAAATCTGTATCCGCTTTATTTGCATGATCTGTCATTTGGCCTGCATGCAAAATGCCTGTATTTTCCAGACTGTTTGAATCAAGACGACTGATTGATGAACCCTGAAAAGCTCGAACTGCTAGTCACTCGTGAAATGCCCTTCGGCAAGTACAAGGGCCGGATCATTGCCGACCTCCCCGGCCAATACCTGAACTGGTTCGCTCGTGAAGGTTTCCCCCATGGCGAACTCGGCGGCTTGCTGGCCCTGATGCAGGAAATCGATCACAACGGCCTGTCGGAGTTGCTCGAGCCGCTACGCGCCAAACATGGCAAACCTGCCCCGCGCCACTGAAATTGCAAAACCGAAACCAGGCCCCTGATTGAGTAGACCCATGCCCGATAACACCCGCCGCGCCCGTGATGAAGCCTTCTGGCACACCTTTGCCGACCGATACTCGGTTGAACCCGGCCCGGTTAACCTGGAAAACGGTTACTTCGGGCGTATGTCCCGAACGGTGGTCGAGGAGTATCAGCGCAACATCGAACTCATCAACCGCAGCAATTCGGTGCACGTGCGCCAACGCTTCGAACAGGGCGAAAGCCTGCAGATCCGCGCGCAGCTTGCCGAGCTGGTTGGCGTTCCAGCCGAAACCATCGCCCTCACCCGCAATGCTTCCGACGGTTTGCAATCGCTGATCCGCAACTACAACCGTCTGACACCGGGCGATCAAGTGCTGATGTGTGATCTGGAATACGACACGGTCAAAGGGGCCATGCGCTGGCTGGCGCGTAATCGCGGCGTCGAGGTGATCGAGATCGAGCACCCGCACCCCGCCAGTTTCGACAGTTTGCTGGCCACTTACCGCGAAGCCTTCGTGCGTTATCCGCGACTCAAACTGATGGCCCTGACCCACGTTACCCATCGCACCGGGTTGGTCATGCCAGTCCTGGCGATCGCTGCGGCCGCCAAAGAGCTCGGCATCGACGTGATCCTCGACGGTGCCCATGCACTCGGCCAGTTCGAATTCAATCTCGATAAATTGGGCATCGCCTTTGCTGGCTACAACCTGCACAAATGGATCGGTGCGCCGCTGACCCTGGGCTTCATTTACATCGCCCCCGAGCGCCTGACCGACATCGACCCGGACATGGGCGAGATGCATTTCCCGATCACAGATATTCGCGCCCGCACGCCGTACAGCACACCCAACATCCCGGCGTTGCTGACCCTGCCGCTGGTGTTCGAGGAACATCGGGCCATGGGCGGTTCCGCCGCCAAAGGCGCTCGACTCAATTACCTGCGCAACCGGTGGGTGAGCGCGGTGCGCGAACTGCCGGGGATCGAAGTCATGACCCCGGACGACCCGCGACTGTATTGCGGCATCACTTCGATGCGCTTTACCCGGCATGCCGATCAACAGTCGATGGTCGAGCGACTGCTCAAGGACTACAACCTGTTTACCGTGGCGCGAAGTGGTGCCGCGAGTGGTCCGTGCATTCGCATAACGCCGGGGCTCACCACCACCGCCGCGGATATCGACGTGCTGAGCAAGGCGCTGAACGAGCTGCGCTGACGTCACACGGTGTACCTGTCGAAGTCCTCCGCTTTGATCTGCGATGAAACCGTAAACGTGTCGATAGCGATGGTCATGTGCCCGAAAAAGCCGTCTTCATTCGAGTCTCGACCGAGGGTATGGATGTTTAAGGTTGAGGCCTCGCCTCCACGGTTTTTATAGTGAAAGTCTTCATCGTTGGTCAGCGCCGAAACTGTCCGGCCACTGTACTCCCTGGCGTTGAGCACCGACCTCGACGCGACCTCCGGGAAGTAAAGCTGACCAACCCAGGCGACATGGCGCTCTTCCAGATAGTTGTTACCGGCCGTGATGCGCACCGCGACATGAATGTGCAGGGCCCGGCCGGCATAAAATCCGGGATAGATCGTGGTAAACCGCACGATGCCCTTCTTGTCCGTGAATTGCCCGCCGCGCAGATAGGTATCGTCGTCAGTGCGCGGGATCGCGCCAATGGCTCCGACATCGACTTTCTTGTCCGGATCAATCTTGCTCCAGCCCGAATAAGCGCCTCGCGCATTGCAATGCCAGATATCGACCACCGCGCCCGTGACCGGCTGACCGGTCATCGCATCGATAATCGTCAGTCGCAGCACCAAAGGGATGCCATCCAAGCCTTCGCTGATGTTTCGCCTGATCAATTTCGGATTTCGAAAATACGGGCCGGCTATCTGTTCAGGTGTCAGTTGGTAAACCGGTGTCGAGGGTGTAACCGAGGTGTTGTCGTCCATGACGTTCTCTCTTCCATAAGATGAACGCAGGTTAGGACGGGGCCAGGCTCGATGTGCGGTAACTATGTATCGCATGATCTTTTTGTAGGAGCGAGGTTTTCATCAGGCAAAAAAAAACGGTGCACCGACCAAGCGCACCGTAAAGCCGTAGAACACACAACGAAGTGTTTGGTAAAGCTGATCAGTCCAGCAGCGCCAGTGCCTCGGCGGTGCATTCCTGAATGCGGGCCCAGTCGCCGTTTTTGATCCACTCAGGATCAAGCATCCAGCTACCGCCCACGCACATCACGTTTTTCAACGCCATGTAGCTCTTGATGTTGGCCGGGCTGACGCCGCCAGTCGGGCAGAATTTCACTTCGCCGAACGGGCCGCCCAAGGCTTTGATAGCCGCGACACCGCCGCTGACTTCCGCCGGGAACAGTTTGAAGCGGCGATACCCCAGGCCATAACCTTCCATGATGCCGGAGGCGTTGCTGATGCCCGGCAACAGCGGAATCGGACTGTTGACGCTGGCTTCCAGCAGGTCACGGGTGATGCCCGGCGTGACGATGAACTGCGAACCGGCCGCTTCGGCAGCCGCCAGCATGTTGCGATCCAGCACAGTACCGGCACCGGTCACCAGTTCCGGGCGTTGCTCGCGCAGAATCTGGATAGCCTTGAGGCCGAACTGTGAACGCAGGGTCACTTCCAGGGCTGTCAGGCCACCGGCCGCGAGGGCGTCGGCCAGCGGCAGGATGTCCTGCTCGCGAGCAATAGTGATCACCGGCAGAATCCGCGCCCTGGCGCACAGGCTGTCGATCAGGGCAACTTTGTCCGCCATGGAAACGGTCGGGGATGTGATTGTCATAGCGGCTGATCCTTGGCTCATGGGCACCAGTAAATCTCTAACGTAGGTTGCAAAAACGCGCGAATCGGCATGGCGGCGACATCGTCACCGGCCAATGCGGCACTCAAGGTGGTCAGCTTGGACTGACCGGAAATCGATAGAACGGTGAACTGGGCAGAGGCCAGCAGCGCGCGGCTCATGGTCAGGCGCTGATGCGGCACGGTCGGCGCCAGCATCGGCCAGCAGCGACGGCTGCCGTCGACTTTCAAGGCATCGGCCAGGTTCGGGCTGTTGGGGAACAGCGAGGCGGTGTGACCGTCGTCGCCCATGCCGAGTATCAGCACGTCGATCGGCGGCAACTCGGCGAGCAAACGGTCGGCCTGCTCGGCTGCCAGCTCAAGGTTCGCGGTGGCGCTGTACAGGCTCAGAAACTGAGCCTTGGCCGCCGGGCCTTGCAGCAGATAACGTTTGAGCAGACCGGCATTGCTGTCGGCGTGCTCGACCGGCACCCAGCGCTCGTCGGCCAGGGTCACGACGACCTTGGACCAGTCCAGTTTCTGCTTGGCCAGGTTTTGGAAAAACGCCACCGGGCTGCGTCCACCGGACACCACCAGCGTCGCGGTACCGCGCGCGTCGATCGCGTCACTCAGCTGCTTGGCCACATTCAGCGCTAAACCATCGGCCAGCAGCACCGGGCTCTTGAACTCATGGGCGCTGACGCCCTGAGGCAGTTGCAAATTAGATATCGCCATACCACGACCTCCCATCCCGCGTGATCAGTGCAATGGAGCTCATCGGTCCCCAGGACCCGGCCGCGTACGGCTTGGGCGCATCACCGGATTTTTTCCACCCGGCGATCAACTGGTCACACCACTTCCACGCGGCTTCGATTTCATCTTTACGGACAAACAGGTTCTGATTGCCGCGCATCACTTCCAGCAACAACCGCTCGTAGGCATCGGGAATCCGTGCGCTGCGATAAGTGTCGGAAAAATTCAGCTGCAACGGACCGCTGCGCAGCTGCATGCCCTTGTCCAGGCCTTGTTCTTTGGTCATCACGCGCAAGGAAATGCCTTCGTCCGGTTGCAGGCGGATAATCAGCTTGTTGCTGATTTGCAGGCGCTGCTCGGGAGCGAAGATGTAGTGGGACGGTTCCTTGAAGTGGATGACGATCTGCGACAGCTTCTGCGGCATGCGCTTGCCGGTACGCAGGTAAAACGGCACGCCGGCCCAACGCCAGTTGCGGATATCGGCACGCAGCGCAACGAAGGTTTCGGTGTCGCTCTGGGTGTTGGAGTTAGGTTCCTCCAAATAGCCCGGCACCGATTTGCCTTCGCTATAACCAGCGATGTACTGACCGCGCACGACCTGAGTGGTCAGGCCTTCCGGGCTGATCGGCGCCAGCGCCTTGAGCACTTTGACTTTCTCGTCACGGATGCTGTCGGCGGACAGGTCGGCCGGCGGGTCCATGGCGATCAGGCAGAGCAGTTGCAGGAGGTGATTCTGGATCATGTCCCGCAGCTGACCGGCCTTGTCGAAGTAACCCCAGCGACCTTCGATCCCGACCTTCTCGGCCACGGTGATTTCCACGTGGGATATATAATTCTGGTTCCACTGGGTTTCGAACAGGCTGTTGGCGAAACGCAGGGCGATCAGGTTCTGGACGGTTTCTTTGCCCAGGTAGTGGTCGATGCGGTAGGTGCGGTTCTCCGGGAAGAACTGCGCCACGGCGTCGTTAACCTTGCGCGAGGATTCCAGGTCCGAACCAATGGGTTTTTCCAGCACCACGCGGGTGTTTTCGGTCAAACCGACCTTCGACAGGTTCTCGCAGATCGCGCCGTAAACGGCGGCCGGTGTCGCGAAGTAGGCAATCATTCGCTGGGCGCTGCCAGCCATTTCGGCCAGGGCGACGTAATCGTCAGCCTTGAGGAAGTCGACGTGCAGGTAACTCAGGCGGGCCAGAAAGCGTTCGACCACGGCTTCGTCCAGCTCTTTGGCGACGACGTAGCGGCGCAGCTCGGAGGCGATGAATGCCAAATGCTGCTGCTCGCTGCCAGGCTCACGGGCCAGCGCAATAATTCGCGTGTCCTCGTGCAAGAGGCCTGCGCCATCGAGTTGATAAAGGGCAGGAAACAGCTTGCGCAGGGCCAGATCGCCGAGGGCGCCGAACAAGGCAAAGGTGCACGGTTCAACCGTAATCGAAGGCATGATGTTTGTTCTTTTATCAAGTTAAGCTACAAATACCTTTTTTCAAGGCATCACTCAAGGGAAAATGTAGTAATAACCACAACATTTTCGCAAAATACAGATTCCGAGTGGTGGACGGTCGGAGCCATCAGTAGGATAGGCCACCGTTTGGGACCGCATCAAAGGCCCAATTTGCATAGCCGAACGCTTATTTGCATAGCAGAGCTCCTTTTCGTAGGTGAACCAAGGAAACCATATGGACCGCGTGCGAAATTTACTGGAACAGATCCAGAATCGCCTTGAAGACCTGAACAAGGCAGAACGCAAAGTCGCCGAGGTGATCCTGCTCAACCCACAGCAGGCCACCCGATTCAGCATCGCCGCCCTCGCCCAGGCCTCAAAGGTCAGCGAGCCGACGGTCAACCGTTTCTGCCGTTCGTTCGGTGTCAGCGGCTACCCGGAGCTCAAGCTTCAGTTGGCCCAGAGCCTGGCCAGCGGCGCGGCGTATGTCAGCCGGGCGGTTGAGGCCGACGACAATCCGGAAGCGTATACCAAAAAGATTTTCGGCAGCGCCATCGCCTCGTTGGACAGTGCGTTGCAGGCGCTTGACCCGAACCTGATCAGCCGCGCCGTCGACCTGTTGATCCAGGCCCGGCAGATCCACTTCTTCGGCCTCGGCGCCTCGGCCCCGGTGGCCCTGGACGCTCAGCACAAGTTCTTCCGCTTCAATTTGGCCGTCACCGCCCATGCCGATGTGCTGATGCAGCGCATGATTGCGTCGGTGGCACATACCGGCGAGTTGTTCGTGATCATTTCCTACACCGGCCGTACCCGCGAACTGGTGGAAGTGGCGCGTATCGCCCGGGAGAACGGTGCTTCGGTGCTGGGTCTGACGGCCGAGGGTTCACCACTGGCCAAGGCCAGCACCTTGAGCCTGAACATTCCGCTGCCGGAAGACACCGACATTTATATGCCGATGACGTCGCGGATCATTCAGCTGACGGTGCTGGATGTGCTGGCGACCGGCATGACCTTGCGTCGGGGCGTGGATTTCCAGCCGCATTTGCGCAAGATCAAGGAAAGCTTGAATGCCAGTCGGTATCCGATTGGGGATGAGTTCAACTGACCCCACGCCGATCGTTCCCACGCTCCGCGTGGTAATGCCTCTAGGGACGCTCCGCGTCCAGTGACGCGGAGCGTCACGGGCTGCATTCTCACGCAGAGCGTGGGAACGATCATCACGCCCCAACCCGAGCCTGCAAACTCAAATGCGCCCTCTCCCCCGGCGCCAAACTCAGGCTGTCCGTCCCACCGCTCGCCGCCTCCACACACACAAACTCCGACATCTCATTCCAGCTCACCCCCAACAACGGCCGCGAGCCCGGATGCCAGACCACCGTGTCCGCATCGTCACCGGTATCGATGCACAACTCCCGCCGCCAGGCATGGTCCTTGAGCTGTAATTCGCCGTCATGCTGGAACACTCGCTGGCAGCCACCCTCTACCCGCAACTCGCCTTCCTGATGACAAATCTGACGGTTCAACTGGTCGTAACCTTGCGCTCCATCGAGTCCAGACAGCGCTACCTCGCCGACGTCGCCAATACGCCAATACGCGTGCAACGCCTGACTCAATTGGCACGGCAGGCTGTCCTGATGCTCGGTACTCAGGCGTAGATCCATGCGTTCACCCAAGTGCGCATGCAAGTCCACTTGCCAGTCGCACAACTGAAGTTGCCAGTGCAGGCGCACGCCATCGTCATCAGTGCTGCTGTCCAGAAGCTTCCAGTCGATCAGCCGTGCCCAACCATGGGAAGGCCAGGCGTTTTCGCTCGGATGACGGCCATACCACGGCCAGCACACCGGAACGCCGCCACGAATCGCACCGACCTGCGGCCACTTCGCCGCGCACCAGAGCCAGGGTTTCTGGCCCTTTGGCTGAAAGTGCAACAACTGCGCACCCTGCCGACTGAACACCGCGTGACACAGCGGATGGTCGATCACCAGCACGTCGCGCTTCTGATAGCGCTCCCACGCAAACACCGGACGTTCGCGCAAGGATTTGAAGAAGCGTTGTAGCGGATGCTCATGCATGTGCCACGGTCCTGAAAATCACCCGGGGTGCGCCGCCCCAAAAAAAAGCGGACAGCCAAGGCTGTCCGCAAAAATGCGCACATAGAGAGGAGCTTATCGCAACAGCGTTAGAACACCGACTGAATTTTCAGGCCGGCGACCAGCGCGTTGTCGACTTCATCCACACCGCCCGGGTGAGTGATGTATTGCAGGTTAGGACGCACAGTCAGCCAGTTGGTAACGTGGAAGCCGTAGTTGATCTCGTAGTTGTACTCGGTGGTACGCAGTGGCGAGAACAGCGGATCCTCGTAGTCGGTGACACCATTGGAGGCGTTGACCAACTCGGCGTTTTTCTTCACGTCATCGTTGACATGAATACGGGCGAAACCGATACCCATGTCATCTTTTGGACGTGCATCGAACGGGCCCTTGTACACAAACATCAGCGACTGATAGTTGTCGACAACATTGGTGTCCTTGTCGTGGAACGTGGCGTTGGCTGCAATGTTCAGACCACGGCTCTTGTCACCGTTGTGGTCGGTCAACTGTTGCTGCGCCACGAACCAGTAACCGGACTTGCTGCTGTGGCTGCGATAGGCGTTGCCGCTGGTTGCCGCATCATTGCCGTTGTCGTCTTTACGAACGTCATCGGCCTTGGCCGTACTTTTGTAGTAACCGACACGGTATTCGCCCGGCAGGTTGTTAGGGTTAGGCAACCAGACCAGTTCGACCGGCAAGACGGTGCCTTTGGTACCACTGCCGCTGAGCTTGAAGCCGTTACCGTGCTCCAGTTGCGACGGGTTCTGGTTGTACGCGCCGATCTGCGCGTAGAACTCAGGCGAGATGTTGTACTTCACGCGGACAGCGGCCTGGCTGACTGGCCAGTTGTACCAGATGTTGGTCGCCCAGTTACCCACTTGGGAGCCGCAGAATGCCAGGTTCTGGAACTCGCATGGGAAGGTGTTGAAGTCTTCGCCTTCGCCGAAGTAACCGGCTTTGACGTCCAGTTTTCCGTCGAGGAACTGGTGCTTGATCCACAACTGGGTCAGACGGACCATATGGCCACGGCCGTAGACTTCCTGGGAGGAACTCAAGGTGCCGGCACGCGGGTCGCCGACACGGTCATTGGAGATGTTCTGACCGTTACGGTTGGTGAACTGGATCTTGGCCTGGGTGTTATCCCAGCCCCACAATTTTTGCAGGTCCAGTGCCACGCCCAGGCCAAACTGGTCAGCGTAACGCGCCGTCTTGTCGTTGTTGTAGCCGCCGTGGAGGTTGGCGCCCACTTCACCGACATAGTCCATCTTGATGTCGATACCCTGCTCGATCAGCCTGGTCCGCTCGCCGCCCCAATCACCGGTCATCCATTCGGAATCGGCGCTGAACGCGTCAGCTGCGTGCACACTACCGGCCAGCATCATTGCCGCAATGGCTGACAACTGGCAGATAAGCTGAGCGTTGTTGTTCTTCTTCATCCCTACATCCTCGTTTTATTGTTATTAACTGTTTTTATATAACGCGGTTTACATCCCCAGTGAGAGCGAGCTTGCTCGCTCCCACACTTGCTCTTCAGCGGCCTTTGAATTGGGCGACATTGGCACTGTGGGCCTTGGTTTCAGACTGACCGGCCACCCCCAGGCGTTCACCGGTCTTGGCATCGAACAGCAGCACTTTCGATGGGTCGAATTGCAGGGTCAGGGTCTCGCCCACGGCCGGCGCGACGTCCGGCGCCAGACGGCAGCAGACTTTGGTGTCGTTGAGATTGACGAACACCAGGGTGTCGGGACCGGTCGGCTCGGTGACCTGGACTTCGGCGCGAATGGTCGGCAAACCGTTCGGCTCGTTGCCCGCCAGCACGATCTGCTCCGGGCGCATGCCGAGGATCACTTCGCGGTCTTCAAGACCGGCGTCTTGCATGCCCAAAGACAATTCGCAGCGCGCCTGTCCGCTGTCGAGCAGCGCCACCAGACGACCGTCCTTGCGCTGCAAACGCAGCGGGATGAAGTTCATCGGCGGCGAACCGATGAAGCTCGCCACGAACAGGTTGGCCGGGTTGTTGTAGATGTCTTTCGGCGTGCCAAATTGCTGAATGATTCCGTCCTTCATCACCGCAACCTTGTCGCCCAGGGTCATGGCTTCGATCTGGTCGTGAGTCACGTAAACCGTGGTGGTTTTCAGGCGCTGATGCATCAGTTTCATTTCGGTGCGCATCTCGACGCGCAGCTTGGCGTCGAGGTTGGACAGCGGCTCGTCGAACAGGTAAATCTTCGGCCGTCGCGCCAGAGCACGACCCATCGCCACGCGCTGTTGCTGACCACCGGAGAGCTGGCCGGGTTTGCGGCTGAGCAGATGTTCGATCTGCAACAGCTTGGCGACGCGAGCGACTTCTTCGTCGATTTCGGCGGCCGGCATTTTGCGAATCTTCAGGCCGAACGCGATGTTGTCCCGCACGCTCATGGTCGGGTACAGCGCATAGGACTGGAACACCATGGCAATGTCGCGATCTTTCGGACTCATGCCGCTGATGTCAGCGTCGTCCACCAGGATGGCGCCGCCGCTGATGTTTTCCAGACCGGCGATGCAGTTCATCAAAGTGGATTTGCCGCAGCCCGACGGGCCGACGAGGATCAGGAACTCACCGTCATCGATCTTCAGTTCGATGTTTTTCAGGGTGTCCGGCAAACCGGCGCCGTAGGTTTTGTTGACGTTGCGTAATTCGAGAGTTGCCATGTTCTACCCCTTGACCGCGCCGGACGTCAGCCCACGCAGGAAATACTTGCCAGCGAATATGTAGACCAGCAGTGTCGGCAGCCCGGCGATCATCGCGGCGGCCATATCTACGTTGTATTCCTTGGCCCCGGTGCTGGTGTTGACCAGGTTGTTCAGGGCCACGGTAATTGGCTGGGCATCGCCACTGGCGAAGACCACGCCGAACAGGAAGTCATTCCAGATTTGCGTGAACTGCCAGATCAGGCAGACCATCACGATCGGGATCGACATCGGTAGCAGGATCTTCCAGAAAATCGTGAAGAAGCCTGCGCCATCAAGCCGTGCAGCCTTGACCAGCGCATCCGGAATGCTCACGTAGTAGTTGCGGAAGAACAGCGTGGTGAACGCCAGGCCGTAGACCACGTGCACCAGCACCAGACCGGTGGTGGTGTTCGCCAGGCCGATCTTGCCGAGGGTAAACGAGGCTGGCAGCAGCACGGTCTGGAACGGCAGGAAGCAGCCGAACAGCAGCAGGCCGAAGAACAGTTGCGAACCGCGGAAGCGCCACATCGACAGCACGTAGCCATTCATTGCACCGATGAAGGTGGAGATCAGAACCGCCGGCACGGTGATTTTCACCGAGTTCCAGAAGTAGCTGCCCACGCTGTCCCAGGCCTTGATCCAGCCAATGCCGTCAATCACTTGCGGCCAGCTCAGCAGGTTGCCGGTGCGGATGTCTTCCGGGGATTTGAAACTGGTCAGCAGCATCACCACCAACGGGATCAGGTAGATCGCGGCGGCCAGCAGCAAGGTGGCGTAGATGGCGATGCGGCTGAAGCTCAAGGCCGGTTTGCCAAGTTGATTACTCATGGCGTTTTCCTCGCAATTCGGAGTACAGGTACGGCACCAGAATCGCCAGGATCGCGCCAAGCATCATCATGGCGCTGGCCGAACCAATGCCCATCTGGCCACGGCTGAAGGTGAAGGAATACATGAACATTGCCGGCAAGTCGGACGAGTAACCGGGACCGCCCGCCGTCATCGCCGCCACCAGATCGAAGCTCTTGATCGCGATGTGCGCAAGGATCATGAAGGCGCTGAAGAACACCGGGCGCAAGCTCGGCAGAACGATCTTCATATAGATGGTCGGCAGGCTCGCGCCGTCGACTTGCGCGGCACGGATGATCGATTGATCGACACCACGCAGGCCCGCCAGGAACATCGCCATCACAAACCCGGAGGCTTGCCACACAGCGGCGATCACCAGGCAATACACCACGCGATCCTGATCCACCAGCCAGTCGAGACGGAAGCCTTCCCAGCCCCAGTCACGCAACATTTTGTCCAGGCCCAGACCCGGGTTGAGCAGCCATTTCCACGCAGTACCGGTGACAATCATCGACAGCGCCATCGGGTACAGGTAAACGGTGCGGATGAACCCTTCCTTGCGAATGCGCTGATCCAGCAGCACCGCCAGGAACACCCCCAGCACCAGGCTGATGCCAATGAACATGCCGCCGAAGACCGCGAGGTTTTTGCTCGCGACCCACCAGCGGTCGTTGTCCATCAGGCGGATATACTGCTGCAGGCCGACCCATTTGTAGCTCGGCATGAAGCTGGAATTGGTAAAGGACAGAACGAATGTCCAGATGATGTAACCGTAAAAACCAACCAGGACGATCAGCATGCTTGGCGCCAAAACCAGTTTGGGGAGCCAGCGCTGCAGTGCGTCGAACGGTGAGGCTTTGCTGAAAACCGCCACAGAGCTCATCGGGATAATCCAGTGGAGAGAAGAAAAGTCGGCACGGTGATCCCTTGTGGGAGCGAGCCTGCTCGCGAAGGCGGTGTCTCAGTCGACATCATTTCTGAATGTCAGACCGCTTTCGCGAGCAGGCTCGCTCCCACAGGGTCAGGCGGCGTCTGGGATTACTGGGCGGCTTTGACGGCCGATGCCAACTGGGCGCTGGCCTTGGCCGGGTCCGCATCCTTGTCGTTCATGAAGTTGGTCACCACATCGAAGATCGCGCCCTGTACGGCCAGGGAAGTGGCCATGTTGTGCGCCATGCTCGGTTGCAGGCCACCCGTCTTCTCGTCAGCCAGGAAATCCTTGGCCGCCGTTTGAGCGCAAGAATCGAAGCCCAGACCGCTCATATCGTTAAGCATGTCGGTACGCACCGGGATCGAGCCTTTGTTGATGCTGAAGATTTTCTGGAAGTCTTTACCCAGCGCGACCTTGGCCAGGTCTTGCTGAGCGGCGATGTCGCCTTTGCGATCCGCTTTCAACTTGAACACGGCCAGCGAATCGATGTTGTAGGTGAAGGCTTTTTCGGTGCCCGGGAACGGCACGCACTGGTAATCCGTGCCGGCTACTTTCTTGGCCGCGGTCCATTCGCTCTTGGCCCAGTCGCCCATCATCTGCATACCGGCCTTGCCGTTGATGACGTCGGCGGCGGCGATGTTCCAGTCACGACCGGCGCGGTTCGGGTCCATGTAGCCAGTGATTTTTTTCAGCTCGGTGAACGACTTGGTCATCTCGGCACCCGAGAGGGTTTTCTGATCCAGGTCTACCAGGGCTTTTTTGTAACCGTCAGCGCCCATGACCGAGAGCACCACGTCCTCAAACACGGTGCTGTCCTGCCAAGGCTGGCCACCGTGGGCAAGCGCGATGAAGCCTGCGGCTTTGAGCTTGTCGCCGGCGGCATAGAATTCTTCGAGGGTGGTTGGGGCTTTTTCGATCCCGGCTTTCTTGAAGACTTCCGGGTTGATCCACAGCCAGTTGACGCGGTGAATGTTCACCGGCACGGCGACGTAGTCACCTTCGTACTTCACGGTGTCGGAGACTTTCTTCGACAGCAGGCCATCCCAGCCTTCGGACTTGGCAACGTCTTTCAGGGTATCGGTGCTGAGCAGGCCAGTGCTGCCCCACTCCTGGATGTCTGGTCCTTTGATCTGTGCAACGCCCGGCGGGTTACCGGCGACGGCGCGGCTTTTGAGTACGGTCATGGCAGTGGAACCGCCACCACCGGCGACTGCGCCGTCCTTCCAGGTGAAGCCGTCTTTTTCGACTTGGGCCTTCAGAACATCGACCGCTGCCTTTTCACCACCAGAGGTCCACCAGTGAACGACTTCCACCGAACCTTTGGAATCGGCGGCAAGCGCACTCAGCGGGAATGCAGACAGGGGAAGCAATGAAGCGAGAGAAATGACAGTGGCGAGGCGAGTGATCGCATTCATCTGAAGTACCTTTCTTGTTGTTATGCATGCAAGTCTGGTGCTTGCGCTACATAGGATTCTAAACAGGAGTTGTCCCTTCGCAGGTAACGAAGGGACGTTCGAATGTCACCGTATGGTTACACAGGAGCGCTCTGGGATAACTGTGCCAGGGCAGTCGCCATGCTGGGTGCCAGAGGCAGTCGCGGGATCAATACGGCTTGCCAGGCGTGATAGAGATCAGGCTTACCGGCCCAGATATCGGCGCTCGGGCGGTTCTGCGGATCGAGTTCGTGGTGCCAGCTGCCGTTTTCACGGTCGATGAAATGGTTGTCGCAGAATTCCCAAAATAGTCGGTACCAGCTTTCGTATTGCGCATCGCCAGTGCGTTTAAGCAGTGCACTGGCGGCGGCGCTGGCTTCGCAATGGGTCCAGTGCAAACGATGGCGGACCACGGCGCGATTGTCCCAGTCGAGGGTGTAGACAATCCCAGGCGCACCGTCGACGTTCCAGCCGTGGCGGCAGTTGTGGTCGAAGAGTTTTTGCGCGTCAGTGGCCAGCCAACCTGGCGTGAGCATCCCTGCCTGCACCCGCGCCGCTTCGAGGTGCAGCAACAGCCGCGCCCATTCGAAACCGTGGCCCGGCGTAGTGCCGTAAGGGCGAAAACCGTCGGCCGGGTTGTCGTGGTTGTAGTCGCGAAGCGGCTGCCAGTCGCGGTCGAAATGCTCGACCACCAGGTAATCGTTGGCGGCGGCGTGACCGTGGATCACCCGCTCGACGATGCGCTGGGCGCGGCACAGCCAGCGGTTGTCGTCAGTGACATCCGCCAGCGCAAGGAAGGCTTCGGTGGCGTGCATGTTGCTGTTGGCGCCGCGATAGCGTTCCTCTTCACTCCAGTCGCGGTTGAAGGATTCGCGCATCGCGCCCTCCTCCTCGCTCCAGAAATGCGTGTCGATGACGTTGATCGCGTCATCGAGCAAAGCTTGCGCGCCGGGACGCTGGGCGACTACAGCGGAACTGGCGGCCAAGGCCACGAAGGCATGCAGGTAAGCAGCTTTGCAGGTGTTGCCGTCGCGATGATGTGCGGCGGCGAACCAGCCACCGTGCTCGGCATCGCGCAATGGGCCGCTGAGGGCTTTGACGCCGTGATCCACCCGCTCGGCAAAACCCGGCAAGCCCTGAATATGGGCCATGGCAAAGCTGTGGGTCATGCGGGCGGTGTTCATGGTTTCGGCTTGAGCGTTGGCCGGGAGGTGGCCCTTTTCATCGAGATTGCCGAAGCCTTCGGGAAGCGTTGAAGCCTTGGCAAACGCCAGCAGGCGCAGACCTTCGGCGGCGAGCCATTGTTGATGGGCAGGTGCGTTCAGCCAACTGCTGAAAGCAGGTAGGAAGGTGTCCATGGGGTACCTTTTTTGTTGTTATGACTGGGGGGCAGTCTAAACAACGGTCGGGGGTGGGCTTGTAACGAAGGGCGCGAGTTATGTCACCGGGTTGTGACATTTGACTGGAGAAATGTGTTGAAAGGTCTGACGCCGAAGAACGATAACGCGGTATCGCTAATCCACACTGCGCGGCAACTGCAACGTCACCCGCAACCCACCTTCACGCAAATTCTGCAGGCTGACCTCACCCCCATGGCTATGCGCAATATTTCGCGCAATCCCCAACCCCAACCCATAACCCTGCTGCTGCCCAGCCAGGCGAAAGTGCGGTTCGAACACCTGCTCCATCCGTTGCTCAGGCACCCCTGGCCCCTCATCGTCCACATGCAGGATGAACGCACTCTGGTCGTCATCAATGTGCAAATGCGCTTTCTGCCCATACTTCAAGGCATTGTCGATCAGGTTGCCGATGCAACGCTTGAGCGCCAAAGGTTTACCGGGATACGCCGCCAGCGCACGCCCTTGTTGAGTGACGCGACCATTGCCGTTGGGCGCCAGGTACGGCTCCACCAGACAATCAAGCACGTGGTTGAGGTCCACCGGTTCGATGTTTTCGTGGATGTCAGTGTCTTTCACGCATTGCAGCGCGCCTTTGACCAGCAGCTCCAGCTCATCCAGATCACGGCCGAACTTGGCTTGCAGTTTTTCGTCTTCGAGCAATTCAACCCGCAGCCGCAACCGGGTAATCGGCGTGCGCAAGTCATGGGAAATCGCGCTGAACAACTGGCTGCGCTCGGTCAGGTAGCGGCTGATGCGCTCGCGCATCGCATTGAAGGCGCGGCCCACTTCGACCACTTCGCTGCCGCCTCCCTCCGCCACTGGCTCGACTTCCGCGCCGAGTGACATGTCCCGTGCTGCCCGCGCCAAACGCTTGAGCGGCCCGCTCTGCCAGTGCACCAGCAGGCCAATGAACAACAGCAAGAAACCGCTGGTGAGCACGATGAACCAGACTTGCTGCGCCGGCAGGCCTTGCTCTTCAAGACTGGTGTAGGGCTCGGGCAACAGTGAGGCGATGTACAGCCACTCGCCCGGTGCCATTTGGATTTGGGTGACCAATACCGGCGGATTCACCGGTTCCAGGGTCAGCGCGTAATGGGCCCAGGAGCGAGGTAATTCATCGAGTTTCAGGCCGCCGTTGAAGATCCGCAGGTCTTCGGGGCTGACGAACGTCACCGAGATATCCGTGTCCTGGCCCAGCGACTGGCGCAGCACTTCGTCCACCGCTTTGAGTACTGCTTCTTTGCGCGGGGTGATCGGCAGCACTTCCATGCCCAAGGGTTTGTCATTGAGCGTCACCACGAAACGGGTGCCGCCCATGCTGCGCAACTGGTCGAGCACCAATGGCCGAAACGCTACCGGCAGAGAACGGAAGTAACTGACGCTGGCCGTCATCGAATGGGCGAGGCTACGGGCGCTGGTGACCAGGCCTTCAAGCTGGGTGGCGCGCAGTTGCGAGACCCAGATCACGCTCGACAACGTCTGGGCGAACAACACCGCCAACAGCGTCAGCAACAGCATCCGCCCAAGCAGCGAGCGCGGCATGGGGATTCGTGCGGCGACTTTGCGGAAAAACTTAGTGGCCATTGCTGGCAACCACATTGGCGGCCAGTTGGTAGCCGCTGCCGCGCACGGTACGGATGAGCCGCGGCGGTTTTTCGGTGTCGCGCAGGCGCTGGCGCAGACGGCTGACCGCCATGTCGACGATGCGATCCAGCGGCATCAAATCGCGGCCACGGGTGGCGTTGCCGATGGTGTCGCGGTCAAGGATTTCCTGGGGGTGATCAAGGAACAGTTTCAGCAGCGCGAAATCGGCGCCGGAGAGAATTACTTCTTCGCCGTCGATGTGGAACAGTCGGTGACTGACCATGTCCAGGCGCCAGTCATCGAAGGCCAATACTTCACTGCCGGAACGCTCCTGCCCGAACTGCGCGCGACGCAACAAGGCTTTGATGCGCGCCTGCAATTCACGCGGGCTGAAGGGTTTACCAAGGTAGTCGTCCGCCCCCAATTCCAGACCGATGACGCGGTCGGCCTCGTCGGAACTGGCGGTGAGCATGATGATCGGCACCTGCGCCTGACGCGGGTGCTGACGGATCCAGCGGCAGAGGCTGAAGCCGTCTTCGTCCGGGAGCATCACATCGAGGATCACCAGATCGCTCGGTGCCTCGTTCAGCGCCTGACGAAAGCCTGCACCGTCGGGCGTGGTGCGAACCTGGAAACCGGCGCGGGTCAGGTAGGTGTCCAGCAACTCGCGTATCTCTTGATCGTCATCGACCAACAAAATCGACTTGTTGACTGAGCTCACGGGGCGGCGTCCTTGTTGTGTGAATTGGGCGGATTATGCCTGATCGATCATGGTTCTATGTTGTTTGTACTGGCCTCTTCGCGGGCAAGCCTCGCTCCTACAGGTAGAGGGTTGGTCGCCATTTTTGTGAACGACTCCAATTCTGTAGGAGCGAGGCTTGCCCGCGAATGAGGCGACTCGGTCTTAAGCCTGATCGAGTGCCACACCTGCGCCAACAAGGCCGGAATACGGCGCCGTCACCAGCCACACCGGGATGCCTTTGAAGTAATCGCTCATGCAGCCCTTGTCCGCAAAGCACCGGGCAAAGCCGCTTTCGATGAAGAAATCGGCGAACCGCGGAATCACCCCACCCACGATGTACACGCCACCGCGTCCGCCCGTGGTCAGCACGTTGTTGCCGGCCACACGACCCAGCCAGCAGCAGAACTGCTCAAGCACTTCCAGGGCAATCGGATCGCCGGCCAGACCGGCAGCGGTAATCGACTCGGGGGAATCCAGCACGGGTTCATGACCGTCCACCGCACAAATCGCCCGGTAGACCCGCGGCAAGCCGCTGCCGCTCAATGCCGTTTCTGCGCTGACATGGCCGATCTCATTGAAGATGTGTTGCCACAGCTGAGTTTCCCGCGGACTGCTCAGCGGCAAATCGACGTGACCACCCTCCCCCGGCAACGCGGCGAAACGACCTTCACCCAGATCCAGCAACGTGCCGACGCCCAGGCCCGTGCCCGGACCGATCACCACCGCCGGCCGCAACGGCTCCGGCGTGCCTTCGCAGACCACCCGAAACTCGTCCGGCTGCAAACGGGTCATGCCCAGCGCCATGGCCGAGAAATCGTTGACCAGCAGCAGTTGATCCACCTGCAAGGTCCTGCAGAAACCCTTGCGGCTGAGTCGCCAGTGATTGTTGGTGAACTTGAATTCATCGCCACTCACCGGTCCGGCCACCGACAGGCACACCGAACCGATCGAACCCGACGCCAGGCCTAGCCCGCTCAGGTAGAGGGCAATAGCCTCTTCCGGGCTGGCGTGAGCGGCCGTCGCCAGCACCTGGATCGATTCCAGCTGCTGGTTTTTCCACAACGCGAAACGTGCGTTGGTCCCACCGATGTCACCGACCAAAGCCAGTTTCAATTAAGCGTCTCCAGGGCAGAAGTAAAGGCGCTGGCGCCTTGCTCCGCCGAGCTGAAGGCCATGCGCATGAAACCAAACAGCTCGCGACCGCTGCCGATGTTATTGCCCAACAGGCCCTTGGCAGGTTCGCGCGCTGCGAATTCTTCGGCGTCCACCTTAAGCTCCAGAGTGCCTTTGACGCCATCGACGCGGATGATATCGCCCTCTTGGACGCGCGCCAAAGCGCCGCCCACATACGCTTCGGGGCTGACGTGAATCGCCGCCGGGATTTTCCCCGACGCACCGGACATACGCCCGTCCGTCACCAACGCCACTTTGAAGCCGCGATCCTGCAGCACGCCGAGGAACGGCGTCATCTTGTGCAACTCCGGCATGCCGTTGGAGCGCGGGCCCTGGAAGCGCATCACGGCGACAAAATCCTTCTCCAGCAAACCGGCCTTGAACGCATCGGCCAAGTCCTGCTGATCCTGGAACACCATGGCCGGTGCTTCGACGATCTGGTTTTCCAGCGCCACGGCGGAAACTTTCATCACGCCGCGACCGAGGTTGCCTTCCATAACCCGCAAGCCGCCCTCTGGCGAGAACGCGCGAGCGACCGGGCGCAGGATGGTTTCGTCGAGGCTGTCGATCGGGCCTTCGCGCCAGACCAGTTCGCCATTTTCGAGGAACGGTTCCATGGTGTAGCGGCTCAGGCCATGGCCCAGAACCGTATTGACGTTTTCGTGCAGCAAGCCGGCTTCCAGCAGTTCGCGGATCAGGAACGACATGCCGCCCGCGGCCTGGAAGTGGTTGATGTCGGCTTTGCCGTTCGGGTAGACGTGGCTCAGGGTCGGCACCACCTCGGAGAGGTCGGCCATGTCCTGCCAGGTCAATTGAATGCCCGCCGCCATGGCGATCGCCGGCATGTGCAGCGTGTGGTTGGTCGAGCCGCCGGTGGCGTGCAGGGCCACGATGGAGTTGACCAGCGAACGTTCGTCGACGATTTCGCCGATCGGCATGAAGTCGCCGCTTTGCTTGGTCAGACGCGTGACCTGATGCGCCGCTTCGCGGGTCAGGGCATCGCGCAACGGCGTGTTCGGGTTGACGAAAGAGGCGCCCGGCAAGTGCAAGCCCATGACTTCCATCAGCAACTGGTTGGTGTTGGCGGTGCCGTAAAAAGTGCAGGTACCCGGGCTGTGGTAGGACTTCATCTCCGATTCCAGCAGCTCCTCGCGGCTGGCCTTGCCCTCGGCGTAGCGCTGGCGAACGTCGGCTTTCTGCTTGTTGGAAATGCCCGAGACCATCGGCCCGCCCGGCACGAAGATCGTCGGCAAGTGACCGAAGCGCAGCGCGCCCATCATCAGGCCCGGCACGATCTTGTCGCAGATGCCGAGCATCAGCGCGCCGTCGAACATGTTGTGGGACAGCGCCACGGCGGTGGACAGCGCGATCACTTCGCGACTCGGCAGGCTCAGTTCCATGCCCGGCTCGCCCTGGGTCACGCCATCGCACATGGCCGGGGTACCACCGGCGAACTGGCCGACGGAGCCGATTTCACGCAGGGCTTTTTTGATCTGTTCAGGAAAGACTTCGTACGGCTGGTGCGCCGAGAGCATGTCGTTATAGGACGAAACAATCGCAATGTTCGCGGAGTTCATCATTCGCAAACTGTTCTTGTCGTCGGTGCCGCACCCGGCTACGCCGTGGGCGAAGTTGGCGCACTGCAGCTTGCCGCGCATAGGACCGTCGCTGGCAGCTCCACGAATCAGTGCAAGGTAAGCCTCACGCGTGGCGCGGCTGCGGGCGATAAGCCGTTCGGTGACCTCAAGAACGCGGGGATGCATGTGTAGAACTCCAGGCTAACGGATGTGGCGACCTGATTGTCTATGCTGATCAAGAACCGTAGTGATTGGGATGACAGACGGTTTTCTTGATCGGTCGGACCAGTTGATTCAGGTCACTCGTTGTAGATTGAACAAAATATTGCCATTAAAAAGGCTTGTTTTCTATTTTTATGCGAATAATCTTGTAATTCCAACAACAAATCGACGGCGGCCCTGTTAAATGACTCTTCGAATCGCAATCAATGGTTTTGGCCGAATTGGCCGTAACGTCCTACGCGCACTGTATACCCAAGGTTATCGTCAGGACCTGCAGATCGTTGCCATCAATGACTTGGGCGACAGCTCGATCAACGCTCATCTGCTCAAGTACGACACTGTTCACGGCACATTCGACGCCGATATTCAGCATGATCTGGAAAGCCTGACCGTCAACGGCGACCGTATTTCTGTCAGCGCCATTCGTAACCCGGCCGAACTGCCCTGGGCCGCGGAAAAGATTGATGTCGTGTTCGAATGCACCGGTTTGTTCACCGACCGAGCCAAAGCCGCCGCGCATATTACGGCCGGCGCACGCAAAGTGATCATCTCGGCCCCGGCCAAAGGCGCCGACGCCACCGTGGTGTATGGCGTTAACCACGACATTCTGCGCCAATCGCACCAGATTATTTCCAACGCGTCGTGCACCACCAACTGCCTGGCCCCAGTGGCCCAGGTGCTGCACCGCGAGCTGGGCATCGAAAGCGGTTTGATGACCACTATTCACGCCTACACCAACGACCAGAACCTGACCGACGTCTACCACACCGACCCGTACCGCGCCCGTTCGGCTACCCAGAACATGATCCCGAGCAAGACCGGCGCTGCTGAAGCGGTCGGTTTGGTGCTGCCGGAACTGGCGGGCAAACTGACCGGCATGGCGGTGCGTGTTCCAGTGATCAATGTGTCGCTGGTGGACCTGACCGTGCAACTCAAACGCGAAGCGTCGGCCGATGAAGTGAACGCGCTGCTGAAAGAAGCCAGCCAACACTCGAAGATTCTTGGCTACAACACCCTGCCGCTGGTCTCCAGCGACTTCAACCACAATCCCCTGTCGTCGATCTTCGACGCCAACCACACCAAGTCCAGCGGCAAGCTGCTCAAGGTATTGGCCTGGTACGACAACGAATGGGGCTTCTCCAACCGCATGCTCGATAACTGCCTGGCGCTGTGCAACGCAGAGTAACCGTTGGAGCAGCACCGATGATCGGTATCAGCTTTACGCAAAAGACCATGGCAGCGCGCAAGCGTATTGCCTTGGTCGCCCATGACCACTGCAAGGTGTTTTTGCTGGACTGGGCCGAGCGGCAGAAAGGCAGGCTCGCACAGCATGAACTGGTCGCCACCGGCACCACCGGGTTGTTGTTGCAACAACGCCTGGATTTGCCTGTGGAGAGCATGATCAGCGGCCCGTTGGGCGGCGACCAGCAACTCGGTGCGCGAATCGCCGAGCAGCGGGTCGACATGCTGGTGTTCTTCTGGGACCCGTTCGAACCACAGCCGCACGACCCGGACATCAAGGCGTTATTGCGAGTCGCGGCGGTCTGGAACATTCCCGTCGCCTGTAACGAATGCAGTGCCGACTACCTGCTCAGCAGCCCGATGATGGAGCAGGCGCACGAACACCGGATCCCCGACTACGCGACCTATCTGTTGGGTCGCGCCTAAACCTTCATGAATCAATACTTGACCATTTGAGCGGATGATAAGCATTATCATTTGCTCGAAATGGATCAGGTCCTCCCGTGAGTCAATCTCGCTTCAATCACGTCTTCATCGCCCAGCGAGTCTCTCTGCTGCGCACGTTGGAGCGGATGGTCAACAATCACAGCACCGCCGAAGACCTCCTGCAGGAGACCTACCTGCGAGTGACCCGGGCGCTCAGTGAGCGGGCCATCGATCACCTTGAACCCTTCGTTTTCCAGACCGCCCGCAACCTGGCGCTGGACCATTTGCGTGCCCGGCGCATTCAGTCCCGCACCCTGCTCGACAACGTCCCGCTTGACGTGGTGGAAAGCGTCGCCGCCCCCGCCAGCAGTGCCGAGGACGCCGCCCATGCCGAACAATTGCTTGAGCGTTTGAACGTGAGCCTCAATGAGCTCAGCCCCCGTCAGCAGCAGATTTTTATCCTCAGCCGTCTGCACGGGCACAGCTATCTGGAGATCGCCGAGAAGCTCGGCGTGTCATTGAGCACCGTGCAAAAGGAGCTGAAACTGATCATGGCGGTCTGCGTCGGCGTGGCCGAACGGTTAAACGGCGACTGAGTCCACAGGGCTTTGCTACCCTTGCCCCACTTTCAAGCTTCATTAAAAAAACAGCCGTGCCAAGACACTGCCGAGGAAACACCGTGACGGACACGCTTCCAGTGCCTCCCCCCGCCCCCCCTCCGCCCTCCCCGGCGCGGGACCCCGCACGTGCGATGGACCAGGCCCTGGACTGGCTGATCGTGCTGGACAGTCCGAGCGAGGAACAGACCCGACAGTTTCACGACTGGCTGGCCGCCAATCCGTTGCATGCCGAGGCGTTCGCCAAGGCTCAGGCGATCTGGGAGGGCCCGCAGGTCGTGCAATGTGCGCAAAGCCTGGCCGCCCGCCCGCCGAAAGTGACTGTCCTGTCGCGCCTGCGGCCTCACTGGAAACCGCTGACCACCGCCGCCGTGCTGATCCTCGGTGTGTTCAGTTTCAGCAATCTGCCCATGCGCCTGCAGGCTGATCACCTGACCGTGGTCGGTGAACGTCAACGTCTGCAATTGGAGGACGGCTCGAAGGTCCTGCTCAATACCAATTCGGCCTTCTCCAGCACCATCAACGATCAACAGCGCATTGCCCGCTTGTATCAGGGCGAAGCGTTTTTCGAGGTGGCGGGCAATCGCGGCCAGCCGCTGGAAATCGACGCCGGACCAGTCAAGGCCAGCGTTCGGGACACCGCATTTGCGGTGCGATATCTGGACGGTGTGGCACAGGTTCGGGTGCAGCGTGGGGATGTCGACTTGCGAGCGACCCGCGACGACGCGCGAATTCGATTGTCCGCCGGAGAAAGCATCCGCATCGGCCCCAACGGATTTGATCGCCCCGCCAAACTCGATGCCGCGACCGATCTGGCGTGGGTCCAGGGTCGACTGGTGTTCGAAAACTGTCCGCTGAGCCAGGTGCTGGCGGAGCTGCGTCGTTACTATCCAGGCTGGATCATCATCAACAACAACAACGAGCAGTTGGCCGACATCGCCGTCACCGGCAACTACCGACTCGACCAGCCGTTGGACGTGGTCCGTTCGCTGGCCCACATCACCTCGGCGCGGCTTCAGGAATTCCCGGCGCTGGTCATCTTGAACTAAATGAGAATTATTTTTACTCGATAGCCAAACCCCGTACGTCTCGTTATAGCCAATGCAATTGATTCGCATCTCTGGATGCCAACCAGCACCTATAAAGATTCGTGCGACACGGAGCGCTATCGATGTCCTCTCGCCTTACCCGCCAACCCTCTTCACCTTCTCGCCTGCTGACGCTGCTGACCGCCGCCATCCTGATGGCAGGCAGCGCGCCGCTGATGGCCGCCACCGCTGCAGAGCAACCGACCCGCAACATGGGCGATTACGCGTTCGCCATCCCTCAGCAGTCGCTGGTCTCGGCACTCAATGCCTTTACCGCCGTGACAGGCTGGCAAGTTGGCTTGCCGGCAGAACTGGCTGAAGGCGTGGCCTCGCCGGGCGTACGGGGTTCGCTACTGCCGGAGAAAGCCCTCGATCGCCTGTTGGTGGGGACCAACCTGAGCTATCGCAAACTGGGCAACAACAACATCGTGCTGGAGAAGCGCAGCAACAGCGGCGCGCTCAACCTGGAACAGGTGACCATCAGCGCCACCCGTCAGGAACAGGACGTGAACAGCGTGCCGAGCACCGTCACCGTCCAGACCCGCGAAGCGCTGGACCGTAACAATGTGAATAACATCAAGGATCTGGTGCGCTACGAGCCCGGTGTTTCGGTGAGCGGCGCCGGTCAACGCGCCGGTCTCACTGGCTACAACATCCGCGGCATCGACGGCGACCGCGTACTGACCCAGATCGACGGTGTGCAGGTGCCCGACAGCTTCTTCAACGGCCCGTACGCCCAGACCAACCGCAACTACGTCGACCCCGAGATCGTCAAGCGCGTCGAGATCCTGCGCGGCCCGGCGTCGGTGCTCTACGGCAGCAACGCCATCGGCGGCGCGGTCAGCTACTACACGCTGGACCCGGACGACATCATCAAACCGGGCAAAGACGTCGGCGCACGCCTGAAGACCGGCTACAGCTCGGCCGACGACAGCTGGTTGACCTCCGGTACCGTGGCCGGTCGCACCGGCGACTTCGACGGCCTGTTGCACTTGAGTCAGCGCAATGGTCATGAAACAGAATCCTACGGCGAAACCGGCGGCACCGGCCTGACCCGCACCGAGGCCAACCCCGAGGACGTGCGCACCACCAACGTGCTGGCCAAGCTGGGCTGGGACTACGCCGACGATGCGCGCTTCGGTCTGACCTACGAGCACTACAAGGACGACCGCGACACTAACCAACTGAGCGCGGTGGGCGGCCCGTTCAACGCAGGACGCGGTTTCGGCTTCTATAAATCCCGTACCGGCAACGACACCGTCACCCGCGAACGCTTCGGTCTGGAACACAGCTTCGGCCTGGACAGCATCCTGGCTGACAACATCAAATGGACGCTGAACTACCAGATCGCCAAGACCGACCAGCGCACCGAAGAAATCTACGCGCCGTCGCGCACCGTGCTGCGCAACCGCGATACCACCTACAAGGATCGCCAATGGGTGTTCGATGCCCAGGCTGACAAGTCGTTTGCCATCGCCGACACCGATCACCGTGTCACCTATGGCACCACCCTCAAACAGGACAAAGTCACCGGTCTGCGTACCGGCAGCGGCACCTGCCTGACAGTGGCCGGAGCCTGCCGGGTCATCGGTGCCGCCAGCGCTGCCGACACCCTGAAACCCGCCAGCGACTTCCCGGACCCGACCATCAACAGCTACAGCGTGTTCGCTCAGGATCAGATCAGCTGGGGCAACTGGACTTTCCTGCCCGGTGCACGCTATGACTATACCCAGCTCAAGCCACACATCACGGACGAGTTCCTGGCCACCGCAGACCAGAGCGGCAACGGTGCGGTGAGCGATGACACCAAAACCTGGCATCGTCTGTCGCCAAAATTCGGCACCACCTATAGCTTCAACGCCAACTACACCGGGTATGGCCAGTACGCCGAGGGCTTCCGGACGCCGACCGCCAAGGCCCTGTATGGTCGCTTCGAAAACCTGGCCGGCGGCTATCAGGTCGCACCTAATCCCGACCTGGAGCCGGAAAAGAGCAAGAGTTATGAAACCGGTTTGCGCGGCCAGTTTGAGGCGGGCACTTTCGATATGGCGGTGTTCTACAACAAATACCGCGACTTCATCGACGAAAACGCCATGACTCCCGGCTACACCGAGACCACGTTCCAGAGCAACAACATCAAGCACGCCACCATCAAGGGTCTGGAGCTCAAGGGTCGCCTGAACCTGGATAATTTCGGCGCACCAAACGGTCTCTACACCCAAGGTTCGGTGGCCTACCTCTATGGCCGCAACGATGACAGCGGCGAGCCGCTGAACAGTATCAACCCGCTGACCGGCGTGTTCGGTCTGGGTTATGACCAGGACAACTACGGTGCCCTGTTGAGCTGGACACTGGTTAAACGCAAGACCCGCGTCGACAGCACCAGCTTCAAAACACCGGACGGCACCAGCACCCAGTTCAAGACCCCGGGCTATGGCGTGCTCGACCTGGCCGGTTTCTACAAGGTGACCGACGATGTAACCGTCAACGCCGGCCTCTACAACCTGACCAACAAAAAGTATTGGCAGTGGGACGACGTGCGCGGTTACGACAGCGTCGGCGAAGCCTCGGTGACGCAACCGGCCAACCTCGATCGCCTGACTCAACCGGGTCGCAACTTCGCGGTCAATCTGGTCTGGGACATCTGACCTGATTCACCTCACGGCGCCGCGGAATAGAAGCAGCACCGGGAGGTTTTTTTACTGTCCGGCGCCCCGTCATTCGTCTCGTTACCAAGCGCCTCTTTTTCTCAAGGACTTCTCATGACCACTCAGGACACTGCTCAACGCCCGACTCTGCGTTCGCAACGCTTGAACCAGATCACCCATGAACCTCACACCCAACTCGATGCGCTGGTCAAAACGCACGCACCGTTTGAAACCCAGGCCAACTTCGCGCGTTTCGTGGTTGCTCAATATTTGTTTCAGTCGGAACTGGTGTCGCTGTACAACGATGCCCAGCTGACGTCCATCGTTGCGGACCTGCCGGCACGCTGCCGTGCGGAAGCGGCCAAGGCTGACCTGGCTGATCTGGACACTGAAGTGCCGGCGCCCGTCGCAGGTGCCGTGAAGAATCCAGCCAAAGCCGAGGCCCTGGGTTGGCTCTTCGTGTCTGAAGGCTCGAAACTCGGTGCGGCGTTCCTGATCAAGCGTGCCGTAGGCCTGGGGTTGAGCGAAACCTTCGGCGCTCGTCACCTCGCGGAACCGGCCGGTGGCCGCGCTGAAGGCTGGAAAAGTTTCGTCAAAACCCTCGACGGGCTGGCGTTCAGCGCTCAGGAAGAAGCTGAAGTGGAGAAAGGCGCAATCAATGCGTTCAACCGCTTTACCGTGCTGCTGGAACAGGCTTACGCCTCCACCCCTGAACTCGCCTGACAACACCGCACCTGTAGGAGCGAGCGATGCGGCGATCCGACTTGCCCGCGAAAAACGATAACGCGGTCTGTCTGAAGTACCGCGTCGTACCATTCGCGGGCAAGTCGGATCGCCGCACCGCTCGCTCCTTGTATGTTGACCCTGACTCCAGCGAGAGAGGTTACGCTCAAGGATTCATTCAACAGCAAGTGCGTTTCTGGGGGAGG
>NZ_JASBRE010000090.1 GCF_029960815.1 Pseudomonas sp. AL03
GCAAATAAGCAGACAGCTCTCGCACTCGTTAGTCAGGTCGCCAAACCCGGTCGCCGTGTGGACGACGGGCGGACTATAAGCTTCATCGTTCCAGCGGTGCAAGGTGCCTGATTCCGAGGTTGGCGTAGGACCTTTACGATTAACCGCATATAAGGACTGTCGATAAATTCCGGTCGCACAAGTACCTGATCGAAACCAAGCCGGATTTGATCAGCGACGCCGTGCTGGCCCAGAGCGGCCAGCGTTTTCTCGCGGGCAAGCCGAATCGCGCAACGTGCGCGGCGGCAGTCTGATCCAGGGCCGCGACCTGACCCTGATCGCCGGCAACGACCTGGTCAACGTCG
>NZ_JASBRE010000091.1 GCF_029960815.1 Pseudomonas sp. AL03
TGGCGCCCTGGTACTTGGCGAGTTTGAACGCTTCGGCATGCGCTTCTTTGCGCGCGTGCTCCAGCTCCGGAGGCACGGGGTTGTCCGGCGATTCGACCTTGCCGCCCTTGTTCAGGTAGTCGAGTAATGCTTTGCGGGTGTGTTCCCGATCCGGTTCGGGCAACTGTTCCAGATCGTCAAAAAGCGCCTGGACTCGCGGATCGTCGCTGGCGTCGACCAGATTGCCGATATCCCCGGGACTGAGCCGGCTCAAGGATTCGATGTAGCACGCCAACAGGTAATCGCGTTCGTTGTGGTCGGTATTGCTCCAGT
>NZ_JASBRE010000092.1 GCF_029960815.1 Pseudomonas sp. AL03
CCATTTCGTTTGGCGACGATCTGCTGGCAGTCTCAGCAAACTAAACGAGGTTTCACCTATGGATAGATACATGCCCCTTACCGGAATCGACTTGATTCCAGCTTCTCTGCTTATTGATACCCAAGCGCCACTCGACGTCCTGCAAGCGATGGCGGATTACCGCATTCGTACGGTCACGCAGGTGTTGGAGAACATCGCCTTTCGTGCCGAAATCGGTTGTGACACGGTGGTGTTATCAGACTTTTCCAAACTGCTGGCCATACCGTTGCGTGATGGTTGTGATTTGATGGATGTGATTGGTCGGCGGT
>NZ_JASBRE010000093.1 GCF_029960815.1 Pseudomonas sp. AL03
AAGCGCCGCGGTTGTTCCCATAAGTAGGGTTCACGTTCGTGCTCGGGGGCATCGCTGACCTGCACCGTCGGCAATAGAACAGCGTCCGATGGCGACTCGGCTTCCTGTTCCGTACGGTCTTGTGCGGCTTGCGCTTGCCGGGCCGGATCGGTCGCAATCTCCGCCAGCCACTGTTTGCCTTGCGCGACCGTCAGTAGGTGTTCGCCGCCAGTTTGGCAATGCACCGGGCCGAGATCGACGGCTTGCATGAAGTGTTCGCGTTCCTCACGGCTGTCGAGCACTTGCGTGCATTTGGCCGC
>NZ_JASBRE010000094.1 GCF_029960815.1 Pseudomonas sp. AL03
CCTGGTTGTATTCCGCAGAGCCCGGGACAAGGTTCGAAGGCAAGAGCTTGTCACCGAGCAATCCGACCAGTATCTCGTTAGCGCCACCCGCCAGCGCTCCGGTGCGGAAATCACCGCCCATCGCTTCAGCCAGCAAACCACCCAGGCCCGCATGCAAGAGGATTTTTGCCAAACCGCCTTCTGGCAGGTTGAGATCGCCAATTTCCCCAGCCCCGACAGCGCCACCGATACTTGCGGCCGCGCTGACAGCCGAACTGGCCAGATTGTCCTTCAGGCTTCCGCCGTAAACAGCCGT
>NZ_JASBRE010000095.1 GCF_029960815.1 Pseudomonas sp. AL03
TCGACTGCGCCGGAAGTGGGGCGAATTATAGACTTCCAGAATCTGCCGTCAACCCTTAATTGCGCTTTTCTATCAATCACTTGTAGAAAGCCGGAAACAGCCCGCTCCCCTCTATATCGGAGAGCAAAACCAATCCTTCTATATAGAAGGACAGGCGATCCTGATTCCTGTATTTGCCTCGCGGCACAATCCTCAAGCGAGCCATGCGCGACGCCGCGATCTATCAAGACTGGCGGTGTAGTGGTCAACTAATCCCGGACACGACGTTAAGTTTTTCTTCCGCGCGAGCTG
>NZ_JASBRE010000096.1 GCF_029960815.1 Pseudomonas sp. AL03
TTTCCAGCACCTGACGGTGCCGCAAATCATTGCTCAGGTGCTCAAAGGTCACGGCGTTCAGGCCGATGCGTTTACCTTCCATGTCAGCACCAGCCCCGAGCGCGAGTACTGCACGCAATATGGGGAAAGCGACTTCGAACTCGTCCAACGTTTATGCGCCGAGGACGGCATCGCCTGGCATCACCAGCATTCGGCAGACGGTCATCTGTTGGTGTTCACCGACGATCAGACCTGGTTCCCCAAACTGGGCGAAACCCCTTATCAGCAAGACTCCGGCATGG
>NZ_JASBRE010000097.1 GCF_029960815.1 Pseudomonas sp. AL03
GGTGGAGTTGCTGTTGATCCTGCGCGTCGTAATACCAGGCCGAGCGATGGAAGCGACCGGCACCCACCAGCAGGGTGCGGTCAGCGGTAATGCGCTCCAGCAATCGGTTCCAGCGGCCAAGGTCGTCGCGATGCTGAAACAGTGCGCTGTCCATGGCCGGCCGGTCGATGAAGTCGTTGACCCCGCGTTTGCCACTAAAGCTGGAGCCTTCGAGCACATCAATGATGCGTTTGTTTTGCTCTTGGCCGAGTTTTATCAAGGTATCGAGGTGACGTTCG
>NZ_JASBRE010000098.1 GCF_029960815.1 Pseudomonas sp. AL03
GGTTGGTGCTGTTGCCAATTAACCTCGACACCGTCGGCGGTTACCACACAGGACAGAGGCCCAAACAATCGCTGATCGCCGCTACCGAACAGGATTCGCGCCACGGCGGCGTCTGCCAGGCGCAGCAAGACCGGCAATCCCTCTGGCAACTCAACCGTCAGCAGTTTGCGTAAGTGCTCAGCGACGGCGTGCGCCGAGTCCGGGCTGAACAACAGCACTCTCGATTCCTCGTGTGCGTGCTCCAGATAAAACTGAACGAGTGGCTCGTCAGGTT
>NZ_JASBRE010000099.1 GCF_029960815.1 Pseudomonas sp. AL03
GGTAACGGCTTTGTGGATTGCGACTCTGCACGAACATTCCGTACGGCCCTTGGGGCAGCCGGAAGGTCGAAGATGCCGTCGGGTCCACGGCGGCAAACGGCACACCCCGGAAGTCGACCGGGACGAAGCTGACTTGTTTCACGCCATCGGCATCCACGCGTTCGATGCGCGTGATGTCCTTGGGCACCTGGGCGCTGGCGTCGGTGCTGCGTTTGCCCAGGTTGATGTTGATACCGCCGACCGAGGCCGTCTGCTCGCTGCTCAG
>NZ_JASBRE010000009.1 GCF_029960815.1 Pseudomonas sp. AL03
TCGCGCTGGGCACGCAGGGCAATTTCCTCGGCGCCTTTCCTGTCCTCGATGCGCAGTTCGTTGTATCCACCACCGCCGGGGCTGCTCTGGCTACGGAAAATGCTGCGAGTGTGCTCGGCGGGCAAATCCAGTGGCACCGGGGTTGAGGCGTTTGGCAGACAGTTGAGGATAAAAGGTTTGTCAGGATCGCCCTCGCTGAAGCCCACCAGCACTTCCATGCCGACTCGCGGGATCAACACGCCGCCATAGCTGTCATGGGCCCAGCCGGTGGCGACGCGCAGCCAGCCACTCGATTGTTCGTTGTGCTGACCGTCACGGTCCCAGAGCAGTTGAACCTTTACTCGGCCGTACTCGTCGCAGTAGATCTCTTCACCGGGCGGGCCGGTGACGACCGCATGTTGGTTGCCCGTCATCTTGGGTTTGGGGTGTTCAAGGGCCGGTCGGAATATCACGTCCCAAGGTGTGGCGACGAAGTGGTTACGGTAGCCCTGACTGAAACCATCCTGCGGACTACTGTCGGTGATTGACTCCTCAAGCACTTGGGGTTGCAGGCCAACATGTTCGACTTCAGTCAGAAGCCACAGGCCATTGCGGTCAGCGCGTGGGTGTTCGGTCATCTCGACAAAATGGCCGCTGCGCAGGGCGCACTGATCGCTACGCCCTTCGGCTTGCTGGTAATCGGCACGGTGGCGTTCCAGCGCCAGATTGGCCAGATGTTTACCGCGCTCACGATGGGTGAACTGACCTGGGAATCCATAATCCTCAAGGTGCGGCAGCAGCGGGTTTTTAGTCTCGCTGTCGAGTTGCAGGCGCGGTTTCTCGAAGTCGTAATCACGACGGCTGACGTGGGTCGGGCGGGTTTCCAGTCGCAGCTTGAAACGGTCGATCACCGGCGCTCCGGCGACCATGCCACTGCCTGGCCTGTACGCGGTTGACTGGGAGGGTTTCGAGAAGCTGGTTTGATCGTCGCCGAACACCAGCACATGCCCATCGGCGCTGTGCTCAAAATGAAAGTGCAGGCCTTCTTCCTCACACAACCTTTGCAGGAAATGCAGTCCGGTTTCGTACTGCACGCAATACAGCCGTGGCCGGTACTCGGCGCTGAGTTGGAAGCGCCAGGCATCGGGCTGCATCCCTTGGCCGTTCAGCACGCTGGCGATGATCTGCGGCACGCTCAGGTGCTGGAAAATACGCTGATTGTGGCAGTGGGTGAGGTAGGCGAGTTGGGGCACCAGGGTCATCTGATAGCGGGTCAGGCGTTTGCCTGAATCGCCTTGGGCGGCTCCAAAGATCTGCCCGTGAATGCCGGCGCCGTCAGGACCGAAGCGCAGAAAAGCCGAGCGATGCAGCAGAGAATCGAGGTCCAGGTCGGGGCGTTCGCTGACCAATTCGAGTTTGACTTCGTAGGGCTGGTTAAGCGCTTCCTTGGCGCGGAATTTGAGTACCTGAAGGTCGTGGGAAAAACCGTCAATGTCGAGTTTGAAAGCGACCTGCTTGGCATCGCTGAGCATCCACATGTCCCTGTGTCTATTTGTAAGCACGGGACTTTGCGTGGATCTACCAATCGGCGCAGTCAGACGAATCGATATTTAGCGTAGGACGCTTCCGTTAAGCCGAATGGTTGTCGAATATCGTTTTCAAATAGCCGAGCAGCGTTTCATAGAGTGCGTCGACCTCGGCGACCTGCCCCCGAGCCCGCAGACAGCCGTGAACCAACCCGTCCCCGTAATAAAGCGTCGCTGCCACACCTGCTGCGTTCAGTCGCTCGGCGTAGAGCACACCGTCATCGCGCAGCGGGTCGAATTGAGCCACGGCGATCAAGGTCGGCGGCAAACCACTGAAATCCTCGGCGAGCAACGGCATCGCATAGGCACCTGGCTGTCGGGTGCCGCGCAAGTACAAGGCGTGATAACACTCCAGATCGCTGCTGCTGAGCAAGGGAGCATCGATGCATTCACTGCGCGATGGCAATCGCTGATCACCACCCAGCCCCGGATAAATCAGGACCTGCGCAGCCGGCAATGGCTCGCCCGCATCGCGCAACGCCAGACACAACGCCGCCGCCAGGTTGCCACCGGCGCTGTCCCCGGCCACCAGCGTTCGCTCGGGATCGAGCAGCAATGGCCCGGCCCGTAGCGCGCGCCAGACCCCCAGACAATCCTCGAACGCCGCCGGAAACGGATGTTCCGGCGCCAACCGATAATCGACGGCGATCACCAGCACGCCGAGCGTCGACGCCAGTTCGGCGCAGATGAAGTCGTGGGAATCCAGGTCGCCCACCACCCACCCGCCGCCGTGCAGATACACGATGCACGGACAACCGCTGGTCGGTGGTGAAACCGGCGGTTGATACGACCGCACCGGCACGCCTGCCAATTCAAAGTCGACCACATAAAGCCCGGCAGGACGCGGCGGGGTAAACGCCCGGCACATCCGGCTGTAGGCCTGACGCAAACCGGTGAGGTTGCTGTCGGTGCTGTTGAAGCTGACGGTTTTCTCGACGAACGCCGTCATCTGTTCGGATAAAGGATAGGCCGCCATCAAGGTTTCAAACTGGCCTGAACGGTTGCCACGCCTTCCTTGCCATCGAAACTGCTGACACCCGCCAGCCAGCGCTGCAAATCTTCCGGATGGTCGCGCAGCCATTGTTTGGCAACTTCCTGAGGTGTCTTGCGCTCCATGATCGGCACCATCAACTGGCTTTCCTGGGCGGCGGTGAAGGTCAGGTTTTCCAGCAGGCGGTTTACGTTCGGACAGCGCTGGGCGTAGTCCGGGGCGGTCACCGTGGAAACGGTTGCGGCGCCCTCGTTCGGGCCGTAAACGTCTTCGCTGCCGGTCAGGTAGGCGATCTTCATGTTGATGTTCATCGGGTGCGGAGTCCAACCGACGAACACCACGAATTCCTTGCGATTCACCGCCCGTTGTACGGCGGCAAGCATGCCGGCCTCACCGGACTCGATCAGCTTGAAGTCCTTCAGGCCAAAGCGATTGGTCTCGATCATGGTTTTGATGGTGGTGTTGGCGCCACTGCCCGGCTCGATGCCGTAGATCTTGCCGCCGAGCTGATCCTTGAATTTGGCGATGTCGGCGAAGGTTTTCAGGCCCGCTTCGGCGACGTACTCAGGTACGGCGAGCGTTGCCTGAGCGTCGGCCAGGCTCGGCTTGTCCATGATTTTCACCTGATTGGCGGCCACGAACGGTGCGATGTTTTTGTCCATCGCCGGTTTCCAGTAACCAAGGTAGATGTCCAGACGCTTGTCGCGGATGCCGGCGAAGATGATTTGCTGCACGGCGCTGGTTTGCTTGCTTTCGTAGCCGAGGCCGTTGAGCAGCACATCGGCCATGCCGCTGGTGGCAATCACGTCGGTCCAGTTGACCACGCCCATGCGCACGGCCTTGCAGGAAACGTCGTCAGCGGCCAGGACACTGGTGCTCAGAAGAGCGGTGCCGCAGAGGATTGAGAGACAGCGGGTGAACAGTCTTTTCATTGGGGAGGTTCTCGTGCGGCAGCGGATTATTATGGGCCCGGTGTCTAGTGCACCGTGCCCAGAACATTACGCAGCGTCGAGAGGTTAAAAGCGAACTGTAGCGACCGTGTTTTGCACGGTGGCGACTGTCCTGATCGATCGTTCCCACGCTCCGCGTGGGAACGATCAGTTACCGGTAGTGTTTCTCGCCCCAAGCCAACAGTCCTTGCAGCAATTCCTTGAGCACCACCTGGGTCGGTGCCGCCAGATCCGGGCGATAACGGAACGGCTCGAACTCTTCCATATAGGTGCACTGCCCCAACTCCAGTTGCACCGCATGGATGTTCTCGGCCGGATTGCCGTAATGCCGGGTAATGTGGCCGCCCTTGAAGCGACCGTTCAGCACATGGCTGTAATCGCCGTGGCGTGCGCAGATGGCTTCTAGCTGACCGGCCAACTGTGGATCGCAACTGGCGCCGTTGAAGGTGCCAAGATTGAAGTCCGGCAGTTTGCCGTCGAACAGGTGCGGGATCACCGAGCGGATCGAGTGCGCATCGAACAGCAGTGCGTAGCCAAACTCGGCTTTCAGTCGCGCCAGCTCGTTTTGCAAGGTGCTGTGATACGGCGTCCAGACCTGCTCCAGGTAAGTCGCTCGTTCCGCCGCTGACGGCTCCATGCCCTCACGGAACAACGGAATGCCGTCGAACAGCGTCGCCGGGTACAGGCCGGTGGTGGCGCCGACATACAAAGGCTTGTCGTCAGACGGTCGGTTCAGGTCGATGACAAACCGCGAGTACTCGGCAGCCAACGTGCTGGCGCCCAGGTCGGCAGCAAATTCGTACAACTGCGGGATATGCCAGTCAGTGTCCGGCAGGCTTTTCGCGTCGGGGATCAACCCCGCTTCAACCGCCGGGGTCAGTTGCAGGCCCGCGTGGGGCATGCTGATCAGCAACGGCACGCGGCCTTGTTTGAAGTTCAGAACCTTATCCACAACTGCTCTCCTAAACGCTTGTTTCGACGCCGTGACGCACGACGCGTTTTTCCAGGTCACCGCCCAGCCAGTACGACAGGTCGGCCGGACGATCGATTTGCCAGGCGACGAAATCCGCGACCTTGCCGACTTCCAGCGAGCCGTGAGTCTCGGCCATGCCCAACGCGGTGGCAGCATGAATCGTTGCACCGGCCAGCGCTTCTTCCGGGGTCATGCGCAAACAGGTGCACGCCATGTTCAGCATCAAGCGCAACGACAACGCTGGTGAGGTGCCAGGATTGAGGTCGCTGGCGATGGCGATTTTCACCCCGTGTTTGCGCAAGGCGTCCATCGGCGGCAACTGGGTCTCGCGCAGAAAGTAGAAGGCGCCGGGCAGCAACACCGCGACGGTGCCGGACTTGGCCATGGCGATGGCGTCGTCTTCGGTCATGAATTCCAGGTGATCGGCCGACAGTGCGTGGTAACGCGCCGCCAGACTCGAACCGTGCAACGACGACAACTGCTCGGCGTGCAGCTTCACCGGCAAGCCGAGTTGTTGTGCAGTGACGAATACGCGCTCGACCTGCGCCGGCGAGAACGCCAGGTATTCGCAGAACGCATCCACCGCATCCACCAGACCTTCGGCGGCCAGGGCGGGAAGCATCTCGGCGCAGATGTGGTCGATGTAGTCGTCGGCGCGATCCGCGTATTCCGGCGGCAAGGCGTGGGCGGCAAGGCACGTGCTGCGCACGCTGACCGGCAGTTCGGCGCCGAGACGGCGAATCACCCGCAGGATCTTGCGTTCGTTGGCCAGGTCCAGGCCGTAGCCGGATTTCATCTCGACCGTGGTCACGCCGTCGCGCATCAGGCTTTTCAGGCGTTTGGCGGCGCTGGCGAACAGTTCGTCTTCAGTGGCCGCGCGGGTGGCGCGTACGGTGCTGGCAATGCCACCACCGGCCGCTGCGATTTCGGCATAGCTGACGCCTTGCAGGCGCTGTTCGAATTCATCGCTGCGGTTACCGCCGAACACCGTGTGGGTGTGGCAGTCGATCAGGCCCGGTGTAACCCAAGCCCCTTTTAAATCATTGACGGCCGGGTATTCGCCCGCCGGCAGTTCAGCGCGTGGGCCGATCCACTCAATGTGCGCACCGGACGTCACGATGGCCGCATCCTCGATGATCGAGTAGACGCCTTGCGCCATGGTTGCGACGTGGCAGTGTTGCCAGAGAGTTTTCATCCTTGGCCTCCGTTAGGTTATCGATGAGAAAAAGAAGGTTCCTGCTCCACCGGCACTGCCTTCCCTGCCGCCGGTTTCACCCACGTCAGGTAGGCCAGCACCAGCAACACAATCCAGACCACGCCGACGATCAGAGCTGCCTGGGTGTCCGGGAAATAGCCCAGCACGCCGAAGATGAACAGCATGAAGGCAATCGCCGCCATCGGCGCATAGGGCCAGAACGGCACCGGGAATTTCAACTGTGCGACCTGTTCGCTACTCATGGAACGACGCATGGCCACTTGGGTGAACAGAATCATCAACCAGACCCACACCGTGGCAAAGGTCGCGACGGAGGCGATTAACAGAAAGACGTTTTCCGGAATCAGGTAGTTCAACAACACGCCCAGCAGCAGCGCACCGCTCATCACCACCACCGTCAGCCACGGCACGCCATTGCGCGACAACCGGGCAAAGCCTTTAGGTGCATGCCCTTGCTGAGCCAGGCCATACATCATGCGACCCGCGCCGAAGATGTCACTGTTGATGGCCGACACCGCCGCCGAAATCACCACGATATTAAGAATAGTTGCCGCCGAACTGATCCCCAGATTGTCGAAAATCTGCACAAACGGGCTGCCCTGGCTGCCGATCTGCTGCCATGGAAAGATCGACATCAGCACGAACATGGTCAGCACGTAGAACAGCAAAATACGCAGCGGTACGGCATTGATCGCCCGGGGCAGCACGTGCTGCGGGTCTTTGGCTTCACCGGCCGTCACGCCGATGATTTCAATGCCGCCGAACGCAAACATCACCACCGCGAACGAAGCAATCAGGCCGCCCACGCCATTGGGCATGAAGCCGCCATGGCTCCAGAGATTGCTGATGTCGGTCGCCTGGGCGCCGGGCGCAGTGCTGATGCCGAACAGCATGATGCCGAAGCCACCCAGGATCATCGCGACGATGGCCGCGACCTTGAGCAGCGACAGCCAGAACTCCATTTCACCGAAGACTTTGACGTTGCACAGGTTCAAGCCGCCGACCACCGAAACGATGCCTAGCACCCAGATCCAACGGGCGACTTCCGGAAACCAGAATCCCATATAAATGCCGAACGCGGTGACGTCGGCCATACCGACGATGACCATTTCAAACGCGTAGGTCCAACCGAGGATGAAGCCCGCCATCGGCCCAAGATAGGTGCTGGCGTACTGGCCGAACGAGCCGGCCACCGGGTTGTGCACCGCCATCTCACCGAGGGCGCGCATGACCACGAACACCGCCGCGCCACCGATCAGGTAAGCCAGCAGTACCGCGGGGCCGGCCATTTGAATGGCCGAGGCAGAACCGTAAAACAGCCCGGTGCCGATCGCCGACCCCAGTGCCATGAAGCGAATATGTCGGGCAGAGAGCCCGCGTTTGAGTCCTTTTGATTGCTGTTGCATTGCTCGTCCTTAATTATTTTTATTGGCGACATGATCGTTCCCACGCTCCGCGTGGGAATGCCTCTGGGGACGCTCCGCGTCCAGTGACGCGGAGCGTCACGGGCTGCATTCCCACGCAGAGCGTGGGAACGATCATCAGAGAAGGAGCCGTTACAGGCTAGGCAGCAACTTCGCCGGTACCAGCGCGTTCAGGCAGCGGGTCGCCAACAACTCGCTCGCTGCGTTGATGTCCGGTGCAAAGAAACGATCCTTCTCATAGAACGGCACTTGCGCACGCAGAATCGCCCGGGCTTCTTCCAGTTTCGAAGAAGTTTTCAACCCTTCACGCAGATCCAGACCCTGGACCGCCGCCAACCATTCCACCGCGAGAACACCGCGAGTGTTTTCGGCCATTTCCCACAGCCGCTTACCGGCAGCCGGGGCCATGGACACGTGGTCTTCCTGGTTCGCCGACGTCGGCAGGCTGTCCACCGAATGCGGATGGGACAGTGCCTTGTTCTCGCTGGCCAGTGCCGCCGCGGTCACTTGGGCGATCATGAAGCCGGAGTTCACGCCGCCATTGGCCACCAGGAACGGCGGCAGTTGCGACATGTGCTTGTCCATCATCAGCGAGATACGACGCTCGCTCAGGGAGCCGATTTCAGCGATGGCCAGGGCCATGTTGTCAGCGGCCATGGCCACCGGTTCGGCGTGAAAGTTACCGCCGGAGATCACGTCGCCTTCAGCGGCGAAGACCAGCGGGTTGTCCGAAACGGCGTTGGCTTCAATGGCGAGCACTTCAGCGGCTTGACGGAACTGGGTCAGGCAGGCGCCCATGACTTGCGGCTGGCAGCGCAGGGAGTACGGGTCCTGAACCTTTTCGCAGTTCTGGTGCGAGTCGGACACTTCGCTGCGCTCACCCAGCAAATCGCGGTAAGCGGCAGCGGCGTCGATTTGGCCTTTCTGACCGCGAGCGGCATGGATCCGTGCGTCGAACGGCGAGCGCGAGCCCAACACGGCTTCGACGGTCAGGGCGCCAAGCGCCACAGCGCCAGCGAACAGGTCTTCACCTTCGAACAGACCACGCAGCGCGTAAGCGGTGGAAACCTGGGTGCCGTTGAGCAGCGCCAGACCTTCTTTCGCCGCCAGGGTCAGCGGGGTCAGACCGGCGACTTTCAGCGCTTCAGTCGCTTCCATCCATTCGCCTTTGTAGCGAGCTTTGCCTTCACCCAGCAACACCAACGACATGTGGGCCAAAGGCGCCAGGTCGCCGGATGCACCGACCGAACCTTTCAATGGAATATGCGGGTAAACCTCGGCATTGATCAGGGCGATCAGGGCGTCGATGACCTTACGACGAATGCCGGAGAAACCACGGCTCAGGCTGTTGACCTTGAGCACCATGACCAGTCGAACCAGCGCGTCGCTGATCGGCTCACCGACACCGGCGGCGTGGGACAGCACCAGCGAGCGCTGCAGGTTCTCCAGGTCTTCGCTGGCGATACGGGTCGAAGCCAGCAGGCCGAAACCGGTGTTGATGCCATAAGCGGTGCGGTTCTCGGCGAGGATCTGTTCCACGCAGGCAACGCTGGCTTCGATCTGGGCTGAGGCGCTGTTGTCGAGGGTGATTTTGACCGGCTGCTGATAGATATCACGCAGTTGGGCAAGGCTCAGTTGGCCGGGAATCAAATTAAGCACAGTCACTTTTATTCTCCTTTTGAGAGTTTTCTTCTTTTGTTAAGAAGAGTACTAACCAGACGCTCCGGAGATGTCCGTTGTCCGTCGCTTCCCGTCTTTTGGCGGGCTGCGCCTTGGCACGCTGGTGTTTTGTGGAAATCAGTTCAGGTTAGGTAAAGCGTTGTGCAGCAAAATCGGGTCTTTCAACACACCGGCAGCGGCGGCGATGTCCGGTGCCAGCCAGCGGTCCTGGTCGTAGGCCGGGACCCGCTCGCGCAACAGACGCCAGGCCGTATCGGTGCCGGCGCCGAAACGTTGTTCCTTGAGAAATTCAAACGCCTGGGCCGCCAGCAGGTACTCAATCGCGAGGATCTGCGTGCAGTTTTCCAGGGCGCGATGCAGCTTCAGCGCGGCGTTGGTGCCCATGCTCAAGTGGTCTTCCTGCAGGCCCGAGGTGACGTAGTTGTCGAGCACTGCCGGTTGCGCCAACTGACGGTTTTCCGCGCACAGCGAAGCGGCGACGTATTGGACGATCATCATTCCGGAATTGACCCCCGGGTTAGCCACGAGGAATGCCGGCAAACCGCTGACATGCGGGTTGATCAAGCGGTCCAGGCGACGCTCGGCGATGGAGCCGATTTCCGCCATGGCAATCGCCAGCAAATCTGCGGCCAATGCCACTGACTGGCCGTGCGGGTTGGCCTGGGACATGATGCGGAAATTGTCCGGCGTACCCAGCAGCAACGGATTATCGGTGCAGCCGTTGAGTTCGGTTTCGATCTGTTGAGTCGCGTGCGCCAGTTGATCTCGTGCAGCACCGTGGACTTGCGGAATAGAACGGATGCTCAGCGCATCCTGCGTGCGGATGCCTATGCTCGAAGCAATCACTTCACTGCCATCCAGCAACGCCCGCAGATTGGTGCCAACCTGCTGCATGCCCGGATGCGGCTTGAGCGCGATGATCTCGGCGTCGAACGCGGCAATCTGGCCACGCTGGGCCTCGAAGCTCATCGCGCCGATCACGTCAGCCCATTGCAGCAGGCGCGTGGCATCAGCAATCGCCAGACAGCTCAGGCCGGTCATGCACGGCGTGCCGTTGACCAGGCACAAGCCGTCCTTGGCACCGAGCTGAACCGGTTGCAAACCTTCTTCGGCCAGAGCTTGTTGCGCAGAAACGATCTGCCCGCGATAGCTGACATTGCCGACGCCCAGCAACGCGATGCCGATGTGCGCCATGTGGGTCAGGTAACCGACCGAACCCTGGGACGGCACTTGCGCAGTAATACCGCGATTGAGCAACGCCAGCAACGCTTCGACCACCCGGCGGTGAATCCCGGACTTGCCCTGGCTGTAATTGAGAATGGCGGCGCAGAGGATCGCGCGAGTCTGCTCGTCGGCCAATGGTGCGCCAACGCCACAGGCGTGGCTGAGCAAGGTGTTGCGCGAGAGTTGGCTGAGTTGCTCGTCTTTCAACGAGACATTGCACAAGGCACCAAGGCCGGTGTTGACGCCATAGGCGCGCTCGCCGCTGGCGACGATACGCTGGACGATGGCCTGGGCATTCTCGATCCGCGCCCAGGCCTGTGGCGACAGCTCAAGCTGTGCGCCATGGCGGGCTACGGCGACCACATCCTGCCAACGCAGGTGGTCGCCTGCGATAACGATTTTTTCAGCCTGGGACATCTGGAGCCTCATACCAATTCTGTTTTGATCGTTCCCACGCTCTGCGTGGGAATGCCGCCTGGGACGCTCTGCGTCCCGTTGTCAGCGCAAGGTCCAAGCCCTGCGAATGTGACGCGGAGCGTCACGGGATGCATTCCCACGCAGAGCGTGGGAACGATCATCACCTCAAACCACCGCAGCCCGCCGCTGAACGAACCGATCCACATACTCATCCGCCGGCGAATGCAGGATCTCTCGCGGCGTACCCACCTGAATCAGGCGCCCGTCCTTGAGAATCGCAATCCGGTTACCAATCCGCACCGCCTCATCAAGGTCGTGGGTGATGAAGACGATGGTCTTGTGCAGGGTCTTCTGCAGTTCCAGCAACTGGTCCTGCATCTCTGCGCGAATCAGCGGGTCGAGCGCACTGAAGGCTTCGTCCATCAGGATGATGTCGGTGTCCGCCGCCAGTGCGCGAGCCAGGCCCACACGCTGGCGCATGCCGCCGGAAAGCTGATGCGGGTATTTGTTTTCGTAGCCTTTCAGGCCTACGGTGTTGATCCAGTGCAAGGCTCGCTCGGCGCACATTTGCTTGGTCTCGCCACGCACTTTCAGGCCGTAGGCGACGTTATCCACCACGGTCTTGTGCGGCAGCAGGCCAAAGCTCTGGAACACCATGCTGATCTTGTGCCGACGAAATTCGCGCAGGGCTTCCATGTCGTATTGCAGGATGTCCACGCCATCCACCAGGATCGCGCCGCTGGTCGGGTCGATCAGGCGATTGAAGTGGCGCACCAGAGTGGACTTGCCGGAGCCCGACAGGCCCATGATCACGAAGATCTCGCCAGTAGCGATGCTCAGGGACAAGTCGTTCACGCCGACCACGCAGCCGGTTTCGGCCAGCACCTGATCCTTGGTTTTGCCCTGGCCAATCATGGCCAGCGCTTCCTTGGAACGGTTGCCGAAAATCTTGAAGACGTTTTTGACTTCGATTTTGCTGATGGCTTCGTTGTTCATTTGCTCACCTCATGCCGTGGCCGACCGTACGCCTGAGTAATGCGGTCGATGACCACTGCCAGAATCACGATCGCCAGACCGGCCTCAAGACCACGTCCGACGTTGAGGGTCTGAATCCCCACCAACACGTCTTCACCCAAGCCACGGGCACCGATCATCGAGGCAATCACGACCATCGACAGGGCCATCATGGTCGTCTGGTTGATCCCGGCCATGATGCTCGGCAGGGCCAGCGGAAGTTGCACGCCAAACAGTTGCTGCCAACGGTTGGCACCGAAGGCATTGATCGCTTCCATCACTTCACCGTCGACCTGGCGAATGCCCAGATCAGTCAGGCGAATCAGCGGTGGCGCGGCGTAGATCACGGTGGCGAAAATCGCCGGAACCTTGCCCAGACCGAACAGCATCAGCACCGGGATCAGGTACACGAAACTCGGCATGGTCTGCATGATGTCCAGCAACGGCATCAATACCGAACGCAGGCGATTGCTGCGCGCCGAGAGAATGCCCAGCGGAATACCGATCAGCACCGAAATGACCGTCGCCACCATCATCAGCGCCAGGGTCTGCATCAGCTTGTCCCAGAGGCCGACCGCACCGACCAGAAACAACAGACCGACGATAACCGCAGTGGTCACCACTTTACGGGTCGCGTGCCAGGCAACGCCCGCCACGATCGCCAGCATCAGCCACCAGGGCGCCGCACGCAGCAGGCCTTCAAGATTGACGATGGCCCACAAGAGGGTGTCGGAGATGCTGCGGAACACGTCGCCGTAGTTGGTGACCAGCGAATCGACCCAACCGTTGACCCAGTCGGCGATGGAAAAGGTAAAGCTTTCGGGAAACATAAGAGACTCTCAATCAAGGGGTTGCGATCAAGCGTCCGACTGCCGCTCAGGGCAGTCGGAGAGGCTCAACCTACAAGGCCGCGTCGATCTTTTTGGCTGCGTCTTCGCTCACCCATGCATGCCAGACTTCAGGATGTTCCTTGAGGAAGATTTTCGCCAGTTTTGGTGACTCGATCCGCTCTTTGGCCATACGCCCGAGATTCTGGTTGAGCAGGTCGATTGGCAGGTTGACCTTTTCCAGCACAGCCACCAGTTCCGGGGCTTGCTCGTGGAAGGTCTTGGACAGGCCGACCTTGATGGTCACGCGCTTGTCCACGCCTGGTTTCTCTTCGAGTTTAACCAGGTCCACCTGGCCCATCAGCGGGGTTGGCGACCAGTAGTAGAACAGGATCGGCTCGCCACGTTTGTAGCTCGACAACACGGCGGCATCCAGCGCCGGGCCGGTGCCTGGGCGGAAGTTGGTGTAGGTGCTTTCCAGGCCGTAGCTTTTGAGCATTTCGCTGTTGTCCAGTTCACAGGTCCAGCCGGCCGGGCAGTTGTAGAAACGGCCCTTGGATGGCTCTTCCTGATCCTTGAACACGGCGGCGTACTTGGCCAGGTCGGCGATGTTTTTCAGGTCCGGCGCCTTGGGTTCCAGCTTGCGCTTGGCGTCGCCTTCGATCACGTAGCGCGGCACGTACCAGCCTTCGATCGCGCCAACGACCGGAGCGCCGACACCGACCACCTTGCCGGCCTTCTCGGCCTTGTTCCAGACCTCGCTGCGTCCGACCCACTCTTCGGCGAACACTTGAATGTCGTTGCTGCTCAGGGCGTTTTCCATGGTGATGGAGTTGCCTGGCAGGCTGTCGACCTTGCAGTCGTAACCTTTCTCCAGCACGACCTGCATCACGTCGGTCAACAGCATGCCGCTTTCCCAGTTCAGGCCGGCGAATTTCACCGGTTTGCCCGACTCGCACCAACCAGCCGCCTGAGTAGCGCCGGCACTGGCCAGCAGGCCCATGGAAAGCAATGTGGTCAGCAGGGTCTTGTTCGATTTCATTATGTGACGCTCCTAATCATGAATTGGCTTACGGCAGTCAAGAGGCATCCAGCCCTGTCCACGTCCAATCAGGCCTGCGCCGCAGCGCGACCGGCCCCGCTTGTTTTAGGTTGTACGACGCTGTCCTGCTCGACCGGCAGAATCAGTTGATCGGGTACGGTGCCATGCCATTTTTTTGCGCACACGTAATACAGGGCTGCGGGAAGCACCAGACCGATGATCCAGGAAATATCCACACCACCCAGGGCGTCTACCAGCGGACCGGTATAGAACTTGGTGGAGATGAACGGCAGTTGCACCAGTACACCGAAGACATAGACGCTGATACCGAGGGGGTTCCAACGGCCGTAGCGACCGTTCGGATCGGCCAACGCCGGCACGTCATAGCGCTCGCGGGTGATGCAGTAGTAGTCCACCAGGTTGATCGCGCTCCATGGCGTAAAGAACGCCAGCAAGAACAGGATGAACGACTTGAACGCACCGAGGAACGAGTGCTGACCGAGCAGCGCGATCAGGGTCGCAGTACCGACGATGACCAGCACGAAAACCAGACGCTGCAAGCGCGTGACCTGCAGGTGACCACGGAAACCGCTGATGATGGTCGCGATGCACATGAAGCTGCCGTAGGAATTCAGCGTGGAGATGGTGACCTTGCCGAACGCGATGCTGAAGTACAGCAGCGCAGCGGTGGCACCGGTACCGCCCAAACCAACGATGTAGGCTACTTCGTGGCCGGCGAATTGCCCATTGGCCGTGGCGGCGGCAAACACGCCGAGGATCATCGCCACCTGTGCGCCAATGACCGAACCCGCGCCAGCGGCGAAAAACGTTTTCACCGAGGAAATCTTACTTGGCAGGTAGCGTGAATAGTCAGCCACGTAAGGGCCGAAGGCGATCTGCCAGGACGCCGCGAGCGACACCGAGAGCAGGAAACTGCTCCAGCTGAAGTGGCGGATTTGCAGCAGTGCGCCAATGTCAGTCTGGCTCATCAGACGACTGAACAGGTAAACAAAGGCAATCACACCAATAACGCTGGCGACACGGCCAATGAAATGGATCACCCGATAACCGAGCACCGTGACCAGCACGATGACACTGGCGAAGATGAGAATACCGACGCTGTCGCTGACGCCAAGCAACTGGCCCAGCGCCTGACCGGAAAGCACGGTTCCCGTTGCGGTGAAGCCGAGGTACATCAAACAGACCAGCACGATCGGGATGGCCGCGCCATAAACCCCGAACTGTACCCGGCTGGAGATCATCTGCGGCAGGCCAAGCTTGGGCCCTTGCGCGGCATGCAGCGCCATGACACCGCCGCCGAGCAATTGACCGATCAGCAAACCGATCAACGACCAGAACACATCGCCACCGAGTACCACCGCCAATGCACCGGTGACAATCGCAGTGATTTGCAGGTTGGCACCCAACCACAGGGTGAATTGGCTTAACAGACGACCGTGTCTTTCCGCTTCCGGGATGTAGTCGATCGAACGTTTCTCGATCAACGGTTCACTGCCTGCACGATCGCTATTAACAGCCATGATTCAACCTCTGTGGATTGTTATTAAGGTTTACTCGACCTCTGTAGCAGCTGCCGCAGGCTGCGTCGGGTTGCGAAGCGACCCCGGCATTCCAAAGTGGAACGAAGGTCCTTCGGCCCTTAACGCAGGCTCCGCCAGCTGCTACATAGCTTACTTACCGGTAATCATCGGCAGGTTCAGCCCCTGTTCCTTGGCGCAGTCGATCGCGATCTGGTAACCCGCATCGGCGTGACGCATGACACCGGTGGCCGGATCGTTGTGCAGTACGCGAGCGATACGCTCGGCCGCTTCGTCAGTACCGTCGCAGACAATCACCATGCCCGAGTGCTGGGAGAAGCCCATGCCGACGCCGCCGCCGTGGTGCAGGGAAACCCAGGTCGCGCCGCTCGCGGTGTTGAGCAGCGCGTTGAGCAGTGGCCAGTCGGACACGGCATCGGAACCGTCCTGCATGGATTCGGTTTCGCGGTTTGGGCTGGCGACAGAACCGGAGTCCAGGTGGTCGCGACCGATCACGATTGGCGCGGACAATTCACCGCTGCGCACCATTTCGTTGAACGCCAGACCGAGCTTGGCGCGCAGGCCCAGGCCAACCCAGCAGATACGTGCCGGCAGACCCTGGAAGCTGATGCGCTCGCGTGCCATGTCCAGCCAATTGTGCAGGTGGGCGTCGTCCGGGATCAGCTCTTTTACTTTGGCGTCGGTTTTGTAGATGTCCTGCGGATCGCCCGACAGTGCAGCCCAACGGAATGGACCGATGCCGCGGCAGAACAGCGGACGGATGTAAGCCGGTACGAAGCCTGGGAAGTCGAATGCGTTTTCCACGCCTTCTTCTTGGGCCATCTGACGGATGTTGTTGCCGTAGTCGAAGGTCGGAATACCCATTTTCTGGAAGTCGAGCATCGCTTTAACGTGCACGGCCATCGATTGCTTGGCGGCTTTGACCACGGCAGCTGGCTCGGTCTTGGCGCGAGCGCGGTATTCGTCCCAGGTCCAGCCGGCTGGCAGGTAACCGTTGAGCGGGTCGTGGGCGCTGGTCTGGTCGGTGACCATGTCCGGGCGCACGCCGCGCTTGACCAGTTCCGGCAGGATTTCTGCCGCGTTACCCAGCAGCGCGATGGAAATCGCCTTGCCTTCTTTGGTGTATTTTTCGATGCGGGCCAGCGCGTCGTCGAGGTCGGTGGCTTGCTCATCGACATAACGGCTGTTCAAACGGAAATCGATACTGACCTGCTGGCATTCGATGTTCAGCGAGCAAGCGCCGGCCAGGGTCGCGGCCAGAGGCTGAGCGCCGCCCATGCCACCGAGGCCTGCGGTCAGGACCCAACGACCTTTCAGGTCATCGTTGTAGTGCTGGCGACCGGCTTCGACGAAGGTTTCGTAGGTGCCTTGAACGATGCCCTGGCTGCCGATGTAGATCCAGCTGCCGGCGGTCATCTGGCCGTACATGGCCAGGCCTTTGGCGTCGAGTTCGTTGAAGTGTTCCCAACTCGCCCAGTGTGGCACCAGGTTGGAGTTGGCAATCAGTACGCGCGGGGCGTTACTGTGAGTCTTGAACACGCCGACCGGCTTGCCAGATTGCACCAGCAGGGTCTCGTCGTCGTTCAGGTTGGTCAGGCTTTCGACGATCTTGTCGTAGCATTCCCAGTTACGCGCCGCACGACCGATACCACCGTAAACCACCAGTTCTTTAGGGTTCTCGGCGACTTCCGGGTCGAGGTTGTTCATCAGCATGCGCAACGGCGCTTCGGTCAGCCAGCTCTTGGCGGTCAGCTTGTTACCGCGGGCAGCGCGGATTTCGACATTGCGGTATTTAGTAGGTTTCTGGGTATTGTCAGTCACGAAAAAGACTCCTCAGCGATCAATCCAAACCAACCCTGGCGGTGGGCAGCCAGCTTGTGCGCATCGTTGCGCCACAAGCGAATCAGTTGACGCTGCGAGGAGTCTCGATTGACTCATACGCATACGTCTTTACTTGTACATACAAGCATATGCAATCAAGCGGCCAACTTGTTGGATGGCTGTTCAAGAAAAGTTTTGAAAGGGCTGGAAAGCGCATGGATCAAGGGTTTTGGCAAAGATGAAATTTTTCGGGGGGATTTTGCGAGAGGGATTACAGCTGTTACTTGAGCGGGGGTTTGCGCCACGCTGGGGCGTTCGGTAACAAGTTGGTGCGCATTTGGGAACGGATTTGCTCGGTGAAAAAGCTTCGCGGGCAAGCCTCGCTCCTACAGGTTTTGCGTCGATCACCAATAGTTGGATCGACATCAATCCTGTAGGAGCGAGGCTTGCCCGCGAAAGGGATTTTGAATCAGCGTGTGATCAGCTCAATCACACAGCACGAGCCGTTAATGGAGACTTCCAAAAGCCCGGTATTACCGTCAAGTTGCAGGCAATCATGGCGGCCCAGTTGCGAGGCACTGTTACCGACCTGCACTTCAAGCTCGTCGGTGATACTGAACACGAGCACAGTGCCCGCCGAGCTGAAAAAACGCTGCTCGCCGTCCAGCCACTGCAACCGCGCGCGGTAACGCTGCGGCGCATAGATCAGGTTGAAATCGCGAATCGGCCCACCGAGTAATGTGCAGGTAACGTGGCTCTCGCCGCTGAAGGCGAACGGATCAAGCGATAACAGCGCCCGCGTCACCTGACCGTCGACCGACAAGGTCATGCCGTCGCCTTGCAACACCGTGATGATCCGCTCATAACCGGCGAACGTGGAAAACCCGCCCGATTCGCCGATATCGGCAATCGACAGACGCCAGCCGAAACCGTCAAGGCCAGTGCCTGCATCACGGGTGATCTCTTCAGTGCTGCCGCCGCCGTTTTTCCACGGCATGCGCGGATAATCTTTTGCGCGTAGAACCTTTACTTGACTCATTTATGGCTCTCTATTTATGAAACCGTCCTTCCAGACGATGACGGGAACCGGGGTGGATCAAACGGGCGGCGGTCACCGGCTGACGGCCGGACCAGGTGCGGCGACGAATCAGCAGGCACGGCTCGCCCTTTTCAATCTGCAGCAACTTGCATTCGCTGGCCTCGGCCAGGATCGCCTCGACCACATGCTCGCCTTCGGTCAGCGGCGCGACCTGGTTCAGATAGGCGTATGGCGTTTGCAGGGTGAAGTCCTGCTTGAGGTAGTCCGGCGCCACCAGTGCGTTGACGAAACGGTCTTCGATTTGCACCGGGATATCGTTTTCGAAATGCACAATCAGCGAGTGAAAGACTTTCTGGCCTTCACGCATGTCCAGCGCCAAGGCGCGCTCGGAACCGGCGGCCTCTTCCTCGAGGGTGATGACCTTGCAGGTATGACGATGGCCACGGGAGGCGATTTCGTCGGCGATGTTGTGCACTTCAAACAGCGCGGACTGACTTTTCGGCTCGGCGACAAAAGTCCCGACACCTTGCATGCGCACCAACAGACCGTCGGCGGTCATCTCGCGCAGGGCGCGGTTGATGGTCATGCGGCTGAAACCCAGTTGGTTGACCAGCTCGCTTTCCGACGGAACGCGGTAGTGCGGCGGCCAGTTTCCACTGTCGATTTGCTGGGTGATCATCTGTTTGACGCGGGCGTACAAGGGCGCCGGACTGTCGCCCATGTGTGCGGCCAACGGAGAGACTGCAGGCGGAGTCGGCACGGTTAATCCTTGTTCGTTGAAGAGAAGTTGCTAGCTTGCCGGAGTTTACCGAGCAGGCAAACGTCTGTATATGTATATACAAATAACACACGATGGGGTGCTGAACCATGTCCGCCTTCTTTGCCGAACGCGCGCTGCTGCCTAGTGGATGGGCCAACAATGTACGTCTTGAGGTCAGCGCCGGTGGCGTGTTGACCCATATCCAGGCCGATTCCCACGCAGATGGCGCCGAACGGCTTAGCGGTCCGCTGCTGCCTGGGATGCCGAATTTACACTCCCACGCCTTCCAGCGGGCCATGGCCGGGCTGGCGGAAGTGGCAGGTAATCCGAACGACAGTTTCTGGACCTGGCGCGATTTGATGTATCGCCTCGTCGGAAAAATCAGCCCGGAGCAGCTCGGCGTCATCGCTCGTCAGCTGTACATCGAAATGCTCAAGGCCGGTTACACCTCGGTCGCAGAATTTCACTACGTACACCACGACACCAACGGTCAGCCGTACGCCGACCCAGCCGAACTGGCGCTGCGCATCTGCCAGGCCGCCAGTTCAGCCGGCATCGGCCTGACCCTGCTGCCGGTGCTCTACAGCCATTCCGGGCTCGGCGGTCAGGCCCCGAACGAAGGTCAGCGCCGCTTTATCAACAGTACCGAAAACTACCTCAAGCTTCAGTCGCGCTTGCAGCCAATCCTGGCGCAACAGCCGGCGCAGTCGCTGGGTTTGTGTTTCCACTCGTTGCGTGCGGTAACACCGCAGCAAATCAGCGAAGTGCTGGCCGCCAGCGACAAGCGGTGCCCGGTGCACATTCACATCGCCGAGCAGCAGAAAGAAGTTGATGACTGCCTGGGCTGGAGCGGTCGCCGTCCGCTGCAATGGCTGTACGAAAACACCGAGGTCGATCAACGCTGGTGCCTGGTTCACGCGACCCACGCCAACCCGGAAGAAGTCACGCTGATGGCCAAGAGTCGCGCCATCGCCGGTTTGTGCCTGACGACCGAAGCCAACCTCGGCGACGGTATCTTCCCGGCGGTGGATTTCCTCGCTCAGGGCGGGCGCATGGGCATCGGTTCCGACAGCCATGTGTCATTGAGCGTGGTGGAAGAATTGCGCTGGTTGGAATATGGCCAGCGCCTGCGCGACCAACGTCGTAATCGTTTGTATGGCGCGGATCAGCCGATGGTTGGCCGCACGCTGTACGACGCAGCGCTGGATGGCGGGGCTCAGGCGTTGGGTCAGCCGATTGGCGCGCTGGAAGTTGGCAAACGTGCGGATTGGCTGGTGCTGGATGGCAACGATCCGTACCTGGCGACAGCCAGTGGCGACGGGATTCTGAATCGTTGGTTGTTTGCCGGTGGCGACCGCCAGGTGCGGGATGTGCTGGTCAACGGCCAGTGGGTTGTGCGTGATGGGCATCATGCCGGGGAAGAAGAAAGCAACCGCGCCTTCACCCAGGTCTTGCGCGATCTCCTGGGCTAATCCCTCATTGATCGTTCCCACTTCGCGCGGGAACGATCAGTAGCGGAGTAATCAGTTCGAAGTCTTGGCCATCTGCGTATCGGTCGCGCGCCAAATCAGTCGCGTGGTGTCGTAGCCCTGCTGACGTGCCTTGCTCAGCAATTCCTCACGCACAACGCCATTGACCGTCGGGGTCCGTGACAGCAGCCACAGATACTTGCGGCTCGGATCGCCAACAATGGCGGTCTTGTAGTCATCGCTGACGTACAACACCCAGTACTCGCCCTTCGCAACACCCGGTATCAGCCGCGAAAACCAGTTGTCGAACTCGACCCACAATTTGTCGGTCTTGCCCGGCACCTGTGGCCAAGCCGTGCCTTTGGCCTCTTCCCATTGCCAGTCCGCCGTCAGACAGCGGTTCAGTACCAACACGTCGCCGTCAGGCTTGAGCGTGTAATGGGCTTCGGATTGCGCGCAATTGCGCTGGAAATACATCGGCAGACGGGCCAACTCGTACCAGGTCCCTTGGTACTTCTTAAGATTGACGCTGTTGACAGTTTTCGGTGCCAACGAATCTACGCCGGAAGTGGCGCAGCCGGCCAAAACCAGGCCGGCTAAAAGGACTATCAGTAACCGTTTCATTGTTTTTCTCCCGTGGGCGCTTAGCCCCGGATTACTTCAGGCCTTGGCCGGAAAACATCAGCACTTGGTCACCGGCGTACTGCACGCTGATAAAACTGTTCTTGTCACCCCAGGTACAACTGGACATGCCGAGCGCGCCCGAGCAGTCGGTGGGTTTGCCCAGCAAGGTTTCTACCTCGGCCTTGGGCATGCCTGACGACAGCTTCGAGTAGTTTTCCTGATTGACCTTGCTGCACGCGGCCAACAACACGCAGAACGAAAGCAGGGCGATAGAACGCAGCGACATTGTGTAGCTCCTGGGGCGAAGGGGAATGGCATGACTGCCAAGCTGAAGCTTAGAAGAGAAAACCCCTGTCTGGTTCCGTGACTGGCCGGCTATTTGTGGGCCGCTCGTCTGTCTTTCGTGAAATATCAGGAACTTTCGTTGGCTGTTGAGTGTTTCGTCGGTTTTCGCAAAAGCCGCCTAATCTTTGCCGCCGCTCAGTCGACATATAAGCAGCGCAAGCCCACGACTGTGGCAAATTGACGCCCCTTTGTTGACCAGCCTCTTCGCGGTAGTTCATTTAATGACCAGAAACATGAAGTTCAGCCACAAGATCTTGTTGGCTGCTGCCCTCGTGGTGGCCGTTGCGTTCGCTTGCTTCATCCTCTTCAACGACTACCGCCAACGGCAAACCTTGCGCAGCAGTACCGAATCCTCGATGCAGGAGCTCGGCAGCCTGACCACCAGCAACATCCAGACCTGGCTGGAAAGCCGCATTCAGTTGCTGCAATCGCTGTCCCAGCAGATCTCGGTGGACGGCAGCGCTCAGGCCAACCTCAAGCGCGCCATCGACCTGCCGGCCTACACCAGTAATTTTCAGCTGAGCTACTTTGGTGGCTCCGACGGCGTGATGTTTTCGGTCCCGGCGGGCAATCGTGCGGCGGATTACGATCCCCGCGCCCGTGGCTGGTACAAGGCGGCCAACGGTGCGCAACAGACCATCGTCACCGAGCCTTACATTGCCGCGTCGTCGGGCAAACTGGTGATCACCGTCGCCACGCCGGTGAAACATCAGAATCAAATGATCGGCGTCGCCGGCGCAGACATTGACCTGTCCAGCGTCAGCGCAATCATCAACTCGCTGAACTTCGGCGGCCACGGCCATGCCTTTATCGTCAGTGCCGGCGGCAAAATCCTGATCCACCCGGACAGCAAACTGGTACTCAAGAGCCTGACCGACGCCTACCCGAACGGCGCCCCGAACGTCAGCCCGGGCTTGAAGGAAGTCGAACTCGACGGCAAGACCCAATTCATCTCCTTTACACACGTCAACGGTGTGCCCTCGGCAGGCTGGTACGTGGCGCTGGTGCTGGATCAGGACACCGCGTTCTCGATGCTCAGCGAATTCCGTACTTCGGCGATTATCGCCATGGTCATTGCCGTGGTGATCATCATCGCGCTGTTGGGCATGCTGATCAGCTTCTTGATGCAACCGTTGCTGACCATGGGCCGCGCCATGCATGACATCGCCGAAGGTGAAGGCGACCTGACCAAACGACTGACCATCCACGGCCAGGACGAATTCGGCGCGCTGGGCACCTCGTTCAACCGTTTCGTGGAGCGTATTCACACCTCGATCCGCGAGGTGTCCTCGGCCACTGGCCTGGTCAATGAAGTCGCGCTGCGTGTAGTTGCCGCGTCGAACTCGTCGATGTTCAACTCCGACCAGCAAGCCTCGCGTACCAGCAGCGTGGCCGCAGCCATCAACGAGCTCGGCGCCGCCGCCCAGGAAATCGCCCAGAACGCCGCCCTCGCCTCTCAGCATTCGAGCGATGCTCGCGCATTGGCCGAAGACGGTCAGCAAGTCGTCGATAAAACCATCGCGGCGATGCAGCAGCTCTCGGCGAAGATCAGCGATTCGTGCGGCAACATCGAAACGCTCAACAGCAACACCGTGAACATCGGGCAGATTCTGGAAGTGATCACCAGCATCTCCCAGCAGACCAATTTGCTGGCCCTCAACGCAGCCATCGAAGCGGCTCGTGCCGGTGAAGCCGGTCGTGGTTTTGCCGTAGTGGCCGACGAAGTGCGCAACCTCGCGCACCGCACCCAGGATTCGGCGCAGCAGGTGCAGAAGATGATCGAGGAACTGCAAGTCGGCGCCCGGGAAGCCGTGAGCACCATGACCGACAGCCAGCGCCAGAGCGAAAGCAGCGTCGGCATCGCCAACCAGGCGGGCGAACGTCTGGGCAGCGTGACTCAGCGGATCGGTGAGATCGACGGGATGAACCAGTCGGTGGCCACAGCAACGGAAGAGCAGACGGCGGTGGTGGAGTCGATCAACGTCGACATCACCAAGATCAACACGCTGAATCAGGAAGGTGTGGAGAACTTGCAGTCGACCTTGCGCGCATGTGCCGATCTTGAGCGGCAGGCGGCGCGGCTGAAGCAGTTGGTGGGTAGCTTCAGGATCTAACGCGTTATTGAGGGCCTCATCGCGAGCTTGCTCGTGATGACGGCCTAAGCCGCAACGAAGAGTTAGAACCGAGACCCAGGCCCGCTCAGAAACTCAATTTCCTCAGCCGTAGATTCCCTTCCCAACACCGCATTCCTATGCGGAAACCGCCCAAACCGCGCAATCACCTTTTGATGCCGCTCGGCATAATCCAGGTTATCGGCAAACACCGCTCGGTCAGCTACTGGCTGCTCGGCAACCAGCGCGATAAACCGCGAGACGGCTTCATTCTGCACCGCCAGATTCTCGCAATGCTCAAACACCAGATAGATAAATACCCGCTGTAGGGGTCGCAACTGCCGATCGAAATCCGCAGCGATGCCTTGCGCCACCAGCGCCTGAGCCCTGAGATCGCCTGCAAAAGATTTTGGAGTGTCGCGAAAGATCATTCGCGGGAGTTGATCGAGCAGTAGCACCAGAGCCAGCCAACCTTCGGGGCGTTGCGCCCAGTCGGTCAATTCGCCGGCCAGTGCCTGCTCGACCCAGTCCCCGAAACGCGTCTGCGCTTCGAGGTCCTGGCTGTCGCGCTTGCCGAACCATAACTTGCCCTTGTCAGCCGCTACTTCGTTGGGTGATTCGGAGTTTCCAAACCACCATTCGAGCAACGGCTGCCAGGGCGCGGTCATGTTTATTCCTTGTGGTAAGCCGTGACGCGTGCGACTTCTTCTTTCGAGCCGAGGAACACCGCTACGCGCTGGTGCAGGCCTTCAGGCTGAATGTCGAGAATGCGCTGGTGACCATCGGTGGACGCGCCGCCCGCTTGCTCAACCAGGAACGACATCGGGTTGGCTTCATACATCAAACGCAGCTTGCCCGGTTTCGACGGTTCGCGGCTGTCGCGTGGGTACATGAACAGACCGCCACGGGTCAGGATGCGGTGCACGTCGGCAACCATCGCGGCAACCCAGCGCATGTTGTAGTTCTTTTTCAGCGGGCCTTCGTCGCCCGCCAGCAATTCGCCGACGTAGCGTTGTACCGGCGCTTCCCAGTGACGCTGGTTGGACGCGTTGATCGCGAATTCCTGAGTGGACTCCGGGATCGTGATGTCTTCGTGAGTCAACACGAAGCTGCCCATTTCACGGTCCAGGGTAAAGCCTTTCACGCCATCGCCCAGGGTCAGCACCAGCATGGTCTGCGGGCCGTAGATGGCATAACCGGCGGCTACCTGCTCGGTGCCTGGCTGCAGGAAGGCCTTTTCGTTCAGGGCTTCGTTCTGGCTCAGGTATTCGTTCGGGCAACGCAGCACCGAGAAGATAGTACCGACCGGTGCGTTGATATCAATGTTCGACGAGCCGTCCAGTGGGTCGAATACCAGCAAGTACGCGCCTTTCGGGTATTTGCCCGGGATCTGGTAGGCATTGTCCATTTCTTCGGACGCCATGCCCGCCAGGTGACCGCCCCATTCGTTGGCTTCGAGCAGGATCTCGTTGGAGATCACGTCGAGTTTCTTCTGCACTTCGCCTTGGACGTTTTCGGTGCCCATGCTGCCCAGAACACCACCGAGGGCGCCTTTGGACACGGCGTGGCTGATTTCCTTGCAGGCGCGCGCCACCACTTCGATCAGGAAACGCAGATCGGCAGGCGTGTTGTTGCTACGGGTCTGCTCAATCAAATAGCGACTCAGGGTAACGCGGGACATGGAAGGCTCCGGTGGAATGGGGGGGCTAAAAACCCGCGCAGTTTAACGCGAGTCGGGGCGCATTTCCTCCTATCAGACGTGTTACACCCAATAGAGTTCATGCACCCGGTTGAGCGTAGTTCGAAACCGCCCGGATGTGCACCGGGCGTTGCTGCCAGTTTCAAGGCTTGACCGGCGGCTTGCGCAACAGACTGAATGCCATCCCGGCCAGAAACAAAACGCTGAGCAGCAACACCGCCCACAACCCGAACTTCTTCCAATGGGTGTCAGTCGCAGCAGCCGTTGTCACTGTCGACGCCGGCGTGACCACCGCCCCGCCCTCCACCGTAGCCTTGCCCAACGTCGCCAACTTTGCAGCGCTGTAATCCGGAATCAACGTCGACAGCGGCAGGCTCGCCGCCTTCACCGTGGCACTTCCGAGTGCGAGCGTATAAGGCCCCGCCCCGCGCGCCAGAAACACCAATTGAGTGGAGCGCACGGCGAACCGCACAGTCGGAGCCTCGGCCCCCAGACCGCCACCGCGCTCGTCCACCGTCAGCTTCAACTGCTGCACGGTTTGCCCTGACAGCTGCAATTCGTTCTGCACCACGTCCTGGCCATTCTGGGTCAGGCGATAGAGCAAACCGCTGCTCAGCGGCTGCCACGGCAGGCTGCTTTCCCGACGACCGGACAAGGTCACTGGCGCCAAACTGTTGGGCTGACTCAACTCGACCTGCAAGCGCTCGACATTCAGCCCCATGGGTAATTGCCAGGTGTATTCACCCGCCTTCACGCTGCTGCCGGCCAGCGGTTGTGACCAGACCAGCGGTAGCGGCAGGCTGCGGGTCTTGGCGCTTTGCAGTTGCGCCGAGGTCAACGTCGGGGCCGATTGCGGCGTGTTCCACAGCAAGCGCAGATAACGGGCCGATTGACCCGGCAGAGCGACGTCATGCTGCTCGACCCGTTCATCGGCAAACGTCAGGCGTGCCACCTGACCTTCGCCCCACGACTGCCAATGTTGCAAGTCGTCGCTGGCTTCGATGGAGAAACGCTGGAAGCCGTCGCGTTCGCTGGTCCAGTCGAGGATCAACTGCTGCAACGGTGCTTTAATGCTGCTGGCGTCGAGCAACCAGCCGCGCAGCATTTCTTCGCCCGCCTCCAACTGACTGGACGGCTGCACTTCGACCAGCGTGCCGTTGGCATTCGATTGCACCCGCACGCTCGGTGCGTGCTCGGTGGAATCCGCCGAGTTGTACAGCGGGAACCATTTCACGTCGGTCAGGGTGCGGTTTTCGCTGGTTTGCGCTGGCGCGCGGGCCAAGGAATAAGCCTGAGCCTCACCGGCGGCATTGAACACGCGCACATCGCTGAGATCGGTTTGCCGCGCATTCAATTGCACACTCAAGGGCAATTCGAGGCGATACCACGGGCCTTCGCCGCTCACGGACAACGGCACTTGGGTGGCGAAGTCCGCCGGTTTTTCCTGAGCACTGGCCGACAGCGCCACACCCAGCGCAACAGCGCCCAACCAACCCAAGTTCAGCTTCTGACTCAAGAGGACACTCCTTCGGTTTGCGGGGCCGGTTTTTCAGCCTCCGGCACAGACTCGGCGCGCTTGGGCGGCAACGGGGCGAAATAGCCCACGACCAACAGCAACACGCCAACGCCGATAAACGAGACGATCCGGGCGAGTCCGCCGCGGTTACTCAACTCGACAAAGAACAGTTTGGCCACCACCACACCGATCAGCCCCGCACCGATCAGCCAGACTTCGCGGCGATCACGCAGATGACCGCCGATCATCAGACTCAAGGCCATCAAGGTCCAGACGATAGACAGACCGGCCTGCACCCGCATGGATTCGAGCAACGCCTCCAGTTCGAACGGCACACCGCCCCAATGGTGGGCTGTGCGCATCACCAGCGCAGTAAAGAACACAAACAGCGAGGCGCCAGCGATCAGTTGCGTGGCGTGATCAAAGTAGTCCTTGCGAATCGCCAGTTGCGTCACGGCGCTGCGGGACCAGACATAAACCCCGAACAGCGCAAACAGCAAACCCAACTCCAGCGGATTGATCAGTGGCACGTAAGGCAACGGCTCGGCGGTGCCGTCGCTGACGACGTTCGCCAGCCAGAACCAGCCGAGCATCAGCAACGCCAGAGGCGCGGCGGCATAGACACGGTATTCGCGCGGATAAGCCGATACCGGCCATGGCCAGCCACGGGGGGCCGCCATCAGCACCAAATACAGGCTCGGCAGAATCGCCCAACCCAACCAGCGCCAGGCGTTGTACTGCTCGGACAACAGCAACAGGCCGTAACGCAGCTCCAGGGCCAGCACGCCGATCAACAGCCAGCAACCGAGCACGTGGGCGGTACTGAGGGCGCGCGCCGGCAGCATCGGCGCCAGACGTCTTAGAGAGATGAAATGCACAACGAACACGGCCGCCCATACCAGCCAACCCACATTGGCCGCCGGGTGATAACGCGAGTGCCACGCAGCAAGCAACACCAACCCGGCAGCAGGAATCAGCAAGGTGCAGAGTAAGCCCAGCGCCGACCATTTCGAACGCAACGCCAACACCGTCCACAGCGCAACGCTCAGCGCCGCAACGGCCAGCAGCAACGTCGCTTGCAGATTCAGCGGTGCAAAGCGCAGCACTTCGCTGATCCACGCCAGCGCCCACCAGCCCGCTCCCCACACCAGCAGCACTTCGGACAAACGCTGCAAGCTCAGCACATCAAACGCCGAGGCATGGTTGCCGAGCTGCAAGCGCCACGCTCCGACCATCGCGGCCAAGCCCAACACCAGCGGCGTCCAGAAGCCGCTATGGGCCAGAGGTTTCAAACCTTCGCTGGCCAGCGGCCCGAGCAGGTCCGGACCGGCGAACAGGAACGCCGCGCCGCCAATCACCTGCAACAGCAGACCGAAGACAAAACTCACGCGCTGCTTCAGGTACAGACTCAGCCAAATGATGAATAGACCACTGGCCGCCCATACCGCACTCGCCGTTTGCCATGGCAGGACGAACAGCACCGCCAGATTGATCAACACCAGACCGGCCAGCAGCACCACCGACAAGCCGCGCAGCAATCGCACGTCACTTCGGACCATCTGATCGCGAGCCGCCAACAACATGCCGGCGATCAACGCCAGGCCGATCAAGGACGCGCTGAGCAAACCGCTCCAGCCAGCGCTGAACACGGCGGCAGACTCACCGCTGGAGCCTTGCAGCCGCAGCAGGAACAACGCACCGCCGAGCAATTGCACGGCGAACGCGGTGAACAGGAAGGTGCGCGATTGCAGACGCAAGCCGACAAACAACGTCGCCAACCCCGCCAGTGCCCAACTGATCGCGGTGCCGTGGGTCAGGAAGAACAATGGCGCCAGCAGATAGAGGAAGGTCAGACCGAGGCAGGCCAATACGGGCAGCCCTTTGCGTTCCCATTCCGACGCTTGTTCGGGCAAGGCTTTGCGCAATTGATAGAAGCTGAACAACAACGCCGCGCCGAGCATCAACGCGCCCAGTGGAGCGCCGTCGAGCAAGCTGCTGTCGCCGATCCGCAATTCGCTGACAAACGCCAGGGCCGAGCCCAATTGCAGCAGCAAGGCAAAGGCTCGGGCCAGCGGTCGTTGCTGACGCAGGCCAAGCCAGAAGATTCCGGCGCCTTCGACGGCCCATGCAGCAGCGGTCCAGCGCGCATCGAGCCCCAACGGAATGGCCAGGCTGGCGAAGATCACGCCCAGCGCCAGACAGGTTTCCGCCAGCAGCAACGCTCGTCCGCCCATCAGCAACCGTGCCAGGCCCATGTAAATCATGCCCAACGCCAACGCGCTGAAGGCAGCGGCAAACTCGAGATGCTGAACCAGAGCGAACTGCAAACCGAAGCCCACCAACGGAGGACCGAACAGCATCGTGCCGTCGACGTAATCACCCTTTTGCGTCGACCAGCGCAGCAGCGCCTCTCGGCTGTCATCCTCGGGTGCATCGCTCATTTCCAGCAGCTTGCGCCGAGCGAACAGCAGGCCGATGGCCAGGTACATCAGGAAAAACACAATCAGAAACGGCTCGGTGCTCCACAACAATTCCGGCGCGTAGGAACGCAGGCCCCAGGCGAAACCGATGCCGAAGGTGCCGACGAAGCCGATCAAGTTGAGCAGCCGCCAGGCCTTGAACCAGGCGATGGCGAGGATGCCGGCGTTGAGCAAGGCAAAGTAGCTGAACAGCGCGACAGGGTTGCCAGCGCCGGTGGAGGTCAGGATCGGCGCCGCGAAACCGCCGAGTGCCGCAGCGGCGGCGAGACCCAGCGCGTCCTGGGTGATGGCAAGAATCGCCGAAAACACCGTCACCGCGACCAGCAGGCCCAACGCTGCAGTAGGATCGAGCAGCGGATGCAGGCGCATTGCGGCAAACACCGTCAGGTACAGCACCGCGATCCCGGTGCCTTGCAGCATCAACGCGTAATGGCTGTTGCGCAGTCGCAGCCACCAACCCAGGCCAAGCAAGCCCAACGCAGCCGCCGCGACACCGGCGTAACGCAACTCGATCGGCACCACCATGCCTTCGGTGGCGTAACGCAGCAGGAACGCCAGACCGAGAAACAACAGCACCACACCGACCCGCAGCACGGTGTTGCCGCCGAACAGCCAGTTGCGGGCGCCGCTGATGGCGCGCTCGATGACATTCGGACCGCGCGGGATGACGGGCTGTTGCGGCTCGCGGGCGACTGGCTCGGGTTTCCAGGGATCGTCGCGCAGTGGACGTCTGGTTTCAGCAGCGGCCGCGGTGATCGGTTCGAGTTCGGGAGGGAGTTCCCAGATCAGCTCCGGGGCCTCGGCAGGGATTTCGTCGAGAATGAATTCAAGAGGTGCGCCGGCCTCGCTGGCAACGGGTTCACTGATTTGCGGCGCTTTGACGCCTGACACCTCCAGCAATGCCAAACGCTGCTCGACCGCACTCAGCGCCACCTGCACCTGTTCAAGCAGCCGGCGCTGCTCGACAGTTTGTGAATCCAGGCGGCCAATGCGAATGGCCTGGCCAATTCCCAACCCGAGCAGCCCGCCCAGCAGCGCATCGCTGAACGACTCGTCGAGTATCCAACCCAGCACCAGCCCAATCAGCATGAACATCCATTGCATTGTCGATATCCCTAAGCGCAGTGGCCAATCCGGCGAACTGACGCTCAGTATATCGATCAGGCCCAACAAACGTCGGGCCTTGCTCGCAATTATTGCTAAAAGTTACTCCAGCGCTTTCCAGATATCCGTGGCGTACTCACGAATCGTCCGGTCGGAGGAGAACCAGCCCATCCGGGAAGTGCTCAACACCGCTGAACGCCACCATTCGTTCGAATCGTGCCAATGGGCTTCAACCCGCATCTGCGCGTCCCAGTAAGAGTCGAAATCGGCGCAGACCAGGAAGCGATCATAGTCGATCAGCGAATCGATCAATCCTGCGTAACGGGACGGATCATCCGGCGAGAACACCCCGCCGCGTATCGCTTGCAGCACGTCATTCAAACGGTGTGACGCCGCAATATCCGGCGTCGCATTGAACTCATGGTTCTGCTTTCGCGCTTCAACCTGCTGAGCGCTGAGGCCGAAGATGAACATGTGTTCGACGCCGATGCGTTCGCACATTTCGACGTTGGCGCCATCGAGGGTACCGATGGTCAGCGCGCCGTTCAGGCCGAACTTCATATTGCTGGTGCCCGAGGCCTCGAAGCCTGCGGTGGAAATCTGCTCCGACAAATCCGCTGCCGGGATGATGCTTTCCGCCAGACTGACGTTGTAGTTGGGCAAGAACACCACTTTCAGCAACCCGCGCACGGTCGGGTCGTTGTTCACCACCCGGGCGATGTCGTTGGTCAATTTGATGATCAGCTTGGCCTGGTGATAACTGGCCGCGGCCTTGCCGGCGAAGATCTTCACCCGCGGCACCCAATCGATTTCCGGCTCGGCGCGAATGGCCTGATACAGCGCGACGGTGTGCAACAGGTTGAGCAACTGACGTTTATATTCGTGGATCCGTTTGACCTGTACGTCGAACATCGCTGCCGGGTTGACCGCGACCCCCAGGCGTTCGTGAATGATGTACGCCAGGGCTTTTTTGCTGTGCAGGCGCTGCTCGGCGAACGCCTTGCGGAACGCAGGCTTCTCGGCGAACGGTTCCAGCTCGAGCAAACGCTCTTCGGCGTTGTCCAGCAGATCCGGACCGAGGGCGTCGACCATCATCGAGGTCAGCTCCGGGTTGGCCTGGTAGAGCCAGCGGCGGAAGGTGATGCCGTTGGTCTTGTTGTTGATCCGGTCCGGGTAGAGTTTGTGCAGTTCGGAAAACACCGTTTTGCGCATCAGCTGCGTATGCAGGCCGGAGACGCCGTTGACGCTGTGGGAACCGAGGAACGCCAGGTTGCCCATGCGCACGCGGCGGCCGTTGTCTTCCTCGATCAGCGACACCGCGCGCAGCACTTCAAAGTCGTGAATACCTTTGGCGCGCAGCGAATCGATGTGCTGGGCATTGATCAAATAAATGATTTGCATGTGCCGCGGCAACATCCGCTCCATCAAACCGACCGGCCAGGTTTCCAGCGCTTCCGGCAGCAGCGTGTGGTTGGTATAGGAGAGCGTGTCGACGGTGACTTGCCACGCCGCATCCCACGCGACGTCGTAAACATCGACCAACTGACGCATCAGCTCGGCCACGGCAATCGAGGGATGGGTGTCGTTGAGCTGGATCGCTGCATGATCGCCCAGGGTCAGGACCGAGGTGTGCATGTTGCGATGACGGCGCAGCAAGTCCTGCAAGGATGCGGCGACAAAGAAATACTCCTGACGCAGGCGCAGTTCCTGGCCCGCTTCGGTGCTGTCCGCCGGGTAGAGCACCCGAGAAATACTTTCGGCCCGGGCGACTTCTGCCACGGCGCCCAAGTGGTCACCGGCGTTGAAGCGTTCCAGGTGCAAATCTTCCATGGCCCGGGCGCGCCACAAGCGCAGCGTGTTGACGCTCGCCCCGCGCCAGCCGACGACCGGCGTGTCATAAGCAATCGCGCGAACGGTTTCCGCTGGCGTCCAGACTTGCCTGGACTTGCCGGTTTCGTCGGTGACCGTTTCGACACTGCCGCCGAAGCCGATCGGGTAAACGACCTCGGGCCGTTCGAACTCCCAAGGGTTGCCGAAATCCAGCCAGTGTTCGGTCTGCTCCTGCTGCCAGCCGTCGACGATGGCCTGGCGGAACAAGCCGTGTTCGTAACGAATGCCGTAACCGTGGCCGGCAATGCCAAGTGTCGACATGCTTTCCATGAAGCATGCGGCCAGACGACCGAGGCCGCCGTTGCCCAACGCTGCGTCGGGCTCCAACAGACGGATGCGTTCAAGGTCGACGCCGAGCTCTGTCAGGGCCTCGCGGGCCACATCAAGCAGGCCGAGGTTGCTCAGGCTGTCGTAGAGCAGACGGCCGATAAGAAATTCGAGGGAGAGGTAGTAAACCCGCTTTTGACCTTTGCGGTAGATCTGCCGGGTGTGGTCCATCCAGTGCTCGACCATGTGATCGCGCGCCGCCAGGGCAATGGCTTCGAACCAGTCGTGGTCGAAGGCGTGATCCGGGTCTTTGCCCACCGCGTAGGTGAGTTTGGTCAAGACGGCGTCGCGAAATGCGGCCACCTCTGCTTCGCGAACAAGTGGTTCTTGAGTCATCGATAGGACCTCGAGCGAGCGTGGAGTTGTTGAGCCTAGACGGTCTGACAGGCCGTTGGAACTCTGGTTCGGCAGTTTTTCCCGTTAGTGTGAGATAGATCGACATTACCTTGTCGCGCACCGGAAAGAATGCAGGGGCCGTGCCGGGTTACAGGTGTTACTGGGCGGTATACGAAAAAATCTGGCGAAAGGCTGTTCAAAAATTCACCAGTCCCGGTATGATCGCGCGCCCTGATGCACGCTGGTAACAACCCATGATGAAGTCCAACCTGATCGCCGCTGCGGAGATCGACCGCCTCGACACCTGGGCCAAGTACTCAGCCCCGATGTGCGGTTCGTGCGTTTCCAGCTGCTGCACCCTGCCGGTCGAGGTCAAGATCAAGGATCTGATCCGTATCGGCATCGTCGATGAATTCGAGCGCGGCGAGCCACCAAAGAACATCGCCAAGCGTCTGCAGAAGGAAGGCATCGTCGAGCGTTACAACCAGAAGTCCGAGATCTTCACCCTTCAGCGCATGAGCAACAACGATTGCCTGTACCTGGATCGTAAGAGCCGTCTGTGCACTATTTATGAAAAGCGCCCGGATACTTGCCGCAACCATCCGAAAATCGGGCCTCGGCCGGGGTATTGCGCTTACAAGCCGAAAGAAGTGGCGCGTGAGACCAGCGAGAGCCGTCGGACCCTCGAGAAGTTTTAACGTCGCCTCGATCCCCCGTAGCAGCTGTCGAGCCCCAGCGAGGCTGCGTTCGGCTGCGGAGCAGTCGCAGACCGGAAAATACGACTTATAGGATGCACCGCAGCGTTTGATTTCACGACTGCTGCGCAGCCGAACGCAGCCTCGCAGGCTCGGCAGCTGCTACAGCCAGACAAAACAAAACGCCCCCGACCTTACGATCGGGGGCGTTTTTTTAGCTGCTAACTAAGTCGAAACTCAGTTACCGGCTTTCTTGGCAGCGCGGGTACGCTCGCTTTCGCCCAGGATCTTCTTGCGAAGACGGATGGACTTAGGAGTGACTTCGCACAATTCGTCTTCTTGAACGAATTCCAGCGCCTGCTCCAGGGTGAAGCGGATAGGCGGAACCAGAGCGATGGTCTCGTCTTTACCCGAAGCACGCATGTTGTCGAGCTTCTTGCCTTTGGTTGGGTTGACGCCCAGGTCGTTGTCGCGGCTGTTGATGCCGACGATTTGACCTTCGTACACGTCTTCACCGTGACCCAGGAACAATTTGCCGCGAGCTTGCAGGGTTTCCAGCGAGTAAGTCAGCGCCTTACCGGTAGCCACCGAAACCAGCACGCCGTTCTGACGGCCGGACATGTCGCCGGACTTCATCACGTCGTAACGGTCGAAGATCGAGGTCAGGATGCCTGCACCGGAGGTCAGGGTCAGGAACTCGTTACGGAAACCGATCAAACCACGTGCCGGGATGTTGTACTCAAGGCGCACACGGCCCTTGCCATCCGGAACCATGTTGGTCAGGTCGCCTTTACGGATACCGATCTGTTCCATGATCGCGCCCTGGGATACTTCCGGCAGGTCGATGGTCACGTTTTCGTACGGTTCGTGCTTGACGCCGTCAACCATGCGGATGATCACTTCCGGACGACCAACACCCATTTCGAAGCCTTCGCGACGCATGGTTTCGATCAGTACCGAGAGGTGCAGCTCACCACGGCCGGAGACTTTGAACTTGTCGGCGGTGTCGCCTTCTTCAACGCGCAGAGCAACGTTGAACAGCAGTTCCTTGTCCAGACGCTCCTTGATGTTACGGCTGGTGACGAACTTGCCTTCTTTACCGCAGAAAGGTGAGTCGTTTACCTGGAAGGTCATGGAAACGGTGGGTTCGTCAACGGTCAGCGGCTTCATCGCTTCAACATTCAGTGGGTCGCACAGCGTGTCGGAGATGAACAACTGGTCGAAGCCGCTGATGCAGACGATGTCGCCGGCAGCTGCTTCTTCAACGTCGATACGGTGCAGACCGTGGTGACCCATCAACTTCAGGATACGACCGTTACGCTTCTTGCCGTCAATGTCGATAGCCACAACTTGAGTGTTCGGCTTGACGCGACCACGAGCGATACGGCCAACGCCGATAACACCCAGGAAGCTGTTGTAGTCCAGAGCCGAGATTTGCATCTGGAACGGGCCGTCACGGTCAACCAGTGGAGCAGGGACGTGGTCAACAATGGCCTGGTACAGCGGGGTCATGTCTTCAGCCATGTCGGTGTGTTTCAGACCGGCAATACCGTTCAGGGCCGAAGCGTAAACAACCTGGAAGTCCAGTTGTTCTTCGGTAGCACCCAGGTTGTCGAACAGGTCGAAGATCTGATCCAGAACCCAGTCCGGACGCGCGCCTGGACGGTCAACCTTGTTGATGACCACGATTGGACGCAGGCCGGCTTCGAAAGCCTTCTTGGTCACGAAACGGGTTTGCGGCATAGGGCCGTCTTGAGCGTCAACCAGCAGCAGAACGGAGTCAACCATCGACATTACGCGTTCAACTTCGCCGCCGAAGTCGGCGTGGCCCGGGGTGTCCACGATGTTGATGTGGTAGCCGTTCCAGTTGATGGCGGTGTTTTTCGCCAGAATGGTAATACCGCGCTCTTTCTCCTGGTCGTTGGAGTCCATCACGCGCTCGTCGTTGAGCTCGTTGCGCTCCAGGGTGCCGGATTGACGCAAGAGTTTATCTACCAGGGTGGTCTTACCATGGTCAACGTGAGCAATGATGGCGATGTTACGTAGATTTTCGATCACTTGTGTATCTCGATCAGAGGATTCGGTGTGCTGACAAGTCTTGGCAGCGATTAACAGTAGAGTCAGGCCTTGCCGTTACAGCTTGACGGCGGCGTCGGGGGGCCGGTGACGCAGGCCACAGGCAAACAGCCCCGGGCTCTTAGCTCGGTCGATAAACGCGCACATTGGCATGCCCCTCACTGAGCAAATGGTGGGCATGCAGGCGACTCATCACGCCTTTGTCGCAATACAGCAGGTACTGGCGAGTAGGGTCCAGTTCCTTGAAACGAGCGTTCAATGCATAAAACGGCATCGCTTGTACCTCGATGCCAGCCAAGCCCAGCGGGTCATCTTCAGCGGCATCCGGGTGACGGATGTCGATAACGATCTGACCAGCCAGCGCTTCGCTGACTTCTTCAATCTCCAAGTCCTGGCCCAATTCGTCGATCACGCGATCGATCGGCACCAGTTTGGCGTTCTCGAGCGCACGCTCAAGCACTGCCATGTCGAACTGTTGTTCTTCGTACTCCACGCGCGGACGCTTGGCGTGGGTCTTGGGGTTCACCGAGATGACCCCGCAGTATTCCGGCATGTGCTTGGCGAAGTCGGCAGTACCGATTTCGTTGGCCAGGTCGATGATGTCCTGCTTGTGACTGGCGATCAGCGGACGCAAGACCAGCTTGTCGGTCACGCAGTCGATCACGGACAGGTTCGGCAGCGTCTGGCTCGACACCTGGGAAATCGCTTCGCCGGTGACCAGCGCATCAATGTCCAGCCGATCGGCAATACGGGAAGCAGCGCGCAACATCATACGCTTCAAAACTACACCCATATGACTGTTATCGACTTTACCGAGAATTTCTCCCAGTACTTCCTCGAACGGCACACTCACAAATAACACGCGCTGGGAGCTGCCGTACTTCTTCCAGATGAAGTGCGCGACTTCCATAACGCCCAGTTCATGGGCCCGTCCGCCCAGGTTGAAGAAGCAAAAATGGCTCATCAGCCCGCGGCGCATGATCTGGTAAGCGGCGACGGTGGAATCGAAACCGCCAGACATCAGCACAAGTGTCTGTTCCAGGGCACCCAGCGGATAACCGCCGATGCTGTTGTGCTGGTCGTGGATCACAAACAACCGTTTGTCGCGAATCTCGATACGAACTTCGATTTCCGGCTCTTTCAGCGAAATTCCGGCGGCGCCGCACTGACGACGCAGTTGGCTGCCGACGTATTTCTCGACATCCATCGAGCTGAATTCGTGCTTGCCGGCACGCTTGCAGCGCACCGAAAAAATCTTCCCGGCCAACGCATCACCGAAGTGCTGCTTGCACTTGGCGACGATGTCGTCGAAGTCGCCCAGCGGGTATTCGTCGACCTGCAGGAAATGCGCGATGCCCGGCATGCAGCTCAGGCGCTCGGTCATCTCCTTCAGGGCTTTGGGCTCGCTGACGCGGGTTTCCAGCTCGAGATTGTCCCACACACCGTTCACCACCACAGCCGGGTCCAGGTCGCGGAGCACGGTACGGATGTTTTTGGCCAACTGGCGGATGAAACGCATCCGTACCGGGCGGCTCTTGATGGTGATCTCGGGGAAGACTTTTACGATTAGTTTCATGAAAACAGCGCGCGCTGGGCCAGCCGAAAAAGGGGGGCGCGGATTATAGCGGAAATTGCTCAAGGTTTAACCAGTTAATGTGCAGAAGGTTTTGCGCGCACCAAAACAGGTCATTTGTTGAGTTTAACGCTACATTACGGGGCGCGATTTCCAGTTCTACCCTGCTTTGTTCCTTTATTAAGCGTGATATTGGGGCAAAAAACCCATGGTGGGGCACTGGCATGCAATTTGCTCCCTTGTGAGGCAGGTTGCCTTGGCAGAGTATTCGCGCCGGCATCACCCACATTCCAAGGGCATCCACTACTAAGCCCGAAGCCACCCGGAGGACACTATGTCGAAGTCGGTTCAACTCATCAAAGATCATGACGTCAAATGGATTGATCTGCGCTTCACGGACACCAAAGGCACTCAGCACCACGTGACCATGCCGGCTCGCGACGCGCTGGATGACGCTTTCTTTGAAGAAGGCAAAATGTTCGACGGTTCCTCCATCGCCGGCTGGAAAGGCATCGAAGCCTCCGACATGATCCTGCTGCCGGACGACAGCACTGCCGTTCTCGACCCGTTCACCGAAGATCCAACGCTGATCATCGTTTGCGACGTAATCGAGCCTTCGACCATGCAAGGCTACGATCGCGACCCACGCGCGATCGCCAAGCGTGCCGAGGAGTACCTGAAGTCGACCGATATCGGTGACACCGTATTTGTGGGTCCAGAGCCTGAGTTCTTCATCTTCGATCAGGTGAAGTTCAAGTCCGACATTTCCGGCTCGATGTTCAAAATCTTCTCCGAACAAGGTTCGTGGATGTCCGACCAAGACATCGAAGGCGGCAACCATGGCCACCGCCCAGGCATCAAAGGTGGTTACTTCCCGGTTCCACCGTTCGACCACGACCACGAAATCCGTACCTCCATGTGCAACGCCATGGAAGAAATGGGCTTGGTCATCGAAGTTCACCACCACGAAGTGGCGACTGCCGGTCAGAACGAAATCGGTGTGAAGTTCAACACCCTGGTAGCCAAGGCTGACGAAGTTCAGACCCTGAAGTACTGCGTACACAACGTGGCTGTCGCTTATGGCCGCACCGCAACCTTCATGCCTAAGCCTCTGTACGGCGACAACGGCTCGGGTATGCACGTTCACCTGTCCATCGCCAAAGATGGCAAGAACACCTTCGCTGGCGAAGGCTATGCCGGCCTGTCCGATACCGCTCTGTTCTTCATCGGCGGCATCATCAAGCACGGTAAGGCCCTGAACGGCTTCACCAACCCGTCGACCAACTCCTACAAGCGTCTGGTCCCAGGTTTCGAAGCACCGGTAATGCTGGCCTACTCGGCTCGCAACCGTTCCGCTTCGATCCGTATTCCTTACGTGTCCAGCCCTCGCGCTCGCCGTATCGAAGCTCGCTTCCCGGATCCAGCAGCCAACCCGTACCTGGCCTTCGCTGCCCTGGTAATGGCTGGCCTGGACGGTATCCAGAACAAGATCCACCCTGGCGATGCTGCTGACAAAAACCTGTATGACCTGCCGCCTGAAGAGGCGAAAGAGATCCCACAAGTTTGCGGCAGCCTGAAAGAAGCCCTGGAAGAGCTGGACAAAGGTCGTGCGTTCCTGACCAAAGGCGGCGTTTTCAGCGACGACTTCATCGACGCTTACATCGCCCTGAAAAGCGAAGAAGAAATCAAAGTACGTACCTTCGTACACCCACTGGAATACGAGCTGTACTACAGCTGCTAATCCGGTAGCGTCGGCTCCACGCGGCGTGACAAAAAGAGGCCTCCTTCGGGAGGCCTTTTTTGTGGGCGCTCGTTCCCACGCTCTGCGTTGGAACAATCATAACGCGGCTGTTTATGTGAGCGGATGTTGGGTAGGTTGGGCTAACCGGCACCACTCGCCTATGCTGCAATCCAACGCGTTCGTTTCTGGTCGATTTTATGGGTCGTGGTTTTCTATTCATCTTGCTGGTGATCGCCCTGCCCGCTGCAGCGCAGATCTATAAGTACACCGACGCCGACGGCAACACCGCCTACAGCAATCAACCGCCCGACGGTGTTAAAGCTCAACCGGTCGAATTGCCTCCGCTCAACAGTGTGGAAAGCCAGCCGCCGGGCGCACCTGCACCGCCTGTCGAAGCCAACGGCCGTGAGCAACCACGCAATGCCTACGAGGTACTGGAACTGACCGACCTGCCCACCGAGGAGGCGTTACGCGCCAACAACGGCACTTTCACCGTCAGCGTATTGATCAAGCCACGCCTGCAAGGCCCGCATCTGTTGAGGTTGTTGCTGGATGATCAGCCCTACGGCCAACCGAGCAACGTTCCGATCCTGCAACTGGTGAACGTCGATCGCGGCGAACACAGCCTCGCTGTGCAGGTGATCGATGGGAAAAACCTGGTGCAGCAGAGTCCCGCCGTGACGTTTACCGTACAACGGGTGCATAAGCCATGAGGGTGTGGCTGCTGATCGCCTGCTTGATCGCCCTGCCGGTGACGGCCGAGGTTTTCACCTACGTCGACGCTCAGGGCAATCGGGTCTACACCGACCAGCCAAGGTCCGGCAACGCCAAGCGCGTGCCGCTGGCGACGAGCAATCGCATGTCCGCCAACCCAACCGGTGCTGCGCCGATGACAGCCCCGAAGAAAACCGAAGCCAAACCGCTTTTCCGCTACGACATGCTCCGCGTACTGGTGCCGGAACCAGACGCCACAGTGCGCGCTGGCGAGATTATCGTCAGCGTCACCAGCGAACCCGGCCTGCAACGGGGCCATCGCTACCGATTGCTCCTCGACGGCCAACCCACCGCAGAGCCCGGCCCAAGCCCGGTATTCGCCTTGAGCAACATCGATCGCGGCAGCCATAACCTCTCTGTGGAAATCCTCGACGAGCAGGACCACATCGTTGAGCGCACAGCCAACCAGCCGTTCCACATGCTGCGCATCTCCCTGGCGCAGAAGCGCCAGGTCAAACCCTGCGCGCTCCCCGATTACGGCCAACGGCCAGAATGTCCGCTCAAAGACAAACCCATCGAGCCGAAAAATTCCTTCCTGCGTTTCTTCTAACGCCGTTCAGCTTTGCGCACTATATTGGTGCGATAGGCTGCACCATACCCACATCTCAACCCATTTTGGTTCGAAAGTACCCGCCAAAGCCGGAAGAACGCCACGTAAACGAGCGTCAAACGCCCGTTTCAGGCCTTAAACGCTTCTTTTCGGAGCCTTGGTTTGGTTTTTGCATTTTCCTTGCATCGGCGCGTTATTCACGCGCATGCCCTGCTCCAAAGAGGTCCGAATGACCATCAGTGACGCACTGCATCGTCTGCTACTCGACAACCTGACCACCGCCACCATTCTGCTCGACGCCGAACTGCGCCTCGAGTACATGAACCCGGCAGCGGAGATGCTCCTGGCCATCAGCGGTCAGCGTAGCCATGGGCAGTTCATCAGTGAGTTGTTCACCGAATCCACCGAGGCGCTGAACTCCCTGCGCCAGGCGGTCGAGCAGGCGCACCCGTTCACCAAGCGCGAAGCGATGCTCACCGCCCTTACCGGCCAGACCCTGACTGTCGACTACGCGGTTACGCCGATACTCGCCAACGGCGCCACCATGCTGCTGCTGGAAGTCCACCCTCGCGACCGCTTGCTGCGCATCACCAAGGAAGAAGCGCAGCTGTCGAAGCAGGAAACCAGCAAGATGCTGGTGCGTGGCCTCGCTCACGAAATCAAGAACCCTCTCGGCGGGATACGCGGCGCGGCCCAATTGCTCGCTCGCGAACTGCCGGAAGAAAGCCTGCGCGACTACACCAACGTAATCATTGAAGAGGCCGACCGCCTGCGCAATCTGGTCGATCGCATGCTCGGTTCCAACAAACTGCCATCGCTGGCGATGTGCAACGTCCACGAAGTGCTCGAACGCGTCTGTCATCTGGTGGAAGCCGAAAGTCAGGGCTGCATCACGTTGGTGCGCGACTACGACCCCAGCATTCCGGACGTGTTGATCGACCGCGAACAAATGATTCAGGCCGTTCTGAACATTGTGCGCAATGCGATGCAGGCCATCAGCAGCCAGAACGAGCTGCGCCTTGGCCGCATCAGCCTGCGTACCCGCGCCATGCGCCAGTTCACCATTGGCCACGTGCGTCATCGCCTGGTGACCAAGATCGAAATCATCGACAACGGCCCGGGCATTCCCGCGGAGTTGCAGGAAACCATCTTCTTTCCCATGGTCAGCGGCCGCCCGGACGGTACCGGGCTGGGCCTGGCCATAACCCAGAACATCATCAGCCAGCACCAGGGTCTGATCGAATGTGACAGCCATCCAGGCCACACCACCTTCTCGATCTTTCTGCCACTGGAACAAGGAGCCACATCGACATGAGCCGTAGTGAAACCGTGTGGATCGTCGATGACGACCGTTCTATCCGTTGGGTCCTGGAAAAAGCCTTGCAGCAAGAAGGCATGACCACACAAAGCTTCGACAGCGCCGATGGCGTGATGAGCCGCCTGGCGCGCCAGCAGCCGGACGTGATCATCTCCGACATCCGCATGCCGGGCGCCAGCGGTCTGGACCTTCTGGCGCGGATTCGCGAACAACACCCACGACTGCCGGTCATCATCATGACCGCTCACTCCGATCTGGACAGCGCTGTCGCGTCCTATCAGGGCGGCGCGTTTGAATACCTGCCCAAGCCGTTCGATGTCGACGAAGCGGTGTCCCTGGTCAAGCGCGCCAACCAGCACGCCCAGGAACAGCAAGGCCTGGAAGTCCCGGTCGCCTTGACCCGCACCCCGGAAATCATCGGCGAAGCGCCAGCGATGCAGGAAGTGTTTCGCGCCATCGGGCGCTTGAGCCACTCCAACATCACCGTGCTGATCAACGGCGAATCCGGGACCGGTAAAGAGCTCGTGGCCCACGCCCTGCACCGTCACAGCCCGCGCGCGGCTTCGCCGTTCATTGCGCTGAACATGGCGGCGATCCCGAAGGACCTGATGGAATCCGAGCTGTTCGGTCATGAGAAAGGCGCGTTCACCGGCGCGGCCAACCTGCGTCGCGGGCGTTTTGAACAGGCTGACGGCGGCACGCTGTTCCTCGATGAAATCGGCGACATGCCAGCAGACACCCAAACTCGTTTGCTGCGGGTATTGGCCGACGGCGAGTTCTACCGCGTCGGCGGCCATGTGCCGGTGAAGGTCGATGTGCGAATCATCGCCGCGACTCACCAGAATCTGGAAACCCTGGTGCACGCCGGGAAATTCCGTGAGGACTTGTTCCACCGCCTCAACGTCATCCGCATCCATATTCCACGGCTGTCGGACCGTCGCGAAGACATCCCGACCCTGGCCAAGCACTTCCTCAGCCGCGCCGCGCAAGAACTGGCGGTGGAACCGAAGCTGCTGAAAAGCGAAGCCGAGGAATACCTGAAAAACCTGCCGTGGGGCGGCAACGTGCGTCAGCTGGAGAACACCTGCCGCTGGATCACGGTGATGGCTTCGGGTCGCGAAGTGCACATCAGCGACCTGCCGCCAGAGTTGCTGAACCTGCCGCAGGATTCAGCGCCGGTGACCAATTGGGAGCAAGCGCTGCGTCAGTGGGCTGATCAGGCGCTGGCCCGTGGCCAGTCGAACCTGCTCGACAGCGCCGTGCCGGCCTTCGAGCGGATCATGATCGAGACCGCCCTCAAACACACCGCCGGCCGCCGCCGCGATGCCGCCGTTTTGCTGGGCTGGGGGCGTAATACCCTGACGCGCAAGATCAAGGAATTGGGGATGAAGGTTGATGGTGGGGATGAAGATGAGGGGGATGAGGGTTAACTTTTAACCCGATCGTTCCCACGCTCTGCGTGGGAATGCAGCCCGGGACGCTCCGCGTCCCTGCCGAAGCGGACGCAGAGCGTCCATTGAGGCATTCCCACGCGGGAGCGTGGGAACGATCATCGCCCTGCGTGCACCGCCTGAATGCACCGTGAACCGCAATCGCGCACGCCAACTAATCCGAAATCCAGCCTGCGCTCACAATCGAACCCCTATCGAAAAAACACGAAAGCCCCGAATCACGGGGCTTTCAGCGTTTCAAAGCGGCTTTCTGTTTCAGTTTGTTAAAACCTGGCACGCCCCCTGCAATGGTCCATTCAGTGATTCGATTCACTACCCAGTTTCGGGAACCTTGGTACAGGCAGGCCGGGGATTCCCTCTTTTATTGCTCTCGGAGATGGATCTCCAGTCGCCAGCGGTCATCGACCTCGCTACCGACCCACTCGCCCTGCAGTGGCCGGGCCGCCACCACCGTCAGCAACAACCCCCCATCACTCAAACGTACTCGCCAGTTCACGCTCTTGTCGTTGATTTTGAGCTGACCTTTCTGCGCCTTGCCTTCAGCCTCAAACAGCAGCGCAAGGCTACCGTCGACGAACTCGCCGTGAGTCTTGGGCTCGTTGTTGAACCACACCACCAGCCCATCGTTCGACACCTCCACTTGCTGCAATTCGCTGGGGTCGGGGGTGGTCAGGCGACCGATCATCAACCCCACCATCACCCCGACAATCGCCAGTGAAGCTATCACCCGTGGGAATAGTTTCGAACGCAGATCCGCTTGCGGCGTAGAATGCTGCTCATCTTTACCTTCGGAGCCGTGCATGTTTCACGTCATCCTTTTCCAACCAGAAATTCCGCCGAATACCGGCAACGTTATCAGGCTGTGCGCCAACAGTGGCTGCCACCTGCATTTGATCGAACCGCTGGGCTTCGAGATGGACGACAAGCGCCTGCGCCGGGCCGGCCTCGATTACCACGAGTATGCCACCCTGCAACGCCACGCAGACCTCGCCAGCTGTCTGGAAAGCCTCGGTCACCCTCGGCTGTTCGCCTTCACCACCAAGGGCTCGCGGCCGTTCCACGATGCCAGCTTCGCCGAGGGCGATGCGTTCCTGTTCGGCCCTGAAAGTCGTGGTTTGCCGGCGGAAGTACTCGATGCGCTGCCCGGTGAACAGCGCTTGCGCCTGCCGATGCGTGAAGGCTGCCGCAGCCTGAACCTGTCAAACACCGTGGCGGTTGCCGTCTACGAAGGCTGGCGTCAGCTCGGCTTCAAGTAACCGAAGCCCCCTGTAGCAACTGCCGCAGGCTGCGTTCGACCCGAAGGGTCGCGGCGATCTCGAAAGAACGACCGCTACGCGGCCGAACGCAGCCTTCGGCAGCTGCTACAGGGTTTTGCAGTCCCATGAAAAAAGCGCCTGTTACGGCGCTTTTTTCATTGTTGCATCGAGCGTTTATTGCACAGTCGGGGTTTCGCCCGCAGTCTGCATGCGCTGCAGTTCCTGTGCGTACAGCGCGTCGAAGTTCACCGGAGCCAGCATCAGGGCCGGGAACGAACCGCGGGTGACCAGGCTGTCCAGGGTTTCGCGAGCGTACGGGAACAGGATGTTCGGGCAGAACGCGCCGAGGGTGTGGCTCATCGAAGCGTCATCGAGGTTCTTGATCAGGAAGATCCCGGCCTGTTGCACTTCAGCAATGAACGCCACTTCGTCGCCGTTCTTCACGGTGACGGACAGGGTCAGTACGACTTCGTGGAAATCGCCTTCCAGTGCCTTTTGACGGGTGTTCAGATCCAGACCGACGCTTGGTTCCCACTGCTGACGGAAGATCGCCGGGCTTTTCGGGGCTTCGAAGGACAAGTCACGTACGTAGATGCGCTGCAAGGAGAATTGCGGTGCGGTTTCTTCTTCGCTAGCTGCAGTGTTCTGTTGGTCAGTCATCTCAGATCCTTTCTGATCTTGGGGTCTTACAGGGAAGGCATTCAGGCCTTGAGCATGGCGTCGAGCTTGCCGGCGCGCTCCAGGGCAAACAAATCATCACAGCCACCAATATGGCGCTCGCCGATCCAGATCTGCGGCACGGACGTACGTCCGGCCTTCTGGGCCATGGCGGCGCGCACCTGAGGCTTGCCATCGACCTTGATCTCTTCGAAGGCCACGCCTTTGTTCTCGAGCAGGTACTTGGCTCGCGAGCAGTAAGGGCAGTAATCGCTGGAATAGACGACGACGTTGCTCATATCACTTCACCAGCGGCAGGTTGTCACCCTTCCAGCTGGAAATACCGCCGGAGAGCTTGGCGGCGGTGAAGCCTGATTTCATCAGTTCGCGGGCATGAGTGCCGGCAGTCTGGCCCATGGCATCGACCAGGATGATGGTCTTGGCCTTGTGCTTTTCCAGTTCGCCGACGCGAGCGGTCAGTTTGTCGTGAGGAATGTTCAACGCGCCAACGATGTGACCGGCGGTGAAATCCTTGGTCGGACGAATGTCGATCACCACGCCTGCGTCTTTGTTGACCAGCCCGGTCAGTTCACCGGTGCTCAGGCTACGACCGCCACCTTTCATCTCATGGGCGATCAGCAGAGCCAGCAGAACAACGAAAATACCGGCCAGCAAATAGTGGGTAGTGGCAAATGCAATCAGGTGATCAAGCATTTAAGGTGGTTCCAGGGCGTTAAAAGTGGGCCAGTATACACAGCCCATATGGTGCGCCAAACCCCGTCCGGCGGTGACGTGGATTGAACTTGCCTTTAAACTGCCACTCCCTTTTCCATCGCCCTCTTAATTCAGCCACGAGTGGAATCCATGACTACCACGCCTAAACCTTTGGTCCTGATTATTCTCGACGGCTTCGGTCACAGTGAGAGCCCTGAATCCAACGCCATCTATGCGGCCAAGAAGCCCGTACTGGACCGCCTGACCGCTACCGTGCCGAACGGCCTGATCTCGGGCAGCGGCATGGACGTCGGTCTGCCGGATGGCCAGATGGGCAACTCCGAAGTCGGCCACATGAACCTCGGCGCCGGCCGCGTGGTGTATCAGGACTTCACGCGTGTGACCAAATCGATCCGCGATGGCGAGTTTTTCGAAAACCCGACTATCTGCGCCGCTGTAGACAAAGCCGTCGCTGCCGGCAAAGCCGTGCACTTCATGGGCCTGCTGTCCGATGGCGGCGTTCACAGCCACCAGGATCACCTGGTTGCCATGGCCGAACTGGCTTTCAAGCGAGGCGCCGAAAAAATCTATCTGCACGCCTTCCTTGATGGCCGCGACACGCCGCCGAAAAGCGCTCAGCCGTCCATCGAGCTGCTGGACGCTGCGTTCCAGGCACTCGGCAAAGGTCGGATCGCCAGCATTGTCGGTCGTTACTTTGCCATGGACCGCGACAACCGTTGGGACCGCGTGTCCCAGGCCTACAACCTGATTGTCGATGGCAACGGCGAATTCAACGCCGCCACCGCTCAGGAAGGCCTGCAAGCCGCGTACGAACGTGGCGAGAGCGACGAATTCGTCAAAGCCACCTCCATCGGTGACCCGGTGAAAGTCGAAGACGGCGACGCCGTGGTGTTCATGAACTTCCGCGCCGACCGCGCCCGTGAACTGACCCGCGTGTTCGTTGAAGACGATTTCAAGGAATTCGAACGTGCCCGCCAGCCAAAACTGGCCGGCTTCGTCATGCTGACCCAGTACGCCGCCAGCATTCCCGCGCCATCGGCCTTCGCTGCGGGCAGCCTGGACAACGTGCTGGGCGACTACCTGGCGAAAAACGGCAAGACCCAGCTGCGCATCGCCGAGACCGAGAAGTATGCCCACGTGACCTTCTTCTTCTCCGGTGGCCGCGAAGAACCGTTCCCGGGCGAAGAGCGCATCCTGATCCCGTCGCCGAAAGTCGCCACCTATGACTTGCAGCCGGAGATGAGTGCGCCGGAAGTTACCGACCGCATCGTCGATGCCATCGAAAACCAGCGTTACGACGTGATCGTGGTCAACTACGCCAACGGCGACATGGTCGGCCACAGCGGCGTGTTCGACGCAGCCGTCAAAGCCGTTGAATGCCTGGACCTGTGCGTTGGCCGCATCGTTGACGCGCTGGAAAAAGTCGGCGGCGAAGCGCTGATCACTGCCGACCACGGCAACGTCGAGCAAATGGCCGACGAGTCCACCGGCCAGGCGCATACCGCCCACACCACCGAGCCGGTGCCGTTCATCTATGTCGGCAAGCGTGACTTCAAGGTTCGCGACGGCGGCGTGCTGGCGGATGTGGCCCCGACCATGCTGATGTTGATGGGGCTTGAGAAACCTGCCGAGATGACTGGCACTTCGATATTGGTCTGATGGCAAAAGCGCCCGATCAATAGCCCGAAACGGCTTTTTATGACGAACGCCTCAAAGCAGTTGCCTTTGAGGCGTTTTTTTTGCAGCGCTTGGCGGGCATACTAGGCCGTCCCTTTCCCTGGTGTCGCCCGCCTCTATGCTTCGCGTCCTGATAGCCCTTGCTCTGACATGCCTGCTCCAACCGGCCTTTGCTGACGAGCGCGCGCAAACCCAACAACAGTTGGACGCCACGCGTCAGGACATTGCCGAGCTGAAAAAACTGCTGGGCAAGCTCCAGGAAGAAAAATCCGGTGTGCAAAAAGACCTCAAAGGCACCGAAACCGAGATGGGCAAGCTTGAGAAGCAGGTCGAATCCCTGCAAAAAGAGCTGAAGAAAAGCGAAGCCGAGCTGCAGCGACTCGATGCCGAGAAAAAAAAACTCCAGAGCGCGCGCATTGAACAGCAACGACTGATCGCCATCCAGGCCCGCGCGGCCTATCAAAACGGCCGTCAGGAGTACTTGAAGCTGCTGCTCAACCAGCAAAACCCGGAAAAATTCGCCCGCACCCTCACCTATTACGACTACCTGAGCCAGGCCCGCCTGGAGCAGCTGAAGAATTTCAACGAAACCCTGCGCCAACTGGCCAATGTCGAAAAAGACATCGCCCTGCAACAGGCGCAATTGCTGGTGCAGAAAAGCAGCCTCGACAGCCAGCGCGACGAACTGGACAAAGTCCGCAAGGAGCGCCAGCAAGTCCTGGCCAAGCTCAGCGACGACGTGAAGGCCCGCGATCAGAAGCTGGCAGCCCGCGAGCAGGATCAGGCAGACCTGTCTAAAGTCCTTAAAACCATTGAAGAAACCCTGGCCCGTCAGGCCCGTGAGGCAGAGGAAGCGCGGCAAAAAGCGCTGATCGCCCAGCAGGAAGCCGAAAAAAAGCGTTTACGTGAGGCTCAGGCTGAAGCAGACGCAGACGCCACTGACGCCCCACGCAAACCCGTTAAATCGACGCCCGGCGCTCTGGTATCAAACTCAGGCGAGACCTTTGGCGGCCCTTTCGCGTCAAGCCGGGGAAAACTTCCTTGGCCCGTTGATGGTCGACTGCTGGCACGCTTTGGCGAAACCCGTGGCGATGACGCCCGCACCAAGTGGGACGGCGTGATGATCAGCGCCTCCGCCGGCAGCCAGGTGCACGCCGTGCATGGTGGTCGTGTGGTGTTCGCCGACTGGTTGCGTGGCGCCGGGCTGCTGGTGATTCTCGACCATGGCAACGGTTTTTTGAGTCTTTATGGTCACAACCAGACGCTGCTCAAGTCTGCGGGTGACGTTGTAAAAGCCGGTGAGTCCATCTCCACTGTGGGTAGCAGTGGCGGGCAGGACACACCAGCGCTGTATTTCGCTATTCGTCAGCAGGGTCACCCGAGTGATCCGGCGCAATGGTGTCGTGCGCAAGGATAAGTACGCCATCTACTTCAGGAGTTCGTTCGACATGCTGCATTTGTCCCGCCTTACCTCGCTGGCCCTGACGATCGCCCTGGTGATCGGCGCGCCTCTGGCGTTCGCCGCTCAACCGGCTCCGGCAGTCGCACCTGCGGGCACTGCTGCGACCACCAAGGCGCCATTGCCGCTGGAAGAGTTGCGCACCTTCGCCGAGGTCATGGACCGGATCAAAGCCGCCTATGTCGAGCCGGTGGACGACAAGACCCTGCTGGAAAACGCCATCAAAGGCATGCTCAGCAACCTCGACCCACACTCCGCCTACCTGGGCCCGGAAGACTTCGCTGAGTTGCAGGAAAGCACCAGCGGTGAATTCGGCGGCCTGGGCATCGAAGTTGGCGCCGAAGACGGTTTCATCAAGGTCGTGTCACCGATCGACGACACCCCGGCCTCCAAGGCTGGCATTCAGGCCGGCGACTTCATCGTCAAGATCAACGGCCAGCCGACCCGCGGCCAGAGCATGACCGAAGCCGTGGACAAGATGCGCGGCAAGATCGGCCAGAAAATCACCCTGACCCTGGTACGCGACGGCGGTACACCGTTCGACGTGACCCTGGCCCGCGCCATCATTCAAGTGAAGAGCGTAAAGAGCCAGCTGCTGGAATCCGGTTACGGCTACATCCGCATCACCCAGTTCCAGGTCAAGACCGGTGAAGAAGTCTCCAAAGCCCTGGCCAAGCTGCGCAAGGACAACGGCAAGAAGCTCAAAGGCATCATTCTCGACCTGCGTAACAACCCGGGCGGCGTGCTGCAAGCGGCGGTGGAAGTGGTCGACCACTTCATCACCAAGGGCCTGATCGTTTACACCAAGGGCCGTATCGCCAACTCTGAACTGCGCTTCTCCGCCACCGGCAAAGACGAAAGCGAAGCCGTGCCAATGGTCGCACTGATCAACGGCGGCAGCGCCTCGGCGTCGGAAATTGTCGCCGGTGCCTTGCAGGATCAGAAACGCGCGGTGGTCATGGGTACCACCAGTTTCGGCAAAGGCTCGGTACAAACCGTCCTGCCGCTGAACAACGAACGCGCACTGAAAATCACCACGGCGCTGTATTACACGCCGAACGGTCGCTCGATCCAGGCTCAGGGCATCGTCCCGGACATCGAAGTACGCAAGGCCAAAATCACCAGCGAGCAGGACGGCGAGTACTTCAAGGAAGCCGATCTGCAAGGTCACCTGGGCAATGGCAACGGCGGCGCCGACAAACCGACCAGCTCCAGCGGCAAAGCCAAGGCGATGCCACAGGATGACGACTACCAATTGGCCCAGGCGCTGAGCCTGCTCAAAGGGCTGAGCATCACCTCCGGCCGCTGAGATGCCGCTGCGGTTCATCCTCGGCTTGCTGTGCTGCCTGGCGGGTGTTGCTCATGCAACGCCCGTCGCGACGGCACCTCAAAAAGCCTACCTAAGTCTGATCATCGATGACCTGGGGCAGAACCTGCCCCGGGATCGTCGCGTGCTGGCCCTGCCCGGCCCCGTCACCACGGCGATCATGCCCGACACACCCCACGCCACTGAATTCGCCCGCGAGGCCCATCGTGCCGGCAAGATCGTCATCCTGCACATGCCCATGGACCCGGCAACGGGGCCGTTCGCCTGGCATCCTGATTTGCCCATCGACGAACTTGAGAAACGCCTGAACGCGGCGTTCAAGGTCGTGCCCTATACCGCTGGCATCAACAATCATATGGGCAGTCGCATGACGGCTCAGCCGGCCGCCATGGCCTGGTTGATGGCGGACCTGCAACGTCGGCACAAATTCTTCGTCGACAGCCGCACCAGCGCGCAAACCGTAGCCGCTCAGCAGGCGCAGAAGATCGATCTGGCGAGCATTTCGCGGGATGTGTTTCTGGATGATGAGCAAACTGAAGCGGCGATCTTCACGCAGCTACAGAAGGCCATCAGCCTGGCGCGCAAGCAGGGTTCGGCGGTGATGATTGGTCATCCATACCCGCAGACACTGGCGGTGCTCGAACGTGAACTGCCGAAGTTCAAGGCTCAGGGCATTGAGTGGATTGATATTAAACAAATGATCAGTGTGCGCAGTAACAAGGCGATGGCTGCCCATGGCAAGGACGGGACTTATCGATAAACAGTAGCGTCGTGCTCTGCGCGCCAGGCAGTAGCATAATGATTAGTTAATGAAAACAATCACAACCGCTAACAACTGTAATCCCTCTTTAGAACAACATTAAACTAATCTACGCCAGTCTTGAATTTTTACTGACGCCAAGGACTGGCCATGACTAAATTAAAACTTGCACTGACAATTGCTGCACTTACAACAACCTGCACTGCCTTCGCCAACCCCATTGACTATGGGGACGGTGCAGAAAACTTTTCATCTCCTGATTATTTGAAAAACAAAGATGGAAAATTCAACTATTGGAAGGGTATCGGAAAGCTTTCAGGCCCTCTCGGTAATTGCACGACTTTTGTAATCGACACTCATAGCAAGCTGGACTCAGATCCGGTCTATGCACTGACCAGCGCTCATTGCTTGAACAAGAAAAATGGCGTGATCGATATAGATAAACCGATAGAAGGCACCATTACCTTCAACTATTTCGATGACACCACAGACGCCTACAAAAACTTTCCTGTGAAAAAAGTCGTCTGGAGCAGCATTCAAGGTATCGATCTGGGCATTCTCGAGCTGGATACCACACAGGGTGAACTAAAGGCAGCCGGGGTAGCCCCGCTTAAACTGGCAAGCGAAGCCCCTGCGGAAGATACCGATATTCTTATAGTCAACGCGGCAAGCGGCTATCCACTAAAGGCTGCAGCTTGTACACATCACTCGTCCTCGGCTTTGTTCGAAAAACCCTGGGTGTGGCGCCACAGCGTCCGGAACCAGTGCAAAGGCATCGTCGGAGGCAGTTCCGGCAGCCCTGTTCTGATCAGGGCAACCAATGAGGTATATGCCGTGCTGGGCACTCGGGCCAAGGATGTAACACGCCTGCCGGGCTATGACTATGTAGAAAGTAGTAACTACGGTAGTCCAACAGCGATACTCAACGACTGCGTTGTCGATGGCAGAATCAATACTGACCCTAACACTTGCCAACTTTATCCAACCGCGTCCCTGCCATTACCTTCAGACATTATCCAGTATGCAAAAATCGCGATCGAAACAGATGGAAAGCCACTTATGCCGACGTGGAACTTTCCGATCAATGTCAGCACTCGCCACTATCGATATAAGCAAACGTACATTCCACTCGATTGCGAAAAACCAGACGGTTACAGCCCATCCATTGACGGCATCAACGCCTTAGTTGACGTATCGATGGGACCGCAACCCGGACTTAACAATCTGTGCATTATCGGCACGGACAGCCTGGACAATCCACTGCCTGCGGGAACTTACAGAAACGCAGTGACCGTTCCAACCTATCTTCATGCCGCTGGCCCGACCCCCGCTCCCGAACTCGTTATTTTCTTTGACAAGAAAGTGAATAGGGTCTCGATCGAATGGCCAGTGAGAAAGAACGAAGGTATCGATCTTTACCAACGAAAATATGGAAAACCGGAGCAAACTAACTGCGACGATCCGCAGGGCTACACGGATGTAACCTTTAACATGTCGCGCGGGGAAAGGGATATGCCTCTGAAGGTTTGCACCTACGCTCACGATACAAACAAACAACGTTCGGCAGTGCACGAATACATCCTGGAGTGGGAGGCGCTTACAGGTACCGCGCCATGATGTCATCCACCACACCTTCCTTGCGCAACTGATCCAGTGCCGCCTGCAGCTTCGCCACCACCTCATCCGGCACATCCTTGTTCAGCGCCAGGTACAACTCGGCGCTGTTGAATCGCAGCACGGTTTTGAGGCCGGTCACGCCATCCTGTCGAGCGAGGTAACGGCCGGCAGGGTCGCCGGTGGCCCACAGGTCGATCTGGCCGTTGACCAGTTTCTTCGCGTTGTCCTGATCCCGCAGTACGACAATCGGCTTCAACCCTTGCTTGGCCAGTGTCTCGGCAATCGCGTCGCCCTTATACGCACCAATCTTGTATTTGCGCGCCTCATCCAGCGTTCCCAGGTTGATCTTGCTGTCAGCCTTGGCCAGCATGATCCAGTCGTCCGGACCGATAGGACCAACCCACTTGAACAGTTTCTCGCGGTCCGGCAACCGCGCCATCACGAAAACCCCGTAACCCGGTTTCTCCAGGGCGAGTTTGTAGATTCGCTCCCAAGGGAAACGCAGCGTCAAGCTGTAAGTGACTTCGGCACGTTTGAACATCTCGCGGACGATGTCGACGGCGATGCCGTTGATGTTCTCGTCCTGAGCGAAGTTCTTGCCGTTCTTCGCCATGTTGTACGGTGGGAAGTTTTCAGTCAGCAACACCAGATCGGTGTCGGGATTTTCTGCGGCATGCGCCCCATTGACGAGCAATAGAGAAGCGCTGGCGAGGGCAAGAAGAAGGTGTCTAAGCATGTCTGGCTACCGAGATCCATGGCGTACCCAAGAGTGCCTTGAGCCCGCCATGATGTCCACTGGCCTGTATCGGTATGTTTAGCGCATCACGATGCCGCGATGGGCCATGTAGGCCTTGGCTTCCTGCACGGTGTATTCACCAAAGTGGAAAATACTCGCCGCCAATACCGCGCTGGCGTGGCCTTCGAGTATGCCGTCGGCCAAATGTTGCAGATTGCCGACGCCGCCCGAAGCAATCACCGGAATACCCAACGCATCGCTGATGGCGCGGGTAACGCCCAGGTCGAAGCCGTTTTTCATGCCGTCCTGGTCCATGCTGGTCAACAGGATTTCACCGGCACCCAGGCCTTCCATTTTCTTCGCCCATTCAACGGCGTCGAGACCGGTAGGTTTGCGACCGCCGTGGGTAAAGATTTCCCAGCGCGGGGTTTCGCCCGGGCCGGAGACCTTCTTGGCGTCGATGGCAACGACGATGCACTGCGAACCGAAATGCTGCGCCGCTTCGCCCACGAATTCCGGGTTGAACACCGCAGCAGTATTGATCGAGACCTTGTCCGCACCAGCGTTGAGCAGGTTGCGAATATCCTGCACGGTGCGCACGCCGCCGCCCACGGTCAGCGGAATGAACACTTGGCTGGCCATGCGCTCAACGGTATGCAGCGTGGTGTCGCGACCATCGACGCTGGCGGTGATGTCGAGAAAGGTAATCTCGTCGGCACCCTGCTCGTCATAGCGACGGGCAATTTCTACCGGGTCGCCGGCGTCGCGGATGTTCTCGAACTTGACGCCCTTGACCACCCGGCCGTTATCCACGTCCAGGCAAGGGATGATGCGTTTGGCCAGCGCCATGGTCAGTCCTCAGCCTTTGTACGAATCGCAGAAAGCTTGCGCTTCAGCGACATCGAGAGTGCCTTCGTAGATCGCCCGGCCAGTGATGGCGCCGATGATGCCTGGCGCCTTGGCGTCGAGCAGCGACTTGATGTCACCGAGGTTGTGGATGCCGCCGGAAGCGATCACCGGGATCTTGGTTGCAGCGGCCAACGCAGCGGTGAACGGCACGTTGCAGCCCTGCATCATGCCGTCTTTGGCGATGTCGGTATAAACGATCGCGGACACGCCATCAGCTTCGAATTGCTTGGCCAGGTCGATCACCTGAAGGGTGCTGATCTCAGCCCAGCCGTCGGTGGCGACGAAACCGTCTTTGGCATCCAGACCGACGATCACTTTGCCCGGAAACGCGCGGCAGGCTTCAGCAACGAAGGCCGGATCTTTCACGGCTTTGGTGCCGATGATCACGTAGCTCACGCCGGCCTTCACGTAGTGTTCGATGGTTTCGAGGGAACGGATACCGCCGCCGATCTGGATCGGCAGGTTCGGGTAGCGCTTGGCGATGGCGGTGACCACTTCGCCGTTGACCGGCTGGCCTTCGAAAGCGCCGTTCAAGTCGACCAGATGCAGACGACGGCAACCGCCCTCCACCCACTTGGCAGCCATGCTCACCGGGTCATCGGAAAACACCGTGGAATCTTCCATGCGGCCCTGGCGCAGACGAACACAGGCACCGTCTTTAAGATCGATAGCGGGAATAATCAGCATCTGGCAAACCTTCAAATTCGATTGTTCAGCTTCACTCGAAAATCAGTTTTTCTCGAGCGCCCACAGGTCGCTTTCGATGCTTTCGAACCTCTCTTTGAGGTGCGCCTGCACATCGAAAATCGCCCTGTTGTAATAGTGCGGAGCAATTTCGCGGGTAAACAGCTCAAGGATTTCAGCCGCCTCGAACGAACCCAAGTCCAGTTCGAAGCGATCTTCCATGAAGCGTTTGATCTTGTGATTGGCCTCGCTCTCCTGTTCAGGAGTGAGGGTCAGGATCGGCGGCTTCTTTTTGACGGCCATTTACCAGAGACCATCCCACGCAGCGAAGTTCTGCAGCAATTGCAGGCCATGGGTATGGCTCTTCTCCGGGTGGAACTGCACGGCGAAACGTGAGCCATCGGCCAGCGCGGCGGCGAAATCAACACCGTAGTGACCGCCACCCACCACCTGCCGCGCATTGCCGGCGGCGATGTAGTAGCTGTGCACGAAGTAGAAACGCGCCAGGTCCGGGATGTTGTGCCACAGCGGGTGTGTGACCGTCTGCTTCACTTCGTTCCAGCCCATGTGCGGGACTTTCAGGTGCTCGCCGTCTTCGTGCAGGTCTTTTCCAAAGAACTTCACTGCGCCTGGAAACAGGCCGATGCAGTCAACGCCGTCGTTCTCTTCACTGCTGTCGAGCAAGGCTTGCATGCCCACGCAGATGCCGAGGAACGGACGGTCCTGGCTGACTTCACGCACCAGCGAGTCGAAGCCCAGGCGACGGATCTCCGCCATGCAATCGCGAATCGCGCCGACGCCGGGGAATACCACCCGGTCGGCTTCGCGAATCACATCGGCATCGCTGGTGATCAGGACCTTGCCGGCACCGACGTGCTCGAGGGCCTTGGCCACCGAGTGCAGGTTGCCCATGCCGTAATCGATAACCGCGACCGTCTGCATTACAGAACGCCTTTGGTCGACGGCATCTGACCGGCCATGCGGTCATCCAGCTCTACCGCCATGCGCAGGGCGCGGCCGAAAGCCTTGAACACGGTCTCGATCTGGTGGTGGGTGTTGGTGCCACGCAGGTTGTCGATGTGCAGGCTGACGAGGGCATGGTTGACGAAGCCCTGGAAGAACTCCTGGAACAGGTCAACGTCGAAGCCGCCGACGGTGGCGCGGGTATAGGGCACATGCATCTGCAAGCCAGGACGGCCGGAGAAGTCGATCACCACGCGCGACAGCGCTTCATCGAGCGGCACGTAGGCGTGGCCATAGCGACGGATGCCTTTCTTGTCGCCGATGGCTTTGGCGAAGGCCTGACCCAGGGTGATACCGACGTCTTCCACGGTGTGGTGGTCGTCGATATGCAGGTCGCCCTTGCTGACAATATCCAGGTCGATCAGCCCGTGACGGGCGATCTGGTCCAGCATGTGCTCAAGAAAAGGAACACCGATATCAAATCGGGCCTTTCCGGTGCCATCCAGGTTGATCGAGGCTTTGATCTGGGTTTCCAGAGTGTCGCGCTCGACTGACGCCTTACGTTCGGCCATCACCAGCTCCGCAAAATCATTGGGCGAAAAAGGCAGCCATTATAGGGGCGCGGGCCGGAAACAGAAACACGAGAGGTGATATCCCTGACGGACAGGACCCCGTGTTGTCGTGGATAGACATGTCAGTACAAGTATCTCAAGAGCACTGATCGCTCCCGCGCTCTGCGTGGGAACGATCAGACAGGGGTTGTGTGTTAGTGGAAGAGGACTGCAGTTTTCTGCAGAGTCACCCAAACACCCCACGCCAACGGAACCCCCACCACCAGCCATGCAGCAATCGCCAACGGCTTGGTGCCCGCATCCGCTTTCCACTCCAATACGGTGCTGCTATCAGCACCCTTGTCGTGGCCCAGCGCCTGTTCGGCAGCCAGTTCAGCGTCGGTCATGAAGTACTTGTCAGCCACCGGACGCACCAGCAGGTTGCACAAGAAACCCAGCACCAGCAGGCCCGCGAGGATGTACAGCGTGATGTCGTATGCTGCGGCGCGTTCAACGCCGATGCTCAGCTGATACTCACGCAGGTAGTTCACCAACACCGGACCCAACACACCCGCCGCCGCCCACGCCGTCAGCAGACGACCATGGATCGCGCCGACCATTTGCGTGCCGAACAGGTCCGCGAGATACGCAGGGACCGTCGCAAAACCACCGCCGTACATCGACAGGATGATGCAGAAGGCCGCCACGAACAGCGCAACGTTGCCCAAGTGACCGAGGTTCGGAATCAACGCGTACAGGGCAAAGCCCAAAGCAAAGAACACGAAGTAGGTGTTTTTGCGACCCAGGTAGTCGGAGAATGACGCCCAGAAGAACCGGCCACCGATGTTGAACAGGCTCAGCAAACCGGTGAAACCGGCAGCGATCGCTGCGATCGAGGCCAACTGCGAGGCGTCGAGCTGACCGAAAGTCAGACCGTTACCCAGCAACTTACCGGCGAACACTTCCTGCAACAGCGGCGACGCCATGCCGAGGATGCCGATACCGGCGGACACGTTCAGGCACAGCACCAGCCACACCAGACGGAATTGCGGGGTTTTCCACGCCACATTCACGTGCACGTGACGGTGGGTGATCATCGCGTTGGAAGCTTTTTTCGCCGGAGCGGTCCAGCCTTCAGGCTTCCAGCCGGTTGGCGGAACGCGGTAGGACAGTGCGCCACCGATCATGAACACGAAGTAGATCGCGGCCATTACCAGGAAGCTCTGCCATACGCCGACGCTGGTTGGCGAAGCGAAGTGGCCCATCAGGGCTGCGGCCAGCGGAGCACCGACCATCGCGCCACCGCCAAAACCCATGATCGCCATGCCGGTCGCCATGCCGCGTTTGTCCGGGAACCACTTGATCAGGGTTGAAACCGGCGAGATGTAACCCAGGCCCAGGCCGATACCGCCAATGACCCCGGAGCCGATCCACATCAGCCAAATCTGGTGGGTATAGACCCCCAGCGCTGAAATCAGTAGACCGCCACACCAGCACAGTGCCGACACAACGCCGGCCTTGCGTGGCCCGGCGTGTTCCAGCCAGCCACCCCAGATCGCTGCCGAGCAGCCGAGGAAGATGAAGAACAAGGTGTAGATCCACCCGAGCATCGAGATCGGCCAGTCGCATTGGGACGAAAAAACTTGCGAGATGAAGCTCATGTCCGGCGCGCAAGCCGCTGCCTTGGTCACACCCAGAGCTTTGGACAGTGGCAACCAGAACACCGAGAAGCCGTAGGCCATGCCGATGCAAAGGTGGATGGCCAGGGCGGCCGGTGGTACCAGCCAACGGTTGAAACCGGGCTTGGCGATGATGCGTTCCTTGGACAGGAACGAGGGCTGGTCAGCCGTGAGGCCGTCCGCCGTGATGCTCGTGGTCATTGTGTATCCCCCAATTATTAGTATTGTTCGCCTGCCACTCTTCACCCTCAGCCTTTATGCGCACGCACGACTGTTTTCTCGGGGTGAAGCTCCATTTTGCTGTGACATCAAGTCGCAGAAGGACGGACGAACCGGCAGAGGTTACCATCTGTACGTGACAGAAAAACCAAAGTGACATCACCTTTTGTACGTTGTCTGTTCTCGTACCACCGAAGGAGCCGCCATGCCGATCACAGTCGAGCCGCTTACCGAAGCCACTTACCAGGACCAGCAAGATCTACAAAAGATCTACCGCGATGCGCCGGAGTGGCTGTTTGCGCCGTTTGCCGGGGATGTGCAGTTGATCGCAGGCTGCCTGCTTGAGGGTTCGCTGATTGCCGGCCGCTTCAACGATCGCCTGTTGGGCGCAGCTCGTCTGCAACGTCATCAGGATGTCTGGCATCTGTCCCAACTATGCGTACGAAAAATCACCCGTCGTCGTGGCGTGGCCGAGCGCCTGGTGCACGAAGCGCAGAAAATGGCGTCGCAATCAGGCGCGACTTTGCGTCTGCTTGTGCCTGCCGGGCACCTGGAGGCACAAGCGCTGGCGGCCAAACTGAAAGTGCCGCTGGATGTGTTGCCGACGTGATCGCTGACCGGTCGTGCGCTGCGGAGCGCTATACTCCCCGGCTAAATTTCGAATTCGACTAACTACAAGGACTCGCCCATGAAAGCGTTCGGCAAAATCCTGGGTCTGGTACTTCTCGGGCTGTTGCTGATCATTGTGGCGCTGGGCTTTGCCCTGACCCACCTCTTTGATCCCAACGACTATAAAGACGAGATTCGCCAGATTGCCCGCGACAAAGCCCACATCGAGCTGACGCTCAATGGCGATATCGGCTGGAGCCTGTTCCCTTGGCTGGGACTGGAATTGCACGAAGCCAGTGTCGCGACCCTGGCCAAGCCCACCGAACCGTTCGCCGACTTGCAAATGCTCGGTCTGTCGGTTCGCGTGCTGCCGCTGCTGCGCCGTGAAGTGCAGATGAGCGATGTGCGCGTCGAAGGCCTGAACCTGCGCCTGAACCGTGACAAGGACGGTCACGGTAACTGGGAAGACATCGGCAAAGCTCCGGCCCCGGCCGCACCAGCCACACCGCCCGCGACCACCGGCGAACCAGCGCCTGAGGCCACTGCCCAAGCGGAAAAACCGGCCCAGCCGATCCGCCTGGACATCGACAGCCTGACCGTCAACAACGCCCGTGTTGAATACAGCGACGAAAAAACCGGCAAGCAGTTCAGCGCCGAAAGCATCCAGCTGAGTACCGGCCCGGTGCATGACTCCACCAACATCCCGGTCAAACTCACCGCGTTCTTGAGCACCAACCAGCCGGTCCTGCGCGTGCGTACCGAGCTCAACGGCGAACTGCGTTTCGAGCGCGCACTGCAGCGCTATAAACTCGAAGACATGAAACTCTCCGGTGAAGTCGCCGGCGATCCGCTGCAAGGCAAAACCATGACCTTCGCCGCCCAGGGCCAATTGCTGCTGGATAAAGCGGCGAACGTCGCCGAATGGAGCGGTATCAAGATCTCTGCCAACCAGCTGCGCGCATTGGGTGAGCTGAAGGTCAACGACCTCGACAAGACCCCGCAAATCAACGGCGGCCTGTCGATTGCCCAGTTTGATCTGGCGAAATTCGTCGACAGCATCGGCCAGAAACTTCCGGCCATGGCCGAAGGCAGCCTGAGTAAAGTCGAGCTGGTCAGCCGTCTTGCGGGAACGCCTACCAGCCTGTCGTTCGATCACATCAACCTGAAAATCGACGACAGCACCTTCAGCGGCCGCATTGCCGTCGAGGACTTCGCCAAGCAATCGCTGCGGGCGAACCTCAAGGCCGACACCTTTAACGTCGACCGTTACCTGCCGCCAAAATCTGCCGAAGCCAACAGCGCAACGCAGGTCCGTCAGGCCGAAGTCGCCAGCACCGAAGCCGATGCCATGGCCGGTGCGGGCAGCACACCGCTGCCGCAAGCACCGACCAAAGACGCGTGGAGCAACGAACGTCTGTTGCCAGTGGAACGGCTGAGCAAACTCGACGTGGACGCTGACCTCACCTTCGGCCAGTTGACCCTCGATAAACTGCCGATCCAGAACGCGGCGCTCAAGGCCACAGGCCAAGGCGGCCTGCTGACACTGGAAAACCTTCGCGGCGAGTTGTACGACGGTAACTTCGACGCCAAAGGTACGCTCGACGTGCGCCAACAGGTGCCGACGCTGAGCATGCAGACACAGATCAACAAAGTGCCGGTGGAAAAAATCCTCGAAAGCCAGGGTAAAAATCCGCCGATCAAAGGTCTGGTGACGCTCAACAGCAACCTGACCGGCAGCGGCAACAGCCAGAAAGCGCTGATCGAAAGCCTCAACGGCAACGCCAGTTTCGTCATCAACAACGGCGTCCTGCTCAATGCCAACCTCGAACAACAGTTGTGCAAAGGCATCGCCACCCTGAACCGTAAATCCCTCAGCGGCGAGCCACGGGGCAAGGACACACCGTTCCAGGAGCTCAAGGGCAACCTGACCTTCCGTAACGGCGTGGCCAGCAACCCGGACCTGAAAATGCGCATCCCGGGCATGACCGTCAACGGCGACGGCGATGTCGATTTGCGGGTGCTGGGCATGGATTACCGCGTGGGCATTATCGTCGAAGGCGACAAGAGCGACATGCCGGACCCGGCCTGTCAGGTCGGCGAGAAGTTCGTCGGCATCGAGTGGCCGCTGCGCTGCCGTGGCCCGCTGGAGCTAGGTGCCAAGGCTTGCCGCCTCGATAACGAACGCATGGGCCAGGTCGCGAGCAAAATGGCCGGCGAGCGGATCAGCGAAAAAATCGACGAAAAACTCGGCGACAAGGTCAGCCCGGAACTGAAAAATGCGCTGAAGGGGCTGTTCAAGCGATGAGAGCCGAGCAGTTTTCAACGGCGGTGCTGGACTGGTACGACCGCCACGGCCGTCACGACTTGCCCTGGCAACAAGGCATCACGCCGTATCGGGTGTGGGTGTCAGAAATCATGTTGCAGCAAACCCAGGTCAGCACCGTACTGAACTACTTCGACCGCTTCATGGCCTCGTTGCCGACCGTCGAAGCCCTGGCCGCCGCGCCGGAAGACGAAGTCCTGCACCTGTGGACCGGCCTCGGTTACTACACCCGCGCACGCAATCTGCAGAAGACCGCGAAAATCGTCGTCGCCGAGTACGGTGGCGAGTTTCCGTGCAATGTGGAGAAGCTCACTGATCTACCGGGAATCGGCCTGTCCACGGCGGGCGCCATCGCCAGCCTGAGCATGGGCCTGCGGGCGCCGATCCTCGACGGCAACGTCAAACGAGTCTTGGCGCGCTTTACCGCGCAAGAAGGCTATCCGGGCGAGCCCAAGGTCGCCAAACAGCTGTGGGCGAACGCTGAACGCTTTACGCCGCATGATCGGGTCAACGCCTACACCCAGGCGATGATGGATCTGGGCGCTACGCTCTGTACACGCAGCAAACCGAGCTGCCTGCTTTGCCCGCTTGAAAAGGGTTGCGAGGCGCACATGCTCGGCCTCGAAACCCGCTACCCGATCCCCAAACCGCGCAAAGCCGTGCCACAGAAGCGTACGTTGATGCCGATGCTCGCCAACGGCGAAGGCGCGATTCTGCTTTACCGTCGCCCTTCCACGGGCTTGTGGGGCGGTCTCTGGAGCCTGCCGGAACTCGACGACCTCGACGACCTGCAACATCTGGCTTCGCAGCATTCGCTGGAACTGGGCAGCCAACAGGCGCTGCCGAGCCTGGTGCACACCTTCAGTCACTTTCAGTTGTCCATCGAACCCTGGCTGGTTCAAGTTCAGGAGGTTGGCCATCACGTGGCCGAGGCCGACTGGCTCTGGTATAACCTCGCCACCCCGCCGCGCCTGGGCCTTGCCGCCCCGGTCAAAACCTTGCTCGAACGCGCGGCCGCCGTATTGAACGCAGGAGAGTCGTCATGACCCGCACCATCATGTGCCGCAAGTACAAAGAAGAATTGCCCGCCCTGGAACGCGCCCCATTCCCGGGTACAAAAGGTCAGGACATTTTTGACCATGTCTCGGCCAAGGCCTGGGCCGACTGGCAGAAACACCAGACCCTACTGATCAACGAAAAACGCCTGAACATGATGAACGCCGAAGACCGCAAATACCTTCAGGGCGAGATGGACAAGTACTTCTCCGGCGAGGAATACGCCAAAGCCGACGGCTACGTTCCGCCGGCTGAATAATCCCGATTTATCGGGGGGCGGAACGTAAGCGACGGTAATAATTAAAATTTTTTTGAAAACTTTCTTGACGACCCCCTGAAAAACCCGTTTAATGCGCCCCGTTGCCCAGATAGCTCAGTCGGTAGAGCAGGGGATTGAAAATCCCCGTGTCGGCGGTTCGATTCCGTCTCTGGGCACCAAATACCGAAAACCCTGAATCGCAAGATTCAGGGTTTTTTTATGCCTGCGATTTAGTAACGCCCAACTACTCATCAACATTCCAGTGAAAAACCAGATTGCGGGCGGTGCCGCTTCCGACATCCGTTGTGTCATGTTTCGCTTCACCATTACGGGTCGCGACAACGGAGTACTTGCCGGGAGGTAGCTGAACGTAAACCAACGGGCCAGCCTGGCTCAGCGTCAGTACCGTCTGCCCCGGTGCTTTCTGAATGACCACATCTACGTCGGGAACGTATTTATTTTCCGGCCCGATAGAGAAGGTCATGTGCAGGTTGTATCCAGTGGTTTGCTGGATAGCCTTCGACTCATCCTCGCCAATACCGCCGGACAGGTAAGTAATCCCGTTTTGCTCTTGCCTCTGGACTTGCACGCCCGAGTTGTCGATGGGCTCGAGGCTGCCAGCGCTCAGCATGACGGGAAACATCAATACGCCGACAGTGGCGATGGGCAACAGGAGTGAATGGAGGTACTTCATAGTGGCGACTCCCCGGGCTGCGAAGAACCCAATCGTTCTCCTGTTAGATTTCCTGCTGAATGGGCAAGTTTTAGATTGATTAGTACTTGGGCTCACTGCGAATCGGACTACACGTTGTATTCCTCAAGCGCGTATTGCCGTCGGCTTGATCCCGCAAAACCAATCGGACTTTCCTTCGGATTTACCAGCCGCGCCCGGCTTCGTCGACCACCCTGCCCCTGCAATCCTCTTCTGCCTGTTCAACCAGATCCCCAGATAATCATGGATGGATTGTTCATGGGCAGCGTGAAGACTATTGTTGGCAGCTACCCGCAAAGGTCAAAACCGATGAATTTGCAGGACATGTCCTCGTTGGCCTCCGCTCAAATGGAGTTGCCGCTGCCAGCCTACGCCCCCGGCGAGCCGTTCAAGGAAACCGCCGCAGACGGCTTCATGCTTGGCGGATTCACTTGGCGGCAGGCTCTATCGGACTCAACGCGCCCAGTCGTCATCATCAACGCCGCCACTTCCGTCCGCTGCCGTCATTACTCGCGTTTCGCCGATTACCTGTTTGCCAACGGCTTCGACGTGATCACTTTTGATTACCGCGGCATCGGCGAGTCGCGTCCGGCATCGCTGAAAGGGCTTCAGGCCTCATGGTCCGATTGGGGCGCGCTGGATTTTGAGGCGATGCTCAAGCGCGCTCAGCGGGAATTCCCCGGCCAGCCCATCGACGTCGTCGGTCACAGCTTCGGAGGCTGTGCAGCGGGGCTGGGAGCCTCCGGGCAGGTTATTCGGCGCCTGGTCACCGTAGGTGCTCAGTTCGCTTACTGGCGCGATTACGCCCCTGCCCATCGCTGGCGAATGTTCGGCAAGTGGCACCTGATGATGCCGTTGTTGACGATGATTTACGGCTACTTCCCCGGCAAACGCCTCGGCTGGCTGGAAGACACGCCCGCCGGTGTGGTCTGCGACTGGAGCACGCCCACCGCCCGCTACGAGAAACGCCCAAGCGGGCGCGTCATGCACGCAAAAAACGACCGACTGCCCTTCGCCGCCGTCACCGCGAAAACCCTGGCCATCAGCATCAGCGACGATCCTTACGGCACGATTCCAGCCATCGAACGCCTGCTCGGTTACTTCACCGGCGCAACGACCAGCCATCTGCGAATCGCCCCCGAAGACATCGGCGAACAAGAAGTCGGACATTTCGCCTTTTTTCGTAGCCCATACCAAGCCACACTATGGCCCATTGCATTGTCCTGGTTGCAGACCGGCGAACTGGCCCCCGACACACCCGGGCGGCTCGTGCCACGCTGCTGATTGACTTGCCCACTCAACGAAATACGGAACGACGCCCATGGCCTCCGCCAACAAGCAGAACAAACGCGCCACACGCGCCAAAGCCAAGGCCAAGCAGAACCGCACCCAACGGGCTGCCGCGCCGGTAGAGCTGGATCCGAACGACGATCGCATCGACTTCGAATCGGTGGACCTGACCGACATGTTCAAAGAAATGATCGATGCGCAAAAGATCAGCCAACAAGCAATGTGCGTGGCCTTTCTTGAGCACCCGCTTATCGCGCTGGTGCTGGTGCAGGAAGGCGAAGAAACAGCGACAGACTTTATCCTCGCCGCGCTGATCGAGTATCGGCAATGGTCCGCTGAAGTCGACGAAGCCGGCGCCTTGGCCTGGATCGAATCACCGGCCTTCCAGGCCGACTACGTGGCGGCGTCCGACGCCATCGCGGCTCAAACCCAACAGAAAGCAAACTGAGTTCCCATGGCATCCCTGAACAAGCAACAGAAACGCGCCAAACGCGCCAAGATCAAAGCCAAGCAAATCAACATTCACGGCAGAAAACCCGCCGCACTGGACGATGACCTGGGTGAAATCGGCGAACCGATTCCGGAATACACCCTGGCGATGTTCAGCAAAATGCGTGACGCGGAAGCCATCAGCCGCAACGACATGCTGCTGACCTTGCTGTCGAACCTCGCCGAAATCATCAGCGACCATCCAGAACTGCTGGACATGGAAAACGCCGACAACGAAGCCATGGCTGCCACTCACCTGGCCGCCGACATGCTGATCGACTATCGCATGTGGGCCGACGGCATGGACCGCGACGCCGCCCAGGCCTGGCTGACGGACCCGCAGTTCATCACCGACTTCGGCGATGCACTCGACAGCTATCGCGAGTCGCTGGATGCCCAAGTAGAAAAGGCTGAGTAAACACTCGCCTCAGAAACAAAAACGGCCGCTTGTCATTACTGACAGCGGCCGTTTTTGTTTGAGAAGCCAACAGCCTGAAACGATCTGACATGACCCCTCGTCAGCGGCCATGTATATCCCATTGACATATCCCTGAAGAAATCTATTCTTTGGACTCACAGCACTCACAAAAACGCAGGAGGCCAAATGGAACAGACAACCCTTTTCATGAGCAATCGAAGCCAGGCTGTTCGCCTCCCCAAAGCCGTAGCGATGCCAAGCGATGTGAAACGAGTCAACGTAATTGCCATCGGCAGGACCCGTATCATCACCCCCGCAGATGAAACATGGGACAGCTGGTTTGACGGGGATGGCGTGAGTGCAGATTTCATGACCGATCGTGAACAACCCGCCGACCAGGAGCGTGAGTCGTTCTGATGATCAAATACATGCTCGATACCAACATCTGCATCTTCACCATCAAGAACAAACCGCAAATCGTACGAGAAGCTTTCAACCGTCATAACGGGCAATTATGCATTAGTGCCGTCACGCTGATGGAGTTGATCTACGGTGCCGAAAAATCAGCGACACCCGAGAAGAACCTCGGGGTGATCGAGGGTTTTGCGGCACGCCTTGAGGTTTTGCCTTTCGACAACGAAGCGGCTACACATACCGGGATGATTCGATCCGAGCTGGCAAAGGCTGGAACGCCTATCGGACCCTACGACCACATGATTGCCGGCCACGCACGTTCACGCGGATTCATTGTGGTCACCAACAACCTAAGGGAATTTGAACGCGTTCCAGGGTTACGCGTAGAAGACTGGGTCCACCCCGGTTGAGCTCACTAATGACTCAAACAAAAACGGCCGCTTGTCATTACTGACAGCGGCCGTTTTGCGTTACGCGGTGTGAATCAGTTCAGCACCACCGCGCCACGCTTTTCCAGTTTGCGACGACGAGCCACGAACAAACCGGCAGCCACCACCAACACGCTCAGCAGACCGGTCGCGAGGATCTCCACGCGATGGGCTTCCTGGATCAGCATGATCGTCAGTATGCCAACGATGAACACGATCACCGCATAGGTCAAAACAGCATGCGCGAAGCGCTGTAGAGCGCCGAATTCAGGCAGCTTGTTACGGCAACCAGAACCACGATGTCGACGATCAGCTTGGCATTCGGGATGCCCATGCGCTCAAGCACGGTCTGGTAGGAACCGACAGCTGCCAGTACCGGATCATTCCCTGGCACCAGCGCCACGACGAGGAAGATCGACACGGGGTAAAACAAGCCGATCCGCCAGATCACCAGAAACGCACCCAAAAATGTGTCGGCGCACAATAAAAGTGCAGACCCGGAACGATTGGCCGGTTAGCGCTTCCAACACCCCGTCAAAGCTGGCAACATCGCGCCCTTTTTTACGCGACACCCGTGGGGCAGCGGGTTCAAACGGCTGTTCGGTTGATAGCAGCGCGACAGTCTGCTGCACCGATGCGACAACCTGCCACATGCCACCCGTTTACCGCCCGTAGTGCTGTTGGCTGCCGTTCGAACGCTATGCTAGCTTGGCCGCCTCGCCAGGAAGGCCGCCAACAGCAGGAGCGAAATACTATGAGGAACGCACATGGCTGAGGCCACGCCCGCGCTTGAAATCCGCAACTTGCACAAACGCTACGGACAGCTCGAGGTGCTCAAAGGCATCTCGCTGACCGCCCGCGACGGCGACGTGATCTCGATCCTGGGTTCTTCCGGTTCCGGCAAGTCCACATTCCTTCGTTGCATCAACCTGTTGGAAAACCCGCACCAGGGCCAAATCCTGGTGGCCGGCGAAGAACTCAAGCTCAAAGCCGCGAAAAACGGCGAACTGGTCGCTGCTGACGGCAAGCAGATCAACCGCCTGCGCAGCGAGATCGGTTTTGTGTTTCAAAACTTTAATCTCTGGCCGCACATGAGCGTGCTCGACAACATCATCGAAGCCCCGCGCCGGGTGCTCGGCCAGAGCAAGGCCGAGGCCATTGAAGTCGCCGAAGCCTTGTTGGCCAAGGTCGGCATCGCCGACAAGCGCCACGCCTACCCGGCGCAACTCTCCGGCGGTCAGCAACAACGCGCGGCCATCGCTCGGACGTTGGCGATGCAGCCCAAGGTGATCCTGTTCGACGAGCCCACCTCCGCCCTTGACCCGGAAATGGTTCAGGAAGTACTTAATGTCATCCGAGCATTGGCCGAAGAAGGCCGCACCATGCTGCTGGTCACCCATGAAATGGGCTTCGCTCGTCAGGTTTCCAGCGAAGTGGTGTTCCTCCACCAGGGCCTGGTAGAAGAGCAAGGATCGCCACAGCAGGTGTTCGAAAACCCGCTTTCGGCGCGCTGCAAACAATTCATGTCCAGCAACCGCTAACGGAGCTACCCGCATGCAGAACTACAAAAAAATCTTCCTGGCTGCCGCCGTCACCCTGGCCTTCAGCGCCGGTGCCATGGCCGAAACCTTGAAGATGGGCATCGAAGCGGCCTACCCGCCGTTCAACAACAAAGATGCCAGCGGCAATGTCGTCGGCTTCGACAAAGAAATCGGCGACGCCCTGTGCGCCAAGATGAAAGTCGACTGCACCGTGGTCACGTCCGACTGGGACGGCATCATTCCGGCCCTGAACGCCAAGAAGTTCGACTTCCTGATCTCCTCGATGTCGATCACCGACGAGCGCAAGCAGGCGGTAGATTTCACCGACCCGTACTACTCCAACAAGCTGCAATTCATCGCCAAGAAAGACGTCGACTTCAAAACCGACAAGGCCTCCCTGCAAGGCAAAGTGATCGGCGCACAACGCGCGACCCTCGCTGGCACCTGGCTGGAAGACAACATGGAAGGCGTTGAAATCAAACTCTACGACACCCAGGAAAACGCCTACCTCGACCTGACCTCCGGTCGTCTGGACGGCATCCTGGCGGACAAATACGTCAACTATGAGTGGCTGAAAAGCGACGCCGGTCGGTCCTACGAGTTCAAGGGCGATCCGGTGGAAGAGAGCGACAAGATCGGTATCGCCGTACGTAAAGGCGACCCGATCCGCGCGAAGCTGAACCTTGCCCTGAAAGAAATCGTCGAGGACGGCACTTACAAAAAGATCAATGACAAGTACTTCCCGTTCAGCATTTATTGATTCTGACCTGCCTGACCGGCGCCGTTCGCTGACGGCGCCAGTCCCTGGCATTGCCTGCCGCGATTTGAAAAGAAATCCATGACTATCGATCTCTACGGATTCGGCCCGGCGCTCGCCGCTGGCGCGCTGATGACTGTGAAACTGGCACTCTCGGCTTTGTGCGTGGGGCTGGTGCTCGGTCTGCTCGGCGCCTTGGCCAAGACTTCCCCGTACAAGCCGCTGCAATGGCTTGGCGGCACTTACTCGACGCTGGTTCGCGGCATCCCGGAATTGCTCTGGGTGCTGTTGATCTACTTCGGCACGGTCAACCTGATGCGTGCCTTGGGCGAGTTCTTCGGCAACCCCGACCTCGAACTCAATGCCTTTGCCGCGGGTGTGATTGCGCTGGGACTGTGCTTCGGCGCCTATGCCACAGAGGTTTTTCGCGGTGCAATTTTGGCCATCCCCAAAGGTCACCGTGAAGCGGGTGTGGCGTTGGGCCTGTCGAAGTTTCGCATCTTCACCAAGCTGATCATGCCGCAGATGTGGCGCATCGCCCTGCCCGGCCTGGGCAACCTGTTCATGATCCTGATGAAAGACACCGCGCTGGTGTCGGTGATTGGCCTGGAAGAAATCATGCGTCACGCGCAAATCGGCGTGACCGTGTCCAAACAGCCGTTCACCTTCTACATGGTGGCCGCGTTCATGTACCTGGGTCTGACTATTCTCGCCATGACGGGCATGTACTTTATGGAAAAACGTGCCGCTCGCGGCTTCGCGAGGAGCACCCAATGAACTGGGAAATCATCATCAAGTGGCTGCCGAAACTGGCTCAGGGCGCGACGCTGACCCTGGAGCTGGTGGCCATCGCCGTGATCGCCGGGCTGCTGCTGGCAATTCCGCTAGGCATCGCCCGTTCATCGCGACTCTGGTACGTGCGGGCATTCCCCTACGGCTACATCTTCTTCTTCCGTGGCACACCGTTGCTGGTTCAGCTGTTCCTGGTCTACTACGGCCTGGCGCAGTTCGACGCGGTCCGTAACAGCTCGATGTGGCCGTACCTGCGCGATCCGTTCTGGTGTGCCACAGCGACCATGACGTTGCACACCGCGGCCTACATCGCCGAGATCCTGCGCGGCGCGATCCAGGCGATTCCACCGGGCGAGATCGAAGCAGCGCGGGCGCTGGGCATGTCCCGGCCCAAGGCGCTGTTCTACATCATCCTGCCCCGTGCCGCCCGCATCGGCCTGCCGGCCTACAGCAACGAAGTGATCCTGATGCTCAAGGCGAGTGCCCTGGCCAGCACTGTGACCCTGATGGAACTGACCGGCATGGCCCGCACCATCATTGCCCGGACCTACCTGCCAGTGGAGATCTTCTTCGCCGCGGGCATGTTCTATCTGCTGATGGCTTATGTGCTGGTACGCGGTTTCAAGCTGCTGGAGCGCTGGCTGCGCGTCGATGCCTGCCAAGGTCGATGATTCCCACGTGCTGACGGGTGAGACCCTACTCGCCCGTTTCGCGGCGCTGGATGCTTTTCTGATCAAGCACCAGGCGCTGTGGAAGCCTCGACCGTTTACTCATCGGCAGCTTCCTTGGGAAGCGTCCTACCCGGAGCTGGCCGAATGGCTACGCGGGCGGTCGCTGGAAGAGGCGGAACAGAGCCACAATCAACCTTGCTTGCTGGATGCGCCGGAGCCTTTTGCCTCGCTGGCGGCGTTGTCCCTTGAACTGAGCACAGTGGGTGAATTGCCGGCTCATGCCCTCGAAGCGTCAGGCCATCGGTTGAATGTCGATGTGCCGGGGCGCAAGTGGCAGCAGATCGAAGCCTTCGCCAGTCGCTTGCAGTTTGCTGACGCGCCGAGTCATTGGCTGGACTGGTGCTCAGGCAAAGGACACTTGGGACGACGTCTGCTGCAAACCGGGCAACAACTGACCTGCCTGGAATACGACCCGGCGCTGGTTTTCAGCGGCCAGGCACTCAGCCAACGTCATCAAATGCATGCGCTGCATGTCGAGCAAGACGTGCTCGCTGCGGACGCCGCTTCTTTCTTGAATGCCGATCACACTCCGGTAGCGTTGCACGCCTGCGGTGATCTGCATGTGCGGCTGATCCAGCTCGCCAGTGCGGAAGGCTGCAAACAACTGGCCATCGCGCCTTGCTGCTACAACCGGATCCGTCTGAGCGAGTATCAGCCGCTTTCCTCGTCGGCCAAGCGCTCCGACCTACAGCTGTCCCTCGAAAATCTTTCGCTACCGACGAGCGAAACTGTCACCGCCGGCGCTCGCGTCCGACGTCAACGCGACACTTCCATGGCCAGACGCCTGGCCTTCGACCTGCTGCAGCGGCAACTGCGCGGCATGGACGAATACCTGCCCACCCCGTCCCTGCCCAGTGCCTGGCTGGATAAGTCATTCGCCGATTACTGCCATCATTTGGCCGCGCTTAAAGAGTTATCCACAATCGGTCCGCAGGATTGGTCAGCACTCGAAGGCGCTGGTTGGCAGCGATTGGCCGAAGTACGCAATCTGGAGCTGTTGCGCGGCCTTTTCCGACGCCCGTTGGAGCTTTGGCTGGTACTCGATCGGGCACTTTTCCTGTTCGAGCAGGGTTATGCGGTGCGCCTCGGCACCTTCTGCGAAACCCCACTTACACCGCGTAATTTCCTGATCCTGGCTGAGCGCCCTTAAAACACCTCATCCTGTGGATAACTCTGTTGATGAAATTATCGTGGATCCAATATATACGGCTGTTTCGAGGCTGAAACACTACTGTTCAATTTTCGTACACTTGTAAAAAAAGCGGAAAAACAGGCATTTGCGAGCAAATGAGAACGGATCCACAAATTTGCCTCTAAGCAGGTGCGGTACAGATCCCGTTGTGCATAAGCGTTCAGCCAAAACAACATAAACGACCTGCGAAACCTCAACTATCTTTGCCAAACGCCAGAATTGTCTGGTGTTCAAACAGCAAGGAGCTGGGAAAAACATGAGCACATTGAACAGTGCACAGGAAGCCGTCGATACCGTCGCCAAGCAAGCCATTGATGCTGCGCTGCAGCAAACCTTCGCGGTGGGTGGCGCCATCATCAACAACGCAACGGGCGAGGTCATCGCCGCGCTGCACAACAACGTGCTGATGCCTTTCCCCGGCAGTGGCACCACGTACTTTCTACCTCATGATCCGACCGCCCACGGCGAGCGGCAATTGGTGGACTGGTACTACGAAAACGTCGCGCCATTGAACTTGCCACCGCCCAATCAGTTGACCGTCGTCACCACCCTGGACCCATGCGCCATGTGCGCCGGTTCGCTGCTGACTGCTGGATTTAACGTCGCCGTCAGTGCGATCGATGACTATGCAGGCATCAACTACAACAGTCAGTTCACCTTTCCGTCGCTGCCACCACAGATCCGCCAACAGGCGCAGGACACCTGGGGTTATTACGCGATTGCGGCGCCTGTCAGCCGGGCCTATCAGGGTTCGACCAGCCCGGTGTTCGGCGGCCAGACCATCGACTCGGCGGTTTACTTCCTCACCAGCTCGATCTTCTCCGCCAGCGTCAACACCGTGCGCGAGGCCAGCAACAACAGCGGTTTGCCGCCGGATCAACTGCAAAACCCTGCAAACCTCCCGGCCGACAGCAAAGTCCGCCAGGCACTGACTGCGCTCAGCCCGTTTGCGCTGACCGTGCAATCGGCCAACCCACGCGACCCCGGCGCAGAACTCGCCCCGCCACTGTTACAAACCGCACAGCACAGCCCGGTGTTCAACTCGGTGGCCCTCATCGATCCGTTCGGCAACCTGCTGGTGTGCCTGGGAGGCGTCGAGAACCAGTCGCCGATTCGTACAGCGTTCATGGAAACCACCCGCAACTACGCGGTCATGCGCTGGACCCTGATGAACGACCCCGACCCGACGGTTCGCGCCCAGGCCGAGCAATACCTGACGCACCCGAAGTACGGCACCTTCGTCTTCCTCTACGCCCCCGACCCCACCACCCCACAGGCCGTAATGACCTTCGGCGCGTACGGTTCGACCATGGAAGGCCCCGTGCCCCAGAGCTATCCGTCCAACCTCCAATACGTGCTGCTGCCGGGCAACACCACCGCACAAGCGCTGTCGACCCTGGCCCAAAACCTGCCGCCGTTCTACACGCAAAGCGTGCAAGTGGCGCCCGCGCAGGTGTTGAGTCAGGACCTGATCAACGCGGTCAAAAACGGCGTGTAACGCTTTAAAGCAATCGCTCAGGCCGGCCCCGCAGAAGCGTCCGCGGGGCCGGCCTGACGCCTACGCAAAAATAGTCTGAATTCAGGGGTTTACAGAACCAATCCAATCGCTATAATCGTCGCCCTAACACGCCGGTATAGCTCAGTTGGTAGAGCAACTGACTTGTAATCAGTAGGTCCCGGGTTCGACTCCTGGTGCCGGCACCATACAAAACAAAGCCCTCGTAGAAATACGAGGGCTTTGTTGTTTCTGGAGTTTGGAAAAGCAGGCCTTAGTGACCCGCGCTCTGACCACCATCAACGTGCAGGATCTCGCCGGTGACAAAATTGGCGCTGTCCAGATACACGACTGCCTGAGCAATGTCGCTGATCTCGCCCATGTGCCCGACCGGGTGCAGATTCCCCAGCGCTTCATGGGTTTCTTCGCCGTGCATTGGGGTCTTGATGATGCCCGGGGAAACCGCATTCACCCGAATCCCGCGCTTGGCGTATTCGATGGCCAGGGATTTGGTCGCCGCATTCAGGCCACCTTTGGTCAACGACGCCAGTACCGACGGCACACCATCGATGGCGTGGTCCACCAGGCTGGTGGTGATGTTGACGACGTGGCCGCTGCCTTGTTTTTCCATCTCGGTGATCGCGAGTTGGGTGATGTAGAAGAAACCATTCAGGTTCACCGACAGCACCGCAGCGTAATCTTCCTGGGTATATGCGGTGAACGGCTTGGCGACGAAGATCCCGGCGTTGTTGACCAGGGTGTCGATACGGCCAAAACGTTCGATGGCTTCACGAATAACCCGCTGAGCGACCGCAGGGTCGCCAATGTCGCCGGCCACGGTGAGAATGTCCGCGTCGGTAGACGGTTTGATCGAACGCGAAGTGGCGACAACCTTGTAATCCAGATCACGGAAGGCCTTGACCATGCCTGCGCCGAGACCTTGGGAGGCGCCAGTAATAACGATGACTTTTTTCGAACTGCTCATGATCAACCTCGACTAATAAATGATCGTTTAAATAAAGTAAGAAAGGCTTCGGCGGGGGTCTTCGCCATTTGTCTCAACATCTGTTCGTAGTACTCGACCGACAGCGAACCGGACACCAGGTGACGACCGAAAATCGATGGAAACCGCCGCGGTCATGACTGCCCCTCCGCCTCAGCCAACTGCTTGCGGTACTGGGTGGTGGTGATACCGGCGTAACCCCAGTTATCGGTGTCGACTTCTTCGATCACGATGTGGGTCAGTTCAGGACGCTTGTTAAGGACGCGTTCCAGGGTTTCAGTGATTTCGGCGATCACCTGAGCTTTCTGCTCTGAGGTAACGCCATCGCGGGTGATGCGTACGCTTACGAAAGGCATGAGGAATCTCCAGTGACCTGCTCATCGGGATGATGGGGAGGCGTTGGAGCTCAATGTATGGAGTTCGCTGGAGGGGATAAAGGTGGGGGCGGGAACATCATTAGTTACGTGGTGTAATAGGTGCGCGATCTCACGCCTGCTAGCGTCGAAACTCCAGCGATCAAACTGGCTTCAGGCTGTATTTGAACCTTTATGCTAAATTATGGCTGGCCAATAATTATGGCGTATCCATAAAAAGAGGTAATTGCATGAGCAGTATTTTTCAGCGCCCTGAATTGGCCGAAGAGATGGCGAACCAGCTTCTCAATCCAGGCGTTCTCGATGAAGGTTTGCGCTCAGGTCTGTTTTTATCCGGCCTGCGCAGGACTGGTAAAACGACATTCCTGAGGAGCGACCTCATCCCTGCGCTGAAAGATGCGGGTGCTCTGGTCATTTACGTCGACCTATGGAGTGACACGCTGGCCAATCCAGCGACACTGGTGCATGACGCCATCCGTAAAACCCTGCAGGAGCTCCAAACACCGGGCTCCGGTTTGCTCGAAATGCTCAAGCGTGTCAGCGGTGCTGATGTAGGCGTTGCAGGATTCAAGTTTGGTTTCAAACTCGACAGCATCGGGAACTCAGGTGGGCCAACCCTGGCGCAGGCGCTGACAGAGGTTGTTGATCAAGCGAACACCAACTTGGTGCTGATCATCGACGAAGTGCAGCATGCCATTTCTTCCGACGATGGTAATCAGCTGCTTCTGGCACTCAAAGCTGCTCGTGATGCGATCAATCCTCGACCAGATACACCGGGTTACTTTCTGTTTATTGGAACGGGATCGCACAGGGCGCAAGTCAGCGAACTCACGGCAAAGAGGAACCAGGCGTTTTCTGGTGCGACATCGACAGCGTATCCGGTACTGAAAGGGGATTACGTTGAATACTTGCTTAACCGGCTCGTTGCGACGGTGAAGAAAGAAAAGCTACCTTCACTCGAAGTCGCCATCGAAGCATTCAATACCTTGGGAAACCGGCCCGAGGAAATGCTCAAAGCGTTGCGACAACTCATGCAGCAAGAAGGTGACCCTGATCTTTTCCTACCGGTTATTGCCAGCACATTGCGCTCGGCGGCGGCCAGCATCGAACTTGCAAAAGTGGAGCTGTTAGGCAGCCTGGCTCAGGCGATTTTCAATAAAATCGCGTCAACGGAAGGCGATTCCCGCGGCATTTTTTCCATCGATGCTGCAGCTGAGTATTCGAAGACTGTGGGACGGGAGGTGCGTGTAGAAGAGATTCAGCCGGTGGTGATTGCGCTGGTTGCCGAGAACATCATCATGCGGCGCGGGCATGGAATTTATGCGATTACGGACCAGTTTGTTCAGGAGATTTGGTTGGAAGAACGAGCGTTGATTGAAGCTAGCTAGCCGTGCCCTTAACCCTGTGTAAATTTCATGAATAAATAGGCGAAAAACGTCTAAGAAATCACTTGTCGACGATAGCCAGTTGCACAGTATGGCTGTCCACCAACTGTTCAAAGTGGGTGACCTTGCCGTTGGCCAGGGTCCACAAATGGGCGACACGGGCATTCATCGCACGACCAGTAGCTTTGTAGACGCCGCTGTAATTGCCGTAGGCAAACACCTTGTCACTGTTGCGCGCGTTTTCCTGAGAGTTGGCGCCTTCGTAGGTGCTTTTGATCAGGCTCAGATTATCCATGGGTAACTCCCGATTAATTCAGTGGGCACAGCCATCAAGGCCACAGGCTTGAAACGCCGATGGAGACGCTTGTGCGGGAAGCGACTGACTCAGTCATGCCGCAAAGGCTTGCGGCTTGCCGAGCCACGGGCCGATATCGATCAGGGTGAATTGGCCGTTGTGTTCCAGGGCGAAGGTGGGGAAACCCTGGCCGCCGACCTTGGCCAAGAGTGCTCGACTGTCCTTGATGTGGCGATCGGTTTCCGCTTCATTGAAAACAGCCTGAAACGCTTGGGGCTCCAGACCGATGTCTTGTGCGAGTTCAAACAGGACCGCTTCATCGGCAATGCGTTCGCCGTTCTCGTAGTGAGCACTCTGCAAACGCCCCAACAACTCGAGTCCGCGGCCGGCGATCTGCTCGGCTGCCAGCACAGCGGCAATCGGCGGTGCGGAATCGAAAACCGCCGTCTCGTCGCGCAGTAAACCTTCGAAATACGCCTCGCCGAACGGCTGGCCGGTGTATTCGGCAATACGCTGATCGTGGGGTATCACGTAGTTGCGCAGTTGTGGCGAGACGGTCTGGCGGTTGGCGCCGGCCATCATGCCGCCGCCGTGGGCAATCACTGGCAACACAACCTGGGCGGCTTGCACGAGCGGTTTTGCGCCATAGCACCAGCCGCACAATGGGTCGTAAATGTAGTGAAGGATCATGGAAAGGCTCCGGCAAAAACGTAGGAAAACTAGATGCCGGCAGACTAGTCCTCCACCTGTTTCTGAAAAACGCTGGAATAGCTTTCAGTCTGTTTCATGAATCGGTCGAATGACCTTCCAGGTCCGTTTTAACTCCTTCGACACAATTCGAAATAATCAAACAGTCAAACTTTTCAAGAATAATTAACGGAAGTAAATAGCAAGCATTACCATTCGCGACCTCAAATTACTTCACCCTTTCGGATGCGCTTCAGATGCCTGCCCCCTTTCGCCTCACGCCCGTCACCCTTGGGCTCTGCGCATTTCTCTCTGCCGGTTTTACCTGCGCCACCACCACCGTCTTACCCGAGACGTCGATCAGCGCCGAAGCCGAAGCTGATGACCCGCGCGTGAAAGAAACCAGCACCGCGACCCGCACCGCCACGCCGGTGCGCTACGTTCCACAAGCCATCGACTCGATAAAAACCGCGAACGTCGTGGATTACGGCACTAACGATCTGGGCACCGCGCTGAGCGGCATCCCCAACGTCAGCAGCGGCGCCGACACTCGTTTCGACAGCCTGCGCATCCGCGGTTTCGACGCCAGCAACGACTTCTACCTCGACGGCATCCGTGACGACAGCCAATACGTGCGCGATTTGCACAATATCGAACGCATCGAAGTCCTCAAAGGCCCGGCCGCTGTTTTGTATGGTCGTGGCAGTCAGGGCGGGATCGTCAATCGGGTCAGCAAGCTGCCTGAATTCGGTCGCCGCTCGACTATCGAAGCCCAGGGCGGCAGCGATGATTTGCGCAGCCTCTACGCCGACCTCAGCACCGACCCGAGCGAGAACATCAGCCTGCGCCTGAACATGGGCAACATGGATCAAAACAGCTTCCGCGACGGCGTGAGCGGCAATCGCCAACTGTTCGCACCGTCGATGAGCTGGCAACTGACGCCGGACCTGAACTGGCTGGTGCAGTACGAATACAGCCGCTACAACCGTACGCCGGATCGCGGCATCCCCGGTGTAAAGGGGCGCCCGGCGGACGTAGGACGCGATACGACCTACGGCAGCGAGCACGATTTCATCGACGACAAGTCGCAATCCCTGCGTTCGAAACTCAGTTATGAGCTCAGCGACAACTGGCAGTTGCGCCACACTCTGGGCGTGTTCAAGCTCGACAGCGATTTCGACAACACCTACCTGACCGGTTACACCCCGGCGACCAACAAGGTCACGCGCCAGCACTGGCAACAGGACCTGACCACCCGCAACGTCTACAACAACGTCGAACTGGAAGGCGGTTTCGACACGTTCGGCCTTGAGCATCGCTTGCTGACCGGCATCGAAATCGGCAGCCAGCGCCGCGATCCGACGTTGTACAACGCGGCCACCGGGCGCGGGACTCAGCCGGTGCCGGCACTGGACCTGTACAACCCTGACCGCGATTTGCGCCACACCGGACGGATGCAGGTTTCGAGCAGCACTCACACCGAAGTCGAAAGCCGTGCGGTGTACGTGCAAGATCAGCTGCGCCTGAACGATCAATGGCAACTGCTGGCCGGCCTGCGTTACGACACCTTCGACATCGAGTCGACCAACAAACTGCGGGACATTTCCGAAGATCGTGACAGCCACAGCACCAGCCCGCGAGTAGGACTGGTGTGGACGCCGCTGCAGAATCACTCCTTCTACGCCTCCTGGACCAAGACCTTTTCCCCGGTCGGTGGTGGTTTGATCGGCATCACCCCGGGCGCCGCCGGCAACAGCAACGACCTGAGCCCCGAGCTGACCAAGCAAAAGGAAATCGGCGTGAAGAGCGACTGGCTCGATGATCGTCTGAGTACCACGCTGGCGATCTACGAACTGGAACTCTACAACCGCCGCACCAGCGACCCGAACGATCCGAGCGTAACCTTGCTCACCGGCCTGCAACGTTCCCGCGGCGTCGAGCTGACCGGTACCGGCAAGATTGCCGGCAACTGGTACGTGCGCGGTGGCGTGGGTGTGCAGGACGCGACAGTCGAGAAGGACAACAACGGCTTTGAAGGCAAACGCATCAGTAACGTGGCCAAGCACAATGGCAGCCTGTTCCTGACCTGGAAACCGGAAATGGGCTGGTACGCTGAAACCGGTCTGACCCTGGTGGGCCAGCGTTATGCCGACAACCTCAACACCACCGTCCTTCCGGGTTATGGCCGTTGGGATGCACTGGCCGGGTTCCGGCAGAAGGATTGGGATTTGCGCGCGGCGCTGAACAACATCAGCGATAAGACCTATTACTCGTCGGCCACCAGTGCGGCGCAGATTCAACCGGGAGCACCGCGCAGCCTGGTCTTGACCGGAACCTACAGCTTCTAATCACCACAGATTCGGCCGCCACCGACTGATCGTTCCCACGCTCTGCGTGGGAATGCAGCCCGGGACGCTCCGCGTCCCAAGAGCGGACGCAGAGCGTCCGTTGAGGCATTCCCACGCGGAGCGTGGGAACGATCATCGACAAGGGTCAGCGGCGATCACGAAAAAAACCTTCGCCCATAAAAAAGCGCCGCCATCCCGGCAGCGCTTTTACCAATCCGTTGTTTTTCTTCTTATCCTTCCATCACATCCCACAACGCTTCCAGCTCCGCTTCGCTGAACAAACCAGCGGGGTAGCGCTCGATCATCATCCGGCGCGGATCAGGTTCTCTGATCTGACGCGTTCCATTGGACTTCAACCAGTGCGCCAGGACCTGGAGCGATTCGCTGTTTACTGCCAGGGGATGCAACGCCCGTTCGCTCACTACATTCATTTCGGCGTTCATTTCCGCGCTCTCTCCTGGTGTGTGAGCGGCTAACTTATCCAAGGTTTATGACAGAACATCGCAGTTCTCCCCTCCCTGTTTTACACCAGGAGAGATACAAGAGCTGTGCCAAGGTTTCGGAACTGTCGACAAGCGGATACAAAAAAGCCCGCAGTCCTGAAGGGCTGCGGGCTTCCTATAACGCGGGAAGGGAAAACGGTTGCTGAGCCGATTCTGCAATCAACTCAAGCTGTTACAACCCCACTCACTCCTTGTGCGGCGCTGGCTGTTGTTGGGTAAGGCAGTGGATGTTACCGCCTCCCAGTAACAGTTCGCGGCCGGGCACCATCACCACTTCGTGCTGCGGGAACAGACTCTGCAAAATCTCTTTTGCCGGGCCATCCAACGGGTCGTCGAAGCTCGGCGCGATGATGCCGCCGTTAACGATGAGGAAGTTCACGTAGGAACCCGCCAAACGCACGGTCGGATTACGTTCCTGAGTACCGTCCACCGGATCCACGCCGGCGCACTCGTCTTCGGTCGCATACAGCGGCCCCGGAATCGGCATTTTGTGCACCGTGAATGGGCGGCCCTTGGCGTCGGTGCTGCTTTCCAGCACTTTCATCGCCGCCTGGCAACGCGAGTAGTTCGGGTCTTGCGGATCGTCGGTCCAGGCCAGCAATACTTCACCCGGACGCACGTAGCAGCAGAAGTTATCCACATGACCGTCGGTTTCGTCGTTGAACAAACCGTCCGGCAGCCAAATGATTTTATCCACAGCCAGATTCGCACTGAGCACCGCTTCGATTTCTGCACGGTTCATGTGCGGATTACGATTGCGGTTGAGCAGGCATTCTTCGGTGGTGATCAGCGTGCCCTCGCCATCGACGTGAATCGAACCGCCTTCGAGCACGAAGCCCTCGGTGCGGTAGCGCTGGCTGCGCTCGATCTCGAGGATCTTGCCGCCGACCTGCGAATCGCGATTCCACGGCGAGTACAGACCCCCGTCGAACCCGCCCCACGCGTTGAAGTCCCAGTTCACACCACGGACTTCACCGCTGTTATTGATGACGAATGTCGGGCCGGTGTCGCGAACCCAGGCGTCGTCGCTGGACATTTCCACCACACGAATATTCGGCACGTCCAGACGGGCACGGGCGTTTTCGTATTGGCCGGTGGAAACCGCAACAGTCACCGGTTCGAAACGTGCGATGGCTTTCGCTACAGCGACGTGCGCGGCTTGCGCCGGTTTGCCACCCAGGCGCCAGTTGTCCGGGCGCTCGGGCCAGATCATCCAGGTCTGGGTTTGCGGCGCCCACTCGGCGGGCATGTAGAAGCCGTCGACGCGAGGCGTGCTATTTAAGGCGGTCATGGTGATCAGGACTCCAGGGAACCGTCGAGGGTTTTGATGGCGCCGTACAGGTTCGGCCGACGGTCACGGAACGAACCCCACGCGCTGCGGATGTGCTCCAACTCGTCGAGGTCGAAGCTCTGAACCAGTACGCCTTCTTCGGTTTCGTTGAGTTCCTGAACCTTCTCGCCGAACTGGTTGGCGATGAAAGACGAACCATAGAACGTAATGTCGTAACCGTCCTGCTCTTCGTTGCCGATGCGGTTGCTGGCGATCAGCGGCATCAGGTTGGCGCCGGCATGGCCCTGTTGCACACGCTGCCAGTGATCACGGGACGAAATGGTCTTGTCGTGTGGCTCGCTACCGATCGCGGTCGGGTAGAACAGGATTTCCGCGCCTTGCAACGCCATGCTGCGAGCGCATTCCGGGAACCATTGGTCCCAGCAGATACCCACGCCGATTTTTGCGTAACGGGTGTTCCAGACTTTGAAGCCGGTATCGCCAGGGTTGAAGTAGTACTTTTCGTGGTAGCCAGGGCCGTCCGGGATATGGCTTTTACGATAAATACCGAGGTTGCTGCCGTCGGCATCGATGATCGCGATGCTGTTGAAACGCGCGCGACCCGCCCGTTCATAGAAGCTGATCGGCAGTACGACTTGCAGTTCTTTGGCGACTTTCTGGAAGTGCTTGATGGCGACGTTGTCTTCAACGGTCGTAGCCAGTTGCAAGTAATCCGGGTTTGGTTTCTGGCAGAAGTACGGCGCCTCGAACAGTTCCTGGATCAGGATGATCTGTGCGCCTTTGGCCGCGGCCTCACGGACCAGCTTCTCAGCGGTCTCGATGTTGGCTTCAAGGTCCCAGGAACAGGCCATCTGGGTGGCGGCGACGGTAACGATACGGCTCATGAATCGGCTCCTGAGCAAGTGCTTGAGGGTCGAGTGTGGCTTCGACCGATGACAGAAATGGGAAGCACCGGGCGTGGTGGGTCCACACCGTGGGCAGTGGTGACTTTATAGCCGATAAAAATCGGCTTTTAAAGCAACAAATACTCCATCTGTCTAAAAATCATCAATTAATCCCGATAACAATCGATATTTTAGCCCTATTACTGATCGTTCCCACGCTCCGCGTGGGAATGCAGCCGGGGACGCTCCGCGTCCCAAGAGCGGACGCAGAGCGTCCAGTGAGGCATACCCACGCAGAGCGTGGGAACGATCAGTACGGTGATGTTTACAGTCCTTCTCCCAACACCTTCGACAGCATGTCGACAAAGAAATCCACGCTCTGACGCGAGGTCACCATCGGCGGTTTGATCTTGAGGATGTTCAGGTAATCGCCGGTCGGCTGCATGAAGATCCCCAACTCGCGCAACCGATCACACAGCGCCGTGGTTTCTTCGGTCGCCGGCTCCAGGGTTTCGCGATTGCGGATCAACTCGACGCCCAGATAGAAGCCGGAACCATGCACCGCGCCCACCAGCGGATGAATATCGATCAGCGCTTCAAGCCGCTCCTTGAAATACCCGCCCACGACCTGAGCATTTTCCCAAAGCTTTTCTTCTTCCATCACATCCAGCACTGCCATGCCGATCTGGCAACTGACCGGGCTGCCGCCGGCCGACGAGAAGAAATAACCTTCGGCTTCCAGCGCTTCGGCGATTTCCCTACGGGTGATCACCGCGCCCAGTGGCTGACCGTTGCCCATGCCTTTGGCCATGGTGATGATGTCCGGCACCACGCCTTGCTCTTCAAAACCCCAGAAAAATTTGCCCATGCGGCCGTAGCCGACCTGCACTTCGTCGGCAATACACACGCCGCCCTGGGCACGAACCAACGCGTAAACCTGCTTCAAGTAACCCGGCGGCAACGAGATACCGCCGGCATTGCCGTACACCGGTTCACAGATGAAACCGGCCAGCTGACGTTTCTGCTCGGCCATTTTCGTCAGGTTGTGTTCGACGCTGCGCACGTAGTCCGGCGCGCTGTCCGGTCCACGGAATTCGCCGCGATAGGTGTTCGGTGCGGTGACCGGATGCACCCAGTCCGGACGGCTGCTCAAGGCCTTCGGGTTGTCGGCAATCGAGGTCGAGACCGCATCGGCTGCCACCGACCAGCCGTGATACGCCTCAAGCACACTGAGCATGTCGCGACCGCCGCTGTAGGCCCACGCCAAGCGGATCGCGAGGTCGTTGGCCTCGGTGCCGCTGTTGACCAGGAACACTCTGTCCATGGAATCCGGCGACAGTTTCAGCAAACGCTCGGAAAACTCGGCAATCGCTGCGTAGTTGAACCGCGAGTTGGTATTGAGCAGCGACCACTGACGACTCGCGACAGCGGCCATGCGCGGATGACCGTGGCCAAGCACCGCGACGTTGTTGAGCATGTCGAGGTAGGAGCGGCCCTGCATGTCGATCAGGTGATTGCGCCAGCCACGTTCGATGCGCGGTGGGTCGACGTAATAGTGCTTCTGGGTCCGGGCGAAACTGGCGTCGCGGCGGGCCAGCAACGTCTGCGAATCGAGTTCTTCTTCGGCGTCACAGGCCAGTCCCAGCAGCACCGCCGGTGACGGGCACAACGCTTGCCAGGCGGCGGCGCGAGACGGTGTGCAAAACAAGGGAGCATTGAACGAAGCGCCTCGGCACAACTGCACCACCAATGGCCCGTTGACCGAACCCAGCACCTGTCCTTTGACCAGCGCTGCGCCCGTGTGCAGCGACGGGGTCACGCCCCACAGACGCACACTCAGTTGCGGGCCATCCAATTGCAGCACACCCACCGCCGGCTGATGGACCACGCCGGCAAACGGCGACTCGACTGCCGTGCCGTGGGGCACTCGCAACTCGACATGCAACGGGCAAGTGTCCGGCTCAGTGGCGCTGTCCGGCCGGGTGCGGGACAAGCGATATTGCCCATAACGACTGGCCGCCAGACCGTGAGTCGCGGCAGCCTCGGTCAGCAGGCGCTGATCGATCCCCTCCTGCTCCCAGTTACCGGCCTCGAAATGCGCACTGAGCACGCCCAAATCGATCAACGCAAACTCACGCCCGACCAGACTCGGCAACAGCGGCGCAAATCCTTCGCTGCCGATACTTGGCAGGCTCTGGCCGACCGAGGCAAGGATCGCTGCTTCCATCAACGCCAACGGCACCGATGTAGCGACGCGGAAAATCTCCCACTCGTGGGTGAGGTTGTCGCGGCTGTACTCGTTGCCAGGATCGATACTGACCTGCTGTTCGCCGCTGAGCACCAACACCGCCGCACGGGCGACGATCAGCGGCCAGAGCGCCAGTAGCTCTTCATGCGTGAGCGGATTGACAGCGTGATAGGCCTGAACCGCCGGCAAAATGTAGAACGGATCGCCATCAGCGTGGTGCAGTAGCGCCGCGCAGGTCACCGACAGATCAGTAATGCGCCAGGTACGAACCAGGTCGCCGAAATCGATCACACCCTGCAATTGCCACTGGCGTTGCGAATCTCGCTGCCACACCACGTTGTCGTCGGTGACGTCCATGTGAATCGCCTGCACCGGCAACTTATCCACAAGCGGCAGCAAATGACGCTCGGCCCGTTCAGCCGCATCAGCGATCAGCAGGCGCTGCTGGTCATCCTTGATGACCGGCAGCAAATGCGCGATCAACGCGCTGGCGTGGCGGGCGTCCCATTGAAGGGTGCGCTCGAGGCCCGGATGGTCGAAACCGGCCAGGGCCAGATCCATTTTTCCGCAGAGACGACCAAATCCGGCCACCACTGAACCGGGCAGATGATCAAGGTGTGTAAGCGACTGGCCTTCGATGTAATCGAGCAGGCGCACGTGCACCGGTTGGCCGCCGACTTCCAGAGAGAGCAGCTCTGCACCGTTTTTGGCCGCAATCACTCGCGGCACTTGCACATCGGGGTGTTCACCCAAATGCTTGAGCCCGGCGTGCTGGGCGTGCAGCTCCAGCGCCGAGTAGTCGCCACGGCAGATTTTCAGGACAAAACGCCCCTGGTCGCTGTCGACCCGATAGTTAAGATCCTGCTGGCTGCCGAGGGCCTGCAACCTTCCACTCAGCCCGTAATGCCCCTTCAACAGCTCAAGCGCTTGCTCCGCAGACACTTGCGGGCTGGGCAAACTGGCGCGATGAATCAACGTGGCGAGCGGCATACAACGACCCCTGAAATTTTACTAGGCGCTTATAACGCCACTGCTTGGGGCGATACGCAACCCCCTTCGCCTGCCTGACACCTACCGGATGCTCGACAAAATCAGTGAACGGATCAGGAAAAAAAACACTCCACTCGCACCGGCCGGCACTTTGCGCAAGAATGTCGCCCATCAACGCCTATTGCTGGAGAAAGACCATGAAAGTAGTCACCACCGAGCTGCCCGGTGTTCTGATCATCGAACCCAAGGTATTTGGTGACGAGCGCGGTTTCTTCTATGAAAGCTTCAATGCCAAGACTTTCAAAAAAGCGACTGGCCTTGAGACGAATTTTGTTCAAGACAACCATTCCCGCTCGCAAAAAGGCGTATTGCGCGGCCTGCATTACCAGCTGGAAAACACCCAGGGCAAACTGGTTCGCGTCACAGTCGGCGAAGTACTTGACGTGGCTGTGGACATTCGCCGCAGTTCGCCACATTTCGGCAAATGGGTGGCCGTGCGTCTGTCCGCCGAGAACCATCGCCAACTCTGGGTCCCGGAGGGTTTCGCCCACGGTTTTGTAGTACTGAGCGAGTTCGCCGAATTCCTCTACAAAACCACCGACTACTACACCCCGTCCGCCGAGCGCTGCATTCGCTGGGACGACCCGGACCTGGCCATTGATTGGCAACTGGACGAAGCACCGCAATTGTCTGGCAAAGATCAGGCTGCCGCGTTCTTCAAGGACGCTGACGTCTTTTCCTGAAACACCCACGGTGCGCAGACTGCGCCCGCAAGCCTAGGCATAATGCGCCTGTACCCACAGGCGCTCGATGCTCATGACTCCGACCCTCCCCCGCAGACCCCGCTGGCGCAGCCTGGCCCTGCTGGCACTGTGCCTGGCGCCGTTGCTGTGGCCGCTGGAGCATCTGGCCGAGCGTTATTACCGCAGCGAACTGGCCGGGCAGAACCGTCAGACGCTCGACCTTTACGTTGCCAACCTGCTGGGCACCCTGCACCGTTATGAAGTGTTGCCGCAGATCCTCGGCGATCTGCCGGCGCTGCGAGCCGTCCTTGGCGCGCCCGACGATGGTGTCACTCAGGGCAACGCCAACCGTTTGTTGAAAAACATCAGTGCCCAGACCGGCGCCGAAGTCATGTACCTGATGGACACCACGGGCAAGACCCTGGCCGCGTCCAATTGGGACAAACACGACAGTTTCGTCGGGCGTAATTTTTCCTTCCGGCCGTATTTCAGCGAAGCCATGGCCGGGCGGCTTGGGCGTTTTTTCGGCTTGGGAACGACATCGGCCAAGCGCGGCTATTTCTTCGCCGCCGCCGTGCGTAACGGCGAAAAGATCATCGGTGTGCTGGTGGTCAAGGTCGACCTGGACCATACCGAAAGCCTCTGGGGCAAAACCCCGGAACAACTGCTGCTGACTGACCATAACGGCGTGGTCATTCTCACGTCGCGGCCCGAGTGGCGATTCCGCTCGACCCGTCCGTTGGGCGAGGAAGAACGCAAGGCTATCACCGCCATTCAACCCTATCCGACCCGCGATCCCAAACCATTGAGGCTCAACCCCAATGCCTGGCTGACACAGACCCAACAAATCGCAGAAACCGGTTGGAACGTCAGCATCCTCGCCCCACGCACCTTGATCGATCGCCCGGTGCGCACGGTCGTCGCCATCGGGGGCGCGACGTTGTTGGTGTTGATGTTGCTGCTGGGCCTGATGATGCAGCGCCGCCGACATTACCTCGAACGGATCGCCTTCGAAGCCAAGGCCCGTCATGAACTGGAAGGCCGGGTAGCCGAGCGGACCAGCGACCTCGAAGGTCTCAACCGTCGATTGAAACAGGAAGTGCTGGAACGCGAACAGGCCCAGCAAGAGTTGGTTCGCGCTCAGGATGATCTGGTGCAGGCCGGTAAACTGTCGGCCCTTGGCACCATGTCGGCGAGCATCAGCCACGAGTTGAATCAACCGCTGGCGGCGATCCGCAGCTACGCGGAAAACGCCGAAGTGCTGCTCGATCATCAGCGCACCGACGATGCGCGCGGCAACCTCAAGCTGATCAGCGAACTGACCGGGCGAATGGCGTCAATCATCGCCCACCTTCGCGCCTTCGCCCGGCGCGATCGCCACGCCCCGGAAAGCGTCGCCCTGCAACCGGCGCTGGACGATGCGCTGGCGTTGCTGGCCAAACGCCGGCGCAGCATGGAAGTCGAACTGATCCGCGACTTGCCCGCCGCCACCCTGTGGGTCGAGGCCGGGGAAACCCGTCTGCGTCAGGTGCTCGGCAATCTGCTGGCCAACGCCCTGGACGCCCTGACGGAAAAAGGCCCGCCGCGTAAGCTCTGGTTGAGTGCCCAATCCACCGCCGACGGCGTCAATCTGTACATTCGCGACAATGGCCCCGGGTTTTGCATGGAAGCCCTTGGTCGTGCCAGCGAGCCTTTCTACACCACCAAGACCCGCACTCAGGGGCTTGGTCTGGGGTTGGCGATTTGCGAAACCCTGATGCGTGCCTTCGGGGGTGAACTGTCGTTCGCCAACCACAAGGAAGGCGGCGCCCTGATTACCCTGAAGCTGCGTGCAGGCGCACCGGGTGTGAGCCTGCAACCGTCCGAGGACCGAAGTGCATGACCATCGACAACCGCATCCAGGTCGTGCTGATCGACGACGATCCGCATCTGCGTCAGGCCCTGAGCCAGACCCTGGACCTCGCCGGCCTGAAAATTCTGCCACTGGCCGAAGCCAAGGGCCTGGCCGTAAAACTGGAGCGCGACTGGCCCGGCGTGGTGGTCAGTGACATCCGCATGCCGGGCATGGACGGTCTCGAACTGCTGACCGAACTGCATGCCCAGGACCCGGATCTGCCAGTGCTATTGATTACCGGGCACGGCGATGTGCCGCTGGCCGTGCAAGCGATGCGCGCCGGGGCTTATGACTTTCTGGAAAAGCCCTTCGCCAGCGACGCCCTGCTCGACAGCGTGCGCCGTGCCCTGGCCTTGCGCCGGCTGGTGCTGGACAACCGCAGCCTGCGTCTGGCCCTGAGCGATCGCAATGAACTGAGTACCCGACTGGTCGGGCAATCGGCATCGATGCTGCGCCTGCGCGAGCAGATCGGAGCATTGGCGGCGACCAAGGCTGATGTGCTGATCCTGGGTGAAACCGGTGCGGGTAAAGAAGTGGTCGCACGTGCTTTGCATGATCTGTCGAGCCGTCGTAACGGTCCGTTCGTGGCGATCAATGCCGGCGCCCTGGCCGAGTCGGTGGTAGAAAGCGAGCTGTTCGGGCACGAGCCAGGCGCCTTTACCGGCGCGCAAAAGCGCCGCATCGGCAAGTTCGAATTCGCCAATGGCGGCACGTTGTTCCTCGATGAAATCGAAAGCATGAGCCTGGATGTACAGGTGAAATTGCTGCGTTTGCTGCAGGAGCGCGTCGTCGAGCGTTTGGGCGGCAATCAGCTGATCCCGCTGGACATCCGCATCATCGCCGCGACCAAGGAAGACCTGCGTCAATCCGCCGATCAGGGCCGCTTCCGTGCCGATTTGTATTACCGTCTGAACGTCGCACCGCTGCGTATTCCACCGCTGCGCGAGCGCGGCGAAGATGCGCTGATGCTGTTCCAGTATTTCGCCGACGAAGCCAGCACCCGCCACGGCTTACCGCCCCATGAACTGCAACCGGGACAACGCGCCCTGCTGCTGCGCCACACCTGGCCGGGCAACGTGCGCGAACTGCAAAACGCCGCCGAACGCTTTGCCCTGGGCCTGGAACTGGCGCTGGACAACAGCGCGCCGGCTGCGGGCATGACGGTCGAAGGGGTCAGCGGCGGTCTCAGCGAACAAGTGGAAAACTTCGAAAAAACCTTGATCGCCGCCGAACTGGCGCGCTCTCACAGTTCCGTGCGCAGCCTCGCCGAAGCCCTCGGTATCCCGCGCAAAACCTTGCACGACAAACTGCGCAAGCACGGGTTGAACTTCGCCGACGGTGGTGTCAGCAGCCACACCGACGAACTCGATTGAGCTACCGTCAAATCATCATCCTCATACAAGAGATCCGTGCATGAGCCGCGACAGTCGTCACCTGGAATCGATTCTCCATCACGACATCCCCCTTACGCGGGACATGGGCCTCAAGGTGCTCGACTGGCACGACCAGCAACTGCGCCTGCACTTGCCGCTGGAGGCCAACGTCAACCACAAGAGCACCATGTTCGGCGGCAGCCTGTATTGCGGCGCGGTGCTGGCGGGTTGGGGCTGGCTGCATTTGCGATTGCGTGAAGAAGGGGTTAAAGGCGGGCACATCGTGATTCATGAAGGGCATATCAGCTATCCATTGCCGGTGACCATGGACGCGACAGCGATCTGCCAGGCGCCGAGTGCGGCGGTGTGGAAGAAGTTTTTGGCGATGTATGAGCGGTATGGACGGGCGCGGTTGAAGCTGCATTCAAGGATTGTGAATGTGGGGAGTGAGGAAGATGCGGTGACGTTTACCGGGCAGTACGTCCTTCACCGTTGAAGCAAAAGATCGCAGCCTCGTTTCACTCGACAGCTGCTACAAGGGCGCGCTTCTCTGTAGCAGCTGTCGAGTGAAACGAGGCTGCGATCCCTTGATCTTCAGGCCCGCGCCAACGTCAACAACTTCTCCCGCCAAGCAGCCTTCGCCGGCAGCGCCAAAAAAAACTCATTCAACAACGATTCCCGCGCCGGATAACAAAACGGCGCACCGCTCAAATCCAGCACCTCACCGCCAGCCCCTTCCAGCACGCCTTGCGCAGCGGCCGTGTCCCACTGCGAAGTCGGCGCCAACCGCGGATAACAATCCGCCGCCCCTTCCGCCAGCAAACAAAACTTCAACGAACTGCCGATATTGGCCAAGTGCAGCTCACCCAGACTGTCGCTCAACCCGGCCAGCAAGCGCTCCTGCTCAGGACTTGAATGCCGACGACTGGCAACCACGGTAAATGCCTCGCCCGCCGCTGGCACGTCGCGCACCTGAATTGGCAGCGGCGTTGCGCCTTTATCGCCACGCCACGCGCCCAAATCAGCACCACCGACGTAGAAGCGCTCGTTGGTCGGCATCGACACCACGCCAAACACCACTCGCCCCTGCTCGATCAGCGCAATGTTGACGGTAAATTCTTCGCTACCGGAAATGAACTCCTTGGTCCCGTCCAGCGGGTCGACCAACCACCAACGCTGCCACCCGGCGCGCACGCTCTGGGGAATGTTGGCGTCTTCTTCGGACAGCACCGGGATGCTCGGGTCCAGCGCCGTCAGCCCGGCCAGGATCACATGGTGGGCTGCCATGTCGGCGGCCGTCACCGGAGAATCATCGGATTTTGCTGTCACGACGACGTTCGCACGCCAAAACGGCAGAATGGCTTCACCGGCTTTCAGCGCCAGCTCAACAACAGGCGCCATCAACGGATGGGGGAAATTCATGGCTGGAACACTCCACGCTGAGTCAGCAGATCACGGGCCAGATAAAGCGCTGCCAATGCACGGCCCTCAGTGAATCGCGGGTTCTGGGCCAGGGCCGACAACTCACGCAGGTTAATTTTATCCACACCCATTGGCTCGGGCTCATCGCCTTCAAGGCTTTCTTCGTACAGATCGGTGGCCAACACCACCTGGATCTTCTGGCTCATGTAACCGGGCGACAACGACAACTCAGTCAGATGCTCCAGTTGCCGCGCGCCATACCCGGCCTCTTCCTTGAGTTCACGTTCGGCCGCCGCCAGCACGTCTTCACCCGGCTCGATCAAGCCTTTGGGCAAGGAAAGCTCGTATTCATCGGTGCCGCCGCAATACTCTTCGACCAACACCGCGTGGTCTGCATCCAGCATCGCCACGATCATCACCGCGCCATAACCGGCGCCCTTGCCCACCAGTCGTTCATACGTGCGCTCCACGCCATTGGAAAAGCGCAACTTCAGCTCTTCGACGCAGAACAAACGGCTGGTGGCGACGATCTCGCGGGCGAGGATGGTGGGTTTCTGGCGCATGAAAAGCTCCTTGGCGTGAACGCGTTACTATACCCGGCCTATCCTGATTGTTGACCTCGGATATCTTTTTTACCGCTGGAGAAGTTTTTATGTCCCTGCTGCCCTGGCGCGACATCGACACCGTACTGCTAGATATGGACGGTACGCTGCTGGACCTGCACTACGACAACCATTTCTGGATGGAGCACCTGCCCCAGCGTTACGCTGAGTTGCACGGGGTGAGCCGGGCCATGGCCGAGATGGAATTGCAGCCACTGTTCGAGCGCAATGCCGGCCAGTTGCAATGGTATTGCCTGGATTTCTGGAGCGCCGAGCTCAAACTGCCGGTGCGCGAATTGAAACTGGAAACGGCGCACCTGATCGCCTTGCGACCGGACGCAGACACTTTTTTGGCGGCGATCAAACAGGCCGGCAAACGCGTGGTGCTGATCACCAATGCACACCGCGATTCGCTGTCACTGAAGCTGGAAAGAATCGAACTGGCGCCGTACTTCGAGCGGTTGATCAGCTCGCATGATTACGGTTTCGCCAAGGAAAACCCGCAGTTTTGGGATGCCCTGCAGGCGGACATCGGCTTTGATCCGGCGCGCAGTCTGTTTATCGACGACACCTTGCCGATTCTGCGTAGCGCCCGCGACTTCGGGGTTGCGCATCTATTGGCCGTGAGCGAACCGGACAGCCGCAAAGGGCCGAAAGACACCGCTGAATTCGCGGCGGTGGGGGATTATCGAGAATTGATCGAAGGCCTTTAGAACTGTCCGTAAACGAAAAAAGCCGCCGCGCTGACCGCCAAAGGCCAGCACGCCGACGCTACTGGTGGATGCAGAAGGCCATGCTGCCGGAATCGCATCGCCTGTTTCTCGGGACCTACGTCGGCGCTGGTTCGGCTCCGAGCGTACGTGAAGCGATTGAAAACTCAGACTGCGTGATCAGCATCGGCGCTCGATTTACCAACACGAGCACGGGTCTGTTTTCAGTTTCACTCTGCCGACCCTGCTCGGCTCGCTGGTGGCCCAACCGCAACGCCGGCAGATGCTGTTCATCGGCGACGGTTCGATCCAGATGACCGTGCAGGAGCTGTCATCGATTCTGCGTCGTGACCTCAAGCCGATTATTTTCCTGATCAACAACGACGGCTATACCATCGAGCGCCTGATACTCGGCGAGAACTCCAGCTACAACGACGTCAACCGCTGGCGTTACGCCGAGCTGCCGTATGTACTGGACACGCGCAATCGCTCTCGACGGCTGATCGTGCACACCGAAGATCAATTGGAGGCCGCTGTCGAACAGGCAGCGACAGCCAACGAGCTGGTGTTTATCGAAGTGATGATGGAGCGGACGGATGCCCCTGAGTCGCTCAAGCGTTTCGCGAAGATGTTTGCCGATTTCGATTTCGGTCCCAGTCCCAAAGCGACCGAAACGTTGTCCATGGCGGTCTGAGCCAAAGGCATCGGCGGTGGTCACCGCCCATGCCTTCTTGCCTCCAGTGACCTTCAACGGTCTCCCTCTGCATCAGGCGATGGAGCGAACCACGCCACCATCGACACGCATCGCCGCACCGGTGGTTGCACTGGCTTGAAGCGACGCCAGATAGACCACCAGATTCGCCACTTCTTCAGTCGTCGCCAAACGCTTGATCAGCGAGCTTGCGCGATGTTGCGCGATGAAGCTCTTCTCCAACTGCTCAGACGGCACGCCTTGTTCTTCGGCCATCTGCGCGAAGAAACCGCCGACACCTTCAGAGCGCGTTGGCCCCGGCAGTACTGCGTTGACCGTCACACCGGTGCCGGCCAGCGTTTCCGCCAGGCCACGAGAGATTGCCAGCAGCGCGGTTTTGGTGGTGCCGTAATGGACCATTTCAGCCGGAATCTGCAACGCCGATTCACTGGACAGGAACAACACGCGACCCCAGCCACGTTCAGCCATGGCCGGCGCATAGTGACGTGACAGACGCACTGCGCTCATCACGTTGACGTCGAAAAAACGCTGCCAGTCGGCATCGGTAATATCAAAGAAACCCTTGGGCTCGAAGATCCCCAGGTTGTTCACCAGGATGTCGACATTCGAGATTTTGGAGAACAGTTCCTGCGCGCCTTCCACGGTTCCCAGATCGGCTGCAAGACCGATCAGCCGAGCACCCGGCAGTCGGCTCAGAATGTGCTCGATAGCCTTGCGCACCCTCTCCTCGCTACGCCCGTTGATGACCACTTCAGCACCCGCCTCGGCCAGACCGAAAGCAATAGCCAGACCAATACCGGCCGTGGAACCACTGACGATCGCGCGCTTTCCGTGCAACGATATGTTCATGCTTACTTCCTCCGATGGATGATGTAACGACACAAAAGGCGGACTCAAGGTCCGCCGTAATTGATTCGAAAAGCCTGGCGCCTCAACGCGTGATACCGGCATCAGCCGTTGCCAGCGGATAAATCGACTGCCAGCCGCCACCTAGTGATTTATAGAGCCCAACCATGGCCAACGAGACCGTGGTCGAGCTTTCCACCAGTTGTTCCTGATTCGCCAACAAGGCGCTCTGAACCGTCAGCACGTTGAGGAAATCCACCACCCCTTCGACGTACTGGCTTTGCGCAGTTTCCAGCGCAATCCGATTCTGCCGCACCGCTTCGGCCAGTCGGTCACGTCGCAGTTGGCTGGCGTTGTACAAGGTCAGCACATCATCAATTTCATGCCAGGCCCGAAGCACCACCTGTTGGTAATCGAGCGCCGCTTCCTGTTGTTGCGCCTCGCGCAACTTGACCATCCCACGCAAACGTCCACCCTCGAAAATCGGCAGGCTCAACTGTGGGCCGATAGCAAATTGGCGCGAGCCCCAGGATCCGAAATCCGATAGCTGCATCGACTGGAAACCCACGTTGCCGGACAGACGAATGCGCGGATAGAAATCACCCTTGGCCACTCCGATCCCAGCCGTCGCGGCATGCAGACGGGCTTCGGCCTGACGAATATCCGGGCGACGCTCGGCCAGCTCCGACGGCAAGCCAATTGCGAAGTTTTGTGGGGTTTGCGGTACTGGCGCCGGTCGTTCCAGTTCGGCCTGCAAGGCTCTTGGTGGCTCGGCCAACAGCAGGCTCAATGCATTGATCAACTGTGCCTGACGCTGTTCGAGCAACGGTAAGCGAGCTTCGACTGCCGCGACCTGCGCAGCGGCTTCAGCCACATCCAGATTGGTCGCGATGCCATCAGCCAAACGCATCTGCGACAGCTTCAGGCTGTGCCGGGAAACATCCAGGTTCTCGCGAGTGACCGCGAGGGTGCTCTGCACGCCGCGCAGCTGAATGTAATCGCGAGCGGTCTCGGCCAGAGTCGACAGCAGGACCATGCGCCGGTCGTTCTCAGCCACCTCGACCGATGCATCGGCCACTTCCACTTCGCGTTTGACCCGGCCCCACAAGTCTAGCTCCCAGGCAGCGGTGAAATCGCCCTCCCAGAGATTGAAGGCAGACTTGCCGCCCTTGCCCGAAGGGTCACTCAGGCCCTTGCTGCTGTTGCGTGCCCGCTCATAGCCGACACCGGCATCAAGGCTCGGATATTGATCGGCGGCGATGGTCTGGCGCGCCGCTCGACTCTGCTGCAGACGAGCACTGGCGATTTTTATATCGAGGCTGCTGGTGACAGCACGGCGAGCCAGGGCAGACAACTGCGTATCGTGAAAGATGTCCCACCAGCGTTCTTCAACCGGCGAAGCCTCTGGGCGACTGGCGGCAGCCTGGCCTTGCAGCACGGACCACTTTGCGTTGCCTGGCCCCTGAGGCTTCTGAAAGTCCGGACCGACGCTGCAAGCCGAGAGCATCAACACGCTCGACAACAATAATGGCTGAACAGGGAAAGTCCGACTCATCGAAGGGTGACCTCTTTACGTGCGTCGTTTCCCTGCGGGTCCTGCGTCTCGATACTGGCTTCCACCGACATGCCCACACGCAGGCGGTTCGCCAACGGTTGATCGGGATCCAGCGCAATCTTCACCGGTATCCGCTGCACGACTTTGGTGAAGTTGCCCGTCGCATTGTCCGGTTTGACCGAAGCAAAGGTCACCCCGGTCGCCGGCGCAATACTTTCGACCCGACCGGTGAGGCTCTCGCCACTAAAGGTGTCGACGCGAATCTTCACGGGCTGCCCTGGCTGCACATGCGTCAACTGGGTTTCCTGGAAGTTGCCAACCACATAGGCCCGCTCCAGAGGAACAATCGCCATGATCTTCGCGCCTGGATTGACATAGGCCCCGACACGCGCAGCACGTTCACCGACGACACCATCCATCGGTGCCACAAGACGGGTGTAGGACAGATCAAAACGGGCCCGCTCCAAGGATGCCAACGCATGTTTGTGGCCTCCGTCGGCACTGTCGAGCTGGGCCTTGAGGATATCCACCTGTTTGCGCGAAGCGGCCAAGGCAGCGGTCGAATTGGCCAAGCGGGCGCTGGCTTGATCCACCCGGCTGCGGGCCTGCTGAGCATTTTGCACGGTGCCGGCGCCCTGGCCTGCGAGATGGTTGTAGCGCGTCAGTTCGTGCTCCGCGAAAGCTTGCTCAGCCTTGTCGGCAGCCATCATGGCCTGCGCCTGAGCGATCAATGACGACTGGCGTTCCAGCGTAGCTTTCGCGTTTTGAAACTGCGCCTGCGAAACCAGTGACTGTGCCTCGGCCGCCTGGAGCGCAGCCTGGTAGTCACGATCATCGATTACCACCAGCAATTGACCGGCCTTCACCGGCTGGTTGTCCTCCACCAGCACCTGACTGATAAAACCCGAAACCTTCGGCGCCACCAACGTGTAGTCCGCCGTGATAAACGCATCGTTAGTGGTTTGCAGCGAGCCGGAACCAAACAGGCGCGGCGCTGCCAGGTAGATGACCCCGCCAAGAGCAACCAAGGCAACCGTGTACAAGGCAATTTTCTGATTTTTACGCGTAGTCATAACGACTTTCTCTCTGAATGGAACGCTATGCCACCGCACGAGGTGGATAGATCCGGGAAGGCATCAACGGGATCAACAGAATCAAGGCCAGTGCCAGCAGCGCCATGCAGTAGTACAAGTCCGAAGACATCAGTACGACCGCCTGTTCGTGGATGCGATGGGCAAGCCCTGCAGCGTCGCTGTCTGCCAGAGGCGAGTTGCCCAGGTGATCGACCAGCATGGTTGAGTGGAAATGCAGCCGCGCCGTGGTCAGCGCCTCCAGCACGCCGGTAGCAAGGACCGCCGAAAAACCTTTGACGGTGTTGAACCAGGCGGAAGCGAATGGGCCGTCTTGCGGCGCCAGGCCACCGGTAGCGAGCATCAGCAACGGGATCACCGCCATCGGCTGACCAAACACCTGGAACAGCTGCAAGATGTAGAAGTTGTCACGAATCCACTCGGAAGTGATTTGCGTGCCGCCAGCACAGGCCAGCGCCAGCAATCCAAGACCGATTGCCAGCACCCATCGGCAGTCGACCCGACGGATGTTGCACAAGGCCGCCACCATCGGTAACGCCAGCAACTGTGGCAAGGCCACCATCAGCAATACCGGCGCAGTTTGTACCGGGCGATAACCCTGCACCTGAGCCAGGTAGCTGGAAGGGATGATGATCACCGCCAGCAATACGATCAGTACCCCGCCAAGGGTTAGCAACGAGTGCGACAGGTTCAGGTTGGTCAGCATCTGCAATTTGAAGAACGGCAGCGGGTGCGACCATTCATTAATAAAGAACAACACCAACAGCACCAGACCGCCGCCAAGCAGCCAGCAGATCAGCGTGGACTCGAACCAGTCCAGACGATTGCCCTGGGACAGACCGATCACCAGCGCACAAATCGCCGGCAAACCGAGCAACAGGCCACGCCAGTCAAACTGTTTGAAACGCTCAAAGCGCATCGGGTCCTGCGGCAAGCCATATGCAACCGCGACCATCGCCAACAAGCAGGGCGGGACGATCTGCCAGAACGCCCATTGCCAACCGACGTATTCGGTCCACAACGCGGCCAACGGAGTCCCCAGGCTCGGGCCGAAGGTGGCAGTCAACGCATAACTTGCCAGCCCGTAAAGCTTGACGCCGGGCGGGAGGAAACGCAGCGCGACGGTCATCAGCATCGGCGGCAAACTGCCCCCTGCCAGCCCCTGCAAAGTTCGTAACACCATCAGGCTTTCGAGGTTCGGAGCGAACGGGCAGAGAATCCCAAGCACGGTAAACGCACCGATGGCGCTGAGCGTGAAGCGACGCAGGGAGAAGGTGACCGAACACCAGGGCGCAAACGCCATGGCCGAGACTGAGGTGGCAGCGTAAGTGGCGATCAACCAGGTACCTTCATCCGCACCGATATACAGCGCGCCACGAATGTCAGGCATGGCCACTTTGGTGACCATCTCGTTGAGACCGGCCACCAATACGGCAATCAGCACCCCGATCAGCCCAATCACAATACGCAGGCCAAACACTGGCGCAGCGGCCGGTGCGGGTTTCGTCACCTCCAGCGCCGGGGCCATAACAGCAGAGGCTGCGAGCGAACTCACGGGTTCACCCGTCGGCCAGCGCCCCGAAAGATAGAAAACAACACACGGCACATTGAGTCATGACTCCAGGTATAAGGGTTACCTGGATAGTTTATGAAGACGCAATAGTTCCGAAAACTGACATATGGGAAGCTTTAAGCTGCACCCAACGCACGTATCAATCCACAGGCTGCGATAAGCCGGGGTCGTGCTCGGCCCGAAGGGGCTTGCGGCGATCCTGGAAGCGCAAGCTGCTTCAAACCCGTGGCGAGGAGTACTTGGCGCAGCTCTCTTTCAACGTCTGACGCAGCCAGCGATGGGCCGAGTCGTTATCAAAGCGTGGATGCCAGGCCTGCATGACCACCACCGTCTCCAGCGCCATAGGGATACGGAACGAACGCAACGGCAACCCCAGCCGCGAGACGCTCCACAACACATGCTCCGGCAGCGGCAGCAACAGGTCGGAATCGGGCAAGGCGAACATCGCCGAGTGAAAGCTAGGAGTGATCAACGCGACACGCCGCTGCAAGCCCATCCCGGCCAAAGCGGTATCGATCGGCCCGGTTGCACGACCGCGTCGCGACACGCTGACCTGCGCATAGGAGGCGAAACGTTTTGGCGTGATTTCTTCCTGAAAGATTGGGTGATCCACCCGGGCCAGGCCGACAAAGGTCGTGGTGAACAGGCTCTGAACTTTGATTTCCGGCCCAAGATTGCGCGTCGCACTGATATAAAGATCGATCCGCCCTTCGCGCAACGCGTCATCCTCGCCCTCGCCTTCCGGTACGAAGCGCAGCACGGTACGTGGGGCCTTTTTGCGCATGATTTCCAGCAGCTGCGCACCAAAGGCCGCGACAAATACGTCATTCGCCCGCAAGTTGTAGCAGCGTTCCAGCGTCGTCAGATCGACCTCGTCACCCGAAAGGAACACCTGCGCAGCTTGTTCGACCAAGCTGCGCACCTGAGCCCGTAATGCCAGCGCCTTGGGTGTCGGCACCAGGCCACGCCCGGCGCGCACCAGAATCGGGTCACCGACTGCGCTACGTATCCGGGTCAAGGTCCGGCTCATCGCCGCAGGGCTCAAGCTCATGCGCCGGGCGGCACCGACCACACTGCCCTCGTCCAGCAGCGCATCCAGGGCCACCAGCAGATTCATATCTGGAAGATGCACAACAAACACTCCTTGTGAAAATCAATTGATCCTGGCGCAATCCTAGCAGTTTCTGACCAAACACCAATGCGCGCGAAGCCTGCGCCGTATGCAACTATTAAGTGCGCGACGAACCATTTACCTAAACGTACGATTTTCCAAGAATACCTGCTTTCCGTTAACTCCCGGTTGGAACAGACATGCTTCGCTCCTTACTCGCTGCTATTGATGGTTCGCCCCAGAGCCGATCGGTCCTGGACCTGGCCGCACAGTATTCCAAGCTGGATGCCGCTCGACTCTACGTCCTGCTTTCCGTCGACAGTGCGTACACCCTGCCTTCGGAAAATGGGCACATCAAGCCTGCAGATGAGCAGGAATATCCTGCGGCCAGCAGTGAGCTTTATTGGAAAAGCATGGCCATGTGGCGATGATCACCCTCAACCGCCCCGAGGGGCTGAATGCGCTTTCAGCCGGACTGAATGCCGAATTGGCGCGTCTGCTCGATCATCTGGAAACAGATGACGAAACTCACGTAGTGGTAATTACCGGCAATGAAAAGGCCTTCGCCGCCGGTGCCGATATCAAGCTAATGAAGGATTGGAGCTACATGGATGTGTACAAGGCTGACTTCATCACCCTTGACTGGGAACGCCTGAGTACCTTTCGCAAGCCGAGCATCGCTGCGGTTGCTGGCTATGCGCTGGGCGGAGGCTGCGAGCTGGCGATGATGTGCGATTTCATTATCGCAGCGCAAAATGCCCGCTTCGGCCAGCCAGAGATCACCCTCGGTACCATCCCCGGCGCCGGTGGCAGCCAACGACTGGCAAGGTTTGTCGGCAAATCCAAGGCCATGGACATGGTTCTGACCGGGCGCACCATGGATGCCGTCGAAGCCGAACGCTGCGGTCTGGTTAGCCGTTTAGTGCCGACTGCCTCGCTGCTCGACGAGGCACTGAAGATAGCCTCACGCATCGCTGGCTTCTCATCCCCGGTAACACTACTGGCCAAGGAAGCGGTAAACCGCGCCTTCGAAACCAGCCTGGCAGAGGGCGTACGCTTTGAACGCCGGCTGTTCCATTCGACCTTTGCTATCGAAGATCAGAAAGAAGGCATGAACGCGTTCAGTGAAAAACGCCCGCCGCAGTTCAAACATCGCTAAGCAGGCAAGCAGGAATCGGGATTCAGCCAGGCTCGAAAGCCTGGCTGAAAAGCATTACTCAGGAATACGCAATACCTGGCCGGGATAGATCTTGTCCGGGTGCGACAGCAGCGGTTTGTTGGCTTCGAAGATTTTCTGATACTTGTTGGCGTCTTTGTACTCAGCCTTGGCAATCGCGCTGAGGGTGTCGCCTTTTTTCACGGTGACGAAACGCGCCGCCTGAGCGACCGGGCCGGTCACGGTGATCTGGTCGTCAACGCTGCCGATACCGGCAATGTTGCCCACGGCCAGCAGAATCTTCTCTTTCTCTTCCTGGCTGGCGACTTCACCGGTCACTATGACTTTATCGCCATCTACTGTCGCCTGAACATTCGGATTGCCCAGGCCGACCTTGGTGATGTGTTCCTTCAACTGCTCGCTCGCATTGGCATTACCCGGCGTTAACAGGTCAATAAGCTTTTCGCCCGCTTCTTTCACAAAGCTAAAAATACTCATGATGCACTCTCCTTGGGTTTATGAGGTCCAGACGCGAAAGACTAGACCAACAGCAAAGAACGAGGTTGCGATCCGACCAATGACTCAAGTGCTCTGCAAGCGCGTTAGAATCTCGAGCCTGACCGCGCTCTGGAGAGAAGATGGACATCAAGCAACTGAAATTCCTCATCGCCCTCGACGAAACCCGGCATTTCGGCCAGGCCGCCGCGCGTTGTCACATCACCCAACCGACCCTCTCCATGCGCCTGCGCAGCCTCGAAGAAGAACTCGAGTTGCCCCTGGTCAATCGCGGTCAGCGCTTCGAGGGTTTCACCGCACCGGGTGAACGGGTGCTGGCCTGGGCGCGCACCGTGCTGGCAGCCTACGACGGCTTGCAGGCCGAAGCGGCTGCCTGTCGCGGTAATCTGGTCGGTACGTTGCGCCTGGGCGTGGTGCCACTGTCGAGCTTCGATCCGCTGCCACTGATGCAACGCCTGCACGCCGAGCACCCGAATCTGCGCTTCGAACTCTCAGCGCTGAGTTCCGAACAGATCCTCGAACAACTGGCGAACAATCGCCTGGATCTGGGCGTGTCGTACCTGGAGCGACTGGACGGCGAACGCTTCGACTCCCTGGCGTTCAGCGAAACCCGCATGGGTCTGCTCTACGATCAGCGCTTCTTCAGTTTCGGCGAGGCGCCGCTGAGCTGGGAATCGCTGATCGAGCTGCCGCTGGGCATGCTCACCAGCGGCATGCATTTTCGCCAGTCCATCGACCACAACTTCCACAGTCGCGGCCTCACCCCACAACCCTTGTTGCAGACCGATGCCGTCCACCAACTGTTACAAGCGGTATACGGGGGACTCTGCTGCGCCGTGATGCCGCTGGACGGCGGCCTGGAAAAACTGACCGATCATTTGCGCCTGCAACCCATCGAAAATGCCCAGACCCTCGCACGGCTGGGCCTGATCATGCGTCGCAGCGCCCCGCGTTCAGCGCTCGCAGAAGCCTGTTTTGCGATTCTTCAGCAATCGCTGCCGAGCTCTTGATCGACGCCATCTATCAGCAGATCAGTATTAGCGATTAGACGCGACAACTTGACGCGCCTAGGCTTAAAGCTAATCAAACCGTTGGTGATGCCATGAACGCCAAGCGCCCTGCCTGCGCGGCGCCTGCCCTCGAAACGCCAGAGCCCGCTGCCAGCCAGACCTACAGCTACTGCGATCTTCGCCACACCGAAACGCAAAGCGCCGAATCGGCCAGCACGGCGCTAGCCGAGGAAGTTGCGTTGGCGATTGCCTATAACGGCATCAGCCAGGCTGTGATGCTGGTGACGCCGACGGATCTGGAAGACTTCATCGTCGGTTTCAGCCTCGGTAGCGGCATCATCGAAGACGCTTGCGACATTTATGACCTGCAACTCAGCGGCTCGGGGTCGGCGCAGTACGCGCAAGTGACCATCGCCAACCGCGCCTTCTGGAACCTCAAGCAACAACGTCGGCAAATGGCGGGCACCAGCGGTTGCGGGCTTTGCGGTGTCGAAGCGGTGGAACAGGCGTTGCCAGACCTCAAGGTTCTGCCCGGCGCACCCTTGCCGCCCGCCGAATGGCTCGATGGTTTGCGTCAGCGCATCAGTGCGTTCCAGCCGCTGGGCCAGTACTCCGGCGCGGTGCACGCCGCCGTGTTTATGAACAGTCAGGGCCGATTGCTGCTGGGTCGCGAAGACATCGGCCGACACAACGCCCTCGACAAGCTGATCGGCGGGCTGATCCGGCAGAAGATCCCGACGACCGGCGGGCTGGCGATTGTCACCAGCCGTTGCAGCCTCGAATTGATCCAGAAAGTATTGCGCGCAGGCATCCAGACCTTGGTCAGCCTGTCGTCGCCCACGGGCCTTGCCGTGCAATGGGCCCGTCGTCACAACCTCAATCTCATCCACCTGCCGCAGAAAAGTGCACCGCGGGTCTACAGCCCAGCGTTGGAGAATCAAGCGTGAGTCAACATCGTCAAGCCGACCAGAAACCCGTCCCCCGCTACAAGCCCTACAAAGGCCCAGCCGGTGGCTGGGGCGCGCTGATCAGCGTCGCCCAGGCCTGGCTGACCAGCGACAACGCGCTGAAAAACATCCGCATAATGCTCAAGACCAACCAGAACGGCGGCTTCGACTGCCCCGGTTGCGCCTGGGGCGATTCTCCGGAAAAGGGCATGGTGATGTTCTGCGAGAACGGCGCCAAAGCGGTGAACTGGGAAGCAACCAAACGCCGTGTCGACGGTGCGTTTTTCGCGAGGCACAGCGTCAGTTCATTGTTGGAGCAGAGCGACTATTGGCTGGAATATCAGGGCCGCCTGACCGAGCCGATGAGCTACAACGCCGAAACCGATCGCTACCAACCCATCAGCTGGGATGATGCCTTTACCCTGATCGCCAAGCATCTGCGCGGCCTGTCGAGCCCGGATCAGGCCGAGTTCTACACCTCGGGCCGCGCCAGCAACGAAGCGGCGTACCTGTATCAATTGTTCGTGCGCGCCTACGGCACCAACAACTTCCCCGACTGCTCGAACATGTGCCACGAGGCCAGCGGTGTGGCCATGGCGCAAAGTGTCGGTGTTGGTAAGGGCACGGTAACCTTCGACGATTTCGAACACGCTGATGCGATTTTCGTCTGGGGTCAGAACCCTGGCACCAACCACCCACGGATGCTCGAACCGTTGCGCGAAGCGGTGAAACGCGGCGCTCAAGTGGTGTGCGTCAACCCGCTCAAGGAACGCGGCCTGGAACGCTTCCAGCATCCGCAGCACCCGTTCGAAATGCTCACCAACGGCGACAAGCCGACCAACACCGCGTTCTTCCGTCCGGCCCTCGGTGGCGACATGGCGATCCTGCGCGGCATGGCGAAATTCCTGCTGCAATGGGAGCGCGAGGCGCAGAAGACTGGTGCACCCGCGGTGTTCGATCACGACTTCCTCAATGAACACAGCGTCAACGTGCTGGACTATCTTGCCGCCATCGACGATACCCCGTGGGAGCAGATCGTCGAGCAGTCCGGCCTGCCGCTGGTGGAGATCGAGCAAGCGGCGCGCATGTACGCCAAAAGCAAGAACGTCATCATGTGCTGGGCCATGGGCATCACCCAGCATCGCCATTCGGTGTCGACCATCCAGGAAATCGCCAACCTGATGCTGCTGCGCGGCAACATCGGCCGGCCGGGTGCCGGTCTGTGCCCGGTGCGTGGCCACAGTAACGTGCAGGGCGACCGGACCATGGGCATCAACGAACGTCCGCCGGTGGCGTTCCTCGATTCCCTGGAACGCCGCTTCCAGTTCAAGGTGCCACGTAAAAATGGCCACAACGTGGTCGAGGCGATTCATGCCATGGCCGACGGTCGGGCGAAAGTCTTTATCGGGCTGGGCGGCAACTTCGCCCAAGCCACTCCGGACAGCCCACGGACCTTCCAGGCCCTGAGCAACTGCGACCTGACCGTGCAAATCAGCACCAAGCTCAACCGCAGCCATTTGGCTCACGGTAAAGACGCGCTGATCCTGCCGTGCCTGGGCCGCACCGACATCGATATCCAGACCGAAGGCCCGCAAGCGGTGACCGTCGAAGACTCGTTCAGCATGGTTCACGCCTCCAACGGCCAGTTGCAGCCGCTGTCGAACCAGATGCGCTCGGAGCCGTCGATCATTGCCGGCATCGCCGCCGCGACCCTGGGCAGCAAACCGGTGGACTGGAACTGGCTGGTGGCCGATTACGACCGCATCCGCGACCTGATCGCCGAGACCATTCCGGGCTTTCGCGACTTCAACGAGAAGCTCAAGAACCCGGGTGGTTTCCATCTGGGCAACAGCGCCGGCACGCGACGCTGGAACACGCCGTCGGGGCGCGCAAATTTCCGTCCGAACATCCTGCCTAAAGATCTGGTGCACGAACGCACTCGCGCCACCGGCGTATTGCCGGACCTGATCATGCAGTCAATGCGTTCCCACGATCAGTACAACACCACGATTTATGGGCTCGATGACCGCTATCGCGGAGTCAAAGGTCAGCGTGATGTGGTGTTCGTCAATGAAGCCGACATCATTCGCCTGGGGTTCAAGCCGGGGCAAAAGGCTGACATCGTTTCGATCTGGGATGATGGCCGTGAGCGTCGGGTGAAGGGCTTTACGCTGCTGGCATTTGATATTCCTGCCGGGCAAGCGGCGGCTTACTATCCGGAAGTGAATCCGCTGGTGCCGCTGGAAAGCATCGGGGATGGCAGCCATACGCCGACGTCGAAGTTCGTGGCGATCCGGTTGGAAGCGGCGAGTGAGACGGGGTTGATTATGGCCAAGTCGGCTTAACGCGGCAGCAGGCCCGCGAAGGCGTCCGACTTGACAACACCTGTATCGGCACCATTCGAACGCTTTCCAATCGCCCACAAAAAAGGCCGTTTCTGCATGGAAACGGCCTGTCTGAAGTAACTAAAGACCGGCAAAAAACCCTTAAGTTCCGCCCGGAAAACAGCAACTTATAGAATTGTGTACAAGTCGTGTTACTCGTCGGATTTCGATTGTCACAACCATGACACAGCCTCAGGATCGCGCCGTCATCCCCTTGAGGTTCCTCTATGAAGTTCTCCTCGATTCTCTTGTTGTCCCTTGGCCTGGTCAGTGGCATCGCTTCTGCCGGCGGCACCACCGAAGCAGGTGTGGGCGGCGCATTGGGCGGGGTTCTGGGCTCGGTCGTCGGTCAGTCATTAGGCGGCAATACAGGTTCCACCATTGGCGCGGCCCTGGGCGGCGCGGGTGGTAGCGCTGTTGGCGCAGACAAACGCAGCCGTGGCGAAGCAGCCATTGGCGGTGCGTTGGGCGCAGCAGGCGGTAACGTGGTCGGCCGCAGCATGGGCGGCACCACCGGCAGCCTGATCGGCTCCGCAGCAGGCGGCGGCGCCGGTGGCGCGCTGGGTAACTACATGGGCAACAAGAGCGATGACGATGATGATCGTCGCTCCTATCGTCGTGGTCATGATGATCGTCGCTACTACCGTGACGGCCATCGGGGTCGCGGCCATGCCTACGGCCATCGCAAGCATAAACATCGCCATGACGACTGAGGCTTGAATCGCCTCGTGGACCGGTAAATCAAAAAATCGCAGCCCTCGGGCTGCGATTTTTTTACCTGTCAAACTACCAAGCGCTCCATTGCTTCGCGCAACCCGGCAGGAATCGCCACCGGCTGATTCGACGCCCGATCCACAAACACATGCACGAAACGCCCCGCCGCGCAGGCTTCGTCTTCCCCGGCCTTGAACACTGCCAGCTCATACTGCACCGAGCTGTTTCCCAACTTGCCCACCCGCAAACCGATCTCGATCCGATCGGGGAAGGCAATGGAAGCAAAGTAATCGCAGGCCGAACTCACCACAAAACCCACCACCTCGCCGTCATGAATATCCAGGCCGCCGACTTCGATCAGATAGGTATTCACCGCCGTGTCGAAGAAGCTGTAGTAGGTGACGTTGTTGACGTGACCGTAGACATCATTGTCGTGCCAGCGGGTGGTGATGGGTTGGAAGTGAAGATAGTCGGTGCGTTGATTCATGGGAGCTTCCCGTTTCGAAAGATTGTTCCCACGTCGAGGCGTCGAGCCGTCTGCGTGGGAATGCCTCAATGGACGCTCTGCGTCCGCAGTTGGGACGCGGAGCGTCCCGGGCTGCATTCCCACGCAGAGCGTGAAAACGATCACCCGCCGTAGAGTCTACCGATCCGCAAACCCTTTACCCACCGCCGCCAACTCCCCAATTAACCGCGCCGGTTTCCACTGATCACCCTGCTTCGTCTCAAGCGCCAGCAACCGCTGGTGAATATCCGCCAGCCCTTGCTGATCCGCCCAGGCCATGGGCCCACCCTTGTCCGCCGGGAAGCCGTAGCCATTGAGGTACACCAAATCGATGTCATGCGCTGACTCGGCGATGCCTTCCTGAAGGATCTTCGCCCCTTCATTGACCAGTGCCAGCAAACAGCGCTCAAGAATCTCCTCGGGGCTTATCTCGCGACGCTGAAACCCCAACTCTTCGCTGACCTTCAGCACCAGAGCATCGACTTCCACATCGTGCTCAGCCTGGCGACTGCCCGGTTCATAGTGGTAATACCCATCGCCACTCTTCTGGCCGAAACGACCCAATTCACACAGACGGTTGTCCACTTGAACCTCGGGTGCATCCTGCCCTTTGCCAGCCAATTCCCGAGCCCGCCAACCCAGGTCGACGCCAACCACGTCGTACATGCGGAACGGCCCCATGGCAAAGCCAAAACCTTGCAGCACCGCATCGACCTTATGTGGATAAGCGCCTTCGAGCAGCATCTTGCGCGCTTCAAGGACGTAGGTATTGAGCATGCGGTTGCCGATGAAACCATCGCAGTTGCCCGCCACCACGCTGACCTTGCCCATGCGCTTGCCCAGCTCGAGCGCCGCATCGAGCACCGCCGGGGCGGTTTGGGCACCGCGGACGATTTCCAGCAGTTTCATGATGTGCGCCGGGCTGAAGAAGTGCAGGCCCAGGACCTGTTCCGGACGGCGAGTGGCCGCGGCGATGGCGTCGATATCCAGCGCCGAGGTATTGCTGGCCAAAATCGCTTCAGGTTTGAGCAGACCGTCCAGTTCACGGAAGATTTTCTGCTTGAGTTCGAGGTTTTCGTACACCGCTTCGATCACCAGATCGACATCGCGGATCGCCGCGTAGTCAGCCGCCGCCGTTATCCGTGCAATGCGAGCGTCTGCCTCGGTCTGATCGAACCGGCCCTGACGCACGTTGTGGGCGTAGGTGTCCGCCACGGCGGCCAGCGCCTGTTCAAGCATCTGTGGATTGTTATCGACCCACTGCACCGGGACGCCGGCGTTGGCTAGGCACATGACAATCCCACGGCCCATGGTGCCCGCGCCAATGATGGCGGCGCACTGAATAGTGAACGGTGTCTCGCTCATAGTTGTTGTTCTCTTGTTGGCGATCCAAAGACAGCCTTCACCCTAGTCAGCCACCGGGCTTTTTTGAAATTTATTCCTGTGATGGGCGACATTCAGCGGATGGATCTACGCAGGTAAATGCGCCTGGGCCCATGCCCGCACCTCGCCATACGGATAACCCTCCAGCGCCGCAAACCCGGGAATCGACCGCGCCTTGAGCTTGGTAAACAGCGGCACGCTGATACCGCATAAAAACCGCGTCACGCGCTCCGCCGACGGAGCGTTGCCGGTGTGCTGCTCATGCCTGTGGATAAAATCACCGCACAACGCTTCGAAGTTTTTATCCACAAACGCTGACAATTCCGGTGGTGCGGGCAATCGCGCCACATCCCCGTGACACACCGAACAATGCCCACACTGCTGCGGCGCGTTTTCATCGCCGAAGTACTCGGCCAGGCGATAGCCCAGGCAATGCTCTGTGGCGAACAGCTCCAGCATGGCGTGAATCCGCGCGATCTCGGTCCGCTCGTGCTGGGTGAAATAGGCATGTAACTCGACGCTCAGGGCTTGGCTGTTGAAGTCCGTTTGCAGCAGGCTGTAGACCTCGGTCATCTGCTTGCTTTCGAGCTCGACCCAGCCCTTCTCCTGGAAATAATCCAGCGCCTTGACCACCCGATTGCGCTCGGCCTGATGCTGCTCATACAGCGCGTCGAAATTCACCGTGGCCCAAGTGCGCGCACGGTTTGAGGTCTGAATGATCGCTGCGACGAAGTCTTTGCGCTCTCCCTCGAAGCGGGCCAGCAAGGCCTCGGGCTCCTGCAAGTACTTGAAGCGGTATTCAGCGTAATAGGCGTAACGCGGAGCGATGATCCCGCGCAGTTCCAACTGCACCAGTAAGGTCTTGAGCGGCAATTGTCGGATGTTGCTTTGGTCCGCCAGCGGCCCCAATAGAAACTCCCACTGCCCCTCGGGCGCGGCGGCTTGCAACTCGTCGAGCACGTAGCGGATGCCATCCCGCTCAGGCGTATCGCCGTAGACGAAGTTTTCCAGCACGTTGAGGCTGTCGCGGTTGGCCAGTACCAGGCAGTCGGATGGCTGCCCGTCACGCCCGGCGCGGCCGATTTCCTGGCTGTAGTTTTCGATCGATTTGGGCAGGTCGAAATGCACCACGTTGCGGATGTCACTCTTGTCGATACCCATGCCGAACGCGATGGTGGCAACGATGCAATTGGACTGCCCGCCCATGAACCGACGCTGGATTGCTTCGCGTTGTTCATGGGGCAGACCGGCGTGATAGGCCTCAGCCTGAATGCCGTTGCGAGTCAGATGATCGGCAATGTGCTCGGCAGTTTTCTGCAGGGTGACGTAGACGATGCTCGGCTGGTCGGGACGCTGACTCATCCATTCGACAAGGCGTCGGCGTTTATCCTGCCCGCGTACCGGCTCGACCAACAGATTGAGGTTCGGCCGATAGAAACCGGTGGTCACCACATCGTCGGGGGCGATAGCGAACTTGGCTTCCATGTCAGCGATCACCTTGGGTGTCGCGGTGGCGGTCAGCAGCAGCGCCTGTGGGATGTTGAACTGGCGCTGATAATCCGGGAGCTTGAGGTAGTCGGGACGGAAGTTGTGGCCCCATTCCGAGATGCAGTGCGCCTCATCCACCACCAGCAACGAGATCGGCACTTGCTGCAAGAAATTGCGGAAACGCTCGTTCTTCAGGCGCTCCACCGAGATCATCAAAATCTTCAGCTCGCCAGACTTGGCCCGAGCCATCACGTCGCTGGCGTCATCGCGGCTCTGGGCCGAATCGATACTGCCCGCCGCAATGCCATGGCGCTGCAGGAACGCGAGTTGATCTTGCATCAAGGCCAGTAGCGGTGAGACCACCAGTGTCAGGTGCGGTAGCAACAAGGCCGGCAATTGATAACAAAGGGACTTGCCTGAACCGGTGGGGAAAATCGCCGCCGCCGAGCGACCGGCCAACACCGCGCTAATCGCCGCTTCCTGGCCGGGCCGAAACTGTGGATAACCGAAAACCTGTTCCAGGGTGTTGTGCATAAGCTGTCACTCCGTTGACTGCTGCCATGCCAAAAGCCTAGTCGGCAAATGCAGCGAGTCGAGAAAAGGTCGGGGACCAAAACGATACGGGATGATACAGCCTCGCCCCAGAATCCTTTGCCACAGGACACTTCAATTTTCGCCCTCGTTCTTGCCTCCCTGTTGCTGAGCGGATGCATGAAACTCCCTGACGAGCCACCGCTGCTCGCCGCGCTGCAAACCCCGGCGCATCCTGCCGTCGCCACCTGACTACGGCACTAACACCGCCACCCGCAGAGGCTCATTCAAAGCCTGCTCATGAAACACCCGGCCCTTGCTCGCCTATGCCGCATGAGCCGGGCTGATTTCGCCGGTGAACGCCGCCGCCAACTGACGCAAATCAGCGACGCTTCGCACGCGGGGGCAAAAGGGTTCGCCGTTGGACCATCGAGTTACCGGCGTCAGCAGCACCCGCCGTGCGACAAAACCCGGCCCACAGCAACAAAATCGAGGCCATACATGGCCATTGCATACCTAATTCCCTTTAAGCGTTGGACGGACGTTTCGAAACGTCCTACTGATTCTGGCGCGCACCATACAGAGGTTTAGCGCGTCCCGCCTGACAAACCCGTAGGAAATTTGCCGGCTAAGGGTTTAGGCGTAAAAAACCTCGAAAAACGCGTAGGCCCGGTCCGAAACGGCAGGTAAACCCCCTACAAAACCTGTCCATCGAAGCCGTATTGCCGCACGGCGTCATGCCCTTCTATAGTCTGCGGCGCGGCTGAAAACAGTGTCTCGGCCTGCCGGGAGCCACCTCCCGATTTCGTACAGGACGAACCTCGATGACCACATTCCACACGTTTACAGAACGCTATCGCCCGCTCAAATCCCGCTACAGCGACACCCCCGTGCTGGTCATCGACACAGAATCCGACCCTCACGAAATCCTCGACGCCGCCCGCCAACGCATCCGCGCCGCCAGCGACCTGCTCGAAACGCTGTATTGCCTGTGCTTCAAACAAGCCGATGCGAGCGACATTCCCAACATCGTCAATGCGCTGTACCTGTTGACCCAGGACGGTAATGAATTGCTCGACATCGCCCGGCAACGACTCCCGAAAACCACTACTGGTTGATGCACAAACACAACCCCATGTAGGAGCGAGGCTTGCCCGCGAAGAACGATAACTCGGTGTGCCTGATGAAGAAGCCAAACACCTGATGGCAATCAAACGCGAGAAATTACGGCAGAGATAAGTCAGTAAGTAACGGCCTATCAAGCTTCATTCCGTTCCTACAACCGAAGGCACCTTGTCGCCTATCGCCGCCCAGTGACTTGTTCCTACAGCCCTGACTGTCGCTGCCAATTCAGCGACTCGGGCTTGGTCACCCGAATGGCTCATATCTACGCCTCCGTTGTATGCTGCCGGCACTTCATGTGCCTGCACGCTATATGGTGGCTGTGTTTGGGACGTCCTCGGGCGTGCCGGGATGTGAGCCTCATCGGTTGACCAATCCGAACACAGCGCAACGTCCCGTCCGACAACTCGGCCGCCGACAATGGCCTCAACAATCCTTCCTGATAAAACTCGATCGCAAACCGACCGCCCTGAAGCGGCGCGTTGTTCAACCTCGCCCCAGGGAAGGCGTCACTGATCGCAGTCTGCAAGGCATCTGGATCGCCAATCTCGCGAATCGTCTGCAACGCTGCCGCCAGGTCTCGACCATCGTGGTGCAACACGGGCGTGCGAGTACCCAGTTGTGGCTGGCGAACCGGGTGGCTGGCGAACCGGCGCATCAGCGTCGCTGCGAAAGTGATCATAGAAGCGCCACCGCCGAATAAATTCGCGCCGCTGCAAGACTTCCAGCGAGGTGCGAAAGCTGCCGACCTGATCGAACAAACTGTCGAAATTCGGCGTGTGCTGGGCCAGCACTTCCCACGCACGACCGACCCGGGCGCGGATGATCGGGCCGTTGCGGTCCACCAACAGGCTGGCTGGACGATAGAACGGCCCGGACCAGATACATTCCTTCTTGATTTCCGGGTCGAGGGAAAAGTACGACTGTGTGGGCTCCGGCAGGCCCAGCGCGATCGAGTAGCTGAAATCTTCCCCGGCAAACCCCAGGCGCAGGCGTTTGGCGCCGTGTCGTACGGTCGCTTCGATAGGGACTTCGCCATTACGCATGCGCCGGCTGTTGTTTTCCGGCCCGGTCCAGAAGGTCGAATCCAGCCCACCCTCGCGGGCCAATGCATTGACCACGCCGCCCTGAGCGGTTTCCGCCAGCAGGCGCAACGCGCGGTAGAGGTTGGATTTTCCGCTGCCGTTGGGACCCGTGATCAGGTTCAATCGGCCCAGCGGAATCACCAATTTATTGATCGAGCGGTAATTGGCTACCGCGAGGGTTTTGAGCATTGGAAGCTTCCTGCTGCATGGTCCAGCAGTTTGCCTTATTGTCGGGAACACTGTGATCCCCTGTAGCAGCTGGCGAAGCCTGCGTTCGGCTGCGCAGCAGTCGTCAATCCGGCTTTCACAGTTTGTCTGATGCACCGCGAGCGCTGATATTACGACTGCTGCGCAGCCGAACGCAGGCTCCGCCAGCTGCTACAAGGATTGTGGTGTGATCGCTTTATTGAAACCGTCATGCAGACACGGAACCCTGTTCTAAGCTCGTAGTCGTATCGCCATTGGCACGTCCGTACAACGCAAAGGAGTCTGCATGGTGGGTCCCGGGTTGAAAACAATGGTTGGCCTGAGCCTCCTTATCCTGCTGAGCGCTTGTGGCGATAAAAAACCGGTCGAGAAGGACCGGCCGCGGGTGTTCGTGCAAGAGGTCAAATCGGCTGATTACGCAGCGTCTGTGACACTCACCGGCGATGTTCAGGCGCGAGTCCAGACTGAGTTGTCGTTCCGCGTTGGCGGCAAGATCATCCAGCGCATGGTCGATGTCGGTGACCGGGTATCGGCCAAACAAGTGCTGGCCAAGCTCGATCCCAAGGACTTGCAAACCAACGTCGACTCGGCTCAGGCACAGGTCGTCGCCGAGCAGGCCCGCGTCAAACAGACCGCTGCCGCTTTCGTTCGCCAGCAAAAACTCCTGCCCAAGGGCTACACCAGCCAGAGCGAATACGATTCCGCCCAAGCCGCCTTGCGCAGCAGCCAAAGCGCCCTGACGGCCGCCCAGGCGCAACTGGCCAATGCCCGTGAACAACTGAGCTACACCGCGTTGGTCGCCGACGCGCCGGGAGTGATTACTGCCCGTCAGGCCGAAGTCGGCCAAGTGGTGCAGGCCACGGTGCCGATTTTCAGCCTGGCCCGGGACGGTGAGCGCGATGCCGTATTCAACGTCTACGAATCGCTGCTGGCGGAGGCGCCGGAAGATAAAACGATCGTAGTCAGCCTGCTCGACAACCCGGCTATCAAAACCACCGGCACCGTTCGGGAAATCACCCCGGCCGTCTCCGCGCAGACCGGCACGGTGCAGGTCAAAGTCACTCTCAACAGTCTGCCGGAAGGTATGCAGCTCGGTTCGGTGGTGAGTGCCACGGCCAAGACGCCGGGCAAATCGGCGGTCGAACTGCCCTGGTCGGCGCTGACCAAAAACCTCAGCGACCCGGCCGTGTGGCTAGTGGACGACGAAGGCAAGGCACAGCTGCACACCGTCACTGTCGGTCGCTACCTGACTGGCAAAGTCATCATCAGCGCCGGCCTCAAGGGTGGCGAAAAAGTCGTCATCGCCGGCGGCCAGTTACTGCACCCCGGTGTGAAGGTGGAAATCGCCGAAAACACCTATAAGGATTTAGCCGCGGGAGCCCAGCCATGAAGCGTCTGTTGCTGGTTTTCGCCGGTGTGATCCTAGTGGCCTGCTCGAAAGAAGAACCGCCTCCGGAGCCTGTACGCCCAGTGTTGTCCATCAAGGTCCAGGCCCTTGACGAGGAAAATCTTGGCCGCTTCGCCGGCAGCATCCAGGCCCGTTATGAAAGCAATGTCGGCTTCCGGGTGCCGGGCCGCATCGCCAGCCGTAACGTCGATGTCGGTGCCGAAGTCAAGAAGGGTGCCTTGCTCGCAACACTCGACCCCACTGACCAGCAAAACCAGTTGCGCTCGGCCCAGGGCGATCTGGCCCGTGTGCAGGCGCAGTTGATCAATGCCCAGGCCAACGCCCGGCGCCAGCAGGAACTGTTCGATCGCGGGGTCGGTGCGCAGGCACAACTGGACATCGCCCAGACCGATCTCAAAACCACTCAGGCCTCCCTTGATCAGGCCAAGGCGGCGGTCGACCAGGCCAAGGACCAACTCAACTACGTCGAACTGCGCACCGACCACAAAGCTATCGTCACCGCATGGAACGCCGAAGCCGGGCAAGTGGTGACCGCCGGCCAGCAAGTGGTGACCCTGGCGCAGCCGGACATCAAGGAAGCGGTGATCGACCTTCCCGACACGCTGGTCGACCAGTTGCCGGCGGATGTGGTGTTTCAAGTCGCCGTGCAACTGGACCCGAGCATTACCACCACCGCCATCGTTCGCGAAATCGAACCCCAGGCCCAAAGCGCGACCCGCACCCGTCGCGCCCGCCTGAGCCTGACTGATACGCCACCGGGTTTTCGCCTCGGTACGGCGATCAGCGTGACCCTCAGCTCCGCGATCAAATCGCGCATCGAATTGCCGGTGAGCGTGCTGCAAGAGGTTGATGGCAAATCGCGAATCTGGGTCGTCGATCCTCAGACGCAAACCGTTGCCCCGCGAGACGTCAGCCTGATCAGCCGTACTGACAGCACAGTGGTGCTGGCTGACGGAGTGAAGTCTGGCGAGCGGGTGGTCAGTGCGGGTGTGAACAGCCTGAAACCTGGGCAAAAAGTGAAAATCGATGAGGACAGCCCGCAATGAAAGGGAGTTTCAACTTATCCGAATGGGCCCTCAAGCATCAGTCGTTTGTCTGGTATTTGATGTTCGTTGCGCTGCTGATGGGCGTGTTCTCGTACATGAACCTTGGCCGTGAGGAAGACCCGTCATTCACCATCAAAACCATGGTGATCCAGACCCGCTGGCCGGGCGCGACCCAGGAAGAAACCCTCAAGCAGGTCACTGACCGCATCGAGAAAAAACTCGAAGAGCTCGACTCCCTCGACTACGTGAAAAGCTACACCCGCCCCGGTGAGTCAACGGTCTTCGTTAACTTGCGTGACACCACCAGTGCCAAAGAGATTCCGGAAATCTGGTACCAGGTGCGCAAGAAGATCAACGACATTCGTGGCGACTTCCCCAAAGGACTTCAAGGGCCGGGGTTCAACGACGAATTTGGTGACGTGTTCGGCTCGGTGTACGCCTTTACTGCTGATGGTTTGTCGATGCGTCAGTTGCGCGATTACGTCGAGCAGGTCCGCGCCGAGATCCGCGAAGTACCGGGGCTGGGCAAGGTCGAGATGGTCGGCGAGCAAGACGAAGTCCTCTACCTGAACTTCTCGACCCGCAAACTGGCGGCGCTGGGCATCGATCAGCGTCAGGTGGTGCAGAGCCTGCAATCGCAAAACGCGGTGACCCCGGCCGGGGTGATCGAAGCCGGTCCCGAGCGGATTTCCGTGCGTACGTCGGGGCAGTTTGCCTCCGAGAAAGACTTGGCCAACGTCAACCTGCGACTCAACGACCGCTTCTACCGATTGGCCGACGTCGCTCAGATCAGTCGTGGCTATGTCGACCCGGCGACACCGGAATTCCGCTTTAACGGCCACCCTGCTATCGGCCTGGCCATCGCTATGAAGAAGGGTGGCAACATCCAGGTGTTCGGCAAGGCTTTGCACCAGCGCATGACCGAACTGACCGCGGACTTGCCGGTGGGCGTCGGTGTGCACACGGTTTCCGACCAGGCCGAAGTGGTAGAAAAAGCCGTCGGCGGCTTCACCAGCGCACTGTTCGAAGCGGTGGTGATCGTGCTGATCGTCAGCTTCATCAGCCTCGGCGTGCGCGCCGGATTGGTGGTGGCCTGCTCGATTCCGCTGGTGCTGGCGATGGTCTTCGTCTTCATGGAATACAGCGGCATCACCATGCAACGGATCTCCCTCGGCGCCCTGATCATCGCCCTCGGCCTGTTGGTGGACGACGCGATGATCACCGTCGAGATGATGGTCACGCGCCTGGAAATGGGCGAGACCAAGGAGCAAGCGGCCACGTTCGCTTACACCTCGACGGCGTTCCCGATGCTCACCGGTACGTTGGTGACGGTGGCCGGTTTCGTGCCCATCGGCCTGAACGCCAGCTCGGCCGGCGAGTACACCTTCACGCTGTTCGCGGTGATCGCGGTGGCCATGATCGTGTCGTGGATCGTTGCGGTGCTGTTCGCCCCGGTGATCGGCGTGCACATCCTCAGCGCCAACGTGAAACCTCACGACGCAGAACCGGGGCGCATCGGCCGTGCGTTCAATTACGGCATGCTCTGGGCCATGCGCAATCGCTGGTGGGCGATCGGCATCACCATTGCACTGTTCGTGGCGTCGGTGTTCTCCATGCAGTTTGTGCAGAGCCAGTTCTTCCCGTCCTCGGACCGCCCGGAAATTCTCGTCGACCTGAACCTGCCGCAAAACGCCTCGATCGCCGAGACCCGCAAGGCTGTGGACAAGCTCGAAGAAACCCTCAAGGGCGACCCGGACATCGTGCGCTGGAGCACGTACATCGGCGAAGGTGCGATCCGCTTCTACCTGCCCCTCGACCAGCAATTGCAGAACCCGTATTACGCCCAACTGGTGATCGTCAGCAAAGGCCTGGAATCGCGCGAGGCCCTGAGTCAACGCTTGCGTGAGCGGTTGCGCAAAGATTTTGTCGGCATCGGCAGCTACGTCCAGGCGCTGGAAATGGGTCCACCGGTGGGTCGGCCCATTCAGTACCGGGTCAGCGGCAAAGACGTCGATCAGGTGCGTAAACACGCCATCGCCCTGGCCACCGAATTGGATAAAAACTCGCACATTGGCGAGATCATTTACGACTGGAACGAACCGGGCAAAGTCCTGCGTATCGACATCGCGCAGGACAAGGCACGGCAATTGGGACTGTCGTCGGAAGACGTCGCCAACCTGATGAACAGCATTGTGGTGGGTGCGCCGGTGACGCAGGTCGACGACGATATCTACCTGATCAACGTGGTGGGTCGTGCCGAAGACGCGGAACGCGGCACCCCGGAAACCCTGCAGAATTTGCAGATCGTCACGCCGGGCGGCACGTCGATTCCGCTGCTGGCTTTTGCCACCGTGCGTTATGAACTTGAGCAACCGCTGGTCTGGCGTCGCGACCGCAAGCCGACCATTACCATCAAAGCTGCGGTGCGTGACGAAATCCAACCGACCGATCTGGTGAAACAGCTCCAACCTGACATCGACAAATTCGCCGCCAGTTTGCCGGTGGGCTACAAGGTCGCCACCGGGGGTACGGTGGAGGAAAGCGGCAAGGCCCAAGGGCCGATTGCCAAGGTCGTGCCGTTGATGCTGTTTTTGATGGCGACTTTCCTGATGATCCAGTTGCACAGCGTGCAGAAGCTGTTCCTGGTGGCCAGCGTCGCGCCGCTCGGGCTGATCGGCGTGGTGCTGGCGCTGATCCCGACGGGCACGCCAATGGGCTTCGTGGCGATCCTCGGCATTCTGGCGCTGATCGGCATCATCATCCGCAACTCGGTGATCCTGGTGACGCAGATCGAGACCTTGGAGAAGGACGGTCATGCACCGTGGGATGCCGTGGTGCAAGCCACGGAGCATCGTCGTCGACCGATTCTGCTGACGGCAGCGGCGGCGAGCCTGGGGATGATTCCGATCGCCCGGGAAGTGTTCTGGGGGCCGATGGCTTACGCGATGATTGGCGGGATTATTATTGCGACGTTGCTGACGCTGCTGTTTTTGCCGGCGTTGTATGTGGCTTGGTACAAGATTCGGGAGCCGAAAAAAGAAGCGCAGTCATTGATGCGTTGATCGTTCCCGAGTGACGTTTGGGAACGGTCCTACTTACATGGCCGGTGCCTTGCTGTACGGTCCCTTTCCAAATGGAGGAGGGACTTCGATGTTACCGATGACCTATTGTCTGCGCTATGTGCTGTTGCTCGGCGCTCTGTTGTTTTCACCCCCGACACTGGCCAGCAGTGTGCTGGAAAATTCGCTGTGGCGCGTCGAACTCGATCCCGCCACGCTGGCGATCCGCGTCATCCCCGCAAAAAATTCGCCAGTGCAAGCCTCGTCGGGCGTTACTGGGCATGAGGTCAGCGACCTCAAACAAAGCGCCAATCGCATGGACTGGCAGTGGGATGACGGCGCCTGGACGCTGAGTGCCGCCCTCGATCAGCGTGACCTGTCCCTGTCCATCACGGCCCGCGATCCCGGTGAGCTGATCTTTCTGAAACAGCCCGGCAGTGCCATGGGCAAAGGACTGATCTGGCCGCTGGCCGAGGGGCGTTACGTGCCAGCCGGTGATCCGCTGTGGCAAACCTTTCTGCTCGATCAGGGGGCGTTCAACACCACCCAAGACCTGAGTTTGCCGCTGTGGGGCGTTGATCACGGTGGTTTCACGCTGAACTGGCTGATGACCAATCCTTACAACAATCGCCTGACCTTCAGCGCCGAAAACAACAACACCCTTGCTCTGGCTGTCCATCATCAATTCACGTCCCTTGAGCCCAATGCACCGCTAACCTTCAAGCTGTCGTTGGGTGATGCCGATCTGTTGGCGGGTGCCAAGCGCTATCGGAAATGGTTGGTCGATAACGGGCAATACGAAACCTTGAGCGACAAACTGCTGAAAACACCCGAAGCCAAAAAGCTCCTGGGGGCCAGTCATGTTTATCTGTGGGGTAACGACCTGCTCGGACCAGACGATGTTCGAAGCTGGCCAGCCTTGCTGAAAGGGTTGCGCGGTAACGGCGTATTGGCCAGCGAGTTACGTAACAGTTTTGACGCTGAAAGCACGCAGTTACTGGCCCGGGCTGAGCCGCCGCTTGATCGTTACCAGCAAGTCACGTTGCTCCGCAGCCTCAATGCTGCGCTCAACAAGAAGGCACGCAGCGGCTGGCAATCTGTCGTCGAACCGGACATGCAAAAATTGGCTGACGGCTACGGCTTGTTACGTGGAGAGCTGGCAGTGGCGTTCTCCGATGCTCTGACAGCAATACCGGAACGCTGGGGCAACACCTTGTCACCAACGACTATCGAACAACTGAAAGCTGCCGGATTGTCGCGATTATGGTTAGGCCTTGGCGAGGGTTGGGAAGGTGGTCTCTGGCACCCTGAAGCGGTGCGTCAAGGCGTTGCAGCAGGCTACCTGGTGGCGCCTTATGATTCCTATCAGACGGCGTTGACCATCACTGAAAATCCGGACTGGACCACCGCGCATCTGGGCTCCAAAGCCAATCAGGAATGTGCAGTCGTGTTGGAAACCGGGACGTTAAAAAGCGGGTTTCAGCAATCGGGGCATTACACCGATCCGCGTTGTGTTCGGCCATTGCTTGAGGCGCGCATCAGGGCTGTACATAGCAAGGCCGGGTTCAATAGCTGGTTTCTAGATGCCTATGCCACCGGTATGCTGTTCGACAGCTACCGTGTGGGGGCGACCATGACTCAGGCGCAAAATGCCGAGGACAACATCGACGGCTCGCGCTGGGTCAACGAGACGTTGAAGCTACCGACCGGTTCCGAGGATGGCAACGCCACCACGGCCCAAGGCGTACTGTTTGCCCACGGGATGCAGACACCGGTGATCGGCTGGGGGGATCCCGATATGAGCAAGAATCCGAAGTCGCCCTATTACCTGGGCCGCTGGTTTCCCAATGAGCAGCCGCAGGTTTTCTTCAAAACCGTGCCGATCAAGGAACCCTACCGCACGGTTCACTTTGCTCCGCAAACGCGCTTGCCGCTTTATCAGGCAGTGTTCCATGGCTCGGTCATCACCACCCATCATTGGCTGTTCGACAGCCTTAAGTTGAGCAATGTGCGCGCCGAGAATGAGCTGACTCAATTGCTCTACAACGTGCCGCCGCTGTATCACCTGAGTGCGGCGACGTTGAAGCAGCGGTTACCGGTGATTGCTCGGCAGGATGTTTTCTTCCGCCCGCTGCATGAGCGTCTGGCGACTCAGGCGATGACAGACTTCCGTTGGCTGACCGAGGATCGTCAGGTACAGCAGACAACGTTCGCCGATGGCACCAGACTGGTGGCAAATTTTGATTTACGCGAACGTGAAGTTGATGGGCGACAGCTGGCCGATCAAAGTATCACCGCGTTTGACGCGAATGGGGGAGTGGCAACCTATCAAGTCGCTGCGCAACGTTAGAAAACCTTCGCGACCTTGTTCGCGATAGCGTCCTGACAGGCTACGCCGGCTTACGCCAAACACTCGCCAACCAAGGCTGCTGCTCTCGCGGCAGCCCCTCCGGCCGGTAGTAATGCTCCAATTCCACAAACCCCGCCGCCGTCAGCAATTGCTGCCACGCCTCAAGATCGTGATAAGCCGCATAACGCGACCCATTCCACCCCTCCTGATTCTCGCCACGCGGATTGGAACTGAACAACACTCCTCCCGGCTTCAAAGCCCCGCGCAACTGCTTCAACACCCGAGGCAACTCCTGACGCGGAATATGAAACAACACCGCATTGGCAAAAATCCCATCGAAGCGTTCAGCCGGTAGATCGAGTTTCAAGAAGTCCTGCTGCCAGACCTCGCAACCGCTGTCCTCGCGCGCCATGTGCGTGAACTTCTCTGAACCATCGAGGCCGACCGCCGTGTGGCCCATTCGGGTGAAGGTCTGCAGGTCGCGGCCGGGACCGCAGCCAAAGTCGAGAATGTCGAACGGAGCCTGGCCCTGAATATGCCGCAACAGAGCATCAATGTTCTGGCTGACATCATGATCGCGAGTCCCTTCGCGGAAACCTTCGGCCACCGAGTTGTAATGGCCCAGGGTGGTGGCAGTGATCTGCTCGAGGTCGGTGGGAGTCTGTTTCATGGTCGGCTGCGCAGGCAATTGGGGTTTGCCGAATATACGCCATGAGGCCGGGGACTTGCCTCCTCGTCACAATAAGCGTTCGCAACTTGCCTAGCGCTTATTCAATCCACGCGCCAACCGATCCCCGCCCAATTGAATCACCGCCACCAACACCACCAGCAACACAATCACCGTCAACATGATCTGGCTATCAAACCGCTGATACCCGTAGCGATAAGCGATGTCCCCCAACCCACCGGCACCAATCGCCCCGGCCATGGCCGACGAGTTGATCATCGTCACCAACGTAATCGTGAAACCGCCGACAATCCCCGGCAACGCCTCAGGCAGCAGCACATGCCAAACGATGTGTCGGCGCCGGCAACCCATCGCTTGCGCGGCTTCGATCAGCCCGTGATCGACCTCCCGCAAACTGACTTCGGCGATGCGCGCAAAGAACGGCGTGGCAGCAATCGTCAGCGGCACCACGGCGGCCCAGACACCGTACGTGGTGCCGACGATCAACCGTGTAAACGGAATCAACGCCACCATCAGAATCAGAAACGGAATCGAGCGAAACAGGTTCACGAACGCACCCAATGCGCGGTTCAGCGCCGTTGCTTCGTAGATCCCACCCTTGGAACTGGTGACCAGGATCACCGCCAGCGGAATGCCCGCCAGCAGCGCGATCAATGATGAAACGCCGACCATCAGGAAGGTGTCGATGAAGCCTTGCAGCAAGCGATCAAACCACATAACCCAGCACCTCCACCTGTTGCGCCCAGTTGCCGGCGCGTTGGCGCAGTTCCTCAGCACCGAGGGACGAACCGGTCACCGCCAACAGCAGTTGCCCGAGCGCATGGCCCTGAATCCGCTCCACACCACCTTGCAGCAAGCGCACGCGACCGCCGAGGGCACCGAACAGCGCCGCCAGATCTGGCTCGTCATGAGCCGCACCAGTGAATTGCAGTCGCAGTACCACCGCGTCATCCGAGGACTGCGGCTGCACACGCAAACGGCTTTGCAGTTCTTCTGGCAGGCCGTGTTGCAATGGCGCCAGCAAGGTTTTGCTGACCTCGTGCTGCGGGTTGCCAAAGACTTCCCAGACCGGCCCTTGTTCGACGATTCGCCCGTGCTCCAGCACGACGACCCGATCACAGATATCGCGAATCACTGCCATCTCGTGAGTGATCAGCACAATGGTCAGGCCCAGGCGCTGATTGATCTCGCGCAGCAGGCCGAGGATTGATTGCGTGGTTTGCGGGTCCAGCGCCGAAGTGGCTTCGTCGCACAGTAGTATCGCCGGGTCGTGCACCAGTGCCCGAGCGATGCCGACGCGCTGTTTCTGCCCACCGGAAAGCTGCGCCGGGTAGGCCTTGTGCTTCTCTTGCAGTCCTACCAGTTCGAGCAATTCGCGGACTTTGTGCTCGCGTTTGTCCTTCGGCACACCGGCGACTTTCAGTGGCAACTCGACGTTCTGCCAAACCGTCTTGGCTGACATCAGGTTGAAGTGCTGGAAGATCATGCCGATGCGCCGACGCAGCGCTACCAGGCGGTCTTCGTCGAATTCACGGATGTCGACCTGATCGATCAGCACACGGCCTGTGCTCGGTTGTTCCAGACGGTTGATGGTGCGGATCAGCGACGATTTGCCGGCGCCGCTGCGGCCGATGATGCCGAACACTTCGCCGCGCTGGATCGCCAGGTCGATGCCGTGCAGGGCGGCCACCGGACCTTGCTGGCCGTTGTAGGTTTTGCCCAGGCCGATGAAGCGCACGTGGGCGCGGTTGAGTTCTGGATGCAGTTCGGTGTGTTCAGCTTGCTGAGGCTCCGGAACATCCAGTCGCCGTTGGATCGCGGCCGTCATGTTCAACTTTCCCAACCGGCTTGGTAAAGCTTGCCGTGGGCTTTATCCAAGGCTGCGCGCACGGCCGGCGAATGCTGGTAGATGTCGACGAATTTGATCAGGCGCGGGTCGGTTTTGCTTTTCGGCTGGATCACGAACTGGATCACGTATTCCTTGTGATCGAGGCCGTCGAACAGCAGGGCAGAGCTGGCATCGAAGGTCTTCGACAAGCGAATGTAGGCCGGGTAGCCCTGGACCAGATCGGCGTCGTCATAGGCTCGTACCAGTTGCACGGCTTCGACCTGAAGGATTTTGAGCTTCTTCGGATTGGCGATGATGTCTTCTTCGGTGGCGTTGTAGCCGACACCCGGTTTGAGCGTGATCAGCCCGGCCTTGGCCAACAGTTGCAAACCACGACCGCTGTTGATCGGGTCGTTGGCAATCGCCACGCTGGCGCCTTCTGGCAGTTCTTCGAAGCTTTTGTATTTCTTCGAGTAGAGGCCGACGTTGTTGATGATCCCCGGTGCGAACGGCACCAGGTCGAAACCGGCGGCGGCCTTGGCGTTTTCCAGGAACGGGATGTGCTGGAAGTAATTTACGTCGATGTCACCGGCGGCGAGGCTGACGTTGGGCGCGATCCAGTCGCTGAACTCCACGAGTTCGACTTTCAGGCCTTGTTTGTTGGCTTCTTCGACGGCGGCTTCCAAGGGAATGGCGAAGGCGGCGGTGGTACCGACTTTCAACGCTGCATCGGCAGCGAAGGTGACGGAGCTGAAAAGGCCGAGGGCCAGGGCCAGTGCTTTGACTGGGTGGGTTAAGAGTTTCTTGGTCATGATGAGTTTTCCAGTCAGTGCATAGAGGTGTGGTGTTTGTTAGGGCCTCTTCGCGGGCAAGCCTCGCTCCTACAGGAGATTGCGTGCTCTTGTAGGAGCGAGGCTCGCCCGCGAAGCTTTTAACGGCGGAACGCAGAACCAGTGTGTTGCTTGGGCAAATGCGCCTCGCCGTGAAACAGCTTCTCCCGCAGGCTGCCGGTGTCGTAAGCGGTCTTGTACGACCCTCTGCGTTGCAATTCGGGAATCACCCGTTCAATGAAGTCCACGTAACTTTCCGGCGTGACAATCCGCGTCAGGTTGAAGCCATCCAGCCCGGTTTCTGCGATCCACGATTCCAGCTCATCGGCTACTTGCTCGGGCGAACCGACCACGGTGATGTAGCGTCCTCCGAGGGCGTGTTGCTCGAGTAATTTGCGGCGGGTCCAGTCGTTGTTTTGCAGGTTCCTGGTGGCGGACTGGATCGCGTTGCTCTTCACGTACTGGATCGGTTCGTCGATGGTGTATTCGGAGAAATCGATCCCGGTGGACGCCGAGAAATGCGCCACGCCGGCCTCGGCACTGGCGTAGCTCAAGTATTCGGCATGCTTGGCCCAGGCCGCCTCTTCGGATTCGCCGACAATCACGTTCAGCCCCATGAACACCTTGATGTCCTCGGGGTTGCGCCCGGCCTCGACGGCACTGGCGCGAACCTTGTCCACTTGAACTTTGGTCGACGGTTTGTTCTGGCCGCTGATGAACACGCATTCGGCATGACGCCCGGCGAACAGCAAACCGCGATCCGAACTGCCGGCCTGGAACAGCACCGGCGTGCGCTGCGGCGAGGGTTCGCAGAGGTGATAACCCTCGACCTGATAGAACTCGCCCTTGTGCTCGACCTTGTGCACTTTCTCGGGCTGCGCGTAGATCCGCTGCTGCGGATCGTTAAGCACCGCGCCGTTTTCCCAACTGCCTTCCCAGAGTTTGTAGAGCACTTGCAGGTATTCATCGGCCTGGTCGTAACGACGGTCGTGTTCCACCTGTTCGCTCAAGCCCATGGCCTTGGCGGCGCTGTCGAGGTAGCCGGTGACGATGTTCCAGCCGACCCGGCCGCGACTCAGGTGATCGAGCGTGGACAGGCGTCGGGCGAACAGATACGGCGGTTCGTAAGTCAGGTTGGCAGTGAGTCCGAAGCCGAGGTTTTTGGTGACCGCAGCCATCGCCGAAACCAGCAGCAGCGGATCATTGACCGGCAATTGAATTGACTCTTTGAGCGGCACATCCACTGAGTTTTGGTAGACGTCGTAAACCCCGACGATGTCAGCGATGAACAGACCATCGAACAGGCCACGCTCCAGCAGTTGCGCCAGTTCGGTCCAGTATTCGATCGTTTTGTACTGAGTGGAGTTGTCCCGTGGGTGCGTCCACAGACCATGGTTGATGTGCCCGATGCAGTTCATGTTGAACGCGTTGAGCAGAATCTTCTTTTTGGGGTCGGCCATCAGATAGTCCCTCGCAACGGAGGGTTTTCATCGTTGAGGTAGTAATTGCCGACCGCGTGATACTTCCAGCGCACCGGGTCGTGCAGCGTGTGCACCCGAGCGTTGCGCCAGTGGCGATCCAGGCCGTGTTCGATCAGGGTTGCCTGGCTGCCCGCCAGTTCAAACAGCGTGCTGCCAGCGGCGAGGGAAATCTCGGTGCTGATAGCGCGGGCTTCGGCGACGGCAATTGAAGCAGCGGCGACGGTCTCGGCGTTGGTGTCGGCCTGCGCTTTGTCGAGGAATTCGCCGGAGCGTTCCAGCAAGGCTTCGGCGGCGTGCAGACGAATGCTCAAGTGGCCGAAGCTCTTGATGGTCAGCGGGTCCTCGGTGGCGTTGTCGTTGCCGGAATCGATCCACGGCCGAGTCTTGGTGCGCACGAAATGCAGCGCATCTTCATAGGCAGCCCGGGCGATGCCGGTGTCGATGGCGGCGTGAAGAATCTGCGCCAACGGGCCGACGGTGGTCGGGCGCTCGAACGCACTTTGAAACGGAATCACGTCTTCGGCGGCGACGTAGACATCTTCAAACACCACCGAACCGCTGCCGGTGGTGCGCTGGCCGAAGCCGCTCCAGTCGTCGATCACCGTCAAGCCTTTGCTGTTGCGCGGCACGAACGCCAATTGCTGCACGCCGTTTTCATCCACTACCGAGGTCGGAATGCGCTGGGCGTAAATCGCCCCGGTGGCGTAGAACTTGCGGCCGTTGATGCGATAGCCGCTGCTGTCACGGGTCAGGCTGGTGACGCGGTCATGGGCGGTTTTAGTGCCCAGTTCCGCGAGGGCATTGCCGAAACGTTGGCCGGCCAGTACCTCGGCGTATAGGCGCTTTTTCTGTTCGGCGCTGCCGTTCACGCGGAGCACTTCGAGTGCATAGAAATGGTTCTGCGGGATTTGTCCGAGAGAGCCGTCAGCCTGGGCAATCAGCGCGATCACTTTGGCCAGGGTGACGTTGGAAACCCCGGCGCCGCCGTATTCTTTTGGCACGCTGATGCCCCAAAGTCCCGAGCGGGAAAACACTTCCAGTTCCGGGTGCGGCAAACGGCGTTCGCGGTCGCGCAGGGCGCTGTCGCGTTTGAAGTCTTCGGCCAGGTCACTGGCGACAATCAGGGCTTGCTCATCGCTGGTTATGACCGCGACGTGGTGAGAAAGAGTCATGTGTTTCTCCAGAGATCTGGTCGTTAAATCCAGGAGTGGCGAGCGGGTAGCGTGCCATTGAGGTGGTAAGTCCCGACCGCGTGATATTTCCAGCGCACCGGGTCGTGCAGCGTGTGCACGCGGGCGTTGCGCCAGTGGCGGTCGAGGTTGAATTCGGCGAGGGTGGCGCGGCTGCCGGCCAGTTCGAAAAGCTTTTCGCTGGCCAGCAGCGAGATCTCGGTGGTCAGCACTTTGGCTTCGGCCACGGCAATCGAGGCGCGGGCGGCAGACTCGGCGGTGAGCGGCGCGGCGCTGACCTGATCGAGCACTTGCCCGGCCTTGCGCAGCAGCGCTTCGGCGGCGTGCAATTCGATCTTCAGTTTGCCGATGTCGGCAATCACATAGAGATCGTCGCTGGCCCGTTCGACCTTGGCGTCGATCCACGGTCGTGCACGGGTTTTCACGAATTCGATGGCGTCGTCGATGGCGCCTCGGGCGATGCCGGCGTCAATGGCTGCTTGTATCAACTGCGACACGGCGCCCTGAGTGTTCGGGCTGTCATTGATCTTCCAGTTTTCCACCACCAGCTCGGCGTCGACCTGCACGTTATTGAGCAAAAGGGTGCCGCTGGCGGTGGTGCGTTGGCCGAAGCCCGACCAGTCATCAACGATGCGCAGGCCCGGTGTACCGCGGCGGACGAAGGCCAGCACTTGCTTGCCGTCGTCGTTCAGCGCCTTGACGGCAACCCAGTGGGCGAACAGCGCGCCGGTGGAATAAAACTTCTGCCCGTTGAGGACGAAGCCGTCACCGTCAGCGGTGATTCGTGCCTTGAGTTCAAGGGTGTTTTTGGTGCCGCGCTCAGGTCCTGCGTTACCGATCCGCCAGCCGTCGAGCACGCTTTTGAACAGCTGTTTTTTTTGCGATTCGGTGGCGCTGCCGAGCACCAGATTGAGAATGCCGAACTGGTTCTGCGGGATCTGTCCCAAGGCCGGGTCGGCCGCGGAAATGATCGCGAATACTTCGGCAAGGGTGACGAACGAAACCTGTGGGCCACCGTACTCACGCGGGATCGCAATGCTGCCCAGGCCGCTGCGGGTGAACTGTTCGATTTCCGACCACGGCAGCTTGCGCTGCTGGTCGCGTTTGGCTGCTTGCAGGCGGGCGACTTGCGCCAGCTCATGGGCAGCCTTGATGGCTTGTGCGTCGTTGCGCAAGACCTGCGCGGGCAACAACAGCGGGGCGATGTCCAGATCACTCTGGACGATTGCATCTGCCAGACTGGACATCAGTGCCGCTCCTTGGCTGCACGCAATGCCCTGGCGATCTGCACTGGGGTGATTGTGTTCCGGACCATACCTACCTCACATCTCATGGAAACGCCGCGAGGGTTGCGGCGAACGAAAACAAGAATGTCCGGTGGTCCGGTGCATATACCCTAAGCGCGCATAAAAAATAAATAAACTAACTTTTAGGAATATGCATAGAAGGTACGTCTCACACCCGATGGATGAGTTGGCACGCGCCCTTGTAGCAGCTGGCGAAGCCTGCGTTCAGCTGCGCAGCAGTCGTAAATCCTGAATCCGCGATTAACCTGAATGACCGCGGCGACTGGTTTCACGACTGCTGCGCAGCTGAACGCAGGCTTCGCCAGCGGCTACAGGGATCTCAGAATTTGCGGGGTTCGGCAGCCATTAACATTTCCTTCGGCCGAGCCTTCAAGTAGGGATTGGCGCAACCAATCTTCAGCCTGCGTGGCGGTGCCCAGCGGGAGTTGTTACCCACCCGGTCGAGGATGCAGTAAGTCACTTCCAGCCGCAGGTCTTCGCCGGCTTCGAGAATGATCGCCGCAGGCACCCAGACCTGTATCGGCTGGCCGACATCACCTGCCTTGAGTCGTGGCAGATCCATGCGCACATCGCCCCAGCGCAGGGTGATTTCGTCGTCGGCGGCCATGTTCAGGTAAGGCTCGATGGTCAGCGGAACCCCGCGCTTGATCTGGTTCGGATTGACCCCCTGACGGCGAATGGTCTCGGGAATGTTCACGGGCTCCAGACTCTGGTTTTCATCGCCGCACAGCGCAGACGGTTGGCCACCGGGGCAGTCGAGTTTGATCTGCACCCGTCTGGCGACTGACAGGGTTGGCCCTTGCCCGATCTGCATGATCCGGTAGTGAACGCGCGAGGTGCCATTGGCGATGAAGCTCTCGGGGACACGCAGTTGGACCGGTTGGCCGACATCGTTGGCCGTAAGCACTCTGGAAGCCACGTAGCAGTGGTCCCAGAACAGTTCGATCAAGTCGCCTTCGTCCATGCAGGGGTAAGGCGCCACGTCGATCAGCAGGTGAGCCGCCGAGGTGATGTTGATGCAGGTCTTGTGAGATTGCGCCAGGGTCGGGGCCGCAAGTTCGGGTTTGTTCGAAGTGTTTGTCATGGGTTTCTCCTTGAAGCCTGCAGCGAAGTCCGTTTCTGAAAGTTCGAAAGGCGTGAATTGCCGAGCAACAAGATTATTCACTATTTACGAGTTTAAATAATGAATGAGTGCGGGATTCGACGCCTGTTGGAGACTAGATAAGAGTTCGCTTGAACAGGTGTCAATAGAGCTGGCTAGTTAAGTAGGGTATCTAGGGTTATTCAGAAAGATCCTACGCATTGACGTTAATAAGCTGCACCGCTCTGTCGAACTTTACCCAGATTTTATGGGCTTTGAGCGCGTTGTTGGCGGCGAGATCAGTTCGGTTGGGAGGCTGGATTTGACGGATTATAGGCGAGGTTAATCTGTTGCTGGACATATATATGTACCGCGCGCAGCGTTGAGTAAATATCTATTATTCGGAAGGGCCGAGAGATTCTATTAGCGGAGTAGTTGTCACTTCCATCCATGGAAGTTAATAAGGGTGAGCTGATGTTTCAGTGGTGAGCGTTATTCAAGAACTTGCTGAGGAACTGTTTAGTCCGCTCTTCTTTCGGATTGGCAAACAGCGCCTTGGCTTCGCCTTGCTCGACGATCACACCCTTGTCGAAAAACACCACGCGGTTCGCCACGTCCCGGGCAAAGCCCATTTCGTGGGTGACGATGACCATGGTGCGTTTCTCCTCGGCCAGGCTGCGGATGGTCGCCAGCACTTCACCGACCAGCTCTGGGTCGAGCGCTGAGGTCGGTTCATCAAACAGGATGACTTCCGGTTCCATCGCCAGTGCACGGGCAATCGCCACACGCTGTTGCTGACCACCGGAAAGGCGTCGTGGGTAAGCGTCTTCCTTGCCCGCCAGGCCAACCCTGGCCAAGAGCTTTTTACCCAAGGCAACGGCTTCGGCATGTGGGATTTTTTTCACCACGATCGGGCCTTCGATGACGTTTTCCAGGGCCGTGCGATGAGGAAACAGGTTGAAGTTCTGGAACACGAAACCTACGTGCTGGCGTAACCGTCGTACCAGACCTTGCTGCTGGTTCAGCGGACGACTGCCATCGATCTCGATGTCACCGACCTTGATCCGGCCGCTGGTGGGCTCTTCCAGAAAATTCAGGCAACGCAGGAACGTGGTCTTGCCCGAGCCGCTAGGCCCGATGATTGCCACCACCTCGCCTTCCTTCACCTGCAGATCGATGCCGTTGAGCACCACTTGACCCTTGAACTGCTTTGTCAGTTTTTCCACGACAATCATTGGGTCAGGACTCCTGGTCGTGCCGATTGACCCGCGCTTCCAACTGATTCTGGAAGTGCGACAGCACCGTTGCCAGAATCCAGTAGATCACCGCGGCGGCAAGATACATGGTGAAAATTTCGAAGGTGCGAGCGGTGATCAGCTGCGCCTGACGGAACAGCTCCGGCACCTGAATGGTGGCTGCCAGCGCGGTGTCCTTGACCAGCGAAATGAAGCTGTTGCCCAGCGGCGGCAACGCCGTGCGCATCGCTTGCGGCAGGATGGCCCGGCGCAGGGTCTGCGCGCGAGTCATGCCGATACTCGCAGCAGCTTCCCACTGGCCGCGTTCAATCGAACTGATCGCGGAACGGAGGATTTCACAGGCATAAGCGGCCATGTTCAGCGAGAGGCCGATCAGGGCTGCCGGTATCGGATCCAGTTCGAGACCCAATTGCGGCAAGCCGAAATAGATCATGAACAGTTGCACCAGCAACGGCGTGCCGCGAAAGAACGACACGTAGATGCGGGCCAGCCAGCTCACCAGTTTGAGGCGCGACAGGCGCATCAACGCCAGGCCGAAGCCCAACAGCAAGCCGAAGAACATGCCGCCCAGGCTGAGGATGACCGTAAAGTACACGCCCTTCAGCAGGAAGGGCACGGACTCCAGTACGAGTTGGAAAGCCGCTTCCATTATTTAGTGACGTCAGCGCTGAAGTATTTTTCCGAAAGCTTGGTCAGCGTACCGTCGGCACGCAGCTTGTCGATCGCCTTGTTCACGGCAGCCAGCAGCTCTGGCTCGCCTTTGCGCAGGGCAATACCGGCTTCCTGACGGGAGAACGCTTCGCCGGCGGCGGTAGTGTCCTTGGCCTTCTTGGCGTATTCCAGCGCGGCGAGACGGTCGATCAGAATGGCGTCAATGCGGCCGACGCGCAGGTCCTGGAACTTGGTCGGGTCATCTTCGTAGGTGCGGATGTCAGCGCCCGGCACATTGGCTTTCACCCACTGCTCGTAGTTGGTGCCCAGGCCCACACCGACTTTCTTGCCAGCCAGATCGGCGGCGGTCTTGATGCTGTCTTTGTTCTTGGTCAGAACCAGCGCCTGAATCCCGGAAACGGTGTACGGCTCGGAGAAGTCATACTTCTTCTTGCGCTCGTCCGAGATGGTCACCTGGTTGATCACCGCGTCCAGACGCTTGGATTCCAGCGCTGCGAGGATGCCGTCCCATTTGGTCGGTTGCAGTTTGACCTTCACGCCCAGCTCTTTGGCCAGGGCTTCGGAGAACTCGACTTCGAAGCCAGCCAGCTTGCCGTCGGCGTCGACGAAACTGAACGGTGGGTAAGTGCCTTCCAGGCCGACGTTGATCACGCCAGCGTCTTTGATTTTTTGCAGCTGCTCACCGGCAATTGCTTGCCCCAACAGACCGGCGCTCAGCGCCAGGCCCAGCGAACCAACCAGCAGATTTCGACGTAGTGCGGAAAAATTCATGACAAGCCCCTGTGTTTTCTTATGGAAGACGCTTTAGGAAAGTTGGCAAATTCGGGATTTAAACGACTGCGATATCCTGCCCTAAAGCAGCGTATGCGTCTCGCTGCAAATTCGCCTGCGGCGTGACTATATGACGAGGCTTTTAGATAGGAAAATAATAAATATTATGTTTGTTATTTTTTTTTGGAATAAGTGTAATTCCACACTCCCGCGTGGAATCCTCGGTCAAAGAAAGTCTTTGTAGGCAAACAATGCCGGTGCCCCACCGGTGTGCAAGAAGATGATCGGGCCGTCATCGAACCGCTGACGACCGATTCCGTCGAGCAACCCGGCCATGGCCTTGCCGGTGTAGACCGGATCGAGCAACAGCCCTTCCTGGCTCGCCACCAGCTTCACCGCCGACAGTGTCCCGGCATTCGGCTCGCCATAGCGCGGGCCGAAATACTCGTCCCACAACTCGACCTTGAAACTGTCTGGCAGGCTCATACCCAGCAGCTCGGCAGTACGTTCGGCGAGGTCTTGGACTTTCGGGCGCTGATCTTCATCGCTGCGGGAAACCGTGACACCAATCACTGGCAAATCCGGCAGTACTTCGCTCAACGCCAGTGCCAGACCGCTGTGGGTCCCGGCACTGCCCGAGGCCAGGACCACGGCGGCGAATGCCAGCCCGGTGTCCTTGATCTGCTCGGCCAGCTCCAGCCCGGCGCGCACATAACCTAACGCGCCCAATGCATTCGAGCCACCAATCGGCACCCGATACGGCTTCTTGCCGTTGTTGCGTAGACGGTCGGCCAAGGCTTGCAGTTGGTCGTCAGCGTTGTCGAGGTTCTCCACCAACTCGACCTTGGCATCGAACAGGTCCAGCAACAGTCGATTGCCGTTGCCGACATAGTTAGCGTCGTCGGTACCCAAGGGGTTTTCCAGCAGCGCTATGCAGCCCAGGCCGAGCTTGGCCGCAATGGCGGCAGTCTGGCGCACGTGGTTGGACTGAAGCGCACCCGCGGTGATCAAGGTGTCGGCACCTTGTGCCAGCGCATCGGCCGCCAGGTACTCGAGTTTGCGCAGCTTGTTGCCGCCCATGGCCAGCGGCGTCAGGTCATCGCGCTTGACGTACACATCGCGGCCCAGCCAGGTCGACAAGCGTTCGAGTTTTTCCAGGGCGGTAGGATGACCGAGAAGGTCGAGGCGATTAAAGCGGGCAAGCTGTTGTTTGATCATGGGGTCCGTACTGGCGGAGGGAGATGACAGGACTATAGGCACGCCAATTTAGCGGGGCAACCGGCATTCGACTTATACCCAAAAGTGCTGAGCACAGCACAATCGGTTCTTAATTCGCCTTCCAGGCCATGCCGTAGAGTAATTGCCAATAACGCGGCCAGGCAGTCCGGCCGCCCGTGAGGAGTTTTTACCGTGAGCGAGCGTTCCAGTCATTGGCAACTGCAGACCATCGTCAGTCAACTGCGCACGGCGCGTGACCAGTGGCGCGCACAAAATGGCCGAGCCAGCACCGAACAGGGCGGTCGCGAGTTGCCTTCCCGAGCGGCCATGGCAGAGATTCTCGAAGCCCTCTGTGGCGCGTTGTTCCCAATGCGCCTGGGACCGGTGGATTTGCGCGAGGAGAGTGAAGACTTCTACGTCGGCCATACGCTGGACGTTGCGTTGAACGCGTTGCTGGCTCAGGCGCGACTCGAATTGCGCTACGCCGCTCGCCACAGTGACCAGGCCGACACCGAAGTCGAGGCCAAAACGATTCAGATCATTCAGGACTTCGCCCTCGCATTACCGGGGCTGCGCAGTCTGCTCGACACCGATGTGCTGGCGGCCTATCACGGCGATCCGGCGGCTCGCAGTGTCGATGAAGTGTTGCTGTGCTATCCGGGGATTCTGGCGGTGATTCACCATCGCCTGGCCCATCATTTGTACCGCGCCGGATTGCCGTTGCTGGCACGGATCAGCGCGGAAATCGCCCACTCGGCCACCGGCATCGACATTCACCCTGGCGCGCAGATTGGTCGCAGCTTCTTCATCGATCACGGGACGGGCGTGGTGATCGGCGAGACAGCAATTATTGGTGAGCGTGTGCGGATTTATCAGGCCGTGACCTTGGGCGCCAAACGCTTCCCGGCGGATGAGGACGGCCAATTGCAGAAGGGCCATCCACGGCATCCAATTGTTGAGGATGATGTGGTGATCTATGCCGGGGCGACGATTCTGGGCCGAATCACCATCGGCAAGGGTTCGACCATTGGCGGTAATGTCTGGATGACCCGCAGCGTGCCGGCGGGGAGCAACCTGACTCAGGCGAATCTGCAGCATGATGATGGGACGCAGAAGTAAGCCCAGAAATTTCTGCTGACTGTTCTGCCCTCATCGTCGGAGCGCCGCCCGGAGCGAGCTTGCTCGCGATTGATTTCAAGCCGAACCGGGATAATGGCATTTAGTTAATTTCCCACTGAACGAATCCTCCAAATCCCACCTCATACCCTTCCTTGAGCTAGCGTACAAAACACACCGCCGAGCCTTGCGATTAGTCCTTAGCGCCCTATCCATGTTTAACTTGAACGCTCATTCAAGTTAAACCGCCGGTTTGCTGCCCGCTCACAACAGGAGGCTTGCCCTTGCCGAGTCCGTTATTGATTGCCCTGCTTTACCCCCTTGAGGTGCACTGTTCATGAGTGCACCGTCCACCCCTCCAAGCGGCCAGGTCCGCATGAATCCGCCGGTGTTCTACTTTGCCGCGGGTTTCATTTTGTTGTTCGGCATTGTGGTTATTGCCTTGCCTGAACAGGCCGGTGCCTGGCTGCTGGAAGCGCAAAACTGGGCGGCCAACACGGTCGGCTGGTACTACATGCTCGCGATGACCCTGTATCTGGTCTTCGTGGTGGTCACCGCCTTGTCTGGCTACGGCAAGATCAAGCTCGGTGCCGACCACGACGAACCCGAATTCAGTTACCTGTCCTGGGCCGGCATGCTGTTCGCCGCCGGGATCAGCATCACGCTGTTTTTCTTTTGCGTGTCCGAACCGCTGACCCATTTGTCGCAACCACCGCAAGGCGAGGCAGGCACGGCGGATGCGGCGCGTCAGGCGATGCAGATTCTGTTTCTGCACTGGGGCCTGCATGGCTGGGGTGTGTTCGCCTTCGTCGGCATGGCACTGGCCTACTTCGCTTATCGACATAACCTGCCACTGGCCCTGCGTTCGGCGCTCTATCCGCTGATTGGCAAGCGCATCAACGGCCCCATCGGTTACGCGGTGGATGGCTTCGGCATCATCGCCACGGTGTTCGGCCTCGGTGCCGACATGGGTTTTGGCGTGTTGCACCTCAACTCGGGTCTGGACTACCTGTTCGGCATCGCTCACACGCAGTGGATTCAGGTCGGCCTGATCACGCTGATGATGGGCGCGGCGATCATCGTTGCAGTGTCTGGCGTCGATAAAGGCGTGCGGGTGATGTCCGACATCAACATGCTGCTGGCCTGCGCGCTACTGCTGTTCGTGCTGTTCGCCGGCCCCACTCAGCACCTGCTCAACACGCTGATCCAGAACATCGGCGACTACCTCGGCGCGTTGCCGATGAAGAGTTTCGACCTGTACGCCTACGACAAACCCAGTGACTGGCTGGGCGGCTGGACGGTGTTCTACTGGGCCTGGTGGATTGCATGGTCGCCGTTCGTGGGCCTGTTCATCGCACGGATTTCCCGTGGCCGGACCATCCGCGAATTCGTCTTCGGCGTGCTGTTGATTCCGCTCGGTTTCACCCTGGCGTGGATGTCGATCTTCGGCAACAGCGCCATCGATCAAGTCCTCAACCACGGCATGAGCGCCCTCGGCATGTCGGCCATCGACAACCCGTCGATGACCCTTTACCTGCTGCTGGAAACCTATCCGTGGAGCAAAACGGTCATCGCAGTGACGGTGTTCATCAGCTTCGTATTCTTCGTCACTTCGGCCGACTCTGGCACGGTGGTGTTGTCGACGCTGTCCGCCAAGGGCGGCAACCCGGATGAAGATGGGCCGAAATGGCTGCGGGTGTTCTGGGGCGCGATGACGGCGCTGGTGACCAGTGCGCTGCTGTTCTCCGGCAGCATCGATGCGCTGAAGTCGGCGGTGGTGCTGACTTCGTTGCCGTTCTCCATGATTTTGCTGCTGATGATGTGGGGGCTGCACAAAGCGTTCTATCTGGAGTCGCAGAAGCAGATCGCGCAGATGCATTCCCTGGCACCGGTATCCGGATCGAGACGTGGCGGCTGGCGTCAACGCTTGACTCAGGCCGTGCATTTCCCATCTCGCGATGAGGTTTACCGCTTCCTCGATACGACGGTGCGCCCGGCGATTGAAGACGTCTCGGCGGTGTTCGTCGAGAAGGGTTTGAACGTGGTCACTCAGCCGGACCCGGCCAACGACAACGTCAGCCTGGAAATCGGTCACGGCGAGGAGCATCCGTTTATCTATCAGGTGCAGATGCGTGGCTACTTCACGCCGTCCTTCGCCCGTGGCGGCATGGGCTCCAAGGAACTCAACAACCGTCGTTACTACCGCGCCGAAGTGCATTTGAGCGAGGGCAGTCAGGACTACGATCTGGTGGGTTACACCAAGGAGCAGATCATCAACGACATCCTCGATCAGTACGAACGGCACATGCAGTTTCTGCATTTGGTGCGTTGATCGAGAACCGGTGCCGCCGGGCCCTTTTCAGGTCTCGGCGCTCAACACCATGAACAGCACCATCGCCGCCACCGGCACGCCGAATACGGCGCTGCCGACTACCAGCTCCGTGCTAAAGGGCTGGCCAGCACTGACCATGCCGACTGCACCGTTGATTAACGTCAGCGCGAACCACAGCACGACAAAGCTGTAGGTCAGGGTCTGGCGGCTGAAACCGATTTCCTCGCCGATGAACAGCATCAGCGCCAGCAGGATCAGGCCGAAGGTGATGATAATCGTAGTGTGCATGGTGTGTTCCGCCCTTCAATTGTGTGTTGCCTGATCGTTCCCACGCTCTGCGTGGGAACGATCAAGATTGCGGTGTCAGTGTGGGCCTAGTTAAACCAGCCCGCCATTAACCCGCAAAATCTGCCCGTTGACCCAGGTCGCTTCCGAGCTGACCAAGGACACGACGCGGGAGATGTCTTCTGGCTGAGCCAGACGTTCCAGCGGCGGCATCTTGGCGCCTGCGCAAATACGGCGAACCGAAAAGTCTCGATCATCTATGAAACGTTTCAGCATTCTCTCGAGTCAGAGGTTTATCGGCGTTTGTCTGGGCGTATGCTGGGCAACTTGCGAAGCAGTCGATACCAACTTCAAGACAGACAAGAGAGGATTCGATGACCTACACCGCTGCCGAAAACCGCTATGACTCCATCCCTTACCGCCGCGTGGGGCGCAGCGGGCTGGTGCTGCCGGCACTGTCTTTGGGCCTGTGGCACAACTTCGGCGACAGCACGCCGATCGACACCCAGCGTTCATTGCTGCGTACCGCGTTTGATCTCGGCATCAACCATTTCGACCTGGCCAACAACTACGGCCCGCCGTATGGCAGCGCCGAGACCAATTTCGGTCGTTTGCTGCGCGAAGACTTCAAGCAGCATCGCGACGAGCTGATTATCTCGAGCAAGGCCGGTTGGGACATGTGGGCCGGTCCTTATGGTCAGGGCGGCGGTTCGCGCAAATACGTGCTGGCCAGCCTTGATCAGAGCCTGCAACGCCTGGGTCTCGACTACGTGGACATCTTCTACTCCCATCGCTTCGACCCGGACACGCCGCTGGAAGAAACCGCCAGCGCACTGGCCACCGCCGTGCAACAGGGCAAGGCGCTGTACATCGGCATCTCGTCCTACTCGGGGGTTAAAACCCGTGAAATGGCCGCGTTGCTGAAAGAGTGGAAAGTCCCGTTGCTGATCCACCAACCGGCTTACAACCTGCTCAATCGATGGGTGGAAAAGGACCTGCTGGATACGACGGACGAACTCGGTACGGGCGTGATTGCGTTCACGCCGCTGGCTCAGGGTTTGTTGACTGACAAGTACCTCAACGGTGTGCCGGCGGATGCGCGGGTCAATCGTCCGGGCGGTGGTTCGTTGCAGGCGGCGCACCTGTCCGAAGCCAACATCGCTCATGTGCGTGCGCTGAATGAGATCGCCAAGCGTCGCGGTCAGAGTCTGGCGCAGCTGGCATTGGCGTGGACGTTGCGCGATCCGCGGGTGACTTCGGCGCTGATCGGTGCGAGCCGGCCCGAGCAGATTGTCGAGAACGTCGGGGCGTTGAAGAATTTGAGCTTTAGCGCGGAGGAATTGGCGGAGATTGACCGGTTTGCTCAGGAGGGTGAGATTAATCTTTGGGAGAAGCCTTCGACGGCGGAGTAAATCTATTCGAAGGACGAGGACCGAATCACGGATAAGCCCTCCTCACATGAAGTGGCTTGTCCGTGATTATTTTTAAGTGGCGCTTACGATGTCGTTATTTTTTGCTTGGGAAACCGAGTATTTCAGCGGTTTCGCTGAAAAACGTATCCCTTGCAGATCTCTTTCTTAGCTGCATATCGATCACTTGTGACTGGTCTGGGAGAGTGAAATAACCCTTATCCAAACTACATAGGGTTTCTAGAATGGGAAGCGGCAGCCCCAGCAACTGTCTGACTTGGGATCGGGAAAGTACCTTGTTTTCCACGAGCATCTTCACACCTCGCGCGATCAACAGCGGCCGTTCAAAATCGAAGTCGGCGTCCATAGGCTCGCCCTTGACCCAGCCTCTGGCGGACCTTGCTTTCCACAGCCTTGTCGTCGTGGTGTCATTAATGATTTCAAGATCTAGACATCGACGAACCATCGCCGCAACAGAAACCTTCCAGCGCGGCTTAAGTGCCAACAAGGTATCCAAAGTCGGCCAGCGAATCTCCCTTAGAAAGCTTTCCGCTGGCATCAAAAATGCGCTGGCAAATCGGTGAGCCTGTGATTCAAGCAGCGTGTAATTCGATTCGTATTGTTCGTTGGAAATATGTCGATGGAGAACTACATGTCCCAGTTCATGGGCCGCATCGAATCGGTTTCTTATTCCGTTAGCCTTATCTGCAACGAGAAGTACATAAGGGCGCTGATCCAACTCGTACCAGTTTGATACGCCATCCATTTTGAGGTGCCCAAGCGTGGTTCGAGCACAGATGATGCCAGCGTTTTCCAACACCTGAACCACATTGGGTATCGGAGCAACCCCTAGTCCCCACGCTTGACGGCATTCACTCGCCATTCTCTCGATCTCTTGATCAGAAATCAGCTGGCAATTTCTTTCTTCCAGGTGAGGAACGTTAACAGTGACGAACTCAAGACTTTCCTGAAGTTTGTAGGAGATGTCTTGAAGCCACTCCAGACGGACTTCCGCTATTTCTCTCGCGTTGGTGGTAGCACTCACCTGAGAGCGGAAGAAGAATGGAGTGGTTTCACTCGTTACGATTTGCTCCTCTAACAGCCAGTTTTCACTGACGCCAAAAACCTCGCATAACCGTTGGAAGGCATCGGCCTCAGGTACCTGAAGCCCGTTCTCCCATTTAGAGATGTTTCCCGAGGCACGCCCCACCATTTCGGCCAAAGCTGTTTGGGTGATACCAAACGTGAGCCGTAACTGCTTGAGGCGCTCAGACTGAAAGCCCGCGACTCCAGTTCTCATGGTTCACCTCTTGGAATTTTGCTCGTCATCAGTGTTGTCTTCGATTTCTTCAGCGCGGCGCATCTTATCCCGCAATTTCACCAATTCAATCGGTTTCTGATCAACAGCTTCATTATCAGAGTAGCTCTGAAGAAGGTCTTCGAACGTGCAATTCATATGGAAGCCTTTGCCGTTGAAATAAGGCACGGCCATCATGATCGCCCGCGGCTCTGATTGATCCTCTGAGCGTGATGGTGGTGCATGGACTACGACTAGCGCATGAATCAATTGATCGGTGACTGTCTGCGTCAACCCATCAATCCAGTCCATCTGTGTGGATGCTAAAGATTCGTTCAGCGTTTTCAGTTCGCTTCGGTGTTTCGCCGTGCGAATTTCTTTTTGCCAGGGCAGGACGACAGATGTGATGCGCAAATTTCCCAGCTCCAATAGGACGTAATTGTGTCCTTTTGGGTCGGTTGTTTTGATGATTGGATTCCAGCGTTTCATTCCCGCTAAGGCGTCTTGAACGAGCGAATGCCGTAAATGGCCACGCAGATCTCCAGGAGGGGTATGAATCAGGAGTTCTTCTGTCTCCTTCAATGCCTTTTGAAAGGTTTGAGGAATAAGAATCCCTAGTTCATCAAAAAACTCTCTATCGACTTGCGCGCGAATGAAGCCTTGGATTTCTTCTTTTGTGATCATGCTGTCACCACTCACTATTCGGTAAGCGGATTTTTACGCCATTTTTATTCGTTATGGAAGCGACTAGCTGTTTTTTTATCCAGTTAAAGCTAAGCAAATTTCTCTGTGGTGCTTAAAACGGCACATCCCCCAGCACCGTCGCCCGCTGCATCACCCGCCGCGCCGGCCGGTAATCATCCACCGCGTAATGCTGTGTCACGCGGTTATCCCAAAACGCCACGTCATCCTTCTGCCAACGCCAGCGAATGGTAAATTCCGGTCGCGTCGCATGAGCAAACAACAACTTCAAAATCACCTCGCTCTCAGTCTCCGACAACTCATTGATCTTCGACGTGAACCCTTCATTAACGAACAACGACCGGCGCCCGCTCACGGGGTGCGTGCGGATCACCGGGTGTGACAGCGGCGGATTCTTGCGGCGCGCTTCTTCCCACTGGGCCAACGCTTCAGGCGTGTTGCCATAACGCTCCAGCGGAAACGAGCGGGTAAAGTCGTGGGTAGCCGTCAGCCCTTCGAGCAAGGTTTTCATCGGCGCGGACAACGCTTCATACGCCGCGATGCCGCTGGCCCACAGTGTGTCGCCACCGAACTCCGGCAGCAGCTTGGCGCTGAGTACCGCGCCCATGGCCGGAGTCGGCAGGAAGGTCACGTCGGTGTGCCAGATGGCGTTGTCGCGTACGTCGGTGACGGCGGTGTCGAGGATCAGCACTTCGGGCTGTTCCGGCACATTCGGGTAGATCGGGTGAATATGCAGGTCGCCGAAATGGGCGGCGAATCGCGCTTGTTGCTGTGGCTCGATTGGCTGGTCGCGGAAGAACAGCACCTGATGCTTGAGCAACGCCTGCTCGATGGCGTCGCGCTGTTCCAGGTTCAGCGGCTGGCTGATGTCGACTCCGCTGATTTGCGCGCCGAGGGCCGAGCTGAGGGGGACGATTGTCAGGTGGCTCATGGTGGTTCTCTTCAATCCGGGGTGCCGAGCTGTCGACATGGTCAATGACAAGTCTTTAGTGAGCCTGGCCATGCCACGGCACCAGTTTGCGTTGCAGGGCGCGCAAGCCCATTTCCATGGCGAAGGCGATCAGCGCGATCACCAGAATCCCCAGCACCACCACATCGGTGACCAGGAACTGCGCGGCCGACTGCACCATGAAGCCCAGCCCGCTGGTGGCGGCGATCAATTCGGCGGCGACCAGCGTCGACCAACCCACACCCAGGCCAATGCGCACACCGGTCAAGATGTCCGGCAAGGCGCTGGGCAGAATCACATGGCGAATCAACTGCGCCCGGGTTGCGCCCAAAGACTGCGCAGCGCGCAATTTCACCGGGTCAACGGTACGCACACCGGTGGCGGTGGCAATGGCAATCGGGGCGAAGATCGCGAGGTAGATCAGCAAGACTTTCGACAGCTCACCGATGCCGCACCAAATCACGATCAGCGGCAGATAAGCCAAGGGCGGGATAGGCCGGTAAAACTCGATCAGCGGATCGAGAATGCCGCAAGCGATACGGTTGTAGCCGATGGAGATGCCGACCGGCACGGCAGTCAGCACCGCGAAACCCAGGCCCAAACCGATTCGGCTGAGACTCGCGCCCAAGTGCTGCCACAAGGTCGAATCCATGTAGCCGGCGGTCACCAGCAGCCAGCCTTTTTGCAGCACGGCAGACGGGGGAGGCAGGAACAGCGGTTCGATCATTCCCGTGGCGGTGACGGCCCACCAAATGACCACGAGCGCGACCAGCGTCAGCAGGCTGATCCACCGAGTGCTGAGGCTGCGACGTACTGGAATGACCACCGATTGGCCGTTGGTGTTTACCGTCGCGGCCGGAATTTCAAAACTGCTCATGCGCGCTCCTGCCGCTGGGCGGTGCTGCGTTGAGAGAACACTTTGGCGAGCACGTGTTCGCGGGTTTCGATAAATCGCGGGTCGGCCTTGATCGAGCGTGCCGACTCACCAGCGGCGTAACGCTGACCGAAGTCCAGGCTCAGGCGCTCGACGATTTGCCCAGGGTTTGGCGCCAACAGAATCAGGTCAGTGGCGAGGAACACCGCTTCTTCAATGTCGTGGGTAATCAGAAACACCGGCTTGGCGGTGCGCTGCCAGACTTGCAGCAGCAGCTCCTGCATTTGTTCACGGGTGAAAGCATCGAGGGCGCCGAAGGGTTCGTCCATCAGCAAAACCCGAGGGTCGGCTGCCAGGGCGCGGGCCAGACCGACACGTTGTTTCTGGCCGCCCGAGAGTTGCCAGATTCGGCGACTTTCGAAACCGGAAAGGTCCACCAGGGCGAGCATTTCCCGCGCGCGGATTTCGCGTTTGTCCCGGGAAATGCCGGCCAGTTCCAGACCGAAACCGACATTGGCCAACACGTCCTGCCAGGGCAGCAGCGCGTCGTCCTGGAACACCACGCCACGTTCGGCGCTCGGGCCTTTGACCGACACGCCATCGAGGGTGATCCGCCCGGCGCTAGGTTCGACGAAACCGGCAATCAGGTTCAACAGCGAGGTCTTGCCACTGCCGGAAGGGCCGAGAGCGACCAGCAATTGTTGGGGTCCAAGACTCAGGGAAATATCCGCCAGCACAGGTTCGGCGGCACCGGGGTACTGTGCGCTGATGCGCTCCAGCTGTAGCAAAGCCATCGCAGTTAACTCCCGATCAGTTGGTGATGTACTTGGCGCTGACGTAGGGGGCGTAATCCGGCAGCACGGCCTCGACCTTGCCCTGTTCCTTGAGAAACGCGGCGGTGTCGGTAATGGCCTTGGTGGTCGGCGCGCCGAGGGTGATCACCTGATCAGCCGCCAGCGGGAAGACGTTGCCTTGCAACAGCAATGGAATGTCGCTGGCCTTGGCGCCGGACAGCTTCACCAGTTTGTCGACGTTGGATTGATTGGCGAGCCAGGTTTTCGGGTCTTTGCGGTAATCGGCGTAGGCGTCGAGGGTGACTTTAGCGAACGCGGTGACGATTTCCGGGTGCTTCTCGGCGAAGTCTTTGCGCACGATCCACGCATCGAAGGTCGGCGCACCGAATTTGGCCAGTTCGCCGGAGGTGATCAGCACTTTGCCGTTTTCCTTGGCCACACCGAGCGCTGGGTCCCAGACGTAAGTGGCGTCGATGTCACCGCGTTTCCAGGCGGCGACGATTGCGGGCGGAGCGAGGTTGAGGACGGTGACTTTCGACGGATCGATGTTCCAGTGCTTTAGCGCGGCTAGCAGGCTGTAGTGGCCGGTGGAAACGAACGGCACGGCGATTTTCTTGCCGACCAGGTCCTGCGGAGTTTTGATCCCGGAACCGTCGCGAGCGACCAGGGCTTCAGCGGCGCCGATCTGGGTGGCGATGAGAAAGGTTTCTACCGGGACTTTGCGGGTGATTGCAGCCGTCAGAGGGCTGGAACCGAGGTAGCCGATCTGCACGTCGCCGGAAGCGATGGCGGCGATGATGTCGGCACCGTTATCGAATTTGCGCCAGTGGATTTTGGCGTTGGTGGCTTTTTCGTACGCGCCGTCGGCCTGGGCGACTTTCGCCGGGTCAACGGTGGTCTGGTAGGCGACGGTGACGTCAGCCGCCTGGGCAAAGAAACTCACCGCAGCCAGAGACGCGGCCGCCAGCAGGCGAAGGGGGAAAGTCAGTTTCATTGAGAAGCTCCTTGTCAGACGACCGAGAGTCGGCGTGAAAAGAGACTAAATGATCTAAGAATCCGAAAATAAATAACTTTTTCGAATGAGCTTATGAGCGGAAAATTCTAAGCAGGCAACCTGATCGTTCCCACGCTCCGGGGTGGGAATAATCAGTGCCAAGGAGGTTAGTTGCTAATCGCCAAAATGCTCGCCTGATACGACCCGACAAACACATCGAAATCGCCCACCTCGTTCTGCTCCTGCTCAACCTGCTCAGCCAGCGACGAACGCGCTCGCGCTTCAAATTTCGCCTGATCATCACCATTCAACGGCTCACTACGGAAAAACTCCGCATGCGCGCGGCTCTGACGCAGGGAGAACTGACTGAAGCTCTCCTTGTGCTCAGCCATCGCCGCCAGCACCTGGGCGGATGGCGTCAGGGAAGGATCCTTGACCTTGGCCAGCTGCGCATCCAACGCCTTGCTATGCGCATCGCCGCCATGGCTCTGATCCAGCATCGCAGCCAGTGGTGCAAGCTTCTCCAGCAACTCGCTGGCCCACTCTTTCAGGTCCACCGGATGACCGTCGCGTTGCAGTTGCAGGCCCGGGCGGCGACCTTCCTTGACCACGCTGAGGAAGTTCGAGGTCGCGTTGCCGCAAGAGGTATTGGTCAGCAGCGGGCTGTCGTTCAGCGCGCAATACAGCAGGAACGCGTCGAGGAAGCGCGACTCTGGCAGGTCGATGCCCATCGGCAGGAACGGGTTGATGTCCAGGCAACGCACTTCGACGTACTGAATGCCGCGGGCCACCAGCGCCTGGATCGGCCGTTCGCCGGTGTAAGTCACGCGTTTGGGGCGGATGTTGGAGTAGTACTCGTTCTCTATTTGCAGGATGTTGGTGTTGAGCTGAACCCACTCACCGTCCTGATGCGTGCCGATTTCAACGTACGGCGCATAAGGCGTGGCGACCGCTTTGCGCAGGCTGTCAGTGTAACTGGCCAGATCGTTGTAGCACGGGGTCAAACCGGCCTGGGCGTTGCTCTGGTAACCCAGGTCACTCATGCGCAGGCTGGTGGCGTACGGCAAGTACAAGGTGTCCGGGTCCAGTTGTTCCAACTGGTGCGAACGACCGCGCAGGAAACCGGCGTCCAGCGCAGGTGATGCGCCGAACAGGTACATCAGCAGCCAGCTGTAGCGGCGGAAGTTGCGGATCAGCGCGATGTAGGCCGACGACTGATAGTCACGGTCGGTGCCGACAAAGTCTTCCGCGGCTTTGAGCAGCGGCCAAAGCTTTTCCGGCAGGGAAAAGTTGTAGTGAATCCCGGCGATGCACTGCATGGTCTTGCCGTACCGCAGGGCCAGGCCCTTGCGGTAGACGTACTTGAGCTGACCGATGTTGGAGGTGCCGTAATAGGCGATCGGGATGTCTTCCTCGGCCGGCAACGGGCACGGCATCGATGGACTCCACAGGTACTCGTTGCCGAGCTTGCTGTAGGCAAAACGGTGAATGCTGTCCAGGCTCGCCAGGGTGTCTGCCGGGTCGGGCAGGGCCGGGGTGATGAACTCCAGCAGCGATTCCGAATAGTCGGTGGTGATTTGTTCGTTGGTCAGCGCGGAACCCAACTCTTCCGGGTGCGGCGTTTGCGCCAGGCGACCTTCGCCGGTCACGCGCAGGCATTCACGTTCGATGCCGTGAAGGCACTGTTCGAGCAGAGAGAGGTTAGCGCGCTCGCCGAGCAGAGCCAGGCGGCGGTTGAGAAGTTCGCTCAAGTTGGATTCCTTCACGCGTCAGTCGCCCCAATATGGGGGTGGGCAAGACGGTCTACAAGGGTGAAGTTGAAACTGGCGTTTTCGCCTGGTTTTTGAGCCGTACAGGCATTATGCCGGTCAGTCAGAACTGCCCACAGGTTTCGTAGCGCCGAAATTAACTCAAATTGATGACCGCTAGCTACAGGACAGCGAACGTGCCTTGTGCTTTTGCGACCAGTTTGTCGCCCTGCATCACGTCAGCCTCGACCACCAACGTGCGGCGGCCCGGGTGAATGACCCGCGCCGTGCACATCACTTCACCGTCAGAAACGGCGCGAATGTAGTTGATCTTGGACTCGATGGTCGCACTCTGCTGGTCAAAGCCGTGGGTGCTGGAACAGGCCAGCCCCATGGCAATGTCCACCAGGCTGAACAAGGCCCCGCCGTGCAGCTTACCGCCGCGATTGCGCAGCTCTGGCGCAAGCCCGAGGGCGACTTGCGCCACCCCGGCCTCCAGACGGTGCAAACGACACCCCAGCAACTTGAAAAAAGCGCTTTCGGTCAGCCCGGCAGGGATGTCCATCAGTGTTTCTTCAACTGCTTGGCGTTGGCGAACAGCGAAGCCATGGCGTTGTTGGCCGGGGCCGCCGCCGTGGTTTCCTTACGCGGTGCAGTGTTCTGGGATTGGCGCGAAGACGAGCCGGGACGTGCGCCACGGGCACCGTCGATTTTCTCGCCCGGGGTGTCGCTCATGCGCATCGACAGGCCAACGCGTTTGCGCGGAATGTCGATTTCCATGACTTTCACTTTCACCACGTCACCGGCCTTCACCGCTTCACGCGGGTCCTTGATGAACTTCTCCGAAAGCGCAGAGATGTGCACCAAACCGTCTTGATGCACGCCGATGTCGACGAATGCGCCAAAGTTGGTCACGTTGGTGACCACGCCTTCGAGGATCATGCCCAGTTGCAGGTCCTTGAGGTCTTCGACGCCTTCCTGGAACTCTGCGGTCTTGAACTCAGGACGTGGATCGCGGCCAGGTTTTTCCAGTTCTTGCAGGATGTCGGTGACCGTTGGCAAACCGAACGTCTCGTCGGTGTACTTCTTCGGATCGAGGCGTTTGAGGAAGCTGGCATCGCCGATCAGCGAACGGATGTCACGGTCGGTTTCAGCGGCAATGCGCTGGACCAGCGGATAGGCTTCCGGGTGAACCGCGGACGAATCCAGCGGGTTGTCGCCGTTCATCACGCGCAGGAAACCGGCAGCCTGTTCGAAGGTTTTTTCGCCCAGGCGAGCGACTTTCTTCAACGCGGCGCGGGTTTTGAAGGCGCCGTGCTCGTCGCGGTGGCTGACGATGTTCTGCGCCAGCGTCGCGTTGAGGCCGGAGATGCGGGCCAGCAGCGCCACGGAAGCGGTGTTCACGTCCACGCCCACGGCGTTCACGCAGTCCTCGACCACGGCGTCCAGGCCGCGCGCCAGTTTCAGCTGCGACACGTCGTGCTGGTACTGGCCGACGCCGATGGATTTCGGATCGATCTTCACCAGCTCGGCCAGCGGATCCTGCAAGCGACGGGCAATCGACACCGCGCCACGGATCGACACGTCGAGGTCCGGGAACTCCTTGGAAGCCAGTTCCGACGCCGAGTAAACCGATGCGCCGGCCTCGGAGACCATGACCTTGGTCATCTTCATCGCTGGGTATTTTTTGATCAGCTCAGCAGCCAGCTTGTCGGTTTCGCGGCTGGCGGTGCCGTTGCCGATGGCAATCAGGTCCACCGCATGCTTGGCGCACAGCGCGGCAAGAATCGCGAGGGTCTGGTCCCACTTGTTGTGCGGTACGTGCGGGTAAACCGTGGCGTGATCCAGCAGCTTGCCAGTGGAATCGACCACGGCGACCTTGCAACCGGTGCGCAGGCCCGGGTCGAGGCCCAGCGTGGCGCGCGGGCCGGCCGGGGCCGACAGCAGCAAGTCGTGCAGGTTGTGCGCGAACACGTTGATTGCTTCGGTTTCCGCGCCATCGCGCAGTTCGCCCAGCAGGTCGGTTTCCAGGTGGGTATAGAGCTTGACCTTCCAGGTCCAGCGCACCACTTCGCCCAGCCATTTGTCGGCGGCGCGATTCTGGTTCTGGATGCCGAATTGCTGACCGATCATGCCTTCGCACGGGTGCATGGTGCCCGGCAGTTCGTCGCCGATTTTCAGCGCAGAACTCAGAATGCCTTCGTTGCGGCCACGGAAAATGGCGAGCGCGCGGTGCGACGGCATGCTTTTCAGTGGTTCATCGTGTTCGAAATAGTCGCGGAACTTGGCGCCTTCCTCTTCTTTGCCAGCGATGACGCGGGCACTCAGAGTGGCTTCCTGCTTGAGGTAGCTGCGCAGTTTTTCGAGCAAGCCGGCGTCTTCGGCGAAACGCTCCATGAGGATGTACTTGGCGCCTTCGAGGGCAGCCTTCACATCGGCGACGCCTTTTTCGGCGTTGACGAAGCGCGCGGCTTCGACCTCTGGCGTCAGGGTCGGGTCGTTGAACAGGCCGTCGGCCAGCTCGCCGAGGCCGGCTTCCAGGGCGATCTGGCCCTTGGTGCGGCGCTTCTGCTTGTACGGCAGGTACAAGTCTTCGAGCCGGGTTTTGGTGTCGGCGAGTTTGATGTCGCGTTCAAGTTGCGGGGTCAGCTTGCCTTGTTCCTGGATGCTGGCAAGGATGCTGATACGCCGTTCGTCGAGTTCTCGCAGGTAGCGCAGACGCTCTTCCAGATGACGCAACTGGATGTCATCGAGGCTGCCGGTCACTTCTTTCCGGTAACGGGCGATGAAGGGCACCGTGGAGCCTTCATCAAGTAGCGCGACGGCCGCTTCGACCTGTTGTGGGCGTACGCCGAGTTCCTCGGCGATGCGGCTGTTGATGCTGTCCATAAAACCACCTGACAAATTGTGAAAGCAGGCTCGCAGGCGCAGAGATAAGGGCTCGGCGAGTCTGGTTGAGCGGCCTGGCCTGCGCCGCTACCTGGATCAACAGGCATTCCGTTGACCCGTGAAATCGAACAATGACTGCTGCGGCCGTGAAAATAAATATCGGCCACTCGCAGCAATGATCAGACATTGCCTGACACAAAAGGCCGCGCATTATAACCAGCGTTCTGTCATTCGGGGGCATCGCAGGTTATAGGCAGAAAGGCCGGATTTCTGGCGGTGAAGGAAAAATCTGCTAACAATGCACACGGTGCGTATAACGGCAGCTACGCCATAATGCGCGCCGAGATCAAAGGAGCATCTAATGAGCAGCACTGCAAACATTGCTGAAGGCGAAAAAATTCTTATTGTTGACGACGATCCAGGGCTCAGCAGCCTGTTGGAACGCTTTTTCGTCAGCAAGGGCTACCGCGCCCGCGCCGTTCCGAACACTGAACAAATGGATCGCCTCCTGGCGCGTGAAGTGTTCAACCTGGTCGTCCTCGACCTGATGCTGCCCGGCGAAGACGGCTTGACCGCCTGCCGCCGCCTGCGCACCGCGAACAACCAGATTCCAATCATCATGCTGACCGCCAAGGGCGATGAGCTGAGCCGCATCAAGGGCCTCGAACTGGGCGCTGACGATTACCTCGCCAAGCCGTTCAACCCGGATGAGCTGATGGCGCGCGTCAAAGCGGTCCTGCGTCGTCAGTCCGCTCCGGTGCCGGGTGCTCCGGGCAGCGAAGACGAAAGCGTGACCTTCGGTGACTACGAGCTGTCCCTGGCCACCCGCGAACTCAAGCGCGGCGACGAAGTGCACATGCTCACTACGGGTGAGTTTGCGGTGCTCAAGGCGTTGGTGATGAACGCCCGCCAGCCTCTGACGCGCGACAAACTGATGAACCTGGCCCGTGGCCGCGAGTGGGACGCCCTGGAGCGTTCCATCGACGTACAAATCTCGCGTCTGCGCCGGATGATCGAGCCCGATCCATCCAAGCCGCGTTACATCCAGACAGTCTGGGGCGTGGGTTACGTGTTCGTTCCGGATGGCGCCGCCACCAAGTGATCGGCGATTTGTAGGAGCGGGTCTTGCGGATCATGTTGTCCGCAGACTCGCGATCCGCAATATGCGAGCATCGCTCGCTCCTGCAAGTGTGTAGCGGTTATCCATGAAAACCCCCGTTTGGTTCCCCCAGAGTTTCTTCTCCCGCACCCTGTGGCTGGTGCTGATCGTCGTCCTGTTCTCCAAGGCGCTGACCCTGGTTTATCTGTTGATGAACGAAGACGTGCTGGTGGACCGCCAATACAGCCACGGTGTCGCCCTGACGCTACGCGCCTATTGGTCGGCCGATGAAGAAAACCGCACAAAGATTGCCGATGCCGCGACCCTGATCCGGGTAGTGGGCGCTGGCGTGCCGGAAGGTGAGCAACACTGGCCTTACAGCGAGATCTACCAGCGGCAGATGCAGGCGGAGCTGGGGGCCGACACCGAAGTCCGATTACGCATGCATTCGCCGCCGGCCCTGTGGGTGCGGGCGCCAAGCCTGGGTGATGGCTGGCTGAAAGTGCCCCTGTATCCGCATCCGCTGCGTGGCCAGAAAATCTGGAACGTACTCGGCTGGTTCCTCGCCATCGGCTTGCTGTCCACTGCGTCGGCATGGATCTTCGTCAGCCAGCTCAATCAACCGTTGAAACGTCTGGTGTATGCCGCGCGGCAACTCGGCCAGGGCCGCAGTGTGCGCCTGCCGATCAGCGACACGCCGAGTGAAATGACCGAGGTCTATCGCGCCTTCAACCAGATGGCCGAAGACGTCGAGCAGGCCGGTCGCGAGCGTGAGTTGATGCTCGCCGGGGTCTCCCATGACTTGCGCACACCCTTGACCCGTTTGCGGCTGTCTCTGGAGTTGATGGGTGACCATAGCGACCTGACAGACGACATGGTCCGCGACATCGAAGACATGGACGCGATTCTCGACCAGTTCCTGGCGTTTATCCGCGATGGTCGCGACGAGTCAGTGGAAGAGGTGGATCTCAGCGATCTGGTGCGCGAAGTCGCGGCGCCGTACAACCAGAACGAAGAGAAAGTGCGCCTGCGCCTGGAGCCGATTCAGCCGTTTCCGTTGCGTCGGGTGTCGATGAAGCGATTGTTGAACAACCTGATTGGCAACGCCTTGCATCACGCAGGCAGCGGGGTTGAGGTGGCGGCTTATGTGTCCGGGGATACCAGCGCGCCGTATGTGGTGCTGAGTGTGATGGACCGTGGGGCGGGGATCGATCCGTCGGAGCTGGAGGCGATTTTCAACCCGTTTACTCGTGGTGATCGTGCCCGCGGGGGCAAGGGGACAGGGTTGGGCTTGGCGATCGTGAAGCGGATTGCTTCGATGCATGGTGGGAATGTTGAGCTGCGTAACCGTTCTGGTGGTGGGTTGGAAGCGCGGGTGCGGTTGCCGCTGGGGTTGATGCTTCCGAGGGATGCGGTCTAACCCGATCGTTCCCATGCAGAGTGAGAACGATCACCGAGTCAGCTTTAGCCTTTACCTTTGGTCCGCGTCATATTTGGCCCACCATTCTTTTCAAGATGCTCAATGATGATTCCCGCCACGTTTTTGCTAGTGGTGGTTTCAATCCCTTCCAACCCTGGCGACGAATTCACTTCCATCACCAGCGGGCCATGATTGGAACGCAGGATGTCCACGCCCGCCACTGCCAAACCCATCACCTTCGCCGCACGCAATGCCGTCATGCGTTCTTCCGGCGTGATCTTGATCAGGCTGGCGGTGCCACCACGATGAAGGTTGGAGCGAAACTCCCCAGGCTTGGCCTGGCGCTTCATCGCCGCGATCACTTTATCGCCGACCACGAAGCAGCGAATGTCCGCCCCGCCGGCTTCCTTGATGTATTCCTGAACCATGATGTTCTGCTTCAGGCCCATGAACGCCTCGATCACCGACTCCGCCGCCGTCGCCGTTTCACACATCACCACGCCGATGCCCTGAGTGCCTTCCAGCACCTTGATCACCAGCGGCGCGCCATTGACCATCTCGATCAAGTCGGGAATGTCGTCCGGGGAGTGCGCAAAACCAGTGACCGGCAAACCAATTCCCCGGCGCGACAGCAACTGCAGGGACCGCAGTTTGTCTCGCGAGCGAGCGATGGCCACCGATTCGTTGAGTGGAAAAACGCCCATCATTTCGAACTGGCGCAACACCGCGCAGCCATAAAACGTCACCGACGCGCCAATCCGCGGTATCACCGCATCGAAACCTTCCAACGGCTTGCCGCGGTAGTGGATCTGCGGCTTGTGGCTGGCAATGTTCATGTAGGCGCGCAAGGTGTCGATCACCACCATTTCATGGCCACGCTCGGTACCGGCTTCGACCAGACGACGAGTGGAATACAGACGCGGGTTCCGCGACAGCACAGCGATCTTCATGCAACACCTGTGGAAAAGGTAGATACCGGGAACACCGGCTTGTCTTGTACGTATTTAATGCCCGGATTGACGACTAACTGGCCGTCGATCAAGGCTTTGGAACCGAGTAGCAGGCGATAACGCATGGACTTGCGGCAGGCGAGGGTGAACTCGACCCGCCAGACCCGATCACCAAGGGCCAGGGTGGTGCTGACCACGTAACGCATCTGCGCGTGACCGTTAGAGCTTTTGATAGTTTTCATTGTCACCAGGGGTGCTTCGCAGCGCCGGTGACGCAGTTGCACCACCGTGCCCAAGTGCGCAGTAAAGCGCACCCACTGTTCCCCGTCGCGCTCGAATGGCTCGATATCGGTGGCATGCAGGCTGGAGGTGCTGGCACCGGTGTCGATTTTTGCGCGCAGGCCCGCGACTCCCAAATCCGGGAGCGCCACCCACTCGCGCAGACCGACAACGGTCAAATGGTCAAATGTCTTCAATAGAAAAAACCGGCGATTAACGCGTCCAGGTCCCAGGCGTTACCTGGGCCAACGCTTTGAATGCGGGCTTGGCGAACCAGTAACCCTGCATCAGAAAAATTCCACAGTCCGCCAGGAAATCCCGTTCTCCGGCGCTTTCGATCCCTTCGGCAATGACTGTAACGTTCAGCTCCGCACAGATTGTGACAACCCCTCGAACGATAGCCTGACGAACACGATCGCGGTCGACATCGCGGATCAGTGCCATGTCGAGTTTGATCAGGTCCGGTTGGAAATCAGCAAGTAGATTGAGCCCCGAGTAGCCCGCGCCGAAATCGTCGATGGCGGTCTTGAAGCCGAATTCGCGGTATTCACGCAGAATATTGGTCAAATGGCGATAGTTATCTACGTGCTGGCTTTCCAGGGTTTCGAAAATTAGCCGGTCGATGGGGAAGTTGTGTTTGTTCGCTGCTTCCAGCGTGCTTCGAATACACAGTTCCGGGCGGTACACGGCGTTGGGCATGAAGTTGATCGACAGATGCGTCTGCATCCCTAGATTCGCCGCGCCTTCAATGGCTCGGGTCCGGCAGAGCTGGTCGAAGCGGTAGCGGTTGTCCTCAGTGATCTGATCGAGAACCGACAGTGCACCCTCACCCTTTACACCGCGCACGAGTGCCTCATGGGCGAAAATCGACTGATCTCGCAAATCGACGATGGGTTGGTAGGCAAAGGTAAAATCGAAGCCCAGGGGCTCACTTTGCTGGCAACCCTGGCAACCGCCGTTGGGCGAGGTCAATGAAGACGGAAATATAGTCACTCGATCACTCCATGCCGGTGAGCCGGCCAAGTCGACATTCTATCTGGAGGGCCGAGTTCTTGCGCCCGACAGAAACGGTAGTACAGTTCCGACTATGGGCTAAAAGAGGAATTCAAGTGGCACAAAAACAGGAAGAGGACGACAAGGTCCGTCTCGATAAATGGTTGTGGGCCGCGCGTTTTTATAAAACACGTGCCTTGGCCAAAGCGGCGATAGAAAGCGGCAAGGTGCATTGCCGGGGGGAGCGCTGCAAACCGGGCAAGGAGCCGAGGATCGGCGACGAGTTTCAGATTCGCGCAGGGTTCGAGGAGCGCACGGTGGTGGTTAAGGCGTTATCGATCGTACGCCGAGGCGCGCCAGAGGCTCAGGCGCTCTATTCTGAAACCGAAGCCAGCATCGCCAAGCGCGAGGCGGCTGCGGCCATGCGTAAAACCGGTTCGCTGGGCGTGAGCACCGATGGCAAACCGAGCAAGAAGCAGCGACGGGATTTGTTCAAGTTTCGTGGAAGCAGCAACGACGAGTAGGGCTATTGTTTCTGTGAACCAGCCTTCGCGAGCAAGGCTTGGAACAATCCCGGATTGTTCATAAAATGCCTCCCATGGCTGAACATCGCGCACCCAAAGGGTTTTGCAGAGGCGCAATTTTCACTTTTAAAAATCATCTTGTTATTACTTCAGATACCCAGACCTATGACCGATTTACCGGATACCGACTACACCCAACGCTTCATCTTCGATGACAGCGACACCCGCGGCGAGCTGGTTGCGTTGGAGCGTAGCTACGCCGAAGTCCTCGCTAAACACCCCTATCCGGAGCCGGTTGCACAATTGCTCGGCGAGCTGATGGCGGCGGCGTCTTTGTTGGTCGGCACCTTGAAGTTCGATGGCTTGCTGATTCTCCAGGCCCGTTCCGAAGGCCCGATCCCGCTGCTGATGATCGAGTGCTCCAGCGAGCGAGAAATCCGTGGTCTGGCCCGATACGAAGCCGACCAGATCGCTCCCGACGCGACCCTCGCCGACCTGATGCCCAATGGCGTATTGGCGCTGACCGTCGACCCGACCCAGGGCCAGCGTTACCAAGGCATCGTCGACCTCGATGGCGAAACTCTGTCGGAGTGCTTCACTAACTACTTCGTGATGTCCCAGCAAGTCGGTACGCGTTTCTGGCTGTACGCCGATGGTCGCCGCGCCCGGGGCCTGTTGCTGCAGCAATTGCCTGCCGACCGTCTGAGAGACGAAGAAGAACGCGCCGCCAGCTGGCAGCACATCACCGCGCTGGGCAGCACCCTGACCGCCGATGAATTGCTGAGCCTGGACAACGAAACCGTGCTCCATCGCCTCTACCACGAAGAGCAGGTTCGTCTGTTCGATGTGCAGAAACTGCGCTTCCGTTGCAGCTGCTCGCGCGAACGTTCTGCCAATGCGCTGGTCAGCTTGGGTCTGGAAGATGCCCAGTCGCTGGTGATCGAACACGGCGGCAACATCGAAATCGATTGCCAGTTCTGCAACCAGCGCTACCTGTTTGATGCCGCGGATATGACTCAATTGTTCGCGGGTGCGGGTGTCGATACGCCGTCAGATACCCGGCACTAAAACGGTTCAGCGCAGGTAAATTCACTGCTTAACGCCGGAATAACGCCGTTACGACGGGAGGGCCCTACTATTTTTGGGCGTTTCTGGCATAATCCGGCCCACTTTTTGTCGCGGTAGTAGTGCACGACTTTCTACTACAAAACGTTTGGAGCACACTCGGCCACTGGCCGACGGGGAATCTCATGACGCAAGCCAATAACGCCGTGTACACCGATCTGAGTGTTGATGATCTGGTCAAAGAAGCCCTGAGTCGCGGTGAAGGCGAGCTTGCCGATACCGGCGCGCTGGTTGTTCGCACTGGTCACCGCACCGGTCGTTCGCCCGTCGATCGTTTCATCGTAGAAGAGCCTTCCACCCAGGCAGCCATTGCCTGGGGCCCGATCAACCGCAAGTTCCCGGCCGACAAGTTCGACGCCCTGTGGGCTCGCGTCGAGGCGTTTAACAACGCGCAAGAGCATTTCGTTTCCCACGTGCATGTAGGTGCGGCTGAAGACCACTACCTGGCTGTGAAGATGACCACCCAGACTGCCTGGCAGAACCTGTTCGGCCGTTGTCTGTTCATCAACCCGGAAAAGTACAACCCGGCTGGTCGTGATGAGTGGCAAGTGCTCAACGTTGCCAACTTCGAGTGCGTGCCAGAGCGTGACGGCACCCACTCCGACGGTTGCGTAATCCTCAACTTCGCTCAGAAGAAAGTGCTGATCGCTGGCATGCGTTACGCCGGTGAAATGAAGAAAGCCATGTTCTCGGTGCAGAACTTCCTGCTGCCGGCTGCCGACGTGCTGCCAATGCACTGTGCTGCCAACATCGGCGAAGAGGGCGACGTAACCCTGTTCTTCGGCCTGTCCGGCACCGGCAAGACCACCCTGTCCGCCGATGAAAGCCGTTACCTGATCGGTGACGACGAGCATGGCTGGGGTGAAGGCGTTGTCTTCAACATCGAAGGCGGCTGCTACGCCAAGTGCATCGACCTGTCCGAGAAGAACGAGCCGGTCATCTGGAAAGCCATCAAACACGGCGCAGTCCTGGAAAACGTTGTTGTCGATGACGCCAAGCACGCCGATTACGCTGATGTCAGCCTGACCCAGAACAGCCGCGCCGCCTACCCGCTGGAGCACGTTGCCAAGCGTTCCGAGAAGAACCTCGGTGGCGAGCCGAACGCGGTCATCTTCCTGACCTGCGACCTGACCGGCGTACTGCCGCCCGTGTCGATCCTCAGCGAAGAACAAGCGGCCTACCACTTCCTGTCCGGCTACACCGCACTGGTGGGCTCGACCGAAATGGGTTCCGGCAGCGGCATCAAATCGACCTTCTCCACCTGCTTCGGCGCACCGTTCTTCCCGCGTCCGGCTGGCGAATACGCAGAACTGCTGATCAAGCGCATCCGCGGCTTCGGCTCCAAGGTCTACCTGGTCAACACCGGCTGGACCGGCGGTGGCTACGGCGTCGGCAAACGTTTCAACATCCCGACCACTCGTGGCGTGATCGCAGCGATCCAGAGCGGCGCGTTGATCGGTGCTGAAACCGAGCACCTCGACACCATCAACCTCGACGTGCCGTTGGCTGTGCCAGGTGTTGAGACTGGCCTGTTGAACCCACGTAACACTTGGGCTGACAAGGCTGCTTACGATGAAGCGGCTAAAGCATTGGCTGGGTTGTTTGTTGAGAACTTTAAAAAGTTTGAAGTGAGCGACGCGATCAAGGCGGCTGGGCCGAAGTTGTAAGCGTTGGTTTGATGGCGTGAGAAAGCCGCCCTTTTGGGCGGCTTTTTTATCCGCGCAATTCGGGTCATCAAAGACACAACTGCCATTATTCCAGCTGAAAAGACGTCAAACGGCCAAAATAATGGCACTTACGCGTACAGCTGGATCCCTTCCAATTTCTGTGTATCCCACCGTTGCAACTTGATCGCTTGGTAAATCATTCCGATAGTCAGCGGGACCTTGTCACCACGCCCCTTGGCCCGGTGCTTGAGGAATACGTCACAGTTTTCGGACTGGAAGTAGCGATAGGCATCGTAATCGATGAAGTCGATGGCGAACTGTTCTTCCAGCGCTTCTATCAGGTTTCGCGCATCCGCACCGTCGCAGCCTAGATCGAAGTTGATTGAAGTGGTGAGGCTGATGGTTTTGCGTTCGGGCAGGCCGAGTTCTTCGTGCAGCAGCTGCATGAGCAGGTGCATGGCGTGGTCGTCGGGAAAGTTGGGGGCGAGGTTCATTGCGGGTATATCCGATTTGTCCGTGTAGGCGCCTTTTGAGGTCAGAACTCTCAGTTCTGTGATAACGACGCGTCCAGCGGATCACCGATACAACGCTCGAAAATAGCTTCCAAGCCTCGGTAGTCGCACGTTACGGCGTCGATGTTAGCCGGGATCCACGCGGCATCTTTTACAAGCCACCAATCGACTGCAAATCCTGCGTTGATGATGATCTGTTCAAACAAAATACGTTGAGTTCGACCGTTTCCTTCGCGAAAAGGATGGATAACGTTTAGATCACCGTAGGTCTCAGCAACCTTAGCGACTAACTCACTTTTACTGGTGTCTGCGAACCAAGCGGCACGCTCCATAACACGAAAGATTTTTTCGGCTTCCGGGATGATTCGTTCTGCCGTACAAAAAAGCGTGTCGCCTTTCCGGATATTAACCGTTCTCGGCAGTCCGGCCCATTCGTAGATGTCACGAAACAAGGACTTATGAATATGCTGTAAAAGGCTGAGGTCATACGGAGGGGGGAGGAGACGAAATTTGCTGACGGCGATTTCTGAGAGTTCTCGCTCTGCTTTTTGTAGCTGCTCTTCATCATGGATGTTGAGCAGGTTACGCAGAACGTCGCTATCGGGGTAGCAATAGGGGTCTTGGCCGACCCCGTATTTATCCACCATTAACGTGGATTCTGACGATATTTTCTGAGTACCGATTCCCGCGTGGGGAGCGGCTTTTCAGCATCGGCACGCGTGGTGTCAAAGCCTTCAAGATGCAAGCTCGCCAAGTAGTTTGATCGGCGGACCTTGTCGTAATAATCCTGCTTTTGCCGAAACGTCAGTTCGCTCATCACATCTGCCTCTTTGCGCAATGTTCAAGTGTAGCTCACACGACCCAGCCGATGGGTCGGTATTTTTGATGCTTTGGGCTTCAGAGCCACTGGTGAGCGCGCGGGCTAAGATTCTGAGGTGAACAGCTTGAAGACTTTGTCTTTACTGACGTTCGTAGGTTACACGTGCTGCCTAGATGGCCATTAATTTGATTGCCACAATTTCGATAACTGAAAAGACTCACGCTTAGTACCAACGGGCTCGCTTAGTGCAATCCGTGTTATGACACTTGCAACCCGAAGGGCGGAATCCGAAGCGGGACAATCATGTCGTATGGCCAGTATTTTAGCCCTGGTGCCCACTCCCCGGCCAAACCCTCACAAGGAAGAGAAAATGGCTGACGTAAAAGTGCCACAGCGGTTGGATCCGCAGGACATCGTGAAGTTGTTGGTCGCGTTGCGCAGGGCGTTGAACCTCTCTCCTCTGGGGCGAGGGCGAGGGGTGGCTCTAAAGCCGAACTCACATTCCAATTAATTACCAACACCCAATAAGAAAAACGCCGACGCTCTACAAGCCGTCGGCGTTTGCAACCTTGGAGGGGTTTACCTCGCGAATCAGAACGCCGGCAATACCGCGCCGCTGTACTTCTTCTCTATGAATGCTTTCACTTCAGGACTGGTCAACGCCTTGGCCAGTTTCTGGATGGCAACGCTGTCCTTGTTGTCCGGACGAGCCACCAGGAAGTTCACGTAAGGCGAATCTGCACCTTCGATCACCAGCGCGTCTTTAGCCGGGTTCAGACCTGCTTCCAGTGCGTAGTTAGTGTTGATCATGTCCAGGTCAACCTGGTCCAGAACACGCGGCAGCATGGCCGATTCCAGTTCCTTGAACTTGAAGTTGTGCGGGTTCTTGGCGATGTCTTTCGGGGTGGCCAGAGCGTTTTTCGGGTCTTTCAACTCGATCAGGCCAGCCTTCTGCAGCAGGATCAGGGCACGGCCGCTGTTGCTGCCTTCGTTAGGGATCGCGATGGTTGCGCCGTCTTTCAGCTCAGCCAGGGTTTTGACTTTTTTCGAGTAGCCGCCGAACGGTTCGACGTGCACGCCGATCACGGTCACCAAGTGAGTGCCTTTGCCTTCGTTGAAGCTTTTCAGGTACGGCAGGGTCTGGAAGTAGTTGGCGTCCAGACGCTTCTGGTCGACCTGTACGTTCGGCTGAACGTAGTCGGTGAAGACTTTGATTTCCAGGTCCACGCCTTCTTTGGCGAGGGTTGGCTTGATCAATTCAAGAATCTCGGCGTGTGGGACCGGGGTCGCCGCAACCACCAGTTTCTCGCCAGCCTGAGCCAGGCTCGCGGTCAGGGCAGCCGCCAATGCGGTGAACAACAGAACCTTTTTCATGCAGTGTCCTTATCGAAAATCACGGTCGTCATCGACGACGGCTTATTGAGTACGAGTGCCAGTGAAGTGCTACCGCTGGCGTGAGGCGGACAATACCGGGATTTTTTATTCCCGAACAATATCTTTTATTCACGTTCATATTCCATTTTGTTCATACAGATCGCTATAGCGTCTGTGTCAGGCTTTCGAGCAAATGCTTGAGTGCAGATCGCTCTGCAGCGCTGCCGTTTTTGATCGTTTGAGCCACTTGCCGCTCGATCTGCGCCAGCGAGGTGGGCGCTTCAGGCAGATTCAAATGCTCCGGCAAAATCTCATCGCCGGTACTGACCAACAACGCAAAGTGAATGACGTTCTCCAGCTCCCGGGTGTTGCCCGGCCAACTGTGTTGCTCTAACAAATGCTGCGCGGCTTCGCTGATCAGCGGCACCGGCAGGTCCAGGCGCTGGCTATAGATGCCGAGGAAATATTCGGACAGCGACAAAATATCGCCCACCCGTTCACGCAAGGCCGGCAGTTCGAGCTGGCCTTCGCTGAGGTAGTGGTAGAGACGCTCATGGAATTTTCCGGCGGCCACCGCTTGGGCCAGGTCGATGCTGGTAGCCGCCACCAGGCGCACATCCACCGGGCTGGGTTGATGAGCGCCTACACGAGTGACTTCGTGGTTTTCCAGCGCCGCGAGCAATTTGATCTGGATCGGCAGCGGCAGGTCGCCGATTTCATCCAGATAAAGCGTCCCGCCGTTGGCAGAACCGAACCAGCCAGCGCGACTGCTGGCCGATCCGCTATAACTGCCAGCGGCATAACCGAACAATTCCGCATCGGCGTAAGTCGGACTAATCGCGCCACAGTTGACCGACACGAACAACCCGCCGCGATCACTCGCACGATGGATGTGCCGCGCGAGCAACTCCTTGCCGCTGCCGGTTTCGCCACGGATCAACACCGAGATCGAGCGCGGCGCCAATAGCTCCAGCGCCTGGCGCAACTGACGCGAACGCGGATCGACAAACACCAGCGCCTTGGCGCGAATGCTCAGAGGACTTTTTTCTGCGTCGGGGAACGTCAGCAGCGGCTGACCGAAGGCTTCAAAACTCATGGCAGACTCCCGCCCAAAACCGCTGGGAGACGGGGGCGATTTTAAAAAGAAAGAAATGGTTTAAGCACGTCGCAGGGCGTGGTGCTCCATTCGGTTTTGCAGGCGATAGAGATAAGCAAAACCCTGCTCCCAGCGTTGGTGACCGGACTTCACATTGATGTGCCCGGCACCCGACAAAATCCCCGCCTCGGCGCCCCAGTTACGTGCCAGTTCCAACGCCCGCGGTGTGCTCACGGCGCTGTCGTTGTCGGAGCTGACAACCTGACTCGGGAACGGCAGCAGGTGGGTCGGAATCGGTGCGAAGTTGCGCAGAGCCGGTGCGCAGGCCGCACGCTCGACGTCCGCAGGGGCGACCAGCAAGGCGCCGCGGACCTGACGCAAAAACTGCACGGGCGCACTGGCAGCCCAATGCGCGACCGTGATGCAACCCAGGCTATGGGCGATCAGGATCACCGGCGTGCTGTCGGCGGCAATCGCCTCGGCCAGCGCCGCCACCCAGTCTTCACGGCGCGGCGTCAGCCAGTCGGCCTGCTCCACCCGCGCGCTGTTCGGCAGGCTGTCCTGCCAATGGCTTTGCCAATGATCTTCTGGCGACCCTTGCCAGCCCGGCACAATCAGGTAGCGAATTGATTCGTTGCGCATGGGGAAACTCTCCTGCTGCGTGTCTGTTCCTGAGCCAGTATAGGGAGGAGAGTTATATTCGTTAAGGAATAAGAAGGTATTTATTAAGATCTATAAAGAATATGCAGCAGTTTGGTACAGGCAAAAAAAGGGACCGCACCCTGCCAAGGAGACGGCCCCGGAAACTCAAAATCTGCTAGCGCTGATCAACATCACTGGGTGCGATGATTGGTTGAAACGGTTATCTAATAAAGGAATATTTAATTACTTTATTAGGCCAAAATCGCATATATCAATCACTCCTTGCGTCATAACGTAGCGTCCCTTTGGGTCAAATTGATGACCAGCGTTTGAGTTTCCGGGTACATCCACTAAACCTGGGCGGCACGCACCTCCTGCGGTGCTGTCGCTTCCTTGCGCACAAATCGGTTCGCCCGCCCAAACGTCCCGAAATCATTGAACCGCACACCCATCTCGCGCATGACCTTATGCGCCACCGGCACGGTCATCTGACGGATGTAAAACGGTTCCTTCACCACAAAATGATGGATGCCGTGGCTGCTGCCGAAGTTGAAGCAGAACGCCTGCAACGGCCACATCCACCACGGGTTCAGCACTTGGGTCTGCTGGATCACGTTGCCCGGTTCCACATCACCGTAGTAGTGCATGTTCGAGCTGACGAAATGCAGGCAAAAGGTACGCAACACATTCGGCCCGATGATCACGACCGCCGCGATATCGATGACGTGCATCACCGACAACGTGGTCGCCGACCATTCGATGGGCGTGCCCAGCAGATGAGCGATGCCGTTAGCCGCGTGAAAGCCGAGAAACAGGTACCACGCCCCCCAATGCACCAGCGCCAGTGGCGCGTAGACCTTCAGGGCGCGCTTGATGATGCTGATCTTGTGAGCCCAGATCTTGGCCCGTAGCATACGAATGAACGCCGACATCACGTTGTCGCCGACCATCAACAGCCGCGCGAAACCCCACGGCTCGCCGTTGGTGATGGCGCGCTCTTCCATGTCGGACTCGGTGCCGGAGACTTTGTGGTGATTGAGGTGCAGATGCCGGCGAATCCATGGATTGATCGTGCTCGGCCGCGCCAGCCACACCAAGCCCATCATCAGGTTGTGCGGCACGCGCTGTTTGCGAAAGTACATGCTATGAATCAGGTCGTGTTCCAGCTCGTGAGTCAACGAGGCGAAAAACGCATTGAGCAACAGACATGCCCACCACGCCATGTGCCCAGTCATGTAGAGCGTCGCCGAGCCAATCATGCCGACCAGAGCGAAGGCCAGAATGCCCGCGCCCATAACGTCCTGATGGTTGAGAGTCGGGTAGCGCTGACGCAGTTCAACGCCCTTGGCCAGCACCACTTCACGAATATGCGCTGATCGTTGTGCTGCATTCAGTCGCTGGGGACTTGCAGAAGTACCGTGCATGCTTCCATCCTCTGGTTATTGATGTTCGCATCCTGCCTTGTGAACCCTCGCAAAGCGGTAGCCGTGAACGCCAATCTGTTGACCGGAAGCGCCAATCAGCATGACTGAACCGACCTCCCTCGCCAGCTGGACCCGCGCCCTGCGCAAGCAACTCGATGCGCTGGGCCTCGACAGCACCGCCCTGTGCCAACAGGCGGGGCTCGATCCGCAACTGATGGATGACCCGAACGCCCGTTACCCGTTGTCGGGCACCACGCGTTTGTGGGAAATCGCGGTGCAAGTCAGCGGCGACCCGGCGATTGGTTTGCGGGTATCGCGCTTCGTCAGCCCCACCACGTTTCACGCGCTGGGTTATGCGTTGGTGGCCAGCGGCAGTCTGCGAGAAGTGTTCGAGCGCATCGTGCGTTATCACCAAGTGGTCAGCGACGCCCTGGAACTGGAACTGACCCGCGCCGAGGACCGCTACCACTTCCGCCTGAAAATCCCGCCAGGCAATCCGCCCCCCGCCTTCGAAGCCATCGATGCCTTCACGGCGATTTACGTACGCACTTGCCGCAATCGCCTGGGCCGAGATTACGCCCCGCTGGCGGTGTACCTGCGCCGCCCGGAACCGGCGGATCCGCATCAATGGCACAAAGTCTTCCGCTCACCGGTGTACTTCGCCGCCGATGAAGACCGACTGGAATTCGCCGTCGTGGACTTCGACAGCCACCTGGACGACGCCAACCCGGAACTGGCCGAGCACAACGAAGCCGTGCTCAAACGCACCCTTGCCCAACTCAAACCGCTGACCTGGGAGCGTAAGGTTCGCGACGCCATTGAGGAACAATTGCCGGAAGGCGAGCCCAGCGCCGAACACATCGCCCAGGCCCTGCACCTGAGTTTGCGCAGCCTGCAACGGCATCTGGCAGACGAGGGTTGCCGATTCGATACATTGCTCAATGAAAGCCGCGAGAATCTGGCGCTGCTGCATTTACGCGATCCGCAATGCTCGTTGAGCGAGATCAGCTACCTGCTGGGATTTGCGGATACGAGCAGCTTCAGCCGCGCGTTCAAGCGCTGGACGGGGATGACACCCGGGCAGTTTCGGGATGGGTTGCGGTGACAGATCCGGAAGCTGTGTTGCCTCGTCCGGCCTCATCGCGAGCAAGCTCGCTCCCACATTATTTGTTCTCCAACGGATACGAAAATCGGTGAACACCACAGAACCCATGTCGGAGCGAGCTTGCTCGCGATGAGGCCAGACTAGGCACTCCAGAAACGCCTCAGCGCCCCCGATCCCGCCGCAACAACTTGCGCACCCGCTTCACCAGTTCACTCACAGCAAACGGCTTGAGCAGGTAATCCTCCTCATGCAACTCCAGATCACGCAGGCGATCCTCGATGCCGTCCTTGGTGGTCAGGAACAGCACCGGCGTGTCACCGAGCTTGCGGATCTGTTGCTGCAACTGCCAGCCGTTGAGCCCTGGCAGCATGACGTCGAGGATGATCAGCTCATATTCGCCGGACTCAATAAAGCGCCGGCCGTCCATACCATTGAGCGCCACATCCACCGAATAACTTGCCTCGCTCAGGCCCTTGGCCAGAAGTTTGGCGATCTCGGGTTCGTCTTCCACTAACAGCACACGCATGGCACACCTCAATTGTCGTCATCACAGGCTAGGCGCCTTCGCGTCCAAAGCCCACCACTAACGCCGGGTTTTAAATAATTGCCAGCATCCGCAACCGCTCCGCATCCAGAATCTCGATCTCGCCGTACTTAAGATTCACAACCCCCTGCCCCTGCAAGTCCTTGAGAATTTGATTGGTGGTCTGGCGCGACAGAGACAACATCGACGCCAATTGCTCCTGAGGCAGTTGCAGCACCCGTCGTGGCGGATCGATCTCGCCATAACCTTCGGCGATCATCAGCAGGCGATGAGCCAGTCGAGCGGCGGCTGGCATGAGGCTCAGCTGTTCAAGATTGATGAAAGTCAGGCGCAGTTTCTGGCTCATCAGCAATGCCAGTTGCCGCCAGTACACCGGCTGTTCATCAAGCAACGCCAGCAGTGCGGTTTGCGGGATGTGCAACAGGGTGCAATGGCCCAGACCGAATGCATCATGAGTACGCGGCTGACCATCGAACAGGCAGATTTCGCCGAACCAGTGGGGCGACTCTACCAGGCTCAGCAACGCCTCCTTGCCCTGTTCGCTCACCGCGCCGATGCGCACCGAACCTTCGAGCACCGCGTACAGGCCGCACGCAGGATCGCCGCGCTTGAACAGCCGCTGGCCCGGCGACAACCGCCGCACCCTGGCGGCGGCCAGCAAACTATCCTGCAAGGGAGCAGGTAAATGGCTGAACCACTGGCCGCTCATCAGGCGTGGACGCCAGACCTGCTTATCCATGAAAACTCCTAGAGATTGTCGCCTGGCTGACAGAGCGAGATGTGGGCCCGGGGCATGATCCATCACCCAACAGGAGGAACAACAATGAAAAGCCTCGTCGACCATCTCAGTCAATACGCCGCCTACCACCGTGACCCGCGCAATATTGCCACCCACTTTATCGGTATTCCGCTGATCGTCGTCGCGGTTGCGGTGCTGCTGTCACGGCCCGAATGGCCGCTGGCCGGGGTTTGGGTGTCACCGGCGGTGCTTTTGGCGCTGGCTTCGGCGTGGTTTTATCTGCGATTGGAGCGACGGTTGGGCGTGCTGATGACGGTGTTGCTGGGCCTTTGCGTTTGGCTGGGTCATGTGCTCGCGCAGCAAAGCACGCTGGTCTGGCTTGCCAGTGGCATCGGGATGTTTGTGGTGGGTTGGGCGATTCAGTTTGTCGGTCATCACTACGAAGGCCGCAAGCCGGCGTTTGTCGATGACGTGACGGGGTTGATTGTCGGGCCGTTATTTGTGGTGGTTGAGTTGGCATTTTTGCTGGGGTTGCGGCATGACTTGAAAGAGCAGATCGAGACGCGGGTGGGGGTGGTGCGTCTGCGTCAGAAAAACGCAGCGGCGTAGATCGCTTTCGCGAGCAGGCTCGCTCCCACAGGGTTTCCGGTTAGCCACATATTTTGTGTTCAACACCGGTCCACTGTGGGAGCGAGCCTGCTCGCGAAGCTTTTGCTTTAGATGTTGGCGACTTTCTGCCAGACCTTCGGTTTGAAGAACAGCGTCTCGCCCTTCGCCAGCCCGATCAGGCTGTCGTGATCCTTCACCACTTCAGCTTCGATCAATTCGCTCTGGCCTTCGACCTTCAACGTCACTCGCGTCGTCGCGCCCAATGGACGAATATCCCGCACCTCGGCCGCGTGGTGATCCTCCAGCTCATGACGTGACAGCGACACTTCGTGCGGACGGAACAGCACGTGATTGTCTTCGCCCAGATGCAGCCGGTTCGAATCGCCCAGGAAGTGATAAACAAAATCGCTGGCCGGGTTTTCGTAGACGTCGCCCGGTGAGCCAATCTGCTCGATCACACCCTTGTTCATCACCACAATGCGGTCGGCGACTTCCATCGCTTCTTCCTGGTCGTGGGTCACAAACACCGAGGTCAGGTTGATGTCTTCGTGCAGGCGCGCGAGCCAGCGACGCAGTTCTTTACGGACCTTGGCGTCGAGGGCACCGAAGGGTTCATCGAGCAGCAGGACTTTCGGTTCCACCGCCAGCGCGCGGGCCAACGCGATACGTTGACGCTGACCGCCGGAGAGTTGTTCCGGGTAGCGATCCGACAGCCAATCGAGTTGCACCATGTTCAGCAGTTCGTGGACCTTCACCGCGATCTGGCTTTCGCTCGGGCGCTGGTTTTTCGGCTTCATGCGCAGGCCGAACGCGACGTTGTCGAACACCGTCATGTGGCGGAACAGCGCGTAGTGCTGGAACACGAAACCGACGTTGCGATCACGCACGTCGTGGCCGGAGACGTCTTCACCGTGGAACACGATGCTGCCCTGATCCGGCGTTTCGAGACCGGCGATAATTCGCAACAGCGTGGTCTTGCCGCAACCGGACGGGCCAAGCAGCGCCACGAGTTCGCCGCTTTGAATGTCCAGGCTGATGTTGTCCAGCGCCTTGAACGCGTGAAAATTCTTGCTGACGTTACGCACTTCGATCGACATGACTTATTCCTCCGCAGCGCTGGCGCGCAGGCGGTTAATTCGAGATTCGCTCCACTGCTTGAGCAGCAGGATGAAGAGCGCCAGGATCAGCAACAGGCTCGCCACGGCGAACGCGGCCACGTGGTTGTATTCGTTGTAGAGGATCTCGACGTGCAGCGGCAGGGTGTTGGTCACCCCGCGAATATGCCCGGAAACCACCGACACCGCACCGAATTCACCCATCGCCCGCGCAGTACACAGCACCACGCCGTAGATCAGGCCCCATTTGATATTGGGAACGGTGACGTGCCAGAACATCTGCCAGCCATTGGCCCCAAGCAGACGCGCGGCCTCTTCTTCCTGGGTGCCTTGTTCCTGCATCAGCGGAATCAGCTCGCGCGCCACGAACGGCACCGTGACGAAAATCGTCGCCAGCACGATGCCCGGCAAGGCGAAGACGATCTGGATGTCGTGGTCCTGCAGCCACGGGCCAAACAGACCCTGGGCGCCGAACATCAGCACGTAGACCAGACCGGCGATCACCGGCGACACCGAAAACGGCAGGTCGATCAGCGTCACCAGCATGCTCTTGCCGCGGAACGAGTACTTGCTCACGCACCACGCGGCGCTGACACCGAACACCAGGTTCAGCGGCACTGAAATCAGCACGGCGATCACCGTGAGTTTCAGGGCCGACAACGCGTCGGGTTCGAAGATCGCGGTGAAGAACGCACCGAGGCCAAGCTTCAGGCCCTGGGACACCACGATAAACAGTGGAAGCAACAGAAACAGCGCAAAAATCAGCCAGCCAAGGCTGATCAGGATTCGCCGCGAAGTGGCACTGCCACGGCGGGCAGCGTTGGCCGAGGAAGCGGCGCTAATAGACGATTGGGACATTTTCGCGCCTCCTTATGGGGTTTCGATGCGTCGCTGCAGCAAGTTGATCAGCAGCAACAGGACGAAAGAAACCACCAGCATCAGTACACCAATGGACGTTGCGCCGGTGTAATCGTACTGGTCGAGTTTGACCATGATCAGCAGCGGCAGAATCTCGGTTTTCATCGGCATGTTGCCGGCGATAAAAATCACCGAACCGTACTCGCCGACCCCGCGGGCAAAGGCCAACGCGAAACCGGTCAACCAGGCCGGCAGCAGCGCTGGCACCAGAATATGGCGGAAAACCTGCAACGGTTTTGCACCGAGGCACGCCGCCGCTTCTTCCACCTCACGAGGGATATCGGCCAATACTGGCTGTACGGTACGTACCACGAATGGAAGTGTAACGAACGTCAGTGCGAGCGTGATGCCGAGGGGGGTATACGCAATCTTGAAACCCAGGTCCGCCGCGAACTGACCGACCAAACCGTTAGGGGCGTACAGCGCGGTGAGTGCGATACCGGCCACGGCAGTGGGCAGCGCGAACGGCAGATCGATCATTGCATCGATGATCTTGCGCCCCGGGAAGGTGTAGCGCACCAGCACCCAGGCCAGCAGCGTGCCGATGATGCCGTTGATGATCGCGGCGCACAGCGCAGTGCCGAAGCTCAGCTTCAATGCCGCCAGCACGCGAGGCGCCGAAATGATCGCCCAGAACTGATCCCAGGTGAGTTGGGCGGCATGGACGAACATCGCCGCCAGTGGAATGAGCACAATCAGGCTGAGGTACACCAAGGTGTAGCCCAGCGTCAGCCCGAAGCCGGGTATGACGGGGGAGATACGACGCGACATAAAAGTCCTTGGTTGAGAACGCGCAAAGCCTCGAATGGCAATTCGAGGCTCGTTTTATGGCTTATTTCAGGTTATTGCGCCTGATAAATCTGGTCGAACACGCCACCGTCGTTGAAGAATTTCGGTTGAGCCGTTTTCCAGCCGCCAAAGTCCTTGTCGATGGTCACCAGGTCCAGGGTCGGGAACTGCTTGGCGTACTTGGCGGCCACGTCCTTGTCACGAGGACGATAGAAGTTTTTCGCCGCGATGTCCTGACCGGCCGGGCTGTACAGGTGCTTGAGGTACGCTTCGGCGATTTCGGTGTTGCCCTTTTTCTCGGCGTTCTTGTCCACCACGGCTACCGGAGGTTCGGCGAGGATCGACAGCGAAGGCACCACAATTTCGAACTTGTCAGCGCCGCCGTCTTCTTTCAGGGCCAGGAACGCTTCGTTTTCCCAAGCCAGCAACACATCGCCCTGACCGTTGTTGACGAAGGTGATGGTCGAACCGCGAGCGCCGGTGTCCAGCACAGGAACGTGCTTGAACAGGGTTTGCACGTATTCCTTGGCCTTGGCTTCGTTACCGCCGTTGGCTTTCAGACCATAGGCCCAGGCCGCGAGGAAGTTCCAGCGCGCACCGCCAGAGGTTTTCGGATTCGGCGTGATCACCGACACATCGTTTTTGACCAGGTCACCCCAATCCTTGATGCCTTTAGGGTTGCCCTTGCGCACCAGGAATACGATGGTCGAGGTGTAAGGCGTGCTCGCTTCCGGTAGACGCTTCTGCCAGTCAGCCGGCAGGGTCTTGCCGAGTTTGGCGATTTCATCGATGTCACCGGCCAGGGCCAGGGTCACCACATCGGCGCGCAGGCCGTCGATTACTGCACGGCCCTGCTTGCCCGATCCACCATGGGACTGCTGGATTTTCACGCTGTCGCCCGCATGATCCTTCTGCCAGAACTTGACGAATTCGGCGTTGTAGTCCTGATACAGCTCGCGAGTCGGGTCGTACGACACATTGAGCAGTTCGTAATCCTTGGCAACCGCGGAACCCGCAAAAAGGGCACTGGCCAGGGCGGCCAAAGCCAAATGACGAATCGACGACATGGTGAAAGCTCCTGAAATTCTGATTTTCTTATGGTGTTCTGGAATCGGGTTGCCGGTTTTTTAGCTCGGTTTGTTGCTCGGGCTCTGCAGACGGAATTTCTCTTTGCGCTCGATCTGGACCACCTGGGCGTTATGCACGGTGATTTCCACCGCACCAAAACGCAGGTCGCGCAAGGCGCTCTGGATCTCACGCAAAATGGTTGATTCGTCCTGGCCGTCAACGCTACATAGGGATGCGCTCATGGTGCTGCTCCTTCGACTAGAGATTGCCTGGCAGTGGCGGGACTGCTTACGGCGTGAGAGCAATAGTAGATAAGCGCGGATATTCTTAAAAAGACTATTTAAGAATGTTTATATAACCAGAATACTGAACATTTCCACCGTGGGAACGATCAGTGCTGGAGAATCTGTGGAACACGATCCCACTCCAGCTGCCCGGCCGGCACTGGCCGTCCAAACCAGTACCCCTGCCCCAGATTGCAGGTGTGTTCGAGCAGGAAACTCGCCTGCTCGACCTGCTCGATCCCCTCGGCATGAACCTGCATCCCCATGCTCTGGGCCAGCGCAATGATCACCCGCACAATCGCCGCGTCATCCTCATCCCACGGCAACCCGGCAACGAAACCCTGATCGATCTTGAGTTTCTGTACCGGCAATCGCTTGAGGCGCAGCAGCGACGAATACCCCGTGCCGAAGTCATCGATGGCCAGCCGTACACCTAATTCACGCAACCTGTGCATTTGCTCCAGCGCGATTTCCGGGTCATCCATCACAGCGCTCTCGGTGACTTCCAGCTCCAGACAGGCAGGATCCAGCCCGGTTTCGTGCAGCACCTTCGCCACCTGCTGAAACAGCTCACGGCGGGCAAACAATCGAGAAGAAACATTCACCGCGACAAACGACAACACCTCCCCGGCCTGCTGCCACTGGCACATCTGCTCACAAGCCTGGCGCATAACCCAGGCATCAATTTCGGCGATCAGACCAGTGCGCTCGGCAATGGGAATGAATTCTGCCGGCGACACCAACCCTCGCTGTGGATGCTCCCAGCGCACCAATGCCTCGACGCCGATCAGGCGACTGGTCTTGAGGTCGTGAACTGGCTGGTAGTAAACCCGCAACTCCTGCTGCTCCAGCGCACGGCGCAATTCGAATGCAGTCTCGACCCGCTGCTGGGCATGGGCGGTCAATTCTTCGGTATAGAGGGCGTAGCCGTTACGGCCAGCACTCTTGGCCTTGAACAGCGCCGAGTCGGAATTGCGCAACAGCTGCTCGGAGCTCAAGGCGTCGTCGGGGAATAGGCTGATGCCGACGCTGATATTGACGAACAACTGATGCCCGTCGATCTGGAACGGCTCTTTGAGGCCATCGATGATCCGCTGAGCCAGCGCCGCAGCGTGCACCATTTGCAGACAGTTTTCAGCGAGCACGGCGAACTCGTCACCGCCAAGGCGCGCCAGCGTGATTCCCGGAACGACCATCGCTTTTAAACGCTCGGCCACGCCCTTGAGCAACTGGTCCCCAATGCTATGCCCGAGACTGTCGTTGATCATTTTAAAGTGATCCAGATCGATCAACAGTAACGCGCAGCCGCGCTTGTGAATCTGCGCTGCAGCCAGTGCCTGCTCGGCGCGATCAGTAAACAACAGGCGGTTAGGCAGATCGGTCAGCGGATCGTAATGAGCCAAATGCGTCAGTTCATGCTCGGAATTCTTGATCGCGCTGATGTCGGAAAACACCGCGACGTAATGGCTAACCCGCTGCCGGTCGTCGTGAATGATGCGGATAGTTTGCCACTGCGGGTAAATCTCGCCGCTTTTGCGGCGGTTCCAGATTTCCCCACTCCACTCGCCCATGCTGTTGAGTGTCGCGAACATCGCTTGGTAGAAAGCCGGCGGGTGATGACCGGACTTGAACAAACTGGGCCGCTGACCCAGCACTTCCTCACGCTGATAGCCGGTGATTACCATGAAGGCCCGGTTCACATGAACGATCAAGCCTTTGCAATCAGTGACCAGCACCCCTTCACGGGTGCAATCGAACACCGCGGCCGCCTGACGCAAACGCTCGCGGTCTTCGGCGCGTTCACGCAACTTGGCGCCGATCCCCAGGCAACGGAACAATCGCGCCCGAGCTAGGAAAATCAACCCGGCGCTGAACACCACCCAGGCATAACCGTTGATCAGTTGCCAGCGCATTAGCGCTGCTGAGCTATCGAAGAAACTGTTCAATAAATGGCCACTGAACTGCAGCCAAGCTACGGAAACCAGAAGGTAAAGCAGTGCTGCGCGCAAAGCATCGCGATAGGTAGCAGACATTCGGCTGTCCATGTCCCTTCAAAAAGGATGGAATTATAGTTTAAAGAAACATCCAGCCACTCTTATCTGAAAGGGCGACTGGTTTTATCTGTGAGCTTAGTGATAATGCAACGGCTGTTTTTTTCTTTATCGAGGGCCCAATAGCCTATGTGGTACGAAGGTTTTCTCGGCTTGTCGCCCTGGTCACTGGTGGCAGTCACCCTGCTGATGACCCACGTGACGATTATTGGCGTCACGGTCTATCTGCATCGTTATTCAGCCCATCGCTCCCTGGAGCTCAATGCTGGCCTGAAACATTTCTTCCGCTTCTGGCTGTGGCTGACCACGGCGCAGAACACCCGTGAGTGGACCGCTATCCACCGCAAGCACCACGCCAAATGCGAAACCGTCGATGACCCGCACAGCCCGGTCATCAAGGGTCTCTCCACCGTTCTGCGCAAAGGCGCCGAGCTGTACCGTGCCGAAGCGGAAAACCCCGAGACCCTGCGCATCTACGGCAAGAACTGCCCCGACGACTGGATCGAACGTAACCTGTACAGCCGCTTTCCGCTGCTGGGCGTGGCGATCATGGGCGTCATCGACCTGCTGCTGTTCGGCACCATTGGCATCACCATCTGGGCCATCCAGATGATGTGGATCCCGGTGTGGGCCGCCGGCGTGGTCAATGGGCTTGGCCATGCTATCGGCTACCGCAACTTCGAATGCCGCGATGCGGCGACCAATCTGGTGCCCTGGGGCATCCTGATCGGCGGCGAAGAACTGCATAACAACCATCACACCTACCCTAATTCGGCAAAACTGTCGGTGAAGAAGTGGGAATTCGATCTCGGCTGGGCCTGGATCCAGGTCTTCAGCTTCCTGCATCTGGCCAAGGTTCAGCGGGTTGCGCCAATCGCTCACCGGGTCGAAGGCAAAGGCAACCTGGACATGGACACCGCCATGGCGATCCTCAACAACCGCTTCCAGATCATGGCCCAGTACCGCAAATTGGTGATCGCACCGCTGGTCAAACAAGAGCTGGACAAGGTCGATCACTCGGTCCGTCACCAGTTCCACCGTGCCAAGCGCCTGCTCTCGCGAGAAACCAGCCTGCTGGATGACAAACACCACCTTCGCATCCAGACCATGCTCGAGCACAGTCAGGCGCTGAAGGTAATTTACGAGAAACGCCTGGCCTTGCAGCAGATCTGGGTCAAGACCAGCTCAAATGGTCACGATATGCTGGCCGCCATCAAGGATTGGGTACACGAAGCCGAAGCCAGCGGGATTCAATCCCTGCGCGACTTCGCCGATCAGCTGAAAACCTACTCCCTGCGCCCCGCCGCTGTCTGACGCCGTTGATCGGTGCGCCCCGTTCGTGGGCGCACCCTTCGGAACTTAGCTCCAAATCCCCTATCTCAAAGACACTTCGCCATCCAGGCGGGCCGCTTTCGAACCTCGAACGGCACACGCCCTTTGAGACTTTGTGTCGATGGTCAATAAAAACCTACAGGACTCATCCCTACCGCAGTGGCCCGAGGCCGCGCAAACCTTGCTGGCGCTGATGCATGCACAGGGCGAAGTGGCGCGCCTGAGCGAACGCGAGCAGCTGTTCAGCGCTCTGCTGGTGAGCGTCAACGCGGTGCTTTGGGCCTTCGACTGGGAATCCCGTCAGGTGCTCTATGTCAGCCCCGCGTATGAACGGATTTTCGGCCGCTCCGCAGGCCTGTTGCTGTCCGACTACAACCAATGGCGCGACAGCATTTACCCCGACGACCTGGACTATGCCGAACGCAGCCTGGCCGAAGTGCTGGTCCAAGGCGCCGTTGAAGACCGCGAGTACCGAATCATTGCCGCCGACGGCCAGGTCCGCTGGCTCAGTGACAAGTGCTTCATCAACCGCCAGGCCGAGCCGGGGCACCCCGTGATCATCGTCGGCATTGCCGAAGACATTACGGACAAGAAGCAGATGGAAACCGAGCTACAACGCTTGGCCACCACCGACGTGCTGACCCAGAGCAGCAACCGCCGACACTTCTTCGAATGTGCCCACCGTGAATTCGAACAGGCACGGCTCCAAGGCACGCCGCTGGCGTTCCTGCTGCTGGACATCGATGATTTCAAAGTGATCAATGATACCTACGGCCACCTGGAGGGCGACAACGTGCTGCAGCGGATCGCCGAGAGCGGTCGCGCGGCGTTGCGTCGCGGTGATGTGTTCGGGCGAATTGGCGGTGAGGAATTCGCAGCGGTGTTTCCCGGCTGCGCGCCGAACATGGCCATGCAGGTGGCCGAGCGCCTGCAACGGGAGATTCAGCGATTAAGCTTCACCCATGACGAACAGACGTTCGGCATCACCGTCAGCCAGGGCCTGACCAGCCTCACCATTGCGGACGAAAGCGTCGACAGCCTGTTTGCCCGCGCGGATGCGGCGATGTACGAAGCCAAACGCCAGGGCAAGAACCGCATCATCTCCGGTTGAGTTATTTGGATCGTTCCCACTCTGCATGGGAACAATCTATTCACTTTTTGCGCAAACGCATCAATTCCGGCAATCCGATCTTGAGCAACCGCGCCGTCCGGCTCTTCGCCAGCTCCTCAATGCCTTCATGCTCGGTCAGACGCGCCAATTGGGCGGCCATGTTCATCAGCAGCGCCTCGCGGGAGTAAACCCCACCACCGAACTGGTAGACCGCCGCAATCAGCTCTCGCAGCTCCAGCGGCAGGCGCCAGCGGGCACGCAGCGCCGAACCATAGGCCGCACCGAATTCGGCCAGCGCTTCGCCGACCTCCTCCCATTCATCCAGCTCACCACCGGCCTGCTTCCATTCCTGCAAACACCGCAACAGCGCAAGGTCGCCGAGGCGATGCAGCATACCGGCGCAATAACAGCGCTCCTGATCCAGATCGAGCAAGCGCGCCAAGGTCCGGCCATATTCGGCGGTGCGCAGCGATAACTCCCAATAGCGCTCGGCATAGTCGGCCAGAAACGAATCGCTGAGGCGGGCACTGCGCTTGAGGGCCAGTCCCAGAATCAGGTTCATGCTTTGCCCGGTGCCGAGGCGGTGCAATGCCTGGGACAGGGTTTGTACGGCGGTGCCATGGTGCTGGGCCGCGCTGTTGGCGGCGGCGATCAGCACGGCGGTGATCTGCGGATCAGTACGAATCTCGTCATGCAGCAATGTCAGATCGAGGCCGTTGGGATTGAGACTGCGTTTGACCGCCAACTGTACGTCGGTCATCAGTGGCGCACCGTCGGCCAGCTCACGTCGACGTTCCAGGTAAACCGACAAGGTCATGCCTGGCGCCAGCGAAGGCGCTTCGCAAGACACCTCTTCACCGGCGTTCAGCAGCAAATCCTGCAGACGGTGAGTCAGATTTTCCATGTTCAGGGGTTTGGTCAGATACGCCGCAGGCGTAAGGGGCAAGACTTCCCGCACGCTGGCGCTGTCGTTGCGACTGCTCATCAAAATGAACGGCAGCGGTGGGTTGCGTTTACGCTGACGGATACTGCGCAAGACATTCAAACCATCGACGCCGGGCAACTCCCAGTCGACGATCACCAGGTCGTAAGGGTTCTCCGCCAACAGGTGCAGCGCTTCCTGCCCATCAGCACACAGATCCAGCCGTGCGTCGCAGCGCACATTCAACAAAACCTGCTTGAGCAGGTCGCGGGACCAGGGGTCGGCCTCGGCAATCAGCACACGCGGTGCAGCGGGTAACACCACAGCAATCATTTACACACTCCAAAGGTAGCGCCTGCACCTTAGTCAATGCTGGCCATTCGATACAGCGCATTTGCCATCGATGTGTTCCGCGGACACGAAAAACCCGCCGAAGCGGGTTTTTTTGTCGATCAGGTCACAAAATCAGTGCAACTTAAATCAAAGTTCCGAGAAGCACTCTTCGATGATCGCCAAGCCCTTGTCCAGTTGCTCGTCCGGCGAAGTCAGCGGTACCAGGACGCGCAAAACGTTGCCGTAAGTGCCACAGGACAGCAGGATCAGACCCTTGTCGCGAGCCTTGGCCACAACCGATGCCACTGCAGGAGCGTTCGGCTTGTGGCTGTCGCCGTCGACGAACAACTCGACCGCGATCATCGCGCCCAGGGCACGGACTTCGCCGATGACCGGGTACTTGGCCTGGATGGCTTTCAGGCCAGTGACCAGACGCTCGCCAACAGCCTTGCAGCGGTCCAGCAGGTGCTCTTCTTCGAACACTTCCATTACGGCCAACGCCGCGGCGCAAGCGATCGGGCTACCGGCGTAGGTGCCGCCCAGGCCGCCTGGAGCAATGGCGTCCATGTATTCGGCCTTGCCGCACACACCGGCCAACGGGAAACCACCAGCGATGGATTTGGCGAAGGTGGTCAGGTCGGCAGCAACGCCCATCTGTTCCATGGCAAAGAAGGTGCCGGTACGGCCCGCGCCGGTCTGTACTTCGTCAGCGATCAGCAGGATGCCGTGCTGGTCGCACAGAGCGCGCAGACGCTTCATGAACTCTTTAGGCGCGACGTAGAAACCGCCTTCGCCCTGAACTGGCTCAATAATGATGGCAGCGATGTCACGCGGCTCAGCGTCGTTCTTGAAGATGCGTTCGATGCTGGCGATCGAATCGTCAATGCTCACACCGTGCAGTTCGTTCGGGTACAGCGCGCGGAAGATGCCGCCTGGCATCAGGCCCATGCCGGCCGAGTACGGCACGACTTTACCAGTCAGACCCAGGGTCATCATGGTGCGACCGTGGTAAGCGCCGGTGAACGCGATCACGCCGGCACGGCCAGTGGCGGCACGAGCGATTTTCACGGCGTTTTCGACGGCTTCGGAACCGGTGGTCACCAGCAGGGTTTTCTTGGCGAAATCACCTGGCACCTTGACGTTGATTTTTTCGCACAGCTCTACATACGGCTCGTAAGCCAGCACCTGGAAGCAGGTGTGAGTCAGCTTGTTCAGCTGCGCAGTCACGGCGGCGATGATTTTCGGGTGCAGGTGACCGGTGTTCAGCACGGCGATGCCGCCGGCGAAGTCGATGAACTCGCGACCTTCAACGTCGGTCACGGTGGCGTTCTTCGCGGACTCGGCGAAGATCGGGTGAATCTGGCCAACACCGCGTGGTACAGCGGCTTCGCGGCGTTTCATCAGGGATGCGTTAGTCTTGCTCATAGAGTCCTCATTCACCGCTCATCGGGCGGCGTGGTTCAAGGAAAATGCGGCGGGGAGACAACTACGGCAGCATGCGATGATCGACTGCCACAGCGTTCCCGGCCACAGAGAAAATTCCGTTTGAAGCGCAGAAAGGGTCAGCGCTCTCGTGCCCTTTCCGCTTGAAGCAATGCCTTGCCGGACTTAGATGCCCAGGCAGAGGTATTTGATTTCCAGGTAATCTTCGATGCCGTACTTGGAGCCTTCACGGCCCAGGCCCGACGCCTTGATGCCGCCGAACGGCGCGACTTCGTTGGAGATCAACCCGGTGTTGACGCCGACCATGCCGTATTCCAGGGCTTCAGCCACACGGAACACACGACCCAGGTCGCGAGCATAAAAGTACGAAGCCAGACCGAACTCGGTGTCGTTGGACATCGCGATCACTTCGGCTTCGTCTTTGAAGCGGAACAGCGGAGCCAATGGACCGAAGGTTTCTTCTTTGGCCACGGCAGCGTTCTTCGGCACGTTGGTCAGAATGGTCGGTTCGAAGAAGTTGCCTTCCATGACCTTGCCACCCGCCAGAACGGTTGCGCCTTTGCTGATCGCATCAGCAATGTGCTCTTGAACCTTGGCCACGGCTTTTTCGTCGATCAGCGGGCCAGTGGTGGTGCCTTCTTCCAGACCGTTGCCGATCTTGAGTTTGGCCACAGCCACTTTCAGCTTCTCGGCGAACGCGTCGTAGACCGAATCCTGAATGTACAGACGGTTGGCGCAAACGCAGGTCTGGCCGTTGTTACGGTACTTGGAAATGATCGCGCCTTCGACGGCCTTATCCAGGTCCGCGTCGTCGAACACGATGAACGGCGCGTTGCCGCCCAATTCCAGGGAGACTTTCTTGATGTCCTTGGCGCATTCGGCCATCAGCTGACGACCGATCTCGGTCGAGCCAGTGAAGGACAGTTTGCGCACGATCGGGTTGCTGGTCAGCTCGCTGCCGATGTCGCCGGCGCTGCCGGACACAACACTGAACACACCGTTTGGAATGCCGGCACGCTGGGCCAGTTCAGCCAAAGCGAATGCCGAGAATGGAGTTTGCGAAGCAGGCTTGAGCACCATGGTGCAACCGGCGGCCAGAGCCGGGCCGGCTTTACGGGTGATCATCGCGGCCGGGAAGTTCCACGGGGTGATTGCAGCGGTCACGCCGATTGGCTGCTTGATCACGATCAGACGCTTGTCTGGCTGGTGGCCCGGAATCACATCACCGTAGACGCGTTTGGCTTCTTCGGCGAACCACTCGATAAAGGAAGCGGCGTAAACGATTTCGCCCTTGGCTTCGGCCAACGGCTTTCCCTGTTCCAGGGTCATCAGGCGAGCAAGGTCATCCTGGTTCTCGATGATCAGTTCGAACCAGCGACGCAGCTTGTTCGCACGGTCCTTGGCGGTCAGTGCACGCCAGGCCGGCAGCGCTTTGTCAGCGGCTTCGATCGCACGGCGGGTTTCGGCAGCGCCCATTTTCGGCACGGTGCCGAGAATTTCGCCCGTTGCCGGGTTGTTGACCTTGATCGTCTGACCATTGTCCGCATCAACCCAAGCGCCATCGATAAAGGCTTGCTGGCGGAACAACTGGGGGTCTTTAAGCTGCATGTCGGCTTTCCTTAACAGCACCGCGCACGCGCGGAGCGAATTATGATTGTTGAAAGGCGCCTTATAGGCTGCCGTCAGGGAAATCATTCACCGGGCTGAAGCACATAAATAGCGCACTGATTGAAACTCGTGCGGTTCAGCACCCAGACAAGAGCGTTTGAAATCTCAAACGAATCCTAGGATCAAAGGGGGTAAAGGACAATAGCCTGTTCGAAAAAAAGAACGAAAACGCCGCATTAGCTTAATTTTTCTGATCAACGTAGCAAACACAGGGTACGCTTCGGAAAACCGCAGGCGATTCAGCAGCATGGACGCCCGCAGTGCATATGAGTATCATGGCGCCCGCATTGCACCAGTAGCTCAGCTGGATAGAGTACTGCCCTCCGAAGGCAGTGGTCGTGGGTTCGAATCCCGCCTGGTGCACCATACGTAGAAACGAGAAAGCCTCAGACCGCAGGGTCTGGGGCTTTTTTGTGGGTGACGTTAAAGCCTCAGGACGGGCGCTGGGTGCAGTTGTTCGGTTTAACCGAACAACTGAGCCTGAAAAAAACCGCCGATGCGGTTGTTTATTCAGTCGTCCAATCAAACTCGTCGTATTCATCATCCTCTTCGTCCTCAACCTCTTCATCAAGAACGTCTTCCTCAAGCGCTTCTGCCTGCTTCGCCAGCAGAAACTCCTTACGACTCTCAGTAACAGCCCGTCGTAATTCCTGACCCTTCACCGGGCAGTTGAGCATTTGGGCGATGCGGTCGATTTTTTTCGCCATGGCTTCCTCCAACGCATCGGCTATGGGCCGATAGTGCGCGCTTTCAGGCGTCGATGCCAAATTGGCGACCGCTGTGTCCTTCATTTTTTCTGCAACGCCTTGAGTCGGGCCGTGAGGTTTTCGTCAGGGAAACGCTTGTGCAATGTCTTCAACAGCGCATCGGCGGCTTGCGTCTGACCGGCCTTTTGCAGGCGCATCACTTCACGCAATTGCTCATCCAGGGTTTTCGCTGGAGCTGCTGCACGCTTGCTGACCTTGGCTTCATCGGCCATTTCGGCATTGATCGATTCGCTCTGCGCGGGGGCGGACATCGCGCCGGAAGGCGCAGCCAGCGAGCGAGCAACCGAAGGGGGTGCTTCTGCAGCTTCTTTTTTGGCGACCGGTGCGGACGCTTTGGGTGCAGGAGCGAAGTCATAACTCGGTGCTTGGTCCGGTGCACGCTGCACCAGTGCAAGCATCAGGGCCACGCCGACGAGACTGGCAAATGCAACCTGCCAACGGGGTTTCTGACAGGCCTGAACCCAGCGTCTCCACAGACCTGGTTTCTGCGCAGGGACTTCGCGTTGCGCTGTGGCCAGGATGAAAGCGTCGAGATGGGACGGTGGTTCGCCAGCCGCATGCTCGCGGTAATGCTGTAGCACTTGGTCTTCCGGTGTCTGTTTGGCGTCAGTCATGTCAGTACCTCCTCGGCCAGCAGCCGACGCAGTTTTTGCTGGGCGTAGCGCAAGCGGCTTTTGACGGTTTCCAGCGGTGTTTCGGTGAGGGTGGCGATCTGCGGCAGGTCGAGATCACCGTGGGCGCGGAGCAGGAACACTTCGCGCTGGTCAGCGGGCAGGTTTTGCAGGGCCGCTTCGAGGCGCTGGCTGTCGCGGCTAAGGCTCAGCTGTTGTTCGGGGTCGGCAGCGTCATCGCTCAACGCGTGGATCTGTTCGTCGTAGCTGTCGTGCAAGGGATTGTGGATTCCGTGCTTGCGCCAGTGATCGATCAGTCGGTTGCGGGCAATCTGGTAAAGCCAGGTACGAAAATTCGCCCGGCCTTGTGGCTGACTGGTGCTGCGGATCAGGCTCAACCAGGTTTCCTGGTAAACCTCTTCGGCCAGTTCGGATTTACCGCTCAAGCCGAGCAGGAATCGGTAGAGCCCTTGGCGGTGACGAGCGTACAAAATCTCGAACGCCGGCCCGTCGCCTGCGCGATAACGGGCCAGCAGCGATTCGTCGCTCGGTTCAGGCGCAGACATATCAGTTGTAGCCTCCCTTAAGCGGCTCACTATTCGATGCGGTCGTGGTTCGCAGGCTCTGCGCCAACGCCACCAACTGCACGAACTCTGCGCGCAGACCGAATCGATCTTCGCCCCGCGCACCACGGGCCAAGGCTTCCGTGTCTTTCAGGCTGAAATCACCGGTATAACGCCCGTCCTTGAGCTGCTGGGAAAACGCCGCCACGGCCGCCGCAAATCGCAAGTCATCACTGGCTTTGCCGACCTGACCGTTGACGATCGACCGCTCGATCAAGCGACTACTCCCACCCTCAGGCAACTGATATCGCACTCGCAACATCGCCAATTCCCCAGACTTATCGGAAACAGCGGCCCCAGGAGTGCCATACCGCAGCGGCTCCAGCCAGCCCTTTTCACCCTTGGGCACAATTTCGTACAACGCCGTCACCGTATGCCCTGCGCCGATTTCACCGGCATCGACCTTATCGTTGCTGAAATCCTCACGCTTCAACGCACGATTCTCATACCCCAACAGCCGATACTCACTGACCTGTGCCGGGTTGAACTCCACTTGCAGCTTCACGTTCTTCGCCACGACGGCGAGGGTCGAGCCGAGCTGATCCACCAGCACCTTGCGCGCCTCGCGCAGGTTGTCGATGTAGGCATAGTTGCCGTCGCCAGCATCGGCCAACTGTTCCATCAGGTGTTCATTGTAGTTATCCACACCAAAACCCAGCGTGGTCAGGGAAACGCCAGTCTTGCGTTTATCCACAGCCATTTGTTTGAGACTGTCGAAGTCGCTGATGCCGACGTTGAAATCGCCGTCGGTGGCCAGGAGGATGCGGTTGATGCCCTTGGGGATAAACGCCTGCTGCGCCATCTGATAGGCCAGTTCGATGCCTGACGCCCCAGCGGTGGAGCCGCCGGCGGCCAATTGATCGATGGCTGTGCGAATCTTCGCTTTTTCCCGTCCGGAAGTAGGCTCCAGCACCACACGCGATTCGCCGGCGTAGACGACCAACGAAACCCTGTCCTGCTCGCGCAATTGATCAACCAGCAACTTCAGGGTGCTTTTGACCAGCGGCAAACCCTCGCGTCGGTCCATCGAGCCGGACACGTCCACCAGAAACACCAGGTTCGCCGGGGCCAACTCCGCTACCGCGCGGTCTGAGGCCTTGATGCCGATGCGCAGCAATCGGGTATGCGGGTTCCACGGCGACGGCGCCAGCTCTGTGGTCACGCCGAAGGGCGAGCCATCGGTGGGCAATGCGTAATCGTAGGGGAAGTAATTGACCATCTCCTCCAGGCGGACCGCACCTTCCGGTGGCAGGCGTCCCTGATTGAGCAAGCGGCGGACGTTGGCGTAGGCGCCGGTATCGACGTCGGCGCTGAAGGTTGAGACCGGTGCTTGGGCCACGCTGTGGATCGGATTATCCGCCAGCGCCTGATACTGCTCCCGCTGCTCATCCCGATAGCCCTGCGCAGATGCCTCGCCCGCCGACATCGGCGCATAGCTCGCCGTCGGCGCCGGACGCACGCTGCGCTTGGCCATCGAGGTGTCCGCCATGACAGCCTCGCTGCGCACCAACGCCTCGGTATTCAGCACAGTTTGAGCCGGTGGCGACACAGAAGCGGAATCAGGCTTGGATGAAACGCCGCAACCGGCAATGGCCAACAGCAACCCGGCAGCGAAACCCTGGGCGGCCGGGCGGAGGAAATGCAGAGGGAGGGACATGGGGGCTGACCTCAGGAGGAAATTGATCCATTCATCCTCTGAGACGGACAGCCCGGTAAATTCGGGTTAAACCTGCTGAAAAAAACGTCAGCGGTGATAACGCCGCACCACACTGCTGTTTTTCAACACATGGCCTTTGATTTTTTCCAGCAGTTGCGCGCGCGTCAGGCCGGCAGCTAAAGCTTCCGGGGCCAGGTCCAGGGCGTAAAGCTGGATGATGTAGTGGTGCGCACTGTCGCCGACCGGCGGACAAGGACCGACATAACCTGTGGTGCCTTTGCTGTTGGTGCCACCGACGCCTTCAAGGGCGGATTTTGCGCCGACGCCGGCGGCAATCTGATGAGTCGCGGCTTTGATGCCGTAATGCACCCAGTGATCGACGCCTTGGCCTTTTTGGCCGTCAGGATCGTGCATGACGATGGCATAGCTCAACGTACCCGTCGGCCCGGCGTTCCAGTTCAAGGCCGGTGACTGATTGTGCCCACCGCAATTGGGCGCATCGCTGGCAGCCGCCGAGGTGAACAATCGATCGTCGGTGACACCTGGGATGTTCAAGGTGAAACGCTCCTGGGCCTGCGCCGGAAATTGCACGCAAAGGGCGACGGCAACGGCCGCCAGCCAAGGGGTCAGAGAGGTCAATCGGGTCATACCGGAGCACCTTGTGCGGGTGGGGCCGTCGTCGGCGTGCAAACTATAGCCGGACCGTTCGTTCGGTGGCAGTGGGAATTGGCTGAACCTCTGGATAAGCGCCAAACTCTTAAATGAAACGCTTGCCTGGAGAGTGATGATGGCACTGCACCGCGTTGCCTGTTTCGCCGACGTTCCCGAAGACCGCGGCCTGGAAGTGCGGATCGCGGACACCACAATCCTCCTGCTGCGGGCCGGCGATCAATTGCGCGCCTATCAGGGCGAATGCCCTCATGCCGGTGCGCCGCTGGCCGAAGGTGCGCTGTGTCATGGGCGCCTGATCTGCCCGTGGCACAAGGGGACGTTTCGGATCGAGGACGGCGCGCTGTGCGAACCGCCGGCCTTGGACAGCCTCAAGCGTTATCCCCTAGAGGTGCGCGAAGATGAGGTCTGGGTCGACGATCAGCCGATGTCCGACGCTCACACCCCGCCCGCCGACGATGAGCGGACGTTTGTGATCATAGGCGCCGGCGCCGCAGGCACGGCGGGTGCGGCGGCGTTGCGGGAGAGAGGCTTCGGTGGCCGGGTGCTGTTGATCGACCGTGAAACCGACGCCGGTTACGACCGTACGGTATTGAGCAAATTCGTGATTGCCGGGGAGATGCCGCCGGAAGAAATCCCGCCGCTGCGTGATGAACACTTTTACCGCGAACAGCGCATTGAGCGAATAAACGGTGAAGTGGCGAGCCTGGACGCCGCGAACAAAACGTTGCAGTTGCTCGACGGTCAATCGCTGAGCTACGACGCCGCGCTGCTCGCCACCGGAGGCACACCCAATCCTCTTACGCTGCCTGGCGCCGACTTGCCGCAGGTGTTTGTGCTGCGTTCGAAGGACCAGGCGCAGCGAATTCTGGAGTCGGCAAAACCAGGCCAACGAGCGGTGATCATCGGCGACAGTTTTATCGCCATGGAATCCGCATCCTCCCTGCGTCAATACGGCTTGGACGTTACCGTTCTGGCGCGTCACGCCGTGCCTTTCGTCAAACAGTTTGGCGACGCGGTCGGCAAGGCAATTCGTGCTCTTCACGAGGCCAACGGCGTGGTGTTTCATACGGCTGGCGAAGCAACGCACATCGAAGGAACCGCCAGGGTCGAAGCGGTGCGCCTGGACAACGGCCAACGTTTACCGGCGGATTTGGTGCTGGTCGGCATTGGCGTCAGCCCGGCAACCGGCGCATTCACCGGCCTGCCCATGGAAAAGGACCAGTCGCTGAAAGTCGACGGCGGGATGCGCGTGACCGATGGGCTTTGGGCTGCCGGCGATATCGCGACCTTTCCGCTCAACGGCCAGCCTCAACGGATCGAACACTGGCGCCTGGCACAGCAACAGGCGCGGATCGCGGCGATGAACATGCTTGGCGGCGACGAGCATTACCTCGGCGTGCCGTATTTCTGGACCTGGCACTTCGGTAAAAACTACGACTACCTTGGACACGCCGAAACCTGGGACGAGCTCGAGTTCAAAGGCGATCCCGACCATCCACCCTTTATCGGGCTGTTCGGCAAGGACGGAGTGGTGGTCGCCGCGGTGGCTTGCGATGAAGAACGTGCGGTAGCGATGCTCGCCGAACGGATGAAGCAGCCGCTGCCGGTGGACGAAGCGTGGCGACTGATTCGGGATGTTGGCTAGACGCAATGATTCACAACAAGGCTGGAATGCTGACGATGTATTACCGGCATATGCGGGCAACAAACCTACCCTTTCGCGTTCCTTGCGGATAAATAGAGCGCGTTGCCTTGTCCAGGTGCCCACCCTGACGCACAAAACTGACCGCTTCGTTATTGCGACGACTGCGCATCCAGGTGATCCACTGCAACAGTTCACGGTGCCCCAACTTTTCAATCAACAACAAAAACTGCTCACGCCAGCGCGTACTGCCGCCCATGCCCAGCCCTGAGCGTCGTTTAAGGTCCGGGATACTTTGGCCGTCCATCACCCCTTTCACGAAATTGCGCCAAGGACGGAGTGGCATGTCGCGGCTGAGTGGGCTGTTTTGATCAGATTCCCGCAGCCTCGAATACTCGCCTTCAAGCTAACTCTCGCTAGGCGTGAGCGACTAGTTCAGCCTCGCGTTTGGCTATGGCTTCTTCCAGTTCCGGGGAGCGTTTGGCCCACTGTTCGGGAGGTAGTGGCTTTGACCATTCGATTATGTCGGGATAGGGCAGGTCTGGCGGCGGATTCAGTTTCCACCGCTCAAGGACGTCGATTAGCAACGTATTGAAAATGAAGATCCCGCAGAAACCTTCCCACAAGATGGTTAAAGGCCAACCTC